>NZ_STGF01000003.1 GCF_005222705.1 Paenibacillus sp. SY21-1 | reverse complement strand
TTTATTTTCACCCCCAAACATGGTTCTTGGCTGAATGTGATTGAGAGTTTTTTTGCGAAAATGACCAAACAAGTCCTTCGACATCTTCGTGTCAAATCCAAAGACGAATTAAAACAAAGCATTGAATTGTACCTTCAAGAAGTCAACGAAAACCCGGTTCCATTCCGCTGGAGTTATGGTTTGGAACAATAATACGTCAGTCAGGAACGTTATTTCAGGAGCTTTCTACTAGTAATGAGTGAAGTTCCCCCTGCAATAGTTGAACTGAATGAGTCGGATACCTTGAAATTAGTTCTGCTACTCTAGAAGGGAAGGGAGGTCATTGGATGAATGTGCTCGAAAATTTGAATAGGGCGATAGCCTACATCGATTTGAATTTGGAGAATGAAATCGACGAACAAGAGTTAGCAAGACGTGCTTGTTGTTCTGTTTATCATTTCAAAAGAATGTTCTCTTACTTGGCAGATATTTCGCTTCATGAATATATCCGCCGCAGACGTCTAACGCTTGCAGCTTTTGAATTGCAGAACAGTACCATCAAAGTGATTGATGTTGCCATGAAGTATGGTTATCATTCACCAGACGCATTTACTCGCGCTTTTCAAAGCCAGCATGGAATAACACCAACAGAAATGAGAATAACGAACCAGTCTCTAAAAGTATACCCGCCAATGACCTTTCGTTTATCGATTGGAGGAGGCGAACCGATGAAGTTTAGAATTGAGAACAAGACAGCATTTCAAGTGATTGGGTTAACCAATCGAGTTATACCGGTCGACATAGGCGAACATCAAGGTGTCGAACAACTTTGGGAATCAACCGATTATGACACGCATGCCGAGCTGAAATCACTTAATAACGTGGAGCCATTCGGAATTCTTCATGTGGATGTAGGAGAAGGAGTTGGGCGTGGGAAGGAAAGCTACGACTATTATTTTTCAGTTGCTTCAACGGAGTCATGCCCGGACAAATTTACTCGATTATTTGTACCGGCTATGACCTGGGTCGTAATTGATGTAAAGATTCCTTGGGGACCGGAAAAATGGCAACAAATTTACGGAGAATGGTTTCCCTCCTCAGGGTATGAGCAGGTTGAGGGACCTACAATACAAGTAGGTCCTGAAATTCAAGTTGGCTTAAAAAAGCAGATCATGACAGAAGAAGTTGATGTCGAGTATTGGATACCTGTTAAGAAAGTTTGATAGAATAAGCAAATGATATGGATCATTAAACACAAAGGCCATCCCGTAAGGGTGGCCTTAAAATTTGCCGTTACAGACAGCTAGAAAACCTTTGACCAAATCAATCACCACCCCAAGCATTGAACCCACAGCGCTTTAAGCGGTCCTGCTATGATGATGGAGTAAAGAAAGCACAACAACTATCAAACATATGTAGCTCTTCCTATCTATAATGTAAGCAGGAGTGAAGCAAATGCATGATTATATCCAGTCCATGATTGAATGGATAGAAGAGCATGTAACTGGAGCATTTTCATTAGAGGCATTAGCCCAATACGTGGGATACTCTCCCTATTATTGCTCGTTTAAATTTCATCAAGCAACAGGCATAAGTATTCGGAGATATGTTTTGCTAAGAAAGCTGTATTTATCGATAGAGGATTTGGCCAACGGGCGGAAGGTGATTGACATTGCAATTGAATACGGTTATTCCTCGCAAGAAGCATATAGTCGAGCATTTAAATCCGTATTTGGGGTTAGCCCCGGTGAAATGCAAATGAATCAACGGCCGGTTCAATCGTATGCCAAGCTGATAGTAGCTCGAAAAGGGGATGGACACATTTTGGACATTAAAGAAGAGGTAACGCAATTACAAAACAAAAGGGCAGAGTTATTTGATGCGGATGTTCTGAATATTTTTAATGGGCAAATCATGTATGATGAATTTCTGGAAAATAAAGTGATGGGCAACTCGGATTATGCTCCGTTCAATGAAGCAATGTGTGTGCATCCGGCTTCAAAGCCAATATTCGATGATCCCTTTATTCGGCTTCGCGCCGAGGGGCATCACAGCTCAGTGGAAAGCTATAAACAAATAGTCATGGAGCCATTAAAACCTTTATTTCAAAATGACTACCAGTACATCGTTTTATGGTTTGGAGAAGATGTGTTTTGCCAAATGAATCTTTTAACCGTATTAGCTTATCTCGAACAGTCTAACTATAAGGGGAAAGTATTCTTGAACAGCTTTCGAGAAGATGAATTTAAAGTAAATCAAACGGAGCTTTTTTTAGGCAGCTATCTGCAAGTATATGAAGAAGTCCTTCTACATCAACAGAAGCCAACGCTACAATTATTGCCGGTCATGTATCAGGCTATTGAGCTGCATTTAAGTATGCTTGCTGAAGACAACAGCGTAACCAGATATATTAAAAACCACGCGTATCTATCCGAGGCCGAGTTGGTGAACCGACTGATTTCTTTATTCCCGACACTTGGATACGGTGATCTGCAATATCTTGAAATCATTAAGCAAGTACGTGAAGGTTAAAGCGAACTTTCTTCAGCTGTGCCTAACCTTACCATAAAAACCGGCAAGTTTTTTTAACCTGTGTAAAGTTGATTTAAGCTATAGATTGCCTATTCCCTATATCTATCCAATGCTATGCTTTTACATATCAGATGCGCACCTGATGGCAGTGAGTTGTGAGTCAAGTTAAGGAGATGAGAAAATGAGTAAAGACAATTTTTTGCGAGCAATGTTATCCGATAAGGTCAACATGACTCCAAATGGATTCGTGGCCGACCAATTAAGCCCCGAGCAATTCAGGGATTGTCACGAGCTGATATTTGACAGTCTATTTGACATTCATGCGTCTGACATATCGGGAATAGAGGGTTACGGGCGGTTCAACGAGGATGGCACACCTGAACATGAGAGTTGCAAAAATTTTTTGATCGACACGTTTGCTGAAGACAAAGAAGGTTATTGGTACAACTGGAGAGAAATGTTTGGTACGACGGTTTTGCAACGAGATTATTTTGAGCATTACTACAAGGAGATGGAAGCTCGAATTTCTTATTGCGAGGGCCGACGTTATTTGGTGAATAACTTTACGTTTTTCGTGAACATCATTACGGATGGAAAAACCACGGTGGGTTTTCCCGACTGGAGCTACTCCGGCATTGGAGACTTCCTGATCGATTTTGCAATCATGGACTTAAACAAGCCTTATCTGCAAATACCAGAGCTTCTCATGGAGTACTGTAAGAAAAGGAACATCATCATTCCCGACTTCAAGGAAAGATTCTTATGTATGGCGTATTATAAAGGGATAGATGGATTGCGTTGGCACGCATCAATCGACGATGTAGAATCCTGTACAAGTATGATGAAATCTATCCGTGAACTAAAAGATCGAATTTACGCTTTGTAGACGGTGATAATGGCATGAAATATGAGAATGGCAGTGACATCCTTCCGGAGGCGCTATTGAGAGAGGTTCAAAAGTACGCCTCTGGCAAACTTCTTTACATTCCTGCGGGCGAGGAGAAGAGAGCTTGGGGGGCAGCCTCCGGTTACAGGGAGCAGTTGCAGAGAAGGAATCGCATGATTCGCAACAAGTACGCTCATGGACGTACCGTATCGGAGCTTGCTGACGAATACTTCTTGTCTTTGGATTCGATTAAAAAAATTCTTTACACAAAGAAACATGACGACTATGCAGCGTATACACCTACTATTGAGTCAGCTGTGAAGTATGCGAATGGCGGTATACTTGAAGAGTGGATGTACTGCTACTGGCAGATTTCAATGAACACAACAGTCGATATAGAAAATGTCATGACAGATCGAATCTATTTTGGAGTCGTAAAGCTTCCACTGCGTCTAATTCAAAGGGATGGGTTTGTTATCGGCCATTCTCAAGCGAGTGTAACCGAGGATTATTCTGCTCTCCCGCCTCTTATTATTGAGTATACTCAAGGAAAATTCTATTGCGCCGAGCAGAAGGAGTTATTGGCGGGGTTGATGCAACGCAAGGTTAATTCGTATCCGACCATTATCGTGTTGCGGGAGGCTAACGATTATAAAAGGTTTATGAGTTACTTTGGAACCGTATTGTTTTTCGTCAAATAAAGCATGAAATAGGCCATCCCGAAAGGTATGGCCTAAAAAACTTGCCGTTATAGGAAGTGCGCCGAGCCTCGCCATAAAGACCGCGAAAATCTACGTTGAAGCTTGAGGCTTCGATCAGGAGTAGTTCTCCATCATTTGATTTAAATAATTTCGAAAATCTTCCACATAGGTTTGGGGCTCTATAACTTTTAGCTGAGTGCCGAAGCCCGCTAAAAATTGAAATCCCATACGAGTTTGAGGGACATACATGGTTGCCCATAAAAATCCAGAGCTATGCTCTTCAATGCTTTTTCGACCATACCTTTCGATGATTTGATCTTTTATGCCAGGCGCTATCGCTGCCTTTATCGTGACGAATGGCGGTAGATAACGGCCATCCTGTCCTTGCTCCGACCAATCGTCTCTTGGAAGAAACACGCGTTCATCCATAGTAATACGATCAATCCGGGATAGCTTGAATGTTCGATATCCCTGTCGATGTAAACAGAAACCCTTCAGGTACCAACTCGATTCGTTAAAATGCAGCTCATAGGGCTCAATCCTTCTATTCGTTACAGCCCCGTCTTTATCCGTATAATCAAACGAAAGCAGTCTTTTCTTTAAAATGGATTCTTGACATGTCTTTAAGGTTTCAAGCAGCTCGGACCGACCTTCCCAATTATAAAAGGACAGTTGAATGGAACGATTCAGAGACAATGGACTAACCATTGCCTCTATTTTTTTTATCGTTCTTTCAACTTCTTCCGTCAGCAGGATTTGTTCCAATCCGCCGAGCGCAGTTAATATATTTTGCAAATCGGAGCTGCTTAAAAGGCGTTTATCCACCTTGTATTCGTCCATTATGCCGTAGCCGCCTTTGACCCCAATGACAGAGTAGATCGGAATGTTGGATAAGCTCAATGTTTCCATATCGCGAAGGATCGTTCTTTTGGAAACATGGAATAGCTGTGAGAACTCCTTTGTAGAAACAACCTCTTTTTTCAGCAATATCATGATAATCGAAATGAGTCTCTCTACTTTGTCCATCATTGTCCTCTTTTTTCTACATGATTTCAGAACGGTGACAAAAAGATGTCACCTTTTGTCCATTATACTACATGTATTACAAGAAGGAGGTAATTACATGTTTAATCCATCAGATTTTCCTAATCCGACCCTTATTTCAGTCAATGGTGTAGAGCTCGAAGTTTTTGAAGCAGGGCGACAAAATGCCGGAAAACCTATTGTCCTCTGTCACGGCTGGCTGGAGCATGCCTTTTCTTGGCGCCATCAGATGGCCGTCCTTGCCGCAGCGGGCTACCACGTCATCGTCCCAAACCAGCGGGGTTACGGCAACTCATCCCGTCCGACCGAAGTAACAGACTATGACATTGAGCATTTGTCGGGTGATCTTATCGCACTTCTCGATCACTACGGATACGAAGATGCCATCTTTGTCGGTCATGATTGGGGTGCAATGGTCGTTTGGGGACTGACCTTATTGCATCCAAGCCGTGTAAACAAAGTGATAAATCTGAGCTTGCCTTATCAAGAGCGCGGAGAAACACCCTGGATCGAGTTTATGGAAGCAATACTTGGCGGCGACTTCTATTTCGTCCATTTCAATCGACAACCAGGTGTCGCAGACGCCGTATTGGAGGAGCATACGTTCCGGTTCCTTCGCAATTTGTACCGCAAGAATGAGCCGCTTGGAGAGCCGGAGCCGGGAATGATGATGATCAATCTCGCCAACGCGGAAGCACCACGGGGCGAGCCCTTGATGAGCGACAGCGAGCTGGCTGTTTTTGTCTCGGCCTTTGAAGCATCAGGGTTCACGGGCAGCATAAATTGGTACAGGAACCTTGACCGCAACTGGCGCTTATTGGCGGAGGTGAACCCGATCATCCAACAGCCGACCCTCATGATCTATGGCGAGCGGGATGCGGTCCAGAGGTCTGCAAACTTGTCGAAGTTCGTGCCGAATGTGGAAGTGGTCAATCTGGATTGCGGTCATTGGATTCAGCAAGAAAAGCCGGAAGAAACAAACCAGGCGATTTTGAGATGGCTGGAGCAGCAGGAATCTCAATAGCTGGAGCGATTAGAGTAGCGACCTAGCCATCCGGTTGCGACAGGAGAGGGCCAAGGACCGATAGACCGCTGGGGACAAGGGCTTGGGCTGTGGCAGAATGCCGATGGGCAGGCTGCTGCGGCCCTTTTTAGGCTTCGCATTCAACAGCTTGCAAACAAGATGTTAGAGGAAGACGGAATTTGACAGCTCGGTCCTGCCATTTCCCCTGCTTCACCTCGAATTTAAATAGCTAAGCTATGATCGATCTGCTTGTCTGTGAATGTATGCAAGTTGTTTCCAAGCTTTTTCCTTCGCGAACGCTATTTAAACCAGTAGGGCAGGGACCTTCAGTCTCTGCTCTACTGGTTTAAATTTTTAGCTTGACAGATGTCTACATTATTCTGCTTAACGTACCGACATAATACATAGGACTTTTGAACGAACTAAACAACTGGAGAGATGCAGAATGTCAAACGTTTTGAAAATGTGGAGATTGAAAAAAAAGCAAACCACCAGTATTGCGAACACACTGTCGGCTGTGCTGTTGGTTATTATCGTTGTTGTCTTTGTTATGTTGGGAACATTCATATTTTCCAGTACACGAAACATCCTGCTTAATCAACAAGAAGCTATTCTTCAGACCAAGACGCAGGCAATTGTCGACCAATTCGATGCACTGTTTAAAGAAAAAGGATCGCTCGTCAAGCAAATGTCGACCAACGGGTTGTTCCGACAGTACATAGAAACAACGGAGTCTGCAGAGGTGGCGACCAGTTCGACATATGCGGCAGCTACTCAGAAGACGCTCGCGGCTATTGTCAAAGAGGAGCCTTCGTTTGCGGATGCCTGGATCGGGGGCTTGGATGGAAAAGGGTTCTGGCTGCAAAATGATGGCGCGAGCTCCGCACCGGATTTTGATATTCAAAAACGCCCTTATTACAAGCCTTTTATGGCGGCTGACGGGCTGTACTACTCTGAACCATACGTTGATTTGGCTTCTAATAATATATTGATTGGAATCTTCTACCCAATCAAGAATGACAACAATGAAAGGATCGGTTTTTCAGCGGCGGATATTGCATTCAAGGATATTCCGAGCATTATGAAGAGCTATTCGTTGGGAAGTACGGGCTATTCCATGCTGCTCTCCAAGAGCGGGGATATTCTTTACCATCCGGATCAGGAGAAGGTTCTGAAGGAGAAGATTACCGATACCCCAGGCGAACTAGGCGAGATCGGCAAAAAAATGCTGGCTGGAGAGTCCGGTATACAGCTGTATAACGATAACGGGGAACGTCGTTATATCGGCTATGCGACCAGTAAGGATACAGGCTGGTCCGTGGGTTTAACGATATCCGAGAAAGAGGTACTCGCTGAGTTAAGGACATTCACAGGAATTACGCTTGGTGCATTTGCGGCTGCCGCCATTTTGCTCGTCATCATCTGTTACATCACTCTTCGTTATCTATTGCGCGCCATTCCGCAGCTGTTGTCCAAGATCAAGTTGATTGAGCAAGGCGACCTGACGGTGCATCTGGATGCGAAGTCCAATAATGAAATTGGACAGATTGCTCTAGGACTAAATACGATGGTGCAAAAGATTCAGGGCATGCTGCAAATGGTAAGTAACTCGGCGCAAGTCCTGAATCAATCATCCAATGATCTGCAGTCCATATCCGCAAGAACGGCGATAACGATGAACGATACATCCACGGCCATCAACGAGATCGCCAATGCTACAAACTATCAGTCGATCAATACGGAAAATATTTTACAGAAAACGGGATCTTTATCCAGTCAGATTGATGAAATGACAACTGATACCCAAGTCATGGAAACAATGGTGCAGACTGCAGTCGGCCAGAGCGGCCAGGGACTCGCAGTTGTTGAGCAATTATCGTTGTGGTCTGAGGAAAACCATCGTTCCACTCAAGCTGTCTCCTCCATTATTCAGGAGATTGATATGAGCCGAAATGAAATATCCAGTTTTGTGGACACGGTAAAACAGATTGCAGCTCAAACAAACCTGCTTGCGCTCAATGCCTCCATTGAGGCTGCGCGTGCGGGCGAACATGGTCGTGGCTTCGCTGTCGTTGCCCAGGAGGTTCGCAAGCTTGCGGAGCAGACCGCTCTGGCAACAGAGGAAATTAACAAGAAAGTACGACTCATTGAAGATAAAACAACGCTGTCAGTCGAGCATACGATGCGCGGCATGGAAATTGCGGAGCAAAATGCTCAATCCGTAGAGGATACAAAACAAGTCTTCTTCAGCATTAACAAGGATCTGGAAGCTTTGAAACTGCGGATGAACAACATATCCAGAAGTACCGCCAATGTTCATGAGCACATGGACGAGATCCTTCAGGCGCTAGAGGTCATCTCTTCCACCACAGAAGAGAATTCTGCTTCAACGGAGGAAGTGAGCGCAAGTACGCAGGAACAACTGGACAGCATCGAACAGGTTGCCGCTCTTTCGAGGGAATTAAATCAGTTATCCAACAAATTGCAAGAGCAACTCAGTCAGTTTAAGGTCGAATCATAATGCGGCAACGACTCTGTCATCCTCGCCTTGCTCTGTAATCGCTCGTGAGAAAGAAAAACCGTGCGTGTGTTGGAAAAGCGCTGGAGGTACATCGCCGATAGGGCGATGTGCCTTTTTTTGCGTGGCCATTAGGGCTCGAATCAATTGAAAGCTTACTCAAATTTCATCCAAATCTTGACATAATTAGTCGGTTGGTCTATAATAACATCCATGTGGATGGTGGGGGGATGTTTAGTGGCTGATACTGAAAAGATAACGATTAACGTTGGGCCTGTGGATTTAGGGCAAATGGATTTGTTAGTGGACCAGGGCTTTTACACAAACCGAACGGATTTTATAAGAATCGCCATACGTAATCAACTGCAAAATCATTTGCCGGAAGTAAAAAGATACACCTCGGAAAAGTTTTTTGTCATGGGCGTGCTGGAGTTTAATCGGGCACGTTTAGAGGAGCTCCAAGCTGCAGGCAAGGTTCTGGATATCAAATTAGTCGGTGCCTTACTTATCGCAAATGATGTAACGCCGGAGCTGGCGGAAGAAACCTTCGGCAAGCTGAAGTTATTTGGAATACTTAGAGCGCCAATTGAAGTGAAGCGGATTCTTAATCAATTAAACAAACAGCACGAATAAAATTTTGTTTATGCGAGGAGTGAGGGAATGGATAAAAATGTCCAACAAATCCACGAGGCTTTACTTACACTTTCCCAATCCAAAAAGTTTAATGGCTCTGTTTTAGCTTCTGTACAATCCGAGGTGATTTTTGCTCAGGGTTTTGGTATGGCGGATTTTGAATGCTCCGCTAATAATAAAGCTTCAACTCAATTTCGAATCGCTTCCATAACTAAGTCATTTACTGCGATTGCGGTCCTCCAGTTGGTTGAAAGAGGATTAATTCAGCTCGAAGATAGGCTGGATAGGTATTTTCCAAACCAGTACGGAGCTAATGGTATCAGAGTGTTCCATTTATTGACGCATACCTCGGGCATTCCAGACTACATGGAGGACGCCGATTTAATGAGCTGGATTGGCAACAGCTCTGAACAGGCGGATTTAATAAATCGATTTAAAAGTCGGCCGCTTGAATTTATTCCGGGCCAACGGTACAAGTACTCTAATTCAGGCTACGTTCTTTTGGGGGCGTTAATTGAAAAAATTACAGGACGCCCATATCAAGAGTACTTTAAGGAGTATATATTTCAACCTGCAGAAATGTTTGATACAGGTATAGAAGAGGTACCTGGCAAGCGGATGAAGGAGCAAGCATCCGGATATCAGTTGGATGAGACGGGAGCTTTGCAGAATGCCCCAACTGTTCATATGTCCAATGCCCATGCAGCAGGGAGCATCGTATCTACTGTTAAGGACCTTAACAAATGGGATCAAGCTCTTGATTCAAATTTGTTGCTCTCGGCAGGCATGAAGGAAAAAATGTGGAGTCCCTCTGTGGAGGCTACCGGTTTTTCGTATGGTTATGGCTGGATTATTCAGAATTCGCCATTCGGAAAACTTATTGGACATAGTGGCGGCATTCATGGTTTCAGCTCAATTTTTCTAAAATACATTGATGTAAAGGTTACTGTAATTGTTCTTAGCAATATGTTTCTGCCAGTGGATGAAGTAGGACGAGACATAGCTGCTCTTATTCATTCTTAGTATTGTCATACTCGTTCGCAGATTT
Organism: Paenibacillus sp. SY21-1; assembly: GCF_005222705.1. Taxonomy (GTDB): domain Bacteria; phylum Bacillota; class Bacilli; order Paenibacillales; family Paenibacillaceae; genus Pristimantibacillus. The sequence continues at coordinate 291,671 of NZ_STGF01000003.1, read as the reverse complement.
CGAATGCATCCCCATGCAGGGCTTGTGCTCTAGGCGAGGTATTTTCGACTGTGGCGGCCAAATTGACTACAAAATGGGGTGCATCAAGTGAAATGGGAAGAAGTGCTCACCGTACATGTTGAAATAGGGAAAACGGTCAACCTGCGTAATATTGACGGGGATTCCGTGGTCATGATTTCTTTTGCAGGACATGCGAGCGGCAAGTATTTTGAGGGGAGTATCCTTGAGGGAGCGGTAGATACTCAGGTGATCGGGCGTTGTGGCGATCGACACAGCTTGTCGGCAAGATATATGCTTCAGGGAACGGATTATACCGGGCAGGTTTGTGAAATATACATCGAAAATAATGGGGACATGCTCCAGAAACCGGAGAATGCGTTGTTTCGTACATCCCCCCGTATCATCACAAACAGCCAAGCCTTAGAGCATTTGAATGGGGCTGTGCTCGTTGGTGAAGGACTGCAAACGGACACGGGCATTGATATTAAAATTTACCGAGCTTTGTGAGCAGACCGATACCATCTGCCCGAGCTGGTATTGATTATTCTGGAAAAGTAGGTTATTTTATAGAAAGCTTAGCGATAAGCAAGTTCCTGACACGAAGGGAGATGTGTTTGAATGGCAGCTACTTATATGGTGGTTTGGTCTTAAAACTGCATAGTAGGCATACGTGAAAAAAGCGGTCTAACGTCCGTTTGATTTGGTATGCCATCTAAAGTAACCTTTCGTGAATATTGCTGTTTGCAGATGCGATGGAGGTCGTGTCTTTTTTGCGTCCTTATGCCGCGCGACAGCAGCTTCTTTAGAGGCTGCTTGTCCGTGGCATTTTTGCGTCCCCAAAAAACAACATTAAAGGAGCTATCAAAAAAACGATGATTATTAAATATGAAACGCTGATCTATGCCTTAGGCTGCCGCTTCAAGAAGGATATTATCTCGGCCGACTTCCTGACCACGCCGTTACAGGGAGGAACGGTGGGAAATGTGCACCTCGTAACGGGAATTGCCGAAACCGCAGATGATGAACAACTGCCGTACCGTATCGTGTTGAAAGTTCAGAAGAAATGGGAGCGTTACGGCGATCCAGATTCATGGCGTCGGGAATATGATCTCTATACGTCTGACTTGGGTGCGACCTTCTCGGAATCTTTTCGCTGGCCGACATGCTATCGCGCTGAAATCAATGCCGAAGAAAATGAATTCCAGCTGTGGCTGGAATACATCGATGGCATTACCGGTTTAGACTTGACCGGTGATATGTATGAACAGGCCGCGCTAGCGTTAGGACGTTATCAAGGCAAGCTTTATGCGGAGCAGCCTGCTGTGCTTCAGAGCTTGGCTAACCTGAGCCGTGCGGATTTTATGAAAAATACGTATCTGCATTACCGGTCATGGCCGGTTGTCTACGATTATATACGCTCGGCCGACTGCGAATTCCCGCAGCACGTGCGGCAAATGCTTATCGACATCGATGAGCACGCAGACGAGATACTTGCCCGTATCGAAAAATTGCCACTTGTTCTATGCCACCGAGATTTTTGGGTGACCAATCTGCTTTACACGGACGAAAATATCGTGCTCATCGACTGGGACACAGCCGGATGGGGCTACTTGGGCGAGGATCTTGCAAGCCTCATTGCGGATGAAGCGGATATTGATCACATGGATGAATACTATCGGAGATGCGTTCCAGCTTATTATAAAGGCTTTTCGGAGTACGCAGACGTATCCCCTATCGCCGATCATTGCGTTTACGAGCTGATTCTTCTTGTATTCGGGTACAGGCTAGTAGAGGGGTATCTCCACTCAGAGGACGATGAAGAGAAGACGAAACATGCCCGTACTCTCCAAAAAATTTATGAAATGAAGACGAGACCTGCGCAAGGTTGATTCTAAAAAAAATCCGGACATCCTGAAATGCAGCGGATTTCCGGATTTTTTTCCTTTCTCGCAAGCAGCTTGCACTTGATGTCGCAGTCGAAGCGGGGAATCCAGCCAGGGAATTGGCAGTGAAACGGACAGGCGTTTATGACGCATTCAAAAGCTGTAATTGTCCCGTTTGCTCATAACCCCGGCGCTCCAAACAAAGACTTTAAATAACTCTAGTTATGCAGGATCGATTATGCTAAAATGGTAATAGTTTTCAGTAACTTTTTGTGAAACTACACTTTCTGGCTTCAATTGTCCACGACTCCAAGCCTTGACTCCTTTGTTTACCTCTCGCATTTTGAAAAACCATCCACCATTGCCTAACCTGCGGTTCTAAATTTGTAAAACCTAAGCATCATTTTGTTTTTTTGTGAATACCATTATGAATGGTGCAGCACTCTGTATTCTTTTGGCGCGCCTCAGCCTCTGCATGCTTTGCTAGTGGGAGCGACTATACGCTGGAGTGCGAAAGGAATGTTAAGGTCCGCTTATGAGGGTAACCTCGCAGTATGGCAAGTGATCATGTTTAGGGCAGGAGAAAGGGGCAAGAATGATGGAAGGTTCAAGGCCTGGTGAAGGACAGAACAGGATTACGGCGAAAATAAGAGTTTGTTTGATGGCGCTAGCTATTATCGTTTCTTTAATGACAGCTGGAGCGCCTGCATTTGCAGGAACTGATGATGGGAGCACTCCCCGGGACCTGGTCGTGAATTATGAAACGAACGGCGGCTCAACGGTTGCCCCTCAATTTGTGTTGCCCGGAAACAGAATTTTGTTTCAGTTTATGCCGGTGAAGATGTGCTACAGCTTTGAAGGCTGGTACTACGATAGTGCGCTGACCCAAAGCTACAAAGCGTCAGACCCCATTGTCAAAAGTCTAACGTTGTATGCGAAATGGAAGGCTTCGAGCTCAGATGCGCAATGTACCTTTCCTACATTAACCTCAACGATCGGAACGGTAAGTGCAGGAGGGACGGATAATGAGACGATCACAGTCGAGAGCGGAGTCACGTTAGCTGAATTGAAGGCTGCGATCAAGCCGGCAGCGAATGCAACGTTCGAAATCTACCAGGCGGACGGAATAACGAAAGCGGCGAAGCTAGAGACGGGCATGAAGATTATCGTGACCCCGCAGGCTGGAACGACTAAGGTTACGTATACGATAACGGTAAGCTCTCCAAATTTAGCATTAAATAGACCCGCGACGGTCGACAGCACTTGCACAACCTCGCAGAATGCGGCCAAAGCGGTAGACGACAGCGCAACCAATGACAGCAAATGGTGCTCCAAGTCCGGCAAAAGTTGGCTGCAGATCGATCTTGGCTCTGTGAAGCAAGTCAATCAATTTATCATCAAGCATGCGGCGGAAGGTGGAGAAACGGCCTCATACAATACGAGGGCTTATCATATTCAGGTTAGTAATGACGGCAAGAATTGGGCCACAGTCGTCAAAGTGACCAATAATACGAAAGGCCTGACAACAGACAATATTGCCGCTGTAGCAGCAAGATACATTAAGCTGAACGTTACGAAGCCTACACAAACGACAAACCTTGCTGCAAGAATTTACGAGCTTCAAGTATTTGGCCCGCCCAATTTGGCATTAAATAAACCTGCGACGGCTGACAGTACGTGCATCGCCTCGCAAACTGCGGTTAAAGCCGTAGACGGCAACGTCATCAATGATAGCAAATGGTGCTCGAAGTCAAGTAACCGTTGGCTGCAGATCGATCTCGGTTTTGTGAAGCAAGTGGACCAATTTGTGATCAAGCACGCAGCGGAGGGCGGGGAGACTGCTTCCTATAACACGAAGGCTTATCAGATTCTGGTCAGCACGGATGGCGTGAAATGGAAAAGTGTAGTTAGCGTAACCGACAATACGAGCAGTATTACCGTAGACAAAATTACGGCAGTACCAGCTCGATATATCAAGTTGAACGTTACGACACCTACACAAACCAAAAATGCAGCGGCAAGAATTTATGATTTTGAGGTATATGGACCTCTTGAATGAGGCGAGAGCATGTGAAGTTTAATGGAACAGCGATTGCGGCTAATCTGACGAAATCCATTTAGTGGCTGGCAACGAAGGGCGGCTTCAAGCGGCATAGCATTCAAGATTCGGAGCACATCGTTCATAAGGCGATGTGCTTCTTTGCGTTCTTTTCCGAACTATGGACAGCAGAGTGGGGATAACGTTCGTCAAAAGAGTGCGCTTTCATTAGAATCCCACTCGAAAACCGTTCTTTTTACCCAAAAAACAAACATTTTTTGTCGAAAGAGTATCGAATTAGTTACAAAGTCTTATGCCACTGCCGATATAAATAGTAAATAATGATAAGTTCAAAAAGGAGATCGTGCATGTCTTTCAAAAACTCGCGTATCATTCGTGCCCTACTAACATTCTCTTCTCTTCGTCAAACAGCAGGGCGAATTGTGCTATCTACTCTGCTCAACGTCTTTGTATGTGTCTCCATTCTTTCATTTACGTTTTACAATCCTACCTCTAGCGAGGTCACAAGCCAATCCGTGAAGCAAATGGAGTTAAATACGAGGCTGCTGGCAAAAGAAGTTGATATTAGAATGAAAGAGAAGCAGACCATCATTAAAATGCTTGCAGAACAGGGAGTAGAGCTTGGCGACGACAAACAGAAGCACATCGACTTTATTGACAAATCACAGAAGCTGCATCCTGAATTCACCACGATCCTGTATTCGCCCGATATGACGGGCAAGTCTGCAATGGATGCCGCCGGAAATGTATATGACTTATCTGAACGTCCCTATATGAAAGAGGTACAGGCTGGTCGCCCTTATGTGTCCGATCCGCTTATTTCTAAAGTAGATAACCAGCTTGGCGTGGCCATTGGCGCTCCGATCATGAAGGATGGCCAGCCTGTTGGTTTTTACACGGCGGGATATCCGATTGGTGAGGTAGTCGAGCACATTGCCCGCTTTGAACAAGGGGAAACGGGAAGAGCGCTTATGACGACTGTGAATGGAACGTTTATTTACTATCCCGATGAGTCCTACATCTTAAACAAAAAGCTTGCTGATTTGGGCAACACGGTAATAGATGGAGCATTCGCAGAAGCGGTTCAGGGCAATTACAAGCCCGTTCATTTCCAAGAAGAAGGCGTGAAGCGAATTTCCTATTTGACCAAAACAGATCTTAATTGGATTGTTATTACCTATGTGGATGAGAACGAGCTGTTAAAGCCGGTCAACGACTTGCTCAAGCTCATCATAATTGTAGGATTCATTATTATTGTGGGAGCTCTGCTGCTCAGTATTCTAATTGCGATACGAATTGTACATCCAATCCGGCAATTGACACACGGGATTGATCTGCTCGCACAAGGCGATCTTACGTATCGTATTCCGGCCAAAGGCAAAAACGATGTAAGTGTGGCACTTCGTTCCTTTAATACGGCAGGCGATCAAATGCATCAGTTAATGAAGGGGGTTGCAGACTTATCCGAGCAATTGACGGAATCTGCAAAGCAGCTTGCGGCAGGAGCCGATCAAGGAGCACAAGCATCGCAGAGCATTTCGGAGGCTATTATGGTTGTGGCCGACAGCTCGGAGCGCCAAACGTCCAGTGTACAAGATGGCAGCGATGCAGCTGAAAATATTGCGGTGCAAATTAACGGCGTTGCAGCGCACAGCTCAGATGTATCCGCTATCGCAACTGAGGCTGCAACCTTGGCAACAGACGGCTTCGCCGCTATGAATAAGCTTGATACCAAAATGGACGAGATGGGACTCGGCATTCGCGAGTTGTCCGAAACGATTCAAGACCTTAGCCGCTTGTCTGCCCGAATTGGCGAGGTTGTGGGCAGTATCAGCAACATCGCACGCCAGACCAATATTCTTTCCTTGAATGCGGCAATCGAAGCGGCGCGCTCTGGCGAGGCTGGTCGGGGGTTCGCCGTTGTAGCTGATGAAATTCGGAAGCTTGCAGGACAGTCGATGGCATCAGCGGAGCAAATTTCCGGCTTTATAGGGAGCATTCAGGATGAGATCGCCCGTACACTTCGCGCGTCTGAACAGACTGTAGGGCAAGCTGCTCAAGGCAGACAAGCGGGCGAAGCGGCAAGCGAGCTGTTCACGCGTATTCGCTCATCCGTAGAGCAGGTAGCAGACAGCATTCGAAGTGTTTCAGCGGCGGCGGAGGAAATTGTCTCCGGTACTGACAGCTTGGTTGGCTCTATTCGCCACATTGCCGATTCCGCCAGCGAAACCGCTGCTGAATCCGAGAATGTCTCGGCTGCCGCGCAGCAGCAAATGGCCTCTATGGAAGAGGTCGCATCCTCCTCTGCAGAGCTCGCCAACATGGCAGAGAAGCTAAGGGCACAAATTGATAAATTTAAGCTTTAGAGCCGCCAGCCCTTCCGCTAAAGATAAAGAGAGACTAATATATGTCATCTGCGCATAATGCAGTAGTCGCTCGCGACCAAGAGAAAACTATGCGACGTGTTGGCAAAACACTTTAAAGTACATCGCTTATATGGCGATGTGCTTTTTTTGCTTTGCGGCTAAGATGCTCGAATCAATAGGGAAACATTTATTTTAACAGCCTATATAAGTCAATTTTGCTATCCGCGCATGCGCTCTTTCGGAAAATACCAATCGACTTTTCGTTGTTAAATATGGTTTTTAATGTATAAAATTGAATGGTGAGTTTATGTGTTTTTATTTCCATTTATACATAAATTGGGGGGGGGGTTATGCGAATTTATTTATTAAATAAGTCAAAATATTGAAAATAAATTTTGAAAAAGGAGTGATTTTTTTATGCGATGGACAAAAGTTGTTCTAACCTTACTATGTGCATCACTGTTGTTTTTAAACCTCCCAACCAATTCTGTTAAGGCCGATACAAATCAAAATCTCCCTACCCATGAGGATTACGGTCTTTTTGCAGTATGGTTTATTGCCAGTGATAAACATCAGAACGAAGACTCAGGCTGGGATGCCAATACAAGAATTAAAGATATCATTGAAATTCATGATATTAACAATCAACTGATAGGTTATACGTTTGAACTCATCAACAATGGTACTAATAATGGTTATATTTTTGTACGGAATGTAGAAGGCAATCTCTCTGTTGCAGAATATTCATATCAAGAATCTCCGCAGTATCGTATTTCAGAAATTGATGGTGAACCGGATAAGGTTTATTTTGTTTCTTCACTGGAATATTATATGGAGAGCAACAATAAGTTGTACTCCTTAGAAGAAGAAAATGTTTCGCCTACTTTAATCCTGAATACACAAAGACGGTACAGTGAGCAAACGTCTGAGGTCAACCCTGAAGTTTCGCAGTTTTTACGTAACATCGGTTCATTGGAGCAATGGATAGCTGTTGAAGAAAATGACGCTACAGGAGTGGCCCTTAGGTCAACTCAACAAATTTCAGATGTTTATAACTATGTCATTAACACCTATGGCACTGGATGGACAATGAAGTCCCAGAAAACATTGAGCATAACTGCGCGTTTACAGTCTTCTTTTGAAGCCAATGTGGAAAATTGCACATTGTCGTCCTTAACTCAAGCATTTTTCTATTTCAGATCATCTTATCCCAACATAGCTTCTAATATTACTACCTTATATAATGATATTAAAACGATCGCAACTAGTCATGGATATACATCAAGCGGTGGCACACCGCCAACTAAAATAGATAATATAATTACTGATATATGGAAAAAATACAATTATAACAATGGAAAAGGTAATAACGATTATCTTATTTCTTTTGGTATTTTTAAAGGTGAAATTGATAATGATCGTCCTGCATTATTTAATATGGCTAATGGATATTACACTAATCATACCGTTCTAGTTAAGGGATATCGTATTTATGAGAAGTCGGGTATCTTTAACGATGACAAAAATTTCTTGAGACTTAATGACAATTGGAGTACTGGCGAACGATGGATAGATTACTCCGCATGGAGCTGCTGCGGCAGTGTCAGCCGCTTTGTTACTCCTTAATCTGTATGTATTCGATAAGCTTCGTCCGTTAATGCGGGCGGAGCTTTTGAGGAGGAGATGAAATGTTAACGAATCCGTTATTGAGGTGTTGCTTGCTGCTTGTCTTGTTTATTATGGGAGGATGCGAGTCAGACAGCGAACGACCGACAGTTACCGTAGTTAATCATTCGGGTAATGAAATGAATAATATTTTAAATGGCGGTTATGTGACCCATCAGGAGGACTGGATTTATTACGTTGAGCCTGACGACAACAACTATATTTATGCCAAAACCAATGAGGGTAAGCATGAGCAACGGTTAATCAAACATCAAGCCAGCTCTTTGAATGTAATAGGCGAGCAGCTCTTTTATCGAAATGTATCGGATAAGGGCAGACTCTATAGCGCATCCATAAACGGGGATAAACCGGTGAAATTAACGGAGGAAGACGCAAATCTGATTTATGCCGAACCAACCTGGCTATACTTTGTAGACCAACAACAGAGATTATGCCGTATGAAACATGACGGTACAGAGCAAGAAAGATTAACAGAGATCCCCGTGCTCCATTATTTCGTCAAGGGGGATATCATTTATTTTGCAGAGCCTTTTGGGAAAACGATATATAAACTTGAGCTTGAGACCAGACAGCTTGAACAGCTTGTCTCGGTGCCTCACACTATTTTAAATGCCCGATATACGGATAATGCTGTGTTCTATATAACTGATGAGAATAAAACGATTTATCAACTATCTTATCAAGAGCCGACCCCAGTCCAACTAATCGATAATGCAGAGGAATTGTATGTTGTGGACGAACAGTTTATTTATTATTTGGGTGAGCAAATGGAAAAATGGAACCGAAACACCAATGAACATACGGTATTGGAGCCAGCAGCCGTCTATTATCATATGCAAGTTATTCCTGGTCGCATCTTCTATATGGATCATCCGGCTAAAGAGTCCCGACATTTAATAGAGATACTTCCGGATTAATATAGGTCATACGAAAGCATTGAAATAAACAAGTTGATCAAGGATGTCTTTGGACTCGATTGCACGGTTATTAGCGATCCCGTGTCCAATTCCCCGTTAATCGTACCGATTGGACGTCATCATGCATACGTTTAACCCGCGCCGCCGAAGCGATTCGGCGGCTTTTTGGCTTTTTAAATTCCTCCAGCGGAGTTTGGTTTTAAATGACTTTTCCATTTCCTTGTTCGGAATATTCTTCTAAACTTGAGATAGGACTACTAGGGCATGAACTGAAGAATGACGGATTATTTTGCTATCAGCAAAGGAGAATGTGAATGAGGCTTCGAAATAAAGTAGTTTTTGTAACAGGTGTAACTGGAACTGTCGGGGATAAAATTGCCGCAAGGTGTCTCGAAGAGGGTGCAACAGTCAAAGGGCTCATTCGAAACGAGGATCAACTCCCCCTTTGCGAGAAGCTGGGCGTTACACCTGTAATCGGGGACTTGACGAATAAAGAAGCGATTACGGATGCGCTAAAAGCGGTGGACATCGTCATTCACGCTGCGGCTTATCTCGGTGAAGACCGGGCCATTGCCGAGCAATCCAATATTCATGGTGTCCAGAGCCTTGTCGAAGGGTGCATAGCGGCAAAGGTTGAGCGTTTCGTGCATATCTCCACCGTATCCGTGTACGGCCATTTTGAAGGAGCTGTGGAGCTGCATGAAGATAGCGAATTAGCCTACGGTCACTCCGAGGCGTACATTTCAACGAAATGCGAATCGGAGCGAATTTTGCACAACGCAAAAGCTAGTGGACTTAACTACGTCATTTTGCGACCGGGCGTTATCTGTTCTCCTAGTAACTCCCATTGGGGCGACAAGCTGATTGCAAAAATAGCTGCGGTAGAAAGTGTAGATTGGATTCATCCCGAAGATATTACGCCATGGGTTCATGCGGATAATTTGGCCGAGATGTGTGTGCTGGCAGCAACGCATTCTGCGGCAGTTTGCCGGATTTACAACGCTGTGGACGGAAACTATATGGAAAATGAGTTTGCTTTGCGCATTGCGCGCGCGTTGAACAAAAGGATGATAATACCCGATGGCGATCCCATACGAATGACGTATCTTTACGACAAAATAAGCAACGACTTAGGCTACCGCCCAATCAAACCATTCGAGGAGACCGTTGCTCTATTGGAGGAGCAGGCCCGTGGCTGGTTTCTTTCCCGCGAAAATAAGTGATGCATACAGCAGGGCTAAATGGATTGTTCAAGGGCCGTGTATAAATTAGGGAACAGGATAAAAACGTAGTACAATCAAAATGGAGATACAAAAATGGAGAGGAGCTGCTTAACCATGGCGCAATCGTTAAAGGGTAAAGTCGCAATTGTAACCGGAGCGGCAAGAGGCATCGGCAAAGCAACAGCTGTTGCGTTAGCAAAAGAAGGAGTAAACGTCGGTCTGCTGGCCAGGAACGAAGCTGCTTTAAAGGATTTGGCGGCTGAAGTAGAAGGATTTGGCGTTAAGGCTGCCATTGCAACCGCAGATATCTCGTCAAAAGAACAAGTGGATGCAGCCATTGAAGAGATAAAAAATGAGCTGGGCTCTGCTGATATACTCATCAACAACGCGGGAATTGCCACATTCGGCACGGTTCTGGAGATGGATGCGGACGAATGGAGACGCATCATCGATACGAATTTGTTGGGCACGTACTATGTAACCCGTGCGGTGCTGCCGCAATTGCTTGAAAAGAACGGTGGAGATATTATTAATATTTCCTCAACGAACGGACTGAATGGGGCGGCTACCTCAAGCGCCTACAGCGCATCGAAGTTTGCGGTAATCGGATTCACGGAATCCCTCGCACAGGAGGTGCGGCGCAACAATATTCGCGTGTCTGCGCTAACGCCAAGCACGGTTGCGACGGATCTGGCGCTTGACTTGAATCTTTTGAAAGAAAACGATGATTCCAAATTTATGCAGCCGGAAGATATTGCGGAATTTATCGTGAATCAGCTGCGGTTAAATCCGCGCATTTATGTGAAAACCGCAAGCTTTATTGCAACTAATCCCTATTAACGATTACCGGGCGACGTACATATATAAATAGAGTTTTACTGACTGAAAGCTGGCCCCGGCCAGCTTTATTTATTTTACGCCGATCAGGCTAACAGTCCGTACCAAACGGCAATGAGGCGAGCGCGATGCGTAGCCGGGAAGCAGAGCCAAGCTGAAGCACGCTTATTTTCGGGAAAAAAGGAAGCGGCATGTCGAACCATACGTGATTAATACCGCTCTATTTAGTATTCTGGTAGTATAGGTATAATCTTCAATTCCAGTTAGGAAGGAGTCTAGTACGTGAATGGTCCAATGATTCTTACTTTGGGCGTATTAGCCATTGCGTCTGTCTTGTTCATCTCAGGCAAGGTGCGTTCCGATTTGGTTGCCATAGGGGCGTTAATTGTACTCATGTTGTTTAACATTCTTACGCCGGCCGAGGCATTGTCCGGTTTCGCCAATTCCGTCGTCATTATGATGGTCGGCTTGTTCGTTGTCGGCGGGGGGATCTTTCAGACGGGCTTGGCCAAAATGGCCAGCAGAAAGCTGCTGAAGGTAGCGGGGACGAACGAGACCCGAATGCTAATTATGATTATGATCGTCACGGCAGTCATTGGCGCGTTCGTGAGCAATACCGGAACGATCGCCGTCATGATGCCGATAGTCGTGAGCTTGGCGATGAGCGCCAAGACGAATCCTGGTCGTCTGCTCATGCCGCTTGCTTTTGCCAGCAGTATGGGAGGGATGCTCACTTTAATCGGGACTCCGCCCAATATGGTTATTCAGGAGGTTCTTTCGGCAGGCGGGTATCATGACATAACCTTCTTTACGTACACCCCGATTGGTCTTGTATGTATCGTTGTCGGAATCGTCTCCATGCTGTTCCTTCGCAGATTTCTGCCCCAGAATGAGAAGGAGGAGGGCGACCTGCGCGCAGGACGTTCGCTTAAAGAATTGGCGAAAAAGTATCAGCTCATGCAGAATCTGTACCGTTTACAAGTGAGCGAGCATTCTTCGATTCGTTCCAAAACGCTGCAGGAGCTGGATATTTCCGAACAGTATCAGCTAAACGTCATTGAGATTCGGAGGAAAATATCGGCCAAAAACCAGTTTTTCAAAACGATCAACCAAGAGGTGGCCGGCTCGACTACGCTTATTCAAGAAGAGGATATTATGTACGTTTACGGTGCCTTCGAGCGAGTCCAGGCGTTTGCAGAGGATTTTGAATTATTGATGCTGGATCATCACGTTTTGGAAAATAAACGGAAGTCTTCTGCGGAGCAATACGCAACGGAGGAGGTGGGAATTGCCGAGGTGATGCTTACGCCTACGTCCGGGCTCATTAACCGGCTCGTCAAGGAATCGGGCTTCCGTGAGAAGTACCGCTTGAATATACTCGGCATTCAACGTCAGGATCAATATAATCTCCATCATCTGAAAGAAGAGAAGATGCGTTTCGGCGATGCATTGCTTGTGCAGGGAACATGGAAGGATATTGCTCAGTTAGCGAACGAGTCGGATGTCGTCGTAGTCGGCCAGCCGATCGAGGAGGCTCGCAAAGTGACAATGGACAATAAAGCTCCCATTGCCGCAGGCATTATGCTTCTGATGGTTGTGCTGCTGGTTTCGGACTTTATACCTGCGGTAGCGTCGGTTATGATCGCGGCGGTATTGATGATCGTGTTTGGCTGCGTACGAAGCATGGAGGAGGGGTATCGAACGATCAATTGGGAAAGCGTCGTGCTGATTGGCGGCATGATTCCGATGTCGATCGCAATCGAAAAGACAGGCGCAGCGTCGCTGCTGTCCGAGGGGATGGTCAGCGTGCTGGGCGGCTACGGTCCTATGGCTTTGCTAGCAGGCGTTTACTTTACCACCTCTCTGCTTACTTTGTTTATCAGCAATACGGCGTGTGCCGTTTTGTTTGCTCCTATCGCCCTTTCGGCAGCGCTCCAACTGGACGCCAATCCGTACCCGTTTCTTTTTGCGGTATCGATTGGAGCGAGCATGTGCTTCGCATCGCCTTTCTCCACGCCGCCCAATGCGCTTGTTATGTCGGCTGGCCGATATCGTTTTTCCCATTACCTCAAGGTGGGGCTGCCGCTGCAGGTCATTATGGGCATTGTAATGATAGCTGTGCTTCCAATGTTCTTCCCCTTGTGATGGCTGCGTAAGGAAGAGAACCGCTGCTCTTCACTCACCTGTCGACGCTTATTCTACTGCCATATGCTTGGTGTCTCCGGTCCTAAATAGGTGGAGGCCTGAGCCGCTGGACGTATTGTACCGTATTCGTAACGGCATGTAGAATGGTAAGAGGATAAAAAGCGTTGATGGATCATGTTGCAATAATGGTCCGCGTTCAGCACCTCTACAGCCCAGCCAGGAGGGATTTAGTATGCAGAAGGTTTTTAACGATGTGATCAAGCAGGATGTCAAACCGTTTCTTGCCAACTATGGCTTCGCGAGAAAAAAGTTGAATTTTTATCATGGGACAGAGAGCCTCCATTACATGTTCCATTTTCAGAAATCTGCGGGCAATTCGGCGGACCATGTGATGTTCTATGTCAATTGCGGTATTTATGCGTCGGAACTGGCGCAGCTGCAAGCAAAAGAGGTGCCAGCAGAGCCGCAGGAGTCGGAGTGCCATTTCAGGGCAAGAATCGGCGAGATAGCCAAGTCTGTACCCGACCGCTTCTCTATTACTCCCGACACGGATAGGGCGGAATTATCGACATCGCTCCTTGGCGGCCTGGAGGAGGTTATTCATTTCTATGAAAAGATGACCAGCGCCAGATCCATCGTCGATTATTACACCGCTGGCCCCTATTTGCATCTGGGCGAGGAAAGCTTCCGTTTGCTTTTGCAGTCTGATGATACGGCGGAGGCCCATCGCTATTTGAAGGCTCTTCAAGACAAATACGGATCGGAACAGCGCTGGGCCATTTTCGAAAATAAATATAGAGCCATCTTCGAGCAATACGGGGTGGAGTTCGCCCTGCGGCAGGCGTAAGGCGATGCAAGGTGCCTGCCGCTATAACCTGAAATTTGCGCTTTACAAATTTTAGGTATTCCAGTATTGTTGTATGTGCAAACAATTAAATGGATTCACAAGCCGAAACGAGGTCATCATCATGATGGAAGTCTATTTGAAGGAATGTTTATATTTCACGGCCTCCCGTCTGCATCGAATTACCACCAAGCTCGTGGATGATGAATTTGCGCAATGCGGCTTGCCGCCCAATGGTGCTTTCCTGCTGCTGACGGTGCTTGAGGAAGAGGGCATCAATCAGAAGAAGCTGGGACAGATTTTGCACCTGCAGCCTTCCACGGTGACGCGCCTCATCGAGAAGCTGGTTCATAAGGGTGTAATCTATAACCGGGTGGAAGGGCGAACTTCGTTGATCTACACAACCGATAAAGGAAAGGCGCTGGAATCCGTCATTCATGAATGCTGGGAGCGGCTGAGGGTGCGCGTTAATGAGATTCTGGGCGAGCAAGAAACCAACGAATTAACGCTGCGACTTGATCAGGTGAGCGAGAAGTTGGAGAAAGCCGATTAACGGCTTCCTCTTTTTAAATAGTTGCTTGTACAAACAATTTGATTCTACAGGGAGGTGATGTGCGCTTCGAGGGCGCTATTCGATTGGATTCAACAGTTCAACGCTCTACCCATTAGGAGGATGACGACGATGTACGCGAATCAGAATGGAAGTTCGAACAAGCCGATTTTAATTATCGGAGGCACTGGAAAGACAGGGCGCAGAGTTGCAGATCGGCTTGTTAGCCGCGGGATAGACGTCCGAATCGGCTCTCGAAGCGGAACGCCGTCTTTTGATTGGAGCGATCGATCGACGTGGGGCGATATTCTGGAAGGGACGCGGGCAGCCTACGTCGCTTATTATCCCGACCTTGCTGTTCCCGGGGCGGCCGGCGATATCGCTGCATTCTCGAAAGTCGCAATCGAAAAGGGGGTACGCAGAATTGTCCTGTTATCGGGACGCGGAGAGGAAGGAGCATTGGCGGCTGAGGAGGAGCTTCGGACTTCCGGTGCGGACTGGACGATCGTGCGGGCGAGCTGGTTCAATCAGAACTTTAACGAGGGCATTCTGCTGGATGCTGTCCGAAGCGGCGTCATCGCTCTTCCGGCGGGCGATGTGAAGGAGCCGTTTCTGGATGCGGACGATATTGCCGATGCTGCTGTCGCTGCCTTGACCGATGAGCGGCACATCGGGCAGAGCTACGAGCTGACGGGGCCACAATCGCTTACCCTTGCCGAAATCACCGCGATAATTGCAGCTGCGAGCGGAAGGGACGTAAGGTTCGTTCGCATCACCGCCGAAGACTTCGTAGCGGGCTTGCTCCATGCGGGGTATCCGCAGGACTTCATTGATTTATTGGTGGATCTATTCACCCGAGTGCTGGACGGCCGAAATTCGGCGCTCGCAGACGGCGTGCAAAGGGCGCTTGGCCGGGAACCGCGCGCATTCCATGAGTTTGCCCGCGATGCGGCTGCGGCTGGCCAATGGGCGGCGGTGGAAAGCAATGAATGACTTTGTTTATGCGCTGGTTTTCGCAACCGGTATTGCATCTGCCGTGGTCGGAGGCGTGTTGTTCGCGTTCTCGGGCTTCGTCATGCGGGCTCTCGCCCGAATAGCCGCTGATCGCGGCATTGCGGCCATGCAGTCCATCAACATAGTGGTACAAAACTGGCTGTGCTCGCTGTTGTTTTTCGGAACGGGTCTAGCGTCCGTCTACCTCATCATTTGGTCGCTGATGAACCTGGAGGAGGAGGGAGCGGCCTATGTGCTTGCAGGAGGACTATTGTATGTGTTAGGAGGGCTTGGCGTAACCGCCGCGTTTAATGTCCCTCTGAACAACAAGCTTGCAAAAGTGGAGTCGGCCAGCGAAGAAGGCCGTTTGTTATGGCAAAAGTTTGTGCCCGTCTGGATGGCATGGAACCATGTGCGAACCGTCGCATGCATGGCGGCCTCGGTCTCCTTTGTTGCCGGACTGCTTGTCAGATAGAGAGAGAAGGGCAGGCCGCTGCTGTGGCTTGCCCGCCGATTATGCAGATAGGAAGCCTCCCGCGCAGTTTATCCTACGCCATCGCTTTCCAATAAAGAATAAAAATGATCACGGTCTTCGTCATCGAATGTGCCGAGCGTCCGGACCTTAACCACTTCATGGCCGCCATACAGGTCCAGTTCCTCGCCAAACTTGTTGTATAGCCCGATCATATGCCCGTCCGGGTCCAATTCCATGTAGCCGTAACACATGTCCTCCGGCGGTTTGCCGTAAAGCAGGACAAATCGGATTTTATCCAACCGGTTCATGAGGATTCTCCTTCCTTCCTGAGTCATAGCGGTGCATATATGGCATTTTCCTTGTGAGCATGTTTCTTGCACCTGCATAACTGTATATGATTTTACGTGAGTGCGGATGATTTGAAAAAAGCGATAAAGAGCTTCATATCCGAACATTCGTCCCTCTTGCGCAATCAGAAGGGGGCTGCCATGCCTAATCGCTTTGTAGTTTATTATCTCTTGACGAGATGGGGTTTGGCGGTTATGATAACGTGCCGGTTAGACTTCATCCCTTCCGCGACCTTTTTTACGATTCCACGAACGCTGGCGATGATGCTCGCAGGCTGCGCAGGCTTCGGCGTTCCTGCCGACTATTGTACTCGTATAGCTTTCATGATAGCCTTTGGGTAGGCGTCTGGGACGGCCATGCGGCTGCAGTCTCTCGCCCGATGATTCAAGTTGTGGAAGGGTGAAAGGAGCTGCACAGAGCTATGCGTGCCAGAAAGAAAGTCGCCGGGAAGACAGAAGCGGATACAGCGGATAAAAAAAATAAAGCGGCGCAAGCGGCGGTTGAGCAAGCAATCGATTATATTCAAAATCACTACGAGCAGCCGCTCACACGCGAGGATCTGGCTCGACTGGTTGGTTTAAGCGCTAAATATATGGGCTCAATATTTAAAAAGGTGACCGGTACCAGCATATCGGCCTATATTACGGAGGTGAGAGTGCGCAAGGCGAAGGAGCAAATGGTAAGCTCCAAGCTGAAGGTCAACGAAATCGCCAAGCAGGTCGGTTATGAGGATGAGTTCTACTTTAGCCGCATGTTCAAGCAGAACGTAGGCCAGGCGCCCCTTATATTTATTCAAAAGCCGAAACGTATCGCTTCGCTCTGGTATGATTATACGTTTGACCTGCTGCAGTTGGGTATCGTTCCAGAGCTTTATATGACGGATGTTTGGGGCCAAGTCGATCGCTACACGCGCCAATTAGGCCTCCGCAACAAGTCGCAATATAAATGGCACGAGTCGGAGAAGCTCGACCAATTGTTATATCATACGGATGTAGATATATTGCTCGTGCCCGACAATAAGAGGGAGAATGCGGATCACTGGCGCAAGCGGCATGCAGTCGTTGAATTGCCATGGGTATGGATGAACTGGCGCGAGCGCTTTCTGCTTGTGGCGGAGATGCTTCACAAGAAGCGGAACGCCGAGGAATGGCTGAAGCGTTACGATGCCCAAATCGATTGGCTGCAAAGACGAATCGGGAGCTGGATTACGCCAAAGGAGACGGTAACCATTGTCAATGTCCGCTCCGACAAATTGTATATTTATGGCGATGATCGCATGGGCGGGGATATCTTGTACAATTCGCTAGGCTTAAAGCCGTCGAGGGCCGTATTGGAAGAGGTCATCTTAGGCGGACAATGGCCCCTTATTGCCCCTGATGAGATCGTCCGCTACGATGCGGATCATTTGTTTATAACCGTCGATCGACAGGATCGACAGGCTATGGAGCGCTTGCGGCAGTTGCTGCAAACTCCTGTGTGGCAGGGCACGCCCGCTATGAAAAACAAGCGCTTCTATGTGCTTGATCATGGAAGATGGTACGGGTATACTCCGTTCTGTTTAAGCCAGCAGCTGCATGATATTCAACAGCTATGGGAGCGGCATGGCGCTAAATAATTCAGCCGTTTCTCCATGTACGTTTCAAAAACCCCTTTGCTATACTGTCTATTGATAATAATAATCATTAACATCAAGGGGAGAGAAATAACTTGAAAAAAGGTTTATGGATGGTTTCATTATGGATAGTCTTGTGTCTTATGCTCGCAGCCTGCGGGGCTTCAGAGCCTGCTCCGACAGAAACAAGCAATCAGACCAACAACGCCGAGTCCGCCGCGACTCCGGAAAGCGCGGAGTCCCCGTCGCCTGCGGCAGAGCCTGCCACCAAGGTGTATACCCACATAAAAGGAGACACTGAAATTCCGGTCAATCCGCAGCGTATTTTGGCACCCTTCCCGCATTATGCCCATCTGGAGGCTCTGGGTCTGAAATCGATTGGCGCCATTACTTATGCAATTGAAAACGATATGTATTCCAATATGTCGGAAATGGCTGACATCGGCGCCTTCAATATGGAAGCCGTTCTGGATTTGCAGCCGGACTTAATCATCGTGAATGAGGGCATGGTCGACCAATATGAAGAGCTGTCCAAAATTGCGCCTACCGTCATTATTCCGGTTTCGCTCAATCTGATCGACTCCATGCGGGCCGTAGGCGAAGTAGTGGGCAAGGAGGCCGAGGCCGAAGCATGGATTGAGAACATGCAGGCGCAGGCTGCCGCTGCGAAACAAAAGCTTGGACAAGTCATTGCTCCGGACGAAACGGTATCGATCATTAATGTTCGACCGAAAAATATATTGATCTATAGCAATACGAATCTTGGCGGCGATATTCTTTATAATTATTTGGGCCTCAAAGCGCCGGCTATCATTCAGAAGGATGTGATTGAGGGTGGAGAATGGCCGGATATATCCGAGGAAGCGATTGCGGAATATGCCGGCGACCACATCTTTATTGCGGGTACGGATGCGGACGACCGCATGAAGGAAATCCGGAACAGCGCCCTGTGGAAAAGCTTGCCGGCTGTAAAGAAGGGCCAGGTATACGAGCTGGATTTCAATCAATTTTACTGGCACAGTCCTACTTCTGTAGAGGATCAGATTGAAACGCTGCTGGACATGATTCTTAAAGCCAATCAGTAGTCAAATAAAAGCGCCCGATTGTTCTTGACGGACAATTCGGGCTTTTTTGCGTAATGAATTTGACATATTGTCCCGGTTACTCTACAGTCATGGGGATATGGATCGAATGCATAAACAAACATAAATAGGGTCTTTTTTTAAACATAGAGAGGAGAGTTGGAGATGAAAACCTATCTGGTATTTGGCGCCAGCAAAGGCCTAGGAGACGCATTCGCAAGAGGAGTGCCTCACCAAGGCGATAAAGTCTGGGTCGTTTCCCGCAGCAAGCCGGAGAGTCTGAAGCTGGAGGATGGCGTGGAACGAATATGGGTGCAGGCGGATCTGTCTGAGTTGGATGCGGCGGCGACTGTTGCCAAACGGCTGGAGAACGAAACGCTGGACGTGCTCATCTACAATGTGGGAATTTGGGAAAAAGAAGGCTTTGAAGATCACTATACGTTCGATAAGGATGAGCCGGCGGATATAAGTCAGCTTATTCATGTCAATATTACTTCAGCCATTGTATGCATCCAGGCGTTATTGCCCCAACTCCGGAAATCGGACGCCGGCAAAATTATTCTCATTGGTTCGACTGCCGGACTTAGCAACGCGAACAGCACCCAGGTTTCCTTTGTCGCCTCTAAGTTTGCCATTAGGGGAATAACGGAGGCGCTGAGAGAGCATGCGAGGCAGGACGGAATTGCTGTTACATGTATCAACCCCGGCGAGCTTGCGGCTGAAATTCCTTATGAAGACGGCCTTGATCTGGCTCTTTCCGCCTACAGCGGAACACGGATTCCGCTGCAGGATATGGTGGCCTTGGTGAAATGCGTGGTCAGTCTCTCCAAAGCGGCCTGTGTAAAGGAAATTAATGTCCCGGCGCTTGCGGATCTTAACACCTAGCCATTCCCTGTGGTGTACTTGGCGATTTTAAGAAATTTATCCACTGGCGACTTGTATTGCTCGGACCAATAAGGAATATGGACCGTTGGTGCAATTTTGCTGTACGCCTCCTGGTTGTCCGGCAACGCATTAATAATGAGATCCGGCTCGACAACTGCGAGCTTCTCCAGACTAAGAGGGAATTCTCCTAGCGCCTCAATTCCCTCCAACGCGTCTTCCTCCACATTCGCAGAGGGAATCCATACCTCCTTCAGCATGCTCCCGCGTACGCCTGCCGGTTTAATGCCCAGCTTAGGTTTATTCTAGAACGGGCCGCCCGTTTCCTCAATGTCCAAATGGGCTGATTATCTGGATTTTCGGGTAGAATGGCCGACCTGCTCGTCTCTCGATTTTAGAAACCATAAAATTTCTTAACAACAAAAGCAATTTCATTTTACAAATCGCTGCTAGAATCCTTAATGGTACACAGATACTGTGAGGAGAGAGGAAGCGAAAATGAAGATTTTTACAAACGAACGTCATAAAATGGCAATTACTGCATTTTCAATGATGATGCTGGTCGTGCAATTGCTGTCGGGGGTTGGACCAAACGCTGTTGTTCAAGCTGCCGATGAAAACGTCTCATCCGTAATCGTGGAGGATTTCGAGGATGGCATTTCTGACATTAAATTTAATCCTAAACGTATGGCAGAAGCTACCTTGCATGTGGAGGATAACAAAAAGTATGTAAGAAATGGTCAATACTCGGCCAGAATCGACTACGATATGATCGATATTGTGGACAATCCCTCTCAAATCGAGGTGGGCTATAAAAGCTATTTTCCGATTACAGGCTACCCCATTAAAGTAGGCATGTGGGTTTACGGCAATAATGAAGGACATTTGCTAACGACGAAATTCAGAGAGTCGGGAGGAAGCGGTTCATCCTTTCAGGCCGAATTTTATGACGACTCCATGAACGGTGTAAACTGGAAGGGGTGGAAGTACATCGAGGCCGATATTCCTCAAGGCAAAAAAGGTCCGATTGTGCTCGAATTATTTTTTCAATTGAAACAGTCGAACATGAGCAAAAAGAATAAAGGCTCCATATGGGTAGATGATATTCGCTTCGTCTATGAAGAAGACCAGGAGGATCATGACGTGCCTGTGCTTAAGCCGATTTCTCCTCTTGAGGACGAAGCATTGACGGCCCCGCTGCAGGAGTGGGCGCTTGAAGCTGTCGATGCGGGATCAGGCCTGTCGCTCGATACGTTGTCTGTTGAGCTGGACGGCGAGGATATTACGGCTAACGTTCACTACGCTCCGGACACCGGCTTAATCACCTACCCGGGTGAATTAATAGACGGAGGCTACCATGTTGTGAATGTTTATGTAGAAGACAACAATGGCAACCCGGCAGAGACGACCTACGCCTTCACGATCCATGCGGGAGAACGTCTATCTATGCAAGCCGCCGAAGAAGCGGTCAGCAATGAAATTTACCCTGTAAAGGTAAATATTAAAGATTATTTGAGCGCCGAGACGGCACAATTTGAATTGACATACGATCCGGCAACCCTTCAAGTAGAAAGCGTAGATGAAGCAGAGGGAACCTTTGAATCTTCTGCTGTCGATAATAGCAACGGGATTGTACAAGTATGCATGGAGAAGCTGTCAGCGGCTGTTGCAGCCGACATGGTGACGATCAACTTCCGGGTTAACTCCGGAGCTGTGCTGGCAAGGGGAGAGGCTTACAAATCGATTGCGATGAGCGGCTCCAAGCTTGCAGCGGGCGGTATTCAAACGAGCACGCCGCTTGCATCTCCTGTTCGCTACACCATTGCATTTCCGTTTCACCTGGAGATGACCGGGGTAGGCCTCGGTACGGACACGACTTTTACAGTGACAGACCGCAACCATTCCCTGCAGGAAGGCATAGATATTTACTTTACGGGATTATTGAAGCAGAGCTCGCTCGTAACGATTAACGCTGCCGCAACTAATGTGTACGAGGATGACGATCTGGCTTCCGAAGTGCTGATGACCGCAACGGCGGGTCAACGCTATTATGCTTCCGCAGAGCCGGATGATGGGTGGTTCGAGGTTATTTTGACAGACGGGACAACAACCGGCTACGTTGCCGAGTCCGATGTCAGCAGCCAGCCGCTCGGCGGCAGCCTGGGCAAAACGGATGCGAACGGGCAATTAACCATCAGCCTGGCGACGCTGGCGCTTGGCAGCTATCAAGTTCAAGCGGTATCGGGATCTCAGAATAGCAAGGTCGTCAACTATGAAGTTGTTGAGCTGTACGGATCGCCTATCCCCGAATATCTTCAAACGTACGTCGCAGAGGATATGTCTACACAATTAAGCGCCGCCTGGCAGACCAATTCGGCAACAAAGGAGACGTTTATTCAGTACATCGAGGCGAGCGAGTGGGGAACGGAAGAGGAAGCGGATGCCTCCAGAGTGCAGCAGCTGCAATCTGATAGCGAACTGCAAGTGCTCAGCATGAAGGAGAATGGAAGCAAAGGAGAAATTCGTTTTCATAACGTTCTCGTTGAGGGCTTGAAGGCCAATACGGCTTATAAATACCGGATAGGCAATGAGGACAACTGGTCGGCCTGGTATGAATATTCTACGCTTGATCAGGATAAAACTACGCCAACTTCATTCTTGTATATTACGGATTCCCATACGAGAGATGATAATGGCATACAAATTTATCAAGAGCTTATGACTAACGCATTAACGCAATATCCGTCTACACAATTCATTATGCATGGCGGAGATATGGTTGATGCCGGAGGAGCTTTCGAAGAATGGCGTAAATTCTGGAAGGCCTCCTCGATCTATGCGGCATCTTATCCGACTGCGCTTACTTTGGGCAATCATGACGTGAAGAGCGAAGGCAAGGACGTGTTCACAAAAGGCGCGAACTTCCCTGACAATGGGCCTGCGGGACAGAAGCAGTATGCTTATTCTTACGATATCGACGACACGCATTTTGTCGTATTGAACTCGGAAGGCACGGAAGAGCAAATGATTGCTCAAGCGGCATGGCTGCAAGACGATTTGAATAAAAACAACAAGAAGTGGACCATTGCGATGTTTCATCGTCCAGCCTATCATACCGAGGAAGGCCGAGACACGATCGTCGAGTACACACAAACGTATTTTGCGCCTATATTGGAGAAAATGAACGTCGATTTGGTGCTGGTTGGACATGATCATGTCTATGCGCGCACCTATCCGATGCAAGACGGAAAGCCTAACAAAAGCACAAATAAAGGTACCGTGTATCTGGATGGCGGCGCCGCGGGCTGGAAATTTTATGATGGCATTAAATACGACTATCTGACTTACATGTATGATGTAGATATTCCTGTATACTCTGCGCTATCCATTTCACAGAATGAGATTCGTATTGAAGCGCGCACGAGTACGGGCGAGCTTATCGATGAGTATTCCATCGCGAAGCCGAAGACGGAACAACCCTCGACACCTGGATCAAGCACAGGATTGCCTTCGGTACCGACCGTAACGGCTGACAAGGTCGTTTCCGATAAAGAGGTAACGGCCGCTATGGAATCCGGACAGCTGGTCGTCGAGTTGAACGCTGAAGGCGGAAAAATTCAAATTCCGGCTGGACTGGCATCCGCGTTCAAGCAATTCACAGACGGCGAAGTGGTTATCACCGTGCCTAATCAACCGAAAATGGTGATACAAGGAAAGGAAATCAACCGACTGTTGCAGAATGACGGGAATGCGAAGGCGGTTGAAATTTCAGTCGACTACGTATCTTCCAACGAGCTGACGGCTTCTATCGAGCAGATGCAAACCGCCAGAAAGAAGGCGAGCGCAGTAAGCAACGGCTTTACGATTAGCGCCGTTTCAGGCGAAGCGTCGGTTAGCTTCGCGTATAAGCTTGACTTGAGCAAAGATGAATGGTCCCCGTACACGAATCTGTATGAAAGAAGCAGCGACGGTAAGCTAACGCTGGTGAAGGCGAATGCCGCTTACTCTGCGAATCGTCCGGAATTGGCGACCGGCCATACGTATGCAGCCATTGAAATCGTGACGGATTATGTGGATTTGGCAACGGATCACTGGTCATACGACTACATTCAAATGCTGTCTGCCGCGGGCATCGTGTCTGGCGTAGATGCTGAAAGATTTGCTCTGCAAGCGGAGATTACCCGTGCGGAATTTACGGCTATCCTGGCTCGGGCCTTGCAGCTTACCCCAACGGGCAAAGGACATTTCAGCGACGTGGAGGAATCGGCTTGGTATGCGGACGCTGTCAACGCTGCAGTCGAAAAAGGCATTTTGCACGGTCAATCGGCCCAGCGCTTCAATCCGAATGCGCAGATCAGCCGCCAAGAGATGGCGGTTATCATCCATCGGGCGTATGTATACGTGAATGGCAGCCATTCAGGAAATGCTCAGGCGGCAAGCTTCAACGATATGGATAAAGCGCAGCCTTGGGCAGTTGAAGCGATTGCTCAGGCAGAAAGGCTCGGTTTTATTCAAGGCTCCGGCAATGGGAAGTTTAATCCTCAAAGCTCATTAACACGCGCCGAGGCGGCCAAGGTTCTGGCCAAGCTGCTATACGCGTAACAAGAAAAAAGTTAGCTTGTCTGTAGCTTGTACAGGCAAGCTAACTTTTTTGTTCTATGATTGATAATCAAAATCATTTAGACTACCATACCTATAGAAGGTTTACTCGAGGAGCGTGGGCAGATGCAAGGGGAGAGGGAAGCGACCAACCATTTTACCAAAGAGATGATCGATGCGGCTGTGCGGCTCTGGGCACGCTCTTCCATCTCATTAATAGATGTACGCTGCAGGCTGATTCAGCCGGACAAACCGCTGGAGCGCTATAAGCTGCCTACAAGTACGCTGGTTTATACGCAGGGAGGCATGGCGAGCATCAAGCTGGATGGAAGGGCAGCACGAAAACATGAGACGGCGACAGCTCTGCAAGCGGCTCACAAAATAAGAAAAAAGCATAAAATAGTTTCTCTTTTTCCCCCGTCCTTCGCCCTTTATGATGAGTAAATGCAAGCAAAGCCGTCATCTGCATGTGAATGCAGGCACCATTTGCGGTCAGGCGTAGAGGGAGGGGAGCATACGATGAGGAAGGCTATCGTTCAACTGCTGCACTTTGGTTATCATCAAGCAATGAGCTGCCTGTTTCCGGTTGCGATCTTTGGAACGCTGGCGGTTTCCAAGTATATCGAGCTGCCGTTTATTTACCGCTATGACGCGATCCTGCTGATCCTGCTTGCCGTGCAATATGCAATGTACCGAAGCGGACTGGAAACACGCGACGAAATAAAAGTGATTTGTGTCTTTCACCTGATAGGACTACTGCTCGAAATATACAAAGTTAGGATGGGCTCCTGGTCGTACCCGGAGCCGGGGGTGACGAGGGTGTTTGATGTCCCCCTGTACAGCGGGTTTATGTATGCAAGCGTGGCGAGCTTTATGTGTCAGATATGGCGCAGACTGAGGATGGATATGACCGGCTGGCCTCCGCTCGCTTCTGCAGGTATTTTGGGCGGAGCCATCTATTTGAACTTTTTTACCCATCATTTTATTCCTGATTTTCGATGGTGGCTGACAGCGCTTGTTTTTATCGTGTTTCGCAAAACATGGATCATCTACCGGGTGCGGGCCGACACGTATCGAATGCCCATGCCGCTCGTATTTGTAATTGTAGGCTTTTTCATCTGGCTGGCCGAGAATATTGCCACTTTTTTGGGGGCCTGGACGTACCCTGACCAACACCACACCTGGCAGCTTGTCAGCTTCAGCAAAATCAGCTCATGGTTTCTGCTGGTCATCATCAGCGTTATCATTGTTGCGCAGCTCAAGCATGTCAAGGCCGGCCGCCGCCGGCAATAAGCCTGCATGCGTCTCCTTGTGCTTCGGCACTAAAGCGAGTTTAACCGGACGCTTAAAGGGGGAAGCGATTGAAACGGCGAATAAGGAAGCAGGGGAAGCGTGCCGAATTATCGCGCGACAGGAGGCTTTTAATCGATGAAGATGGAGAATTCGCTTACGGAGCCGGACACGGCAGGAGAAACAAATGCAATTGAGGCGGAATCCGGTCAGTGTACCGTCATTCAGTGCCATCACGATAAGGGCAGGATATTTATCCGTTCGATTAGAGGAGAAGGCGAAGACTCAGTCTGCAGGGTGACCTACCGGGGGCAGCCTGTACTAGTGACCAACGGAAGTTCCGCAGCAGCAGTTGGCTTTAGCTTCCTGGATGATGGATGGTATGAACGGTTGCAGGTGAGGGAGTACCTGTTATTTTGGGCAGAGGTGTATGAATGCCAAGCGGATATCGATGAACGGCTGAACGCAATCGGATTGCTGGGAAAGGCGCATGAACGAATTGCCAAGCTCAGCTATTCCGAGAA
Organism: Paenibacillus sp. SY21-1; assembly: GCF_005222705.1. GTDB lineage: Bacteria > Bacillota > Bacilli > Paenibacillales > Paenibacillaceae > Pristimantibacillus. The sequence goes on along the minus strand of NZ_STGF01000003.1, from coordinate 265,356 downwards.
ACGTCTTCTTGGTTTCGCCAGAAGTGTTCTTCATGATCCACAGCTTGTGATTTGGGAAGACCCGGAGCAGAATCTGGATTTGGAGAGCTGCATGCGAGTCAGAAAAATGATAGCCGAGCTTCTGCATAAGGACAAGGCTGTGCTCCTTACGTGCTCGACGATGGAGCAGGCGCTCTCGCTGTCGAATCGGATTTTTCATCTGACGGGCAGCGGGCTGACCCCAGTCGTTGTGCAAGAGCAAGCGGAATTGAACGAGCCGGACAACGGCGCGGATGATATAGAGGAGGACGATCGTGCAAAAAGCGGATATTGGCCGGATACAGCAAAGCTTGCCAAGCTAATGGTGAAAACCCAGGACAAATACGTATTTCTTGATCCTCGGGAAATGACCTACATCGAAAGCAGCGAGGGAGTGACATTGTTATATATGAAGGACGGCAGCCTCGCCTGCGCCTGGACGCTGTCGGAGCTGGAGGAGAAGCTGAAGCCGTTCCGCTTCTATCGCTGTCACCGTTCTTACCTTGTCAATCTTGATGCGGTAAGCGAACTGATCGTATGGAGTCGAAACAGCTATAGTCTGGTTCTGAGCGACGACAAAAAATCGAGAATTCCGTTATCCAAGGGAAAGTTTGAGGAATTGAAGACGATTGTATCCCTGTAAGCCGGTTCCGTTCACCCTTAAATCGGCTCCATTCAGCCTTCGTTTGGCTCTTTTTATCGCAAAGTTGCGGCCAAAGCTCGGATTTGCGCTTACTTTGGAGTAGAGCTCACAGGCTACACAGGTTAAGGAAGGGTGCAAGCGATATGCAATCGGTCATTGAGGTGGAGAACCTCGAAAAGCTCTACAATAAGAAGCGGGCTTTAAAAAAAATCAGCTTTACCGTTCAACAGGGTGAAATATTCGGCTTTCTCGGCCCGAGCGGCTCGGGCAAAACAACAACGGTCAAAATTCTTACTTCCCAGCTGCTCTACAGCTCCGGTCGGGTGCGGGTGCTTGGAGGCGACCCCGGAAAGAGCAGGCATTCCGAATTTTTGGGCAAAATCGGCGTGCTCACGGATAACAGCGGCACATACGAGCGTCTGAGCGTGTACGACAATCTTGAGCTGTTTTGCCGCTTGTATGGCGTGCCGGTGCAGCGGATCGATACTGTGCTTGACGAGGTGAACCTGATGGATGACAAGCATACGCTGCTTGGTCGTCTATCCAAAGGCATGAAGCAGAGAGTGACGCTGGCGAGAACGATTCTGCACAAGCCGGCGCTGCTGTTTCTGGATGAACCTACGTCCGCTCTGGACCCTGTCAACAGCGGGCGTATTCAGGAAACGCTGCGCGCCATGAATCGCCAAGGCACAACGATTTTTCTTACTACGCACAATATGCAAGAAGCCGAAAATCTTTGCCACAGGGTTGCCTTCCTTAACAACGGGGAAATCTCCGCGCTCGACACGCCGCTGGCGCTGCGCCTCAAGTATGGGGACCGCTCCATTACGGTGACGACGAAGGAAGGGAAGCGGATTGTGGAGAAAAATGAAGCGGGCGCGGACTTGATCCGGGATCTCATCGTGCGGGACGAATTGCTTGCCATTCATTCGAATGAGCCGACGCTCGGCGACATTTTTGTAGAGTTGACGGGGAGGGGACTGGAATGACATTCTCCATGCGGCGATTTCGGGCTATGCTCAAAAAAGAATGGAAGGATGCGGTCCGAAATCCGCAAATTTTGCTAAATGCGGGAATGCCGATACTGATTGCCGTATTGTTCCGCCAAAAGGAGAATGAAGCGAGCGATTTCACCTTTCTGGCGATCCCGATTCTGGTAGCCATATCGATTACGGGAGCCTTTGTACAGGCGAATATGATCGCGGAGGAGAAGGAAAAAAACACCTTGCGTTCCCTGATGCTGTCGCCTGCAACCAAGCTGGAAATTCTGGCGGGAAAAAGCGCAACGACGACGTTGTTTGCCCTTATTGTAATAGCCGCCTGCATGCTCGTCTCGGGAGTGCCAGACGTCAATGTGTTCTTTTTGGCTGTTTCATCCGCATTGCTGCTGTTTGTGTTTATGGCGCTGGGCACAATTATCGGTCTTATCGCGCGTACCGCGTCGGAATCCTCCATTATCGGCCTGCCTGTGCTGCTGTTATTTATTTTTGGTCCTATATTCGTTCCCGATCTGAATTTGCCTGCTCTGATGAGCATTATCCATTTCTTACCCTCTCAACAATTCGTAATGGCCATATCCGAGCTACACCAGGGTGGAGGCTTATCGCAAATTGGCGGAAACCTGCTGAATCTGATCGTATGGGCAGTCGTTACGGGAGCGCTCTGCTTTCTTGTTTACGGTCAGAAGCGGTTTGACAAATAAGAGGTCGGCGATGCCGGGAAAACAGAGGAGGATGGGGAATGAGCAGCTGGTCCAAAAAGGTTATTGCAGGCGTTGTTTTGCTTGTTGCATGTCTAGTTGTAAAGAAGCTGTGGCTGCCTAACGGGATAATGGGTCTTTTTCAATAATATGGAATGTGCAGACGGGGCAGAGCCCCCTCGCACTATGTGAAGGCTGTAACCGTTGCCGGCGACGGCTGTTGCAGCCCTTTTTGCGCTGCACGCACAACGGCGCTCATCCCTTGATTGCGCTTGCGTTTCATGGCTAGCTCAAGCTTTGCAATGATTTAACGAATGTTTCACAGCTTGTCATACTATAATATTCATGGTATACATTGTAAGATCTGAAGAAAAGGACTGAAAGAGAGAGAGGGATGGCCATGTGGGAACGTAAAGAACTGAAGCAGAGGGCCAAGGAGGTGCTGCGCACATCGTATTGGAAGGCGTTTCTGGTAAGTATTATTTTGGGCTTTGTCACCGGCTCGGGCAATCTTCCCAATTTCAACCTGGGCTCCGACAACTCCTCGGGGTATTCAAGCTCCTCCGGCTTAGATTTGGATTGGGGCTTCTGGGCGCCGTTTCTGGCAATCGCAGTCGGTGCTTTTATTATCGTGCTTATATTTGCGCTGGCGTTCCGTATTTTTCTTTGTTTTCCCGTGGAAGTGGGCGCAATGCGTTATTTCAAGCAATCGGCCGAGCAGGAGGTAAATTTAAACCATTTGGGCTTTGCTTTTCAGAAGCAAAGATATTGGGATGTCGTCAAGACGATGGTATGGAGAGCGTTGTTGAACTTTTTGTGGTTTCTTTTGCTCATTATTCCCGGAATTGTAAAATCATACGCGTATAGCATGGTACCGTTTATTCTGGCTGAGAACCCTAATATCGGCTATAAACGGGCAGTGGAGTTAAGCAAGCAAATGACGCAGGGGCACAAGCTTAATATTTTTGTGCTGGATCTCAGCTTCCTCGGCTGGATTCTGCTAGGCACGCTTGCATGCTTTGTCGGCGTCTTGTTCGTGCTGCCTTATATCAATGCAACCAAAGCGGAGCTGTACCTTGTGCTGCGGAATGAGGCGTTGAAGAACGGACTGACGACAGCGGAAGAGCTGCGGCTGAATCTGACGCCTGCCTGGTAATCGTCGTTAAATAGGGACAGCTTGCTGTACACAAGTCAAACAAGGCAAAGCGAAAAAGCCGCTGGGTTAGTTAACCCTGGCGGCTTTTTGCTGGTAGCCTATACGGTTCAACCCAAGCTCCATTGCTGCTTGAGTCCGAGCGGCTCCTCCCGGAACAGCCGGCCATCCATCAGTTGAAGATCGGGACTTATCACTGGCTCGAAGTCCAGCAAATCCAGAATGTCGCGCTGCAGCTCGATGCCCGGCGCGATTTCGCAGAGCATCAGTCCCCGGTCCGTCAGCCGGAATACCGCCCGCTCGGTAATGAACACCACTTCCTTGCCGCGCAGTGCCGCGTCGCCTCCGTTAAAGGAAATGTCAGCGAGCGCGGGAACGATTTTGCGGAAGCGTCCTTCCTTGGCAATGCGCAATTGGCCGTCCGCTATTACGGCTTCCAGCCCTCCTGCGGTAAAGGTGCCGCTGAACACGACCTTTTTGGAGTTTTGGGCAATGTCGATGAAGCCGCCCACGCCCATTATTTTGCCGTTAAACTTATGGACGTTCACGTTGCCCGTCCGATCCATTTCGGCAAAGCTCAGAAAGCTTACGTCCAGACCGCCGCCATCGTAGAAGTCGAATTGGTAAGGCTGATCAAGCACGGCTCTCGGGCTGATCGTCGCTCCAAAAATGATGCCTTTGGCCGGAGTGCCGCCAATAGGGCCAAGCTCTACGGTGAACGTCAGCGCGTCGCCTACGCCTTCCTCGTCCGCGACATACCCGACGCCGTCGGAAATGCCGACGCCGAGGTTGGCCACCGCTCCAGGGAAGGCTTCCATCAGCGCCCGGCGGGCAATGATCTTGCGCTCGGTTAGCGGCAAGGGCTCGATTCCTCCCTGCACAGCCAGCATATCCCCGCTCATATAGCGATTGCTTGCGGTTTCATAGGTTTGCATCTGCTCGGGAACGACAACGACGGCATCGACGAGAAAGCCGGGTATTTTAATCGATTTCGGATGCTGGGAGCGTGCTTGCACCATGCGCTGCACCTGCACGATGACGGTGCCGCCGCTGTTCTTGGTCGCTTGGGCGATGCTGAGCACATCAAGGAAAGTCGGCTCATCCTCCATCGTAATATAACCGTCGGCATCGGCGGTCGTGCCTCTTATGATCGCAACATCCGGCTTGATGCCCGGATAGAACAGCCATTCCTGTCCGTCAATCTCCATCAGCCTTACCAGATCCTTCGTCGTGCGTGCGTTCAGCTTGCCGCCTTGCTGGCGCGGATCGATAAACGAACCTAAGCCGACATGGCTCAGAATGCCGGGATGTCCGGCGGCAGTAGAACGGAACAGCTGCGTGATAACGCCTTGCGGGAAGCAGTAGGCTTCAATTTGGTTCGTTTCCGCAAGCTCGGACATTCGTGGCGATTGCCCCCAATGCCCGCCAATCGCTTTGGCGCACAAGCCGGGGATGGCGATGGGGCTCATGCCCCTGTCCGCTCTGTCCCCAAGTCCTGTTGTATGAAGGTACGTAAGTCCGCTTGGCTTCTGTTCCTTGCGGTACCGCTCCGCAAGGGCCTCAATGACCGCCGTGGCTTCCACGATGCCGCCACCGGCGCCGCTAAAAGCGACGGTCGCTCCGTCAGGCACGAGCAGCACGGCCTCCTCCGCAGTTAAAACGGGTACCGGACCGGTTCGCTTGGCGAAGCCCGTTCCTTTGGTCGTAGATGTATGCACCATGTATAATTCTCCTTCTTCAGTTGCGTTCGTCAGAGCTTGCGGTCTGGCCAGCCTTGGCAGAGGTACCGGCGAAAGCAGGTGGACGCTTCTCGAAAAAAGCCCGCATGCCTTCACGGAAGTCTGCGCTGTCAGCGACAGCCTGCGAAATTTCCAGCTGCGTTAAATCCAGCCATTGCTGCTCGGGAGCAAAAATCCGGCTAACCGCCTCCTTAACGGCGCGTACGGCGGAGCCGGACTTCGCCGCAAGCTCCTCGGCCCAGCGGAGGGCCAGCTCATACGCCGTTCCTTCGGCGGCGATTTCGTTGATAACGCCAAGATTCAGCGCCTCCTGTGCAGTCATCGGCTTGCCGAACAGCATAAACTGCATTGCCCGGCCCGAGCCGATCAGCCTTGTAATCCGGTAGGCGCTGCCGCTGCCCGGGAAAGAGCCGATATGGACCTCCGGGAGTGAAAGAACGACGTGGGGAGCGGCGACTCGCATATCGCAGCTGAGTGCCCAGTCGAAGCCGCCGCCATAGGCGGAGCCGTCCAGCGCGGCGATCGTCGGAATCGGCAGCCGGGACAAACGGGCGCGGAGCCGGATTTCGCTTTCCATTTTATCGCTGACGTAGGTGCCACGCTGAAGATGCTCCTCGATTTCATTCATGTCGGAGCCTGCTGAAAAAACCTTGCCGGCATGGGTGAGCACAATCGCCCGAAGCTCCTGATCCGCCTCTATGTCGGCCAATATGCGCTCCAGCAGCTCAAGTCCGTTGTTTGTGCCCAGATTGAGCGGAGGATTGTTGAACGTGAGGATGCCGACCCGGCCTTCCTTGTGAAATTCGATGCCTGGATGTGTTGACACAATTGTAACCACCTTTTATACGCATACTTATTAAACGGCCTAAGCTAGTATAAAATTATTATTAGATCGATCTAATCTTTTAATTGATTATAAAAAACGTCATTCCGGCTGTCAACCGCGTCAATAGCTGTTCCGGACTTTCCATCGTCAGCCCGGATGTACTATAATTTTCACTAACGAAAGAGGTGTGACTGATTGTGGGCGATAGAAAAGAAAAACGGGTAACGCTTCAGGATGTCGCAAAGGATGCCGGCGTATCGCGGGCGACGGCATCGCTTGTAGTCCGGGGGAGCGCTTCCATATCCGAGCAGACGAAGCAGAAGGTGCTGGCTTCGATGAACCGACTGGGTTACGTTTATGACCGGGTTGCGGCCAGCTTCCGATCAAGGCGATCCTCCACTGTAGGCATTATTATTACCGATATCGGCAATCCGTTTTTTTCCGAGCTGCTTACCAAGCTGCAGGACAGGCTGGATGAATTGGGCTATACGACGCTGCTAGGGATGACCTTCGAATCGGAAAGCAAGCAGGAGCGGGTGCTGGAGACGATGCTGGAGCATCATGTGTGCGGCATTGTCATGGCCCCTGTGGCAGGCACGAAGCCTGCTGTTTTTGCGCGTCTCAAGCAGCTGAAAGTGCCTTGCGTGCTGATCGGACGCGAAATATCCGGCGCGCAGGTCGATTATATCGGGACCGATTTCAAATGGGGGACGAAGATGGCGGTCAGGCATCTTGCCGATCAAGGTCACAGGCGTATTGCCTTGCTTGGCGGCACGCCTCATACCTCCGCCTACAACGAGCGTCATGCAGGCTTCCTTGAAGGCATGGAGGAATCCCGCATCCCGGCCGATTCCGGACACATTATTCCCGGCCCTCCTACCCGCGAGGGCGGCAGCCAGATTATTAATCAGCTTATCCGGCAGGACAAGCTGCCTACCGCTGCGCTTTGTCACAACGATATCGTTGCGCTTGGCGTCATTGTCGGCCTAAGGGAGCACCGGCTTACAGCGGGCAAGGACATTGCGCTGGTCGGATTTGACGATATCCAGGAGGCGGCTACGGCCAATCCGGGCTTGACGACCGTTGCGGTCGGCTCCGGGCAATGGGGAATTGAAGCGGCGAACCTGCTCCATCTGCGCATCGGAGGGGAGCAAGGCGAAGCGGGGCAGGAGGAGTCGGCAGCCAAAATTATTTTGCCGCCCAAGCTCGTCATACGCGAATCTTCGACTCATTTTATGGGTGAGCTGTAACGGGTGCAGCGCTTGCCGGTTCCTGAAAACGGTCATTGACAACCAAATTTGAACTTGCTATAATTCCAACTAAACTAATGGGAAATGAACATTTTTGTTTGTTTTCTAATAGAAACCAGCGTGTACGGATACACTAATCTAAATGGTATCCGCTTACGTTTAGCTTAAAATTAGATCGATCTACTAAAAGGAGGATTTATTCATCATGCTACGAAAAAAATGGGGTACAAAGGGTGTCGTGTTATTGATGCTGGCCATGTCGTTGGTGCTTGGCGCATGCGGCGGCAGCAAGGAGAGCAATAGCAATCAGGGTGGAGCAAACGGGAGCGAGGCAAGCAAGGAGCTGAATCTGGCTACGTACGGCGTAAGCATCGGCTTTTCCAAGAAGGATGGAGACAAGCTGGAGGGCTACGATATTGCGGTTGCGGAAGCGGTTGCCGATTATCTCGGCTATACGAAGGTAAACTGGACAACTGCCGATATGGCGGGCATGTTCGGCATGCTGGACGCCGGCAAAATCGATACGATCGCCAATCAGGTGGAAGCGAATGAGAAACGCAAAGAAAAGTATATTTTTTCGCAAACATACATTTATTCCGGGGCACAGCTTATCGTTCGCGCGAACGATGACTCGATTCAATCGCTGGAGGATTTGAAGGGCAAAAAAATCGGCGTTGACGTCGGTACAAGCAAGGAAGCCTACTTGCGCGCCAACGATCCGAACAACGAGCTGAATATTACTACCTACGAGGACCCGAGCGTTATTCTGAACGATGTGGCGCTAGGGAGAATCGACGCCTATATTATGGACCGCGCCGGCGCGCAGCTGCTGATCGACAATTCCGGCCTGGATTTGAAAAAGGCGGGCGACCCGGTATACACGTATGAGGAAGCGTTCCCGTTTCCGAATACGGAAGAAGGCCAGAAGCTGCGCGACGACTTCGACCAAGCGCTGCAGGCGCTTGCGGCGGATGGTACGCTGACGAAGCTGTCGATGGAGCATTTGAAGCAAGATGTAAGCAAGGCCAACTAGTCCCATGAATTTCGATCTGGCCTTTATATTCGAAGCGATCCCGAGGCTGCTTCATTATTTGCCGATGACGCTGATGCTGGCGGTCGGATCCATGGCGCTGGCTTGTGTGATGGGCATTGTGCTTGCGCTGATCATCAATAATAAACTGTTTATTTTATCGCCGCTGGCAAAAGTGTATATCTCCTTTTTCCGTTCGGTGCCGACGCTGGTCACGCTGTTTATTTTCTATGTGGGCATCCCGCAAATTTTCCCCGAATTTACGTTTATTGATGCGATTACGGCTACGATCGTCGCTCTAAGCTTCAAGAACGCCGCCTATCTGGCGGAGGAGTTCCGCGGTGCGCTGAATGCGGTGGACAGCGGACAAATGGAGGCCTGCCTGTCCGTTGGGATGACGAAATGGCAGGGCTTCCGCAGAGTCGTGCTGCCGCAGGCGATGCGGATAGCCGTTCCGAGCATCGGGAATTATCTGATCATGCTGGTCAAGGAGTCGTCGCTCGCCTTTACGGTGGGCGTGACCGATATTTTTGCGCAAACCAAAATTTTGGCCAGCAACTCCTTCCGGTTTTTGGAGAGCTATATTGCCGTAGCGCTTATTTATTGGGCTGTAACGATTGTGCTGACCATGCTGCAGGGAAAATTGGAGAAGGCGATGAGCAAGCCTTATCGATAGGAGTTCTGTTATGCTAAAGGTAAGCGGATTAAGCAAGCGCTTCGGCGAGCATCAGGTGCTGAAGCAGATCGATGTGAATATCAAGCGGCGCGAGGTGGTGGCGATTATCGGACCTTCCGGGTCCGGCAAATCGACGCTGCTGCGCTGCCTGAATCTGTTGGAAACCCCGGATGTGGGCCTTATCGAAATCGACGGCCTGCAGGTGGACGCGGAACGGCTGAAGCGGTCGGACGCTTATGCGCTCAGACAGAAATCGGCGATGGTGTTCCAGCATTATAATTTATTCAAAAATAAAACGGCTCTGCAAAACGTAATCGAATCGCTGGTCGTCACCAAAAAGATGTCCAAGCCCGACGCCGAGAAGCTGGGACTCAGGCTGCTGGAGCAGGTGGGGCTTGCGGACAAGGCTGCGAGCTATCCCTCCATGCTGTCCGGCGGCCAGCAGCAGCGTGTGGCCATTGCCCGTGCGCTTGCGGTTAACCCGGCGGTCATTCTGCTCGATGAGCCGACCTCGGCGCTTGATCCTGAGCTTGTAGGCGAGGTGCTGCAGGTCATCCGCTCCATTGTCGCAACCGATACAACGATGGTGATCGTAACGCATGAAATGACCTTCGCCCGGGAAATTGCCGACCGGATCATTTTTATGGCGGACGGTTCGATTGTGGAAGAAGGCGAGCCGCAAACGCTGTTCGAGCAGCCGCAGCATGAGCGGACAAAAAGATTTTTAGGCACAGCTTTTTCAAAAAATTAAGCAAGGGATGCGGTAAACGTGACTCTTACACATGATTTTGACATCCGGTACGAGCGGCGCCACACCGACTCGCAAATGTACAGCTTGTACCCGGAGGACGTGCTGCCGATGCATCTGGCGGAAACCGACTTCACAACGGCGCAGCCGGTTATAGACGCGCTTGCCAGACGGGTAGAGCAGGGCATGTTCGGCTACGCGGCCGAGAGCGGCGGGTTCGGGGAGGCTGTCCGGCATTGGTTGGACAGCCGCTTCCGGCTTTCGATCGAATCCGAATGGGTGGAGTATTCGCCTTCGGTAGGCTCTTCGCTGTTTTTTGCCATTCAAGCGTTTAGCCAGCCGGGAGACCGGGTGCTGATTCAGACGCCGGTCTATCATGCCTTCCACAGCCTGATCGACAACAGCGGCCGGATCAAGGCGGAAAACAAGCTGAAGCTGCGCGGCGGACGTTATGAAATCGATTTTGAGGATTTGGAGCGGCAGCTCGCGAACCCCCGTACGAAGCTGATGCTGCTGTGCAACCCGCATAATCCGGTCGGGCGCTGCTGGACGATGGAGGAGCTTGCGCGCATTGCGGAGTTGTGCCTGCGTCACGATGTGTTCGTCGTTTCGGACGAGGTGCACGGAGACCTTGCGTACCGTTCGTTTACCCATACGCCATTGCCTGCCGTCTCGGAGGAAATCGCCCAGCGATGTATGGTGACGGTCAATCCGAGCAAAACATTCAATCTGGCCGGCATGCGGGCATCGGCCGCAATTCTGCCCAATAAACGGCGGAGAGAAGCGTTCCGGATTGCATTGATTAACCATAAGGCGGTTGACCGGCCCGTGTTCGGGACCGTTGCGCTTGAAGCGGCTTATCTTCACGGGGGCTACTACGTGGATCAGCTAGTTCCGTATATTGAGGACAATGCGCGGCTAGTCGGGCAATATTTGCGTGAACATGTTCCTGGACTGGAGCTCATTGAGCCAGAAGCGACGTATTTGCTATGGCTGGATGCCCGCGGACTGGGACTGCCGGCTGAGCAGCTGGCTCCTTACTTCATGCGCGAAGCGAAGGTAGCCTTCCGGGACGGAGCCTCCTGCGGCAACGGCGAAGGCTTCCTGCGAATGAGCATCGGCTTTCCAAGAGAAGTGCTGGAGCGGGCTCTGCGGCAGATCGGGCAGGCGGCTTCCAAGCTGTAACAAGCTGAGGCTGTCAATGAATGTCGAACCTGGTTCTTATTTTGCATCGCTGTGCTCAACTCTCACATGCCTGAGGTTTGGCGCCCGGCCGGCTATCTCTCCCATGCGGAGCGGTAACCGGCTTTTTGGCATATCCGCAGGAATGCAAAAAGCGGAGCGAATGATAGAGGAGGGCTGTCCTCGCCTGCAAGTGGACTCGGCATGTACTCCATTTAAAGCAAGCCTATATGCCGCAGCTAAGGTACAATAAGGGTTAAGGCGTTTAAATTTCTTTGGGAGGGATTCGCGTGCAGCATCAATTGATTCATAAGCCGGCTTTCACCATTGTGGGCTATTCGATCCGCACCCAAAATGTGGACGGTCAGAACAACAGGGATATTCCGGCCTTCTGGCAGCGGTACATGCAGGAAAAGCTTGGAGCGAATTTGCATGGGCTGGCGGTTTCCACTGCCGAATACGGCATCTGCGACGATTTCGATATGGAGACAGGAGAGTTCAGCTACGTTATCGGAGTGGAAGCGGGACCTGATGCCGTTGTGCCGGACGGTGCGATTATGCGCAGCTACCCGGAGCAGCTTTATGCCGTATTCACGACACCGAAGGCGGGACCGGACAAATTCACCGAGGCGATTCAGAACACATGGGCCGTCATTTTCGGGGAGTGGTTTCCCGGCTCGGGCTATAGGCATGCTCCTGCTGCGGAATTCGAATATTACGACGAACGCTGCTGGAGCGACCGCAACGAGCTGCTTGAAATGGATATCTATATTCCGGTCCAGGAGCTTAGCGAGCCGTAAAGCCTTGGCATGACACAGGAATCTGCGATCATCGCAAGCAACCGGAAGCCTTGTTTGGAAGCTCATCGGTTATTATCGCTACCGCTCTCATCGCGGGCTTCACGTTTGCCAGGCTGCCCCGCGTTCAACGCCTCAACGCTTTTTTGCCTGTACTGCAGGGGCGTGCATCCCGTAAGCCGGCGAAACAGCGCATGGAAAAATTTCATATCCGCATAACCGACCCGTCCCGCGATTTCATGAACGGGAAGATCCGTCGTCTCCAGCATGACGCAGCTTCGTTGAACGCGGACATGCTGGACGTAATGGTTAAAGGTCTGGCCTGTCGCCTGTTTGAACAGCTGCTGCAAATGGCTTACGCTAATGGCGCTGGAGCTGGCCATTTCCTTCAGCGTAAGCTGTTCATGCGCGTGATGGTGAATGAATTGAATCAGATCCTCCACCTTCTCGCGATAACGGCTGCCGGGATGGACGGCTTCGGTTGCCGTCATTTGGGATTGCATGCGGTGGAGCAGAATAAGAATTTGCAGCAGAATCGTTTTGAGCATGGTCCGGTGCTCGTCGAATTGCTGGTGGTATTCGTGGTACGCCATCTGAAACATTTGAGCGAGCCGATTATGCTTATCCCGATAGTAGTACCAGCCCTGTGAAAGCTCTTGCGGCGCGTAGAGAACCCGGTAAAGCTCGGAATGCGACGGAATCCATTCCTTGACGTCCCGGATCGCTTCAAGCTGGAAAATGCAATTGCATATGACCAGCGGGTCCGCCGATTGCGGGGAAGAAGGACGGAAGACGTGCGAGGTCCCTACAGGCAGCAGAAACAAATCCCCCTTTTGCACGGGAATCGTCTGGTCTCCGATGAATTGAAAGCCCCGACCTTCCTCCACCAAACATATTTCAATAAAGTCATGGGTATGGTATTTGACCTTGAACGACTCGGTTTCACGGTTAAGAAAAATTGGAAAATCCGCCTTGAAAAAGCGATCCCCCGTCAATAATTGAACCATTGGACGCCTCCCTGAGACCTTTATCACCCTAAATGTAAACGCTTTATTTTTATTTGGCAAGCAAATAAAACGAATATGCCCTATATCTCTTATGACTTCGGCCCATAAATCGGCGTTTTTTATCTTCTATACTCTAATCATTACAGCTATGGCAGAGAGGAGCCGAATGGTGGGGCTTACCGTAATGGAGTTAAAGGCCGTCTATACAAATGATCCGCAGCCGGAGGGGAGTCAAGGCAGGCTTGCCGTTAGACTGGGCTGGAAGCTGAGCGCTGTTGAGTCCGGGCAATGCCAGCTCGCTTACCATATTCAAGCCGCATCCTCGGAGGAGCTGCTGCTTGCCGGCCAGGCGGATTTGTGGAATAGCGGACGTATCGCTGCGTCCCAATCGCTGCATATCGACTACGAGGGTACGGAGCCGAAGGCGGGCAAGCGGATCTGGTGGCGGGTCAGAGTATGGGACAAGCGGGGAACGCCGTCGGATTGGAGCGACGCCTCATTCTGGAGAAGAACCTGGCTGGAACGAAGCGATTGGACGGCGGAATGGATTGGCGGCATCGTATCCACGGAGCAGGAGCTGCTGCCTGTCTCCTATTTGCGAAAAAGCTTTAACATGGATCGCAAAATCAAACTTGCAACCGCTTACGTTAGCTCCTTGGGGCTATATGAGCTAAGGATTAACGGAAAGCGGGCGTCGGAGGAACGATTTGCGCCGGGCTGGACCGATTATCAAAAGCGGGTGCAGTATCAGGCCTGCGACGTGACGGCCTTTTTGATTGACGGAACCAATGCGGTCGGCGTCCTTCTGGGAACCGGCTGGTACGCCGGCTATCTGGGGATGATGGGACGTCAGGTATACGGCGATTCGCCTAAACTGCTGTTCCAGCTGCATCTGGAATACGAAGACGGGAAGGAGGAACGAATCGTATCGGATAGCTCATGGACCTTGCGTACAGGCCCGCTGGCGTATTCGGACCTCATCAAAGGCGAGAAATACGATTCCGCGCTGGAATGCCCAGGCTGGGACAGCCCTGGCTTTGACGATCGCGGCTGGGAGCCGGCTCATTGTTTTGAACGCTATGAAGGCGAGCTGACTCCGCAAGCGGACCCTCCGATTCGGGTCATGGAGCGTTTACGTCCGGTATCGGTCACAAGGACGGAGCGGGGGAGCTGGATATTCGACCTTGGGCAGAATATCGCCGGTTGGACCCGGCTGCGGGCAAGCGGACGCCCCGGCCAGGAGGTGAAGGTCCATCATGCGGAAATGCTCGCTGCCGACGGCTCGCTGTATATCGACAATCTCCGCAAGGCGATCCAGACGGATGTTTATCTTCTGCGGGGAGAAGGCATGGAGGAACTGGAGCCCCATTTTACCTACCATGGCTTTCGATATGTGGAGGTGGAAGGGGTCGAGGAGGAGCTGACCGCAGAAAGTCTGCTTGGGCTCGCGGCGTATTCGGCAGCGGAGACATCCGGGCGAATCGAAACCTCGGATCAGCGGATCAACCGGCTCTACAGCAATATCGTCTGGGGGCAGAAGGGCAATTTTTTCAGCGTTCCGACCGATTGCCCGCAGCGCGACGAACGCCTCGGCTGGACAGGCGACGCGCAGATTTTTGTGCGAACGGCCTGCTACAACATGGACGTGGAAGCCTTCTTTAACAAGTATATGGTGGATGTCGCAGATGCGCAGCGGGAGGACGGAGCGTTCCCGGATACGGCGCCGGATGCCAACTGGTCGAACTTCAAGCAGGTGTCGAGCGCCCAATGGTTCGCGCCGGATAATGCGGGCTGGGGCGATGCAGGCATCATTATTCCGTGGACGTTATATCTGATGTACGGCGATATCGGCATTCTGAAACGGTATTACGAGCGCATGAAACGATGGGTCGACTATTTGAAGGCCAACAGCGACAATCTGATCAGACCGGATTATGCCGACCATGCCGATTGGCTGTCCATTAATGCGGATACGCCGAAGGATGTGCTGGCGACGCAATATTTTGCTTACAGCGCCAAGCTTTTCGCTCAAATCGCCGCTCTTATCGGACAGAAGGAGGACGAAGCGTCATACGCTAAGCTGTTTGAGCAAATCAAGCAAGCGTTTATAAGCCGTTTTGCATATGCGGACGGAACGATTAAAGGCGACACCCAAACGGTATACGCTCTGTCGCTGTATTTCGGCCTGCTCACCGGCGATTTGGCGGAAGCGGCGGCCAAGCGGCTTGTACAGCTGATCAAGGACAACGGCAATCATTTGTCCACGGGCTTCCTTGGGGTAGGCTACCTGCTTCCGGCATTATCGGAGATTGGCGAAGACGAGCTCGCTTATACGCTGCTGCAGCAGGAAAGCTATCCATCCTGGCTCTACTCGGTCAAACATGGCGCAACGACAATCTGGGAGCGGTGGGATGGATGGACGGAACACGGCGGCTTTCAGGACCCGGCCATGAACTCGTTTAATCATTATTCGCTGGGCTCGGTAGGAGAGTGGATGTTCCGCTACATGGCGGGACTGGATGCAGATCCGATGCAGCCCGGCTTCAAGCATGTCCGTTTCAGGCCGCGAATCGGAGGCTCGCTTCGCTATGTTAAAGCGCATTACGAGAGCGGGTATGGCCGCGTAGAGGCGAACTGGGAGCGTGTGGGGGAGGGTGGCCTGAATGTAAAGCTGGGCTTGCCGCCGAATACGACGGCTTCCATCGTTTTACCGGGCAGGGCCGAGCGGGCGTTCGGGCCGGCGGGGGAGCTTGAAGCGGGGAGCGCTTCGTATTCGGTCGGCTCGGGAAGCTACACCTTTCATGTTGCCCGAATTGCCAAGCCGGAAGGCGAAGCGCCGCGTTTCAGCGCGGTGTAATCTCTCCGGAGCTGTCAGGCAAGCGGGCAGCGAATGCAGGCCGTCGATATTGGCGGCTTACTCGCCGCATGGTATTCGGCTGCAAAAACGAAATGGGCTTTTACAATAAAAAGGGAGGTTTTCCATATGATCAAAAATAGAATGCTTCGGTCAGCCGTTATCGCCGCTGTAACGGTCTGCCTGGCCGCATGCAGCAGTCAATCGGCAAACGAGCCGTCCGCAGGCGGCAAGGGCGGAGAGGGCGGTGCGGACAAAAAGGTAGAATTGCGTATGATGTGGTGGGGCTCCCAGGCCCGGCACGAGGCGACCCTGAAAGTCATCGAGCTGTTCGAGGACAAAAATCCCGGCATTACCATCAATCCTGAATATCTGGGCGCAGACGGCTATTGGGACAAGCTGAACACGCAAATCGCAGGCGGAAACGCGCCGGATCTTATCCAGTTGGGCAACAATTACCCGGATTATGTATCACGAGGCACTCTGCTTGAGCTGGACCCCTACATGGGCAAGGAAATCGACCTAAGCGGCTTTGACGAGTCAATTGCTTCAAGCGGCAGACTAAACGATAAGCAATACGGCGTCAACCTTGGCTCCAACGCGCTCGGCATCGTATACAACACGGCTTTGATCCGTCAAGCCGGAATGGAGCCGCCGAAGGCGGGCATCAGTTGGGAGGAGCTTGAGCAATACGGCAAGGAGCTGGTCGGCAAGCTGGGCAGCGGCTATTACGCGTTCGCGGATCAGTCGGGCTTTACGCATTACGTCGGACATTATGTGCGCCAAAGCGGGAAAGCGCTGTTCGACGGCACGGGCATCGCTTTTGATGAGGCGGATATGCTTCCGTGGTTTACAATGTGGGAGCGCTTTCGGGAGGAGGCCATCATTCCTCCGGGCGAGAAGGCGGCCGCTTATCAGGAAGCGGCGCCCGACAACTCGCTGCTGGTCGAAGGCAAGCTGGCCATGGTCGTCATGTGGTCGAACCAGATGAAGGCGTTTCAGGAAGCGATGCAGGACGAACTGGACATTATTCCGTTGCCCGAAGGCGGCGCCGAGAAGGGCATGTGGATTCAACCGAGCCAATTCCTTGGCATCAGCGCCAAATCGCAGCATCCGGCTGAAGCGGCGCAGTTTATCAGCTTTTTCGTTAATGATCCGGAGGCGACGGCCGTTCTGAGCAGCGATCGCGGCATTCCCGGCTCCAAAGCGGTGCGCGAGGCGTTAAAGGGCACTGCCGAGCCAATCGTGTTAAAAGCTTACAATTATCTTGACGTCGCCGCCGAGCAGTCCCGCGATATGGATCGCGAGCTGCCCAACATCGCCGAATGGGATGCCGCGTTAAAGAATGCCGCCCAGAAGGTCGCCTTTGATAGGGCCAGCGTGGAAGCGGCCTCTCAGGAAGCGGTGAAAACCGCTCAGGATGCCGTCGCCAAGTCGCAATAATAACTTTTTCGGGAGGGATCGCGCTTGAATCAATCGGCTAAAACCAATCGGGCTTCCATGTATCTGAAGGGGCTGTGGAAGAAAAATGCGGTCCCTTACCTGTTTCTGCTTCCCTGGTTTCTGGGCCTGTTCGCGCTGACGGTCGGTCCGATGATCAGCTCCCTGTATCTGTCGTTTACCCAGTACGATATGCTGACGCCGGCGAAATGGATCGGAGCGGGCAATTACGCCAAAATGCTTGAGGACCCTCGATATCATCAGTCGTTGAAGGTCACCTTTACGTACGTGTTCGTATCCGTTCCGCTTAAGCTTATCTTTGCGCTAGGTGTCGCCATGCTGCTTAACAAGGGTTTGCGCGGCTTGCCGCTCTACCGGACGGTGTACTATATCCCGACGCTGCTTGGGGGCAGCGTGGCCATTGCCGTGCTTTGGCGCAAAATGTTCGGCGGCGGCGGCGTGCTGAACGAGTTTTTGCTCAGCGTATTCGGCATTCAAGCTCCCGATTGGGTAGCGAATCCCAAATATGCGCTCTATTCGATTATTGCATTGACCGTATGGCAGTTCGGCTCGTCGATGATTATTTTTCTGGCGGGCTTGAAGCAGATTCCTCCGGAGCTGTATGAGGCGTCCGAGGTCGACGGAGCGGGCTCTGTGCGCCGTTTCTTCAGCATTACGGTGCCCATGCTCTCGCCGGTTATTTTCTTCAACCTGGTCATTCAATTGATCTCGTCGTTCCAAGCCTTTACGCAGGCGTTTATTATTAGCGGCGGCAAAGGAGGACCGATCGACTCGACTTTATTTTACACGCTGTATTTGTACCAGAAGGGGTTCGCATTTTTCGAGATGGGGTATGCGTCGGCGATGGCATGGGGCCTGCTGGTCATTATCGCCTTGTTTACGGCTATCGTGTTCGGCACTTCAAAGTATTGGGTTAATTATGCGGATGGGGGGAAATGACGATGAATACCGTATCAAGAACGCAGGCGCTGCTTACGCACGGCTTCGTCATCGCGTTGGGCCTCCTTATGCTGTACCCGATTATATGGCTTGTCATCAGCTCCTTTAAGCCAAGCTATCTGATTTTCTCCGACTTGTCCCTATGGCCCAAGGAAATCACGCTGGACAATTATACGAAGGGGTGGGCGGGCGTATCAAAATCGGGCTTTGGAGTCTTTATCGGTAACTCGCTGCTGCTCGGGCTTGCCTGCGTGGCGGGCAATCTGGCTTCCTGCTCCATGGCGGCGTATGCGTTCGGCAGGCTTGATTTCTCCGGCAAAAAGCTGTGGTTTGCGTTCATGCTGGTTACCATTATGCTGCCGCATCACGTTACGGTCATTCCGCAATATGTTTTGTTTTTCAAAATGGGCTGGGTGGACACGTTTGGTCCTTTGTTTGTTCCGAAGCTGCTGGCGACGGAAGCGTTTTTTATTTTTCTGATGGTGCAGTTTATTCGCAGCTTGCCAAAAGATCTGGATGAATCCGCGAGGATCGACGGCTGCGGGCCGATTCAAATCTACTGGCGCATCGTGATGCCTCTGGCGCTGCCGGCGCTCATCACAACCGCGATTTTTACCTTTATATGGACATGGGACGATTTTTTCAGCCAGCTGCTGTATTTGAATTCACCGGGCCATTATACGGTTCCGCTTGGCCTGCGCCTGTTCATGGACTCCTCCGGCGAATCGAACTGGGGGCCGATGTTTGCCATGTCGGCTGTATCGCTGCTGCCCAGCTTGATTATATTTTTCTCGCTGCAGCGCTATTTTGTGGAGGGCATTTCGACGACGGGCATTAAAGGCTGAGCGCCTGTGAACGGGATGGCGAGCAGGACCATAAGAAGGGGGAACGGACATGACGGGCAAAATGACGGAAATAGAGCGTTGGGGCAGGTTTGAGCTGGTCCTGCAAGGACCGCGGGAGGGAAACCCATATGCGGAGCAGGAGATAAGAGGATATTTCGGCAGGGACGGTCAAGAAACGATGGTACGGGGCTTTTACGACGGGGACGGCGTGTATCGCATTCGCTTTATGCCCGGACAGGAGGGGCGCTGGACGTATCGAACGGAGAGCGCGGCTCCTGAGCTGGACGGGCATGCGGGATGGTTTGCGTGCACCCCTGCGGAGGCGGACAATCACGGACCGGTTCAGGTGCAGGACGAATATCGGTTCGCTTATGCCGACGGCGGCAGCTACTTCCCTTTCGGAACGACATGCTACGCGTGGATTCATCTGGATGAGGACATGCAAAGGCAGACGCTGGCGACGTTGGCCGAAGCGCCGTTCAACAAGCTGCGAATGTGTATCTTTCCGAAGCATTACGCATTTAATTCACAGGCGCCGGATCACTGCCCGTTTGAGCGGAGAGACGATGGCAGCTTTGATTTCGAACGTTTTGAGCCCGTCTTCTTCGCCAAGCTTGAGCGGCGTATAGCGGATTTGCAGCAGCTTGGAATCGAGGCGGATCTGATTCTCTTTCATCCCTATGACAAAGGGCGCTGGGGCTTTGACGCCATGGAGCCTGCCGTCGATGAATCGTATTTGCGTTATGTTATCGCACGGCTATCCTCCTTCCGCAATGTATGGTGGTCGCTGGCCAACGAGTACGATTTTATGGAGGCAAAAACGATGGCGGACTGGGACAGGCTGCTTCAGCTGACGCAAGCGGAGGACCCCTACGGACATTTGCGCTCCATTCATAACGGCACCAGAATGTACGATCATGACAGCGTGGTATTCTACGATCATAAGCAGCCTTGGATTACGCATGTCAGCGCCCAGCATTGGGACGCCACCTTGCCGCCTATATGGCACAGGCAGTTCCGGAAGCCGATTATCGTCGACGAATGCTGCTATGAAGGGAACCTGCCGCAACGCTGGGGCAATGTAACGGGCGAGGAGCTGGTACGCCGCTTTTGGGATGTAGCGGCCCGTGGCGGCTATTGCACGCATGGCGAAACGTTCGCCGACGAGCAGGACACGATATGGTGGGCCAAAGGGGGCAAGCTGCACGGCGAAAGCCCCGAGCGCATCCGCTTTTTAAGGGAGGTTCTGGAGGAGGCGCCGGAGGGATGCAAGCCGATCCCCGAGGTGTATGACGTGCCGACGATTGGCATTGAAGGGCAGTATTACTTGCAATATTTCGGTATTCATCGCCCTGCTTACCGGATTCTCGATCTGCCGGCAGGCATCCGCTTCAAGGCGGAAATTATCGATACCTGGAACATGTCGGTCACCGAGATCGAGGAAGAAATGAGCGGAACATGCCGCCTCAATCTGCCGGACAAAATCTATCAGGCGGTGCGGCTCACGCGTATGGTCGGCCGGGATTAACCGGCCGTGCTTCTCCTATCGCGCCTGCGCGGCCGTCGCCTTCTTCCGGCCGCTATTGGCGCGTATCCGCCGTTTCGGCCATGATGGTCCGGTTTCGTCCGCTTTCCTTGGCTTTGTACAACGCCTGATCGGCAAGCTGGAATAGCTCCTCCGGGGAGGCGGAGTGAGACGGATAATGGGCAATTCCGAGAGAGAGCGTGACCCGTTCGCGAAGCCTGTTCTCGCTTGTTTCCAGCGTCTTGCGGATTCGCTCGGCCACCGGATACGCGACCTCGGGCGAAGCGAGGGCGAGCAGCACGACAAATTCTTCTCCCCCGTAGCGGCAGCATATATCGCCGGGCCTGACCGAAGCGGTAATGAAGGTAGCAAGCTGAGAGAGAATTTCATCTCCTGCCTGATGGCCGTAAGTATCGTTTATTTTTTTGAAATGATCGATGTCCATCACAATAATGGAAAAAGTCACTTGCTCGGCCGTCCATTTGCTCATGACCGACTCGAGTGTTCGGCGGTTCGTCAGGCCGGTCAGCGGGTCGGTCATCGCGTCGCGCGTCAACTGCTCCGTATTTTGTCTAATATCCGTCAACGCGATTCTGACGGCCTTTGTAAGCAGATCGGCCTCCCTGTTCCAATGATTTTTGGTATCCGGCAGAAGCTGCTCTTCCCTTCCGATCCGGCTGACCAGCCCGGCAAGATCCGCAAACGGACGAGCCAGCTTGCGGGCAAGCCACACAGCGCATGCGAGCAGCAGGAGGAACGGGGGAAGCGTATAGAGCAGCAAGGTTTGGATATGGTGAATTAATTGGTCCTGAAACGCTCTGATCGGAGTAACCACGACAACGCCCCAGCCGTTCTCCGCAACGGCGGAATACCCCGTTAGCTGGCGAATGCCCCTTAAATTGACGATTTGAGCTTGTCCGCTTTCGCCCAGCAGCAGCTTCTTGACGGCAGCGTTGGCGCTGATATTCTCTCCCAATCGGGTTCTGTCGGGATGGTAGAGCAGCCTCCCGTCTGCCCCCGTTACGTAAAAGGAGGAGCTGGCGTCATTGACGTTGTTGCTGCCGAATATCATATTCAGAATGTTGTCTTCCTGCAAAAAAATCGTTCCCCCGACTATGCCGAGGTACTTGCCGTCCTTGTCGAACATCGGCTCGCTCATCATGACGATCAGCCTGCTCTGGATAGAAGAAGTATAGGCGTTGGAGAGATAAGGCCTTTTGGAAGCGAGAGCCGCCTTTGCGGCTTCCGTCGTCACTTGCCTGCCTGTGGCTCCAGCCTCGTTTGGCGTTCTGGCTTTAATGATTCCTTGCTCGTCTACTACAAACACGGAGTTGAAGTAGTTGCTGCTGGATCGAAGCAGCTCCAGCGTCCGGTCCAGCTCCTTAGGGCTCATGGAGGCTGAATCGGCCAGGAAGCCCGCCGCATACTGCAGGCTGTGCCGCATGGATTTAAAAAGGGAATCCAATGTCTGGCTCATTTTGGAGGCGTTATCGTAATTTAGGGTCAGCGTCGTTTCGTATAGAGCCTGTTTTTTGGATTGATAGGAAGCGATCAGCAGAATCGTCAGCGTAAGAAAAACGGAAAAGGTGACCAGGCCTGACAAGAGTGTAGTTAAACCAATCTTTTTTCTGTGATTGTTGCGGATTTCTTGCTGCGACGGCATGGTAGGACTCCTCATAAGAAAATCATATTACGATATATTTCGACATCATTCCGCATAATCCTTTGGCTTGATATCCGGTTATTGTCCAGTCATTGTGCCGAGAAAGACGGGCAATTTCGTTTGCTGATCGATAATGGCATATACAAAAGGCCTGTCAAGCTTAACCGTTGCAAAACCGGGAGCTGAACCGGCGCGCAAGAGCACTGCGGCAGCCGCTCCAGCCCTGGTGCCCTGTTCATTGACGGCGATAAACGTTTTGTGCAGCACTTGACCAATAAACAGATTGCCGAGGGGAGAGCGGCCAAGTTTGGTGAAATCGGCTTTTTGCGATGAAAACGCATCGGTCATTCCCAGCTTCTGAAGCGTTTCATTGAGCGAGAGCGCGAATTCATCGGTGAACTTGGGCAGCGTGGCGCGGACCGCTGTGGGCTGGGCGCCGTTGACGGCCCGCAGCCAGCTCTCGCCTGTCATGGACGCGACAAATTCGGCGATGGAGGTGCCTTCGTCGGGCAAGAGGGCGACAAAGCTGAACGCTTGATCGGCGTAGGGCTTCATAAAGCCGGTTGCCTGGCCGTCGTTGATATACCAGCTTTCGGAGGAATGCATCATGTCCAGCGTCAGCAGGCTGCCGTCCGCTGCAATGAAGGTATCTTTCCTCACGCTCTCGGACGGATAGGGGGTTTCCCATTCCGCGTCCAGCGCAACGGCGTTAAGCAGAACGAGGACGTCGCTGGGGCCCAGCTCGCTGGCTATGCGATCGATCATGCCGTCCGTATTCGAATGGACCCAGCGATTGATATCCTCCAGGGTTCGCCCGTCGAAGGCCGCCCTGTAGACAGCGGCGTTGTAGTAGTCTGCATTCGTCTGCAAGAAGCTCTCCTCTATTGTCAGCAGGTCTTCGTTATCCTTGAACCAGATCGAGTTTGCCTGCTTGAGCGATTTCGCTCCGCTGTCCGCTAAACTGCGGGTATAAGCGTAAAGATAGGAGTTGAGGTCGGCAAGCTTAATGCCTTTTCCCAGCGTATCCTCCATTTGAGCGAACGTTTCGCGATCCGCTCCGTTAGCGGTCATAGCTAGCGCCTGCAGGACGGATAGCGGCGAAATGAGCGTCTTTTGCCGGTCCTCGAAGGTTGCTTGCAGCAATTGAATGGAGAAGTCAGCTGTGCTGGAGATAAAAGCGTCATCAGGGCTAAGTCCGGTAATGGAAGCATTTCTTTGTTCGTTCATTAGTTCCTCCGCTTGAATGTATGATGTAGAACGAAGCTGAGAGCAAGCCGTTAAACCCGCTAGCGCAACAACCAGCAGCACAAAGGTTCCCGTTCTCCAAAAATGCAGGCTTATCTTCATAATAAGCGCCCCCTTTACGCTTATGTACGAAATCAAGCTTGTTATTGTTGCGCTGCAAGAGGGAGTTATCGATGAGCGGATGCGGATTTTTAGGCTCTGTACACCAGCAGCTTGCCGTGAAAGCCCTTGTTGCCCGGCTTATCGCTAGAAGAACGATTCCTACTGCTCTGTTCTATGCTGATGCTGCGATTTAGCGGAAGGCAGGCGCTTGAATTCCCGTTTGTAGAGACGTGTAAAATATTCCGGCTCCATCCCTACGTAAGCGGCCACTTGCCTGACGTTCAGCTCGGGATTGTCGGTCAGCAGCAGGCTTGCGGTATGCAGGCGCTTCTTGTGTACATATTGCAGCGGCGTGGTCCCGAATTCCTTGCGAAACAGGCGCGTGAGCTGCTTTTGCGAGTATCCGACATGCTCGGCAAGCTGGGCAATCGTAATGGGGCGGTTGAGATGATCATGTATAAACTGAACGGCGTTGTTCACAATCGGCTCGCGGTAGGAGGCAGGCTCTGCGGAGGGGGACGCGGTCCGCTGCAAGGTTTGATTGGCTTTCATGATGCTGAGCAGCAGGGCCATAAGCATCTCCGTTGTTTGCCACGGATCATGCTCGCTGCCCGAGTGCATCCATATTTGCTGTATCCGATTCATATAGGAGGGCTGGTCTTCCATTCTAAAAAGACGCGGAGAATCGCGCAATCCCCAATTGGCCACCATGCTGCCGAAGTTCTCAAGGAACGTCACATAAGCCACATGCCACGGATTTCCTCCGGTCGCCATATATTCATGAGCGCAGTTCGCGGGAATGTACAACAAATCGCCGCTCCCCAGTATGTCCCATTTGTCCTTATCATTAGCGAGACGGCGGAATTTGCCCGTGCCGGATACGGTGAAAAAGAGCTGATGGGCGGAAAAGCCCTTCATTCGGGTTAGGGGCGGTTGAATCTCCGTTCCCACTGTATATACGGTTAACGGAAGCACATCTTTATAGGTAGCTCCAAAATTGCTCTTACGCGGCAGAAGTTCCATGTGGATTTCTCCTTGTCCATTTTGTAGGGGTATTTGTCCGTTTTGTTCCTTCCCTCCGATCATAACCCACCCCTATAATGAAAGCAAATCAATGGGAGGGATAGAATCATGATCAAGATTAATCGGTATTGGGATCAGCTGGATTGCCTTCAAGTAAACAGGGAGCCTGCGCGGGCGACCTTTGTACCATACAGCAGCGAGCAAGGAGCAAAAGCCGGCAAGCGCGGCTCTTCCCCTTACTATCAGACGCTGAACGGCGCCTGGAAATTTCGTTATCACCGCAGTCTGGACGAGGTGGCAGAGCTTTTCTACGAAGAGCAGTCCAATGAGCATGCAAGCTGGGACAGCCTGATCGTTCCTTCGTGCTGGCAGACGAACGGCTACGATCAGCTGCACTACACGAATATCAATTATCCGATTCCGTACGACCCTCCATTTGTGCCGGATGAGAATCCTGCAGGAGCGTATGTGCGCGAGTTCAATCTGCCATCGGATTGGGAGAATAAAAAAACCTATGTCGTTTTTGAAGGGGTAAACGCCTGCTTCTATCTCTGGGTTAACGGCGCGTTTGCCGGCTATAGCCAAGGCAGCCGGATTCCTGCGGAGTTCGATCTGACGTCCTATGTGAAGAGCGGCCGCAACAAAATAGCGGTGCTGGTGCTGAAATGGTGCGACGGAACGTATTTGGAGGATCAGGATTTATGGCGTTTTTCGGGCATTTATCGCGATGTCTACCTTGTATCCCGCGAGCAGACGCATGTCCGGGATGTATTCGTTAAGCCGGAATTGACGGACAATTACACGAAAGGCGTTGCCAAGGTTGAGCTTGCGACGTCGGGAGAGTTGTCTGTCCGCGCCGAGCTGTACGGTCCCGACCGCACGAAGGTTGCCGCGGGCGAGGCGCGTATTGAGGGTCAAGGAACGATCGAGCTGGCTGTCGATCAGCCTGAGCTTTGGAATGCGGAGCGGCCTCAATTGTACGAACTGTATGTGTATGCCGGCGACGAGGTGCTGCTGTTCCGTATCGGTTTCAAGGAAATTGCAATCAAGGACGGCGTTTTCCTCATTAACGGCCAAGCGGTCAAGCTTAAGGGGGTTAACCGTCACGACTCCCATCCGGTGCTTGGGCAAAGCATTCCTATCAATCATATGATTAAAGATTTGAACCTGATGAAGCAGCATAACGTGAACACGATTCGGACTTCTCATTATCCGAATGATCCGCGTTTTCTTGACCTGTGCGACGAATACGGTTTTTATGTGATCGACGAAGCCGATCTCGAGTGCCACGGCGTAACCAGAACGGGCAAAATGGAAGAGGGAGCTTTCCACAAGCTGTCGGTGGATCTGACATGGCAGGAAGCTTTCGTTGAACGTGCAGCCCGTATGGTGGAGCGGGACAAAAATCACGCCTCCATCGTCATGTGGTCGCTTGGCAATGAATCCGGCTATGGTCCTAACCATATGGCTATGGCGAATTGGGTGAAGGAGCGCGATGCGTCGCGTCCGGTCCATTATGAGGGAGCGGCTCCTATCTATAACGGTGATCCGAATGTGGAATGTCTTGATCTGGAGAGCCGGATGTATGCCTCGGTCGCGGATATCGAAGCCTACGCGTTGGATGAGAAAAGCACAAAGCCGCTGTTCCTATGCGAATACAGCCATGCGATGGGCAACGGGCCAGGGGATCTTCAGGATTATTGGAATGTGATCTACGCTCAGCCGAAGCTGATGGGAGGCTGCGTATGGGAATGGTGCGATCATGGAATCGCCGTCAAAGCGCCAAACGGAGAAGCGTATTTTGCCTACGGCGGAGACTTTGGAGACAAGCCGCATGACGGCAACTTCTGCATAGACGGTCTCGTATCGCCGGACCGCCAGCCGCATGTCGGCTTGCTGGAGCTTAAGCAGATTATTGCGCCTGTTGTCGTTCAAGCGGACGATGCGGGCAAGGGCAGCCTGCGGATCACAAACCGTTATGATTTTATCGATCTTTCCCATCTGTCGCTTCGCTGGAAGCTGGAGCGGAAGGGGCAATTGCTGGATCAGGGGAATAGCGGTCCATTGGAAGCGAAAGCGGGAGAAACCCAGAAGCTGCAAATCGTTTATCGCGAGGCGGACGAAGTAAGCGCGGGCGATGTGCTTACCGTATCCATCTGGCAGCCTCTTGAGGAGCGCTGGGCTGCGCCGGGTCATGAGGTTACCTTCGCGCAATTCGAGCTTGGGGGAGACAATGGAACGGCAGCGGCGAATCATCAAGCGGCCCCTGTTCATGCCGAATTTATGGCAGCCCGCGAGGTTGACGGCATCCTGACAATTGACGGCTTCGACTTCCAATATGAATTTAATCTGCGCAAAGGCGTCATTAGCGGGATTGCGCGGCATGGCGTTCAAATGCTGCAAGCGCCGGCCAAATTCAACGTTTGGCGGGCTCCGACGGACAATGATATGTACATTCGCAAAGAGTGGGAGACGGCAGGGTATGACCGCGCGGTCATGAAGGTATACGAGAGCGGCTGGGCGGCTTTGCCGGACGCTTCTGTGCAGGTGAAAGTGAACTTCTCTCTAGGCGGCTATACACGCAATCCGTTTGTGCGCGGCATTGCGGTATGGACGTTCCTGCCGAGCGGCGAAGCGCAGCTGGCGCTTGAAGCGAACGTTCATGAGGAGGCTCCTTATTTGCCGCGCTTCGGACTGGAGCTTGTCATGCCGAAAGGAACGGAGGAAGTCGAGTATTACGGCTACGGCCCGCATGAGAGCTACATCGACAAGCGTGCCAGCGTTCGCAAAGGCCATTATTTGCTAACGGTAGACGAAATGGCTCGCACTTACGTGATGCCGCAAGAGACCGGATCTCGCTATGGGACGGAGTGGGCGATGGTCACGAGCGAGCTTGGCATGGGCTTGCGTTTCGATGCTCCTGCGCCGTTCTCGTTCCAGGCGCTGCATGCAACTTCCGCCGATCTGACTTCAGCTTTGCACACCTATGAGCTGGCAAGACGCGAAGAAACGATCGTCTCCATCGATTGCAAGATGAGCGGCGTCGGCTCCAACTCGTGCGGCCCGCAGCTTGCGGAAAAATACCGTTTTAATGAAAAAGCATTCCGTTTTGAGCTATCCCTGCAGCCTGTTTTCAAGGAAGAATAGCGCTTTGTTGGCTGCAAATCAAGCTCAATAACGTACATGTCCGGTCTTCCTTATGTATAGAGGGGGACCGGCTTTTATTTTTGCCAAACGTCAGCTTTGCCCCCTGAAGGAGGAAGAGAATTTGCTTTTTCTTGCAGTCTATTTTACTCCCATATGGAATCGTCATTCGCTAAATCCCGCGCTTGTCCTGCACGCGGACTATCGAGTATACTTCCCTATACATAAGCTGTTTCACAAATAAAGAAATGAAAGCGCTATCTAATTTTGCTGAGGGGTGATGGTGCTGTTAGGCTTCCGATTCAATCGCATGACCCTGTCGCGGAGCATTTTCAACAAGTTCGTCATCGCATTTGTTGTGGCCGGCCTTGCTCCGCTTATCGTGCTGGGCTACTTTTTGCTCGATGCGTTCTCGCGGCAATCCGAGAGCTTCAATGACGGGAATCTTAGCCAAATGTCGCTGTATATGGCCAAAAATGTGGAGCAGCAGTTTGAGGGCTACAACAACATTTCCAAGCTTCTATACGATGAGATTTGGTACGAGCCGCTGACGAACCCTATGAATAAGTTCAGTAAATCGGAGGTCGAGCCGCTGCTGACGTCGATTCTGGGCATGGATATTTATATTGAAAATGTTTATTATGTCCCGGCCGAGTCGAACAAGATTATTATGCAGTCGCGCAAGGCGAAGGTGTTTGAACGCTCCCAGTTTCCGCTTCAGGAAATTAACCGCAAGCTTAGCGAGAAGCCTATGGGCCTTGTGATTTATCCGACGCATTACGAAACGTACTTTAACGAGTCGAATGTAAAGGTCATTACGATGGCGCGCCAATTGCTCGATACGTCGACTGTACTCCATAAAGAGCCCAAAATTGTCGGCACCCTTATTATTGACGTGAACGTTTCTATTTTTCAGAACTTGTTTGATCAGATCGAGCTTGGACCCGAGGACTACATCGATATGGTCGATCGGGACGGGTTCATTAATTACAGCAGCAGGCCGGATCGGATCGGGCAGTTGCATAACTGGAGCAATCGCGGGAGCGGAGCGGACAAGGCGGGTCTGCTGGTCGTCAACGACTTGCCCGGTATTGGCCAAGAGCTTATCGGACATTTTTCCAAAAAAGATTTTTTTTATACGTTCGTGCAGTTTAAAGGCATTGTGACGACGCTTCTGATCGGATGCCTGGCCGTCCTGCTGCTGCTGTCGCTGACGTTCTCAAGGCGATTCTCCAGACCGATTCGCGATATTATGTCGCAAATGTCCCGCATTGAGCAAGGAAATCTGGACGTCAATCTGGAGGTCAAATCGGAGGATGAGCTGGGGCAGCTGACGCGGAGCGTCAACAAGATGGCGAAGCAGCTTGATAGCTTTATTCAGGACGCCTACGTGGCTCAAATCTGGCAGAAGCAGGCGGAGCTTAATGCGCTTAAGGGACAGATCAGGCCGCATTATTTGTACAATACGCTTGAGGTAATTCGGATGAGTGCGGTGAGCAATGACGATATGGCGGTGGCGGACATGATTCATTCCTTATCCAATCAATTGGAATATGTGCTCGACTATGGGGAAAATATGGTGAAGCTGTCCAGCGAGCTGCAAAATGTCAAGGACTATATGGCGTTAATCGGCGTGAGATACGAGGAACTGGTCAACTTGACGATGTCTACCGCTCCCGACGTTTCCCCGGAATGGGGCGTGCCCAAGCTTTCCGTGCAGCCGTTTATTGAAAATGCGGTCGAGCATGGCATTCTTCCCAAGGATGAGGCGGGCGGCATTTCCCTGGAGGTCGTGAAACGGGATGAATATACGTTGGTCATCCGAATTACCGACGATGGCGTTGGAATGGAGGCAGACGAGCTGCTTAAGCTGGAGGAGCAGCTTGACGAGCCGTCCCGAAACGGGGGCGTCGGCGGGTTTGGCATGAAAAACGTACATCAACGTGTCCGCTCGCTTTTTGGAGAAAGGTATGGCGTATCCGTGAGCAGTCTGCCGAGCGTCGGAACTTGCGTCGAAATCGTTATTCCGATCATAAGGGAGGTCGAGAAGCATGAGCCTGAGCGTTATTCTGGCGGATGATGAGCGTGTCATTATCCGCGGGTTAAAAAAGTTGATTGATTGGGAGCGGCTGGGTTTGGTGCTTGTCGGCGAAGCCGGCAAGGGAGATGCGCTGCTGAAGGAAATTGAAGAGAAATCGCCGGATATTGTCATCACCGATATATCCATGCCGCGCTTGAACGGGATCGATGTGTTGAAAGCGATCAGGATGAACGGGCTGAAAACCAAAGTTATTTTTATTAGCGCCTATCGAGAGTTTTCCTATGCCAAGGATGCGTTGTCATATGGAGCGGTGGATTATCTGATCAAGCCGATTGACCGCAACAAGCTGGAGCAGATTCTGGTGAATACGGTGAACGAGATTCGCAAAGAAACGATGGCGAGCAGGAAAGACAGCCAGCTGCAGCATTACGAATCCGTCCGCCAAAAACAGCTCATCGAGGATTTTTTGGACCAACTGGTCGAGGAAAAGCCATGGACGGATCAGGCCGAGCTTGCGGGTCAACTGAAAGGGGCTTTCCCTGACGCCCGATTTACCGTAATCGCGGTAGAAGCGGACCACCCGTCGCGACATCAGGGCAGCTGGCATGAGGGAGAGCGGAAGCTTATCAACTATGCGATCAGGAACATTCTGGAGCATATGATCCCCCAAGAGGCGGCCGGCTGGGCGGTATCCTCCCGCGAGCAGCTGTATATGGTTATCCGGCACGATGAAAGCTTTCAGGCTGCTTGTCTTGCCGAACAATTTCATGCCAATATTGTCCGGTACCTCAAGCTGAGCGTTACGATCGGCGTAGGAGAGCAGACGGCGCTGGAGCAAATCGGGAGCAGCTACCGCAGGGCGCGGACAAATTTGTCCTACAAATTTTTTCTGGGGTCGAATCGCCTGATTGCTCATATTCCCGAGCCCCCGGCAGAGTCGGTCCCTGAGCAGGATCGCGAGCGGCTGGAGAAGGAACTGCTCCGAACGTTGATCGTGTCGGATAGCAACGGATACGTGACAAGCTTCAAGTCGTGGCTGGAGCTGGTTCGCCGCCTCGCATGGGGCAACAGGGAATACGCGCTGCACCTGGCACATGTATTGTTGATTCGGGTTGCCCGGGAGCCTGTGAAGGAGCGTTCGGGCGAGTTGTTTGAGGAAACGCGTTACGTAAAGGAGCTGCATGGCTGCGAGACGCTCGATGAGCTTGGCGTCTACATGCTGCGCGAGTTGGAGCTGCTGCATGACAAGATGCATCGGACCGGGATGCAGCGCGATTGGGTTCATATGAACGAGGTCAAGTCCTTTATCGAGGCCAGCTTCGCAGAGGAGCTGAGTCTGGAGACGATGGCGGCCAGGTTCTATATGAATCCCAGCTACTTCAGCGTTTTCTTCAAAAAGAATACGGGCCAGAACTTTAAGCAATACGTTACGGAGGTGCGCATGAGACATGCCGTCCGCATGCTGACGGAAACCGATGCCATGCTCTACGAAATTGCCGAGAAGGTAGGCTGCAATAATGCCAGGCAGTTTAGCGAGCTTTTCAAAAAAACCTATGGCGTTCTGCCCAACGACTATCGTAAAAATTTCAAGCCGGAGTAGAGGGGGAGATTTGTGGAGACAAAGTGGACGAGGAACGTGGCTTTTCTGATGCTTGCGTGTATGCTGCTTGCGGGCTGCGCGGGGCGCGGCGGGCAGATCAGTCAGCAGGAGCGGACCGTCGCCCCCGTCGTGCTCGACTTTATCTACGCAAGCGGCGATACGCTGAGCAACCGGACGATGGAGGAGGTAGTGAGCGGGTTTAATGAATCGCAGAATCGCAGCCGAATCAATGCGATACCCTCTGCGGCGGGATCAGCAACCTATGAAGAATATTTGAAGCGCAAGGTGGCCGTTGACGAGTTTCCCGATTTTCTGGATATGCGTGATCCGGAAGCCTTTGTGGAGGCCGGCAAGCTGGCCCCGATTCCGGAGGATCTTGTCGAATTGGTCGCCGATCCCGTCAGCCTGAATGGCGTCGTCTACACGCTGCCGATGTCGGATACGTTCCCGCTGGGCATCATCTACAACAAAAGAATTTTCGCAGAGGCTGGCATTGAGCGCGAGCCCCGTACCTGGGAGGAATTTTTGCAGGCCTGCGAGCGGATCAAAAGCCTGGGCATCCCGCCTATCGTCGTTGCCGGCAAGGATTTATGGCATATGGGCTTTTGGCAGAGCTTTTTTATGGGCAGCTATCTGTATGCGGACAATCCGGACTGGAACCGGGACAGAATCTCAGGCCTGGTGCATTTCACGGATCATAATATGATGCAGGCCATGAACGATATGACGGAGCTTTGGACCAAGGGCTACGTGAACCCAGGCTGGCGGGATACAAGCGACAGCGAGCTGCCCTCGATTATGTCCTCGGGGAAAGCCGCCATGCTCTATCATGGGAGCTGGATGTACAGCACGATCAAGAAGGTAAAGCCCGATAGCGAGCTTGGTTATTTCGTTCCGGCGAATCGGCAGGGAGCGAGGGTATCGACGAGCCAGCCGATGCTGATTGGCTTTGCGCTCTCGTCCGAAGCGGGGAAAAGCCCGGAGAAGGTTGCGGCATTCTCGGAGTTTATTCGTTATTTTTACAGCAAAGAGGTTTATTCCAATTACTTGAAAACGAATTTGATGCTTCCCGTTACGAAGGAAAAAATCGTGTACGAGGTGCCTGAAGCGCTCAGGCAGGCATTCGACTTTAAGGATGATCCCCAATCCATTATAGTCCGTTCTCTTCATCACTACTGGGGGGAGAACAAGGTGCCGACCTCATTCCGCGACTGGCTGTGGCGCTTGACCCAGCAGTGGCTAGCCGCAGACGAACCCGATTTGCAGGCTGCGATGGAGGAAGCCGACGCCGCCTTCGACTATATGATCAAGCAATAGCAGACATTCCCTTATGCATGCGCATGGGGGATTTTTTTTGTCCGGAAACCATCTAAAAAATACGTATATCGCTCTATAGTAATCGCATTTCACTATTTTTGTATCCATTTATAATGAAATCAAGCAGCAAGCGATTCTAAAACAGAGAGTTGGAGATATGCGGTGACTAGTCTATTCAAGGAGCTTTTCCGGAACAGAGTGCTGTATTCGATGATGATCCCTGGCGTTATGATCATTCTTTTATTCAATTATTTCCCCATGTTCGGCCTGCTGGTCGCCTTTAAAAACTTTAACTTCAAAGAAGGGATACTGAACAGCCCGTGGTCCGATCCGCTGCTGAAAAACTTTGAGTACTTGTTTTCGTCCGGCGCTGTGCTGCAAGTGACTTACAACACGCTGCTGCTGAATTTGCTGTTTATCGTATTCGGCGTTTTGTTCCAGGTGGGTCTGGCTTTGATCTTTAACGAGCTGGCGGGAAAATGGTTCAAAAAGATCACGCAATCGATGATGTTTCTTCCACACTTTCTGTCCTGGATCGTTGTGGGAGTTATCGCCTACAACATTTTCAGTATCGATAACGGCGTTCTGAATGCGTTGCTCGTTGCTCTTGGCAACGAGGAAGTCAACTGGTATGCCTCCCCGTGGCTGTGGCCGATTATATTGGTCGTCTTCCACATATGGAAAACAACGGGCTATGGGATGATTCTCTATCTGGCGACGCTGGCCGGCATCGATCCATCCTATTACGAGGCCGCGAAAATAGACGGAGCGAACAAGTTTCATCAAATCAGGTATATCACGATTCCGTTTTTGATGCCTACGATTATTATTTTGTTTTTGCTGAATTTGGGTCGAATTATGAGCGCGGACTTCGGCATGTTCTATGCGCTGGTAGGAGACAATGCGGCTTTGTACAGCACAGCGGATGTCATCGATACCTTTATTTTCAGAAGTTTGCGCATGAACGGGGATATCGGCATGGCCTCAGCCGCGGGCTTCTATCAATCGGTTATCGCGTTCGTCATTATTATAACGTTCAACAAGCTGATTAAAAAATACAATTCCGATTCCGCATTATTCTAATCATCCGAGAGGAGGCCTAAGAGAATGGCAGCGAAGCTGAACCAGACCTTGCTGTATGCCGCTATACTTGCGTTTTCTGTTTTCTGTATCCTTCCGTTTGTGCTGGTGCTCAGCAGTTCATTAACGAGCGAGGATGCCATTTTGCAGTACGGCTATAATATTTTTCCTAGAGATTTCAGCCTGGAGGCCTATAGGGTGCTGTTGGTGGACGCCTCCAAAATTATCAATGGCTACAAAATATCGATTATCGTAACCGTTGTCGGCACGCTCTCCAGCTTGCTCGTCACCGCGCTGCTCGCCTATCCGCTGGCCCTGAAGCGGGTCAGATATCGCAAGCAACTGAATGTGTTCACCCTGATCACCATTTTGATTAGCGGAGGAATCGTGCCGTGGTATATCGTCTGCGTAAAATATCTGGGGCTGCAGGACAATCTGGCCGCATTGATTATCCCTTATTTATGCCAGGCCTGGAACGTCTTCCTGCTTCGCAATTACTTCCAGGCGCTGCCGGACGAATTGACGGAGTCGGCCAAAATCGACGGTGCGGGAGAATATCGAATCTTTTTTCAAATCATTGCTCCGCTATCAAAGCCGGCGCTTGCCACAGTAGGATTGTTTATCGCTTTGGCCTACTGGAACGACTGGTGGCTCGGACTGATGCTGCTCAATAAAGTTGAGCTTCAGCCGTTGCAGCTGCTGCTTAGAACCATTCAGTCCAATGTAGAGTTTTTGTCCACATCGGTGCAGGGCGCGGAGATTGTCAGAATGACCGGCGGACGTTTGCCTGCGGAAGGACTCAAGATGGCAACATGTATAGTAACGATCGGTCCGATCGTGCTGGTGTATCCGTTCATTCAACGTTTCTTCATTAAAGGGCTGCTCATCGGAGCCGTCAAAGGGTAAATGCTCGCGGCTTGCTCGCTTGGCTCTTGGCGAGCGGGCAAGCCGCTGGTAGATATATGCTGTGCAAAGGTACTAATAAGAGGAGGGTTTCTAGAAATGAAAAAGCAAAAGAAAGCGTTAACCGCGCTGGCCTGTACGATGCTGATTACGACTGTTTTGGGCGCATGCAGCCAAACGTCAAACGGGACCAATCAGCCTGCGACATCGCCGGGCTCGTCCGAGCAAGCAGCGAGCCCCGAGCCGACCAAGGCTCCGCTGGAGGAAGTAACGCTCAAAATCGTAACGGCGGGCGATGACCGTGCGGCCAAGCAAGAGGTTCTCGATGCTTTGTATGAGCTGACGAAGGACAGAATAAACGCGAAATTCGAAATCAACGTTATTCCTTTCAGCGACTACCAGCAAAAACTGACGATGATGGCATCCTCAGGCGACAATTATGATGCCGCTTTCACCGCAGATTGGTTCGGCTACTCCAATATGGTCAACAAATCGGCGTTTCTGGATTTAAGCGAGCTGATGCCGGAATATGCGCCAACTTTGTACAAGTTCTATCAGGACAACGACATGCTCGGTGCAGCGAGTGTCAACGGCAAGCTGTTCGGCGTTCCGTGGACAGAGATCAAAACGTCCAAGCCGGTGTTCAATTATCGCAAGGATATTTCCGACAAGCTTGGCGTTGAGCCTGGAGATTTGACGGCAATCGAAGGCATTGACGAGTTTCTGACCAAAATTGCCGCAGGCAAGCCTGGCATGACCGTATATGATCTGGCCATGAAGGGCGATGCCGGCGATATCGTGACGCTGCTGCAGCCTAAATACGAATTGCAGGATCTGGGCTTCAACACCTTGTATATTGATGTGAATGACGCTTCGGCCAAGGTTATTCCGCTGGAGCAAACGGAGATGTTCAAGGAAGCCGTGACGCTTGCGAAGAAATGGTACGATAACGGTGTTATTTCCAAAAATGCGCTGGCCGACAAAGATAACCAGCCGTTTCTGACCGGCAAGGCTTTTTCGGGTAAAACGACATCCGGAGCGCTTTACGGGGTGACCAATTTTACCGATAAAACAGCGGTATCCGCTGCCGTCGAGGTATATCCTGACAACAAATTCGCCAGAGATTCGCAAATGAACAATGCAATGGCCATTAACGCAAACGCGGCCAATCCGGAAAGAATGCTGATGTTTATGGAGCTACTGTCTACTGATCAGGAAGTATACGACCTGTTCTTCTATGGCATTAAAGATCAAACGTACACGATTGACGCAAATGGTGTAGTCGGCTTCGCTGCAGGCGAGGACCCGGCCAAGCCGTTGTGGCAAAACTGGTTTAACTGGGGCTTCTACCGCTCTGACATGGCGCGTCCTACCGTAACGTCTCCCGAAGAAGCGATGAAGCAGAATTTGGCCTACGCTACGCGCGACAACATTGTCATTTCCCCGCTCGCGGGCTTCGTGCCGTCGCCGGATAGCGTCAAGACCGAGCTGGCTCAGCGCGCTCAGCTGTCCTCCGAGCAAGGCAAGCTGCTGTTGTCCGGCATCATCAAGGGAGATGTCGATTCGGAGATCAACGCGTACATCGAGAAGCAGAAGGCAGCCGGACTGGACAAAATTATTGCAGACGTTCAGGGGCAGATTGATACGTTCCTTGCCACTAAAAAGTAAGGTTTTGAGGGCAAACACGAGTTATACATCACAATCCGATCGTTCCCGACTGGGTGGACGATCGGATTTTTTTATCGTGGAGCGATCAGAAGCCTGTGTTTCGAGTCGGTGAAAGCTATCGCTCTTGCACAGGAGGGTTTCACGAAGGCGGGGGGAGCCGTAATAAAGCAATGCGCTCAGCCTGTTGACTCCGCTGGTTTATAGTTATAAACTAACTATCATCAGGTTTATAGTTGTAAACCTTTAGAGGAGGCTGCAATGAATAATTTAAAGCTATGCGAAAGCGATTATCGCTTTATGCTCGTCGTATGGGAGAACGAGCCGCTGCCATCGGGGCGGCTTGTAGCGCTGTGTGCGGAGAAGCTTGGCTGGAAGAAGCCGACGACCTACACCGTGCTGCGCAAAATGTGCGAAAAGGGCCTTCTTCAAAATGAGGAGACGGTGGTCAGCGCGCTTGTTCCCAAAGAGAGGGTGCAGGCGTTTGAGAGCGAGCATTTCATTGAGCATACGTTCGGGGGCTCGCTGCCGCAATTTCTGGCTTCTTTTTTCGGCAACAAAACGATTTCGAAGCAAGAGGCGGATGAGCTCAAGCGGCTGATCGATGAGCATAAGGAGGCGTGAGTATGAATATGGAAGCGCTGTTTCTCAAAATTGTAAACATGAGCTTCACCGCCTCGTATGTCATTGCCGTTATCCTGCTGATTCGCCTTCTGCTAAAGCGGGCGCCTAGAAAATATGCATACGCGCTATGGGCGATTGTGCTGTTCCGGCTCGTCTGTCCCGTGGCGATTCCAACCGACATCAGCTTGTTTAACGTGCCGCCCTTCGATATGGGCGTTGCCCAGCAAAGCGGGGAGGCCAGTCTCCGTTATGTGCCTTCAGATATCGGGTATATGGAGAAGCCGAGCGTTACGGTAGGACTGCCTGCCGTCAACGCGCTCATCAGCGACAAGCTGCCTCAGGCGGAGCTTGAAGCAAGCATGAACCCGATGCAGGCCTGGATTTTGACCGCTTCGGTTGCATGGTGTGCCGGCGCGGCCATTCTGCTCGGATACGGCACAGTCTCTTATTGGCGTTTGAAGCGGCGCTTGACAACCGCTGTGAGGCTCGAAGGCCGAATTTACGAATCGGATGCGATCCGTTCGCCGTTTATTTTTGGCTTTTTCAAGCCGCGGATTTATATTCCGTTTGGTCTTGGCGCGCAGGAAAGGGCTTATGTTCTGCGGCACGAGGCTTGCCATCTTGGAAGAAGAGATCATCTGATCAAGCCGCTTGCCTATGTTGTGCTTGTTCTCCACTGGTTTAATCCGCTCGTATGGCTGGCGTATGCCCTGATGGCGAAGGATATGGAAATAAGCTGCGATGAGCGAGTGCTGTCGGAGAACGGCTCCGGCATTGCAAAGGACTATTGCGCGACGCTTCTCGCGTTTGCCTCCAATCGCCGCTTTCCGTCCGCAGGGCCGCTCGCTTTTGGCGAGACAAGCGCCCGTGAGCGCATCAAGCATATCTTGCGTTACCAAGCGCCTTCCAAAAGAACGGTCGTCCTGTCAGTCTCGGCATGTCTGCTCGCTGCGATCGTCTGCGCTACAAATCCGACCGTGGGCGGCGCATGGGAGGAGCCGGTCGCGCAGCGGGAAGAGGCGGCATCAGGAAGCGCTCAGGCAGCCGGATTAGAGGACGTATTCGGCGAATATGAATTTCACAAGCAGATCTATATGAATCCGCTAAGCTCTTTCATGGCGTTTGATGGCTTCAAGGCATTCTATTTATTTACGGACCATAGGCTGGTCATAACGGATGGCGAAGGAAACGAAACGGCCACTCCGGTAACTTACAAACGGATAACGGACGCTGCGCAGGGATTCGCAAGCAGCTTCCGCTTTACGATAGGCGACGTTCCCGACCTTTCGCAGTATGCGGAAGTCGGCGGATACGAGCTTGTCCAATCAGGCGGGCAATCCAGCTACAGACTTTATCTGCTGGATGATGAGATATGGCTGGCTACCATGCGGGAAGAGCATTCCGGCGAGCACAGGGGCGATTATGTGTGGAGCATTTACCAGATTTCCAGGCTTAACGGCAAACCTCATTCACTCAGCTCTGTCACGGGAAGCCGCGATGACACTGCGGATTTTCTGACGCTGAATGCTTCCTACCGCACTGAATATGAAGACGATGAGAGCTTCGATCTGACACCCTCAGAGCTGAAGGAGCATACGGACTACAGAGTATATAAATACAAAAAATCGGCAGCGGCATTCCTTATGTATGAGCAGGAGATCTATGCGCTTGGCGAGTCGTTAGGCGGCAATGGCGTGACGAGTATGGCAGCTGCGGATATGGACGGCGACGGTCGGTCGGAGCTTTATTTCACCTATTCATTCGGATCTGGGCTGCATCGCTCCCACATCGCGTACTTTGACCCGGCGGATAAGCAAATAAAAGCTCTTCCATACGTGCATATGAACGGGGACCTGGCGGTTACCCCCAATGAGGCCGGCGATCTGTCGCTGTACAGCGCATCTCTGTTCAATGTCAGCGACTTTGCCCATTTTGAGCTGAAGCGAATCGACAGGCTTGGAACGGTTGTGTTCGAGAAGGGACAAATCGCACTAAGCATGTGACAATCCGGAAGAAACGATGAGCTGCTAACCGGAAACTGTACAATCGTTCAGGAAAGACGTGCTTTTCACTCATGAAGGGAGGGACCGATATGTGGTTTGTTTGCCTGTCGGCCGTTTTTGTTGCGGGAGGCTTTTTTATTAATCTGGTCGTGCTGCTCGAAAAAATGAAGGAGGGGCGCAATTACCAAAGGCAAGTTGCGCTAGGTACCGTCATGAGCATGTACCTGGCGTTCTCCTTCATTTTTATCCTTATATTCGTCTCCTCCTACGGCGGTTAAATCCAAGCCGATGCCTGACAAACGCGCCTTGCGCACCCAGAGGGAGGCGGTCGAAATATCGAATGCAGCCATGCCCATCGGACAAAACAATACCGGCTCCTCTGGCGGGATGGCTGACAATGCGCCGCGGCATACCACATCGGCGAGCGAGAGGGTGCCGTCTTGTTCGAGTCCCCTTGCCCGATGGAGCAGCTCGATATCCGTATTCTCGCGGCATACTTCGTTCCAGTCATCCACAACGATAGCTGTTACATTCTGCAAAGCCGGCAGCTGATAGTCGCGCAGCGAAACATCGAGCAGCAAGCTCCCGGGCTGTGGCGGCCGATCGATGTATCTGCGCTCGCTCACGGTACAGGTGATGATAACGTTGCAGCGGTTATACAGCTCATGCCAAGCGGCGGCGACTCGCGTACGGGCAAGCAGCCCCGTGGGCGTGGCGCCTTTGCCGGCTGTCAAACTGGCGAGGAGGGAGGCCGTCCATTCTCCTCCTCTGGCATCGTATAGAAGCGCCTCGTCGATCCGGTCGCCGAACAGCTTGCCGCACATGTCATAGTGGTGCTGTCCGATTGGACCGAAGCCGATGATGCCAAGACGAATTCGCCGCGCGGGACCGCAAGCCTGCAAATGCTGCCGCAGCATCACAGCGCTCACTGCCGCTGTTCTTGCAGCGCTCGGCAGCGGAGAATTAATGATAGCGTAAGGGATACCCGTCTGCGCATCATTTAGCAGCAGAATGCTGTGCGCTCTGGGCTTTCCGTATTCAACATTGCCGGGAAAGCTGGCAATCCATTTCAGACCGGCTGTCCCGGCCTCGCCGCCCACATAAGCCGGCATGGCAATGATTCGATTAACCGGATTGCCCATGCGCAAATAAGGCTTGAGCGGCTGTACGCAGTCGCCCGTATCCAGCAGCCGAACCGTATCGGCTATGCAGTGCTCCAGCTCCTCCCAGCTCCAGTCCAGTTCCCGCAGCCGGCGATCGTCCAAATAAAGCACAAGCTTGCTCCTCTCTATGCGCATATTCAGCCTAAACGGCTTAGCTCATCAGCGTAATGGCGCAGCTCCTCCAAATGTCTGTTTTACCCAATTATCGTTATACACCGTATCCAGGTAACGTTCGCCCCGGTCATGGAGAATAACGGCGCATACCGCTCCATCGGGTATTTCATGCCATAAAGATTTAAGGGCATAAATTGCAGCTCCCGAGGAGGGACCGGCCAGCAACGCTTCATGCTGCGCAAGCATGCGGCAGCCCGCAACCATATTGTTTTCCTCCACCTTCACAGAAATGTCCATAAACGTCTGTTTCCCAAACGGGGGCACGATGCCGGCTCCAAGTCCAGGGAAATGGCGCGGCCCCTTCGCTCCACCGAGAATAACGCTCCCGGCTGCATCAACGGCGACGATTGTCGTGCTAAGCCGCCGCTCCTTGACGTAGGAGGCGCAGCCAAGCATGGTGCCGCAGGTGCTGACGCCGCCGATTACATAATCGACCGTCCCCAGCGCG
Organism: Paenibacillus sp. SY21-1; assembly: GCF_005222705.1. Classification (GTDB taxonomy): domain Bacteria; phylum Bacillota; class Bacilli; order Paenibacillales; family Paenibacillaceae; genus Pristimantibacillus. The sequence continues at coordinate 224,769 of NZ_STGF01000003.1, read as the reverse complement.
GCGGCTATTTCCCGCATCGTTCCCTCTTGGTGCGATAAGTAGTTGTTTTCATTTTCATATTGGTTAGGCCAAAAGCTGTTCGGCATGCTTTGAACGAGCTCGCTGACGCGGTGAAGCCTTGCAGGCAGAAATTCCCCTGTCGCAGGATCGGGCCGCTCGACCAGCTCGATCTCGGCTCCGTATGCGCGCATAATGCGAATGTTCTGCGCGGTCGTTCGGGGATCGACGACGCTAATGAACCGCATATTCAGCCTGGAGCAGATGGCGGCCAGACTAATCGCCATATTGCCCGAGCTTGATTCGACTACAACAGAGCCTGGGCCGATCAGCCCTTGCTCCAGCGCGGCAGAGATGATTCGCGCCGCAGGCCGGTCTTTGGCGCTGCCGGTCGGGTTCATCAGCTCAAGCTTGGCATGAACGGCAATGCCGCGATCATTCTCGAATAGTCTGGACAGCCGGACGAGCGGCGTATTGCCGATGCAGGATAACCAGTCATGAGCCATGGATGCCGATACGCCTCCTAGTTGTATATTTTTTTCGATTTTACGGGGCCCTGCTCCAGAGCTTCATGCTCGCCTGCTCGGATAACCTCGATACGCTCCAGCATTCCGCCGTCAATCATTTGTCCGATCGCATCGATTTTATGCTCAATGGCATGCCGGACAGCGTCAAGCAGCCTGTCGTCGTCAAGCGCTTTGCTGCGAATACGGACAGACAGCTTGTTGTCGCGGACGCTGACACGCAGCTCGGCGTCGCTCACGATGGCATGCACCACGTTTTCGATATCGTACAGGCTTATTTTTTCGCCGTGCTTGAGCTCTGCGCCAATCCGGTTGGAGATGCAGGAGAACGTCTGTCTCGGTCGGCCGTCGATCTCAATGACCTGGAAATCGCGCACGACATCGTAAGTGACATAACGGATGACCGGGAACATGCTGCGTGTCCAGGAGGTGAGCGCCAGCACGCCTTCATTGTCGCGGAGCGTTCCGAACCGCGGGTCCAGCTGCTCGGCGGACACCGTTTCGGCGTACAGGCCGTCCGCGAACAAATAGACGCCATGCTTCTGCGAGTAAGAGGCGATGGCTCCCACCTCAATGGAGCCGTACGTGTCGAGAATGTCGTCTGTGCCGATGCCGAAGCGCGCGGCCATCCGGCTTTGCCAGGCCGGCGGGGCCGGCTCGCCGACAAGGATGATTCGCGAGATGCCCAGCGACTCGGGAGAGCCGGCAGCCCGGGCGATCGCCTCCAGTATGGACGGCATCGTATAGAGCAGCTCGGGCTTGAAGGCTTGCAGCCGGGCAATATGCCGCTCGATCGGCTCGCTGAAGGAAATCGTTTCTGTATGAATTCCAAGCTTGCGGAAAATAACGGCGGCCGTGCTTGCCGCGTGTCCCGTGCCGACGTCCGCGAAGGCTTTGCTTATTTGTCTTTGCCTGGCTCCGGACGCAAGAAACGATTGAAAGCAGCTCATTTTGGCCGCGAGGTAATGCGTTTCGTCCTCCTGCGAATAGTAGATCGCTTTGCGAATGCCGCTTGAGGTGCCCGAGGTGTAATAAACATCAAGCCCGGCTTCCGTTCTCGGCGCTTGCTTGTAATAGATGGAATCGAGCCGTTCCGCCGTTAACAGCGGCAGCTCGGAGAAGCGTGCGGCAAGCGGATCGATGCCCATGGATGCCAGACATTCCCGGTAGCCGGGGTGCAGCTCAAGAATGCGATTGAAATGTCGCCTAAGTTCGGGAGTAACTATCATCTTGCCGTGGCCCCCTTAGCTTGATGCATTGCGGCTGCCCGGTGGCTGCCTAATAGTAAAGCATATGGCGAATGCGCCGTTCGGTTCGTTTCATGCCGACAGCGGCCTACATCCATTTTTGCTGACGGTACGTATGCTGAATAAGACTGGGAATGGAGGGATCTAGTGAGGCGGAGCCTTGTGGACAAGTGGAAGAAAACCGTTCTTATGAAAAAGCAAGCGAGGCTGCGAAAGCATATGCCGCATACCAGGCTGGCAACGAGAAAAAACGTGCGCAGCTTGCTGGACCGGTATGGGATGGCTTATGTCAAGCCTGCGAGAGGCTCGCAGGGACGGGGTGTCATGAGGATGGAGAAGCGCGAGCGGAAGAAAATGCCTTATTCGTATCAGCTAGGCGAGCGCAAGCGAAGCTTCCGAACCTTCGCGCGGGCCTATGCCGCAATCGTTGAGCAAATGGACGGGGACCGGCATGTCGTACAGCAGGGCATCCGGCTGCTGAAGCATAAAGGACGACGTTTTGATATCCGGCTTATGATTCAGCGCAAGCCAAGCGGAGGCCGGGAAACGACAGGCATGTTCGCCAGAGCGGCCCATCCGCGAAAAATCGTCACGAACGGAAGCCAAGGCGGCTCGATCTATAGCGTAGATGCCGTACTGCGGCCGTATGCCGGACCTGCGCGTCGCAAGCGGCTGTATGATTTAATGGACGATTTATCGCATCGCACCTTCAAGCTATTGAACGGCTTTGCTCCCGGGCTGAATGAGCTTGGCATTGATTACGCAATTGACCGGAAGTTGAAGCCCTGGATTCTGGAGGTCAATACCAAGCCGGATGCGGCTCCCTTCACGCTGCTGGCCGATCAGAGCCTCATCAAGAGGATTGTACGGTACGGCAAAGCATACGGCAAAACTTACAAGCTGGTCTGTAAAAAAGCGAAGCGCGGCAAATAGACACGGGTTGTTCATTGATAACGATTCTCAATGTTGCTATACTGATAAGACACTCGTACAAATAACGTGCTTGAAGGCGCAGCTTTCAAGCCGGTTTTATAAGGAGGCAGCATGAGCGATTATCTAAAGCAACCTATGGGCAATGTACGGCAGTCCCGGCCTGGCTTGGCGGAAATTCGCGGCTATATGGAACGGCATTTCAACGAACCGTTGACGGTAACGGAGCTGGCTGCGATGGGCGGGATAACACCCAAATATTTCGGGGATTTGTTCACCAGAACCTATGGGCAGAGCGTGATCGATTTTCTAACCGACCTGCGCATTAACCGGGCCAAGCGCTATTTGACGGAAACGAAGTATCGTCTTCGGGAAATCGCCCAAATGGTCGGATACAGCGACGAATTTTATTTCAGCCGCAAATTCAAGAAGGAGGTGGGCGTTTCGCCCTCCGCCTTCGTTCAGAGCCCTCGCAACCGGATAGCCGTCTGCTCGCCTTCCCTTATGGGCCAGCTGCTGGCGCTGGATATCGTTCCGGCGGCCGCTCCGCTGGATTCCAAGTGGACGCCGTATTACTATAACGCCTATCAGTCCAGATTGGACATGCATTTGCACTACGGAGCCAGGCAGAGCGGCGAGCACCTGAGCCAGTTGGTGAAGCTGCGTCCAGACGCCATTGTCGGCTATGAGCCTGTGCCGGATGATGCCAAGCGGAAGCTTGAAGGAATCGCGCCAACGTTGTTAGTGTCTAAAGATGCCGATTGGAGAAAGCAGCTTCGGGCAATCGCCTCCTTCACGGGAAGCCAGCCGCAGGCGGAGGGCTGGATTGACGGGTTTGAGCAGAGGGTTAGACTGGCGCGGCCGCAGATCAAGCTGGCTGTTCAAGCGGATTCCTTTATGGTTCTCAGAGTGTACGGAAAAAGCATCCATGCCTATTGCAACCGCTCAATCCTTGAGCTGCTATATGGCGACTTGCAGCTATTGCCCGCTTATCGGCATGATTCTGTCTATAACGTCGAGCTGACGTTGAAGCAGCTGCTCAGGCTTAATCCGGGCCGGATGCTCGTAATGGTCTGTCCCGAGATGGAGTCGCGCGCTTACTGGCTGTCGCTGCAGCACCATGCGGAATGGAAGTCGCTTAAAGCGGTTCGCAAAGGCCAGGTCTATCCGGTTCCTTCGGACCCCTGGTGCGAATACTCCGCAGTGGCGATGAACCGGATGCTCGATGAAATGCAGCTGCTGTTAACCGGATATTGTCCAAAAGCGGGCATGGATAAAGTCCATGGTGAACGCGTTCATAGTCCTTTATAATTCCCTTTAGTGAGAATAGTTATCATGAAAGGGGAATGGTAAATGCTCTACCGCCAATGGTTCAAAACGATGAAATCCGGCAGTCTGATGCTGCTTTCCGTCGCTATCGCAGCAGGCTTGATGAGCGCCTGCGGCTCTAATGCGGGAGAGAGGGAAACGGGACTGTCCGCACAGCAGACGCAAGCCCCGCAGGAAAGCGAAACGCCGGCCGCAACGGAGGAGTCCGCGAGCAAAACGGTTACGGACGAGCAGGGGCATAAGCTTGTCATTCCGTTCAAGCCGTTAAAAGTGTTTGCACCTTATATGGAGGATTCATTGTTGAGTCTTGGTGTGCTGCCGGTTGCCCAATGGGCGAACGGAGACAAGGGACAAGCTTACTTGCAGGACCGCCTGCAGGAGGTGCCGACGGCGAACTTTACCGGAGGATTGCCGCCCTCGCCGGAGCAGATCATGGGATTTGAGCCGGATTTGATTATTTTGCATACAGCTCATTATGCAGACAACGGCGTATACGACAACTATTCCAAAATAGCGCCAACGTTCGTATTCAACAATGCGGCAGGCGATCTGGCCGGCTCTATAGCGAAGCTTGGCGAGCTGCTCGGCAAGGAGGAGGAAGCGAAGCAGGCGCTCGCCGACTACGAGCAAAAGAAGGAAGAGGCGCGAGCGAAGCTGGCTTCGATAACCGAAGGGAAAAAGGCCGTGCTGATCAATTTCAACGCCAAGGGCATGTACCTGATCGGCGGCAACTATTTTGGCGGCTATGTGCTGGCCAACGAGCTTGGCATCAGGAAAAGCAAGCTGGTGGAAACGAAAAACAGCGTGGACGCTTCAATGGAAATATTGCCTGAGCTGGACGCGGACTTTATTTTTACCATTGATTATGCGGGCTCCGGCGCGGTCAACATCAAGGAGCTGACGGACAATGAAATTTGGCGCAGCATGCCGGCCGTTAAAGCCGGACAAGTATTTGAGGTGAGCGATGAATATTGGACGGGCAGCGGACTGATTGCCTACAGCAAAATGATTGATGACGTTGTCGGGTTTTTGGCGCCATGAAGATGAGCGAGAGCAGGAGCAGCCTCATGGCGGGGAGCAAGGAAAGAACGATAGTCGCAGCACACCGGCAGCTTGAATACTGCATCAAAATCGCTGTGCCGCAGTCGCCCCCGCCTGCGCGCGGCTATCCTGTCATTTACGCGCTAGACGGCGATGCGGTGTTCGGGACGTTCGCCGAGGCGGCAAGGCTGCAAACCCGAAAACCGCACGGGCATGATCCGGTTATAATCGTAGCTATCGCGTATCCGTCGGGCGAACCTTTCGACATGGACCGTCGCTGCTACGATTTCACGATCCCTGCGGACCCGGACAAGCTGCCGCCGAGGCCGAACGGACAGCAATGGCCGGAGCACGGAGGTGCGGACCATTTCCTTGACTTCGTGGAACGCGAGCTGAAGCCGGAGCTGGAACGGGAATATCCGATCGACAAGCGGCGGCAGACGATTTTTGGCCATTCGTTGGGAGGTCTGCTTGTCGTGTACGCGATGTTGAGCCGTCCGCAATCGTTTCAGCGCTATGCCGCAGGCAGCCCGTCTGTCTGGTGGAATGGGCATGCGGTGCTGTATGGCTTGCATGCCTTCCAAGGCTGGTGCGATCAGTTGGAAGAGGCAGAGCTTCCCCGGCTGCTTATTACAATCGGCGCCGAGGAGCTGCCGGATATGGTGCAGGATGCGGAGCGCCTCGCGGAGCGGCTTCATCCGCTGCAGGCTACCGGCTTTCAGGCGGAGCTGGCAAAGTTTGACGGGGAAAGCCACGTCAGCGTGCTCCCCGCTGCGATTAGCAGGGTGCTGAGATTTGCGCTGGCTCCGGATTAAGCGGCATCCGGTTGACGCCCCTGGGCCTCTTTAGGTAGTATGGAACTAATTCAACCAGACCACTATGAACCGGGGGCAAGCCTCATCTTATGGCCCGATAAAACGATCAGCAAGCGGACAGTCATTGGACAGCGGTGCTGTGGCTGGCAGGGCTGCTCGTCGTATGCAGCGGCGCTGCCATTGCGGCTTATCGCAGACGTTCGGGGCGCTAGCGCAGGCAATCCCGACAAGCGACAACGTGCAAGCCTGACGACAGCCCAGGAGAGCCTACTTCCAGACGACCTCTTCGCCGTAATTTTTTCCCCAATCGTACATGAGGCGCAGTACGGGCATGAGGCTAATGCCGTATTCGGTCAAGGAATATTCGACGCGCGGCGGGACCTCCGCATAGACCTTGCGTTCAACGAGCAAGTCGTCCTCCAGCTCGCGAAGCTGGTTGGTCAGCATTTTTTGAGTGATATGGGGTATCATCTTCTTCAGCTCGCTAAACCGTTTCGTTCCTTCCAGCCCGAGGTGCCAGAGAATGATCAGCTTCCATTTGCCGCCGATGACAGCGAGGGTCAGCTCTTTCTCGCAGTTGATTTCCTTTAGATTGATTCGTGATTTCAATTCCTGAACCATACGCCATTCCCCCTTTTCCAACAGTATACACGACGCGGCGTATCGTTTCATCCGTGCCAAGGCATGAAAGCAGAAAGCGATGGCCGGAATGGCCATCGCTTTGCGTGCTGCGTATCCGCAGCCTGCAATCTACTCCAGATTGGCGTGGCTGCCGTACATGGTGCCTGAATCCAATCCTTTTATCTCCATCAGCTTTAAAATAACCGCATCGTAGAAGAGCAGCAAGCTTTGCTCAAAGAGTGATGCCATAGGCTGGATCGTGCCGCGTTGTCCGCTGTTCTGCTCCTTGGCTGTCGCCGACAGCTGTACAGTTACGTCGGCAAGCGCAGCAATCGTCGATTCCGGCTTCACGGTAACGAGACCGATCTGCGCGCCGAGCGAAGCCGCCTTGTGCGCCATCGCGACCAGGCTGGCCGTCTCGCCGGAGCCGGAGCCAAGCACCAGCATATCGCCAGCGCCAATGCCGGGAGTGACCGTCTCGCCGACTACATAGGCTTTGACGCCCATATGCATCAGCCGCATGGCAAACGCCTTGCCCATCAGTCCGGAACGGCCGGCTCCGGCTACGAACACAGCGCCCGCCGATGCGACCAGAACGGCAAATCGTTCCGCTTCGTCGCCGAACGGGCGGCTGCCGGCCGATGCGAGCTCCTCGACTACCTTGAGATAATAGTCGTGTACGTTCATCGGCTTACGCTTCGCGAATCAGCTTCTGCATCGCGGATGCCGCCGCTGCCATATCCGCCGCGCCTGTAATGCCGCCGCCTACGATAACAAGATCAGGATTCGCTTGAATCGCTTCAGGCAGAGTGTCGAGCTTGATGCCGCCTGCTACTGCCGTTTTGGCCTGTTTTACGACGCTTTTGATCGTTGCCAGATCTTCAAACGAGTTTTTGCCTTCAGCCTGATGATCGTAGCCGGAATGTACACAAATGTAATCTACGCCAAGGGCGTCGATCTCCGCTGCACGCTCTGCGATATTAACGACGTTAATCATGTCGACCATAACCTGTTTGCCCTGCTTGCGAGCTTCTTCTACCGCTCCGCTAATCGTGGAATCGGAGGATACGCCGAGAACGGTTACGATGTCCGCTCCTGCTTCCGAAGCTTTCATGACCTCGTAGCCGCCTGCGTCCATTACTTTGAGATCGGCCAGCACGGTCATGGCAGGGTAAGCTTCTTTAAGCGCTTTAACCGCATGCAGTCCCTCGTTAATGACGATAGGCGTACCAATTTCAACAATATCAACAAAAGGCTCGACAGCCTTTACTACCTCGATCGCTCCCGGAATATCCACCAAGTCCAAAGCTAATTGCAATTGCATCTATAATCTCCCCTTAACCTCGTATTGAATTGCTCAGACTTATTGTAGAGGCTAAGGGTTCTTTGCGGAAGTACGCACTTGTACGTGGTGTAGTTACCTATAGGATACTATTGGACTTGCGCTTGCCCTCAGAAAAGAGGATCACGCCAGTCTGCAGCCGAAGTTGTCGTTTGCTTCGAGAGCCGCTTTGGCGAGTCGTTTGGCGCAACCGGACGAGGCAAGGATCGGATTGATCGATGGCCCGCTTTCCATCCGCTTGTGCGCAGGAAGGCTTGCGTTCTACAATGGGCGGCATGCACAACCCGATTTCGCCCCCCGCTTTTGGCCGCATATAGAGCGGTATCGGCTTGGTGCAAAATTTCTTGCTCCGTTACATCGCTTGCAGCGGTAGCGGCGCCGATGCTGATCGTAATGCTGTATTGCCCGCCCAGAGGGGCGGCAGCAGCAGCCTGGCGGTACGCTTCAGCCGCCTGAAGCGCCGTCTCGCAAGAGGCGCCCGGGAGAATAATGACAAATTCCTCTCCACCGTAGCGGGCGACAACATCATTCTCGCCGGACAGCGCTTGCAGCTTCTGTGCCAATGCGGTGAGCACAAGGTCGCCGACCGGATGGCCGTACGTATCGTTGATGCTTTTGAAATGATCGATATCGATAATAAGCAGCGAAAAGGGCTGCTGTAATTCCCGGCAGCGCTCGATGACGGCATTCAGGCTTTTTTGAAAAAAACGACGGTTGCGAAGTCCGGTCAGAGGATCGGTCGAAGCCGTTGTTTCCAACTGGTCGTTAAGGGCGATCAGCTCCTGCTGCTTGCGCTCATACTCCGAATGCAGCGCCTCAAGCTGCTGATTGGCTTCGCGGGTCGCCCTATACAGCTCCTCCAGCTTGCTTTTTGTATCCAGAATGTCCTTCTCGTGCTCAATTCGCTTCTTCATCATGACCACGACACAATCGATTCCGGTAATACCATCGCGCTGCTGTCTTACGCCGTTCAGCAGAACGGGGATATTCCCGCTATCTGCAGTTCGAAAAGAAATGTACATTTCATCGACATGCCCGTATAGCTGAATATAAGGATAAAAATACGTATGGAAAAACATTTTGTTCGTCACCGACAATGTCGTTTCAATATGCTTGTCCAGCAGCTCCTCACGCTTGGTGCGCAGCATATCCGCGAAGGTCTGATTCGCTGACTGAATAACGCCCGAGTCGGAGATGGAGAAGTAGCCGCAAGGGGCTTTATCCAACTGAATGTCCATGATTCTGTAGCCTTTCTCCAACACCTATAGGCTGGACAAATATTCTTTGATGCAATGGCTGGTTTCCTGCGGATGGCTTAAATGAGGGTAATGTCCCTTTGCCTCCAAATGACGCAGCTCGCTATTCCTCAGATGGGAATGCAAATAATCGCCCACTTCGACAGGCGAAATGCTGTCATCCGCGCATTGGAGAATAAGCGTTGGCGTAGCGGCCAGATCAAGGCTGCTGCGGCAATCCGACAGGAAGGTGACCTCGGCAAACTGCCGGGCGATATGCGGGTCGCGGGAACAGAAGCTTTTTTCCAATTCCTCGGCCAACCCTTTGCGGTCTGCGTTTTGCATGACGATAGGCGCCAGATAGCTGGCCCACCCGATAAAGTTCATTTCCATCATGCCCAGCAGCTCGTCAATATCGCTTCTGTCGAAGCCTCCGTAGTAGTCGGGAAGATCGTTCAGGTAGCGGGGGGAAGGCCCAAGCATAATCAGCCGCTCGAAATGGCCAGGTTGACGTATCGATGCGAGCATCCCGATCATGCCGCTTACGGAATGTCCGACAAAAATGACCGATTGCAGCTCAAGTGCGTTTATGATGTCGAGCACATCCTGCGCATAGCCTTGCAGAGAGCCGTATTTATCGCGATCGTAGCTGCTGATGCTGGACTCCCCGGAGCCTACATAATCAAACAGCACGACACGGTAGTTGTACATGAAGCTCGGCACGATATAACGCCACATATCCTGATCGCATCCGAAGCCGTGTGCCAGCATAATGGTCCGTTTTCCCTCGCCAAGCACCTTCACATTATTGCGCTCCAGTACGTTAACGCTCATGAAGCTCACCTCTTTGCTGTAGTTATTGCAGCTATCTCTATCTATTATTATATCGGAAAATCTTTTATTTTGGAAAATGATGTCGCAATAGCTCGCGGAAAAAAAGGGCGGATATGGAAAAAGACGAGACGCGGCTGCCCTGCATCCGTACTACAACAAGAGACCTTGAACAGGGGGATGGGCATGAGATTAATTATTGAGGAAGTCTCCAAGCGGTTTAATGACAAGCAGGTACTGAAGGGGGCGGGTTATACCTTCGAGCAAGGCAAAATTTATGGCTTGCTGGGCCGCAACGGGGCCGGCAAGACGACGCTGTTCAACTGTCTGAGCGGAGAGCTTGCGAAGGATGGCGGCAAGGTGATGCTGGAGGATAACGGGCAGACCAGGGAGATTGGCGAGCAGGATATCGGCTATGTGTATTCGCTGCCCATATTGCCCGAGTTTTTGACCGGGTACGAGTTTGTCAAATTTTTTATGGACGTTAATAAAAATAGACTGAAGCTGGAGCATTCGCTAGACGGTTATTTCGACATGATGGGCATGACGGAGGAAGACCGCCACAGACTGATCAAGGGATACTCGCACGGCATGAAGAATAAGCTGCAAATGCTGCTGTTTCTGGTTACGAAGCCGCTTGTCATCTTGCTGGACGAGCCGCTAACCTCCTTCGATGTGATCGTGGCGCTAGAGATGAAAAATATGCTGAGAGCGATGAAGCAGGAACACATTCTTATTTTTTCCACTCATATTCTGCAGCTGGCCTCCGATTTGTGCGACGAACTGGTTGTCCTGAACAATGGTCAGCTGTCCGGCGTGCCGGCCGAGCTGTTGAGCAGTGCCGATTTCGAGCAATCCGTTATTGATTTGCTAAAGGATGAGAGCCATGCTGAACATGATTAAAATGCTTGTGGCCTTCCGCGCCTCGACAAGAGTCAATCTGTTCTATTACTATATGCAGAAGCTTCCGTTAATTGGGCAACGTTTCCCGGACGGCTTCTACGCCAATATCGGCTTCAAGCAAGGCGTGGCGGTTATTGCTTTTATTATGAGCATGCTGCTGGGCTTCGCCTTCCGATTTGCCTATGTCGGCCTGATGCTGTATATGCCGGTAATCGCCCTAGGCGAGCAATGGAGCTCTGAAGAGCGATTAAATGGATTTGTTCATCTATTCGTAATGCTCAGCTTTGTCGTGGCGGCCATCAGCTCTGCCACCATTCTGGAGCCTAAGCGGGAGAAGTATGTAGCCGTTAAGCTGATGCGAATTGCGCCAGAGCGTTATATGCGGGCGGTGCTGGCCTATCGCTACCTGACCTTTCTGATTTACTTGCTTCCGGCGATGCTGCTGTTTATCAAGCTTCTGGGCGGTTCGGCTATCGAGGCTGTTATGCTCAGTCTTGCCTTGACTGTGTGGCGTTTGGGAAGCGAATATGTGCATGCGAGGATTTACGACAAGACAGGAACCGTGCTTGTCAAGCATATGGCGATCGTCTGGACCTCCATCGCGGCCGGATTTGCGCTTGCCTACGTCCCTTTGGCATTCGGCTATGTCCCGTTTACGGGAGCGCTTATGCTTCACGGGATTTCGCTTGCAGGCTTGATGATTATCGGAGTGGCTGGCGCGTTAAAGCTTGGCAGCTACGATGGCTTTCAGACAGCGGTGGATGCGGCTACAAAACGAGACGATCCGCTGCTTGATCTGGGCAGGATGATGTCCGAAGCACAAAAATCGAGCGTCCAATCAAAGGAAAGCGATTATTCGCTGACTGGAGACGGCATGCTTAAGCTCGAAGGGAAAGAGGGCTATGCCTATCTGAACGAAATCTTCTTCTCAAGGCATTCAAGCTTGATTCGCGGCCCGATCAAAAAACGATTGATTATTGCGGGAGCGGCAGGCGTAATCGGCGTAGCCGCGGTAACCGTTCTGCAAGGGAAGCTGCCGGTAATAACGATGGAATCAAGGTTCTTTCCCGCTGTACTTATGCTTGCCCTTTACTCTTTGTCGGTTGGAGAAGCAATGTGCAAGGCCATGTTCTACAACTGCGATCTAAGTCTCATGCGATACGGCTTCTACCGTGCAGACGCGCCTAAGCATTTTCAGGTCCGCCTGATCCGCATGCTGCGAATCAATTTGTTGATTGCCGTGGTATTCGGCGCTTCGGTCACGGCTGTGCTGTGGGCATCGGGCGGACCGCCGGGAGCCGAGCTTTTACTGCTGTGGCTGGCCATTTTTGCGCTCGCTGTGTTTTTTACAGTGCATCACTTGTTTATGTACTATATATTCCAGCCCTATTCATCCGAGTGGAACTTAAAAAATCCATTCTATTTCATCGTGAATATGCTCGTTTCAGCTTCCTACAGCATCAGTATTATTTTCGGATTGACGATGGGAAGCTTTGCTGCACTATGGATGGTGCTGGCCCCGGTATATACAGTCGCAGCGCTGCTTGCAGTAAGGAAGCACGGCGCGCGCACGTTTCGCGTGAAATAACTGCGCAAAGGCCCATGAAGAGAAGCGCGGCTTCATGGGCCTTGCAATAATCCAAGAATGTACACCTTTCATGCGAATGCTCGGCTTCTGTTTCAACGGGAAAAGTTAGCTTTGCCGTCTTAATGACGGCAAAGCCGTTTCCGCTGGTGCGGGCAACACGGTTGTAAACGTGGTGGAACATCCATCTCCCGAATGGTTAAGGCTGCGAGGAAAGCGTTTAATCCATCACATGCCTCTGCGTGGCCAGACTTTCGGCAATTTCCTCCGCTTGCTGAATGTAGCTCAACGGATCTGCATTAAAATATTTGCGGATGTTGAATTCGTATACTTGATTGTTTTTGACGGCAGGAAGGTTGGCCCAAATGCTGTTTTCCCGCTCTTGCGTCGCATCGCTGGCTCTGAGATCGATCATGTAGTCCCCTACATATTGGTCAAGCACTTCCCAGCTGACGTTCATCGCCCATTCCTGCTTATCGATAATATCGGACTGAACCTTGGGCGGAGGAGTCAGACCAAGCAGTTCATATACGGTTTTCCCGCCCCGGTTCCCCGTTGCCCCAACTACTAGCACCGTTTTGTCCCAGTTGTATTCCAGAATAGTAAAGGTTGATCCTGGCGGTACGGCTTCTGCAATTTTTTGACGGGCAGCTTCCAGACGGACTTCAAAGGACTTATTCCATTTCGCCGCGGCTTCCTGCAGGCCAAGCATGTCCCCCAGCGCCGTCATTTCCTCTTCCGCAGATTGATAGTTATCCGTATTAAATACCAGCGTTGGAGCGATTTTAGATAGCTTATCGTAATTGTCTTCACTCCAGGTTACGATAAGATCGGGATTAAGGGACATGATTTTTTCCAGGTTCATTTCCTGATGGGCCCCGATATCCTCGACTGTATCCGGCAGCGATTCGCGCAGAAACAGGCCGTAATCCAGCAAGGAATGTGGTACCCCGATCGGAGTTAGGCCAAGAGCCAGCAGATGTCCGATGTTCCAGTCGACGATAATGCGCTTTGGAAACAGCGGGATTTCAACGTCCCCTACGGAGGTTTTTACGATATGGGTAGCAGGCTCCGCGTCTGATGCTTCTTCAGTTCCGGCTTCGGGAGAAGGGGAAGCATCGACGGCGGCAGCCGGCGAGCTGTTAGTAGACTCGGGAGCGATGCTGGAGCCGCAGGCGCTTAACAGCAGGGTGATGCATACAAGCAATGTAGCCAAAAATGAATGTTTGTTCATGGTTAACCTTCCTTCCAGTAAATGATAACAGTTTTCAATTAAATTTCACTATAAAGGGTAATAGAGCTTTCGACAATAACCAGAAAGGCGGTGAAAGCATGTCCATTCTGGCAGCAGCTGCAAGGCACCAATCCGTTTGTATAAGGAGCAGAGCGCTCTTTCAATGTTTGTGGTGATAATCATTATCATATATAATGGTGGGATTGAGCGATTGCGGACAGGACAGCATAGGGAGCGGCGCGAATGGACATTGAGGCATTTAGTGAACAATGGCAACGGACAATGGTACAACTGTTGAGCTTGCAAATACGGATTGTCGAGCGGAACAAGTTTTCGGCCAACTGGCTTCTGCCCTCTAACACTTTTATGTTTGTCATTCACGGTAAAGGGCAGACAGAGATAAATGAAAGCCAATATGCCATAGAGAGGCATTTGGTGCTGCACGGGTGCAAGGGGGATTCCATCCGGTTTAAGGTAGAGGAGCCGGTGCATTATTACTCTATCGAATATATGCCATTTGTGGCAAAGGTCGGGGAGGAGGATGGAGAAGCACTAGGCATCCGGAAGCAATCCCATTTGTTCGCTTACGGCTTCCAGCCGGTCTCCCCGCTGGCGCTGTATGATTTAATGGAACGAATGCATTCGAACTGGAACAGCCTGGAGCCGTCCAAAAGCCTTCAGGTAGTCTCGCACTTTTACGAGTGGCTATATGAGCTGCTTCACCAGCTGCGGCAATCCGAGCCTGCGCTCCCTTCCATGCGCGTGCGACAAGCGGTTCACTATATGCAGAATCACTACTCAAAGCCCCTGCTGCTGGAGCAGATTTCCGGAATGGTCGGATGCAGCCCGAGATATCTCAATCAGCTGTTCCGATCTTGCCTGGGGACAAGTCCGATGCAACTGCTCGCAGGCATACGGATGGAGCGGGCAATGGAGCTGCTGCTCGGCACGAGAGAGCCGCTGCAGCAAATTGCGGAGCGTATCGGCTATACGAGCGGATATTCGCTAAGCAGACATTTCAAGAAGGTTTATGGAGCCTCCCCGGAGTCGTTTCGCAAGGGGGAGCAGCCCGCCGCGAAGTCAAATGCCTATTCGGATCGGCTTGTATCGCCTGGGGGGCATCAGGAGATCCATTCCAGGCAAGGCAGCCCGCCCGTCTGCAGCAGAGGGAAACAAGCTGCCCATACAAGAAGGATCCGCACCGATCTGGGAGAAGTGGAAGCGCCGCTAAGACCGCAGCGCGTTGTCGTAGACTGGCAGCTTGGAGGAGTGGTTGCCTTGGGAATAACGCCTGTAGGCAGCCCGCACTCCTTAGTACACAACAGCAGATTGCTTCACCATTACATGAACGGGGAAAGCTGTGATATAGGCAATCACAATCGGATTGCGATGGAGAGAGTATGGGAGCTCGAGCCGGATCTGATTATCACAAGCTCGACCAAGCTATACGCATCTTACGCAAGAATCGCGCCTACCGTTTATTATAGTCCCAGCGATGGCAGCTCCGTGACGGAGCAGATGCGCGCCATGGGCCATATCCTCAATCGGGAGGAGCAGGCGGAAGCATGGCTAGAAGGGTATGCCAAACGGGCGTTCGAGCTGCGCCGACAAGCGCAGCTCGTCATTCCCGCCAATAAAACCTTCACCATCATCGATCCAAACTGGGGGGAGGAGATGATGGTGATTGGCAATACCGGGCATCGGGGCGGAAAGACGGTGTATGAGCTGTTGAACCAACGGCCGCCATCCCCGCTGTCCGGCGAATTGATGAAATGCGGGACAGGAGAATTGAACTTGTCCTGGAAGGAGGCCGAGCGGCACGTGGGCGACTATTTGCTGGTGATGCTGAGCGAGCATGGCAGCGACGTTTCCGGACAAATGGATTGGCAGAGCTGGGCAGGTACGAGGACACAGGTGTTAACGTTTGAATGGAACAAATTTTTTCTGTCCGATCCGTTCTCGTCCTTGCTGCAGGGGGAGGAAATTATAAAGAAGCTGAGAGATTAGAGCGCCTGTTGCCCGCTCCCACCAACAGAAAGCTTTAGTTCCATTAGGCCGTCATGGATGGTGCTGGAGGCTATATATGAAAGAAATGACTGAACAATATGAATGGTGTCGAGGTGCATGCATGGATTGGTCGGCCTATATCAAGCAATGGAGCCGAGCTCCCGTTAAATTGTGGGATTGCAGACGCGTAATTGTAGAACCGTACGAACGGGCGATTCCATATCGATTTCCCGTAAATGCCTTTCTTTTCGCACATAGGGGAGACGCACAAATTCGGATAAATGGCGCCTCGCAGTGCGAAGGCGGGAAGTTTTTGCTGCTGCATGGAGAAAAAGGAAGCCTTCTTGAGGTGAGTACGCAGTCTGATACCTTCGACTATTACATCGTGCTGTACAAGCACATAAAGCGCTCCCATAGCGCAGCCGGGTCAAGCTTCAATTTCCCTTTGGAAGCGGGCGGTTATGTCGTTGAGCCGTCTGAGCCGCTGCCGCTTGTCACGCTGCTGGAGCGCTTGCATGAGCAGTGGTCGCGTGGCGGAGAGCTGGCGCGGATTCAGGCGACAGGGCTTTTTTATCAATTCGTCTTTGAGCAGTTTAGCCAAATTCAGTTGATTGCGGAGGCTGCGGAACCGCCGGGTCTGGCCGATCAGGTTGCCCGATATATTCAAGAGCATATCCGCGAGGCGATTTCACTGGAGACGATGGCGAGCCAATTTCACTACAGCACCCGTTATTTAACGAGAGTATTCAAGCGCAAGTTTGGCTGCAGCCCGACGGATTATACGATTCACAAGCGAATAGAATTGGCGAAGACTCTGCTCGATACAACGGATGCCAGCATACGCGAGGCTGCGGCTAACGTCGGCTATTCCGATATGTATTATTTCAGCAAGCTGTTCAAGAAGCAGACCGGTGTTACACCGAGGCAGTACAAGCTTCGACCGTCCAGCGGGCGAGGTTCCATTAGTCCCATAAAAAAGTCCGATACGTTCATTGCGGTGGGTCGCCATTACCAGTACAGTGTTGATAACGAGAATTGTTCTCAAAATCAAACTTGGAGGGTACACAGCATGAATGGAAGGATGAAGCCGGCTTGGACGCTTAGTCTCCTGCTGGCATTAACGATGCTGCTGGCGGCATGCGGAGGCAACGGAGCGGCAGCGCCATCGAACGCGCTCGCTGAAGAGCAGCCTTCAGCAACGGAGGAACAAAACCAAGAAGGAGCGATGCGGGCTTATACCGATGCGCTTGGCCGCGAGGTAGAGGTTCCGGTTAACCCTCAGAAGGTAGTCGTCTTTACTTACGGCGGTTATTTGCTGCCGCTTGGCATGAAGCCGATCGGAGTGGACAAGCCGGTTATGGAGCTGTATGGCGAAGATATGGCCGGCGTTGCGGATGTTGGCGAAGGCAAGGGCAATGTGGAGGCGGTCGCCGCGCTGCAGCCGGATTTGATCATATTCCCCGATTATCTGGGCGCGGAAACAGCTGCGTCGTATGAAGCGATCGCTCCGACGGTCGCGGTGGCATGGGGCGGTGATCCGGATGTCATCAAGACGTTGGAGACGATGGGCGATTTGCTCAACCGCAAGGAACAAGCGGACGCCTGGATCAAGAAGTTTGAAGAGAAGCTGAGCATGATTCGCGAGCAGCTTAGCTTGAAATTTGAGCCCAATTCGACTGCGATCAGCTTTATCCTTTACAACAATGAAATATTGGTCGGCGGAGAAACGGGAACGCTTGCGGATTTGATCTATAAGGATTTTGGGTTTGAATTGCCCGCGCATTACAAGCAATTTGCCAACGGCGGCGGCGTGCTGTCGCTTGAAGATTTAGCCGCCAATCCGGCGGATTATTTCTTCACGCAAATGACGGACAAAGAGATGGACGGGCTGTGGGAGCTGTTTGAATCGCCTATCTATCAGACCATACCGGCCGTGAAGGAGAAGCGTATTTTCAACGTTTCCCGCGAGAAATGGAACTATGGCCCATACCTTGTGGAGCAAGGAGTAGACGAACTGATCAAGCAAGTCAGCGAACTGAAATAAGAGGAAGACACCGACGTGCATGCGCGTCGGCAGACCGTTGCCTGTATACGGGCAACGGTTTTTTTGCCGTTAGTCCCAGAGGAGCAAAGAACGACACTTCATGGCGGGAGACTGTCGGTATAGGGGCAGACGCCCAGCACGCGGTCCGATGAGGATATCCGCCATGCCGCTGTCAGTCACGCGTATCGTGGCGGACTTTGCAAAGGACACAATGAGAACGCAGTTGGAACTGTTCAAAAAAGTGCTTGATAATAATTATCGTTATTGCTACAATAGAAAAGAAAAAGGAACACCCCTTAAGCATTCCTTTTTCTTCATGATTTATTTTACTTCAAACGTTTTGCAATCTGTTTCTGTCGAAGTGCTTGCTTTCATTGTCGAGGTAATGTAAATTCTCTCAGCAGAGCATTTGTTGCCATTATCCCAGTGACGGCAGGAGTTAACTTCACATAGAACGTCTTTAGCCATTGCAGAACACCTCCTTGTATATGATGTAAACACAAATGGAATATAGTAACCATTGATCAAGTTGCAGCTTGAACGATAATTAGCTTGTCCCTTTCATTGAAAGGGCTATTTGTGTTTCTCCTCTATAATAACCCATTTTTTATTAAGTCGCAACTGTATGTAAAATATCCACATATGCCCGTATTGACGTGCAGGGATGGGAATGTTATGCTTTTTTACAAATCGCAGTTATTTTATCGGAATAATTACATATGCGACTTTACCGGTCAACCGGAGGTCTCCCTATTTGCAGCTTTGCTGCGACTGGGGAGACCTTTGTCGTATAAGGCGATTCTAAGTAACGTCAGGGAAGGGGTATTCGTTATGAGCAAATGGAAGAGTGGAATTTTTAGTCGCAAGGGGGCTCTGGGTTTAGTGCTCGCTTTGGCGCTTGCGCTGACAGCATGCGGCAACGGGGACACGAAGAGCACGGGGGCAGAGGCAGGTACAGAGACGAGAGATATTACGGTGAAAATTGGCTATCAGAAGTATGGCACGATTAACATTCTGAAGGCTGATGGCGCACTGGATAAGCGGCTTGCGGACGAACGCAATATTAAAATCGAATGGATAGAATTTCCCGGCGGGCCGCAATTGCTGGAGGCGCTTAATGTGGGCAGCCTCGATCTAGGCCATACGGGAGAGGCGCCGCCGATCTTCGCTCAGGCTGCTGGCGCCCCGTTAGTGTACTTGGCGCATGAGCCGCCAAGCCCGCAAAGCGAAGGGATAATTGTGCCAAAGGATTCGCCTATCCAATCGGTCGCAGATTTAAAGGGCAAAACAGTTGTATTAAACAAGGGTTCCAATGTGCATTATTTACTCGTGAAGCAGCTTGAGAAGGCTGGCGTCGATTATAACGACGTAGATGTTAAATTTTTGCCTCCAGCGGATGCGCGCGCAGCGTTCGAGAAGGGCAGTGTCGATGCCTGGGTTATATGGGATCCATTCCTTGCGGCGGCCCAAACGGCTACCGGCGGGACGGTTATTGCGGATGGGCAGGGCGTAGTGTCCAATCATGAGTTCTACATCGCTGCAAGGCCTTTCGCCGAGAAATACCCGGATATTGTAGATATTGTGCTGGAAGAAGCCGATAAGGTTGACGCTTGGTCGAAGGAGCATCCTCAGGAGCTCGCCGAGAAGCTGTCGCCGCAGCTTGGCATCGATGTAGAATCGCTGCTGCTCGCAGCTGGCCGCCGGGCATACGGTGTGCAGCAGATTGATGATGAATTGATTAAAGCCCAGCAGGCTATTGCGGATACGTTTTTTAATCTCGAGTTAATTCCGAAGCAGCTGGATATTCAGGATGCGATTCTTAAATAAGTCGTTATTCAAGGAAGGGGAATGGTGATTGCAATGAAAGTATTCTGGTTTATTCCGACGCATGGCGACGGACGTTATTTGGGAACAAGCCAGGGGGCCCGCGCTGTTGATGCGGAATATATGCAGCAAATTGCGATGGCGGCTGATCGGCTAGGCTTCGAAGGCGTGCTCATCCCTACGGGAACCTCCTGCGAAGATCCGTGGATTGTGGCATCCTCGCTAGTTCCGGTTACTAAGCGGTTGAAGTTTCTAGTCGCCGTGCGACCCGGCTTGATGTCGCCGACGCTAGCTGCACGAATGGCGGCATCGTTAGACCGCATATCTGGCGGAAGACTGCTGATCAATGTGGTAGCCGGGGGCGACCCTGTAGAGTTGGCGGGAGATGGACTATTTCTCGATCATACGGAGAGGTATCATCTTACGGGCGAGTTTCTGGACATATGGCGCAGACAGCTGTCAGGCGAATCTGTCGATTTCGAAGGCGAATACTTGAAAATCCAAGGCGGTCGCGTCATCTATCCATCGATTTCACAGCCCTACCCTCCGCTGTGGTTCGGCGGCTCCTCGCCGGTTGCCCAGCAGGTAGCGGCAGAGCAAGTGGATGTCTACCTCACTTGGGGCGAGCCGCCGGCAGATGTAGCGAAGAAGATTGCCGATGTTCGCAAGCTTGCCGAGGCTCGGGGTCGCCAGCTTCGCTTCGGCATCCGTCTGCACGTTATTGTGCGCGAGACGGAGGAGGAGGCTTGGCAGGCCGCACATGCGCTGATTCAGCATGTTGACGATGAGACAATAGCTGAAGCCCAGCGTATATTTGCCCGTTTCGATTCGGTAGGGCAGAAGATAATGGCCAAACTTCATCAAGGCAGCCGCGATCGGCTCGAGATCAGCCCCAATCTGTGGGCGGGCATTGGACTGGTGCGCGGCGGGGCTGGAACAGCGCTCGTCGGCAGTCCCGAAATTGTGGCAGAGCGGATGCGGGAGTACGAGGCGCTGGGCATCGAGACGTTTATTTTCTCAGGCTATCCGCATTTGGAGGAAGCGTACCGCGTGTCAGAGCTGTTGTTCCCGCTGCTGTCGCTGGAGAGAAGCGGGTTGCCAGGACCAACCTCCATAAGTCCATTCGGAGAGATTATTGCTAATGTTGTGAAGCCTGCGCCAAGAGCTTCGGCTCATTAATGGAGGGAGATAACGGCTATGAACAGGATTACCAAAGCTTTCAAGAGCGCGGTCCTGCCTTGGTATCTCCCGGTGCTTATTTTAGTTGCTTGGCAAACCCTAAGCAGTATGGGAATGATCTCTACGCGGATGCTGCCTTCTCCAGAGCAAGTTATTGAAGCGGGCATTGCGCTTACCGCTAACGGGAAGCTGCCGGAAGCAATCGCTGTAAGCACTTGGAGAGCGGCCATCGGCTTCCTGATTGGCGGAGGAATCGGATTCATACTCGGTTTATTGAATGGCGTTATTTCGTTATCGGAGAAATTAACGGACTCGTCGCTGCAGATGCTTCGCAATATTCCGCATCTGTCCATGATCCCGCTTGTCATTGCTTGGTTCGGCATTGGAGAGGTTGCCAAGATTTTCCTCGTTGCGCTAGGCGTAATGTTCCCGATCTACTTGAACACGCTGCATGGCATTCGTTCCGTGGATACGGGGTTAATTGAAATGGGCAACGTATACGGACTTAGCAGATGGCAGTTGTATCGCAAAGTAATTCTCCCTGGTGCGTTGCCGTCTATTCTGGTCGGCTTACGGTTCGCGCTTGGTATTATGTGGCTTACGTTGATCGTTTCCGAGACGATCGCTGCCGACTCGGGGATCGGCTATATGGCGATGAATGCGCGTGAATTTTACCAGCTGGATGTTGTGGTGCTCGCCATTCTTATGTATGCGTTGCTCGGCAAGCTATCGGATATTATGGCTAAGGTGCTGGAGAGGAGATGGCTGAAATGGCATTCGCATTTCGCAAAAGCAGCGCTTCCGTCGAAGGTGTAGAGCATGATTTGTATGACCCTAAGCGAACAACCTTGCTGCAAGCAGCGCCATACACGCAAGGAGAGCCTGCTGCGGAGGATACGGCAGGGCGTGGAGTGGCTATTCATTTGGAAGGCGTGTTCAAGAGGTTCGGAGACAAGACCGTGCTGAGCGATTTGAATATATCGATCAAGCCGGGAGAGTTTGTGGCAATTGTAGGTAAAAGCGGCTGCGGCAAGAGCACCTTGCTGCGGCTGCTGGCTGGACTTGATTCTATTACGAATGGCTCGCTGACAAGAGAAAACCAGTCCATTAACGGGATTAATCAGGATACCCGCTTTATGTTTCAGGATGCAAGATTATTGCCCTGGCAATCCGTCCTGGACAATGTCAAGGTCGGCATATCGGCAGCGGGGAAAGCGGAAGCGGAGCGCAAAGCCTATGCGGCCCTCCGGCAAGTAGGGCTGGAGGATCGTGCGAACGAATGGCCGTCCGTGCTTTCAGGCGGGCAGCGTCAACGGGTTGCGCTCGCGAGAGCGCTCGTCGGCAACCCGCATTTGCTGCTGTTTGATGAGCCGCTTGGCGCGCTGGACGCTTTGACGCGGCTATCCATGCAGCGGCTCATGGAACAATTATGGAACAGCCGAGGCTTTACCGCCATACTCGTGACGCATGATGTCAGTGAAGCGGTGGCGCTGGCTGATCGTGTCATCCTTATCGAAGAGGGAAGCGTGGCGCTTGATGTATCTATCACCTTAGCGCGACCGCGCACGAAGGACAGCGGGTTCGCGCATTTCGAGAAGCTGATTCTTGATCGTGTTCTTACTCCTGAGGAGAGGGAGGACGGCTTGCGAAGCAAAGAGGATTTTGACATTTAACCGGATTTGCCGAGATTGCATTGCTGTGATGTATGAAATATTCGTCTCGAAGCAGAGTGATGCAGTGGCTGCGATCAAACGGGTTGACGGCTTAATTATGATCATAAGGCAAGCAGACCGATAGAATCGATTTGCTTGCCTTATGTATGTCTCAAGGACAGAGTTCGTTATTGCTGTCCGGTCAGCATTTTGACAACCTCTTTGATCTGTTGCTCAAGCGAAATGGGATCATTGCCCCAGAACAAATCGGGATCAAGCTTGAATACGTGATTATTCTTGACAGCATCCAACGAGTTCCAGAGTCCCTCGTTCTCTCCCCATACTTCAGAGATCATATCGCCTTGATCGATAAAAATATAGTCGCCTGCGTATTCCGCAATCACTTCATAAGAAATTTGGCGGAATGCCTCTTTGCCGATCATTTCTTCCTGCTGCTTGGCAGGAGGTTTAAGCTGAAGGTGCTTGTACAATGCTTCGCCGCCGCGGTAGCCGCCGTCTCCATAAATATAGAAGCCTTTGTCTACGACGAACACACCCATAAGCGCAAAAGTATCTTCAGGCTTGATGACCTCAGCAAGCTCCGAGCGTGCTTGCTCAACCGTCTGGTCGAACGCTGCAAGCCATTGCTCTGCTTCGGCAACCTTTCCTAGCACGTCGCCGAAATAGCGGATTGTTTCATGAATATCGCTATTCGATCCGTAAGGAATGGAGATGGTGGGTGCTATCTTCTCATATTGCTGAATAATCGTTTCATCACTTACCCATGTGACAATCAAATCAGGCTCCAGCTCAAGAATAGCTTCCAGCGATCTCTCGCCAGTAGATGTAATGCCATCAATTTGATCCTTAATCACCTTATTCTCCAAATCCCATTTTGTTGAGCCGACCGGCTTGATATCAAGGACAAGAAGCTCGGGCAAATATCCGTCGGTTACGATGCGCTGTGGCTTGGTTGGAATTTCAAGCTCCCCGCGCTTCGTTTCGATTATTTTGGTCAGCGGCTCCGTTGTTGCGCTTGGAGCAACTGTCGTTTCAGGCGATGAGGAAGCTCCGGCATTTGCATTTGTCTGGATACCGGCATTTGAATTGCCGCAAGCGGCGAGCATAACGATAAACATTAGTAACCATACAGCTTTAGAAAACTTATGTAAGTACAAGGCAGACCCTCCGTAAATAACAATGATTATCATTCGCGATGATAAAGTTATTATAATAGCCGCATATGTGCAGGTCGATGTATATAAATTGGATATTTCATAGGGGAAATTGTTGGATTCAGCTTATTGTCGTTAACCTGTTTACCAATACGGCTAGCTGAAGCTCCAGCGACCTCCCATCATCAAGCCAGAACTCATTCAGTTTAAGCAAATGCAATTGACAGCCCCGCTCATGCACCAGCTGTTTCCAGACGGAGCGTTGCATCAGCTTTTCGCGAAACGCTTCAGTATCGTCAGTATGGACGATCAGGAACATGTGAGTCGCCGCATAAGACGGCAAGTCCTGCTCTTTTACAGTACGATGCTTACCGGTCAGCAGCACTTCCTGTCTGATACGCGGCGGCGGATTCAGTCCCAGAAGCTGAAACAGATTGTAGGCAGAACGGACAGGCATGTGGGGGATCAGCCATGAATCGTCGTACCAAAGCTCGAATAGGCCGACTGTAGCGGTCGTAGAAATAAAGGGCGCAATCGCTTCCCTGGCTTCAGCTGCCGACTGTTGTAGCCGAGAAATCCACTTTTCTGCCTCGTAAGTTCGTCCAAGCAGTCTCCCAAGCAGGCGTACTTCTTCCAGCTTGTCCAGCTGTCCCCAAGGAATCATCAGCACGGGAGCGATGGTCTCAAGCTCCTTCAGTATGTCGGGATAGCTGTAGTAGTAAGTGGGCGCGACGATCAATTCCGGCTGAAGCGAATGAAGCGCCTGCACTTGATCAAGCTCCTCCAGTTCAACAATATCCGGCATTTCTTCGCGCAGCAGCAGGGAGGAGCGGAGCACTTCACGCGTCCCTGCAAGCGGTTGAATGCCCAGCGCGAGCAGCGCTCCGAGAAATTGCATACCAACAACGCGATTCGACTGGCGTCTGCTGCGAAAGCTGCTGGGCGAGAGATGGACGATCTTGCTAAACGTTTTGCCCAAATACGAGCCGTCGGAAAATCCCGTTTGATTAGCGATTTCCTGGAGCTTGTCTGTCGTTCCTAGCAGCATATGCTTGGCCTGATCAATTCTGATTCGGTTGAGGTACTCGGCGAAGCTCCAGCCTGTTTCCTTTCGAAACAATGAGGAAAAGTAGCTTTCGTTAAAGCCTGTTAATTTGGCAAGAAAAGAACGGGTTAGCGGTGCTTCGTAATGCTGTTGAACGTAAGCGACAGCCCGCTTGATCGCTGTATCGTTTGTCATGAAAATGCTGTCATCGAGTCGTTTGACAAGAATGGCATCCAAGAGCTCATACATGAGCAGATGCAGCTTGGGAGAAGTATCTGCCTTACGGTATTGCTCCAGCAGTTTGTGCAGCAGCCCCTCCGCATGGCGGGGAAACTCCATAATCTGGCCATGCTCGGGAAGCTGCTCCGTATCAACCTCGTATAGGAGGCTGCTTTCCTCGCGCTTGACAAGCTTGTAGCTCTTAAAGGATAGGCTGTATACAGAAGCGAATTGCTCTTTGTCAGCCGGCACAAGGCTCATATTTTGCTCAGCTTGCAGAAGTGTTATAAATTGCCCTTTGCCCAAGCGCCAAACATCGTTTGCCGTGTGGATGGTAATGGCCTCGGCAGGTACGATGATCGCCGGGAAGGGGCCGACTATAGGGACGGGGCTGATCGTTCCCCGGTCTGCCAGAGCGCGCGCGCCCAGCAACTCATAGGTTATCATAGTGGTGCCTCCGTTTTTAATGTGCTGTCGTGTTGGCCTGTCATACTAGCGCGCGAGGGAGCGGCGTACGCTGCAGATAAACCAATAGTCTGACCTTGCGATTCCTTCAGAACCGGCTGATGCTCTCTATGTCCATTCGGTTATCATTGCGCTTTATCATGTATGAAGGAAGAAGAGCGGCTGTCGCCAACAGAGCGGCGCAATCAAAAAAATGAAGTTTGTCCAAACAATCGATTTCTTTTGTCCATTGCCATCTGTAGAGTAGTCTGCCTACAATTATAATGATAATCAATATCAAATACAAAGGCAGGAGGATTTGCATTGAACGAGAAGCTGGAATTATACGATGTTACAATTGTCGGCGGCGGTCCGGCCGGGATGTATGCCGCTTTCTACAGCGGCATGCGCGATCTGAAGACAAAGCTGATTGATGCGAACGATACGCTGGGCGGGCGGTTGCTTATATATCCGGAAAAAATGATTTGGGACGTTGGAGGGATGACGCCTACGCTATGCGAGAAGCTCATCGCTCAGCTTGAGCAGCAGGCCAGAACCTTCGATCCGACGATCCTGCTCGGCAGGCCTATTCACGGCTTGGAGCGGCTGGAGGACGGAACGTATATGCTTGTAACGACTGAGGGCGAAAAACACTGGACACGCACAATCATTCTGGCAATCGGGCGCGGCATTCTCAAGATGGCCAAGCTGGAGCTGGAAGGAGCCGAGCGCTACGAGGTGACAAATCTGCATTACACGGTGCAGGAGCTGGAGCCGTTCCGAGGCAAGCGGGTGCTTATTTCAGGCGGAGGCAATTCCGCAGTCGATTGGGCCAATGAGCTGGAGCCAATTGCCGAGGCGGTGACGGTCGTACACAGACGGGAGCAATTCGGGGGGCATGAGAAAAACATCGCCAGGATGAAGGCATCCTCAGCCAGCATTTATACGCCTTATGAGGTGTCCAAGCTGAGCAGCAGCAATGGCGAGGCGATTGACAGCGTCATGATTACCCACCTGGAGTCCGGCGAGCGCCAGGAGCTTGAGGTTGATGCGGTTATCGTCAACCACGGCTTGAAATCCGACTTTAGCGGCATCAAGGATTGGGGGCTGAGCATGGACGATTGGAATGTATTCGTGAATGGCCGATTGGCTTCCAATCTGCCCGGCATTTATGCAGCCGGCGATTTCGCCAATTTTGAAAGCAAGCTGAATCTGATCGCTGGAGCATTCACGGATGCGGCGCTTGCCGTCAACAGCGCAAAGCAATATATGGACCCGGAGGCGCCCAGAATGGCCTACGTATCCTCCCACAATGCACGATTTAAGGAGAAAAACAAAGCGCTTGGCGTCCAGGATGAGGAGTAGTCCCCCGTATGAAGCGTATTCCCGCCGGGGAAGCTGCAGCGTCTTGCAGCTTCCCGTAGCCGGAGCGCAGGCTGATTCTGAAGCGGCACGATGACTCATCCAGCGGGCTTCTATGTGTTAGCCGTTGCCGCCTGCCGGCGCGATTCGGTAGGCCGCGGTGCCGGTCGGGGCAGGCTCGGCATTCAGCAAGCTTGCTTCCCAGCCGAAGGAGAGAACGGAAGCGAGCCGGGCGGCTTCAGCCTGAGTAAGGCTGGCTACCACCTGCTCTTTGCCCTCCGTCAAGTCCAGCTCCGCCTCGTGTCCAAGCGCAACAAGAATCCAGCTATGTATGCCGCGAATCGTATTGTATTTGATTTGGTAGCCATGCTTGACGGCTTGCTCGAAGCTGTCAGGCTCTTCCTTGGCAAAAGCTTGCAGATTGGCATAGTCAAAACGGAATTTGCTGCTGTCTGTCGGCAATTCCCCTTCCCGCACTTTGCGCAGCAGCTCCTCGGCAGTCCAGCCATGGGCTTTGAGCGATTCCAATTGCAGCGCATCCCACTGCGAAAGCTTCGCGGACGATACGGATGTGTCTTTCATTCCAATATTCCCCCTGATGAGTTGTCGTTTTTACATAAAAAAGCAAAAGACCGCCGCGGCCATCGGCGATGTCCATAAGCAGTCTTTTGCCGGAAAAAACGCGTTATTTGCTTGCTTTGTATGCGTTCAGGAATTCTGTCACTTTGGCTGGATCGGCTTTGAGCTCAAGTCCGGTTTTGACCATCGTGCTGAGCGTCGACACGGCTTTGAATTTATTGCCGTTGTAGAAGGCCAGAATTTCATCCTGATTGATCGAGTAGAGCACCGCTTTTCTCAAATCTGCGCTTTCTGCGACCGGACGGTTTTTCGTGTTAAACAGCAGGTATGACACCGCATTGCTCGGTACAGTTTGCAGCTGCAGCTTGCTGTCGCCTTTTACAACGTCGAACTTGTTCTCAGGCACGGAGTACAGCAGGTCGATCTCGCCGCTGCGAAGCGCTGCCAGGCTGCTGTCCATGTCTTTAATGAAGCGGATTTTAATGCTGTTTACTTTCGGCGCGTGCTCGGTGCCGGTCAAGTATGCAGGGTTTTTGTAGAAAATAGCCTCATAATCGTTTTTGTACGACAAAATGTAAGGTCCGCTTGTATAAAGCGTGTTGTTGTACGAGCTGCCTTCCGTTACGGTATTCTGATCGCCGTAAGGAATGTCCTTGTTGACGTCGAATTTGTCCACCTCGTAGGTATTGATGCTCTCAACCTGCTTTTTGGACACGATGCCTGCGGATTGGTGAGCCAGGTAGTTCAAGACTTGCGGGAACGGCTCGGTTGTCGTCAGCTTAACGACCTGATATTTGCCTTCTTTGTTGTTCGCTTGCGTTTTGTCGGCTACAAGGGCAGAAATTTTGGCGTCAAGTCCTTGCTCAAGAGCCGCTTTGACCGTTCCGCCGCCGCCGGATACGTTCACTGCTTCAAGCGCTGCCGGATCGGTTACAAGCTCAACCTGGCCGATATGCTCATGCAGGGTAAAGGTGCGGTGATCAGGTACCGAGTTTTTGTCTTTGGCCCGGTTCAGGGAGAAAATAACGTCGTCTCCGCCTACGCGCTCGCCTGTATCAACAGCGACCTTGTCCTTGATCGCAGCAAAGTTGATATTGTCGCGAAGAATGAAATAGTAATCGGAATTGCCGTCCGCGATGGCGTGATTATAGGAAAGCGAGCCTACGGACGTAATTTTATCGTCGTCTGTCAGGTTGACCAGGCGAACATACTGGTTGGTATTAATGATGTTGATCGAACCGTCGTTGCCTTTGATCGGATCAAGCGAAGTCAGCGTAGGCATTGTCGATTGCAGCACAATCGGATCTTTGTCGCGCTTCGAGGTGTCGTTGAAATCAAGCTCTTCCCACGGAAGGGAACGCGATTTCGACAGACGAACCGAGTCCGGATTCAGCACATCCTTGTTCAGCGCTTGCGATTTCAGCGAGCTGTACAGTGGAGCGATATAGGCTTTGTCGAATACCAGCTGCTGCTCGAATTCCTTGTAGGTTTCTGTGTACTGCTCAGGCGTTTCGGCTCCCGCTTTATCAATCAGCGCGTCGATGTCTTTGTCGGCCAGAATGCTGTAGTCGCCGCCTGTCTTGAACAAAGAACGAACCGCGTAATCCGGATTGCCGGTCACGCTGGTCCAGCCTGACAGCGCGATATCGAAGTTGCCTGCGTCCTGCTGCGATTTAAAGCTGCCGTAGTCGGCTTGAATGTTCAGCTTGACGTTAAATCCGTTTTTGCTCAATTGGTCGCGTACGATGTTAAGATCCGCTTCATTGGCGCTCATGCCGAGCAGCTCAATATCGACCTTTGCTCCGTCATTGACGGTTTCTGTGCCTGTAGTCGGCGCCGGCGATTCCGCGACGTCGTTTTTGGTCGTCAATTTGCAGCCGCTAAGCATCAGCGCAACGCTAATGAGAAGCAGGGCGGCAAATTTACTTTTTTTGTTCATGATGTTTCCCTCCACTATATCTATAATCTATATGTTAACTCACATTCATGCATCGGGGGCTCATGTTTAGGCAACGCAGAGCACGATGGAATATGAATGAGGTTACGAAAAGGATAGGGCTTTCGCTAATCCAGCTTCGGATCAAGCGCATCCCGCAGTCCGTCGCCCAGAAAATTGAACGACAGCACAAGCGCGATAATCGCAAGCCCCGGATAGATGGCCGTAAAGGCGTGCGTCTCCAAGTACGCGCTGCCGAGCTTGAGAATATTTCCCCATTCGGGGATATGCGGCTCGACGCCAAGCCCCAAATAACTAAGGCTGCTTGTCGAGATAACAGCTGTGCCGATAGTCAAGGTAGATTTGACGATCATAGGCGCAAGCGAGTTCGGAACGATATGCTTGAACAAAATTTTGCTGTCGCTGGCTCCGAACGCCCGCGCAGCCTGCACGTATTCCAGCGTCGAGACCAGCAGTACATTTGCCCTCATCGTTCTTGCGTAGGTAGGAATGGCTCCAACGCTTAACGCCAGAATCAGATTGACGGTGCTGGCTCCAAAGGCGGCAATAATCGCGATGGCAAGCAGTATGCCGGGAATCGCGTAAAGCACGTCCAGCAGCCTCATGATGATATTGTCCGTATGGCGTCCGTAGTATCCGGAAATCGCGCCAAGCACGCCGCCGATCAAGACGGGAATGAGTGTGGACAGCAAGCCGACGATAAGCGAAATGCGAGCCCCGAACACGATGCGGGAAAACAGATCGCGTCCGAAATTGTCGGTGCCAAGCGGGTAAGCGAGCTCGGGCGGCTGCAGAATCAAGCTGTAATTGTTTTCAATAGCCATGCCGTAATCAAACGTGAAGTAACTGGTTATGGCAAGCGTCAGTAGAAAAACAATGAACAGCAGGCCGAGCATAGACGTTGAGCTGCGCGACAGCTTCTCGATGACCTCTCCCAGCTTGGAGCCGCTCGAATAATCTTTATTGCGAAGCTTGGAAATCAGCAGGAGCCCCAGAAACAAGGAGAACAAGTTGCCGGACACGGCCGTTATGAGCAAAATCGCCGCCACGATGCCCATCCAGCGAGGTGGAGACGGGCGATCCGCATATTTGGCGATCAGCAGCAGGGCAGCCAGTTGAATGACCCCCGCCGCAAGCAAAAGCCCCATGCCGAGCAAGAAGCCGTTTGAAACAAAAGGCTTAAACAAATTCAGCGCAGATACGGCGACTACCAGCAGCGTCGTCAACAGGGCATAAACGCTGAGGGTGTATGCCGCGCTTTTTTTGGATTTCAGAAGCTGGAATGCAGCTGTTGCGACAAAGACGTTTGCAGCAAGCAAGCTTAGCAGCAGAACGTACCCAAGCCTTCTAGTGGAGCGTTTAATCGCTCCGGTTCGGAGTAGGTTGCTGCGAATAATCGCCCATACCGCTCCCTGAAGCAGGGCAAAAATGATCCAGGCGATCCCCGCAAACAGCGGGAACGGCTTGAAGGCGCCCTCTGCGGGCACATAGCTGCTAATGAGCAGCAGCAGCGCAAGCGCTGCGCTGGCAATGGCGGAGAAGCTCGCCTGTCCGTATTCGGAGCTGGATTTAAGCCTGAACTGGGCTTGTTGCTTCGTTACATAATTATTCGTCAAGGTAGCACCTGCTTTAGTATTGTTTCATTTTGGAGCGAATTCTCGGATCAAAAAAAGCATAGAGCAAATCAACGACGACATTGACAATGGAAATCGTAATGGCCGTGTAGATGACGCCGCCCATGACAGCCGGAATGTCCGGTATGAATTGCTTGTCGACAATGTAGCTGCCAATGCCGTTAATGTTGAATACTTTCTCGGTGACGGCCGCGCCTCCAAGAAGAGCTCCGTATTGCAGTCCGATAATGGTAATGATCGGAATCAGCGCGTTGCCTACCGCATGCTTCCATAGCACATGCCTGCGGGCAAGGCCTTTGGCTTTTGCAGTTGTAATGTAGTCCTCATTAATGACTTCGAGGGTAGAGGATCGCGTCATCCGGGCCACGGCTGCCGTCAATGCGGTACCCAGCACGACTATCGGCATGATCGACGACAGCCAGTTCGCCGGATTATACGTCGCAGGCAGCCAGTGCAGCTTGATCGAGAAATTCAGAATAAAGATCAGCCCCTGCCAAAAGTTAGGGATGGACAAGCCGAGCAGGGCGATAAACATAAACGTATAGTCGAAAAAGGAACTGGGGCGCGTGGCCGAAATAATGCCGATCGGCAGGGCGATCAGAACCGCAATGATGGTCGAGATCGTCGTGAGCGTCAGCGTAACGGGAAACTTGTTCGCAATGGCCGTAGTCACAGCCTCGTTGCCGGCAAACGACTTGCCCAAATCAAAGGTCAGTATGCCCTTTAACGTGTTCCACAGCTGGATGAGATAAGGCTGATCCAGGCCGTACAGGCGATTAAAGGCCTCAATCTGTTCGGCGGTGGCCGTTTCTCCCAGCAGATTGGCTGCGGGATTCATCGGCGAAATGTACAAGATGGTGAAGACGAGAAACGAGACGCCTAGAATAACAAAAGCGGCCATTAGCAGCCGCTCGGCTATGTACTTGACGTAAGGACTGGCATAAATCGCCATCAGCGCATACATCGGAAAGCCGATGATGAGCGATAAGGCCATAAAGGCGGGATTGGAAATCAACGCTTCATATGTGTCGGCAAGCTTGGGAGCCGGATGGCTAAGCCCGCCGAGCCTTTCTTGCAGCGTCGCTTCAAACTTTACCGCGGCGAGCCGTTCCGCTTCACGGCGGGTCTGCTCCTCGGAAACCTTCTGCTTGAAAAATTCGTGCTTGCGTCGCAGCTGTCCGAGTGCCTCCTGGTGCAGCCGCTCGCGAATGCCGGTATCCAGCAGCCGCTTGCGCATGTCCTCCAGCCGTGCCTTGTCACCGCTTTGAGCTTTGCGGGTTAGATGTATACAGTAGACAACAAGGGTCAAGGGAGCTCCTAACAACAGCAGCAGCCATCCATAAGTTTTGTGCAAAAGCATCTTGCGATATATAGCAGCTATGCGTTCCGCATAGCGATTGCCTGTTGCTGTAGCATGCCCAGTCAAGCCAGTTCGCTCCTTTGTGATAACTCGAAATTTTAAATTGAATAATTCCGATCGATATAGTAGATTTTATTTTAACGGCTGCAAAAAGTCAATAACCATAGAGTTGGTTAAACTTGATTCTTATTATACATGATAGAAACGAGAAGCGACATTATTCGACAATCTTCTGCTGTAGATAGAATGTGTCAGTCGGGTTACAATAGAAGAAAATCATTAATTACTGAATAAGTAATGTTGACTATCGCGCTTATGTCATTAATATACATTGGAAATTCACAGAATTGCAGGTGCTAATATGGATACATTGTTACAAGTTAAGGATTTATCCGTTTCGTTTTTTGCGCATGACCGCGAGGTGGAGGCGGTTCGTCATGTCAGCTTCGAGGTCCGCAAAGGGGAAACGGTGGGCATAGTAGGAGAATCAGGGAGCGGAAAAAGCGTCACCGCACGCACGATTATGCGTCTGCTGCCTTCGCCTCCATCCATGGTGAAAAATGGCGAGGTGCTGTTCCAAGGCCAGAATCTCGCCTTCAAAACGGATAAGGAAATGGAAGCGATCCGCGGCCGGGATATCGGCATGATCTTCCAGGACCCGATGTCATCGCTTAACCCAACCATGCGAATCGGCAAGCAGATCGAAGAAAGTCTGATCAAGCATCGCAAGCTGAATAAGGCGCAAGCGAAAACGGAAGCGATCGCGATGCTTCGCATGGTTGGCATTCCGAACAGCGAAGCCCGGTACAGCCAGTATCCGCATGAGTTTTCAGGCGGCATGCGGCAGCGCGTGATGATTGCGATTGCGCTTGCCTGCCGGCCGTCTCTGCTGATCGCCGATGAACCGACGACGGCGCTTGACGTTACGATTCAAGCGCAAATACTGAATCAGATGAAACAATTGCAGCAGCAGCTTGGCACCTCGATTATTCTCATTACGCATGATCTCGGCGTAGTCGCAGGAATGTGCGATCGCGTCGTTGTAATGAAGGATGGGGAAATTGTAGAGACGGGCACAACCGAGCAAATATTCAATCAACCGCAGCATCCTTATACGCTCAAGCTGTTGAACGCCTTGCCGCGACTCGACGAGAAGAAGAAGCCCAAGCCGGTACCTGCCGCCGCCAAACGGGAGGAAGGCGTGCCGCTGCTTCAGGTTCGCTCCCTCAAGCAGCATTTCGATATGGGCAAAGGGCAAATCATTAAGGCCGTTAACCAAATCTCCTTTGACATTCATGCTGGAGAAACGCTTGGCGTAGTAGGAGAATCGGGCAGCGGCAAGTCGACGACCGGGCGCGCCATACTGCGCTTGCATGAGCCGACAAGCGGCGAGGTGCTGTTCCGCGGCATTCCGCTGCAGCAGCTGAACGGCAAAGAGATGAAGACGATGAGGCGGCATATGGGGATGATTTTCCAAGATCCTTACGCGTCGCTTAATCCAAGGCTGCGGATCGTCGATATTATCGGCGAGGCGCTTGATGTTCATGGACTTGCGTCGTCCAAGCAGGAGCGGCTGCGCCGCGTTGAGGAGCTGCTGGAGCTGGTAGGGTTGCAGGCGTCGCATGCGATGCGGTATCCGCATGAATTTTCCGGCGGCCAGCGCCAGCGAATCGGAATCGCGCGCACCCTGGCGGTGGAGCCGGAATTTATCGTATGCGATGAACCGTTGTCGGCGCTGGACGTCTCCATTCAGGCGCAGATTGTGGCGCTTCTCGAGGAGCTGCAGCAGCGGCTGGGTCTGACGTATCTATTTATCGCTCACGACTTATCGATGGTGAAGCATATTAGCGATCGGGTCGCGGTTATGTACAAAGGCAAAATCGTAGAGCTTGCGGAGAGCGAGGAGCTGTATAACAATCCGCTGCATGCGTACACCCAATCGCTGCTGGCGGCTATTCCCGTGCCCGATCCCAAGATAGAGTCGCAGAAAAAGCTGCTGCCTCACAAGGAAGCCGACAAAGCGGACCCTTACGGACTGGAGCAATCCGAATTTGTTGAGGTGACGCCGGGCCATTGGGTGGCTATGGCAACCGCGAATGTCCTCTGATGTGATAAGCAATTGTGTATGCACGGCTGTATGGCGCATGAAGAAATTCAAGCGCTATACAGCCTTTTGTATTTGCAGAAAGGAGGGCGAGGCACTTTGTAGTTGAGGCTGGAGCGAGCTGTACGGCTGGCAGCAGTCTGCTTGACAACCAAAATTGGGATAAGTAGGATGGAGGTTGATAGAGGTCGGAATAAGATTTAGGCGGGAGAGAGTAGCAAATGAGAAGATGGATTAACCTGGAGATGCTCTATATCATAATAGCTGCCGGAATCGCCGGCTGGCTGCTGTTTGCGGGCGTGTTCATAGGCGTCGCCGATAACGGGGATTTTTTGCGGATCATGGGCTCTGCGGGCTTGAATTACTATCATGCGATGGAGAGCTATGAGGATCGTTTTTTTGGCTTCTCCCATATGTACTTTGCTTACGATACATTTTTTCGCGGCTTTTACCCCTCAACCCAGATTGTGCTGGTTGTCATTGCGCGTTTTATCGGCGTGCTGTTCAACGGATCGGCGTTTGATATCCGCATACTTGGCGCGATCTACACGCTCTTGCTGCTGACCGCCGGATATTTAATCATCAAACATAACAAAACCAAATCTCTGCTTGCGGGAGCGGCGCTGACGGCGCTTATGCTGCTTGTGTTCACGGATGTCGGATACCTGGCCTATTTCAACTCTTTGTTTGGCGAGCCGGTATCCTTTGTGTTTATGCTGCTGACGTTTGCGCTTGGACTGATGCTTGTGAAGCAAGAGAAGCCTGGACGTTATTTGCTTGTTCTGTTTTTTGCCGCCATCTGGTTTCTCGTGTGCTCCAAAACCCAGAATGCACCGATTGGATTCGGGTTTGCATTGTTAGGCCTGCGTTATGCATGGATGAGCAGCGAGCGCGGCTGGCGCAAGCTAGGCATTGCGCTTTCCGTCGTTACCTTTGTCGCCTCGGTAGTCATGTATGTGGCGGCACCTAAAGATTTTAAGCATATTAATCTTTATCAAACGGTGTTCTTCGGCATCCTGAACGGCTCGCCCGATGTGGAGGGGGATTTGCGGAAGCTGGGGCTGCCGGAGCATCTGGAGGTGCTGGCGGGGACGAATTATTTTCAGACGGATACAGCCATTAAACAGAATGATCCGTCTTTGCAGCAGGATTTCTATGAACGTATTTCGCACAAGGACATTCTATTCTTCTACCTCACCAACCCTTCCAGATTGATCGAGCGAATGGAATATGCAGCAGAGCACAGCATGACGATCAGGCCGCACTATTTGGGCAACTACGAGAAGTCGGCAGGGAAGCCGGCCGGAACCAATACGTTTGCTTACAGCGCGTGGAGCGAGTTGAAGCGGCATGACATGCCGAACCAGCTGTGGTTCATCGTCGCGGTTTTTGCTTTGTTTTTTGCGGCAGCTGCTTATGAATGGCTGAGAAGCCGCGGGAAGCGGTTGCGAATTGCGGTTGAATTGTTTATATTGCTGGGCTTGACGGGAATATTCAGTTTTCTTATCCCGATTCTGGGCGATGGCCTTGCCGATTTAAGCAAACATTTGTTTTTATTCAATGTCGTGTTCGATATGATGCTTGTGACAGCGGCGGTGTGGCTCGTTTATCGGATCGGCCAATGGGCGGGAGCACGCCGCAAGCGCATGCGGCAGGCTTAGGAGCGTTGACGAGCCTGTGCCCGCATCGCGAGCTGTTGCAAAGCGTCTCCGCCCGGCAGGTCTGCGTCTGTGCCTTCTACCAGCATTCAATCGTCGGCTTAATCGTGACAAACGGTGTTGGCGGGGAGGCTTGCTCGGCCGGGTAGCCCACTGCCAATATAGCGGCAATGCGCTCGCGTGTGCTTACGTCTGCGAATTCATTCAGGCCGCGGCAACGCGACCAGTCGCCCGTACCCGGATATACCCCCAAACCTTGCGACCCGCCTAGCAATTGGATATTACGCACGAGACAAAAGACCGCGGCCAGATCATCGCTCGCCACATGCTCGTCCGTGCTGGTATGGACCGTTACGATCAGGCTTGCAGGGGCGTTGTCCAGCGCAGCCGCCAAATCATGATGCAGTCCTGCGGCCAAGAGGCTGGAAAGCTTGGTCTTGGCAGCTCCTTCTGCGTGAATAAAGCGCCAAGGCTCCCTTAGCTTGTGATTGGGGGCCCAGACGGCATCCTCCAGAATATCCGTTATGGCTTGAGCAGTGACAGGGCGATCCGCAAACAGGCGAGTCAGAGAGATTTCAGAAATAAGCGAGCGAAGGCTCATAGGTTGAGAAGCTCCTTTCAGATGCCAGGGTTAGGATAAACTCGTGAATTTTTTGGCGGCGGACGTTCGCGGCTTAATTTTTGGCAGCTTCTCATAATGTCCGAGATACATCAGGCAATGCACGCGCTCGTTCGCTTGCAAGCCCAGCCCGTCAATAAATGAGGATTTATGCAGCATATCGCTTGTTCCCCATACGAGCCCGATGTTTTCCTCCCACGCCAGCAGGGAAAAGGTATGGAGCATGGCGCATACGTCAGAGAAGTTGCGTTCATCAACCTGGGCGTTTCCTTCTTGTCGGGTGATGACGAAAAGCAGTGCTGGAATTTTGACGATCCGCTCCATCATCATCTGATTAATTTTCCCTAGCACCCATTTATAGAACTTTTGCTCGGCATACGTGCCCATAATGATTTCTGCCGCTTTCTGCTTGCCTGCGGGAGTAGCAACGACGAGAAACCGGCATGGAAGCTGCTCCGACTCTATGAAGCTTGGCCTGGCGGCCGCGGTTAGCAGCTCTGCAATTTTGCCTTCCGGCAGCTCGGCTGTGGTGAAGCTGCGAATCGTACGCCTGTTCCGGATAAGGTGCGAAATTTCCGCCGCTTGTGCAGAATGTGCTGAGGGAGAGCTATTGTGAGCCATATTGCTTGCCATCCTTTCTATATAACGTGTATAACGTGCAATGATCGTCAGAAGAAGAGTTCCAATTCTTAGTATAACGATAATGATTATTATTATCAATATAAGCGCTTGAAAGAAATTCTGGTTCAAAACAATCAGCATGTATGTTCAAGCTCTATGCGACACCAGGAAGCCTTGCGGTGGCGGAGCCTTGCACATACATGCTGAAGGAGGGTCTAGCGCATCAGAAGGTACAGAAAATAGGGAACGCTTAGCATGGTTACGATAATGCCTGCCGGCGTATCGCCGCCAAAGCTGAGCGTGCGGGCCAGCGTGTCCGCCGCCAGCATATAGATAGACTTTACGCTGCTATGAAATTAGTCGCAATTTTGCGCGTAATAAAAAACGATTGACTCTTACGTATACGGTAGACTTTATAATAGGAGCATATCGGGGGCGTTTGAATGTACAGTATCGGACAAATATCGAAAAAAACGAATCTTTCCATAAGGACTCTTCGTTATTATGATGAAATCGGGCTGCTTAAACCTGCCAAGGTTGCAGAATCGGGCTATCGCTATTACGCAGGCGAGGAATTGAGGCAGCTTCAGCACATAGCGGCGTTGAAGGAGCTTGGTTTCACGCTGTCATCGATTAGAGAGCTGCTGGCAACATCAAGCGGCGGGGAAAGCCAGGAGCAGCGGTGGGAGGATATGCTGGACTTCGAGCTGGCAACGGTAGCCAAGGAGAAGGAACGATTGGAGGGACTGGAGCAGCTGCTGCAGACGACACGCCATGCATTAGCCGTGAAAGGCGAAATTTCGCCGGAGGATATCTTTCTGTTTATTCAAGCTCTGCAAACGCCGGTAAAAGAACGAAATACATTTCTGGAGAAAAACTTCACGGAGCGGGAAATAGCCATTATTAAAAATTTGCCGGATTTTAAAACAGGGGACCCGCGCTCTATGCACTGGGCTAAGCTGCTGCGAAAAGCGAAAAAGCAAATGCATGAAGCGCCTTCTTCGGAAGCTTCTCAGGAGCTGGCGCTGCAATTCATTCAGCATTCGATGGAATGGTTCGAGCAGGATGAGCAGCTTTTGGAAAAGTATTGGACGCTGATCCGTCCGGAGCCAGGGCAGACAGCAAAAGTATACGGCTTGGAAGCCGACGTAATGGTGTATATCGATCAGATTGTCGACTGGTATTTAGCAAATGTACAGGGAGGAAGCATGAATGGCCAAAGCGGAGCTTAAGCCGATGAGCGAATCAAGGGCATGGACGTATGTCGTTATCGCAGGGGTGCTGGAAGTGATTTGGGCCAGCGGCTTCAAGTATGAGGAGATTCCCAGTCTTGTTGTCATTATTGCGCTGCTGACGAGTTTCGATCTCATTATCAAGGCAACGAAGGCGCTGCCGGTCGGTACTGTGTATGCGGTTTTTGCAGGTATGGGGACACTTGGCACAACA
This sequence comes from Paenibacillus sp. SY21-1, assembly GCF_005222705.1. GTDB lineage: Bacteria > Bacillota > Bacilli > Paenibacillales > Paenibacillaceae > Pristimantibacillus. The sequence goes on along the minus strand of NZ_STGF01000003.1, from coordinate 186,206 downwards.
ATCGTGGAAGCTGTACTGTCAGGCGGCGGTATAAGTCCGCTCAAGATCGGATTTATTTTGCTGCTGCTGGCGTGCATAATCGGTCTCAAGCTCACGGCAAAAGGGAGGGACGCCTAATGGACTGGATGCTGCTAATCGGGGCGGGTTTGCTGGAGGTGATAGGCGTCATTGGAATCAAGCGGGTGGCGCAGAACAATAACTGGACGAACAATATCATTCTGATCGCCGGTTTTATCAGCAGCTTTCAATTGCTTGTGATGGCCATGGAGACGATCTCGCTTGCGACGGCTTATGCGGTTTGGACGGGGATCGGTACGGTGGGCGCGGCGGTAGTCGGCATGCTGTTCTTCAAAGAGTCGAAGGACTGGATTCGTATCGCTTGTATACTTGGCATTATTTTTGCGGTAATCGGACTTAAATTGACAAGTTAGTATTCTACATACAAAGCCAATAAGCAGGTGATGAAATTGAAGCCAATATCAGCATTGCCGTGGACGCTCGTTGACGCCAACATCCAATTTCAGCGCGTCCAGTACTGCCGCATTGACGGGGATGGGCCGTTTCGAGCGGAGCAGCCCGCGGACGCCTGTTTTGTGTTTGTCGCAAGCGGGGAGGGCGTACTGATCGATAACGGCGGCAGATATGCCGTGCATCGGGGAATAGCAGGCATCGTCCTGAAGCCTTGGCAAGTCTCGCTCGCTGCGGCGCATGATGGAACGATAAGCGTGTACCTGCTGTTCTTCAGGCTCTTGCAGGATGCCGACTCAACCGAGACGCTGTGGCTGACAGAGCTGTCCAAGCGGACCAGCGGGCAGATAAGCGATCGTGTCAAAGCGTTGTATGGGAGCCGAATGGAAGCGGAGGAACTGGAGCGTTTTCGCCATCAAATCGACTTTCAGGAGCTGGTGTACCTGCTTTTGAAGGATGTGGCGTATAAGCGCAGCATCGGGCACCGAGAAGCGCTTCAGCTAACGGCCCGCTACATTGAGCAGCACTATTATGAGCCGTTGTCTCGGGACAAATTGGCCGAAATGGCGGGCATGAGCGCTCCTTATTATTCGCGTGCCTTCAAGAAAGCGATGGGCAAAACCCCGCAAGAATATTGGACCGGCATTCGTTTGAATCATGCGCGCAGAGCGCTGATTCAGACATCGGATAAAATCGGGGATATCGCAGAGTACACGGGCTTTGGCGAGGCTTACTATTTTAGTCGCGTGTTCAGGCAGACGATTGGCGTGTCGCCCACCGTTTATCAGAAGCAGCAGAGAACGAAGGTTGCCTGCCTCTATCCTCCATTTATCGACGCAATGCTGGCGCTTGGAGCGATGCCTTCCGCTTATATGATGGAGCCTGCGCATCCGCTCTATGCCCGTCTAACCGGCTCCGTTCACCTTGGCTGCCAGGAGGCGGATTTCAACGAGCGAGAAGCCGCCATGCTGGAGGCGCATCAGCCGGAAATGATTTTGAGCAGCGATTATATTGACCCCCATCAGGAGACGCTGTTGAATCGTATCGCTCCCGTCGTAGCTGTCAATTGGGCCAGAAGCCGCGAAGCGGATCTGCTTGAGATAGCCAGGCTTATAGGAAAAAGCGATTATGCCGCAGAGCTTCTAGCCGATTATGAACAAAGGGCCTCGCAAGCCAGAGAGCGGATAAAAAGACGCATCGGGTGCGAAACGGTCGCGTTGCTCCGATTTCATGCCAACCAATTGCGACTGTACGGCGGGCCGGGGCAAGGATTCGCAGGCCCTATCCTTTACGGGGACTTGGCTCTCCATGCTCCAGAGCTCGTACAGAAGCTGACTTGGCGAAGCTGGTGGGCGCAGATTGAACCCGCGCTGCTGGCAGAACTGGATGCGGAGCACCTGCTGATCGTTATTGACCCGGGCATGGAGGGAGAGGCAGAACGTCTGATGGGCGGCGAACTATGGTCGCGAATGCCGGCGTCTGAGAAGGGACAAATCTATCAGGTGGACTATTACACATGGATGGGCAGCGGTATTGAGCTGGACAAGCTGAAAATAGCAGAAGCCTTGAGGCTGCTCAGCTAAATGACGTTGGGTGAATTCGTGCTTCCGAGGTTGTTTGCAACGGCTAATGTCACAAATATCCTAAATAAAAAGCGTTATTGTCCTTGGTGGACCGTTAAAAAAGGAATATAGTGATAACGATTATCATTATATTCAGGGAGTGGTTATAGAAATGTTTAAGGTTAGACCATGGATGGGATTATCGCTGATGCTGGTTATGCTGCTGACAGGCTGCGGCGCTGCCAGTAACAGTACGGAGAGCGGCAGTCCGGCAAACGCCAATACGGCACAAGAAGAAACTGCAACGGAAACACCTGCTGCGCAGGCAAGGGTCGTAACCGATGAGATAGGCCATGAGGTGGCGATTCCGGCTGATGTGAGCAAGGTCATCGGAATATATTTGGAGGATGAGCTGCTTTCTCTTGGCATCACGCCGATCCGCAAATCGAGGATCGGGGCGTGGAGCGGCCAGGAATATCTAGGACTGAATGTAGAGGATATAGACCTGGAGGGGGATATTGAGGCGTTTGTCAAAGCGGAGCCTGATCTGATTTTGACCAATGTATTTAACGAGAAGCAATACGATCAGCTGTCCAAGGTGGCTCCGATGTATGCATTCGAGGATGCGCGGGCGGATTGGAGGAAGACGATCCGCACGCTCGGGGACCTGCTGGGCAAAAGAGACAAGGCTGAAGAGGTAATCGCCGAATATGATCGGAAGGCCGCCGATGCGGCGGAGCAGCTGCAAACGGCAATTGGCGATGAGACGGTAGCCATTTTACGTGTACACTCCAAGGAGATCAGGCTGTATGGAGGTCCTGGCTATGCTGGTCCGGTATTGTACAACGAGCTTAAGCTGACGCCGGCCAAGCTGGTACAGGAGCTGGTGCTGGATAAAAACGAAAAGGTCGTCGGTTTGTCGATGGAGCTGATCCCGCAGCTTGATGCCGATCATATTTTTCTAACGGTGGACACCGGAGCGGAAGAGCAAGCGAAGAGCCTGCTGGAAAGCGATTTGTGGAAGGGACTTCCTGCCGTGCAGAGCGGACAGGTATATGAAGTGAATTTTGAGACATGGATGAAGAGCGGACCGATTGCCGACGGCAAAAAAATCGAAGACGTAGCGGCGGCTTTGAGCAAGTAGCTTGCCCGTTTGAGCATGCTGCCCGGCGGCTGATCGGCCCCATTATTCATTCGGAATGCGAGCTTCGGCTTCAGCTTGCTCTGCAATTAACGAAAGACCGGCTTCCCTCATCGGGACCGGTCTTTCGCTGTTTGTGCGCAGTCTGTCCTCTATGCTGCGTTTTGGGACATAAGACGATGCTTTAAATCACTCAGCTGAACTCGTCATCCATGCGGCGCCGGTCCTTGCTTCAAGAATTCAGCCGGACAAACTGCGGAATATGCGCGTTAAGCTCCTTGAGAAATGCTTCGGAGGCGAGTGAGAGCTTCTTCTTCGCATGCAGCCAATAGAACTCAACAGAATGCTCGACATGGAGCGGGATCGGCACTATATGTCCGGTCATGACATAAGGATCATTTTTCAAGGAAATATCCAGATAGAAGCCAATGCCCAGTCCCTCGCTAATGACCCGTTTGGAAACCTCGGAATGCTTGGAATGGAAGATTTCCCGGATTGTGCCGTAATACTGCAGCTCTTCCTTCATATGCTCGGATGTTCCGATAATCGGATGCTGGATAATTTCGTCCATCGAGAGGCTCTCCTTGTTAGCCAGAGGGGATTTTCCGCCAACGCATGCCATAATCCGGCACTTTAGAAACCTCTCCGCCACCAGATTTTTAAAAGACATTTCCTCAGGAGTTCCAATTAGCCCCAAATCCCATTCCCCGGCGAGCAGCCGCTCTTCAATTTCAAGAGGGCGACTCTCGATAATTTCCAAGTCTACAAAAGGATAACGTTCCGAATAGCTGGTCAACAGCTTGGGCAAAAAGCTTGTACATGCGCCGAACGTGGCTCCGATAACAAGCCGCTCGTTAATAAGGGCGCTGTTCAGCCGGGCTGCCTCTGCGAACTGATCCCATTTCATCAGAATATCCTCCGCCAATTGGATCAGATTATGGCCTGCGGACGTCGGCTGGGTTCCCGCACGCGTGCGGGTGAAAATGGCCAGTCCGATCTCGTTTTCCAAGGCGGCAATGGAATTGCTGATATTCGGTTGGGAGAGATGCAGCTTCTCTGCGGCCAAAGTGATGGAGCCGCTTCGGGCGACCTCAACCAAGTACCGCAATTGTTCAATTCGCATGCAGGAGCACCTCTTTCGGCCATAAGCTCTAGTTATGGAAACATTGATTTTTTATATTATACATTTTAATTCGGAATGTGTAACATTTCAATTATCAAATACTTAAAATCCAATCGGAAATTACGAAATTACGTGCAGGAAGGTATCTGTTATCCAAATGAGGGGGCGCTGGCGGCCGAAAAACCCAACTCATGTACAATAAAAGCCCGTGAGGGCTTGCAGTCTTTATGGTTTTTCTTCTTTAAAAAACGGGCCTCGTGTTTATGGACGCGATCAGCCGTTACACCTGTGTTTGAAAGGACGTGATTCAGCGTTATGGAGAATAAGCTGACTCCTTTTGTGTTTGCTAATCGGGTTCCGCAAGCGGCCCCTATGGGGGCGGCACAAGCCGTGAACCGAACCGACAGTATTCCGCTTTCCTACGGTTCTCCCATTTCCGATTCTTTTCCTTACGAGGAGCTCCAGCTTGCAGCGTCAGAAGCGATTGTGACTCAGGGTCACGCATCGCTGCAATATGCAGGGGCCGATGGACCCGCCGTCGTTCGAAAATGGATTGCCGAGCGTTCCGCTCTGCGAGGAATCGTTACGACGCCCGAAGCGGTGCTCGTTACTTACGGCTCAGGGCAGGCGATCGACTTCGCCTGTCGGGCGATTCTGGAGCCGGGCGACTCGGTGTGGGTTGAATCGCCGACCTTCTTCGGCGCCTTGAACACCTTCCGTTCCAGCGAGGCGGTGCTGTCTGCGTTCCCGATCGATGCTGAGGGCTTGCGCGTCGATCTGGTGGAGGAGGCGCTGGAAGCAGCGGTCCGTACAGGAAAGCCGCTGCCTAAGCTGTTGTATTGCATTCCAAATTACCACAATCCTGGCGGGGTGAGCTTGTCCGCTGCCCGGCGCAAGCGGCTTGCGGAGCTGGCGCAAAGCTACAATTTTTTTATCCTTGAGGACGATGCGTATTCGGAGCTTAACTTCGGAGATGAATATTTGCCGGCAATTTACGCGTATGCGCCGCAAAGAACGATTTATTTAGGCACCTTTTCCAAAACGATCGCCCCGGGACTGAGAGTTGGCTGGGCGATTGCATCCCCCGAGACGATCGGCAAGCTGGGCTCCTTCTTCCACGGCAGCCGGGCGAGCGTATTCACTCAGCAGATCATCGGCAATTTATTGCGCAATTTTTCGTTGGAGGCGCATATCGAACAACTGATCAACCGGTACCGCCAGCAGCGCGACAGCCTGCTTGCCGCGCTGGAGAAGCACTTGGGAGCTTTGGTGGATTATACAGTTCCAGAGGGAGGATTTTTCGTGTGGCTCCGCTTCAGGGAAGAGGTGGATACCGGCGTGCTTGTCCGCTATGCCGCCGAGCGGGGCGTGAGCTTTATTGATGGCAGACAGTTCTATTTGTCGCCGGACGAGGGAGCGCGCGAAGCGCGATTATCCTTCAGCTACTGCGAGGAAGATGCGCTAGAGATTGGCGTTGCGCGGCTGGCGGAAGCTTATCGCATTTATTTAGCTGAAAGAAGCGGTGTCAGCCCTGCCTGATTCAATTCAATAGCATTCAGGCGCTGACTGAACAGCAATCAAACAAAATGATTCAACGAGACAACATACATCAGGTGGCGTGATGCACACCGTTCAGGAGGAAATAATAATGAAAAACAAAGGAACGGCCTTATTGAATATTTTGCTTTTTGCAGCAATCATCTTCGTATTGGCGGCTTGCGGCAATCAAAATGGAGGCGCCGCCGGCTCAAGTCCGGCTGCCAGCCATGCGGCTTCGACCGAACCGGCCGCTACTGCAACCGAGAGCCCGGCAGCGTCTGAGCAGTCGTCGCAGCCTGATCCGAATCAATATAAAGGCGTGGTTGTTCAATTGGAAGGCAGCCAGGTTGGACCGATGATTGTCGCCAAGGAGAAGGGCTGGTTCGCGGAGGAAATCGGCAAATACGGCGCGACGGTCGAGTTTCAGTCGCTGGCGAGCGCATCGCAGTACAATGAAGCGCTGGCAGCAGGACGGCTGGACATTGTCCGCACCGGCTATATCGGCACCATTACGGCACAGGCGGCGGATATTCCGTTCAAGGCGCTGGCTGAAGGCAGCAGCGGTGCGCCGGATGCCATTCTTGTGCCGCAGGCAAGCGAAATTCAATCGATTAAGGATTTGAAAGGCAAGACGATTGCCGTTGCCAAAGGAAGCAGCTCTTGGGGCTTGCTGCAGCACGCTCTGAAAAAAGAAGGGCTGTCTCCGGATGACGTCAAGCTGGTTAACCTGCAGCCAAGCGACGCGCAGGCGGCTTATCAGGGCGGCCAGGTAGATGCATGGGTGATTTTTGAGCCGTACCGCAGCCAAGAAACAAGCAGCGGCTCCTCCAGAATCGTTGCAGAATCGAATACGATCGGCATTTTCACGCCGGGCTACGTCATTGCCCGTACCGAATTCGCAGACAAGTATCCAGAGCTTGTGGAGGCGTTCTTGAAGGCGTATCAGAAAGCGATTGAGTGGCAGAAAGCCAATCTGGAGGAAGCGATTGCCCTGAACGCCAAAATTAAAAATGTGAGCGAGGATACGATTCGCGCTTCGATGGCCAACCCTAGCTCAGAGCCGACCAATCTTCCGGTTTCCGCTGAAGCGACAACATTCCAGCAGCAAACGGCCGACTTCATGTTCGAGCTGGGCGAGATCAAGAAGAAGATCGATGTGTCCGCCGTTATCGATAATTCCTTTATCGAAAAAACATTGGCGGATTTAAAGGCAGAATCGAATAAATAAGGATGGAAGTGTTTCAACATGAAGCAACAGAATGAACAAATGAATCTGGGAGCGTTTGTATTCACGTTCGGCCATCATTTTGCGGCCTGGCGCCATCCGGATACAGCTACGGATGAAATTATAAGCTTGGACTTTTACAGGGAGCTTGCCGCTAGCGCTGAGCGCGGCAAGCTGGATATGCTCTTCTTCGCCGATACCGGCTCGATTCCGCTGAACGATGCGGAATCGAGCGCCCGCTTTGTTTATCCGGAGGCGACGGCAGTGCTTGGCGCGCTGGCGGCCATGACAAGCAAAATCGGGCTGGCAGCGACGGTTTCTACCACCTTTAACGATCCCTACAATGTAGCCAGACGCTTCTCGACGCTCGATCATTTGAGCAGGGGACGTGCCGCCTGGAACGTTGTGACTTCGACCAAAGAGGGCGATGCGCTTAACTACAGCATGGAGAAGCTTCCTGAGCATGGCTCGCGATACGAGCGGGCAAGGGAATTCCTTGATGTGGCGAACGCGCTGTGGGACAGCTGGGAGGACGATGCGCTGCTATGGGATAAGCAAGGCGGCGTATTCGCTGACAAGCAGAAGGTGCATCTGCTGGAGCATAGCGGCCCTTCCTTTTCTGTGCTCGGGCCGCTTAATATTCCCCGCTCTCCGCAAGGGCGCCCCGTTATTATTCAAGCGGGAACTTCCCCCGCAGGGTCAAGGTTTGCGGCAAGCGGTGCGGATGTCATCTTCACGGCATGCGAGAATAAAGAGGAAGCGATCAGCTTCTATAAGCATGTAAAAGGCATGCTGCCTGAGTTCGGAAGAGACGCCGGCGACGTGAAAATCATGCCGGGCCTGATGTTTTTTGTCGGTGCGACAGAAGCTGAGGCGAAGGCGAAGGAAGAACAATTCTATGAGCTGATCTTGCCGGCAGCAGGCGTAACCTATTTATCGAGGATGCTTAATACCGATCTATCGGGTTGTTCCCTTGACGAGGAGCTGCCCGAGATCGAGCTTGAGGGCAACACAAGCCGGGCGAAGCTTATTGTCGATACGGCTCGAAAGACAAAGCAGACGGTTCGCGAGCTTGGCATGCATTATGCCGTTGCAAGGGGGCATATGAAGGTGACCGGTACGCCTGAACAAATCGCCGATCTCATGGAGGACTGGTTCCGCAGCGCTGCCTGCGACGGCTTCAACATTATGCCGCCGCTGCTGCCAGGAGGAATGGCCGAATTTGTCGACCAGGTCGTTCCTGTTCTTCAGCGCAGAGGGCTGTTCAGGGAGGAATATGCCGGCAGCACGCTGCGGGAGCATTTGGGACTGAAGCGTCCTGCGAGCCAATTTGCCGCCGGGAGTCACCCGTTCTCGAAAGAAGAGGTGACGAGATGAGTAAAGCGGGCAAGCAATTGCGGCTGGGGCTGTTCATTCAAAGCACAGGGCATCATGCAGCCGCTTGGCGGCATCCGGAGACTGCGACGGGTCAAAGCCATAACATTCGATATTATCAACAGCTGGCCCAAGAGGCGGAGCGAGGGAAATTCGACCTGCTTTTTCTGGCGGACGATCTGGCTGTGCCGCTGCCCTTTAAATCGGCGCTTACCGACCGTTACGGCAAGCTTGAGCCGCTGACGCTGTTGTCGAATCTGGCTGCCGTGACCAAGCATATCGGTCTTGCGGCTACTTTGTCCACGACCTTCAACGAGCCGTATCACGCAGCCCGGAAGTTCGCTTCGCTTGATCATATTAGCGACGGACGGGCAGCCTGGAATGTCGTCACGTCGGCGCTTAATGATGAAGCCCATAATTTCGGGCAGCAGAACATTCTAAATCATGAGCTGCGTTACGATAGGGCGGATGAGTTTTTGCAGGTGGTTAAGGGTTTATGGGACAGCTGGGAGGAGGATGCGGTTCAGGCGGATAAGGCATCCGGTCAATATTTCGATGAGGCCAAGGTGCATGCGCTTAACCATAAAGGGACGTTCTTTTCCGTGCAGGGACCATTAAATGTTGCTCGTCCTGTACAGGGACGGCCCGTTATCATTCAGGCCGGCTCCTCCGAGACCGGTCAGCAGTTTGCAGCCAAAAATGCCGATGTCGTCTTCACGGTGCAGAATGATCTGGACAAGGCGAAGCGTTTCTACAGTCAAGTGAAGCAGCTCGCGCAATCGCATAATCGTTCTTCCGACGACATCAAAATTATGCCCGGTTTGTTCCCCATTATTGGTGACACTCAGGCAGAGGCAGAGGCCCATTTCCGGCAGCTTCAGGATTTGGTCGATCGGAAGATCGGCACGGCTTTGTTAGGCGGCGTATTCGACAATATCGACCTGTCGGGCTACGAGGACGATGAGCTGTTTCCTGAGCTGGAGGAGGCGGATGGAACGCGCAGCCGCTTTCAGCTGGTAATGGAAACGGCGCGCCGCGAAGGACTCACCGTACGCGAGGTTTATTTGCGGTTTGCTTCGGCTCGCGGTCATCTGACGGTCATTGGAACGGCTGAGCAAATAGCCGACCGAATGGAGCTATGGCTGCGCGAGGGTGCGGCTGACGGCTTCAATATTATGCCGCCTTATATGCCCGGAGGCATGACGGATTTCATCGATAAGGTTATCCCGATCCTGCAGCAGCGCGGATTGTTCCGCACGGAGTATGCAGGGGAAACGCTTAGGGAGCATCTCGGGCTTTCGCGTCCTGCGAGCGTGCACAGCAGAGCGGCAAATGGTGAAGAGGTATGAGCGCGACGGGCAAGCTGGAAATGATAGCGGTTGGCAAAAGCTTCAAAGGAGCGGAGATCAATCATGTCCTTGAGGATATTCATTTGGACATAAGCCCGGGGCAATTCGTGACCATCATCGGTCCAAGCGGCTGCGGCAAAAGTACGCTGCTCAAAATAATTGCGGGGCTGGATAACGATTACGAAGGCGCCGTGTTGTTGAACGAAGCCGAAGCGGGAGGTCCTAGCCGCGATAAAGGGTTTATTTTTCAGGAGCATCGGCTGTTTCCATGGCTGACGGTGGAGCAGAACATTGCGGCCGATCAATCGCTGCGCGGCAGCGAGGTGCGCCGGAAGGTAAACGAAATGATTGAGCTGGTTCGCCTGAACGGTTTCGAGAAGGCGTACCCCAAGCAACTATCCGGCGGCATGTCCCAGCGGGTTGCCATTGCCCGCGCGCTTATGCGCAGTCCGCAGGTGCTGCTGCTCGACGAGCCGTTTGGCGCTTTGGACGCTTTTACGCGCATGCATATGCAGGACGCGCTGCTTGATATTTGGCGAACGAACCGGACGACGATGCTGCTTGTCACGCACGATTTGGATGAGGCCGTATTTTTATCGGAGAAAGTGATCGTCATGGATGCAAGGCCGGGACGGGTGAAGCGGATTATTCCCAATGATCTGCCGTATCCCCGGACCAGGCACGGAGCCGGCTTTCAAGAGCTTCGGAGCCAGGTGCTGCGAGTGCTGGAACAGACGGAGGAACCGGATGAAAGCTGGACCATATAAGTCAGTAAAGATGATCCGCCATGTGAGCAGATGAGGGTGACAAAATGAGAATTTCAAGAAAATGGTGGAAGGGGGCCATTATTCCGGTCGCTGTGCTGGTTGTATGGCAGTGGGCCTCCTTCACCGGCGCTGCCGATCCGAAGCTGTTTCCGGCGCCAAGCTCGATCTTTGGCGATTTGTACAGCATGCTTTTATCGGGAGAATTATATTATCACATCCGCATCAGCATTGTACGTGCCGCGCTGGGCTTTCTGCTGGGAGGCACGCTGGGACTGTTGATCGGGCTGCTGGTCGGCATGTATGTGAAGGTTGAGGAGCTGGTAGACCCCACTGTGCAAATGCTGCGTACCGTGCCGCTGCTTGCGATCACGCCGCTATTCATCCTGTGGTTCGGATTCGGCGAGCTGTCCAAGGTGCTGCTCATTGGGATGGGAGCCTTTTTCCCCCTTTACGTGAACACCTTTCTGGGCGTTCGGAATGTGGACAAAAAACTGTACGATGTGGCGCGCATATTGGAGTTCAGCCGCTTCAAGCAGGTTACGAGACTTATGCTGCCCGGAGCGCTGCCCAACGTTTTGCTAGGGCTGCGGCTGTCGCTTAGCGTAGCCTGGCTCTGTCTTGTCGTAGCCGAATTAATGGGAGCCGACAGCGGTGTTGGTTTTCTCATTCAGGATGCCCGTTCTTATGTGCGGACGGGCGCCGTATTCGTCGGTATTTTTGTGTTTGCCGCAGTGGGCAAGCTGGCCGACTCTGTTGTGCGTTTGCTGGAGCATAGATTGCTGCGCTGGCAGGATAATTATAGGGGATAAGCCGATCGGCAAGCAGGAAGGGGCTGGCGTAATAAATGTCAATTCCCGGAATGCTTGCCGGACCCTTCTGACGATTGCGCGGACAAGTTGCGGAAAATGACGGAGATAAGGTATATTATACCGGAACAGACTGGCAAATCGTCTATCCTCAGGAGGGAATCAAGCGATGCAAATAGTGTATCACGGGCACTCTGCGGTACAGCTGATCACAAGCGGAAAGTCTCTGATTATTGATCCGTTTCTAAGCGGCAACGAGCATGCGGTGACTAAGCCGGAGGATGTGCAAGTCCAAGCGGTGCTGCTTACGCACGCCCATCAGGATCACATTCTGGATGCGGCCCCGATTGCCAAGGCCAACGATGCGCCGGTAGTAGCCAACTTCGAGCTGGCGGCCTACATGTCCTGGCAAGGGGTGCAGACCATCCCGATGAATCTGGGCGGTACGGTCGACCTGGGCTTTGCCCAAGCTAAAATGGTTCCGGCCATTCATACTTCCGGCATCATCGACAACGACAATCAAACCATTATTTACGGCGGAATTGCAGCCGGCTATATCGTTCGCGCTGAAGGACTTACTGTTCTCCATGTTGGCGATACAGCGTTGTTCAGCGACATGAAGCTGATCGGCGAGCAGGAGAATATCGATGTAGCCTTTATCCCGATCGGCGACCATTTCACAATGGGGCCGGACGAAGCGCTGCAAGCAGCCGAGTGGTACCGGGCCAAGCTCGTTGTACCCGTACATTACAACACATTCCAGCCGATCCGGCAGGATGCGGAAGCATTTGTACAGAAGCTCGAAGCACGGGGAATAGCCGGTAAAGTTATGGCGCCTGGCGACAAGCTCGATATTAGCAAATAGGAAGCAAGGCAGGTGTCCGTTTGCAACGGATGCCTGCCTTTTTTTTGAAATAAAACAAATGAAGTCTGTTGAATTTATATCCACTCTCCATCCTCCAAAATAACCGCCTGATCCTGCAACCCCTCCGCTTTCAGGCGGTCTCGCAGCTCGGCACGAGTTACGAGGCAATGGTTAATGGCCTCCATATGCACCGCAACAACTTTTGTATATTCGGCATGCCGGCATACGCTCACGACATCGTCCGCATCCATCGTAATGGGGTCTCCCTCGACAAAGCGGGCGCCGCCTGCATTTACAACCGTCACGTCCGGCTGGAAACGATCAAGCGCCTGTTTCGGTTCATCGCACCAAATCGTGTCGCCCGCAAGGTAGAGCGTTGGCTCTCCTCCCGCTTGCAGCACGAACCCGGATACTTGCCCCATCAGCTTGCCTATATCTCCAGTGCCATGCCGGCCTCCTGTACGAGTAATATGAATCCCTTGGAATGAATACGTTTCGTCGATCGCTGTTACCGAATCAAACCCCTGTGAACGCAGGATTGAATCATCGCCAGGCTGGCATAGAACAGGCGTTGTTGCAGGCAGGGCTTGCGCTGCGTCCATATCCCAGTGATCGGGATGCAAATGGGTCACAATAACGGCGTCTGCATCGACCAGCTCGGCGATTGGCATGGACAGCGGAACAAGCGGGTTGCGCTTGTCGTTGCCGGTATTGATGATGGGAGGATTCGAACCGACGTCACTAAACATTGGATCGATAAGCAGGCTCAGGCCCGCATAATGCAGCTTTATAGTAGCATTGCGAATAAGTTGAAGCTTCATATATACACCTCTTATTTAGCTTATAGTCGTTCTGTTACAATTGTAGAACGTTTCCTCTTTTAGCCATACCATCTTGTGCAACGATAAAGGCCATTTTACTTTCAGGATGAAAGGATTTTGAAGCGAATGAGCAACTATGAAATGGATGATATAGATCGGCAAATCTTGCAAGCCCTGCTCGGGAATTCGTTACGCTCCTACAAAGAAATCGGCCAACTCGTCCATATGACTGGCCAGGCTGTTGGCGCGCGGGTCCGCAAGCTTCAGGAGCAAGGCGTTATTGAGGGCTACACGGTGCGCTGGAATCCTGCCAAAGCAGGTCATACGGTGCAGGCGTTTGTCACTGTTTTCCTGAGCTCGAATACCTCCCACTCGTCTTTTTTGGCATATGTTCAATTAAAAGAGGAAATTGCGGAGCTGCACCGGGTCAGCGGCGAGGGCTGCTATTGGATGAGAGTGCTTTTGCCCTCCATGGAAGAATTGAACGTATTGCTGGACGAACTGCTGAAATACGGAAACTACAAGCTGAGTCTCTCGATCGGGAAGCTGAAGTCATGAACAGAAAATGATGAAGGAGGCATTGGATGCGAGCGGTAAAGTCCTCTATTCGAATGGGTGAATGGGGAAAGGGAGCCATGTCGGCTCCCTTTATTTTTCACAGGCTATAAGATCTTTATCGCGATCCAGCTTGGAATTGGCGTCATATAGCTCCTTGGACACATGGGGCTTCTTTTTGGTTTTGCCGCCTTTGTTTTTGACCGATGCGGATTGTGCGACTCCTCCGGGGTAATCCTTGTTCAGCTCGGTGCAATTTTTGTATGTTTTAACCTTAGCGGCCGCATCCGTTTGAGCAGCTGGAAGAGGCAGCAGAATGCTCCCCGCCACCAGCAAGGAGGAGACAAAGGTTATGATTGTTTTTTTCATAGAAATCTCCTTTCTTGATTAATTATTAACAGTGTAAAATAAACTGGGAATTTTGAACAGTTCTTTTGCGTATTATGCTTGTATTGAACATCAAAGCAATCAATTGACACCAACAATTAATAATGATAATCTTTATCAGTCGTGATATTTTATTACTGGGGGATACACCATGAAAAAGCATCTATTAGCCTGTCTCGCCATGTTCTTAATTGTACTGACGCTTGCGGCGTGCGGTACAGCCAATCAAAGCTCGAATGGACAAGCTGCAGAAGGCAACCAGGCTGCAACGGCTACGCCGGAAGCGACTAGCCAAGCAACTGACAATAATCAAGAGGGAACGAGACTCTATAAGCACGCGCTGGGGGAAACCGAGATTCCTGCCAATCCGAAGCGAGTGGTTACGCTGCAATATGTCAGTCAAATGCTGTCTGTCGGCGTTAAGCCGATCGGAGCGGTAGACTACTTGCTGGATAGCGAGTCGCCTGAGTTTCAAGGCATTGAAAGCATTGGATCGGACCCGGTCAACTACGAGAAAATTTTGGAGCTTCAGCCGGATTTGATTATCGCCGCCGACCTGGAGCAGGAGGATTATGACCGCCTTACCAAAATTGCGCCAACGGTATCGGTGCCTTGGATGGACTATGACGTATTCGGCCACGTCGAAGCCATAGGGGATATTTTGAATCGGCAGGAAGAAGCGGCTGCGTGGAAGTCTGCTTTTGACGAGAAAATCGCAGTGGCCAGAGAAAAGGTCATTGGAGCGATAGGCGAGAATAAAACGGTTGCGATCTACCGAATCGATCCGAAGGAGTTCTATGTCTACGGAGTTCGCAATATCGGCTTCACGTTGTACAAGGCGCTTGGCTTGCAGCCGCCTGCCGCTGTTCAGGCGGAAATCGACAAGGACGCCAATCTATGGGCGATTCCGATTTCGCTTGAGGTGCTGCCTCAATATGATGCGGATTACGTATTCCTGACCAAGATCGACAACGACGAAACGGATCAGCGTTTTAAGGAAATGGAAGCAGGCTCGATTTGGAAAAACCTTACGTCAGTCAAAAACGACCATGTTTTCCCGATCAGCATGGATACGTGGTTGGGCTATACGCCTCACGACATCGAGATTCAACTCGACGAAGCCGTGAAGCTGCTGACAGGAGCAGAATAATTCGGAAATAAGAGAGCAACACGAAAAAGATTGTTTCTATCCGAAGCGCCGGACCACCCGGAGAAGCTTGCGACATGACTGGCAGGCGAGGAACGGAACGATGAACTGCAAACAAAGAGGCCCTTGCGGGAATATTTTCGGTAGAAAATACTCCGCAAGGGCCTTTTTTTGGTTATACGGCAGACGATTTCCCAATGAATGTGCTATTTTACCCAATCAACGTTTCATTTCAAGCAGTGGTTAAGTTGATAGAATGATGAAAACGGATACAACGCAGAGCTGCTTGAAGCGGATCTCGCAAGAGAGGGTGTTTCTATGAAGGAGACAGGCGTGACGCGCCTGGGCAACAGGCTGTTTTTTATGGGACCGGCGCTGCTGATTTTTCTCGCGGTCATTATCGTGCCGATCGGCATGAGCATCTACTATAGCTTTTTTGAATGGAACGGCGTATCACCGAGGGTGTTCGCAGGGGTGGACAATTTCTCCCGTTTGCTGCAGGACCCGGTGCTCTGGATAGCGTTAAAAAACTCCGTCTATCTAACGCTTGGCGCGCTGTTGATCCAGCTTCCGGTAGGACTGGCTATCGCTCTGATTCTAGGCTACAAGCTTAAAGGCTCGAACTTTATGAAAACGATTTATTTCACGCCGGTCATGCTGTCTACCGCTGTGCTAGGCATTCTGTGGGGCCAAATCTACGATCCGAACTTCGGTTTGCTGAACAGCTTGCTGACTAACATCGGGTTAAGCGACTTGACTCGCGCCTGGCTGGGCGAAGAAGCGACTGCGCTTGGCTCGGTTATTGCGGTCGTCGCATGGCAGTTTATCGGCTTCTACATCATCGTGTATTTCGGGGCGCTGCAGGGCATATCCGACGAGGTGCTGGAGGCGGCCAGAGTGGAGGGGGCTGGTGAATGGCGCATTATTTTTCAAATTCAGATACCGCTCATTTGGCCGACGATAACGTTTACGGTGCTGAATTGCGTCATTAACTCCTTGAAGTATTTTGACCTGATTTACATTATGACCGGCGGCGGTCCTAACAACTCCAGCGAGGTGCTGGCCAGCTACATGATGAAAAACGCCTTCAACCTTATGGACTTCGGCTACGGCAGCACGATTTCGACCTTCCTGCTCGTATTCGGCTTAAGCCTGGCGCTGATTATCGGCAAGGCATTAGGGCGCGCCAACGCCAGGTTTGAATAAGAGAGGAGAATGAACGTGAGCGCAATGCAAGCTGCGCAGCAGGGGCCGATTCGCAGAACCAGTCCGGTCAGGCTGCTATTGTATGTCATCTTAATCGTACATCTTATTTTCACCGGATATCCATTCGTTTGGATGATCCTCTCGTCGTTCAAAAGCGACAAGGAATATTTCTCCAACCCGTGGGGGCTGCCGTCCGAATGGCATTTTGACAATTTCGTGCAGGCATGGAGCCAGGGCATTAGCGGATATTTGTTCAACAGCCTGTATATTACGTTGTTTTCGGTAATCGGCTTGCTTGCGGCGGCTACCTTGATCGGCTTTTATTTGTCGATCAGACCGTTTAAGGGTTCGCAATTGCTGCTGGGCGCTTTTTTCCTCGGCATGCTTATCCCGATTCACAGCACGCTGATCCCGCTGTTTACGATTGCGAACAAGCTTGGCGTATACGATTCGTTCTGGGCGCTGTTCTTCCCTTATATCGCCTTTAATTTGCCAGTAGCGGTGTTTCTGGCGCACGGCTTTTTCAAAGGGGTGCCGCGCGAGCTGGAGGAGGCGGCCATGATTGACGGCTGCTCCGTATACCAAACCTTCTTTCGGGTATATTTGCCCATTGCGAAGCCTATTTTGGCTACGGTTACGATTTTGTCCTTCTTCAATATTATGAACGATTTTGTATTTCCGCTGGTAATGGTGTCCAGCGAGTCCTTGAAAACGCTGCCGCTTGGACTAATGATGTTCAAAGGCAACTTCAGCGCCAATTACTCGCTGATTAGCGCGGCGCTGGTTATTACTACCGCTCCCATTATCATTTTATATATGTTCCTGCAAAAGTATATCCAGAAGGGGGTTGTAGCGGGTTCGGTCAAAGGCTGATTGCATGCTCCCATATAGGGGAATGAAGATTATAATGGGAAACGAATAAACGACACGGGGGAAAAGACGATGAAAAAAGCGCTTGTTGTATGGTTAACCTGCATCATGCTTGTAGTGGCGGGCTGTTCAAGCACGTCGAATAACGGAAACGCTGAAACAAACGGTGAAAGCACGACTCCAGCGGCGGGAGCCACGACGCTGACCATGTGGAGCATGGAGACGAGAAACAAGGAAATTATCGAGAAATCGATCAAACAATTTAATGACGAGAATCCGGATATTCAATTGAAAGCGGAATTTTTTGAGGACGAGGCTTTGAAAATGAAAATGAAGGTTGCCATTACGGGCAACCAACTGCCGGACATTATTACGTACTGGAGCGGCGAGACGTTCGAAACGCTTGTATCCAACGGCATGCTTGGCGACATCACGCAGCAGTTGGACGCCGATCCCGACTTCAAAAACGACGTGCTTAACGGCGGACTCGATACCTTCGCTTACGACGGCAAAAACTACGGCATCCCGGTGCTGTTTAGCGGCGTATCCCTGTGGTATAACAAGCAAATTTTCGCTGACAACGGCTTGACTCCGCCGGCGACTTACCAGGAGCTGCTTGAAGTGGTAGACAAGCTTAACGACAAAAACATCGTTCCGATTACGGTGGCAGGCAAGGATCGCTGGCCGGTGCTGCACTGGTTCTCCTATCTGGCTCAGCGGATCGGCGGCATGGAGCCGTTCGAGAAAGCGAAGTCAGGCGAAACCGACTTTACGGAGGATACGTTTGTACAAGCCGGCACCATGCTTAGAGAGCTGGCCGTGGATCACAAAGGCTTCGTCAACGGCTTCCTGGGGCTAGATTATGCGGCCGCTGAATCGCTGTTCACAAACGGGAAAGCGGCGATGTATTTGCAAGGCGAGTGGGCGATGAATTCCTTCCTTGGCGACGATTTTGCCGAAAATGTAGGGTTTGTGCCATTCCCGGCCGTTGAAGGCGGCAAGGGCGGTTTGAACATTTACCAAGGCGGCTTTGGCGCAGGCATGGCGATCTCCGCTAATGCGAACCAGGACGCCGCTTACAAAGCGATCCGCTTCCTGACCGATTCGGCTCAGCGGAAGGAAATTAACGAAGGCGCAAACATCAGCCCGATGAAAACGGCCAACCTGGATGAAGCGAACATGCATCCGCTGGCGTTCGCCTACGACAGCTCGATTAGCGAAAGTCTGGAGGGCTTCTTCAGCTACTACGATCAATCGCTTGACGCCAAGCGGTCGGAGCAGTTCCTGAACTCGGTCGGCGCGATGCTTGGACAGAAGGATGCCAGCATCAAGGACGAACTGGCCAAAGTGAAGTAACGGAGAACAGGGAGGCAAGCAATATGAGCATGATTCGCAATCCGATTCTGCCAGGCTTTAACCCGGACCCTTCGATCATCCGAGTAGGGGATGATTATTATATCGCGACCTCGACGTTCGAATGGTTTCCCGGCGTGCAGATTCATCATTCCCGCGATTTAAGGCATTGGCAGCTGATTGGCCATCCGCTAACCCGAACGAGTCAGCTTGCGATGCTGGGCAACCCCGATTCGGGAGGGGTATGGGCGCCATGCCTGAGCTATGATAACGGAGCCTATTATTTGATCTACACCGATGTTAAAAGCCATATGGGACCGTTTAAGGATACGCACAACTATCTGGTCACTGCCTCCGACATCCGGGGGCCTTGGTCAGAGCCGATATATTTGAACAGCAGCGGCTTCGATCCATCGTTGTACCATGACGAGGACGGTACAAAATGGCTTGTTAATCTGACATGGGATCACCGCAAGGGGAAAAATCCGTTTGGCGGAATCATCATTCAGCAATATTCCGAGCAGGAGCAGGCGCTTGTCGGACCGATCCGCACGATATTCAACGGCACGGAGCTTGGTCTCACAGAAGGTCCGCATATCTACAAGCACAACGGCTATTACTACCTGCTGACGGCGGAGGGCGGCACCCGCTTCGGACACGCTGCGACCGTCGCGCGTTCAGAGACGCTGCTCGGTACGTACACCGCCGATCCTGCCGGTCCGCTGATTACTTCCGCCGATAACGCGGCGCTTGCGTTGCAGAAAGCCGGCCACGCGAGCTTGGTAAGAACGGCCGCCGATGAGCTGTATATCGTTCATTTGTGCGGCAGACCGCTCGCCTCATCCGGCTGCTGCGTATTGGGCAGAGAAACGGCCATTCAGCGCTGTGAGTGGACGCCGGACGGCTGGCTAAGGCTTGCCGGCCCAGGGCAAGGCCACTCTCCGCAGGTGGAGGTGGCGGCGCCGGCTTTGCCGGAGCACCGCTTCCCGGCCGAGCCGGCCGTCGAGCATTTCGACGGCGACAAGGTGAGCATCCATTACAGCACGCTGCGGGAGCCGCTTGCGGAGGAATGGGCTACGCTGTCGGAGCGCCCGGGCTACCTGCGCATGCGAGGCAGGGAGTCGCTATATTCCCAGCATCGGCAGAGCTTGGTGGCGCGGCGCCAGCAGTCGTTCACAGCGTCGTTCGAGACGGTTGTCGAATTTGAGCCTGAGACGTATCAGCAGCTTGCAGGATTGATTTACTATTACAATACAAAGAACTATTATTATTTATGGATTAGCCGAGACGAGGAACTGGGCAAATGCATCGGCATTATGTCCAGCAACCGTGGCGTATACGACGAGCCGCTTGCTATGCCGGTCTCGATCGAGGGCAGCGAACGCTGCTACTTGAAAGCCAGTATTCGTAACGAAGCGCTGCAGTTCCACTATTCGCGGGATGGCGAAGCTTGGCAGCCAATCGGCCCTGTACTCGATTCCAGCATCGTTTCGGATGAAAACGCCGAGCTGGTGAAGGACGGCATTGCGCTGGATCAAGGCTTTACAGGCGCGTTTCTGGGCGTGTGCGTCCAGGATTTAAGCGGGCGTCAAAAGCATGCCGATTTCGATTATTTCAAATATACGGAGGAATGAGGAAAGTATGGACAGCAAGCTGATGGATGCGGCCGTTATGAATAAGCCGCTCGATATAGAAATCAAAAAAATACAGGTTCCGGTTCCGCAAGCGGACGAAGCGCTCGTGAAGGTATACTGCATCGGCGTTTGCGGTTCCGACGTTCATTACTACGAGCATGGCCGTATCGGCCGTTACGTTGTGGAGAAGCCGATTATTCTCGGCCACGAGCTTGCCGGAGAGGTTGTGGGCATCGGCTCCGCGGTGACCAATGTGCAGGTAGGGGACCGGGTTGCGGTAGAGCCGGGCGTGACCTGCGGCCGTTGCGAATATTGCAAGTCAGGCCGCTACAATCTGTGCCCTGATGTCGTCTTTATGGCGACGCCGCCTGTGGACGGAGCATGGGCCGAATACGTAACGATCCGCAGCGACTTCCTGTTTAAGCTGCCCGATGAGCTAAGCTTTGAGCAGGGAGCCCTGCTGGAGCCGCTTTCCGTCGGCTTGCACGCTATGAGCCGCGCGAAGGTAACGCCTTCGGACCGGCTGCTCGTAACGGGACTGGGACCGATTGGCCTGCTGGCCATCCAAGCGGCAAAAGTGTACGGGGTATCGGAAATCTACGCTACCGATGTTGTGCCGTTTCGGCAGGAGCTCGCCAAGGAGATGGGCGTGACCGCCGTCATTGACCCGACCAAGGAAGACGTCAAGCAGCGGATCGCGGAATTGACGGGCGGCAAAGGCGTAACGGTTGCAGTAGAATCGTCCGGCAATGCCCGCGCGATTGCGGATGCGGTGCGGACGGTGAAGCGGGGAGGCCGAATCGTGCTGGTCGGCATGCCTGCCGCCTCCGAAATTCCCCTGGACGTCAACGCCATTATTGACGCCGAGCTTGATGTATTGGGGTTATTCCGCTATGCGAATACGTACCCTGGAGCCATTCAGGCTTTGACGCGGCCGGGTCTGGATATCGAGAAGGTCATTACGCATAAATACTCGCTTGAGCAAACGCAGGAAGCGGTTGAAATGGCTCGCACCCAGAAGGACACAAGCATTAAAATAATGATTTATCCAAATCAATAGCAGTAGCGCGCGAAGCCTATCCTTTCTCTCCGAAAGGATAGGTTTTGTGACAGTTGCCTTGAAGGGGCGGACCAGGCGTGAGCATGCTGAGAAGGTTGAAGCTGGATCAGACGAGAGGACAAATTTTTGTCGGTTTTATTATGACGATGGCGGTCGTACTTTTATTGACTGTATACAGTCTGTATGTGCTGCTGTCGCGCGTGCAGCGGGAGAATGCCTCGCTTTATATTGATGAAATTGCGATGCAGACAAGCGGGCGGATCGAGTCGCTGCTTAATGAGGTAAATGTGCTTACGCTTCAGCTGGTGATGGATGAGCGTATCCAGGAGGTGCTTGGCCGGGAACGGCAGGGCGACAACGCCGACTATGATGAACGAATGATGCTGAGAAAGCTGCTTATCGAGAAAAGCGCTTATTCAGATACGATAGAGGAGATTGAACTGTATACCGAAAGTCGCAGTCTGTATCCGATTATAGACCGCAGCGTCGGCGAACGAATCGATTCAGGCTATTTGCGGCAAGCGGACGACCGGCGTCTGTCGGGCTCGCTAATCTGGGTCGGGCGTGATCCCGAGGACTCGGAGTATTTGCTTGCGGTGAGGCAAATTAAGCTGGAGAAGCTGGATTACGATAAGGGCGGTTACCTGGTTATCAGGCTCAAGCCGTCTATTATCGCGCTGGCGATGACGGATAAAGCGAAGGACAAGGGCCGGGTGATGCGTCTGCTCGACGAAGAGCAGCCACAGGGGACGGCAGGCAGAGTGCTGCTGGCCGAAGGCCAGCTTGAAGGACAAGCTGGGGCCTACGTGACTGTCGAACGAACGATCAAGGCAACGCATTGGAAGCTGCAAGTGATGATTCCGAAAAAAACGCTCGCGGCGGACATCTATTTTCTGCGGGATGTTCTGTTATGGGCCAGCGTGCTAAGCATCATCGTGTTTGCTTTGCTGTCATACGGCCTGTCGAAGTTTATAACCTCGCCGATCAAAAGTCTGACACGCGTCATTCAGCAGGGCAAACACGGCAGCCCCCGGGAAAATCCGGAGCATTACTTCAACCGCGAGGTTAATCAGCTTAATATGACGTATAATCAAATGGTTAAACAAATTAATTATTTGATCAAGTCCGTATATGAAAAAGAAATTATGAAGAGCAAAAGCGAAATTAAAGCGCTTCATTCGCAGATCAATCCGCATTTTTTATTCAACACGCTGGATTCCCTCTATTGGGATCATATTCGCAAGGGCGAACAGGAGCTGGCGCAGACGGTTGTTCAACTGGCTGATTTATTCCGGTATACGATCCATTCCAGCAGCCGGGACGGATTTGTGACGCTTGCCGAGGAGCTGGAGCAGATTGGGCGCTATGCCGATCTGATGAGAATGAGGTGGAGGGAACGGCTGGCGATTCAAATCGAATGCGACCCGGAGCTTGGCGGTGTGCTAATTCCCAAGCTGTCCGTACAGCCGCTGGTGGAGAACGCGATTGTCCACGGCATCGAGCCCAAGGAGCATGGCGGCAGCATCCGGGTTCTGGCCCGCCTGGAGGGCGATGACGTCCTGCTTGCAGTCAAGGATGACGGCATAGGCATTGAGCCTGAGCATTTGCTGGCGATAAGAGAGCGCTTACGTTACGAAATGAACGTGGAATTTGTTACAGGCGGGAACGGCATCGGATTGTATAATGTGTGCAAGCTGATGCAGTTGCATTACGGCAAGGAGTACGGGCTTACCATTGACAGCAGCCGGGATGAGGGGACGACGATTACGCTCCGCATTCCGCAGCAGATGGATCGGGACAAGGGGGATGGGGCGAATGGAGCATCGGATTCTGGTCGTGGACGATGAATACAATTCGCGGATGGGGGTGGCCTTTACGCTGCAGTCATTCGCGCCAAAAGGCTTTCATGTGGATACGGCGGACAATGGCAAGCAGGCAGCGGAGCAGTTGAAAGCACAGGATTACGATTTGCTGATAACGGACATCCGCATGCCGGTCATGTCCGGAATTGAGCTGCTGGAGTCGCTGCGCAGCAGCCATAACGAAATACCGACCATTCTGCTGACGGGCTTTGCCGAATTCGAGTACGCCCAGCAGGCTCTCAGACTTGGAGCAGTCGATTATTTGCTGAAGCCGGTGCGACAGAATCAATTGATCGAGGCGGTAGGAAAGGCGCTGCAGCCCAAAAACGCGGCAGGCAAAAAGGACGAAGCACATGATATCGGCACGACGAACGATTATATTGTCAGCGCCGTTAAATATATTCATGAGCACCTTGGAGACGCGATTTCCATTAAGGAGGTCGCGCATCACGTACACCTGAACGCGAGCTACTTCAGCGTGCTGTTCAAGGACGAAACCGGGGTTAATTTTATCGATTATGTCATAAAATTGCGTATGAAGCGCGCGAAGGAGCTGCTGCATCATTCCTCTCTGAGCCTCGACGGCATATCGGAGCAAATCGGGCTGCAGACAACGAGCTACTTTATTCGCATTTTCAAAAAATACGAGGGCATTACGCCCAAGCAGTACCGGGAGCAGCTTAAAACCCAGCAACAAGTGTAGGCTTTTATACGAATTGCGATAGTGTTATAGCCCTGCTTGCTATATGATGGTAATAGTCGCTTATGCCCAGCAAGGCATTGCACAATACCATCAGAGGAACGATAACGATGCCGAGCAGGCTTGCCGCTGTTTTAATTGTATGTCTTTTATTGGTTGTCGCGCTGCTGCCCAATGTTTCTGCATACGGGGCTGAAGCATCGCGTCCCTTCGTTTCCCCTACCGCGGTCGATGGAGTAGCCGATTTGCGGAAGCTCCCTTCCTTAGACTCCCCGGGAGTCATTCCGTTGCACGGCCAATGGACCTTTTACTGGCAGCAGCTTCTTGCTCCCGAATCGCTCCCTGCCCTTACTTATTCGTCAAGTACGCTGGATGTGCCGTCCTCATGGAACAACGCCGGACATTTAACGGGCAGCGGCCAGCTCGGCTACGGCTATGGCACCTACCGCTTGCAGCTTCGCGTGCCCGACCGTGATGTGAACGGCAATAAAGCGTTGTTCGTGCGCTCGATCGGGAGCGCATACCGGATCTGGATTGACGGGAAAGAGCAGATCGGGCTGGGAACGGTTGGCGCAGACAGAGAGCGGGAGCAGCCCCAATCCCATATGCAAATGTTTTTCTTCCAGCCCCGGCAGACAGAATTTGATATTGTCATTCAAGTGTCCAATTTTTCCTTTCGTGAAGGCGGGATTATGGGCGAGATCGACTATGGCGACACAAGCGCATTGATTCCGTATATTCTGCGCGAGCTTATGGCTGAAATTTGTATTATGGGCGGCTTCCTGTTTATGGGGCTGTATCATCTTATCGTGTACGCCACGCGCAGGCGGGAAACGGCGACCTTGCTTGTCGGCTTGCTCTCGTTATCGGTTGCGCTGCGCTCGTTGTTCATTAATGGATATCTGTCTTCGCTGCTCGCCGGGCTGCAGGATTGGGAACAGCTGGTCAAGCTGGAGTATACGGCAGAACTCGCGGCCTTCACATGCGGCATTTATTTGATGAAAAGCCTTTATCCGCAAGAGGTTCACCGCTGGATGCTGCGGCTAGGCACAGCTTTGGCTATCGGGATGCAGCTGTTTGTGCTTGCGACGCCTGCCCGAATTTTCACCGAGTCCATGCTGCTGCAGACCGGACTGAAGGCGGCGGTACTGCTGTATTTTATTGTATACGTTGGAGTGAAGGCGTATATTCGGGGGCGGGAGGGCGCTTTTATTCATATGATCGCGCTGATCTTTATTGTCCTAGCATCGCTCCATGATACGCTTTATTATGTAAGGATTATTTCCAGTACACCGATATTCAGCTACAGCATTGTGCTGTTTATTTTATCCCAGGCCATACTCGTATCGTATCGTTATACCCGATTGTCCAGGCGCAATGATCTGCTAAGGGAAGAGCTTGTGCAAACAAACGCCTCGCTTGAGGATAAGGTGGCGGAGCGGACTGCCAGCCTTCAGGAAGCGCATCGTCTGCGTACAAAAATGCTGGTTAATATCGCACATGATCTGGGCACGCCGATCGTCGGCATCCAAACGTATATCCAGCTTCTGGTGGAGGGTCGGGCGCATATGAATCATGGAGCGATGACGCAGCAGCTGCTCGACAAGACAGCTTACGTCAAAAGGCTGATTCACGATTTGTTCGAGCTGTCCAAGCTGGAGTCGAGGGAGCTGCTTCTGCATTTCGAAGAGACGGATGCGGATGCGTGGCTTCAGGAAGTACATACGCATTTTGCCGGAGATTTGCTTCAGAAGGGATTTGTACTGCACGCAAAATGGGAGGAAGGACTGGCGGGTACGGTTCGTATTGATCGAATACGCATGCTCCAGGTATTCAACAACTATATCGATAATGCGGTCAAATTCAGCGCCGACGCCAGTAAAGACATTGAATTGCATGCCTATGCGGAGGACAGCTCTGATACGCTGATCGTGCATGTCGTCGATCACGGCATTGGCATCGCGGAGGAGGAGCAGAAGCAGGTATTCCAGCGCTTCTACAAACGCAGGGAACGCAATGAGGAGGGTAGCGGACTGGGACTTGCGATCGTGAAGGAAATTGTCGGGCAGCATGGTGGCGAGGCGGGCGTCCGCAGCCGCAAGGGGGAGGGAAGCGCTTTTTTCGTCAGCCTTCCGCTCCGCAATCACGCATGATTCAGCGCAAGCCGCTCCAGCTCCTGCACGGCTTCCTGCCAGCTCGCAACGCCAAGCTTGCCGTAAATAACCGTCAGGTTGTTTTTGATTGTGCCCTCGGAGAGGAACAGCCTGTCGGCAATTTCTTTGTTGGTCAAACGCTTCAGCAGCAGAACTAGAATTTGCTGCTCCTTTTTCGTGAACGGGGTAGCCTGTTCAAAATAACGCTGCAGCCCTTTTTCCTGCTTGTATGTCCGATCCCCCATCGCATAGCTTGCAACCTTAGCCGCCACCTCGGCAGGCAGCACGTACTGCTTGTTCATCGCTTCGCGCATCGTCGCCACGAGCTTTCCGAAGTCGATCCCCTTGAGCAAATAGCCGTTCGCTCCGCAAGCCAGCGCCTCAAAGATATAATCCTCTTCGTTAAACGTAGTCAGGATAAGGACGGTCAAATCCTGGTCCGTACGGCGTATTTCCTTCATGCAGGCAATCCCGTCCATCACGGGCATTTGCAAATCAAGCAGCACCAAATCCGGCCGGTTCTCCTTGATACAAGCGAGCGCTTCCTTGCCGTTGCCTGCCAAGCCGCATACCTGCATATCCTCCTCGCCATCGATAACAAGCTGCATTCCGCTGCGCAGCAGCTCGTCATCCTCGACGATCAGCACTTGAATGGTATTCATCTCCACCCTCCTGTTCATTATTCATCGTAGCACATTTTCCGCACTTGTGGAGGCCTCGGAGCCCGCTATGGAGCGGCTTTGAAAAATCGTGACCAAACGTCATGGCGTCACGCTGCAGCCGCTTCGAGTCAACGAGCAGAGAGGCGCAGAAGAGGGAGAAGGGGCGACTGTTTGCAAAAAGAGCGGCAGCGGACGATTTCAAATCGAAGGGCCGCTTTCCG
Source organism: Paenibacillus sp. SY21-1 (assembly GCF_005222705.1). Taxonomy (GTDB): domain Bacteria; phylum Bacillota; class Bacilli; order Paenibacillales; family Paenibacillaceae; genus Pristimantibacillus. The sequence continues at coordinate 159,356 of NZ_STGF01000003.1, read as the reverse complement.
GCCGCCTTTCGAGCGGTCAGAAGAGCAGCCCTTATCAACTAATGAAGAAAATGAAAGCAAAGCTGCAACCGGCTTGTCGCGCTTGCTTAATGCTCATCCTCGTCGACGACGCCTAGCTCGCGATTCTTTTCCTTAAACCTGGAGTTATGCGATGAGACGTAAGCGTATTTGTCAGCTTCAGGCTCGATAAACACCTTGGCGCCGTTAACCGCATTAACGGCGTCGGTGAACGTTCCGGCGATCAAATGCACCTTGCTGTCATGCTGGACGAAGTCGCCGACGGCGAAGATGCCGGGAATATTCGTTGCATTGCGGCCCGATACGTTGACGTTCCAATCGCCCATATCGAGGCCCCACTCCTTGATCGCGCCAAAGTTATAGCGAAGTCCGTGGTTGACGATAACGGCAGCGACTTCAAGCTGCAGGCATTCTTCGGTTTCCATATGGCGAATGCTGACCTGATCGATGTCGGTTCCGTTCGTGCTGCTTAGCGACTCCACCGCGTACGGGGTGAGGACGTTGGCCGATGAGCCCTTCATTTGCGCGACATTGCGCTCATGGCCGCCGAACTGGTCGCGCCGGTGAACGACCGTGAGCGAGGCTGCAATCGGGGTTAAGGCGTTAGCCCAGTCGACCGCGGAATCGCCGCCCCCTGAGATCAGCACTCTTTTGCCGCGGAAGCCTTCAAGCTCTTGAACCGTGTAGTGAAGGTTGCTTACCTCGAAGCGGTCGGCGCCCTCGATTTCCAGCTTGGCAAGCTGCAATACGCCGTAACCGATTGCCATGATGACGGTACGCGTCCAATGCCTCTCCCCGTTCGCTGCGGTTAGCACAATCGTGCCGTCCTGCTGGCGCTCGAATTTCTCGATCGTCTGACCAAGGACGACAGTTGGATCAAAGGTCAGCGCTTGCTGCTTCAGCTGCTCAATCAGCTTGCTGCCTAGGGTAGGGGTCAAGCCGCCGACATCCCAGATCATTTTCTCCGGATAGATCAAAATCCGACCGCCCAGCTCTTCCCTGGCTTCAATCAGCTTCGTTTTCATATCTCTCATGCCGCTATAGAAGGCGGAGTACATCCCGGCGGGGCCGCCGCCTATTATCGTTACATCGTAAAGCTCCAATTGCTCGCTCATGGCTGATTCCTCTTTCCCGCTTGAAGTATATGTAAATTTGTGGTTTGTGTCAGTAACTGCATGAAAGCAGCGTCGCTGAATATAATCATTCTCATTATATTGATAACGATTATCAACGTCAATATAATAGTGCGTGAGAGTCTGCAAAGACGTTCAGTTTTCGTTAGAACGTGTTCTTAAAAATGCGTGAGGCCAATCCCAGCTTCCGCAAGGCTGACGGCAGCAGGATTACAGACAGCGCACACAGCAGCAATCCAACAAGTTCCGTTCCCGAGCTTTCAGGGGCGGAGCTTGTTTGTTTTTTCCAGCTCAGCGGGTAGTAGCTTCTTGCTTAACGTGATAAAATATACGGATGATCATCTGGCAGGAAGGATAATCGCGCAAATGTTTATAACGGACTTTTTTTATTGGTTTTTTGTTGGCGCGGCGCTTATCGCCTATTATGCTGTTCCGGTTCGCATTCGCCCTTTCGTTCTGGCTGGCGCGGGAATTGCCTTCTATAGCTTGTATGCAAGGCCGTTTGTGCTGCTTATCGGGGCGGAGCTGCTGCTCGTCTACGCTCTTGTCCGAAGCTCCAGAATTCGAAGCTCCAGACCGCTGTTTATAACGGTGGTGCTGCTTGCCATCGGAGTGCTTGTCTATTTTAAATATAGCGGCATGTTATCCGATACGCTGAACGAGCTGCTGCGGCTTTTCGACTTCAATGGACTTCCGCGCCTTGAGAACCTGCTTATCCCGCTTGCGCTTTCCTATATTACGTTTGAGCTGATTCATTATATTGTGGAGATGCGCCGCGGCACGCTGCCGGAGCACAAGCTGCAGCATTTTCTCAGCTTTTCCTTCTTCTTTCCGACGCTGGTGGCAGGTCCGATCAAGCAGTTCCAAATGTTTATGCCGGAGCTGGACAAGCCGTTTGAGGGCCGGAATCTGGTTGCCGGGTCGGGCCGCATTCTCATTGGTCTGTTCAAAAAGCTTGTGCTGGCCGACACCATCAATTTGCTGGTACAGCCGCTAAACACTCAGCAGGGCATTATGCAAACGGAGCCAGGCGTGCTATGGCTGGCGCTCGTCGCTTATTCTCTGGTCATTTACTTCGATTTCTCCGGCTATTCCGATATTGCGATCGGAACGGCGAGGCTGTTCGGCATCGTCATTCCCGAGAATTTCCGGTTCCCGTACGCGAGTCGGAGCATTGCCGAGTTCTGGAACCGCTGGCACATTTCGCTCGGCAAATGGCTCACGAAATATGTCTACTTTCCTCTGGGCGGAAGCAGGACCACGCAGCTTAAAACAAGCTTCAACCTGATTGCCACGTTGGGCGTCTCGGGGTTATGGCACGGAGCGTCCTGGCATTTCGTCGTCTGGGGGCTAAGCCACGGAGTCATGCTTGCGATTCACCGTCTGTACGCCAAGAAGCTCAAGCCTGCTATTAAAATTCCAAGGTGGGCGAAGCCGGCCACGGGGACGCTTGCGGTGCTTGGGACGTTTACGTTTGTCGTCGTCACCAGGGTTTTCTTTATTCTGCCTTTGTACGAGGCATGGGTGCTGCTCGGGAGACTGTTCGCTTGGTGAACGGGCTCAATCGCCACCCGGCAGGTGGCGTAAATGAAATAAATGATGGAGGATAACGCCTCATGTATAATCGCTTGAAGCTGGCTTGGCCGCATATCGTAATGATCCTGCTGCTGATTATGGGCGGTCTTGCCGCCGTAACCTATATGCTGCAGCCGAAAATCGATGCCAAAAGGGAAGAGGTGCTGGAGTATGCGGCCAGGGAAAACCGCGTGCCGCCTTGGGACGCTGTCGTGAATACGCCTTTTCTGATTGAGCAAATTCGGCAGCAGCCGCCGGAGAAGCCGATGATCGGGCTGTTTGGCCCGTCCACCGTATTCGGCACGACGGTCGGCAAAGGAAGCCATACGACTGCAGGGGTGCTTCAAGCAAGCGAGCCGGATTACGAGGTTGTGAATCTGGGCTTGACAGGCGCTCGTTTGACGGAGACGTATGCCATTCTCGCTTCCGTAATCGATCAGGTCGATTATGTCGTATATGAGCTCAATTACGGGATGGTTGCAGTCAGCGACAACGAGCCGGATATCGTCGTGTATCCGCAGATGCTCGGCAAGCTGGGCTGCGGATGCTTGGGCGGATGGCTTGACGATTTTCCGGAGAAAAATGAAGGCCTTCCCTCATATACGCATCAGTGGGTGCAGCGAAATGTACTGAACAAATGGTCTCTGTATAAATACCGGGATGTCATTTCATATGATTTAGGCAAAACAAGAACGCCAAAGGAGAAGCTGCGCAGGCTGCTGGACGCGGAGTTTGCCACGTCAGACAGCGAGTCCGCAGAGCCCGCTCCAAGCCTTTCCACGCCTTATATAAAAATGACGAAAGGGCAGCAGGAGCTGATCAACGGGCATTTTCGCGATTTGTACGCATGGGGCCAGCCGTTTGATTCCAAACACAGCTTCGGTCTGTTCGCCATGGAGCAAACGCTGGAGCTGCTCAAGCGGAGCGGCAAAAAGGCGCTGATCTATACGGCTCCGCTGGACCGTATCATGATTGATCAAGCCGAACTGCTGGACTGGACGGAATATGATCGAATTATGGAAAGCTACCGGGAGCTTGTGGAGTCGTACGGCTACCCATTTATCGATTACAATGCTTCAGATACAGAGCTTGACCATGAGTATTATCATACGCAGTACCATGATCCTTCGCATTTGCTGAACGAAGGCAGCTACCGTTTCGGTCAGGAGCTGACGCAAGCGGTTCGGGAGCAACTGCTGACTCAAGGAGGGACTAACGATGCCGCGACTCCATAAAGCGTTCAGGCAGCTGCTGTTGATCGGGCTTGATTTTGTCATCGCCGCCGTTTTTATTGTCATCATACTGGGCATATTGTTTTTCTCGGGCGAGGCGGCGGAATTTATATACATGCGCTTTTAGCCTTGTGCGAACGGCTTGCCTTCAGATGCGTGATGCTCGGTAGGGAAAGTTGGCAACCGCTCGCTTATGCTCTGCAATAGGGGATATCTTAACAAGCTTTTTGGACCGTGCTGCGGTTGAAAAGCTTGTTTTTATGTTTTAAACTAAACGGACGAGAATTGTTCTCATTTATATTTGCACTCTGAATGCTCACTCCTGCATAAGCAACAATAGATGAGCAGATAGTGTGTGGAATGAACGGCTGAAAGATTGCGGGGAGGCTTGTGGGCATAATGAAAAGCAGTTCTGAACGAAGCGATTTTATGCATGGCGTGCTTCCGGAAATCATCGGATTTGGTCGGAACGCTTTTTTTCCTGAAGAACCGGCCTTAGGAGACCGGCTGACCCATCATCTGCTGTTGTATGTGAAAAAAGCGGCGGGCCCGGCAACCATAGACGGTTTGCCCGAAAAGCTGGAGGATGATGGGTTATTCCTTTATCCGGCGGGAACAAGCTTTCGTATGGAAGTCGGCCATTCAACGGGGCAGCTGTATTGGCTGCTATTTGATTTGCTGCGCGAGTCTGGCCGGACGGAGCATACGGTGTCGCTGGAGCGCGAGCGCGCTTTGCCGCTGCAAGGACGGGTCGCGCTGCCGACTGACGGCCAGCCCGATAAGCTAAGCCGGCTATTTGCCGGACTGGAGCGTGAACGAAGCACAATTGCGACATATAGCAGCTTGCTTGTCCGCCACGAGCTGCTGGAGCTGTTGAAGGAAATGTCGCCGTTCGCAGGGTCTGCAGTCAAGCAGGACACGACTGGCGGCGTGAAGCAGACCGTACGTTACATGCAGCATCACTACCCCGAGACGATAAAAATGGACAAGCTTGCCGCTATGGCCCGTCTTCATCCTGCATATTACTCCCATGCTTTTAAGCATACTATGAGCAAAACGCCCGTTACTTATTTAACCCAGCTAAGAATGAACAAGGCGAAGGAGCTCCTGCTTACGACGGAGCGGCCTGTGCGGGAAATTGCCAGCCAGGTGGGCTACGCGGATGAATTCTACTTCAGCAGAAGATTCAAAGAGACGAACGGCCATGCGCCGACTATATATATGAAGCGGGACGATTTCAGCGTTATCTCTCTGTCCGCCCCCTATACGGATCATCTGTACACCTTGGGCTTGCGCCCCGGAGCGGCGCAAATTCCCGCCTATTTGCCGCTTTCCGCGAAGTCGCTCGACCTGCCTAAGCACCGCTCGGAGCCATGGTTGATCGACCGCAATACGTTTCTGGAAGCGAAGCCTGAGCTGATTATATGCAAGGACAACGTACTGGAGAAGGCGAGGGAGCATGTCAACGACATAGCGCCGATTGTAGCCATTCCATGGTCGAGCAAGGACGTCTATACGCATCTGCTGGACATTGCCGAGCTTGTTAACCGCAAGGCTGAAGCGCGTCGCTGGCTGGACGAGCATGAGCGCAAGGCAGAGCGCGCATGCCGGGAAGTTAGAAGAACGGCTGGAGAGCGAAGCGCGGCCATATGCGTGGTCAGAAACGGAAGGCTGCGCATATACAGCGCGCGCAATATCGGACATGTGCTATACCGTCTGCTGGGGCTGAAGCCTCCTGCGCTTGTGCTTGAGCAGATGCGTCCGCACGGGCCCGGAGTCGGGCATAACTGGACGGAAATTGAGCAGCATGAGCTGGCCCGTTATGAAGCTGACTATCTGTTCATCGTTCCCGTCAGCAAAGAAGATGGGGAGGCCGCCCGACAGTGGCTGGCCAGCGATCCGGACTGGCAGCGTCATCCTGCCGTGCGCGAAGGGCGAGCAAGTTTTCTGGACTGGAGCAAATGGATCGTCTACGCTCCTTATCTAATTGAAAAGCAGCTGGAAGAAGCACAGCGGCTGCTGCAATAGTCATATCTAGCTGTTAACGCCGCTGCAGGGCGGCGTTTCCCGTTTTGGCTTGATTTCATCCATGGAACAATCTTAAAAAATGTCATGGCGCACATAAGGAGGATCGTTATACTTAGATTATGATAATGATTATCAGTGTTAATGGTAAGGGAGGAAGCCATTCAAGCAAGCATATGGCGGGAAATATGGTTTATGCAAGAGCATTGCTATTTGCCGGAACGGCTGCGGCGCTGCTGCTGTCCGTATTCATGGCGATATCGTACGGTGCCAAAAGCTTGCCGCTCGCAACCGTATGGGAAGCGGTGATCGATTATCAGCCGTCGCTAACCGCGCATCAAATCATTTTTGACCTGCGTCTGCCACGCGTGCTCGGAGCGGTGACGACAGGAGCGGCATTCGGGGCGGCCGGAGCGATTATGCAGGGAGTGACGCGCAATCCTATGGCCGATACCGGCATATTAGGCGTCAACGCAGGCGCGTCGTTTATCGTTGCGTTAAGCTTTGCTTTTCTGCCCGGGCTGGGCTATTCAGAATTAATGGCATTATCATTTGTTGGCGCCGCGCTTGCGACACTTGTTATCGTCATGCTCGGGGCTGCTGCGCCGGGCGGGTTAAGCTCGCTGCGTCTAACGATTGCCGGCGCCGTCGTGGCGGCGATCCTGCAAGCGTTAAGCGCCGGAATCGCCATCTATTATGCGCTAAGCCAGGACCTTGCATTTTGGTACGCAGGCGGGGTAGCCGGAGTGACCTGGGAGCATTTGAAGCTGCTTGTTCCCGTCATTTTACTGGCGATTACATGGGGCTGTACGATGGGCAGAAAAATCTCTTTTTTAGCGCTAGGTGACGAGTCGGCAACGAACTTGGGCGTACGTAGCTCAAGGGTGCGTTTCTGGGGCATGACGGCTGCCGTTCTGCTCGCGGGTGCATCGGTCTCCGTGGCAGGCTCGATCTCGTTTGTTGGTTTGATTGCGCCCCACCTTGCCCGTAAGCTCGTAGGGGTCGATTACCGGCGCATTATTCCCATGTCTTCACTGCTAGGCGCGCTATTGCTTGTATGGGCCGATTTTGCGGCACGGCTGGTTCAGCCGCCCAGGGAGTTTGCGATTGGAGCGATGGTTGCGCTGGTTGGCGTTCCTTTCTTTTTGTATTTGGCCCGCAAGGAGAGAAGGGAGTTGTAGCATGGACGTTGCCGAACGCGCTCGCAGGAAGAGGGCTATGATCGTCATGCTTGCTCTTGCGTTCCTATCACTGGCGATTGTATTGATCAGCCTGAATACAGGCACCATTCGATTGACGCCCTTGCAGGTGTGGTATGCGCTGCTTGGTCACGGAACGGCAGAAGAAACGATAATTCTTTACGACTACAGGCTGCCGCGAATTATGATTACCTTGCTGGCAGGAGCAGGTCTTGGCATAGCGGGCTCCGTATTTCAAGGCGTATCGCGCAATGCGCTTGCCGATCCGGGCATTCTGGGCATTAACGCCGGCGCAGCCTTCGGCCTGATTGTCTACGTTTCCTTCTTTCAAAAGCTGGACACCTCCGCCGCGCTGATGATTCCCTTGTTCACGTTCGCAGGCGGTATAGCTGTGGCAATTGTTATCTTTCTGCTCGCGTATGACCGCTATAGAGGCCTGATGCCGACCCGGCTCATTCTTGTCGGAATCGGAGTTGCCGCCGGACTGGGCGCGCTGACGCTAGTTCTTTCACTCAAGCTTGATGAAGACACATACGCCTTCGCGGCACGTTGGCTGGCAGGCAACGTATGGGGCCGACAGTGGGTGAACGTAGCGGCGCTGCTGCCGTGGACCGTCGTGCTTATTCCGCTTATTTACTTGCGTTCGAGACAACTTGATTTATTCACATTGGGCGATGACATGGCGACAGGGGTAGGAAGCCAGGTGACAAGGAGCAGGCTGCTGCTGCTGACGCTTGGCGTCGCACTGTCATGCGCAAGTGTTGCCATGGTCGGCGGAATCGGCTTTATCGGGCTGGCTGCGCCACATATCGCGAAGCGGCTTGTCGGTCCGCGCCATCAATATTTTATGCCGGTAGCGGCGCTGGTTGGCGTGGCCATTCTCGTTGCGGCCGATACGATCGGCCGTTCGGTGTTTCAGCCTAACGCGATACCGGCAGGCGTAATCGTGGCCGCAATCGGCGGTCCTTATTTTTTGTTTTTGCTTTTTCGAACGAAGCTTTAGCAGCTCGGTTATCTTATCATTCGGAGGTAGATTCAACATGTTAAGACGTATTTGCACGACTATGCTCCTGATTTTGCTTATTGGCGTTCTTGCCGCATGCGGCGGACAAGCCGGCGAAGGGAGCGCAAACGGTTCGGAAGCGGCGACGAATGCCCCTGCGGGCAATAAGGATGCAGGAGCTTCCTCCGGAAATGGCAATCTCATCGATCCGAATGCGAAAATCGCTTCTATGTCGATACATATGACGAATAATCTGCTTGCTCTCGGCATTAAGCCTGCCGGCTCCGCAATCGGCGGGGGCGTAGGGGATTTTCTTCCGCATGTCAAGGCTATGCTGGATGGGACGGTGAAGCTTGGAGTAGTGGGCGATTCGGACATGGAAGCGGTACTCGGACTGAAGCCGGACTACATTTTTATCGATCAACATTTTGGCGGTGAACAGCGGGCGGAGCTGGAGAAAATCGCTCCCGTCGTCAGCACGGACCTGGATGCCGGAACCTGGCGGGATCACTTGAATCAGGTTGCCGCGCATTTTGGTCTTGAGGAGAAAGCCGCTGCCTTTATTTCCGACTATGAGGCCAGGGCAGATCTCGTGAGGCAGGCGATCGAAAAAGAGGTAGGGGAAGGCGCAAAGGCAATGGCGATCAGAGTTACGGCGAAGGAGCTGCGCGTGCAAAGCGCGGCGCGTCCTCTTGGCCCGATCATGTTTCAGGATCTGAAGCTGAAGCCTGCCAACGGAGTAGAGGATATATCGCTGGACGAGCCTTATGCCCCGATATCCAAGGAAGTGCTGCCGGATTTCGCTGCCGATGTCATTTTCCTGCTTGTAAACAATGATGACGATGCAAAAAGAAGCTTTGCCGAGCTGGAGAAAAACCCGCTGTGGATGAACTTGAAGGCTGTTAAAAACAATCACGTCTACGCGCTGGACGGTCAAAAATGGCTGGATTATTCCGCATTGGGTCAAAGCATGGCTATCGATAATGCCGCAGAGCTGTTCAGCTAATCAGAAAACGAGGCCAAACAAGCTTTTTTAACCGTTAAAGGTTGAAAAGCTTGTTTTTTTTATATACACTATTATGGCGATAATCATTCTCAATGATAATGTTCAAAATCCTCATCGGCAGGCATGAAGACAGCAATCGGAGGACAACGCAATGACTACATTATGCACGCCTAAGGATGACACAGGTGCTTTAAACCATACCTTCTGCTTTCCTGTGCGTATCTCGCAATGGGACATGCCATCCATTCAGGAGCAGTGGCAGAAAGGCGGCGAAAGCTGGCGAATCCTGCTCGTACAAAGCGGAAAAGGGGAAATCGAGCTGGCGGGACAAACGTATGAAGCGGCCAACGGCTTTGCTCTGTTAAGCGGCCCTGGAAGAGGCTTGCAGCCGGCGAGGGGCTCGAAGGGTTCATTGCGTGGGCAGCTGATTGAATATCGTTGTGTGCTGGGAAACGGAGAGGCAGGCAACGGTCTAGCGCACGAAACGCCGATTGCCGGCTGTTCGCCGCTTATTCAGAGGCTCGCTGGCGAGCTTGCGGCTCTGTGGAAGCAGCCTGAGCTTGGCGGAAGGTTTCGCGTACAGGAGCAATTCGCCGCTTTGCTGACAGAACTGGAGCGGGAATGCGCAGCGGAAGAGCGACCGGTCTGCGATTGGCTTGAGCAGGCGCTCAAGGTGATGGAAGAGCAATACCGTGAAGATTTAACGCGGGAGCAGCTGGCTGCCGAGGCGGGCGTCACGCCTGAGCATTTCTCGCGTACGTTCCGCAAAGCTACCGGCAGAAGCTTCAACGAGCATTTGACGCTGCTGCGCATTCGCCAAGCCCAGCTGGGTCTTCTCGAAGCGCCGACCAATCTGAATGCGCTGGCCCAGAAGGTCGGCTATAAGGAAGGGGCCTATTTGAGCCGCCGCTTCAAGGAAGCGGTAGGTATATCGCCTACTGCCTATATCAAGCGGAATAAGCGAATCGCAGCGCTTAATCCCAATCATACGGCGAGTCTGGTCGCGCTCGGCATCCGGCCCGAGCTCGGCGTGTACACGCCGTGGCTTGAGAAAGTGCAGGCCGGACAGAATATCGGGCTTGGCACCACATACAGCTTCTACGGGCAATCGGCGACATCTTGCTATGACGCGCTGGCCAAGGTCAACCCTGATTTGATTGTGCATTATAGCGCCGCTCAAGAGAACAAGGGACTGCTGGAACTGGCTCCCGTGCTGGAACTTCCGTTCCGGACGATGAACTGGCGCGAGCAGTTCAGGCTGATTGCCGATACGGTCGGCCGGGGAGCGCAGGCGGAGTCTTGGCTGGAGCGCTTCGACGAGCGTGTGTACAGGATGAATGCTCGACTGGATATGGAGCTGGGCGACAGAGGCACGGCGATCGTGTGGGAGCTATGCCGCGACAGGGCTTATGGTATAAGCGCCAGTTACGGCAGAGGAAGCCAGCTGCTGTATCATGACATCGGCTTCCGTCCCCCTGACAGGATGGTGGAGGAAGGCATTGATGCGAAAGGATACATCGAGACGTCCGTGAATGGGCTGGCCGACTATCCGGCGGATCATATTTTTATCGTCGGTTTGCCCGAAGGAATGGAAGGACGACTGCGCATCGAGCGTTTGTACCATTCCGAGGGGTGGATGAGTCTGGAGGCGGTCAAGCGCGGCAGGGTTTATGTTCTGAACCATCCGGATCTGTTCTACGGTTACGATCCTCTATCTTCGCAGGCGCAGCTTACCAAGCTGTCGCAAGCGTTGTCAGGCTCGCATCACAAAAATGCATAGACGGAAATCACACGGAGGCATGGTCAATTCAATGGACTGGCTGTAAAGTATTGATGATAATGATTATCGATGATAAAAGGGGAGAATGAATTTGTCACCAACACATTACCGCACATTGAGTAGCCGCAGGCTGTCCGTTTTTGCTTCTGTCTGGCTAACGCTCGTTATCCTGCTGGCCGCTTGCGGCAATCGGGACGAAGCCGCGTCCCAGTCCTTATCGTCCGACGCGCCGACAGAGGCAACCGCAGCTCCGACTGCTGCGCAGGAGCCGGCGATTAAAACGATATCGACGATAAACGGAGATATTGAAATTCCCGTTCAACCGACGCGCATCGTTGCGGAGGAATACCTCGGCGCGCTGATTGCGCTTGATGTTATTCCAATTGGCGCGCCGGGGCTAACGCTTGAAAACTATTACTTTAAGGCAGCCTTGCAAGAGGTGGAGAATTCCGGCGTTTATGGGCAGCCTTCCGCGGAAAAAATTTTGGAGCTGCAGCCCGATTTGATTATTACGGGCAATAACGATACTTACGATGTGCTTAGCAAAATTGCCCCTACCGTCGTCGTTCCGTACGGCGAATTGAAAAACGCCCGGGAAGAGTTAACCTATTTCGGCGATGTACTCGGGAAAGAGGCGGAAGCGGCAGCCTGGCTCGAAAATTTCGAACGCAGCAATGAGGAGCAGAAGGCGCGCGTCGATGCCGTTATTCCGGAAGAAGCAACGTTCTCGATTCTGGAATACACCGACAAGAGCACATGGGCCTACGGGGACAACTTCGGGCGAGGAGGCCAGCCTGTGTATCAGGTATTGGGCCGAAAGCCGCCGGGAGAAATTGCGGAAAGTCTGATGGAGAAGCAATGGGCCGAAATATCTCCAGAAATGCTTGGACAATATGCAGGCGATTATTTGATCGTAACAGCCAACAACCGAACGGTTGAAGACTTTGAGAAAGACCCGATCTGGGGCGCGCTTCCGGCCGTTAAGAATAAAAGGCTATATGTGTGGCCCGAGGAGCGCTCCTGGTACTACGACCCGCTGGCTGTGCTGGAGCAGACGAAGGAGCTGGCTGATTGGCTTGTCGGTCTGCAAGCTGGGCGGTAACCCCCCAATTGAAAGGAAAGTTTGAATGCTCAGGCTCTTTTTTGCTTACTACCGCCCTTACAAGGCCCTATTCACGATAGACTTTACCTGCGCCATTCTGGCCGCTCTGCTGGAGCTTGTATTCCCGCTGGCGGTCAATCGCGTAGTCGATCAATTGCTGCCGAGCGGCGACTGGAGCGTTATTCTATATGCTTGCCTAGGGTTGCTCGGCATCTATGTCATCAGTTCGGCTTTGCATTATGTCGTTACCTATTACGGGCATAAGCTAGGCATTAACATTGAATCGGACATGCGCAGAAAGCTGTTTGAGCGTGTACAAAAGCTGAGCTTCCGATTTTTTGACAACAATAAAACCGGTCACCTGGTATCGAGAATGACGAACGATTTAATGGATATCGGAGAAATTGCCCATCACGGCCCCGAGGATCTGTTTATCGCCGTGATGACGCTGCTTGGCGCCTTCGGCATTATGCTGGGCATTAACTGGAAGCTGGCGGTTCTTACCTTTATTATCGTGCCGTTGATGATTTATTTGTCGCTCTATTTCAGCCGCAAAATGTCCAAGGCGTTCAAGACGATGTTCTCCGATATCGCCGATTACAATGCGCGCGTGGAAAACAACGTGAGCGGTATCCGCGTCGTACAGGCTTTCGGAAACGAGAACTTTGAAATCAAACGTTTTGCCGCCAACAACGAGCGGTTTCGGATGACGAAGCTGTTGACGTACCGGATCATGGCATGGAACTCCTCCTTAAGCTTTTTGCTCATGAAATTTGTTTCCCTGTTTGTGCTTGTATGCGGAACCTGGTTCGTTATCGACAAGCAAATGACTTATGGAGAGTTTATCGCTTTTATCATGTTGTCCAACGTCTTTCTTGGGCCGATTAACCAGATTAACTCCATTATTGAAACGTTCCCGAAAGGGGTCGCGGGCTTCAGAAGGTTCCAGGAGCTGCTGGATACGGAGCCGGATGTGGCGGAATCGCCAGATGCGGTTCAGGCAGCAAACTTGCGCGGCGATATTGCATTCAACAGCATCTCCTTCGGATACGAAGGGAAGGAAACGGTGCTGAAAGACGCAACGCTATTCGTGCGCGCGGGGGAAACGGTGGCGCTGGTCGGTCCTTCGGGAGCCGGCAAATCCACGCTTTGCAGTCTGCTGCCGCGTTTTTACGATGTGCAGGAGGGAAGCATTACGATCGACGGCATCGACATTCGCCGAATGACGCTGAAATCGCTAAGGGATCATATCGGGATTGTGCAGCAGGATGTATTCCTGTTTGACGGGACGATTCGCGAGAACATCGAGTACGGCCGTCTCGGCTCCTCCGAGGAGGAAATATGGGCGGCGGCGCGGCGCGCGCAGCTGGAGGAGCTGATTCGCTCCCAGCCAGAAGGTCTGGACACCTTAATCGGAGAGCGTGGCGTCAAACTGTCCGGCGGCCAGAAGCAGCGCTTGTCTATCGCTCGCATGTTCCTGAAAAACCCTCCTATCCTCATTCTGGATGAAGCGACATCGGCATTGGACACCGAGACGGAGGCAGCTATCCAGCTAGCATTATCCGAGCTGTCGGAGGGACGCACGACGCTTGTGATTGCTCATCGGCTGGCTACGATCAAAGACGCAGATCGGATTGTCGTCGTAGCGGAACAAGGAGTATCGGAGCAGGGAACACACGGAGAGCTGCTAGCTGCTGGAGGCGTATACAGCAGGCTGCATAAAGCCCAATTTGGTTAGGGTGCAGCATATCATTATAGGAATACAGGGCCGGATGCGTGGAAGATACGCTCCGGTCTCTTTTTGCGTCCTTAATTAGGGCGTGTCTGAAAACCCGTTTAGTGGAACCTTTCACCGCCTTTTGCCCCCCTGCTTCGTTCCGTTTGCTTGATGTACCCCCGGTACGCCTTCACAAACGCGCCTTGCATGGCACGAAAATTCGGCTGAATTTGCTGTCCTCAGCGTTCGCAGACACGCCCTAGCTTTACGTTAATAGGCAGGCAAGCGCTCAGGATAAAGGGAGGATTACGATGATAGCCAGTTCTGTTAATATCCATTTACTCAGAATTACATAGGTGCAACTGCAAGTAGCGCAAACGCAACCTCAAGCGTATAGCATTGACCCTATTGTTTCTCTACAATTAGTGTCATAAATAGTAAAGGAGAGTAAGCCTATGTCTTTTAGCGAAAAATTGTTGCAACTTAGAAAGGAAAAAGGTTTTTCCCAGGAAGCGCTGGCCGAAAAACTGTCCACAACCAGACAAGCGGTCAGCAAGTGGGAAAACGGACAAGGGTTCCCCGAAACCGAAAAGCTGCTAATGATTGGAAATATTTTCGAGGTGTCTATCGATTATTTGCTGAAGGAGAGCGAGGTGAAGGGCGGCGTTGAAGAGAGAGGATATTACGTCAGTCAAGAGATGGCTGAAGGGTATTTGAGTCATCAGCAGAAGTCAACCAATCGCATTGCGTCAGGCGTGTGCTTGCTAATTATGGCTTGTCTGCCGTATTTGATGCTCCCGCAGGAGCCGGTCGTGTATTCCATTCTTATGATCATGTTGGCGGCAGGGGGCGTCATTGCTTTCGTGTCTGCCATACTTAAAGATGAGGAACGGTACCAAGTGCTGGAGAAAGAAGCTCTTATGCTGGATCAGGGTTATGTGAAGCAATTGACGGAACGTTTGAATCGGCTGAAGAACAGGTATACTGCATTGATTATCATGGGTTCTGGCATGGTGGCGGTAGGAGGAATGGCTTTTTTGCTAGAGAAAAAGGGAATATCCGAGGGAGCATTAGTCCCCTATTATCCGGTTTGCATCGTATTGAGTGCACTGGGAGCTTATGTAATCATTCGAACATCCATGCTGTGGACTTCTTACAGTCTGCTAATCAACAATGAGAAGCATACTAGTCAGAGGGATAACGGCTTCTGGAGAAAAATCAGGAAAAAGATTATCGACTAAAGGTAACAAAATGAGGCTGCCGAGCATATCATATCGGTGGCCTTATTTTGTTATAGAGCTGTATGCCCGCATAAGAAAAAATAATCTTCATAGAAAGAGACGGGACTGGCGGTGCCGCTGATGAGATGAGTTATCCAGATATGTTAAGAAAGATTGACAACAGAACATATGTTCTATATTATATAAATAATTACAAAAATGTGGAAGGGGTGGAATGATGGGAAGCAAACCTACAGAGCCTTTACAGGCAACCGGCAGACAGATGAACTGGAGCTTGACGGACGGTCTTGAATCATTTCACCTGGGTCAGGCGGGTGCTTACGCTGGACAGTGGCAGGAGAAGAACGCGCTGTATCTGGATTCGCTCGGCAAGGCTGTACTTTGCAAGGATAAGATCCCTTATCGCTCCTATAGGCTGGAGGCTGAGGTTGCGCTGCCGGGACAAGCCGGTTTTATCGGACTTGTGTTTGGAGCCCGGGACAAGTCCAACTATGAATTGGTGTACATGGGACCGGAGGAGATTCAGTATGATCCGATTATGAACGGTTCGATGACCTGGCAAATTTATAACGGCACACGGTATCAGAAGCCGCTTCCGAATACGACCAGGAAATGGATGAAGCTGGCGCTGGAGGTTCATCCAACTGGAGCACGCGTATTTCTAAATCATGCCGAGGAGCCGCAGCTTGTCATTACGCATCTTCAACATGGGCCTGTAGAAGGGGCTATCGGATTCTGGAGCTATCTGCCTGCGTGTATTCGCCATTTTTCAGTTACTGAAATCGCTTATGTCGAGTTGGAGAGAAGCGTTGCCGATTATAGCCGATTGAAAAGTGAAGGCTTCGTAACAGAGTGGCTCGTATCGCAAGAGCAACCGAACAGTGAGCGAGAGTCGGCAGGAGGCGAGTGGCTGCCGGTACTTGTTGAAGAGAACGGGACGTTGAATTTAAATCGGTTATATGAGCCGGAAGCGGGAGCCTCCCGCATAGCTACAGGGCTGTTCGAGCTTGGAGAAGAGGCAGACGGTGTCCTGATGATCGGCTTCAGTGATGGGCTTCGTTTGTGGCTCAATGACGATTTGGTGTATGAAGGGGAATGGCGCTGGAAGCCGCCAACCGCTGATGGACGCATTCGCTCGTCCAATGACACGGTACGCGTACGAGGAAAGGCTGGAATGAACAGGATACGAGCCGAACTAACCAATGTTGAGCCTTTTGGCTGGGGACTTTCCGTTAAGCTGGATTTCAGAACATAATGACGGTGGGAAATAGAAACATAGCTAGGTCGGGTAGGATTGAGCGTTTTATTGTCGAACCTATGTAGGCAAGAATGAATGTACATACAATAGGGGGACGCATGAATGGGTTATATCGAGCAAGCGACAAGAGAGCTGTATCAGTATTATCCGGAGCTGACCAAGCAGGAGGATTTCGATAGTTTCTGGGCGGAAACGCTTCGTCTGGCAGCGGAAAAACCACTTGAGCCGGCATCCGAGCAGGTGGATTATCCTGGCAAGCATGTAAGCGTGCACGCCATTTCCTATAATGGGCTGGACGATACCCGGATTCACGGCTGGCTGATCGTCCCGACCTTTCTGAATAAGGACCAATACCCTTGTTTGATTCATTATCACGGCTTCACAGGCAGCAGGGGAGAGCCGTCTCAATTTATGAATTGGATCATGATGGGCATGGCCGTTCTGTCCGTGGACTGCCGTGATCAAGGCGGCCCGACAGGCAATGCGACAGCCTATACCCACGGTTTTCTTAGCAATGTAGCGAGCAAAGGCGTACACGATAAATACGAATATTATTACCGATATGTCTATATGGATTGCTTGAGGGCTATAGACTTTGCTTGTTCACGTGCAGAGATTGATCCGAAACGCATTATTCTGGAGGGAGGCAGTCAAGGCGGCGGTCTTGGCATGGCTGTCGCGGCGCTTGACGATCGTCCCGCTGCAGCGCTCGTTGATGTGCCTAGCAACAGCAATCTGGTTGCGCGGATTGAAGGCAATCACGGCGCATTTGGCGCAGTAGCTGATTATTTGAAACGGCATCCGGAGCAGACGGACTTGATCATGGACAATCTGAGCTATTTCGACACGATGAATATGGCTGATCGTATCACATGTCCGGTGCTGGCATCGGTGGCGCTTAAGGATGAAACATGCCCGCCGCTCATGTATTTCGCTACTTACAATCGGATTGCCAGCGATAAAGAAGTCATTATTTATCCCTTCAATGGACATGAAGGAGGGGGCCA
The DNA here is from genome assembly GCF_005222705.1 of Paenibacillus sp. SY21-1. Taxonomy (GTDB): domain Bacteria; phylum Bacillota; class Bacilli; order Paenibacillales; family Paenibacillaceae; genus Pristimantibacillus. Next base: position 142,060 of record NZ_STGF01000003.1, on the reverse strand, counting down.
GGGACAGACCGAAATTAAACAGGAATACGTATATAACCGATTCGCTGACTGGTTTGTGTAGCGTGCTGACATCCGTATGGAGTGGCCCCTAGAACAACGGTCGCCGCCCCCGGCGTCTGCGTCTGCCTCCAGTATTGCGAATCAGCCATTCAGCCAGCAGCAGATTGGGTATCCAGCATAACCATGCTATGACCGTAAAAGAATCAAAGCTGCCGTTCGTGTCGTCAAGGCCAAACAGAATGGCAGCCAAAGGGGTATAGATACGAAGTGCAATCGCTGCACAGGTCAGCGCATAGTTGCGTATCATCCAGCGTCCGTGAGCCGAACTGTTTTTAAGGACGAATATGCTGTGCATACCGCGGTAAAGAGAATAAAGCCACAGTACGGACAAGGCTCCAAATCCCAATCGTCCGATCAAGCCCCCATCTGCGTAATAAGCCATATAGAGACCCGTCACACCGCTAACTCCATTCATAACCACATAGATCATGCCAATGGCACGATGCACGGAAGGACTTTTGAGGCGTACCCGTTTAATAAATTGCACCCACCCCAGAGCCAGCGCCAAGCCGCCGGTGACAGCATGGACCCACAGGACGCTGTACCATAACCCAGGCACACCTTCCTTGGCGAGAACAAATTGCTGGTCGCGCAAGTTAGCCGGACTGCCATACAGGAGCAGTGCATAAGCGCCAACCGCCAGCGCAAAAATGGCTAACAGCGTGCGGCTCCATACAAGTGACTTATGGTCATGTTTTTTCATGTTCAAGACCCTCCAATAGATGGTAAATATCCCTTTATGTACTGTATCACTGGATAAGCCAATTGTTAAACCGACCTTTGTCCTGATAAAGCCCCGTCTCAAGTCTGACAGCTGAATCGGCCCAGCCGAATAGACGAGAGGTTGTGTTTTCGTTATGCTTAAATGAAAAGGAAACGCTGCAAGGAGGAAACGTCCATTGAATGAGACGATATTGGTCGTTGAGGATGAGCGCCGAATCGCCCGTCTGCTTCAGATAGAGCTTGAAAGTGAAGGCTACGAGGTGAGGCTCGCCCCAGATGGGGTGGAGGGATGGGCGGAATATAAAGCAGGCGGTATTGCGCTTATTCTGCTTGATGTGATGCTGCCGGGGATAAGCGGAATTGAATTGTTGCAGCGTATTCGCGCAGTTGACAACGATACGCCTATTATCATGCTTACCGCCAAAAGCACCGTATCTGACAAAGTGACCGGGCTCGACCTTGGGGCAAATGACTATTTGACGAAACCGTTCGAAATGGAGGAACTGCTTGCTCGTATTCGTGCTTCTTTCCGTAAGTCATCGGCACGCGCTCCGGAGGAGCAGCAAGTGGGCGATTGGCTGACAGCTTCCGATTTGAGGCTGAATGCGAGCACACGCGAGGTAGAACGGGCTGGGCAGCCGATAGCGCTGACGCAGCGGGAGTTTGATCTGCTCGCTTACCTGCTGCGGAACAAGAAGCTTGTGCTTAGCCGCGATCAATTGCTGACGGAGGTATGGGGGTACGATTACTCGGGCAACACGAACGTCGTGGATGTCTATATTCGTTATGTACGAAAAAAAGTAGACGAAGGTTTTGGAGCGGAGTTAATTCATACAGTTCGGGGTATTGGCTACTGCATCAGGGATGCGACATGAAGCTGGGCAGCAAAGTTCATCTGTACTCGTCGGTATTGTTTACAGTGTTGCTGTTGATAGCTAATGCAACGGTTTATACGGTTTTCTCGAGAATGATGCTTGACCGCGAGCTTAGCAAGCTCGCGGCAGAAACGCAGCAGGCTGCATCCGCTCTGCGCGAGTCGGACAGCAGCGCCGCAACGACAGAGTTGCTCCGTGCCTATGTGCCGCTGGATGGCATGCTTAGATGGGTTACGGAGGAGGAGAATGGAGGCGACGCACTTGTGACCTCCGCTTCGGAAACGGGCTTAAGCCGGCAAACCGCAGTATATTCCGGAGAGTATACCGAGCAACGTCTGAAAATGGAGGGCAAAAGCTATTCCTATGTATCCATTCCGGTTATAGGATCAGACGGAGCGGTTGCCAATGTACAGGCGACAGCAAGCTTGGAGGAACTGATGGAGCTGCTGCGTATTCTGCGGCTTGTGCTGATCAGCGTGTCGGCAGCGGTGCTCGTTCCTGTGCTTATATCCAGTGGCGTGCTGGGCAGGCTACTGATGCGACCAATTACGGCTATGACCAGAACGATGCGCCAAATTACCCGCAGCGGTCAATTTGTCAGGCTCCAGCAGGAGGGGCGTTCCCGCGATGAGCTGGTTGAAATGGGTGAAACCTTTAATGAAATGATCGGATTGCTGGAGGAAAGCTTTATCAGACAGGAGCAATTTGTTTCTAATGCATCGCATGAATTAAAGACGCCGCTGACGATTATTGAAAGCTATGCCAGCTTGCTCAAGCGAAGAGGACGCGAACGGCCGGAGTTGTTCGAGGAATCCATCGAAGCGATTCATTCGGAGGCTGTGCGGATGAAGGAGATGACCGAACAGTTGCTGTTGCTGGCGATGTCACGGCGCGAATGGAAGGTGGAGTGCGAGAAGCTTGAATTGCTGCCGTTCGCGGAGAAGGCTGCGGCATTCTTCTACAGCGCCTATAAACGCGAGATCGATGTGGTCGGACCGGTGAATGGAGATATTATCGTCATCACGGATCAGGATAAGCTCAAGCAGGTACTTTTCATCCTGCTGGATAATGCCCGTAAATACAGCAGTGAAGCGATTGAGGTAGAAGTTGGCAGTACGGAGCGGTATCGTTATATTCGCGTGAAAGATCGCGGCATCGGGATTCCAGCGGAGGATCTGCCGCAGGTTTTTGAACGATTTTATCGGGTGGACAAAGCCCGCAGCAGGGATCAGGAGCCAGTGGGCGGTGCAGGCTTAGGTTTGTCATTAGGCAAAGAGCTGGCTCATGCAATAGGCGCAGAGCTTGTACTGGAGAGCATGCCAGGCATAGGCACGACGGCTACGATTCGAATTCCTCTGACGGCTGGCCTGACGGAGGATTAACAGAAATGGCATGGATTTTCAAACCTATGGTGGGCGGTCGCGAGTTGGCTAGCTTGGGACGAGCAGACGATGACAGTTGCCATCTCAAGCGGCGGTTCTCAGCAAATTGTAAGAAAAGGCAGCTATACTATACCGCATGACGGAACTACTGGAGGGATAGCGTGAACAATCCACGACTGCGAACAGGTGTAGCTGCGGCAGTCATTATAGTCGTCCTTACCGCTGGAGTGTGGTTGTATACTTACCATTCTCCTGCGGCCAGCTCGCCCAGACTTTCACTTGCGGCGGCACAGCAGGAAGTGCTTTCCCAATATACAGGCGAAATAGTTGGAGGAAAGGAGCAAGGCGAAGCTTATGTTATTCAGCTGAAATCGGCTCAGGGTCTATATGAGCTTACAGTGGAGCAGTCGGGAATTACAGGCATTCGTACACTGGAGCGTTATGTCGCAGATGATCCGGGCACGTCGCCCGGCACGGTTTCTCCTGAGCCTACCGAAGGTGGAGGGGTTAGCCCGGAGCCATCCGGGGAGCCTTCGGCCATACCTTCACAAACTCCCGCTCCTTCGGAGACTCCTAAGCCCCAGTCGACGCCAAAGTCTTCCTCTCCAGCAGCGACAAACAAGGCGACAGCCAACCCGTCGATTCTTATTTCCGAAGCCACAGCAGCCGAGCTGGCGCTGAAGAAGGTTCCCGGCGAGGTCAAGGATATCGATAAGGAGAACGAAGGCGGGAAATGGTATTATTTTGTTGAAATTGAAACGAAGGATGGCCGCGAGGCGGACGTGCAGCTGAATGCGGCCTCAGGTGCTGTTATAACCGTCACATGGGATGACGATGATGATTAGCTTTTATCATCAAATTCTAATGTTTCTGTAATGGTCCTCTTAGATTGCGAGAGTAAGGTATAGACATAGCCAAGAAAACAACACCATTCGCAAGCAAGAGAATCACAAAGGAGATGTTAATGATGATGAAAAGAAAAGGCATGATCATCGGGTTGGGGCTTGTCGTGGCGCTTGGAGGAACAAGCGCTGTAGTAGCTGCCGAAGCAGCCAGCTCCTATATCGGCAAGGAGAAGGCGAAGCAAATTGCTCTTCAGGCTGCTCCCGGTACAGTTACGGATATTGAACTGGAACGCGAGCGGGGCTCCATTTACTATGAAGTGGACATTGATCGCAAGGATACCTTTCAGGAGGTGGACGTTCACGTAGAGGCAGCAACAGGCAAGGTGCTGAGAGTCAAGAATGATGACGACGCTCCGCGCACGGCGGCTGCTCCCGCAACAGCTCCTTCTGCTCAAGCTTCAGCAGCGCCAAGCCATGCATCAGCTCCAACCAAGGCTCCGTCAGCGACGGCAAAGCCGGTCACACAGGAGCCGGCGACGAGCGGATCGGCAACTGGCGGCGCGACAGCTCAGTCAATAACGAAAGAACAAGCGGGGAAGATTGCCCAGCAGCGCGTTAAGGGTGACATTATCCGTGTGAAAACGGATTGGGACGATGGAATCAAGCAATATGAAGTCAGGCTGAGAACAGCTGCCGGTACGGCTGAAGTAGATATTAACGCCGCTAATGGCAAAGTGCTGGACGTGGACTATGACGATGATGACGACTATGACGACGATGATTATGATGATCGCGATGATTATGATGGTGATTACGATGACCGGGACTACTAACAGCTGCTCCGACCTGCTCAAGAGCTGTATTAGCTCAATTAGTTGTAGAGGTTAATAGCCGCATAGTGGCCGCTACTGAGCAAAACATATGATGGAGAAGGCTCTCATAACCGAGAGTCTTTTTTGCTTTTTAGGATATAGGGAAGGCTATCATTTCACTGCCCTCTCTCTATTCTTCCCGGATTAAAGCGCGGTGCGACGCCAAAGAGCGTCGACAGTTGTCCACGCTTTGGAGGAACTAGAAATGTTCAAAAAATGTTAATTGACAACGATTATCAATGGGAATATACTTCATTCAGCATTCTGATGATTATCATATTGATTTTAAGGAGATAACCTACGATGAAAAAACAACTCGCAACCATACTGCTCGCCGGTACATTGGCGCTTGGCGGCTGCAGCGCAAATGAAGCGGGCTCAAATGAGGAGGCTCCTGCAGCCACCACTAATACGAATGGCATCGGCGCAGGCAATGATGCCCCGAAGGTTGAGAACTGGGATGCGATTACGGAGGAATACCGCCAGTTTGCGATCAGCCAAGCGGATACATTTGTGATTGAGACAGATAAATTCGTTAAGGCCGTTAAAGACGGTGACGTAGAGGGAGCTAAAGCTTTGTATGCGCCGACTCGCATGTATTTTGAGCGTATTGAGCCTATTGCCGAAGCTTTGGGTGATTTTGACCCGAATATCGACGCGCGCGAAAATGATGTCGAGGATAAAGACTGGCGCGGCTTCCATCGAATTGAGAAGTCGTTGTGGGAGCAAGGCTCAACGGAAGGCATGGATGAGTATGCAGACCGTTTGTTGCAGGATGTGCAGCTGCTCAGAGCATTGATGGAGACTGTTGAGGTAAAGCCTGCCATGCTGGTAACAGGGGCGGTCGAACTGCTCAACGAGGTGTCTTCCTCTAAGGTAACCGGAGAAGAGGAACGTTATTCGCATACGGATTTGTATGATTTCGCAGCAAACGTAGAGGGAGCCAAAAAAATCTATGAGCTTGTTCAGACGGAGCTTGCAGACCATGATGCCGAGCTAAACAAGCAAATTGGCGACGCTTTTGCCAATCTGGAGGCTTCGCTTGCTACTTACAAAAACGGCGAGGGTTACGTTTCTTACCTGGATCTGAAGCAGGAAGATACGAAGAAGCTAAGCCAGTTGCTTGATGCGCTTGCGGAGCCATTGTCGCAAATGGGCTCGATACTGGGAGCGTAGAGCGAAGATGAACGGCAAACGGGGTAGCCAAGGCGAGTCCAAGTCACTCGGTCGTTTTGTGGATGAGCGATTAGACGAAGAAGGCGGAAGCGGTATGGAAAAAGAGGAAGGCAATAGCTTGAAGTCGGCACCTCAAGCGACCACCATTAGCCGCCGGGAGCTGCTTAAGCTGGCGGGTATTGGCGGGGCAGGCTTGCTGCTTGGCGCTGCCGGCATGGGGGGCCTGTGGAATAAAGCTGACAAGGCCACCGGAGGAGCGCTAGGGACCGAACCCCGCAATTTGGCGTCCGGAGATCAGATTCCCTTTTATGGCGATCACCAGGCAGGAATTACTACGCCGGCGCAAAATCATATCTTGTTTGCTGCGTTTGATGTGACCGCTGCAGGCGCGGACAATGTCCGTGAGCTGTTTAAGGCTTGGACGGCAGCTGCTGCGGAAATGGCGAAAGGAAGCATGATTGGCGACAAAAATGAGCATGCCAACCTGCCTCCATCCGATACGGGAGAGGCGGCTGGTTTGTCGCCATCAAAACTGACGATTACGTTCGGCGCCGGCCCGTCTTTATTCGACGGTCGCTTCGGGCTGTCAGCCAAACGCCCTGCTGCACTGGTTGACCTGCCTGCTTTCGGCGGAGACGAATTGCTTGAAGAGTGGTCAGGCGGCGATTTGGCTGTGCAAGTAAATGCTGACGATATGCAAGTCGCCTTCCATGCCATACGCAATTTGGCGCGGATCGCACGGGGCAAGGCGGTGCTGCGCTGGACACAGGAAGGTTTTCAGCGGACGGGCGCTGCCGATAAGGCGGGGGCAACGCCTCGCAATCTGATGGGCTTCAAGGACGGAACGGCCAACCCTGATACGTCGGATCAGGCCGAGATGGAGCGCATCGTATGGGCAGACGCCTCAGACGGCGCTGCCTGGATGGCGGGCGGAAGCTACATGATTGTTCGCCGTATCAGAATACGGGTGGAGGTATGGGACCGCTCCACGCTGCAGGACCAGGAAGCCACGTTCGGACGTTACCGTCATAGCGGCGCTCCGCTTGGCGGCAAGGATGAGTTCGATGCGGTCGAGCTTAGCCGAAAGGATGAACAGGGGGAGCCGATCATTCCGATACGCTCCCATATGGCGCTTGCACGGGGAGATGGCACGAACAAAATTTTGCGCCGTTCTTTTTCCTATTCCAGCGGCATGGATCACAAAACGGGCCAGCTTGACGCCGGATTGTTGTTCGTATGCTTTAATCGTGATTCGCGCAAGCAGTTTATTCCCATGCAGCAGAAGCTTGGACAAAGCGATTTGCTCAATGAGTATATCGTCCATACCGGCAGTGCGATTTTTGCCTGCTTTCCAGGCGTGAAAGAAGGCGGCTATATTGGCGAAACCTTATTATAAACGCAACAAGCGGAATCGGCTGCTATCAGTATTGCTGCTGCTTGTGTTGACGTTCTTTGCGCTGGGGGAAAACCCGGCGCAAGCTTCGGCGGCGCGAGCGGAACCCGCCGCGCGAGCTGTCGAGGCTGCGGCGCCGAGCGTATGGGCGGCCTCCGGTGGCAGTGCCGCTGCCGCTGCATCAACGGAGGCGGCAAAGGATGGCAGCGAGCAGCTAAGCAAGCTGCTGCCGCTCATTGGCGGAGCGCTTGCATCCGCGAGCCAGGGAAATTGGACGGACGCCGCCGAACGCGTCGGCGAAACGGAGAAGCTGTGGCGGCAGCTGAAAGCTGAGCAAAGCGTCGAATCGGCGGATGTCGATTCGGCTGTGGCGCACGCCGTCAAGGCGGCAGCGGCGGCAGACGACAATCCTGACGCCGCGAAGCTGGCGCTGTCCGAGCTGGTGAAAGCGCTGAACAGCTATGTGAAAGCCGAGCAGGGCAGTACGGCTGCGGCGGACGAGGAAGGCACTTCCGGAAAGGAAGCCGCTGAAGCGTTGCTGCCAGATGCGGAGCGAATGCTGGTCGCCATCCAGGCGGGCGGCTTCGAGCAAGCGAGCGCTGTATACCAACGTATTAGCGCAGCTTGGCCGGCGATAGAAGCTGCCATTCGCGTGGACAACTTTGGCGCTTACGGAAAGCTGGAGACGGCGATGAGCATGATACGTATCGCGCTGCAAGCCGAACCTCCCCGTGCGGAGCAGGCCGAGCGGGAGACGCACGCTTTAATCAGCCTGCTCGGCGATTACCGCGACGGCAAGCTCGTATTGGAGTCGGAACCTGGCGCCAAGCTTACAATTTCAGATATGCTCGCTATTCTGGACAAAGCCTCCAAGGATATTGCCTCAGGCCATTATGCGGAGGCCGATGGTCAAATGCAGACCTTTATCACCAAGTGGCCGCTTGTAGAAGGGCAGGTAAGCATACGCTCAGCCGATGCTTACAACAGGGTTGAGCTGCAAATGACCGAGGTATCTCGCTATTTGCTTGCCAAGCCGCCTGCGCCGCAGCAGGCAGAGGAGGCAATCGGCATGATTCGCGAGGTGCTCCAGCCGCTGGCTCAGGAGACATCTTATACGGCATGGGATGCCGGAGCGATACTGCTGCGCGAAGGGCTGGAGGCGCTGCTGGTTATCGCTGCGCTGCTTGCTTATTTAAAGCGTACCGGCAACGCTGACAAAACGCGTTGGATATGGTCAGGCGCCGGTGCCGGATTGCTGCTCAGCATAGGCATCGCAGTTTTGCTTACGAATGTCATTGCACAAGCAGCGGCCGGCAGCGCCCGTGAAGCGATGGAGGGCGTAACCGGCTTGGTTTCTGTCATCCTGATGCTTGGCGTAGGAAGCTGGCTGCACAGTAAGTCTAACCTGCGCTCCTGGAGCAGCTATATCGATGACAAGCTGGGCAGCGCGCTCGCAAAAGGCAGTCTGTGGTCGCTGTTTCTCGTTTCGGGATTGGCGGTTTTGCGGGAAGGGGCGGAAACGACGATTTTTTACGCGGGCATGGCTCCTTCTATCGCACCTGGACAGCTGGCGCTGGGCATTTCGGCAACCTTGGCTTTATTGGTGTTGATCGGGTATGCGATGATTCGCTTTAGCGCCAAGCTGCCGATTCGTCCCTTTTTTCTGCTGGCATCGGCGCTCATTTATTATTTAGCTATTCGCTTTGTAGGCGAAAGCCTGCATTCGCTGCAGGTAGCAGGTTGGATTCCATCCCATCTGTCGGGTTCGCTGCCAACGATTGGGCCGCTTGGCGTCTATCCGACTTGGGAAACAACCCTGCCGCAATTGCTGGTGCTGCTTGTTGTGCTGCTACGGTTTGTATGGGTGCGATTTGGGCTGCGGGCAACAGCCGGACCTTCCTGAGCCCGGTTGCTCATAACAATCGCAGCTTACTGACAGGCTTGAACCTCTGACTCTACGGTTTCCGTGGAATCGGAGGTTTTTTACTGCTTTTGCTACCTGTGCGAGTCCTTCTTTTCAAAGGTCAGATCGACTATACTGTTTACGTTAAAAGCAATGGTTCATCACGGGCTGCCGGGCTTTTTCAGCTTTATATGAATCGGAACATGCGAGCCTGGGAAGGAGGAGGAACGAGGGTGAATTTACGTACCGACAATGACAGCGGCAGCTCGGAGCAGGAGTATACGCTGCTGTCCATCAGCGAGATGAGCAGCAAGTTGGAGGGTTGGATGGTGAATGATGAGGGGCCCGCATTTCGGCTGCTCATTATGCTGGGAGGGCAAGGTCAGCTTCTGGTTGACGGCAAAAGGTATATTATGAACCATAACGGTTTTGTCGTATGTCCATATTCAGATGCGACCATTATCGTTCATGACCGTTCCACCTTTCGTTGTGCGCTTGTAGCCTTCGCAGCCGCGAGAAAAATACGGGGAGAGAATCCATTCCCCCTGCAGCTGTCAGCTGCCCAAACGAGTCATTTGCTGCCCGCTTTGACCGACTTGATGGCTTGCGACAGGCTTGAGGAGCTGCAAATGCGCTTAAAGCGGAGCATGCTATTCTTCGGGTTGTTATATGAGCTTGTCAAAATGGCAGATAAGGGGACCCCGGCGCTCACCTCTGAGGATATGGTTCTGCTGACGGTCGCCTATATGAAAGAACATTGTGCCGAAGCGATTACGCGAGAACAGCTTGCCGATATGGCGGGGCTGAGTCCCTGGTATTATTCTCAACTGTTCAAGCAGATGCAGGGACTAAGCCCGATGGAATGCCTGGCCGTCATTCGACTGCGCAAAGCGAAGGAGCGGCTGCTATTATCGAATGATAATCTGGAGGCTGTAGCGAAGGAAGCGGGCTATGCGAATGAATTCTATTTTAGTCGCAAGTTCAAAAAATTGACCGGCAGCGCGCCAAGCGTCTATGCGAAGGAGGCGAGATCGGCCGTTGCAAGCTTTTGCTACATTTATGACGGTCATTTGATGGCGCTTGAGGTTAAGCCGCGAGCTGTTTTTTATGAGCCTCATGCGGAGCATCGCCGTGCTTTTTTTGAAGAGATTCCCTACTATCTGGCTGGGGACGCTGAGCTTGAGCGGAATCTGTCTATTCTGGAGGAGGCGCGGCCTGGACTCATTCTCTGCGAGGAGCGCAGGGCGTTGACAGATGGGGAAAAGCTGGGCCAAATAGCTCCTGTTCTTGCTGTTCCGTCCAAGCTGGATTGGCGAAGCCAACTGCTGCATATCGCAAATGGATTGGATAAGGAGGCGGAGGCAAGGCGATGGCTGGACCGATACGAGCAAAAGGCGGCAGCGGCCGGCGCAGCGTTGAGAAAGCAAATTGGAAATGAAACGGTGCTCATCGTTGTGGTTTGCGGAGAAGAGCTTTTTGTCTATACGAATCGTAACGTAGCGGATGTCCTCTATTATGATTTGCGTGTACTGGCTCCATTTCGAATCGAGGATATGCCCCCCAAAGAAACTAAAATGACATTGGAGCAGCTGGTTGTGTGGAATCCGGACTGGCTGCTGCTGCATGTATTTGAGGATGAACGCTCAAAGCACTATGCGGCCCAGATGAAGCAAGACAGTCGCTGGCTAGCCTTGAAGGCTGTTCATCAAAATCGTTTGCAGGAATTGACCGGCATATTCTGGCGTGAATACTCGGCTGCTCCCCACTGGGAGATGCTCGATCGTCTCGTCGGCATGTTCCAACATTAATTTCCCGTATCGCACATTCGTGCCAAAACTCCACCCTAATGGACATGGCATGCCTGGAAGGGGCATGCTATTCTTATTGACGATAATGAGAATCGTTATTAACGAAAGGGTGGCAAACATGACATTTTCAACAAAGCGCGGGCTTGTCCTTTTCCTGGCAATGGCTGCGATCTGTATGATGCTTGCGGCATGCGGCAGCGCAAACGGCGGCAATCAGCCAGCTTCTGAGGGAAGTATAACGACTGAGCCGAGTCAGCCTTCAGCGACAACCGAAGTGACGGAGCGGGTCATCACACATTTGAAAGGAACGACGACCGTTCCGGCGCATCCCCAAAAAATATTTGTCATGCAGAGCGAATATGCGGATCATCTGCTGACGATAGGAGAAAAGCCTTATGGCATGCTCGTAACCCCGCAGTATAACAATAAGGTGCTTCCTTATATGGCGAAGCAGCTGGAGGGCATTCATCTGCTTGAAGGAGGCAGCGAGGCGCTCAACTTGGAGGCCGTCCTGGAGCTTGCGCCTGATTTGATTCTAATTAATAAGCAGATGGGCGAAGTCGCTTATGAAGATTTGACCAAAATAGCGCCAACGATCGTGCTCGGCATCCCTGAGCATGATTCGAATGCCAAGCCTGATCCGAATGCGGGTCTTGTGTCGGATGACTGGCAGATTGATTTGCGCAAGGTTGCCGAAATTTTTGGCAAAGAAGAAGTGGCAGAGCAGGCAATTGCCGAGCTTGACCGCAAGGCAGCCGCAGTAAAAGAGAAGCTTGAGGCACTGGATGGCAAACGTACCGCTTATATTCGAGTACGAGAGAAGGAGCTGCAGCTGTACGGCTCGGAGGGACATCCCCTTAATTATTTGCTTTATGACAAGCTGGGCCTAGAGCCGTCGGAGCTGACCGAGACTGAACGGATTGAACTGTCGCAGGAAAAAATACCTGAGCTGGGCGCTGATTATATTTTTCTGCAGACGGACGGTATACAAGGGGAAAGCATGCTGGAGGAAATAGCGGGCAGCAAGCTATGGGAATCGGTTCCTGCTGTACAGCAACAGCAAATGCTCGTCACCGAATACTGGCTTTATTTAAGCTGGGGAACGCTTGGGCGCAGTACGATTATCGATCAAATTACAGATTTTCTTAACGTGTAATGAACGTCATGTCAATGGAACGCTGGAACGTGGAGGGGAAAATCGCGCTGGATAGACGGTTTTGTGTCTCGACCTGGCAGATGGAGGAAGGAAGATCAACCTCTGAGGACTATCCTCATTCCGCCGAGGATTTCCTGATTCCGGCCCGCCTTAATCACATATTGGCTATTCAAACGGAGCAATTGCTCGGCGCAGAGCCGCTTATCGTCGGTACGATGTTTGCCAAACGATACTCCGTGCTTGTGATGGGGCTTTTGTATGCAGCCTCCGTCTATGACATCCTTTTGCCCGCTGCTCCGCAGGATGCGCACTTCCGAATGACGCATGAAGCGGAGATGGTGTACCGTCTCTCTCCAGCGGAAGTGATGAATGCCCTGCCGCTGGAGGATAAGGGCGCGCGTGCAAGCGAGCTGTTTGCCTATGCCAGCAGGCTGCTTGCTGAGCATATTGCGCCAGTATTTATTGCCGTAGCGAATAGCACAGGGGCGCCTCCAGCGGGCATGTGGTCGTTGTTATCCATTAATATTCAAAACTTGTATTTGTCATTGCTGCTTGAGGAAGGCCCAGCCGACGCTCGACTGCGAGAAGGTCTGCTGCGTGCTGATTTGCAGACGCTGTTATCGCCCGAGCTTGCTCGGGGGCACGGAGCCAAAGCCGGTCCGCTCGCCATTCGCGGCAAGCTGTTCAGTCATCCGGCGTATACCGGTCATGATTTCTATGTGCGCAAGCATTGCTGTCTGGCTTACAGACTGGCTGATGAGCACGGCTACTGTACAACTTGTCCGAAAGCGACAATAGCGCAGCGCATAGACAAGCTGAACAAAGAGGCGACTCATTAAGGGTCGCCTCTTTGTTCAGCTATAAGGATTAATAAGCTTTGCACTTATAATCCGCTTCTATTTCCACGCCAAACGTTAGCTTTGCCGTCTGCGGGCAGCGTCAGCCCTTTTACGCTTGAGCTTTCAGGTAGCTACTCTCAGCTTAGCAATCTGCTGCTTAAAGGCCTGTATTATTGCCCAATCATGCCGCCATCCACGGTATACAGGGAGGCGGTGACGAAGGAGGCTTCATCCGAGAGCAGGAAGTTCATGACTGCGGCCACCTCTTCCGGCTCGCCGTAGCGGCCCATTGGCGTAGCAGCTTCATTCGCTGATTTGAATGCTTCCACGTCGCCAAAGTTTTGTTCAATTTGACGCATCATGCGCGTATTAATGGTGCCCGGCAATACGGCGTTCACGCGAATGCCATGCGCAGCCAGCTCGTTGGCCGTTACGCGTGTCAGTCCGATGACTGCGTGCTTGGACATAATGTAAGGCGACATTCCGGGAGCGCCCATCAGACCAGCCAGCGATGAGGTGTTAAGAATGGCGCCGGACTGCTGTTTTTTCATAACGGGAACGACATAGTGCAAGCCAAGAAATACGCCGCGTACGTTCACGTTATAGACAAGATCAAGCGCCTGAACGCTTTGTTCCTCGATTAAGCCGGAAGGTCCCTCAATACCGGCGTTGTTCGCGAAATAATCGATAGTACCGAATTTCTCGACGGCTTTGGCTACGTAATTCTGCACATCCTCTTCTTTGGACACATCGGCTGCGACTGCCAGCGAGTTCGAATCATTCAAGCCCAGTTCCTTGATGACTTGCTCTACGGCATCCTGCTTCAGATCGACAAGAACGAGGTTGACGCCGCGCTCTACGAAACGTTTGGCAAGCGCTTTGCCGATGCCGCCTGCTGCGCCTGTAATGACCGCCGTTTTATTGGGAGATGTACTCATAATCAATTCGCTTCCTTTGCAATGGATTTGGTATAGGTGTTAAAGATTTGACTATTGTGTGACACTATAATTAGCCTACACCTCGGCACATAAAGCGACAATAAGCAATGAATGTGCTGATGTTGAGTACGCAACGGTTGATCTGGATCTGTTAACGAAATACAATGATTTAGGACAGAAAGCTAAACCGTGTTGCCTGCCTAGATGATAAAATCGAATGTTTAACTATAAGGATTTATAAGACTGTTGCTCTGTTTTCGATCAAACACTGACGATTAGGTTGTGCCAAAAGTTTTAAGTATTTGTAGCTTGCTTCGGATACATGAGAGCTATTCAGTTATTTTGCACGAGGAAAAGCTAACAAGAGAGCGGGGGGAGCGATGATGGAGGAAGCCAAGTCAGAGGACAGAAGGACAAGGCGCACCCGCCAGGCCATTCAGCAGGCATTCGTTGAGCTGGTGCTTGAATCGGGCTACGAATCGGTAACGGTACTGAATATAGCGGAACGGGCCGACTATAACCGGGGAACCTTTTACAGGCATTATATCGGCAAGGAAGAGCTGCTAGCCGAGCTGAAGCAGAAGTTTCTGGAAGGCTTTACGAGAGGATTGCTGACACCCTATGAAGGTATGGATCAGGTAGGGGCTAACGCTATTTATCCGTCAAGCTTGCTTATTTTCAGCCATATCGGTGAGCGAAAGCAGTTGTTTCAAGCATTGCTGGCTGCGGATCGCAGCTTCTCCTTGGAGCTGTTCGACGCGCTGCGCAACTCGATGCGGAAAGATATGCATATTGAAATGGAGCAGACGAATCCGCCCATTGATTATGAAATTCTGCTGAGCTACCAGCTCTCGGCAACGGTTGGAGTCATCATGCACTGGGCCGAGACAGGCTTCAAATATTCGGCGGAGTATATGGCAGAGCAGCTGATGCTGCTGATTAACGGCAAAATGAACGCGGTCGTTTTTACGAGGCAAGCGTAAGCGGCTCATGTCACTCAATCGTGGCATGTGCTCGCTTACGCATGGGTTTATTGTACAGGTATACAATAGTCAGTCATCCGCTAGTTAACAGACGTATTTGGCGGTGAACAGCCATTTCATCCAGCGAGTTAAAAATCAAAGTTGTCAGGGTCTGGACCGACGCGGCGATTCTCATTAAGCTCGTCAATTTGCGCCATCTGTTCATCGGTTAGCTCAAAGTCGAAGATATCGGCATTCTCTTGAATTCGCCGCTCTGTAACAGACTTTGGAATGGTCACGATTCCGTGCTGCAGATCCCAGCGCAGAATGACCTGGGCCGCCGTTTTGTGATACATAGCGCCAATCTCCCGGAGCAGCTCATTTTGAAGGAGCTCGCCTTGCATAAGAGGCGACCATGCTTCTATTGCGATGCTGTGCTTCTTGCCATATGCTCGCAGCTCTGTCTGGGAAAGACGCGAGTGAAGCTCAATCTGGTTCACTGCCGGCTTCACGCTGGCCACCTTCAGCAGCTTCTCCAAGTGATGCACCTGAAAGTTGCTTACTCCGATCGCTTTTACTTTACCCTGATCGTACAGATGTTCCAAAGCCCGCCATGCTTCCACGTACTTTCCTTGCACCGGCCAGTGGATCAGATAAAGATCCAGATAGTCCAAGCCCAGCTTATTCAAGCTTGTCTGATAGGCGGCTAACGTCTCTTCCTACACTAATAAATTCAGTCGTACCTATAGCGAAGGCGCTGATGGCCAGAGCAAGCAGGGCAAGCGTGCGATTCGGTTGATTGACTTGCATGAGCATTCTCTCCTATCCTTCTGTATCGTGCGTTCGATCGACAAGTGTTATTATAGGATGAAGAGTTAATCAATAATAGTACGCACTATAAAGTACGGTAGGTACTAAAAAGTGCCTATAGAGCCGCTGGAACAAATCTCGTCGGATGCTCCATTATAAGGAGGAATGAACAAGCGCAATGAAAAAATACAACATCTCTGTAGAGGCGACGCTTGATGTGATTGGCGGCAAGTGGAAATGTGTCATCCTCTGCCATTTGACGCATGGGACCAAAAGGACCGGAGAGCTCAAGCGGCTGATGCCAAGCATTACGCAAAAAATGCTGACGCAGCAGCTTAGGGAACTGGAGGATGACGGTATCGTGAACCGAGTCGTGCATCAGCAGGTTCCTCCTAAGGTGGAATACAAGCTGAGTGAATACGGTGAAAGTCTTCGGCCGATTTTGACCGCGCTTTGCAACTGGGGAGATGTGCACATCCTCAAGGAATATGGCAGCAAACGCGCCGTGCTGGAGGATAATATTCTCAATAATCTGGAAGAGCCGACGCTCGCAGAGTAGCTGCCCGATCGCTTCATGTCTCTGCATTCCTTGTTTCAGTCTGTAAATTTGTGGGTAAGGAAGCTAGGGCCCATTCAGCGTAGGCTGACAGCTATCAACAGAACGGGAGATGAGAGCATGAAGCGTAAAAAGTGGCTGAGTTTTATCTATTTGTCGGCGCTTGCGGTTATGCTGAGCGCATGCGGCGGCGAGGCGAACGAAGGGTCTGTGAACACGGAGCCGACGACCCCAATTGCCGAGACGAAACCGACAGCGGAAGCGGACACGGATCATATGGAGGCGGCGACATCTGCGCCAGAAGCGACAGAGGAGTCGCCGTTAGCGGAAGTGAATGGCAGCGAGCTGCCGGAGCAAATGCCCGAAGGCTTCCCTTTTCCGGAGGATGTAACGATTACGACGTCGACGGGCGCGGAAAACGAGAGCAAAAAAAGTGTGCTTATTATTTTCGAGACATCGCAAAGCATGGAGGACGTTACGAAGCTGTACAACGATTATTTCAAAAGTCTGAAGCTTGAGAATTTGGGTCAGACCATTGACGATAAGAATATTATTATTCAGGGCACATCCTCCTCCGGCGGTTCAAACGAAGCCTGGTCGTTGATTGGCGGACCGCTCGCAGCGAGAGAAGGCGTCATTGAGCTTACCTTTACGTGGGGCGAATTATAAGCCATTCGGATTCAATGGAAGAGAGCGTGCGGCTGTTCACAGCGCAGCGCTTTCTTTTTTTTGCCAATGCGTCATCGGCTTCCATACAATTGCTTACAATTCCCTCTACCACTCCCATTGTAATTGATATATTATGGAGTTAACATATTCTTAATATGTCCGGTAAGCAGCATTACATGAGGAGTGGACGGTTTTGGAGCTTAGAGCTGATTTGTTCAAAAGGTCGCCGTTTTTGCTTGTATTTATACTTATCATGCTAAAAATGGCGTTGTTCCGCCTGTTCGTTTTTGATGGCATGCAGATCGGCAGGCTGATTGCCGATGCGGCGGCGGCGTTGTCCCTGCTGTGCGTGCTCGAGTTGATTACCACGGCCAGATGGAAGGGCCTCGTATTCGGCAGCTATAATTTTTTATTGTCCCTGCTGTTATTCGCATCGACCATATATTTCAGTTACTACGGGACGGTTCCGACCTATACGGCGCTGCATGGGCTGAGCCAAGTGCCGCAAATCGGGGAGAGCGTGGGCGATATTCTTCAGCTCTCCTATTACTTGTTTTTTGCCGATATTGTCGTGCTGCTTGTCGTCTACCTCGTCAAGCGGTTTAAAGGCGTGCAGATCAATCGCAGCAAGCGGGTTGCCAAGCCGTTATACGTCGCGATTGCCGCGCTGCTGTGCGTAAGCATCTCTTGGGGGTTTATCTGGAAGGGCAGCTCGATTCCGAACGAGGTGGTCATGGCCGAGAGTCTGGGCTTTCTTGACTATCAGGTAGCTGCGGCCATTAAGGCGGGCGAGAAGGCGGCATCGATCCGAAACGGCAACATTAAAGAAACCGCCGCATTTACGGAGGAATTGCTCGGGTCGTACCCGTACCAGGACAGCTCGGGCACGCCGGCGGGCACACCCAACTTTTTCGGTGTGGCCAAGGGGAAAAACGTCATTGTTCTGCAGCTGGAGGCCTTTCAAAATCTCGGCATCAATCTCGTTGTAGACGGCCAGCCCGTTACGCCTGTGCTTAACGAATTGATTGGAGACAGCTTTTATTTCCCGCATTTCTTTCAGCAAATCGGACAAGGCAATACGTCTGACGCCGAGTTTTTGTCCAATACGTCGATTTATCCGACGGGCGTTATTGCCATGTCAACCGGCTACAGCGATCGCCGGCTGCCTTCTCTGCCCCGCTTGCTGGAGCAGGAGCAGTACGTATCCAATACTTTTCACGTCAATGATGTTACGTTCTGGGACCGCAACCGGATGTACCCGGCGATCGGTTTTACGAAGTATTACGATAAGCCATCGTTTCAGAACGATCACTTTAATTCCTTTGGCGCATCGGATCAGGAAATGTACCGTGTAGGTCTGGAGAAGCTGAAGCTTCTAAGCGATGAAGGCCAGCCCTTTTATGCGCAATTCGTGACGACCTCGAGCCATCACCCGTTCAAGGTGCCGGCCGAGCTGCAGCGTATCAAGATGCCGGAAGGGCTTGCGGGTACGCAGCTCGGAAATTATTTAACGGCGCTGAATTATACGGACTATGCTCTCGGAGAATTTATTAAGGGCCTTAAAGAGCAGGGCTTATGGGAGAACACGGTGCTGGCGCTGTATGGCGACCATTTCGGCATGCAATCCAAGGACAACGATCCGGCGTGGGTAAGCGAGCAGCTTGGCATCAAGTATAACGACCGGATTAGCCGGTTCAATATTCCGTTTGTGCTGCATGTTCCGGGCGTGCAAGGAAAAACGCTCGAGCATGTCGGCGGCCAGATCGATATTATGCCTACGCTTGCGAATGTGCTTGGCGTATCGCTGAAAGAGCGCGGTTATACGGTGTTTGGCCAGGATTTGCTTAACGTTACGAACAATCTGATTGGCATGAGATATTACTTGCCTACCGGCTCTTTCTTTAACAACGAAATTATGTTTGTTCCGGGCGAGGGCTTTGAGGACGGGACGGCAATCGATCTGAAGACGCTGGAGCCTGTAGAGGATTTCAGCAAATATCGCAGAGATTACGATTATATTCTGGAGCTGATGAAGCTCTCGGACACATATGTCAGCCAACTGCCAATGAGAGAATAAGGCTTGACGAGAAAAAAGACTGCAAGCCCGCAACCCCAGCCTGACTGGTGTTGCGGGCTTGCTTGCGCATCGACTATGCGTACAGTCCGAATCAGACGAGCAGCTCCAGAACGACTGGACAATGGTCGCTGCCAAGCACATGCGCGTCGATGCGGGCGTCCGCGACTTTTGGAGCCAGCCGATCGGAGACGAGGAAGTAGTCGATACGCCAGCCGACATTTCGTTCCCTGATTTTTGGCATATAGGACCACCAGGTATAACAATCGGTACGTTCGGGATACAGCAGGCGAAAGCTGTCCGTAAAGCCTGATTTCAGCAGAAGCGTCATTTTGTCGCGTTCCTCGTAAGTGAAGCCGGAATTGCCGATATTCGGCTTGGCGTTTTTGAGATCTATTTCCTGATGGGCCACGTTCAGATCGCCGCAAACGATAACGGGCTTTCGCTCGTCAAGCTGCCGCAAATAGGAACGAAAGCGATCCTCCCACTCCAGCCGATAAGGAAGGCGGGTTAAATCCCGTTTGGCATTGGGCGTGTAGACGTTGACGAGGTAGAACGCCTCAAACTCAAGCGTAAGTACCCGGCCCTCGGGCTCCGAGTCCTCCTCCAGCCCGTATCTGACCGACAGAGGCTGGATTTTGGAGAAGACGGCAGTGCCGGAGTAGCCTTTTTTGACCGCATAGTTCCAATAGTCATGATAGCTTTCTTCGAGGCCAAGCGAGATTTGCCCCTCTTGCAGCTTCGTTTCTTGCAGACAGAACAGATCGGCGTCCATGTCGTTAAAATAATCCATAAATCCTTTGTTTACACAGGCGCGCAGCCCGTTGACATTCCAAGATACAAGCTTCATTGACGCATCTCTCCGTTATCCCAAATTAGCTTTCATTATAGCATGGGGCTGCAGCAAAAAAACAATTGACGCTGTCGACCCTTTCAGCTAGAGTAGCTATTAATTTACATGCTTGTAAGAAAGGAGGAGCTTATGAACAAGAACAAGGATTCTTCATTTAGCCGATATTATGAAATGCTTGCCCGTTATTTGCTGCCGCAAAGGAAGCAGCTGCTGACGCTGTCGCTGATGCTGTTTGCCGGAATTGGCCTGCAGCTTGCCAACCCGCAAATCATCCGCACCTTTCTCGATACCGCCCAAACGGGCAAGACCATGGAGCCGCTCTATTACGCCGCAGCCCTGTTCATCGGTTTCTCGCTTCTGCAGCAGCTCATCTCGGTCATCGCTACGTACGCAAGTGAAAATCTAGCCTGGCGGACCACGAACCGCCTGCGCGGGGATTTGGCCGAGCATGCGCTCGGGCTGGATATGTCCTTTCACAAGGCGAACACATCCGGATCTATTATTGAACGGGTAGACGGAGATGTGAATGCGCTTGCAAATTTTTTCTCAAGCTTTATCATTCACCTTGCGGGCAATCTGCTGCTTATTCTGGGCATTATTCTTTTGCTGTTTCGGGAAAATGTGCTGATTGGCACGGTGATGCTTCTGTTTGTGTGCTTTGCGGTATACGCCATTCAATGGATACGGCGTTTTTCGGTACAGGCTTGGGCCAAATGGCGGCAAGTCAACGCCGATTTCTACGGCTTTATCGGCGAGCAGCTGGAGGGGACGGAGGATACGCGGGCGAACGGAGCGACCGGCTATGTGATGAGTCGTTTCTATAAGCTGCTTAGGGTGATGCTTGGCCTAAGAGTGAGGGCGTTTCTTGGCTTCTCTACCATGTGGATGACAACGATAATCGTATTTGCGTTAGGCAATGCGCTGGCTTTTGCCGTAAGCGCTTATTTATGGAAGCAGGGCAGTCTGACGATTGGAACCGTCTATTTGATTTTTTATTATACCGAGCTGCTCTCCAGGCCCATCGAAGTGATTCGTACCCAAATTGAGGATCTGCAAAAGGCGGACGCCAGCCTGCTCCGCATTCGCGAGCTGCTGTCGACGACATCCAAAATCAAGGATGGCCCAGGCGAGCCGCTGCCGGCAGGACCGCTCTCCGTAACGCTGGAGCAGGTCGGCTTCGGGTACGGCAAGGAGCTGACAATCGACAACGTCAGTCTGGAGCTTCAACCGGGCGAGGTGCTCGGCTTGCTCGGCAGAACCGGCAGCGGGAAGACGACGCTGGCTCGTTTGCTGCTGCGCTTCTATGATCCGCAGCAGGGCAGCATCAAGCTGGGAGGGGTCGATATTCGCAGCTGCAAGCTTGCGGAGCTCCGCTCCAAAGTGGCGCTGGTGACGCAGAATATCGAAATTATGCAAGGCAGCGTGCGCGACAATCTGACGATGTACGATGAGCGGATTCCCGATCAGGAAATCGGCGAGGTGCTGAACGCGCTCGGACTTGAAGACTGGCTGAAGACGCTGCCGGAAGGCTTGGATACGCAGCTTTCTTCAGGAGGAGGGGGATTGTCCGCAGGGGAGGCGCAGCTGCTTGCTTTTGCACGCGTATTTCTGACAGAGCCCGGCCTTGTCATTCTCGATGAGGCTTCCTCCCGGCTGGACCCTTATACCGAGCATCGGATCGAGAGGGCGGTCGACCGTTTGCTGGAGGGGCGAACCTGTCTGATGATTGCGCATCGGCTTGCTACCGTTCAACGTGCCGATGTTATCGTTGTTCTGGAGCATGGGAAGGTAGTGGAGGCCGGCCGCAGGAAAGAGCTTGCCGCCGACCCGCGCTCCCGCTTTAGCCGGATGCTTGCCGCCGGATTGGAGGAGGTGCTTGCATGAGTTCGTTCCGATTTATGTGGGAGCTGATTCGTTATCGCTCGGGCTGGTATACGCTGAACACGCTGGCCTGGACGCTGATTTACCTGATGCCGATTATTCCGGGCTTGATTACGAAAGCTTTTTTTGATTCCCTGACGCTGGATTCGGCCGCTTTGGTCGGCACCTGGGGGCTGATAGCCCTGTTGATCGGGGCGGCGCTGGCGCGCTGCGGCATTGTTTTTATCGGCTTTATTACCGATGTGCAGTTTCGGTTTCGGATGGGGATGCTGCTGAGGCGCAACTTATTGGAGCATATACTTAAAAGGCCTGGCGCGCGCTCGATTCCATGCTCGCCTGGCGAGGCGCTGAGTTATTTTCGCGATGATGTAGATCAAACGGAGGAAGCGGTAAGCTGGTCGGTGGATGTGTTCGGCATGCTATGCTTTGCTGCCGTTTCGTGCATTATTCTCATCAGAATCGACGCGCAAATGACGCTGCTGGTCTTTTTGCCGCTGATTGTGGTCGTCATTCTTGCCCAGTTGGCAACGAGCAGGCTGCAAAAGTATCGGGCGGCCAGCCGCGAGGCGACAGCTAACGTTACAGGCGCCATTAGCGAAATGTTCGGCAATGTGCAGGCTATCCAGGTGGCGGGTGCAGAGAAGCGGGTTATCGACCGTTTCCGGAAACTCAACGATGCCCGCCGGGAAACGATGCTGAAGGACAAGCTGATCAATGAAGGGCTGAATTCCGTTTTCTCCAACTCGGTTAATCTGGGAACGGGACTTATATTGCTGCTTGCAGGGGCAAAAATGCGGGCCGGTACATTTACGGTTGGGGATTTTTCGTTATTTGTCTACTATTTGACGTTTGTAACGCAGTTTATATCCAACTTTGGCAAGTTTCTAACCTACTACAAGCAGATGGGCGTTGCGAAAAACAGATTAACCGATATGCTGCAAGGGGCTTCGGGACGCTTGCTGACCGCTGCCAAGCCGCTATATTTGCGGACGGACATTCCGGAGGATCATGCGGCGGGCGCTACGAACGACGCTCCAACGGAAGGAGGCCGACTTTATACGCTGAAGGCACAGGGACTAAGCTTTCGTTACCCCGCGACCGGCAGAGGCATTGCCGATATTGCACTGGAATTGAAACGAGGCTCGTTCACCGTTATTACGGGCCCCATCGGTTCGGGCAAAACGACGCTGGTGCGCACGCTGCTTGGCTTGCTCCCGCCGGACAGCGGTACCGTGTGGTGGAATGGCGGAAAGGTGGAGGACGCTGGCGAGTTTTTTGTTCCTCCGCGCTCCGCTTACACGGCGCAAATTCCGCGGCTGTATAGCGATACGCTGCGCGACAATATACTGATGGGGCATGCCGATCGGGCGGGGCAATTGCGCCGGGCGCTGCATACGGCCGTTCTGGACAACGATTTGGCGCATTTGGAGAATGGGCTGGATACGGTTATCGGGCCGCGCGGCGTCAAGCTGTCCGGCGGACAAGCCCAGCGAACAGCCGCGGCGCGCATGCTGGTGCGCGACAGCGAGCTGTACGTATTCGACGATTTGTCGAGTGCGCTGGATGTGGATACGGAGCGTTTGCTGTGGGAGCGTCTGTTCCGCGAGCATCGCGAGGCGACTTGCCTCGTTGTGTCTCATCGGAAGGCGGCTTTGTCGAGGGCCGACCATATCGTGCTGCTTGGCGATGGAAGAGTGGAGGCCGAGGGCAAGGCCGACAAGCTGCTTGCCGAAAGCGAAACCTTTCGTCGGCTGTGGCATGGAGACGAAAGCTGACGGAACACCGGCTTCAGCGCATAACCGCAGGGAAAGGCAGGCATAGCGGCGAAACGAAAGGGGAACAGGGAGATGAAGCAAAATAAATATGACGATTCGGCCTTTTTTGATCAGTACAGTCAATTGCCTCGTTCGATCGGCGGGCTTCCGGCAGCTGGAGAATGGGAAACGTTCCGATCGATGCTGCCGGAGCTGAAGGGAAAGCGGGTGCTTGATTTGGGCTGCGGCTATGGCTGGCATTGCCGATATGCGCGGGAGAAGGGGGCGCTGTCAGTCGTGGGAGTGGATCTTTCCAATCGAATGCTGGAGCAGGCGAGGAGGATGACAGACGATCCTGCTATTGAATATCGTAATCTTGCAATAGAAGACTTCACCTGCGCGGAAGACGAGTTTGATGCGGTGATCAGCTCGCTCGCTTTTCATTATCTAAAGGATTTTGGAGAGCTCTGCCGCAAGCTGCATCGGGCGCTTGTTGCGGGCGGAAGCCTCGTCTTTTCGGTGGAGCATCCCATATATACCGCTTTGGCCGGTCAAGACTGGCATTACGGCGGAGAGGGGGAGAAGCTTCATTGGCCCGTAGATGATTACCATGTGGAGGGTGAACGGCATACTTCCTTTTTGGGGCATAAGGTAACCAAATATCATCGCAATACAGCTTCTTATGTGAGCTCCTTGCTGCAAGCGGGCTTTATCCTACAAGGCTTGTCCGAGCTGGAGCCGGATGCCGAAATGCTTCGGCGCAATCCAGCGTGGCAGGAGGAGACGCGGAGACCGATGTTTATGCTGATGGCGGCGGTCAAGGGTTCAGCCGATGCGCGATTTTAGCCGTCTCTCAGCCGTACGCTTAGTCGTGAGCGGACGGTTAATCAAACAAAAAAACCTCCGAGCCCGCCAGAAGGCGGATTTGGAGGTTTCGCACGTTGAAGAGGGGCTATAGCATTTCGTCATCAATAATCCGCCAGTGGAATTTAAGCAGGCATTCCAGCTTTTCCTTGTCCTTGGCATGAAACAGCTCGATCATCTTCCGATGCTCGCCGTTTACCTCCGTCAGCACTTTGGCCAGCTTGACCTTGTCTTCGCTGGAGTAGGATTGACGGATAAAGCTGTTTTTGAGCGAGTTCAAATTCTCGATTAACGCGGGATTGTCGCAGCGCTGTATATAGATGTCATGAAACCTGAGCTGATCGGTATAATAGTCCGTAAAATGAAGGCGTCCCAAATCCTCGTCGATTTTGTCGACAAGCTCTTCCATTGCCATGAGATCCGATTTCTTGAGATGCTCGACAGCGAGCGTAGCTGCAAGCGCATCCAACACGCCGATAATTCTGGAGAAATCGAGCTTCTTTTTAGGGTCAAACGCCTTGACGGTAAAGCCTCTGCGCGGCAAATATTCCAGCAGGTTGTCGGAAGTCAGCTGGAATAACGCCTCCCGGGTCGGCGTACGGCTTATGTCCAGTCTTTTGCAAATTTCGGCTTCGTTAATTTTTTGATTAGGCAGGAGAGTTCCGTCTTGAATTTTTTCTGCGATATAACTGTAAACATGGTCCTTTAAGGATTGGTACTTTGGCGCATGCATGCGGATTCTCCCTTTCTAGCATAATAAGCTTCCAAGCTGCAAGCCGGTTGCACAACTTCTATTATTGCCATTTAGATAGGCAATCAATCAAAAAACCTTGTCGAATCAACACTTATTACCTTCTATATTATCATCCGGCATAAATGAGTACAAGACTATAAGATTAGTGAGATATGTTAGATATACTCACTTATTTCGTTGAAAATCGGTTTGGTTCACAGTTTTTATTGTGCATTAGGAATATCGGTGTTATAATATCTAACGTAAACCATGTGCATCGTATTTTGTATATTGTATACAAATGATGAGTGTGCATGAAGAAGTCGGTGCAAGCTGGAAGCAATTGAAGCTACTATACAAAATGGGAGAGATGAGAGATGAAGAAGAAGCTGTCGCTGTTGTTGATTACGGTAATGGTTGTCGTGCTGTCTGCGTGCGGGCAAAACAAGAATACAAATGCCGGCGGAACGGGCAATACGGCCGAAGATGGTGCAAACGCATCGCCAACGACGGAAACGGCCAAGCTGGTGCTGGGCACAAGCGCGGATTACGCGCCGTTCGAGTTTCACAAGACGATTGACGGCAAGGATACGATCGTTGGCTTCGATATTGAGGTGGCCAAAGAAATTGCAAAGGATATGGGCGCAGAGCTGGAAATTCAGGACATGGATTTCGACGGGCTGCTGATGGCGCTCAGCACGGATAAGGTCGACATGGTGATCTCCGGCTTGACGCCGACGGAAGAGCGCAAACAAAATGTTGATTTCTCCGACATTTATTATTTGACTGAGCAAGGCGTGCTCGTAGGCAAAGACCGGGCTGCCGAATTCACTTCGCTGGACCAACTGAAGGGCGCCAAGATTGGCGTTCAAAAGGGATCGATTCAAGAGGGCATCGCCTCGGAAATCGAAGGCGCGCAGCTGACCGCTTTGGCTAAAATTCCGGAGCTTGTGCTTGAGCTGACAACAGGACGGGTAGATGCGGTTATTCTGGAGAAGCCGGTTGCTGACCAGTATGCGGCGACTCAAGACAAAATTGTCGTATCCGACGTGAAGATTGAACAGCCTGAAGAAGAAGCAGGTGTGGCGATTGCCGTCAAAAAGGGCAATACGGAGCTGGTCGACAAAATTAACAGCACCATTCAGCGTTTGAAGGACAGCGGAGATATGGAGCGTTTCGTTGTTGAGGCGAACGAACTGGTAGGAGAATAAGCGACGGATGGGGTAGCTGCATATGGATTTGAAATTTTCCTTTCTTGAGGATCACTGGCAGACCTTTCTGAGAGGGGCCTGGGTTACGCTTGAGCTTTCCTTTTTTGGAGTGCTGATCGGTACGGCTTTGGGAGTGGTGTTTGCCTTGATGCGAATTTCACGCATCTGGCCTGTCAAGGCGCTGGCGCTTGCTTATATTGAAGTTATTCGCGGGACGCCGATGCTGGTGCAAATTTTTATTATTCATTTCGGTCTGACGGGCTTCGGCATTAATTTGTCGCCGTTTATGTCAGGCGTCGTAGCGCTCACGATCAACAGCTCCGCCTATATGGCGGAGGTGTTCCGCGCCGGCATTCAAGCGATTGACGCCGGCCAGACGGAGGCGGCCCGCTCACTCGGCATGTCCCGCGTTATGACCTTGCGTTATATCGTGCTGCCGCAAGCCTTTCGCAATATGCTGCCGGCGATCGGCAACGAATTCATTATTATCATTAAAGATTCTTCGCTTATTTCCGTTGTGGGCATCGGAGAGCTTATGTACAACGCGCGCACCATTCAAGGCTCTACATTTCTGCCGCTCGAACCGCTGCTGGTCGCAGCCGCCATCTATTTTGTGATGACCTTCACGCTATCGAGGCTGCTTGGCCTGCTGGAAAGGAGGCTGAGTAGCCGATGATTAAAGTACAGGGCTTATGCAAAACATTTGGCAAAAACGAGGTGCTGAAAGGGATCGATACGGAAATTCGGCGCGGCGAGGTTGTGGTGGTTGTCGGACCCAGCGGCTCCGGCAAAAGCACCTTTCTTCGCTGCCTCAACCGGCTGGAGGAGCCCAGCAAAGGGGTAATCGCCATCGAGGGTGAGGAGATAACAGGCAAGCAGTCAGACCTTAACCGCATCCGGCAGCGGATGGGCATGGTTTTTCAGCATTTTAATCTATTTCCGCACATGACGGTCATGGATAACTTGACGTTGGCTCCGCGCAAGCTGAAAAAGCTGGATAAGCAGAAAAGCGAGCAAATTGCGATGGAGCTACTGCGTACGGTAGGACTTGAAGACAAGCGCAGCGCTTACCCTGACCGCCTGTCCGGCGGACAAAAGCAGCGTATCGCCATTGCCAGGGCGCTTGCGATGGAGCCGGATATTATGCTGTTTGACGAGCCGACTTCCGCGCTTGACCCGGAGATGGTCGGCGAGGTGCTGGACGTTATGAAGAAGCTGGCGCTGAACGGGATGACGATGGTTATCGTAACGCATGAAATGGGCTTTGCCCGCGAAGTTGGCGATCGCCTGATTTTTATGGATGGCGGCTACATTGTAGAGGAAGGCAATCCGCGCGATGTATTTCAGAATCCGCAGCATGCCCGTACGAAAGACTTTTTGTCCAAGGTGCTATAATCATGTCTCGCTTTGTTAACGTTGGCGATTAATGATCAGATTTGAAGGTAAAAGAGGCCATTTCAGGTTTCTTTTCGACTATATATGAATATTATATTTTGTATACAAAAATATGAACGGAGGTTGCCCATGTGAGCAGAGAAGCAACTGAAAGGGCCATTGAGTTATCTGAACGTTATGGCGCGCATAATTATCATCCGTTGCCGATCGTCATTGAGGAGGCGCAGGGGGTGTGGGTGACGGACCCTGAAGGCAACCGTTTTATGGATATGCTTAGCGCCTATTCGGCGCTGAACCAAGGACATCGTCATCCGCGAATTATTGCGGCATTGAAGGAGCAGGCGGACAAGGTCACGCTGACGTCGCGAGCCTTCCATAGCAGCGCGCTCGGCAGCTTCTATGAGAAGCTTGCCGCCTATACGGGCAAACCCAAAATACTTGCCATGAACACGGGAGCGGAGGCTGTGGAGACGGCAATCAAGGCCGTGCGCCGCTGGGGCTACCGGGTAAAGGGAATTCCGGCGGGACAGGCGGAAATTATCGTATGCGACGGCAATTTTCATGGGCGCACCGTGACGATTACCTCCTTCTCCTCCGCTGAAGAATACAAACGGGATTTCGGCCCGTTTACGCCAGGCTTCAAGCTGATTCCCTACGGGGATCTGGATGCGCTTCGGCAGGCGATTACGCCCAATACGGCGGCATTTCTCGTGGAGCCGATCCAGGGAGAGGCGGGTATTATTCTTCCTCCGGCAGGCTTCTTGTCGGCAGCGGCAGAGCTGTGCGCGGAGCAGCGCGTTTTGCTTGTGGCCGATGAAATACAGACGGGCTTTGGTCGCACAGGGCGCAGGTTCGCCTGCGACTGGGAGCAGGTTGTGCCGGACATGTACATTATGGGCAAGGCGCTTGGCGGCGGCGTAATGCCGATCTCAGCCGTAGCTGCAAATCATGACATTCTCGATCTGTTCGAGCCGGGCTCGCACGGCTCCACATTCGGCGGTAATCCGCTTGCTTGCGCGGTCGCGACAGCGGCGCTTGATGTGCTGGAGCAGGAACGTCTGGCTGAACGCTCGGCGGAGCTGGGCAGTTATTTTGTGCAGCGTCTGGAGGAGATTCAAAGCCCCCGAATTGTACAAATCCGGGCAAGGGGGCTGTTTATCGGGCTGGAGCTCGACGTGCCGGCGCGGCCTTATTGCGAGGCGTTAATGGAGCTTGGCTTGCTGTGCAAGGAAACGCACGAGACGACGATTCGTTTTGCTCCGCCGCTTATTATTGAACAGGAGCATATCGACTGGGCGGCGGAGCGAATTCAAAGGGTAATGACACGATGATACAGGCTTCGCATGCACAGGAGCCGCATGCCGTATGCGGCTTGGCTGCCTGCTGCGCGAAGCGAAAGGACGATTCGGAGAGGATGAGTAGCATGGACAAAAAGAATATCAGGCTCATAAGCGTTCCTTTCTGGATGGGAGGAGGCCGGGTGGGTACGGAGCTTGGACCAAAAAGCATTATGCAGGCGGGGCTGGCCCGTCAAATCCGTGCACTGGACTTAAAGGTTGATGCCGAAATTGAAGTAAGCTGCCCGGAGAAGGCCGCGCTTGATCCTTCTATGCCCAAAATGAAGTTTTTTCCGCAAATAAAAGAAATGAGCGGCTTGGTAGGCGAGCAGGTCCACCGTGCGGTTTCCTCCGGGGCGTTTCCGCTAGTGCTTGGGGGCGATCACAGCGTTGCGATCGGATCGCTGGCAGGCTTGACGGGCCATTACAAGAATCCGGGGGTCATCTGGTTTGATGCGCATGGCGATTTAAATACGGAAGCGACTACGCCTTCAGGCAATATCCATGGCATGGTGCTGGCGATCGCGATGGGGCTGTCCGACTTCAAACTGACGGACATTCCTGGGGCAGGCGGTCTCATCCGCAAGGAGAACGTCGTTATTATCGGAGTACGCGACCTCGACCCCGGCGAGAAGGAGCTTATTCGCGCGCAGGGCATTACCTGCTTCTCCATGCATGATATAGATCGGATGGGCATTCAGGCCGTCACGCAGAAGGCTTTGGAAATTGCGGGCAACGGAACGGACGGCATTCATTTGAGCTTCGATATGGACAGTCTGGACCCGCTTGAAGCGGCCGGAGTCGGCACGCCTGTTCCGGGCGGGCTGAATTACCGGGAGGCGCACTTCGCAATGGAGATGCTGGCAGAGAGCGGCCGAATCACCTCAATGGATGTCGTGGAAGTGAATCCGATGCTGGAGATGGATAAGAAAACGGCGCGGCTGGCTGTCGAGCTTGCAGCATCTCTGTTAGGCAAACGCATTCTGTAACCGACGAAACGAGTAAAACGATAACGTTCAGCAAAGGAGACAAGAAGCATGACGAATGTAGAGCAATTGCCGGAATTTAAAAATGAGCCGTTTACCGATTTTGGGCAGTCGGACAATAAGGCGGAGATGGAGGCTGCGCTTGCGCAGGTCAGATCCAAGCTGGGACGCAGCTATCCGCTTCATATCGATGGTCGGGAGGAGTGGACCGAGGATAAAATAACGTCCATTAATCCGGCTGATTTCGGCGAGGTGGTCGGTTTGGTCAGCAAGGCTAAGCGTGAGCATGCCGACAGGGCGATGCAATCGGCGCTGTCCGCCTTTGAAAGCTGGAAGCTGACATCTGCGGCATACCGGGCTGGCATTCTTGTCAAAGCGGCCGGCCTGATGCGCGAGCGCAAACATGAATTTTCAGCCTGGATGATTCTTGAGGCGGGTAAAAACTGGGCCGAGGCGGATGCCGACACGGCGGAAGCTATCGATTTTCTGGAATATTATGCGCGGGAGATGCTCCGGCTGTCGCAGACGAACGAGCGTCAGCCGCTTGTTAAGCTGGGGGGAGAGGACAATCGCTTGACCTACATCCCGCTTGGGGTTGGAATTGTCATTCCCCCTTGGAATTTCCCGCTGGCGATTTGCGCCGGCATGGCCTCGGCATCCGTCGTATCCGGCAATACCGTCATTCTAAAGCCAGCCTCCACAACGGCTGTTATCGCGTACAAGTTCTATGAGGTCATGGTGGAGGCGGGCATGCCGGCCGATGTCATTCAGTTCTTGCCCGGCAGCGGCGCGGAGATCGGCGATTATTTGACGAGTCATCCGCAGACGAGATTTATCAGCTTCACCGGCTCCAAGGAAATAGGCCTGCGCATCAATCGTTTGGCGGCGGAGACGGCGGAAGGCCAGATCTGGATCAAGCGCATCGTGGCGGAAATGGGCGGCAAGGATGGAGTTGTAGTCGATGAGACGGCCGATCTGGAGGCTGCAGCCGATGCGATTGTAGCGTCTGCCTTTGGCTTTCAGGGGCAAAAATGTTCCGCAGGCTCAAGGGCGATTATAGTCGGCAGCATATATGATGAGATGGTGGAGAAAATCGCAGCGCGCACCAAGAAGCTTCGTATTGGCATGCCGGAGGCAAACGCGCCAATTGGACCGGTAATCGACCAAAGCTCCTACAACCGGATATTGGGCTACATTCAAGGAGGGCACGCCCAGGGCAAGCTTGTGGCGGGCGGGGCAATAGGCTCCGAGCAGGGCTACTTTATCGAGCCGACTGTTTTTGCCGATGTGGCAGAGGATGCGCCTCTTATGCAGGAGGAGATTTTTGGTCCGGTGCTTGCGATCGCCAAGGCCGGAGACTGGCAGGATGCGATCAGGATGTACAACAATACGGAGTTTGGCTTGACAGGCGCTTATTTCTCCAGCGACGAGAGCAGAATCGAAACGGCGCTGCGAGACATGCATTGCGGCAATCTGTACATTAACCGTAAATGTACAGGCGCGCTGGTAGGCGTTCATCCGTTCGGCGGCTTCAACATGTCCGGCACGGACTCCAAGGCCGGAGGACATGACTACCTGCTGCTCTTTACGCAGGCGAAGCTGACTGCGCGCAGGCTTGGTTGAAGCATGAGAGGCGGCAGCGGGGAAGATTCAAAAACATTCCGGCTGCCGCATTTTTCATGTTATATAAAGCTACATTAAGTTTAATTATATTAACCTTTTGTTTATTGTGTGAGATTAATGTTCGTGATTTTTAGTGGAATCTATTAAAATATTAGATTATCGAAAGAATTTATTGTGAAATGAAAACTATGATGTTACAATACTTTACGCAAGAGTATATTGTCGTAAGTATATTGTATACAGATTTTGACGCCTTAGCCCATATACATCAGATCATCGAGAGAAGTCAAAATGCTGTTTTATTCCAGTGGGATGGGAGAGATGCCGCTAAGGGAGGCCTGTTGGATGCAAAAGGACAAGCCGGATCAGGTTGCGAATGGCTGCAGCCGCAAGAATGAACGCAAGACAAAGTACTTAACCCGTTAGGAGGAATACGATGGTTAGCAAGTTTATATCGCGAAGATTTATTGCGCTTATGCTCGCTTTGATGGTTTCGGTATCTACGATTTTGCCTGCGGCGGCACTCGCCGAAGAGGTGAATCCGGCAAGCGGCGGAGCGGTTGTCGAGCCGGTTGAGGAAGGCTCGGCGGAACCAAGCGAAACACCGGCGCCGGAAGCGTCGCCTGAGGCGGAGGAAGCGCCTATGTTGGCCGCTGCGGCGCCGACAGGTCCGCTTAAAGAAGGCGACGTCGGCTATTTCGCTTATCAAATGCTGACGAAAATGACAAACGACTTTGGCTCCCGTGCGGCGGGAAGCGCCGGCGAAGTTGCTGCGGGCGAATATGTGAAGGCTGAATTCGAGAAGCTTGGCTTGACTACTGTCGTGCAGCCGTTCAGCTATGTTCGCAGCGGCGCCACTCGCAATTCGAACAATATTGTGGCAACCAAGCCGGGAACGTCCAGCAAGGTAGTCATTGTCGGCGCTCACTATGATGCGGTAACGGCAGGCAAAGGGACGGACGATAACGCATCCGGCTTGTCTGTCATGATGGAAGCCGCCAAGGCGGTTTCACAGCTGCCTACCCCTTACACGATTAAATTTATCGCGTTTGGTGCGGAAGAGGTCAGCTTGCAAGGCTCCAAGTACTATGTAACGCAAATGACCGCAGAGGACAAGAAAAATACCGTTGCGATGATCAACCTGGACAGCCTTGCAGCCGGCGATCATATGTTCATCTACGGCAGCTTGGGCTCCGCAGGTTTCGTCCGAGAATTGGGTCTGGATATTTCCGAGAAGCTGGCTCTGAATATCGGTACGAATCTAGGCGGCAACCCGACGTATCCTGCCGGCACCACCGGCGACTGGAGCGACCATGCACCGTTCAAGGCGGCGGGCATTCCTTATGGTTACCTGGAAGCGACAAACTGGGATATCGGCGATAAAGACGGTTACACCCAAACGGAAGCTCATGGCGGCATCTGGCACAGCAACAAAGATACCATCGATTTTATTAGCACGAATTTCCCTGGCAGAATTGAAGAGCATCTGTACTCATTCACTACGTTGTTGACGCAAATCCTGCTTCAAATCGAAGAGCCGGCTGTCAAGGATCTTACGCTTGACAACAACCAGGCATCGATGACAGAGAAACGCACGATTAACGTGGAGTTCGAGCTTCCTTCCACGGCCAAGCTTTCTGAGCTGCAATGGACCTATGGCGGCAAGCCGTTAACGGAATGGAAAAAATGGGGAACCAGCAACTACAACGGTACGCCTTTCATTTATCTGGAAGAGGCGCCTGTATTGACTGGCAATGTCGTAAAGGCTAAATTGACGTTTGATTTGGTGTACGGTACGGTCAACCTGTCGGGTGCTCACCGTTCGCGTTACCCGGCTCTGTTGGGCACGCACGACCTGGCGGTGGCAGACGGCAACGGACGTCCGATCGCCCTTGCTCCGGTTAAGCTGAACGTATACGACAGCTACCGTACTTATGATGAGATCAAGCCTGAAATTGAACGCATTACGGAACTGGCGGAGCAAAACGGCCGTTACGTCGATAACCGCGTAATTGGCAAGTCGGTTCAAGGCCGCGATATTTACTTTACCATTCTGGCCAAGGATAAAGCCTCGGTCGACAAGTATGTTAATGAAACGCTGCCGCTGATGATGAATAATCCGGCTAGCCTGCAGACCAGAATCAAGAACGGAACGTTCACAGACTACAAGGTGCCGATTTGGCTGAACAACATTCATCCGGATGAGGCGCCGGGCATCGACGTCATTTTGAACTTTTTTGAAACGATGGTCACCAAGGAAAACGTAGAGTACAAAATCAGCAAGGATGGAGCGGTGCCTGCGGTAACGCTGAATATGGACGCCGCGCTGGATAATGCCATTTTCCTGCTGAACTTTACGGAAAACCCTGACGGCCGAGTGATGAACACACGCGCCAATGCAAACGGCTTTGACTTGAATCGTGACAATTCGTATCAGACCCAACCGGAAACGCAAGCCGTAACGGCTGAGATTTCCAAATGGTCGCCGCTTTCCTTCCTGGATATGCACGGCTTTGTAAACAGCTTTTTGATTGAGCCTTGTACACCGCC
Source organism: Paenibacillus sp. SY21-1 (assembly GCF_005222705.1). Lineage (GTDB taxonomy): Bacteria > Bacillota > Bacilli > Paenibacillales > Paenibacillaceae > Pristimantibacillus. The sequence goes on along the minus strand of NZ_STGF01000003.1, from coordinate 107,832 downwards.
GCATGATCCGAACCACGAGTTTGACCTGTTGATCGACAGCATGGTTGAACAGGCTACAGCGATGGGCGAGGCGGGCATTGCGAATACGAAATACGACTACTACCATATTCCTTATGTCGAGCACCAGAAAGAAGCGGCTGATCCGACTTACGTATCCAAAGGCTACACGAGCGGATGGGATGACGCTTCCCCTGCTTACACGGCCGTATACGCCATGCACCATGGCGCGCTCGGACACACGCTGGAAATTCCGGAGCTGAATGAGGATTCGACGCAGGCTTTGTTCTTTGCGAGCATTGCTGCAACCAAGTATGTCATCGACAACAAGCAGAAGCTGTTTTTGAACCAGCTTGAAGTGTACAAACGCGGCGTTCAAGGCATCGACAGCTATTCGGTCGACAAGTATTTGGTCAATGCCGAGAATAAGGCGATTGGTCGTCCTCGCGGCGAAGAGCTGAACTTCTTCCCTGAGTACTATGTGCTTCCAATGAGCAAGGATTTGCAAAAGAACCCGCTTGAAGCCGCCAAAATGGTGAAGTATTTGCTGAGCAATGGCGTAAAGGTCGAGCAGAGCAAGTCGGCCGTTACGGTGAAAGGCGTTACCTATCCGATCGGCACTTATGTTGTCAATATGCATCAGGCCAAGCGCGGCTACGCGAATCTCGTGCTGTACGACGGCATTGACGTTTCGGATTTCTCGGATATGTACGCGGATATTATTCAAAGCTTCCCTTACACAAGAGGCTTTGACAGCATTCCGGTAAGAGTGGCCAATGCTTTTGCTGGAAAAACCGATCCGGTTACGGCAGCGGTTATTCCGAGCATGACGGTTGTCACGGCCAACGCGCCTTACTATGTCATCAAAAATACGAACAACGACGCAATTAAGGCAGTCAACGAGCTGTTGAAAGCCAAAAAAGCGGTAACGCTGCTGAGCGGCGGCGGAGAAGGCTACGAGATGGGCGACTTCCTCGTTTCCAAAGCCAATCTGGCTACCATCTCGGGCAAATATTATTTGGACGTCGTTCCATATGAAAAGGACGGCAGCAAGGAAGGCAAGCTGCTGAAATCCGAGCTGCTCGCGGCAAGCGGAGTGCCTTCATTCGTGCTCAAGGATTTGGGCTTTGAGGTCACTACGGTTGCGGCCGACGCCGGCATCCTTGTTAATACGTTTAATGCCGATCAGATTAGAGGCGGCAAGCCGTACATCGGCTTCGGCAGAGCGGCAATGAACACCTTCAAAAATGGCAATATCGTAACAGGCTTTAACTTCGCAACAACGAGAAGCAATCACGAGGGCGTGTATAAAGCCGTTCTATCGCAGAACAGCCTGATTACCGCTCCTTATGAGAAGGAAGAATGGGTATATACCGTATCCGGCTCATGGATCACCACCGTTCCTTCCGGGGCAAACGTTATTGCCAAAATCAGCGGAGCGAGCGACTTCTTTAAAGCCGGCTGGTGGCCGTCGCATGACAGCGCCAAAGGTCAAATCATGGCTTTCGAGTATAAGCAGAACGATCTGGATATCACGATATTCTCCAACGATCTGGTGAATCGCGCTCATACGCAATTCCAGTATCGTTTGCTCGCCAATGCGATCTATTCCGCTACGGAGGCGGCCGATCCGGATCAGATGGACGACGGAGAGGTAGTAACGCCAACGCCGACGCCGACGACAAGTCCGGAACCGACGCCTACTTCAACGCCGGGAAGCGGTACAGGAACCGGTCCGGTAGCAACGCCGACGCCAACGCCAACCGCGTCGCCGACACCGACGGCTAGCCCGGAACCGACGTCCTCCGCAACTCCGGCTCCAATTCCGGTCGAGTTCAAGGACCTTGGACCGGTAGCTGGCTGGGCGGGCGATGCGATTGAATCGCTTGCTTCCAAGGGAATTATCGCGGGATTAAGCAAAGAAGAATTCGCCCCTAACGCGCAAGTGACAAGGGCGCAATTCCTGGCCATGCTGATTCGGGCCAGCAATCTCGACAAGTCCGGAGCCGCAGCATCGTTCAGCGATGTGCCTGCCACGGCATGGTACTATGACGCTGTAGCGATTGGCGTGGAGGCCGGAATTGTACAAGGCACAGGCAATAACAAATTTGATCCGAACAAGCCGATTACACGCGAGGAAATGGCCATTATGGCGGCGAGAGCGCTCAAGCTTGCCACAGAGGTTACTGTCGACGATTCCGAAGCGGTATTAGGCAAATTCAAGGATCAAGGCAGCATGGCGGCTTACGCGAAGGAAGCCATCGCCCTTCTGACGCAGGAAGGCATTATTAACGGCATGACTTCCAGCACGTTTGCGCCAAAAGGCGATGCAAGCCGAGCGCAAGCGGCGGTCATCATCTTCAAGATGCTGGCTCTTATCGAAGCCAAGCAGGAGGCGCTTGTTCAGGTCTAAGCCAAGGCTTGCTTAGAATCGGACTTAAAACCCCTGTCTATTGAATCAAAAAGACTCCTTCTCCAGTCGGCGGATTGGCGGAAGGAGTCTTTTCGTATACCATAGAGCAAGAGGCGTAACCTTCCTTGCCCGTCTATCGTCTTTTATTGGACTGCGCCACGGGCCGGGCAGGCGTCTTGCGAGAAATATGAAAGAGATAGAGAACGAGGAGAGTGATGGAGATGGAGCAATGGCTGCTGTGGCTGAAGTATACGCTGCTGGGCATTGTACAAGGCGTGACCGAGCCGATTCCGGTATCGTCCAGCGGGCATGTCATTATCGCGCAGAGGCTGATGGGACTGGAGCAGCAAGGGCTCACGTTTGAAATTTTGACCAATACGGCGTCTTTGATTGCAATTTGTTTTATTTACCGGCAAGAAATCATTCGTCTCATCGTACATACGCTTCGTTTCATAGGCACAAGGGAAGAACGCTACAAAAAGGATTTTATGTTCGCGATGTATATCGTCGTCGGCACCATTCCGGCAGGTATTATTGGAGCGTTGTTCAAGGATCAGATCGAAAGCTATTTCTCGCATATCAAGACGGTGGCGATCGCGCTGCTTGCGACAGGGGTTGCTTTATGGCTCATCCGCAATTTGCGGGGGAAAAAGCGGGACGGTGATTTAAGCTTCAAGGATGCGCTCATCGTCGGCTTGGCCCAGGCGGTAGCGCTTATTCCGGGCATTAGCCGCTCGGGCTCAACCGTAATCGCCTCGATTGCGGTCGGCATGAAGCAGGATACCGCTCTGAAGTTCTCCTTTATGCTGTACATTCCCGTAAGCCTTGGAGGGATTGTGCTTGGAGCGGGCGATATCGCGGCGGGAATAGGCAACGGCATGCTGGTTCCCTACGTGCTTGCCTTTATGGCTACGCTGATAGTCACTTATTTTGCGATGAAATGGTTTATGGGCATGATGGCCAAAGGCAATTTGGGCTATTTTGCTTATTACTGCTTTGTAGCCGGCATTCTGCTGCTTATCTTTTTGTAGGCGGCCGGAGCAGGCTGCACTGGCAAGCTCACAAGGAAGCCCCCGCTCGATTTCGTGCGGGGGCTTCCTGTGCGCGTAGGCCTTGGCAAGGGCGAGTGGAGGCGGCGATTCCTATTTGAGGAACTTTTTTATCCGCTCCAGCTTGTTCCCGTAAGGGGGAAAGGCCAGACCAAGCTCGATGCGCGTGCTTTTTTTGACGATCGTTTTCTGATGCGAGAACAAAGAGAAGCTGTGTTTACCGTGGTAAGCGCCCATGCCTGACGAGCCTACGCCCCCGAATGGAAGGTGATGGTTGGCGACGTGCATAATCGTGTCGTTCACACAGCCTCCCCCGAACGGGATTTGGCCGATGATTCGCCGTTCCGTGTCCGGATTTTCCGTAAACAGATAGAGCGCCAGCGGCTTGGGATGAGCTTCGATGATTCGCACCGCTTCGTCAAGGCTGTTGTACCCGATAATCGGCAGCAGCGGGCCGAACAGCTCTTCCTGCATGGAGGCATGCTGGAGGTTGATGTTGTCGAGCAGGGTAGGTTCTATGTATAGATCGTTCCGGTCAAGCTTGCCGCCATGAACGACACAGCTGCGATCGGCTTCCACGATTGCCGCCAAGCGGTCGAATTGCCGCTCGTTGACGATTCGTCCGTAATCCGGCGTCGTTTGCGGATTTTCTCCGTAAAATGCGCGAATGGCTTCTTTCATTTTGGCGATAAGCTCTTGCTTGACCGAGTTATGTACAAGCAAATAGTCCGGAGCGATACAGGTCTGTCCGGTATTGATCAGCTTGCCCCAGACGATCCGTTTGGCCGCAATGTCCAGCTTGGCCGTCTCGTCGACGATGGTCGGGCTTTTGCCGCCAAGCTCCAGCGTAACGGGAACGAGGCGTTTCGCGGCCGCTTCCATAATAATTTTGCCGACGCCCGTACTGCCCGTGAAAAAAATATAATCGACCGGAGCGTGGATAAGCGTTGACGTCGTTTCCCTATCCCCTTCAATCGCGCTTACGAAGCCCGGCTCGAACGTTTCTTCAATTAACCGCTTGATTAATGCGGATATGTGCGGCGTGCTTTCGGAAGGCTTGATGATGGCGCAATTTCCGGCGGCGATTGCTCCAATCAACGGCTCAATGACAAGTTGAAACGGGTAATTGAACGGTCCGATAATTAGAACAGTGCCGTAAGGCTCGTTGCGTATAAAGCTGGAGGATGGAAGCAGCGGCAGCGGCGTGCGCATTTTCTGCGGCTTCATCCACTTGCGCAAATGCCTGATCGTATAGTCGATGCTGCGGATGACGATAATCATTTCGGTCAAGTAGGTTTCCGATTCGCTTTTCCGCAGGTCCTGGTGCAAAGCTTCGACGATCTGCTGCTTGTATGACAGAATCGTCTGTCTCAGACGTCGCAGCTGATCCGTTCGGAAGGCAAGCTCCCGCGTCTGTCCCGTCTCAAAAAAAAGCCTATGGCTTTGCAGCTTCGCCTGAATGTCCTCAAGCTGTTGTGCCTCTTGCTCGTTCACATTTGTCCCCCCTCTGTCATTAAGAACAGTTTAACACCCTGTACCTTCCGTTTCCACTATCGCCCAGTTTGCCTGCGTCAGCTGCCAGGCGGCGAGGCTGCCGACAATAGTCGTTTCGACCCCCCTGCATCATTGTTTGACCTATCCCGTATGCTCCGTGCGCTCCCTTACAATAAGGTTACGAAACAAGAGGAGATGATGGCATGCATAAAAGTCGGCTCGGCGCATATATTTTCAGCTTTCCAAGCTTTTTTCTGACGATGGCGCTAGGAATTTATCCGGTGGTTTGGGCGCTTCGATATATGTTTTACGACTACCAGGGCTTTGGCGAAATGAGATTCATCGGACTGGATAACTTCAGCCGAATCGCAAGGGACGCCGAATTCTGGCAATCCGTTGTGAATACATTTGTCTATGCGGGTGGCAAACTAATTATTACCTTGCCGCTATCGCTGATTCTCGCGGTTATTCTCAACCGCAAGCTGCGCGGCAAACATTTGTTCAGGGCGGTTTTCTTCCTGCCGACCATTTTCAGCGCATCCGTCATGTCGATCGTATTCTATATTATTTTCAACTCGTATAACGGCATTATTAATCAGTACCTGATGAAGCTTGGTCTCGTCTCGGCTCCCGTAGATTGGCTCGGCGCGGCTAACGCCATGCTGACGATCGTCATTATCGCGGTATGGGGCGCGGTCGGCAACTATATGCTTTTGTTTATCGCCGGCTTGCAGGGCATTCCGGAAGATGTGTACGAGGCGGCTTCGCTTGACGGCGTCAACCCGGCGCAGAGAATGTGGTACATTACCATTCCGATGCTTGGACCGGTGCTGCAAATGATTGTCATGCTGGCGCTGACAACGTCGCTTAAAGGCTATGAGAGCATTATGGTTCTTACGGAAGGCGGCCCTTTCGGCAAAACAGAGGTTATGTACCTGTACCTGTACAAGCTGTTCTTCCCGCTTACCACAACCGGCACGTCCGTGCAAAATATCGGCTACGGTAGCGCGGTCGGCTTCACAACGGCGATTATCGTCGGCTTGATTACATGGCTGTACTTCTGGATGTCCAAAAAGCTAAGCAGTATCTATTAAGAGGAGGGAACCGACATGGCCATCAAAAAAGTAATCGCGCGGGTCCCGGTCTGGCTGCTGCTGATCGTTACCGCTATTCTTATGCTCTTCCCGATCGTTGTAGCGATTCTCGGCTCGTTCAAAACAAACCTGGAGCTGACAACGGGGGCTACATTTTTCCCGCAGTCCTGGCAATTTGAAAACTATCTGAAGGCTTGGAACCAGGCCGATTTCTCGAGCTATACATTTAACAGCTTGTTTGTATCCATCTTCGTGACGATCGGAACGCTGCTCGTATCGGCTATGGCCGCTTACGCGGTCGACCGGGTCAATTTCAAGGGCAAAAAGTTTTTTATCTTCCTGCAGTCGTTCACGCTGTTTATTTCCATCGGCGCGGTCGTGCTTCGTCCGCAGTTCGATTTGATGGTTTCAATTGGATTGCACAAGTCGCTGTGGGCTGTCATAATCATTCTAATCAGCGCGCATGCCACAGCCTTCTTTATGGTCATCGGATTTTTCCGCAGCATTCCCAAGGACCTGGATGAAGCGGCGCTAATAGACGGCTGCAATTTCTACTCGATCTTCTGGCGCATTATCCTGCCGCTCCTTCGTCCGGCGCTGGCAGTCGTCGCGCTCTTCACCTTCCGCGGCGCGTGGAACGAGTACATTCTGCCGCTCGTATTCTCGCTGTCGCGCCCTGATTTGCAGACGCTGCCTGTCGGTCTGGCCAATCTGAGGTACGGTGCAGGCGCAGCGGTGGAAAACCAGATGATGCTCGCAGGAGCTTGTATCTCTATTCTGCCATTATTGATCGTCTATATATTCGCGAATCGTTCCTTTATGCAAGTTACGGCCGGCTCGGTCAAGGGCTAAGCTATTATAAAAATGAGGCGATGTCACCATGATGAAACGCATATTCAGAAAAATGTCGCTCAAAAGACGGCTATGGGTTTCGTTTGTGCTGCTGACCGTCGTATGTATATCCGCCACGGGAACTTATGTTTCCGTGTTTTTTTCTCGTGAAATGGAGTCTCAGGCGACGCAGACAAGTCAGGATACGCTGAACAAGACGGCTCAGGTGTTCGACGAACGACTGCGGAACATTGTCGTATCCATCTCTACATTAATGATGGGCGAGCCTTTCCAGCGGGCGCTCCGCGATGTGCAGGCGGGCAACCGCGTGGATTATTATAACCGTCTTTCCCAGTTGCAAACGCCGTTTGCCCAGCTTATGCTTACCGAGCAATCGATTGACTCGGTGCTGGTGTCTACGCCGATTGGCGACTTTTATCCGACGGAGGTCAAGCGAAATCTGGCTACACGAACGACAGATACGGAAATCTATCGACAAATTGTCGAAAACGATACGCCCTGGGGCACCATGTGGGTGGAGGGACATGCGGATGAGCTGTTCAGCAGGCCGTATCCGGTCGTGTCGTTTGTCATGAAGCCGCTGTTCGATACGAAGCTTGAGGATGTGTACGTCATCGTCAATATTCGCGAGGACCACTTGCTTGATCTGCTTCAGGCGCATTTAATGGAGGGCAGGCTCAGGCAAATGGTCGTGAACCGCTCCAATCAGCCGGTATTCTCGTCAGTGTCCATACCCGAGAGGACAGAGGAGCTTATCTTTGACAAAATCGGCTCCAGCGCAAGCGGACATCTGGAATACAAGACAGAGGAAGGCGGGACGTTTCTCGTCAATTTCGTATCGCTTGGCATGAACCCGGAATGGGTGCTGATCGGCTACCAGTCCAAGGCGGAGCTGCTGGCTCCCGTCACGCGCATGCGCTGGACGATTCTGACGATTATGGGCGCTTGCGTGCTGCTGGCGCTCATAATGTCGAGCATGCTGTCGGAGCTGCTGCTCAAGCCGCTCTTTAAGCTGCGGAACTTGATGTTCAAGGTTGAACAGAATCATCTGGACGTCCGCTTCGAAAGCGTGTTTGAGGACGAGATCAGCCAGGTCGGGCATAAGTTCAACCGGATGCTGCAGCAGATCAACGAGCTGATTGCCGAGGTCAAGGAATCGGAGCAGGAAAAAAGGAAATCGGAGATCAAGGCGCTTCAGGCCCAAATCGATCCCCACTTTCTCTACAACACGCTGAATACGATTTATTGGAAAAGCGAGATGGAGGAGCAGCAGGCCGTCAGCGGCATGATCGTATCGCTGTCGCTGCTGTTCCGGCTCGGTCTCAACAACGGCCAGGAAATTACGACGCTGCGCCAGGAGCTTGAGCATGTCACGCAATATATGAAGCTGCAAATGATGTGTTACCCGGAGCTCTTTGATTATCAGGTGACGGCGGACGAGCGGCTGCTTGAGCTGCCTGTATTGAAGATTTTGCTGCAGCCGCTTGTGGAAAACGCGATCTTGCATGGCTTTCAGGAGCTGTCCCGTCAGGGCCGCATTGAAATTAATGCCGCGGCCGAACACGGCATGCTGACCCTTGTCGTGCGGGACAACGGCATCGGCATGGACTCGCAGCAGGTGGAGCGGGTGCTGAGCGGCGCCGACCAGCAGAAGACGAGCTATGCCTTGTCCAACATACAGGCGCGTCTGGAGCTTTATTACGGCTACAAGGCATCGATCAAATTCGATAGCGAGCCGGGCGTGCAAACGACGGTAACGTTAACTATACCTATGCAGGAGGCGAATGGCGGATGAAGGAAATCACCATGTGCATTATCGATGACGTAAAAACGGTAGTGGACGGAATCTCGAAGCGGATACCCTGGTCCGATTACGGCATTTCGATTGCGGGAACCGCATCCAACGGCAAGGAAGGGCTTGCCTTGATCCAGGATGTAAAGCCGGACATCGTGCTGACCGATATTCGGATGCCGATGAGCAGCGGCATCGATATGGTGCGCGAGCTGAAGGAGAGCGGGACGCAAGCCGTAAAGGTTATTTTTTTCAGCGGTTATTCGGATTTTGCCTATGCGCAGGAATCGGTTAGATTGGGAGCGTTCGATTACTTGCTCAAGCCCTTTACGACCGAGCAGGTGGTGGAAACCGTCCTGCGCGCCAAAGCGAAGATCGAGTCGGAAAACGTGGAGCGGCTGGACAGGCTGGAGCTTGAACGCAAGCTGCGCGAAAGCCTGCCTTCCCTTAGGCAGGAATATTTCCGGCTGCTGATCAGACATGAGGAACTGCCGGAGCGGGCGAGCGACAAATGGGATTTTCTCGGCATCGATATGGGGACAAGCGCCTTTGTGGCTTTGGCGGTGCAGATTGAGGAGCTTATGAACGAAAACGCCCAGATGCCGGTTCGCGAGATCGAGCTGGGCCGCTTCGCCGTGCAGAATATTCTCGAGGAGACAGTGAAGAAGGAAGCGAAGGGCATCGTCTTTCGGGAGCATCTGGGCCGGTTCGTCATCGTGCTGAACCCGGGCGAGCATCTCGATGTCCTGGCGCTTGCCGAGTCTTGCCGCGACAACGTCAAGCAATTCGCCAAGAGGGAAATATCGATAGGGGTCGGTGGACCGGCGACCGGCATCGCTGAAATCGGTTTGTCCTACCAGCAGGCGAAAACGGCGCTCAGCTATCAGTTCTATTCGGGGAGCGGCAGCATTATCGCTTATCAGGATATCGAGCGGCAGGGCAGGCTGTCTGCGGGTTATTCGGCGGACAAAGAGACCGAGCTGCTCTATTGCTTGAGGTCGGGCAACCGGGAGGGGACGAAGCGGCTGCTCGACGCCATTTTCGAGGAATGCTTGCGTTATCCCGCGCCGCCGGACCCTGAAATGACCGTTAACCTGTTCTATGGATTGGCCTTTTCCATGTTCAGAATTATCGTTGAAAAGGCGGACCCGCAGCAGCGCAAATGGCTGGACGAGCAGCTTGCTGCAATCAAGAACGGAAGGTTTGTGACGACCGATGCGCTTCAGGCTGCCGTCTCGGAGCTGGCGCTGACGGGCTGCGATTGGCTGCAGAAGCGTCAGCGCAACGACGTGGGCCAGCTGATCCAGCAGGCGCTTACGTATATGCGGGCCAATCTCGGCAAGGAGCTGACCATTCAGGAGTGTGCGGGCATCGTCCATTTAAGCCCAAGCTATTTCTCGAATCAGTTCAAGAAGGAGACGGGGATGACGTTCATGCAATATGTGACGTCCGCGCGAATGGACAAGGCGAAGCGTCTGCTGCTGGAGGGCATGCAGGTGCAGGACATTACGTTCGAGCTCGGCTACCGGGACCGTCCGTATTTCAGCGAGCTGTTCAAAAAGCATACGGGGCTGACGCCAACCGAGTTTCGCGGCAAATACGAGACGCCAGGAAATGCGCAAGCGGAAGAAGAGTGATTTTGCCCTCCCTGAATCGTTTGTTTGACCTTCTTGGTTAGAGGGGACAGGGTGCTACAATGAGGACATCAAGGCGAACCGAACAACCCCGCTGGAAGCTCGGAACGCCGCTGGTCAACCACAAAGGGAGGTTACACAGATGAAAAAGAGATTTGCAACCAAAAGCGCCATTTCGCTCTGCTACCTGCTTGTATTGGCTTTGGTGCTGGCAGCCTGCTCGTCAGGCAACGGAACAGCCGAAGAGACAAATAGCGGCGGAGAAGGTGCGGCAGCCGGCAAAATCAAGCTGACCTACTGGACGATGGACCGTCACGACATGGATTATATGCAGGAGAAGATCGACGAATACAACGCGAGCAACACCGACAACATCGAAGTTGAAATGAAGGTTATGGCCGACAACTACAACCAGTCGCTGGAAGTTGCGTTTGCAAGCAACCAGGCGCCGGATATTTTTAAAGTCAACGATTTTCAGGTTTATGTAAGCAAAGGCTACCTCGCTCCGCTTGACGACTTGCTGGATCAGGAGTTCCTGGCTCAGTTCGAAGGCACATTGAATGAAAAAGTTACGAATATGAACGGCAAAATCTACTCTCTACCAAATACAGGCCAATTCTGGAGACTGCTCTACAACGTTGATCTGATGGAAAAAGCGGGCTATTCCGAGGCGCCAAAAACGCTTGACGAAATGGTGGACGCTGCCAAAAAGATTACGGAAATGGGTAAATCGGAAGGCATCTACGGCTTCGCCAGCAACTTTAAGAATGGCTCCGGCTTTACGCGTCCAGGCTTTGCGTCAGGTTCGGAAAGCTCCGAAACTTCGCACGAGGGCTTCAACTATGTAACAGGCGAATTCGATTTCGGCATGTATCGCGATGTGGCGGAAGCGCTGCGTCAAATGAAGGTTGACGGAAGCCTGATTCCAGGCGCTGAATCGCTGGATATCGACCCGCTAAGAGCTCAGTTCGCTCAAGGTAAAATCGGCATGTACATCAATCACTCCGGCGAGCCGGCTGTATACAGCTCCCAGTTCCCGACTGACATCAACTGGTCGACGGCGTTGGTGCCGACGAAGGATGGCCAAATTAAAGGCGCTTCGTGGGTAGCGGCAGGCGCATATATCGGCATCAATGCCAAAACCGACAAGCAAGAGGCAGCTGCGAAATTTTTCAAATACCTGTACAGCACAGAGCTTCGCAAAGATTATCAGGAAAAAGGCCTTGGCCTCTCCGTTCTTCCTTACGTCAACGAAGCTTCCGGAACGCCTAGCCTGAAAGGCATTGAAGGCTTCCTGCCGACTAAATACGACGCGATTTATCCGGTTACTCCACTCGGCATTACCGAGACGAAGCTGGAAGGCAAAAAAGCGGCTGATTTGCTCACAGAATACATTTTGACGGGCAATTCCAGCATCGACGACGTGATTAACGATTTGAACAACCGTTACAAAAAAGCGCTTGAAGTGACGCGCAGCGAAGGGCTTACAGATATTCAAGCCGATCCTTCCTTCAAAGCGTCCGATCTGCAAGGCAAGCTTGGCGGCGAATAATACCGACAGGTTGGGGGCTGCCGTTTATGAACGGCAGCCCTTGCTGTATGATAAAGAGATACGGAGCGATAGCGGCAGCAAGGTAGCGCAGCTGGACAGCTAGCCGGGGAGGAGCGACAACAAGGTGAACGTTTTGTTTTTTGGAGTGGAGCAGCGCAGGGAGTGGGGAGCGGAATTTCAGCGGCTATTTCCGGATGCGGCAAAGCAGGCGCTGGCCGATGCGGACCGCTGGCTTGAGAGCCATGTCATTACGCGGAAGGGACAGGTCATCGATCTGGGAACGCCGATTGACTGGCTGTACAATCCTACGGGGGACAAGGAATTTACGTGGACGCTTAACCGCTTTAAGCATTTGCGGTGTCTCGGCATCTCTTATTCGATGACCGGCGATGAACGGTATGCGGAGAAGGCGCTGGAGCATGTCCTGGGCTGGATCGACACTCAGCCATGCCCGCATGGGCAATATCCGGCGGAGGAATTGACGTATTTTCAGCGTCCAGGTCCGTGGCGGCTCTTGGAGACGGGGCTGCGGCTGCGGCAATGGGTTCATGCCTATCATTTCTTCCGTGATTCGGAGGCATGGCATAAGAAGGCGGAGGATGTATTTCTGGCATCGGTCAAGGAGCATGCCGAGTTCCTTTCCACTTACACCGCCAGCATCGAGATCAATCACTCTATCATGCATATGATCGGCCTGCTGGGCGCCGCGCTGACGTTCGACTCGTGGCCTGAAAGCGGGCGGTGGCGCGACCTTGCGGTAGACCGCTTGGAGCAATGCATCCGTGAGCAGGTGCTGCCGGACGGCGTGCATTCCGAGCTGACGCCGCATTACCATATGGTGTCTCTGGAGCTGTTCGTCGATTGCGCCGTTATGCTCGGCAAGCGGGGGCATGCGTTTTCCGAGGAGTATGAGCGAATTTTGGCAGGCATGGTGCAATTTTCGCGCAGCATGACTAGACAGAATGGCAAAATGTCGCCTTTCGCCGACTCTTACGCTACGAACCCGCCGGATTTGAACGCCTCCGCGCTTTATTACGACAGGCCGGAGTGGGTGCTGCTGGAGGAGCTGCACGAGCAGTTCTGGATGGCCGGACCTAAACGAATTCAAGCCTTGTTGAGCGCGCATCTCGAGCATCAGCCTGACAAGGAGCGCAGAAGCGATGAGCTTCCTTTCGCATTCCCAAGCGGCGGCTATTACGGGCTTGGAGACGCGGAGCACAAGCTGATCTTCGACGCTGCCGCATTGGGGGGGCCGCATGGCCATGCGGACGCGTTGTCATTCGAGCTGTGCTCCTTCGGTGAAACCATGTTCGTCGATCCAGGCACGTATACCTACATGGAGAACCCGTGGCGCAGATATTTCAAAAGCACGTCGGCGCATAATACGGTGCTGGTAGACGGTCAAGACCAGACGCCATACCTTAGAACCCAGCGCTGGGGCGTGCCGGAGGCTAACGTTACCCTGCTCGCATGGGACCCGAAACGGCAAATGATCTGCGCGGAGCATGACGGCTACGCAAGCCGCGGCGTAATCCACCGGCGCGCTGTCTGGTTTCTGGAGAGCGGGGAATGGGTGATTTACGATCGGCTGCTATCGACGCAGCCGGCATCGCATACGTACCAGCATCGGCTGCACAGCACGCTGCTGGACTGGAAGATAGACAAGCTTGAGGAAAGCGGCGAAGTCGTCAAATACTCGGCATCGGGAAAACGTCATGTATCCGGCGATCGTCCCGATCTGGGCTGCGACATGCTTCTGTTCGGTCCCGAATCGCTGGAGCTTGATGTCGAAGACGGCTGGGAGTCGCTCGTATCCATGACGATGCATCCGCTCAAGGTCGTTCAGGGCTTGGTTACCTCCGAGCAAGACACTTGGTTTATTACGGTGCTCAAGCCTACCAGCGGCGAAGGCAGGGGGCTGGATGCCTCCGCGTGGTCCGTAGCTATGGACGAGAACGGGCTGCCTGTGCTTAACCGTCGTACTGCGGGAGCGGCAACAGCTTTCCATATGTAAGTCCAAACAGAAAGGGATGGAGAAAACGATGAGCAGACTAAACAATTGGGAAAATGCCGAACCGGGCGTTAAAAGAAAGATTTTTAATCCGGGGCATTCGATTATGATGATGGAGGTGCACTTCGAGGAGGGAGCTGAGGGCTATCTGCATAGCCACGTTCACGAGCAGCTTTCCTATTGTCTGGAGGGCAAACTTGAATTCACCATCAACGGCGAAAAAACGGTCATTGCCGCAGGGGAGACCATTTTTATCCCAAGCAATGCCGAGCATGGCTGCCGCGCGCTTGAGAAAAGCAGGCTGCTTGACAGCTTCACGCCGCTCAGAGTAGATCTGTTGTCATAAGGAAAAAGGGTGCGGAGAGCCTTCTCTGCGCTCTTTTTTTAAAATATATGGGTTTATCATGATGCGGTACAAACCGGAGGACTGGAGCCTGCTGTCTGTCGTCTCCCGACAACATGGACAAGGCCGATGATGAAGGCATGATTGCGCGTGTCCGGTTACGGTCTACTGGTTATAATGGGGATATAGGGATGCAGGAGGAGGCCGATCGGATTGGAATGGAACTATTATAATACATTTATTGCCGTGTCGCCGGATTGCTCGGCAGAGTATGGTCAGGTGCCCCAGGACAAGAAAAGCGGGCGGACGAAGCCAAGCCTGGAATATGAGCTTGCGAGCCAGCCCTACGCTTATACGCAGAAGGAGCTTATGTTCGAGGTGCATGCGAGGCATAAAGGCATTAGCGAAGGGGAGCTTGCCGAGCGCAAGGCTGACCTGCAGCAGGCGTTCTATGCGAAGCCGACTGCATGCATGCGAGCGTCCATGCTGCCCAAAAAATACGGCTGGGGCATTCATTTCAATGGAGAAGGCAAGATGAAGCTTATTGCCCGCGAGTCGGAGGAATACGCCTATTTTGCCGAGGGAGGAGACCGGGAGGTTAAGGTTGTGCCGGGCATGAGAAGCAGCAGAAAGCCCGGCTAACCTGGCAGCGGCACGGCAAGTGGCAGCGTCATAATAAGCAGCCGTTTGCTCTGCCCTGCCTTATAAGCCTTAGCCCGCTTGGCCGGCGGTAGGCTTGTCCGCAGCCGGCTTATCCGGCTTGAGAAGCTCCGCTTCAAAATATTGTTTAAGCTCGGCTACCTTGCGGGGGTCCTCGAACGAGGGCTTGTCGTTAATGTATTTCTGCGCGAATAGCTCCCATGTCGGCGTAACCTTTTGCGACTTCATGGTCCGCAGCGCATTTTTAACGATTCGCCGCTCCTTGGCGTTCGTGAAGGTATCCTTATACCGCTGCACCCGTTCAAAGTCCAGCTCGCCAAAGATTTTGCGCAGCACCTCCGCGGTCATGCGGGCGTCATCAAGCGCCCTGTGGGCCGTGCCTTCGGCCGGGATTTCCAGATCTTGCAGGGCTGCCTCTACGCTGACGTCGTTTGTAACGTTTTTATAGCGAATATAGCCTTTGAGAAGATCGAAATAATCGGCCCCCATCCAGAAGCTGTCATCCAGCTTATGCATGCGCGTATCCAGCACGATCCGCTTCAAATCCTCTCCGCCCCAGGTGATGAGCATGAATGGCTCGCTTTGCTGCAGCCAGGCTGTAAAATCGGCATTTACCTTAGGAAATCGGCTTGCTTTGTCGATATCCTCCTGCGGGATGCCGGTTTTTTTCTTGATAAAGCTGTTAAGCTTGGAAAAATAAATCGGTTTGATCAAAGCCGCGAACTCATCCACCCGCTCCAGAGAGCTGTTAAGCCGAACCGCCCCGATTTCAATCACTTCCATAGGATGCTCGCTGGCAAATTTGCGTCCGTTAAATTCAATATCCAATACAATGTAGTCCAAAGATGGTTACCTCCGATATTTCAGCATGTACCCTCCATTCTATCAGAAAAAGCGGAGCAAGGGAGAATTTCCATGCGGGAAGGACTGGCACTGCTGGATACAAGCCAAATCCGAATTATTTTACAAGCCTGGTGATGTAGTAAATGATCGTGCCAAAAATGACAACCAGCGCTACAGGGAGCAGCCACAGACCAATACCTGAAGCTAAATCCTCGGCATTGCGAATGATCGACCATTGAATGTAGCCGAACAGCAGAACGATTTCAACCTTTATCCAACTAAGCAGTTGTAAGGAGGTTCGATATTGATATACGGCGTTCGTTTCAGTTATCGGCTTCAAATAATTGAAACGGTGGGGGATTTTGCGCAGCAGGCTCAGTCCGACATAAAGGATCAGCATAAGCGCTGGCATGAGAATCAGCACCCCCTTGCTTCCCCAGCCATCAGCTTCGCCACTACCGTCGAAATGGATCGGAACACTTTCCGGAAGCGAGGACCATCTCCATACAAAGTAGGCAAGCGAGGCAAGTATAACGATAAGCGCAATCGCGTCGTGCAGGCGCTCGATATTCGTTTTTGGTACGCTAAGCATAGGGTTGTTATTCATAGTGGGACACCTCCTTTCCTATCGTTGTAAAAAGGTACATATTTACATTGTACGAAAATTAATGAAACGGGTTTCGAGTCAGGCGAATTGCGACGCTTGGCGGCAACCTGATTTTCAAAACAGTTCTAGCGGATGCTGCAACCTTTTGACCGAGCTTCTCGTCGATGTAGGTGGCTAGCCAAGATCAGACAACGAAAGGCGGAAATCATGATGAAGAAGAAATTTGGCGTTACAGCAGCAGCGCTTGTGCTCGCGGTGTCCCTAAGCTCCCAGGCTTTTGCGGCAAGCTCATTTACCGATATTGCAAGCTCCTCCAGCAAAACTCAAATCGAGGCGCTTCAGCAGCAAGGCATTATTAAAGGGGTGTCTGCTACCGCTTTCCATCCAGAGGAACAGTTGACGGCAGCGCAGGGGATTTCACTTATTGTGAGAGCGACGCAAATCAGCCTTGCGGCGATTGATTTTTCAGCCGCTCCGACTGCGGACGGTTATTATACGAATGTAAGCAATGACGCCTGGTATGCAAACGACTTTATTATCGCGCATTACAACGGGCTGGATATCCCTGCGGATATTGACCCGAATGCTGTGTTGACCAAGGAGCAGTTCGTGCATTACCTCGTTCAAGCTGTTGAGAAAACGGGCGAATATGCCCTGATCAAAATGTATATCCAGATTGTCGACGAAGAGGCCATTACGGTAGATTACCAGGGCACGATTCAACGCGCTTTGTTGTACAAGTTCACGGAGCTGGACGCGGAAGGCAAGTTTGATCCTGTCCATGTGCTGACTCGCGCCGAATCGGCTGCGATGCTGTATGAAGCGCGCGCGTTTATCGATGCCCATCAGAACGCCGTTCCTGACGAGCCGCAGCCTGAGCCGCAACAGTAATCTTCTGACGCTGCACGAGAGAAGGCCTTTGTCTTTGCCTAACCGCGAAGATAAAGGTCTTTTTGCGTATTGGGCGCACACGCTTGGCTGAAGGCAGCTGCCATGCTTTTACGTTTGTGCGCAAGGCTTGGATTTCAACCGCAATCGAGGCTCCGCGGTCTGTGAAAAGTCGGAATAGTGCAACCATAAAGTCGACATACGGGTAAGCGGCGGGTCTGTGAATTCTTTATACTGGTATAGCGGACATAAGAACGTCTGCAGAGACATACTGCCCGAGGAGGCTTTTTTCCAATTCAAAGGGGGAAACGAACGATGACGGAGCATTCTCACATTCGCTATAAAACCAATAAAGGCGGGCCAACCTTGGGGTATTCGGCCGATTCCGGCGTATCGCTGCTGGAAGCGGATGGCTTGTTTTTTAAGAATCTTGCTAAAAACGGGAAGCTGAACCCGTATGAGGACTGGCGCTTGAGCGCGGATGAGCGTGCGGCCGATTTGGCGAAGCGTATGACCATTCCGGAAATAGCCGGGCTGATGCTCTACAGCAGCCATCAGGCGATTCCCGGCAATCTGAACTGGTTTCCGGTTACCTATGGAGGCAAGCCCTATGAGCAAAGCGGCGCGGCAGCCGATGCGCTGTCAGATCAGCAGCTTGCTTTTTTGACAAACGATCATATCCGCCATGTGCTGGTAACGCGTGTGGAAAGCCCGGAGACGGCCGCCAAGTGGAATAATAACGTACAGGCGCATGCCGAGAAAATCGGACTGGGCATCCCTGCGAACAATAGCTCCGATCCGCGCCATAGCTCGGACGCTTCGACGGAATTTAATGCGGGAGCGGGCGGCAGCATTTCCATGTGGCCGGAAAGCATGGGGCTGGCCGCTACCTTCGATTCCGAGGTGGCCCGGCAGTTCGGAGAGGTCGCAGCACGGGAATATCGCGCTTTAGGGCTCGCTACCGCGCTGTCTCCGCAGGTGGACATCGGCACGGACCCGCGCTGGTTCCGGTTCGGCATGACGTTTGGCGAGGACCCGCGTTTGTCTGCAGATATGGCCAGGGGCTACATCGACGGCTTTCAAACATCGGAGGGCGATGCGGAAACGGCGAACGGCTGGGGCGCGGACAGCGTTAACGCCATGGTCAAGCATTGGCCGGGCGGCGGCTCCGGCGAAGCGGGCAGGGATGCGCATTTTGGTTACGGCAAATATGCGGTGTACCCGGGCGACAATTTCGACGAGCATTTAATCCCGTTTACAGAAGGCGCTTTTAAGCTGGACGGAGGAACGGGGAGCGCCTCGGCGGTCATGCCTTATTATACAATCTCTTACGGACAGGACCGAAAGAACGGGGAACAGGTGGGCAACTCGTATAATACTTACCTCATTAATGATTTATTGCGCGAACAATTCGGCTATGACGGGGTTGTGTGCACCGATTGGGGCATTACGGCCGATGAGGGAGCCGACATTACCAGGCTGTTCCCGGGCGGCCGCAGCTGGGGCGTGGAGGAAGGCTTTACGGTGGCGGAGCGGCACTACAAGCTGCTGATGGCTGGCGTCGATCAATTTGGCGGCAACAACGACATCGAACCTGTGATCGAGGCTTACGGCATCGGCGTCAAGGAGCACGGAGAAGCGTTCATGCGCGCAAGATTCGAGCAATCGGCTGTTCGTCTGCTGAAAAACATGTTTCGGGTCGGCTTATTCGAAAATCCTTATTTGGATATCGAAACGACAAAAGCGGTAGTGGGCAGCCCTGCTTTTATGGAAGCCGGCTACAAGGCCCAACTGAAATCGATCATTCTGCTTAAAAATAGCGATGAGACGCTGCCGCGTCCGAAACGGTCGAAGGTGTACATTCCCAAGCGTTCCTTGCCGGAAGGGACGGACTGGATGGGGATGCCTGTTCCAGCCTCGGAGAAGCATCCGATTCACCTAGGTATCGTCTCCTCCTATTTCGACGTGACGGAGGTTCCCGAGGAGGCGGATTTTGCGCTCGTGTGCATACAAAGCCCCCATTCAACAAAAGGCTACAGCAAGGAGGACGTTGAAGCGGGCGGCAACGGCTATATACCGATTAGCCTGCAATATCGTCCCTATACGGCGGAGCATGCCCGCGAGACGAGCCTTGCGGGAGATGCACGCGATGTGCTGAACCGCGCCTATAAAGGGAAAACGGTGTCGGTAGCCAACGAAGGAGATCTGGATCTGGTGCTGGATACGAAGCGGCTAATAGGGGATAAGCCCGTAATCGTATCGTTGCAACTGTCTAATCCGACGGTCGTGGCGGAATTTGAAGCGGCGGCTGATGCGATTGTCGCCCATTTCGGTGTTCAGGACCAGGCGATTATGGACATTGTTTCGGGCCATGCAGAGCCGCAAGCGCTGCTGCCGTTCCAGATGCCGGCCGATATGAGGACGGTTGAAGAGCAGCAGGAGGATGTGCCGCATGATATGCGGGTATATGTCGATTCCTTGGGGCACAGCTACGACTTTGGCTTTGGTCTGGATTGGTCAGGCGTCATTCATGACAAGCGGACAGAGAAATACGTTCGCAAGTAAGCCGGGCCCGGCAAAGGCCAGTAGAATACGGCCCGCGGGCCAACTTTATGACGTTTAGAACCCATACTGGCCAGGCTCTAATCATTGGGTATTGCGTAGTGGAACGGTTTGGTGGTATTATTGGAGAAATTTTAGTTGAACTTATGAGCATGGATATAACGGTTATAAATTCTATGACGGGAAAGAGTACGCTGCGGGCCAGATCTGCCAGAGAGTTGGGGGAGCTGAAAACCAACGATCGAGCGCCAGCGGAAAGCCATCCCCGAGAAGCAGGCTGAATGATAGTAAGCTCTGCCGCAGGTCCAGCGTTAACGGGAACGCGTATTGATGGATACGTGAGAAGAGAGCCGCGCGAATTTGGCGTGGAATCAGGGTGGTAACACGGGTGAAGACTCGTCCCTTTACAGGGATGGGTCTTTTTTTGTTTTTATACAAAAGGGAGGGTTTACGTTGGAGAACTGGTCGATGAATGAAATGATTACCTCTGCTGTCAAACAAATTCCGCCTTCGGGCATTAGAAAGTTTTTTAGTCTGGCCGAGGGCAACAAGGATATTATCTCGCTTGGCGTCGGGGAGCCGGACTTCGTTACGCCGGATGTTGTGCGCTCAGCTTGCATTCGGGCGCTTGAGCATGGCAAAACGTCCTATACGTCTAACGCAGGCATGCCCGAGCTGCGCGAAGAAATCTCCGCCTATGTGCAGAGCAGATTTGCGGTTGCGTATAATCCGGACGATGAGCTTATGGTTACGGTGGGCGCAAGCGAAGCTATCGATCTGGCGATGCGGGTGCTGATCGGCCAGGGCGACGAAATTATCGTGCCTGTGCCCAGCTACATCGCTTATTCTCCTATCGCACAGCTGAGCGGGGGCAAAGTCGTCGAGGTGGAATTGAGCGCGGACAATGGCTTTAAGCTGACCGCTGAAGCGCTGCTCCCTCACCTGACGGACAAATCGAAGGTGCTGCTATTGAATTATCCCGGCAATCCGACGGGAGCGATCATGACCGCAGAGGATTGGCTGCCGATTGCCAAGCTTGTGAAGCAATATAATCTGGTCGTCATCTCCGATGAAATATACGCCGAGCTGACCTATGAAGGCAAACACACAAGCTTTGCGGCCATCCCGGGAATGAAGGAGCATACGCTGCTGATCGGCGGCTTTTCAAAAGCGTTTGCGATGACCGGCTGGCGAATCGGATATGCGGGCGGACATCCTGAGCTTATCGCCGCCATGCTCAAAATTCATCAGTACACCGTCATGTGCGCTCCCATTCTCGGACAAATCGCGGCGCTCGAATCGCTTCGCTCCGGGATGGAGGAAATGGAAGCGATGGTAGAGTCCTATGCGCAGCGTCGCCGAATGTTCGTTAAGGGACTCAGCGATATCGGCTTGACCTGTCACGAGCCTCAAGGCGCATTCTATGCGTTTCCATCGATTGCCTGCACCGGCCTGACCTCCGACGAATTTGCCCAGCGGCTCATCAAGGAGGCTGGGGTAGCGGTCGTGCCGGGACATGTGTTCGGCAAAGGGGGAGAGGGGTACATTCGCTGCTCGTATGCCTCGTCGGTTGCGAAGCTGAGCGAGGCGCTTGAGCGGATGCGGCGCTGGCTCCTGGCTTCAGGGTACAACAGGTAAGGCCCGTGAACAAAGGGCGGGCTCATGCAGAATCGTGCGTGTACCGTCTGTTTTTTTCGCAACGGACAGCAGGACAGCTGTGGAGCAGGGAGACTAACAAGCCAGATAAATGGTAATATCCGTCCCTTCGCCCGGCGCCGAGCGAACCTCGATCCGTCCGTGATGAGCTTCGACGATCATTTTCGCGATGCTCATGCCCAGACCTGAGCCTACGGTCGTTTCCTCGGTGCTGGTGCCGCGATAATAGCGCTCGAACAGCTTGTCGACGGTTTCCTTGTCCATGCCTTTTCCATTGTCGGCTACGCGAATAAATGCTTCGTCATTCAGCATGCCGCTTGCTGCTGTCACACTTACGCCTGGAGCATTATGCTTAACCGCATTGGACAGTAAATTGTCCATTAGTCGCTGCAGCCACATTTCACTTCCGAAAATGCGAACAGGCTGCTCGTCGCCTTCATAGAAGAATTGCACATTTGCGAGCGTTGCGTCATTCACATACTTGAGCACGGAGCGGCGAACGAGCTCGCCAAGCTCAAGCTCCTGCCGCTGAATAAGCCCGGAGCTGTGCTTGAGCTGATAAATATGGGAGAAGTCGCTGATCAGCTCCAGCATATAGTCGCTTTTTTCACGGATCGTCTTGCCCATCTCGCTCAGCTCCTCCGCATTCCAATTGGCCGGCGAGCTTTCGAGAATATAACCATAGCCTTGAATGCTGGAGAGCGGTGTCCGCAGATCGTGGGAGATGCCGCTCATCCATTCCTCCCGGGTTCGTTCCAGCTTGCTTCGATCTTTCTCCAGCTGCGCAAGCTTCTCCGCCATATCATAAAACGATTGGATGACTTCGCGATATAGCCGGTAGCGTAAGCGCAGCTTGCCGTTTTTGCGGAAGACCCGCTTGCGGTCGCGAGCGGTCAGCACCTCTTCATAAAGTCCGCTGCCCATGCGCTCGAACCAGCCCGAGAACAGAATGAGCGGCTTGGCGTAGCGATAGCCGTGCCAAATGGATATCACGAGGGACAGCGCCAGCATAGCGCTGCCAATCCAGATGAAAATTCGCAGCACATCATGGAGTATTGGCTGTTCCGAGTAGGTTCCAGTTGCGCTAGGCGTAAGTAATATCCACACCAGGTTACTGTCTTCAGGCTGAAATGCGGCAACGGATATGTTATGTTTGCCTGGAAACTGCTGCATGGAGAGTAACTCGACGGGAGCAAAGGACTTAGCGGCGAGATTGCTGTTTCCAAACGTTTGAATGGTATCTCCCGCATGATCCATGATCATTAAATAGCTGTTTGATTGTTGGAGCAGTTCGGTTAACTCCTTCTGATTTGCTTGTGAAATCCGATGATCTTGCCCAAAACGCTGATGCCATTGCTCAAGTCTTTGTACACTTGCGTTCTCATAACCAAGCAGGATCAGAAACGGCTCCTCAAACGTGTCGTCCAGTGTTGACAAGACGCTGTATTTCCCAAGCACTCCAGTCTGGCGGATGCGATTTAACTCGAAGAATGAATAGCTTCTCGAAAAATCAGGCTTGTTGTTGATTTCGTATATGACATTCCCGTTATTGTTGATAATTTGGAGCCAGATGCGTTTTTCCTCCAGCAGCTTGTTCCAGTAATCGGGAATCTCGATGTTTCCTTTCTCGTAAAAGAGTTCGCTCGTAATGGAGTTGAGTGCTCCGGCAGTAAAGTTTTGCTCTATCTCCTTATTAGAGATTTTACTGATCAGCAGCAAAAACATGCCGAACATGATTAACGATACGAGCAAGGAGTAGATGACTAGCTGATAGGTGAAGTGGAGTGTAATTCTGCCGTGCATTTTATTCATGTCACGGGCTCCTTCGCCAGCTTGTAACCTAGTCCGCGGATTGTGATTAGCTGCTTTGGAGCGCTGGGATCGAGTTCGATGCGTTCGCGGAGCCTGCGAATATGTACCATCACCGTGTTATCGTCTCCAAGCCCGTCCATCCCCCAAACAGCTTCATATAATTGCGACTTGGAGAAAACGATGCCGGGATGCTTGCAGAAATAAAGCAGCAGTTGAAATTCCTGCGCAGGGCAGGCGACAGAGGCACCTTCAACAAGCAGCTCTGCAGCTGCCTCATGCAGTTCAAATCTGCCATAGCGATAAATAGCATTCTTTTGTTTGTACAGCGGTGCGGGAATACTCGGAGGTGCCTCCTCACGCTCGCCGATTCGTCGAAGTCTTGCCTTAATACGCGCAGCGATCTCCAGCGGGTTAAACGGTTTGGTTACATAATCGTCTCCGCCCATCGCAAAGCCTGTCAGAATGTCCAAATCTGTTGCTTTGGACGTCAGAAACAGAATATGCGGATTAAAATCCAAGCGTCTGATGTGCGTGCATAGGTCAAAGCCGCTCCCGTCGGGCAGCATGACATCAAGCAACACAATATCCGGTTTGTGTTTCTCTAGCGCGGCGAGTGCCTCCTGGCAGGAGCCCGCTGTATAAATATGACCTAAGCCTTCTTTGGTCAGCACCAGTTGCAGCATTTTGACGATAGCGGGTTCATCTTCAATAATCATAATTGTCGTATAGCCGACTCGTAAGCTGTTCACAGCTTTCATCGTATGCATTATCATCACCTGCCTCCATGCTAACATACTAACCTTAACATGGAATAAACAGTTATGGGAAAATTAAGTGATTGTTTCACTGCTGTTTGTACCCTATTCATTCATGAGAGATACCATTCTTATATCCCCTTTGTAATGGCCGGAGGACATCTGGTTAACATGATGGTGATAATAGTTGGATAGAAGAGTGGGAGGAGAAGACGTTATGCTGCAACTGACGAACAATAATGGACGCGTCCAAATGATGGATGAAATACGAGGGCTGTGTCTGCTCGGCATTCTGATAGCGAACATGCTGATTTTTCAATTTGGTGCTTATGGAAAAGACAACATGAGGTATTTTGCCCCGACACAGCTCGATGAATGGATTCATTCGCTATTAAAGATTTTCGTAGAGGGCAGTTTTATGCCAATCTTTATGTTTCTGTTCGGATATGGTTTATTCATGCTGCGAGCGGGTCTCTTGAAAAAAGGATTGAGACCGGGTTTTATGCTTTCCAGGCGGTTTATCATGCTGATGGGACTCGGTTTTCTGCACAGCTTTTTTTTGTGGGAAGGAGACATACTGCTGGCATATGGGATGCTGGGCTTTGTCCTTATGATATTTGTTGGAAGAAAGGTCATGACGCTAATGATTTGGTCGATTACGCTTTTGCTGTTAATGGCTGGACTTAGCTATGGTCATATGAGCATTACTATAGATGAAGCAAATCAAATGACGGAATATGTCCAGCAATCTATTTCTATTTACAGCAACGGGACATACGGGCAAATTTTAGATTTTCGCGCGAATGAGAACCCGCACCAATTATCGGAAGCTGAAGGGCTGGCTGTCTTCATTCTCGTACCTATTCTCATGATGCCGACATTTTTGCTAGGCATTGCCGCTGCCAGAAAGCGCTGGTTCTATAATCCGCTGAGTGAACGCAAACGTTATAGGCAGCTAGCTGTTGTGTTGATTCCGCTAGGTCTAATATTCAAAACGGCGGTAGTGTTATGGGAGAAGTGGCCATGGAGCACCGTACTTCAATCATTAGGCTGTCAGATTCTGGCGCTGGGTTATATTGTAGGGCTAGCGCTTGCTTTCTCCTGCATGCCAAAGCAATTCTGGCTGCGGCGCGGCGTAGAGGCGGTCGGCAGAATGTCGCTAACGAACTATCTGATGCAGACGGTTATATGCACAACAATCTTCTATGGATACGGGTTAGGCGTATTTGGCAAAATGGGCGTTCTGGAAGGGACATTGCTGGCTTTGGTCATTTATGTATGTCAGGCGGTGGTGTCGACGTTCATGCTGAGCTATTTCCATAACGGACCTATTGAGAGATTGCTGCGAATGTGGACGTATTGGACGTGGAGCGGCCGGTCAGGTCTAGCCAAACCTGTACCTGCGAAGCATAATGGTGAAGCTGCCGCCTCTGTCTAGAACAGGATAGGTCTGTCCCATAATAAACAAGCGATCAGCCGCCCGCCGGGTATGCAGGGCGGCTGATCGCTTGTTGGCATGGCTTATTTAGCCTACTCCTGCAGGAGCAGGCTAATGATCTATACTTTTGCTGGAAACTGTTATACAGTTGGGTTATCTGCAGAGAAAGTAGAAGCAGAAGGGAGCAGAGCGGATACATGAACAAGACGAATGAACGGTTAAAGGTGCATGCTTTAACAGATATGAAGCATCTGAAGGTGCATGGCCGTACGACAGGCTGTCTTGCGCCACTAACGTTGTTCTGGACCGGTAGTGCCGTGGAGATTAATGCACGGGGGACTGAGCTGTGGATGGAAGTAGAAGTTGAGTATGATACGTATGAGCCATGGATCAGCATATTGGTCAATTCGGCCCATGTAAGCAGACAAATGTTGACGGCAGGCCGATACTGGCTTTGTGTATTCAGAGGGATGAGCGGCGACGCAATAAAGAATGTCCAGATTATTAAGGATGTGCAGGCGATGAGCGCTGACTCGGGATGCTGTCTGCAAATTCATGCCGTCAAAGGCGATGGCGAATTTCTGCCCGTTGCAGAAAAGCCATATAAATTAGAGTTTATCGGGGACAGCATTACGTCGGGTGAAGGCGCTGTTGGAGCTAGGGCCGAGACAGACTGGATTTCGATGTGGTTTAGCGCTATCGATAACTACAGTACGATGACGGCAGCGGCTTTGAATGCGGACTATCGCATTATTTCGCAAAGCGGCTGGGGTGTTCTGACGAGCTGGGATAATAACCCCCGCTGCAATTTGCCTGACTATTACGAGCAGGTGTGCGGCGTTCTGACGGGAGAGAAGAATGAGGCGTTAGGCGCAACGGATGCGCATGATTTCAATTCCTGGCAGCCGGATGTTGTGGTCGTTAATCTGGGAACCAATGATTGGGGAGCCTTTCATTCGCCGGCTTGGACGGATGAAGCAACAGGTCGGATTTACAAGCAAAGATTAAAGGAAGACGGCGCCTGCCATGAAGAGGATTTGAAAGCGTTTGAGCATGCGGTCGAAAGGTTCTTGGCCAAGCTTCGACACAACAACCCGCAGGCTCATATCGTATGGGCATATGGCATGCTGGGCATACCGATGATGCCAGCCATCTATCGCGCCGCTAACGCATATGCGCAGCGAACAGGAGATCGAAAGGTTTCGATATTCCAGCTTCCGAGCACGAATGACGAAACAGTAGGCGCACGGAGACACCCCGGACGGAAAGCTCATGAGAAAGCGGCGCAAGAGCTGAGCGAATATATCAAGGGGTTGCTATAGAAAGTCATAGGAAAGGCACCAGCGGTTCATTCGTCCTTTCTACTATAATATTCATGAACATTGACGCTTTTTCTGTTATTCTTATAGAAGAAGTATGAATAGAATTATTGATATGATGAAGAGGAGTGTTGAATTTGTCGGAGCAAGCGAAAGAGTGGATTCTGCATTCGGTTATTTTCAGCCTGAAGCACGAGAAGGGCTCGGAGGCGGAAAGCAAGTTTCTGGAGGATGGAAGAGAGGCGCTTACCTCGATTCCGACGGTTAACAACTTTCAGGTGTACAAGCAAGTAAGCGCGAAAAATGACTACGATTACGGTTTTTCCATGGAATTTGCAAGCCAGGCGGATTACGACGCTTACAATGATCATCCGCTTCATGTCAAGTTCGTCAATGAGCGCTGGGTGACGGAAGTGGAGAAATTTCTCGAAATCGATTACAAAAAGTAGTTCGGCGGATTGAACATTCCGGCGATTGCGCCTATAATGAGCGGTAGAGAACTTTTTCGCACAAATACGAACAAAAAGGGAAGAGGGACTACCAGATGAAAAAGCTAAAAGTGCTGCAGCAGCTCACAGACGCAGGCGTTGTGGCGGTATTGCGCGCCGATTCCGCAGAGGAAGTAGCGGATATGGCCCGCCGCGCCATTAAAGGCGGCATTAAAGCCATTGAAATTACGATGACGGTTCCGTTTGCGCTTCGCGCGATCGAGCAGCTGTCTCAGGAGTTTTCATGCGACGTTGACCCGTCCGCGGACAATTTCGCTATTATCGGGGTAGGTACTGTGCTTGATCCGGAAACGGCGCGCGCCGCCATTCTTGCAGGCGCCGAATATGTCGTTGCGCCGTCGCTTAACCCGGAAACGGTCAAGCTGTGCAACCGCTACGCCATACCGGTAATGCCTGGAACGATGACGATTCAGGAAATTCAGACCGCGCTGGAGCTCGGGGTAGACGTCGTGAAGCTGTTCCCTGGCAACCTGTATTCGCCTAGCGTCATTCCGTCGATCAAAGGACCATTGCCACAAGCCAACGTCATGCCTACGGGCGGCGTTTCGCTGGATAACCTTAAAGATTGGATCAAAGCGGGCGCAGTAGCTGTAGGCATCGGCTCCGATTTGACCAAGGAAGCTGTAAAAACGGGCGATTTCTCGCTGATCGAGCAAAAGGCGGCGGCCTATATCGCAGCATACCGCGAAGCCAAAGGACTGTAAGTCCGGCCGTACCCCGATGGAGCGCTTGATGGCTCAGTCGGGGTATTTTTGCGCGTGATGCTGTGCCAATGAAATGAGGACAGCGCGGCTTGATTCCGAGCGCAATAAGGGATATAACAGAAACAGGGTGTTTGCAAGACAGTTTTTTATAAATGGGGAAAAAGGAGACGTTCACGCAATGACATTGGATTATCGGATTGAGAAGGATACGATGGGTGAAATCAAGGTGCCGGCGGACAAGCTGTGGGGGGCGCAAACGCAGCGAAGCCTGCAAAACTTCAAAATCAGCGGTGAACGCATGCCGATTGAGGTCGTCTACGCGATGGCCTACATCAAAAAAGCGGCGGCGAACGCGAACGAGAAGCTTGGCGTGCTAGATTCGGCGAAAGCTGCAATCATCGGAGAAGCGGTAGACGAGATCGTATCCGGCAAATGGGACGAGCATTTCCCTCTGGTCGTATGGCAGACCGGCAGCGGCACACAGACGAATATGAACGTCAACGAGGTTATTGCGAACCGCGCGAACGCTTTGCTGACGGAGCGCGGCAGCGATGTGCGCATTCATCCGAATGATGACGTTAACCGTTCCCAGAGCTCGAACGATACATTCCCGGCAGCGATGCATATCGCAGGCGTTATTGCGCTCGAGGATCGGCTGCTTCCGGCAATCGACGTGCTGAACGGAACTTTGCGCGCGAAGGCGGAGCAGTTCAACGACCTGGTCAAAATCGGCCGTACGCATCTGCAGGATGCAACGCCAATTACGCTTGGCCAGGAAATTAGCGGCTGGTATTCAATGCTTGACCGTACGCGCGCCATGCTGGTGCAAAGCGTCGAGCAAATGCGCGATCTCGCCTTGGGCGGGACGGCTGTCGGCACAGGGTTGAATGCTCACCCTGACTTTGCGGTTAAAGTGGCCGAGGAAGTGACAGCACTGACCGGCAAAACGTTTATTACGGCGGAGAACAAGTTCCACTCGCTGACAAGCCACGATCAGATCGTCTACACGCATGGCGCCATTAAAGCGCTGGCAGCCGATTTGATGAAAATTGCCAACGACGTCAGATGGCTGGCAAGCGGACCGCGCTGCGGCATCGGCGAGATCTCGATTCCCGAGAACGAGCCGGGCAGCTCGATCATGCCGGGCAAGGTCAACCCGACACAGAGCGAAGCCATTACAATGGCCGTGTGCCAGGTTATCGGCAACGATACGGCGATTTCGATGGCTGCAAGCCAGGGGAATTTTGAACTGAATGTGTTCAAGCCTGTTATCATTTACAACTTCCTTCAATCGATCGCGCTTATGGCCGACGGCATGATTTCGTTCAACGATAATTGTGCGATTGGCATCGAGCCGAACGAAGCGGCCATCAAACGCAATCTTGATCAGTCGCTGATGCTTGTAACCGCGCTGAATCCGCATATCGGCTACGAGAATGCCGCAGCCATTGCGAAGAACGCGCACAAAAAAGGACTGACGCTCAAGGAATCGGCAATTGCCAGCGGCCTGTTGACCGAGGAGCAATTCGATCAATACGTGCGTCCGGAGAATATGATCGGCAAGCGCTAGAGCGCGATGAACGGCCTCTAGCACCCGTCAGACCGAAAGCCGGTGCGATCCCTTGCGGAGCGCATCGGCTTTTTTTACAATACAAGAGATTATTGCTTTTAATCCGTTGAGGGCAGAAGAAACCGTTCAGCAAGCAGGAACGGGAGAAAACGGTTTGGGCTGTTGCTCAGTGCGCAGGCGAGACAAACGGTTCGTTAAGGGGAAAGGAGAGGGCGTAATGTCCATGATCAAGCAAGACGGCGGCAGCTTCCTGTATGCTCCGCCTGAAGATGTGAGCTTTAAGCTTGAGGCGGTGGATGTCAGGAAAAAAACGAATCGGAGCGATTGGGAGCTCAGTCTCCAATTTCTTAACCGCTACATGATGCTGGTCGTCGCTAGCGGCCATGGTGCGCTGACGGTAGACGGACAGTTTATCGAGCTGAGGGAGGGTGGAATTTATTTCTGGGCCCCCGGTCAACTGGTGGAAGGCGCGCTGCGGCATATGGATGAACGGGGATTTTTTGCGTTGAGCTTTCGCGTAATCGATCATCGGCGGTCGGAGGAAGAAACCCGGGAGGGAGAAAAGCGCGATGCACTTTTTCCTCTGAATGGAGAAATTCTGGCTATGTCTCCTATCTCCATCAGCGTCCTGTGCGAACGAATCCAAGAGCATTTGGATAGCAGCGAGGCGCTGGAGCGTTTTCGCGCGCAAATCTTTTTTCAGGAGCTGCTGTATCGCGTGTTCTCCGAGGCGATGCCTGCCCAGGAAAAAGGGACGGAGGCTGCCCTCGACCATGTCAAGGCGTATATGGAACGCAACTATCAGCAGGAGCTGACGATTGATCAGCTGGCCAAGGTCGCGGGGATAAGCGGCAGACATTTTATGCGGCTGTTCAAAAAACGATTCGGCTGCAGCGCCATTGACTATTTGACCATATTCCGAATCGGTCAGGCTCAGCAGCTTATGCGAATGGGAGGCCCATATCGGCTCAAGGATATTGCAAGGCATGTGGGCTATCATGACGATGCGTATTTCAGGCGGAAGTTCAAACAAATTTCGGGCATTCCTCCAGCCGCATTCATGAAAAACAGCAGGCTTAACATTGCAGCGTACCATCCCTCCGTAATATGGCATTTGCTGGCGCTGCGCGCCGCTCCTTGCGCCGCTCCGGCGGAGAATCCGTGGACCGATTACTATCAACGCAAATTCGGTGCGGATCGCGTGCTTGCATTAAGCGGGGAGAGTGCCCGCAGGCTGGAGGAGCTGCAGAAACTCGCGCCTGATTTTATCATCGCTTCCGCTTCGGAGGTTTCGGCAGAGGAGGAAGCGGCGTTATCGGCCATCGCTCCAACGTTTCTTGTAGCTGCCAGGCAGCGGGATTGGCGAAGCCAGTTCAAGCAGCTCGCCGCTTTTCTGGACAAGATGGCGGAAGCGGAGGCATGGCTGGCGCGCTATGAACGAAAGGCGGCTTTCATCAGAGCGCAGCTGAGGGGGACGATGAGCTCCGAGCGGCTGATGCTGTTAAAGCTGACCGGAGCGGGGCTGGAAACGATAGGACTTAGGGGCGTGGGAACGGTATTCTACGAGGATTTGAATCTGACAGCGGCCAGCGGGCCTGGGGAGGACGATCGGCCGATTACGCTGCAGCAGCTTGCGGAAATGCCGATTGACCGAATACTGATGTTTGCGGATGAGGCCAGATCTGACGCATCGGCAGGACAAGGACTGAACGTTTCAGAAGGCTGGAGAAGCCTGCCCGCTGTGAGGGAAGGACGGGCGACTATAATTCCGGCCTATCTATGGCTGGAGCATAACGCGTTTACCAATGAAATGCTGCTCGATGAAGTGTGGAAGCTATGGCAGGATCGTGCATAAAATAAAGTCGGTTTCGTCGATATTCTGTTTGCTGCAATTCCACTATACTACTACTTAGCGATCCATTGAAAATGATTATCAATATCTCAGGTCAGTTTTCAACGGATAGGATGAACACTATAGCAGTAGGGGGATTTGAGGCATGATGCGCAAAGGATTAACCGGTTTACTATTGATTATGCTGCTGTTGATCGGAACAGCATGCGGTACAGCGGGGAATGACAAGGGTACGGCAACGCCGGAGGCAAGCAACTCGGAAGCCGAGGCGGCCGCAACCGATAAGCCTGCTGAAACGGATGCGCCGACGCGTACCGTGAAGAGCGAGAAGGGGGACGTAATCATTCCGGCAGAGCCGAAACGGGTGATCGGGTTGTCCGTTGTATATCCGGAGCTGCTATATGCGCTCGGCGTCACGCCTATTGCCGTACAGAACTATCATTCGGAATTCCCGTCTTATTTGGAAGAGCCGTTTAAAGATACGTTAAAGCTCGGCATTGCCAAAACGCCGGATTTTGAAGCCCTATTGGCAAGCGATCCGGATCTGATTATTGCCCCGGTCTGGTGGGCCGAAAAGGATTATGAGCAGCTGTCGCAAATTGCGCCTACCGTCCTGCTGCCTGAGCGTGAGCTCTGGCAGGATGAATTGCATGATATTGCCGCCGTGTTGGACAAAAGCGAAGCCGCGGATAAAGTGATATCGGATTTGCTGGCTAAGGAAACAGCTGCGAGGGAGCAGCTCGATAAGCTTGTCGGAGATGAGACGGTACTGTATATGCGGATTATGCCTAAGGAAATTGTCATTCATAGCGAGAATATCAATCGCGGCAGCTTTATTCATAAGCAGATGGGATTAGCTCCTGTGCCAAATTTCCCGAAGGATGAAGCGGCAATTTCCATCTCTCTTGAGGTGTTGCCCGAATATGATGCGGATCATCTGATTGTACAGCTTGACGACGAGTCGAACGATGAAGTGAAGCAGCGCTACGAGGATATGCTGGAAAGCTCGTTATGGAAAAACATGAAAGCAGTCAAAAACGGACATGTCTATCTGGTTGGCGGCAAAGACTGGTTCAATCTTGGATTTTCGCCGGTTGCGGACAGCCATGCCATTGACGAGGTGCTGAGCGTATTCAACAGCAACGGCAAGTAAAGGCGGGATGGTGAATGAGCCGGTGAAGGCGGAAGAGGAACTGTTCGATGTGACGATTATCGGAGGCGGACCGGCTGGCATGTATGCGGCCTTCTATGCCGGAATGCGCGACATGAAGGTAAAGCTGATTGAGGGAAAAGGGGAGCTCGGAGGCTTCCTTCACACGTACCCCGAGAAAATGATTTGGGATGTCGGCGGCATCCCGCCGATACGCTGCGAAGCTCTGATCGCGCAGTTGGCCGGTCAAGCGGCGACGTTTGCTCCTGCACTGGCGTTTAATCAGCGTGTGGACGAGCTGCAGCAGCGGGACGATGGAACCTTCGTCCTGGTGTCAGATACAGGCGAGCGGCATTGGAGCCGCACGATTATTATCGCTGTAGGACGCGGCATTACTGAAATGCAGCGGCTTGAGGTTGAGGGAGCGGACCGGTATGAACTGGCCAACCTTTATTACACGGTCCAGGAGCTTAACGTCTTTCGCGGCCGGAATGTGCTGATCTCCGGCGGCGGCAACTCTGCGGTCGATTGGGCGCTTGAGCTTGCGGATGTGGCCGCGCAGGTTACAGTCGTTCATCGCAGCGGACAATTTCGAGCGCTGGAGCGCAACGTAGCCGCTATGCGGGAGAGGACGAAGGTGCTTGCGCCGTATCGCGTCGTTCAATTGCACGGGGGCGAGGAGGAGATTCGCCAAGTAACGGTTGCCCATATGGAGAGCGGCGCAAGCGAGCGGATTGACGTTGACGCAGTGATCGTCAATCATGGCTATAAAAGCAGCTATGGCTCGCTGGTACATTGGGGACTTGATGCCGGCGAATACGGCCTTTATGTAAGCGAGCGCGCCGAGACAAGCCTGCCCGGCATTTTTGCAGCGGGCGATTGCGCCGCTTATGGAAGCAAGGTCAGGCTCATTGCCGGCGCATTCGCCGACGCGGTGCTTGCTGTGAATAGCGCCAAACGCTATTTGGAGCCGGACGCGCCGGGAATGGCCGAGGTGTCCTCGCACAATGAGCGCTTCAAGGAAAGGAACAAGCAGTTGCACAGAAAGCGTTAAGAGGACGGCGGGTTCTCCCTTGCTTCATACGGATCCGGCTATTGAAAAGCAAGGCCCCTCCAACGCTAGCCAGCGCGGGAGGGACCTTGCCGCCGTATCGGGTCAACCTGGCGTGGGATGCGGTTCGCGCAGGCTGACCACGATGTCTTTTATCGCTGCAACGGTATCGTTTAAATTCAGATTTTCAATAACATGCTCGCATTCCTTGCGGTAGGTAACCTCTTCGGTATAGCGGCTCAAATAGCCGTCGACCACATCGAAGGGCAAGCCCTTTGCCTCCAGCCGCTCTGCCACAAGCCGTTTCGCCACGTATAGAAAAATGCGAATCGCCCGTTCGCCATACAGCGAGCGGATGACATCCGCACCCTCGCGATTCACGATAATATAGGCGCTGCCGTCGCTCCGCATAGCCGCTTCCAAATCGCGTCTGCTTAGACCGTAGCGTGCCCTTCCAATCCTAACCTCCTCGGCAAAAAAACCGATTTTGCTCAGCAAATCGAATCGTTCCTTGCCCACGTAGTGATAATCGCGATCGGGCCGCTCCATGTCTCTTGGCGGGCGATCCGTGTAGGAGGGGATGTGCGTGACGTCCATATGGTGCAGGGCGCGGTGGGCTGCTGTTTTGCGGCCGGAGCCGCTAGTGCCGGTGAACACGTACAGGTGGGCTTTGTCCATATAACTCGCTCCTTCCCAATTGGCGAAGACGGACAGGGCGGACTGTCAGAGGATAGCGCGCAACTGACCGTTCATGAACCGGGCCGATACGTGCTCCGAAATAGCTAAAAGCTCACGCTAGGCGTAGGGCCGGCAGAGGATGAAGGGTAAGCTGCAAGAGCTGGCTTATACTTATTATATCGACATGTAATCGCTTTCTTTAAAGGGTGCGCCGCTTTTTTTTGAAATATAGGGGTAATAAGCTTTGAACTTATAATCGGCCTCTATAGACGTGATGCATGCGCGTAAAATATGGTATGATACGAATGATTGCCGAACATCGATCGCTTGCAGCGATCAGGCAACTAATTCAGCAAAAAGTAGGTTATCGCATGCATTTATTATCAGTTGAACATATAACGAAAAGCTATGGCGAAAAAATGTTGTTCCAGGATGTTACCTTCGGTCTGGAAGACGGAGACAAGGTTGGCATTATCGGTGTCAATGGAACCGGCAAATCGACCTTTCTCAAGGTCATTGCCGGTTTGGAGCAGGCCGATGCAGGGGCGATTTCCGTTGGCAATCGGGTAACGGTGCGCATGCTTGCGCAAGATCCGGTGTTCGCTCCCGGCGAAACGGCGCTGGAGCATGTGCTCGGCGGCGAGTCGCCGCAGCTTGCGGCGGTCCGCTACTATGCGGACACGTTGCTTGCTCTGGAGCTTAATCCAAGCGACAGTGCGCTGCAAGAGCAATTGATGAAAGCCAATCAGCGAATGGACGAGCTGGATGCGTGGCAGCTGGAGAGCGAGGCAAAGACGGCGCTGACTCGGCTCGGCATTGCGGATTTTGACGCCAAGGTCGAAACCTTCTCAGGCGGTCAGCGCAAGCGCGTCGCAATGGCGGCGGCTCTGCTGCTGCCGTCCGACGTGCTGATTCTCGACGAGCCAACAAACCATATCGACAACGAATCGGTAGCGTGGCTGGAAAGCATGCTCCAGAAGCGGCGCGGCGCGCTGCTGATGATTACGCATGACCGCTATTTCCTTGATCGGGTAAGCAATCGCGTCATTGAGCTGGATAAAGGCAAAGCCTACTTCTATCAGGCGAACTACAGCCGGTTTCTGGAGCTTAAGCTGGAACGCGAAGAGCGGGAGGCGGCATCGGAGGCCAAACGGCAGAACCTGCTCCGCAATGAGCTCGCCTGGATAAGACGAGGCGCCAAGGCCCGTACAACCAAGCAAAAAGCGCGGATCGACCGCTTTGAGGCGCTCAAGGCGTCGGCGCCCAAGCAGGATGGCGGCAAGCTGGAAGTGTCGATTGCATCGAGCAGACTCGGCCGCAAAATCGTCGAGCTGGAAGGCGTGTCCAAGCGTTATGGCGACCGAACGCTGATTTCTGATTTCAGTTATATTGCGGTGCCGGAGGATCGTGTCGGCATTGTCGGCCGCAACGGCAGCGGCAAATCGACGTTGATGAGGCTGATTGCCGGCAAGCTTGCGCCCGACGAGGGAACGGTCGAGCTTGGTTTGACCGTAAAGCTGGGCTGGTTCTCGCAGGAGCACGAGGAAATGGATCAATCGCTGCGCGTCATTGAATATATTCGCGAGGCCGCGGAGCAGGTCAAAACTGCCGATGGCACCACCATTTCGGCGGGACAAATGCTGGAGCGCTTTTTATTCTCCCCTACGATGCAATGGACGCCGATTGCAAAGCTTTCAGGGGGAGAAAAGCGAAGACTGCAGCTGCTGAGAGTATTGATGAGCGCTCCTAACGTGCTGCTGCTCGATGAGCCGACAAACGATTTGGACATCGCGACGCTTACGGTGCTGGAGGATTATTTGGACGATTTCCCGGGTGTCGTGTTTGTCGTATCCCATGACCGTTATTTCCTCGACAGGACGGTAGAGAAAATCATTGCCTTCGAGAATGGCGTCATTACCCATCATACCGGCAACTACTCCGATTATCAGGAGTTTGCGGCGAAGCATGGGGCTGCGGCGGATACCGCCGGCGGAGCCAGACAGCCCAAGGCCGGAGGAGCGGGGCAGGCTGCCGATGCGGACGCGGGAGGCGCGGTGCGGGTCGCAAGCGGAAACGGAAGCAACGGCAGCAAGGAACGTGCGCTTAAAATGACCTACAAGGAGCAGCGGGACTTCGAGCAAATCGACGGCTGGATTGCGGAAACGGAGGCCGAGCTGGAACGAATCGCCGGAAGCATGGAGGATGCGGCCAGCGATTCGGGGCGACTGATGGAGCTGGCTGCCGAGCAGCAGCAAGCAGAGGCGAAGCTGGAGCAGCTTCTCGACCGGTGGACCGAGCTTAATGAGCTAGCCGAGCGCATCGCAGCGCAGAAGCAGTAACGGCAGCTTTGCCGCCTGGCCGAGAATAAAGCGTGCACACCTTACAGCAAGTTGACGAATCAGACCAGTAAAGGCTTGCTGCTTGCGAGAGCGGCATGACATTCGGGAGGAGAATGGCGATGTCGAACCTGGAAATCAACAATATTTACTGCATTGGCCGCAATTACCGGCTGCATGCATTAGAGCTGGGCAATGAGGTGCCTAAGGAGCCGCTTGTTTTCACCAAACCGACGCATGCCATAATGTCGATGAACGGGAATGAAATCGAGCTTTCCGCTCAGGCGGGCGAGGTGCATTTTGAACTGGAGATTGTGGCGCGCATTGGCGCGGACTATACGGAGGACGCCGAGCCGGAGCAGCTGATTGACGGCATTGCGCTGGGGCTTGACCTGACGCTGCGCGATGTGCAGTCCCGTTTGAAGGCAAAAGGCCTTCCTTGGCTTCCGGCCAAAGGCTTCAAGGGCTCCGCGCCGCTTGGCCAGTGGCTGCCGTATCCAGGGGCATCCTCGCTTGCGGGCATCCCGTTTGAGCTGCTGCGCAATGGCGTAACGGCCCAGCGCGGGCAGGCTGCCGATATGTTGTTCCCGATCGCGGAGCTGATCCATTACATCGGCCGCCATTATGGACTGGGTGCAGGAGATCTGATCTACACGGGCACTCCGGCAGGAGTGGCGGCTCTGCAGGATGGCGACCGGCTGCAAGCGCTTTGGGCAGGACAAGAGGTTGGCAGCTGCACGATAAAATTGGCATAGTCCAGAAAGAGGCAGTTCCAAGCGGCCGTAAGCCGCTTCGGGCTGCTTTTTTTTGCATAGGAGCATGATCTGGCCTTGCAGCGCATAATGGATGCGAAGGATCAGGTGCTACTTAAAAACAAAGGCAAGTCTGGAGCTGCCGTTTGGGCGGTAAGGAAGAGGCAGGAAGGATGAGGAAAGCGATGAAATTGGTACGGGGGGAGTAAGCGGGCTGGAGCTATGCAACCGGAATGCGGGGAGCTGAAGATTGCCGCTTATTATGGTGACGGCCAAGGAGGACGAATTGGACAAGAACGGCGAGTAAGGCTGCGGCTCATTGGGCAAGCCCTTGCTCAAGAAAAGGACCCCGATTTCCACTTTTCAGTGAGTAACGGGGTCCTTCGGCGTTTCTATCGAGACGCCTCATCTTTCGATAGTGAGCGGCTGCTTTGGGGCTGGCCCCTTGTGCACTGATGGTTCAGCGCTTATTCCTGGAAGGCGCGGAGCATCCACACATGCTTCTCCAGCGACGTTTTAATTCCTAGCAGCATATCGGCTGTGCCCTCGTCTTCCGCCTTCTCGGCAGCCTCCATGCCTTCCTTCAATTCGCGAATGACGACTGTAAAGTCCTTAATCAGCTGGTCGACCATATTGCCGGCATTTTCTTTGCCGGTCGCTTCTTTGACTGTAGCGATCGACAAAGTCTCTGCCATAGTAGCGACGGGCTTGCCTTGCAGCGCCAACAGCCGCTCTGCAAGCTCGTCCATTTGCAGCGTTACTTCCTCGTACAGCTCTTGAAACTTCTCATGGAGCGTAAAAAAGTTTGGCCCCTTTACGTACCAGTGATAATTATGCAGCTTCGTATAGAGGACATTAAAGTTGGCAACCTGAAGGTTCAGGTGGGTTTGTACATTCTCGGCTGTTTTGGTTGACATAATAATCATCCTTTCCATCTCTGCTTATAGTAAGGTGCGCGTTACGCAGCATACAGACCGGTAAAAGTATGCCCTTCCCGTCTGTTTATTATTTATAATAATTACTTTTTTATAATTATTACAAATAAATCTTTGCTTGTCAACATTAATAACCGCAATAGCGAAGCTTGAAACAAGGAGTAGAAGAAATAAAGCCTCAGCTCTGATGCTTTCGGAACTGCGCGGGAGGGAGGCCGAAATGCTTTTTAAACGCTTTGGAAAAGGTGAAAATATCGGGATATCCGACGGATTGAGCGATTTCCGCAAGTCTATAATCGGGATCGCCAAGCAGCTGCCGAGCTTCCTCCATACGCAGCCTCTGCAAATACTGCATCGGAGGAAGACCAAACGTTCTGGAGAATTGTTTGGAAAAATAGCTTCGGCTCATTCCGGCATGCTCAGCCGCGCTTTCCACGGTAATGCCGTCGGCATAATGGATATCCATATAATCCTTCCCTTTCTGAAGCCACTCTCCCGTTGTGCGCTGGCCGTCTTCCGCCTGTCCGCGCCGGGCCAGGCTGTCAAATATGCGGTAAAAAGCCGAAAGCCGCGTCAAATCGGAATGAGGAAATGCGGCGTCTTCCACTTGCTTGAAAAATCGTTCCATCCATGCGGCACCCTCGCTTGTCGCTCCGCCGGCAATGTGCGGCACTTCCGGCGTCAGCCCGACGCGTTCAAGCAGCTGCCCTGCCTGTGGGCCGTCGAATGCAAAAAAAGCTTTGCGCAGCGGCTGGGCAGGGTCCGTAACATATTCATGCCTCGCTTGCGGAAAGAGGCCGAACAGATCGTTTTTGCGCAGGGGGAAGCTTCTCCCTCCCTGATGAAACAGGCCTGCCCCGTCGAGCACCATGACCAGATAGTAATAAGGAGCGATAATCGGCCCGATTCTGTAGTGGGGCTTGGCGATGTTGGACCCGAGGCGAATCGGCCAGGCGGGACCGGATTTTTCAAATTCGGACGGGCTGAAATAGTGAATCTCCAGCCATTCATGATCATGCTCACGCATATTTTTGAACAACGCGATTCTCCCCTTTTTGCCAATAAAGTTTATGTGGAAGCGTTTAAATAAATGCTCTTTTGTATTTATATGAACACAAAATGACAAATGAATCAAGCGCTGAATTGACATTGACGATGAAATGCGGAGGCTGGTATGATCTCTTTAGCATATTAATCCGATTAATTTTGTTGGTTATCTACCGGACAACTGGAGATACAGCAATAATCGCGTGGCTTGCCCATGCCTTTATTGCTGTTTCTTTATTTAAGCGCAAAGGGGATTGTTAGCATGAGTGGTCAAACGAAAGTGGAATTCGGCTGGTTTATACCGACAAACGGGGACGGTCGATATATCGGCGTGAAGCCGGAGCGTGAGCCGTCGCAAGCTTATTTTGTCGAGGTTGCGCAGGCAGCGGAGGAGGCGGGCTATGAATTTGCCCTCATTCCGGCAGGAGGAGAATGCTGGGACGGCTGGATTGTGGGCTCATGGGTTGCCGCGGCAACGACCAAGCTGAAGCCGCTGGTTGCGATGCGCCCCGGTCTTATTACGCCGGTGCTTGCCGCCCGAATGGCCGCGACGCTGGACCGGATGTCCGGCGGACGGGCGCTGGTCAATATTGTGACGGGACATTATCCTGCCGATCTCAAGGCAAGCGGAGATCCGCTGCATGGAAGCCACGATGAGCGTTACGGGCGAACGAAAGAATTTCTGGAAGTTGTGAAGGGCGTATGGCAGCAGCCGGATCAGCATGGGGCGAATTTCCATTATGCGGGCAGCCATTACGAGGTGGAAGGCGGGGCGAGTCGTCCTGCGCCAGTACAGAAGCCGCATCCGCCGCTGTATTTCGGCGGAAGCTCCGAGGCAGGCAAGCGGACGGCGGCCGAAACGGCGGACGTATACTTGATGTGGACGGAGCCAATCGGCTGGATTAAGGAGCAGATTGCCGAGATGGAGGGCTATTTGGCCGAGCTCAGAGACGCTCGCAATATGTCCAGGTCGCTTCGTTATGGCATTCGGGCTCAGTTAGTCGTTCGCGACACGGAGGAGGAGGCATGGGCCGCTGCGCATGAAATATTGCGCCATGTTGAGCCGGACTTGCTGGACGCGCGCGAAAAGCTCCACAGCAAGACAGACGCTACGAATCAGAAGAGGCAGATGGAGCTGTTCTCTGCCTCCAAGGACAATGATTATAGGATCGGTCCCAATCTCTGGTCGGGCCTGTCGGCTGTGCGCGGCGGCGGAGCGGTTGCTTTTGTCGGTACGCCGGAGCAAGTGTCGGACCGCATTGTGGAGTTTGTGGATGCCGGGGTGACATCCTTTATTCTGTCGGGTTATCCGCATCTGGAAGAAGCGAAACGCTCGGGCAAGCTGCTGCTGCCGCTGGTCAAGCAAAAGCTGGCCGAGAAAGAGAATACACAAACCTAAATACGGAGGGGTTTCTATGAAATGGTTTAAACGGAGTAAGAGATTGGCTATAGGCACTATGATCGTCGCGACGGCGCTGCTATCCGCTTGCGGCTCCGGCAACGGCAGCGCAACGCCTGCTGCGGGAACGAATACGGGCGGAGAAAACGGCGCAAGCGGCGGCGACAAGCAGGTGAAGCTTAGCTTTATTCATTGGCGCGGCGAGGATGCCGCCGTGCTGGATTCGCTGCTTGCCAAGTTCGAGGCGGAATATCCTGCGATTAAAGTGGAGACGCAAGTGTTCCCGTCCGATCAATACCAGTCAAGCGCGCAAGCCAAGCTGCTAGATGGCTCGACAGGCGACGTATTCGCTTCGTTCCCGGGCGCTCAGTTCGAGGCAATCGCCAAAGCAGGCTTGTTCAGCGATTTGACGAACGAAGCATTTGTCTCCAATTTTGTGCCTGGGCTTATTACGGCGGGCCAGAAGGACGGCAAGCAATTGGCGCTCCCTTATCAGCTTGTCTACAACATTCCTATCTATAATGTCAATTTGTTCGAGGAGCATGGCATCGACATTCCGCAGGACTGGGAGGGATTTCTGGCTGCCGCCGAAAAGCTGAAGCAAGCGGGCATTATTCCGATTGCCTTTCCGGGGGCGGATATCGGTCCGGGCCAGTTTATGAACCCGATGGTGATGAACAATGCGCCGGATGAGGACATTTTTGCAAAGCTAGAGGCGGGTGAAGCGAAGCTGACCGACGAATGGTGGGTCAAGACGCTTGCGCAATTCAAAGAGCTGAACGACAACGAATATTTCCAGAAGGATTCGCTCGGCACCAAAAGCGATGCCGCAGGCGCGCTGTTCACGCAAGGCAAAGCGGCGATGCTGGCGACAGG
Organism: Paenibacillus sp. SY21-1; assembly: GCF_005222705.1. Lineage (GTDB taxonomy): Bacteria > Bacillota > Bacilli > Paenibacillales > Paenibacillaceae > Pristimantibacillus. Next base: position 66,202 of record NZ_STGF01000003.1, on the reverse strand, counting down.
CTCCTATCAGCTGGCAGGCAACAAAAAAAATAATCCCGAGCTCGTGCAAGGGCTGATTGCGCCGATAACGGTTCCCGCCGATCAGGCCGTGTTCGAAGGCATTCACACGACTACGTTCATGCTCGCGGTGAACAGCAAGTCGAAGCATCCGGAGGAAGCAAAGAAGCTGATCGAGTTTCTGAGCAGAAGCGGGATTGCGGGCGAATATGCGAATGGCACGGGACAGAATGTGACGATCAAGGATGTCGAATATACCAGCGAAGAGCTGAAGGCCGTAGCAGAGTGGACAGAGAAGAAAACTCGCTTCCAGCCGCGTTTTCTCATTAGCAATGCCGAAGTGCAGAAGGCGGTCGTAAGCTCCATTCAGGCGGTGCTCGGCGGCACGGAGCCGGCCAAGGCCGCAGCTGATGCCCAGGCTATCGTAGATCAGCAGATCGGGAAATAAACGATGAACAGGCAGTGGCGTCTTCTTCCCTTTTTTGTACCGGGCATTCTGCTGTATCTTGTCTTTTTTATGTACCCCACCTTATCGGGTTTCTATTACTCCTTCACGAACTGGGACGGCTTGTCGCCGTCCTACAGCTTTGCTCGGCTGGACAATTATTCGGCGACAGCCGAGGATATTATTTTTCGCAAAGCATTGGGCAACAATTTCAAGTTTATGGCGGCGGTCGTTGTGCTGCAGACGGTCGTATCGCTATTCCTGGCCTTGCAGCTGACGAAGCAGACCAGGCTGAATATTATGCTGAGGGCGCTGTACTTTGTTCCAACCATCCTGTCTTCGGTATCGGTCGGATTTATGTGGTCGTTCGTCTACGATCCGTCGCTTGGACTGCTCAACGGACTGCTCGAAGCCGCGGGGCTCTCCTCCTGGACGCATAACTGGCTCGGCGACAAGAGCTTGGCTATCTTCTCGATCGCCGCCGTTCAGGCCTGGGCGCATATCGGACAAATGATCATTCTGTTCGTTGCAGGCTTGCAGGCGATCCCGCAAGAGCTTGTGGAATCGGCGCGATTAGACGGGGCAAACCGCTTCAAGCTGTTCATTCGCGTCATTTGGCCGCTGCTTGCACCAGCGGCAGCGCTAGTCGTATCGTTCACTACGATTCAGTCGTTCAAGGCGTTTGATCTGGTCTTTACGATGACGGGCGGAGGGCCGGTCTATTCGACCGAAATTTTGTCCACCTACATTTACAGCTCGGCGTTTACGAATTATACCTTCGGCAAGGCGGCTGCGGCTTCCGTCTACTTCCTTGTCATCATTTCGTTGATCACGTTCGTGCAATTCCGGTTGCTGCGGACGGACCGCGTATCCTACTAGCTCTCAGGCAGGTGAATGAACATGTTGCTAAAATGGGCAGGCAGGCTGTCGCTTGCGCTATTTGCCGTCATCATTGCGGGGCCGCTGCTAATCGTTGCGTTTACCTCGTTCAAAACTACGCCGCAATTTTTCGCCGATCCGCTCGGCTTGCCGGAAGCGTGGTCGCTTCATAATTACAGAACGCTATTTTCCGGGCAGCCCATGTGGCGCTACTTCGGCAACAGCGTTTCGGTTACGCTGTCGACTGTAGCGCTTGAGCTGCTGCTTGCCGGATGTATCGCTTACGGCATTTTTCGTTCGGGAAAACGGCTTGGCACGGCCCTTACGGGCTTGTTCGCTGTTGGACTTATGGTGCCGGCGCAGGTCAATATGATTCCGATCTACAGCTTTGTGCAAAAGCTGGGCCTGGGCAACTCTCTGTCCGCGCTAGCGCTTGTGACAGCCGCGATGCTGCTTCCGCTATCCGTGTTCATGCTTGCGGGCTTCATGAAGACGCTGCCGCGTGAAATATTCGAAGCCGGCGAAATGGACGGCGCGAGCGAGTGGACGCTGATGGCGCGCCTGGCCGTCCCGCTTAGCGCTCCATATTTTGCAGCTACGGCAGCCTTTTTGTTCGTGATTGTATGGAATGACCTCTTGTTCCCCATGCTGCTTCTGAGCGGCAAAGACAAGCTTACGCTTCCGCTGGCGCTGCTTCAATTCCGGGGAGAGTACGTAACGGATTATCCGATGCTGCTGACCGGAGTTGTAATCACGGCGCTGCCGATGATTGCGTTGTTCATTTTTCTTCAGAAATACTTCATATCGGGCGCTTTGGCCGGAGCTTTAAAGGGCTGAAGCGCGTCCCCTCTTTATACGAAGCCCCACAAAATACCGCATAGCCTGCTTGCTTTTGGACAACCTACATCATTATGGAAGTCTGAGGGAGGCGGGATTGTTCATGAACGCCCACAAAGAGCCGCTCGGCCAAGCAATGCAATCGAATCTGGATATAATCAAAAAAAAGCTTGGCAACAGTCCCGATCTGGTCATCAAAACGATGAAAGGCTGGCAAGGCTGGGATGGAGTGCTCGTCTATATCGACGGGCTGACCGATTCTCAAAGCATTCACCATATTATCGTGGATTTCCTTGTTTCGGTACGGCAGCCCGGGCCCGGCGTTCAGCTTGCGAACGAGGAGGAACGGCTTGTCTACATGATGGACTCGGTGCTTGCGCTCGGCGAGGTATCCCGCGTCCGGGATTTTGAAGCGCTGATGAACCGGATTCTGTCCGGCGAGGCGGCGCTGCTGCTGGAGGATTGCCGGAGCGCTCTGACCATCAGCGCAGAAGGCTGGAAGGAGCGCGGGGTCAGCGAGCCTAACTCGCAGGTGGTCGTGCGCGGCCCGATGGAGGCGTTCACCGAGAATATCCGCACGAACACGGCGCTGATCCGCCGCAAAATCAAAGATCCGCAGCTATGGTACGTAGGCAGGCAGATTGGTACGGTCACGCAAACGAATGTGGCCGTCATGTATTTGAACAACATTGCCGATCAGGCCATCGTGGACGAGGTGCTGAGGAAGCTGGATGAGATCGACATCGACGGCATTCTCGAAAGCGGCTATATTGAAGAATTCATTCAGGAGGAGAAATATTCTCCATTCCCGACCGTCTACAATACGGAGCGGCCGGATGCGGTTGCCGCCGCCTTGCTGGAGGGCAGGGTGGCGATTCTGGTGGACGGGACGCCGTTTGTACTGCTTGTGCCGGCGTTGTTCGTGCAGTTTTTTCAATCGTCCGAGGACTATTACCAACGCTCCGATATCAGTACCCTGCTCAGGCTTCTGCGCTATGTCTCTTTTCTGATCACGATGCTGGCGCCATCCGTATACATTGCGATTACTACGTTTCATCAGGAAATGCTCCCTACGGGGCTGTTGATTAATTTGGCCGCACAGCGCGAGGGCGTCCCGTTTCCAGCGTTTATCGAGGCGCTGCTGATGGAAATTACGTTCGAGATTCTGCGCGAGGCCGGCGTGAGAATGCCCAAGACAGTGGGACAGGCCGTATCGATCGTCGGTACGCTCGTAATCGGGCAGGCAGCGGTGGATGCGGGCATCGTATCGGCGGCGATGGTTATTATCGTGTCTATTACGGCCATATCGAGCTTCGTCATTCCCGCCAGCAATATGTCGATTTCGGTTCGCATGCTGCGCTTCGGCCTGATGGGTCTCGCCGCATCGTTTGGCTTGCTTGGCATCCTGCTCGGCATTATTCTGCTGGTGCTGCATCTGAATACGCTCAGCTCCTTTGGCATTCCGTATATGCAGTCGTTTGCTCCGTTTTATTGGGAAAATCAGAAGGACACCTTATTCCGTTTCTCCTGGAAAAAAATGATTAAACGTCCGCGGGCTACCGGCAAGCGTAATCTCATTCGTCAAAAGCCTGCTCCGGATACCAAAAAATGAGGTGATGGAGGCATGGCCAGGTTCAACCGGATCATGGCGACGGCACTTGCGCTGCTGCTGCTCGCCCTGGCGTCGTCAGGCTGCTGGAACCGCCGCGAGCTCGATGAGCTGGGCATTCAATTGGGGACGGCCGTCGATAAGGTAGGCAAAAATTTTCGCGTCGCCGTACAAATCGTTATTCCCGGCGAGGTTTCGTCGCGCGGCAGCCGCAGCGGCAATGCGCCGGTTACAATCTATCACGCGGAGGCGCCAACGATATTCGAGGCTTTTCGCAAGCTGACCGAAACAAGTCCGCGCAAAATCTATTCCGCGCACATTCGCGTGCTGATCGTAAGCGAGGAGGTTGCCCGCGAAGGCATCGGCAAAGCGATCGACATGTTCTCGCGCAACCCGGAGGCGAGAACGGACTTTTATCTGATGGTAGCCCGCAATTCGAGCGCCATGGAGGTGCTCAACATTATGACGCCGCTGGAGAAGATACCGGCGGACGATCTGTATTACACATTGGATACCTCCTCGCGCGAGTGGTCGCCGACGACCCGCGTATCCATCGAGCAGCTGATTGAACAGCTTGTCATGGAAGGCTTTAGTCCGGTGCTGACAGGCGTCAAAGTGCTTGGAGACCATAAAAGCGGAGGCAAGCTGAAAAACGTTCAGCAAATCGATCCCGGAACAAATTTTCAATTTATCGGACTTGCTCTTTTTCGCGGCGACAAGCTCATTGGCTGGCTGAACGAAAATCAGAGCAGGGGCTACAATTATATCCGCGACAACGTAAGCAGCTCGGCGGGCAGCCTGAAGTGCCCGGATGGCGGCAATATTGTGCTTGAAGCGCTGCGCAGCCAAACCAAGCTAAAGGTGGATGTAGTCGATAGCGTCCCTGTAGCGACGATCCAGGTGAAAAATGTAAGCTCCGTGTCGGACGTGGAATGCGATATCGATCTGACCAACCCGGATACGATTGTGAAGCTGGAGCAGCAAGCGGCCGCAAAGCTGATCAAAACGATGGATGCCGTCATTCGCCATGTGCAGAATAAATACAAAACGGATATTTTTGGCTTCGGCCAGGCGCTTTACCAGGATCATCCGAGGCTCTGGAAGCAGATGCAGCCGGACTGGCCCGAGCATTTTCAGGAGATGAAGGTGGTTTATAAGGTGGAGTATCAAATACACAGAATCGGGACGACCAATGATTCGTTCCTGAAGTATATTCATCTATGAATCCGGGCAGCGGAGTTGTAATCGTCATGCTGGCAGTGGCCGTCTTTGTGTATCTGGAGCTGCTTCCCATGCTGAAAGGGCGGCAGTTCAAGGCGGCGGCCGTGTACAGCCTGCTTCTGGCAGGGGGAACGACGCTTGCCGTCTGCGCGGTGAGGCTGATCTATATTCCGAGTCCGATGTGGCTGGTCGTAATTGTATTCGGTCCTCTGGCTAAAGCGTTGGGACTGGCGGGTTAAGGGAAGGATGGAGCCATGTTGAATCAGGAGCATATTACGACGAAACAAATGAAGGTGCTGCTTATCTTCTTTTTAATCGGAGACATGATGTGGTACTTGCCCTCGTATACGACCAGCATGGTCAATCAGGATGCCTGGCTTTCCAGCTTGATCGGAATTGTATTCGGAATCGGGGTCGCCATACTTGTCTATAAATTCTGGAATCTGTTCGGAGGCTTGTCCATGGTGGGCATCTTTCGGCTGGTCACTGGGCGGGTAGTTGGCTCAGTTCTCACCCTGCTCTATATCCTGTACCTGCTGAGTGCGGGAAGCGCCCAGGTGAGAGTCATCGGCGATTTTATGACGACGCAGATGCTGACCGAAACGCCGGTCAGGGTGGTGATCGCTTTGTTTGCGGCTGTTGTGCTTATTGCGGTCAGGTGCGGCATTACGGTCATTGGCCGGACAAGTCAGCTGTTTATCATGCTGTTTGTGTTTCTGTTCGTGCTTTTGTTTTTTATGCTGTTGCCCGAATCGGACATAGACAACCTGAAGCCGTTTGTCAGCCATAGCGTTGTTGAGCTTGCAAGGGGCTCCTTTTATGCGATGATTTACCCGTATTTTCAGTTGATTACGCTGTTAATGGTGCTTCCTGCGATGAAGAAGGACCCGCTCGAGAAGGAAATCAAACCCCTGGAGCAGGAAATGTTCCGCTCAATGCTGTTCAGCGCAGGCGCGGGGATGATTGTTGTCCTGTTGTCGTTAACCGTGCTGGGCACCTACATGACCGAGCATCAGATGTATTCAACCTATACGATGGCGAAAAAAATAAGCATCGGAAATTTCATACAGCGCATGGAGGCTATTCTGGTTATCAGCTATGTGATGTCGACCTACTTTAAATGCACCTTGACGATTTATGCGATGTGCAAGGCTTTAACGGAGCTGATGGGCTTAAAGGATTATCGGCAGCTTGCCTTCCCCGTCTACGTTCTGCTGTTTGGAACCTCTTATTATATAGCGGACAACTCCGTATTTTTCAGGGCGCTTGGCGCTCCCTGGTCGATTTGGGAATTCATGAATATGGTTTTGTTTGTAGGTGTCGTGTACGTGGTCTACCTTGTCCGCAAGGGCAAGCTGACAGCTGTCATCGAGCGCGGCCGGTCCCGTTAAAGGAGGTGGGGGAGGTGTCCCACTATATATCGGTTAAACAGATGAAGGTGCTGCTGGTATTTTTTATGACAGGGGATATGCTGTGGTTTCTGCCCAATACGCTTGCTTTGCAAGCTCGGCAGGATGCCTGGTTCGTAACGATTGTCGGCTCGCTGCTGGGGTATGCGGCGGCAATCGGGCTCTATAAATTTTGGAAGCGGTTAGGCGGCAAAACGTACGTGGAAATCGTCCTGCAGACTTTGGGACCTGTCGCGGGAGGACTCGTGCTCCTCTATTTTTTCGTTTATCTGCTGCTCAACACTTGCGCCGAGGCCAGATATATCGGAGATTTCATGTCGATTCAAATTTTAACGGAGACGCCGCTAAACGTGATCCTGCTGCTGTTCACAGCCGTTGTCATGATTGCAGTCCGCACAGGGCTTACGGTCATGGCCCGATCGGGGCAGATGTTTCTTGTCATGTTCCTCGTGCTGTTCGTGGTGCTGTCGCTGCTGCTGCTTCCGCAAATGGAGCCTTCCAATCTCAAGCCTTATTTGGGCAGCGGCATTTCCCATCTTGCCCTGGGTACGCTGTTCGCGTTTGTATATCCCTTTTTTCAGTTGATTGTGCTGTTTATGGTGCTGCCTTATGTTGTGCGCGAGAACCTGACCGACAGCGAGTACGAGCGTACGCTGTTTCGTTCGGTGTTCGCCGGCAGCGTCATTACCTTTATCGTTGTGCTTTTGTCGATTCTGGTGCTCGGCGCGCATATGACGTCGCACAATCAGTTCTCAACCTACACCATGGCCAAAAAAATTAACATTGGCGATTTTGTGCAGCGAATGGAAGCGCTCCTGATTATCGGATACGTATGGTCCACCTTTTTTAAATGCGCGATTACAATGTTCGCCCTTTGCAACGGAATGAAGCAATGGCTCAGGCTGAACGATGACAAGATGCTGATCACGCCCGTCTTCTCCATGCTGTATGGCATCTCTTGTTACTTGTACGACAACGTGGTGCACTACAATAGCCTTGGGGGCGCTTGGCTCGTATGGGATGTGGCCAATATGATCCTATTCGTAGGGCTGGTCTATGCCGTTCATGTCTTCCGAACCCAGCTTAAATCCAAAAAACAGCGCAGCCTTGGCGGTCGATAGCAAAGACTGCGCTGAGTAATTGGAGGAGTGCTTTAGACGGTTGCCGCAGCATGCTCCTGCGCTTCCAGATACCGCTCGCAATCGAGCGCCGCCATACAACCGCTGCCCGCAGCCGTAATGGCTTGACGGTATTGGCGGTCCTGCACATCGCCGCAGGCGAAGACGCCTGGAATGTTGGTTTCCGAAGTGCCCGGCTTCACGATAATGTAGCCTTGCTCGTCGAGCTGGATTTGCCCTCCAAGGAAACCGGTGTTCGGCGTGTGGCCGATCGTAACGAACAGGCCGTCGGTTTCAAGCAGCTCTTCCTCGCCGCTTTCATTGTTAATGACCTTCAGCCCTTGCAGGCCCATGCCGGTAGCGACCACCTCAACCGGCGTGCGGTTCAGGCTCCATACGATTTTGTCGTTGGCGCGGGCGCGGTCCTGCATGATTTTTGAAGCGCGAAGCTCCTCGCGACGGTGTACCAGACGCACCTCGGAGGCAAAGCGAGTCAGAAAAACCGCTTCCTCCATGGCGGAATCGCCGCCGCCTACGACGATAATTTTTTTGCCGCGGAAGAAAAAGCCGTCGCAGGTAGCGCATGTGCTGACGCCGCGGCCGATGTTGTCCTGCTCTCCCGGTATGTTCAAATATTTGGCCGAAGCGCCGGTAGAGATAATGACGGAGTCCGCCTGCAGCCGGCCGAGACCTTCGACTTCAAGCGTGTATGGACGCTTGCTGAAGTCAACGCTTTTGACGGAGCCGGTTTTGAACGTTGCCCCGAATTTCTGCGCTTGCTTGCGCATATTGGACATCAGCTCGCTCCCCAGAATGCCTTCAGGGAAACCGGGGAAATTCTCAACCTCTGTCGTCGTAGTAAGCTGACCGCCAGGCTGCCAGCCCTCGATTACGAGCGGCTCCATGTTGGCGCGGGCCAGGTATATAGCAGAAGTAAGGCCGGCAGGGCCCGTACCGATAATAATGGTTTTATAAGTCATCTGTAATCCCTCCAGTCGGATTGTATGCAATGGATAATAAGTAGTAGTTTAAAATTATTACAATCTAGATCGAAAGTCAATATCGTTCATGCAACGTTCATGCAAGGCGGACATTGGATAAATCAGGTGAAAAAGGGTATGATGAAGGCAGCATTTTTATATCAATTGGAAAAGTGGAGGCAAGCTTTCATGGAGACACGGATACGTAAGGCAATTATACCGGCTGGCGGTCTGGGGACCAGGTTTCTGCCGGCTACAAAGGCACAGCCTAAAGAGATGCTTCCCATTATCGACAAGCCGGCCATCCAATATATTGTAGAAGAAGCGGTTCAGTCCGGCATTGAAAGCATTATTATCGTAAGCGGACGCAACAAGCGGGCGATTGAGGATCATTTCGACAAGTCCGCGGAGCTTGAAATGGAGCTCGAGGCGCGGCATAACGAGGAAATGCTGGACATGGTCCGCAAAATATCCCAGCTGGCCGACATTTATTATGTCCGCCAAAAGGAGCCGCTCGGTCTGGGGCATGCAGTGATGTGCGCCCGCCGCTTTATCGCGGACGAGCCCTTCGCCGTGCTGCTCGGCGACGATATTCTGAAATCGGACCCGCCTTGCTTGCGCAGCATGATCGAAATTTACGAGCAAAGCCTCTCCTCTGTCGTTGCCGTTATGGAAGTGCCGTGGGATCAAACGCATAAGTACGGCATAGTCGATATCGACCCCGGCCAGAAGGTTGCCCGCGTCCGGGATATTATAGAAAAGCCTGCTCCCGGTCAGGCCCCTTCGAATTATGCGGTCGTTGGCCGTTACGTGCTTGATCCTGCCATCTTTCAATTGCTGGAGAAAGCGCAGCCGGGCAAGGGCGGGGAAATTCAGCTGACGGACAGTCTGCAGCAGCTTAACAAGCTTTCGTCCCTTTCCGCTTATCGCTTCGACGGCAAGCGTCACGATACGGGCGACAAGCTGGGCTTCGTGCAGGCGACGATCGATTTTGCGTTGGAGCGCGAGGATTTGGGCGCCGCTGTACGCAAATACATGCTGGAAAGGCTTCAGGAAAAGCTCTAGTCAGCGAAAGAAACCGGCCTGCTCTACACATTCTTTTCGTCATGCAACGCGAACCATGGCGGATAGGCAATCAGGCTGCATAAGTGTCAGGCAACAACCGGCTCGAATTGCGGCGAACGCGCCAATCGTGCCGGTTGTTTGCTGTGCGGGCTAGGGTGGAAGGCTGCATTATGTACGTACAAGTTGGGGGTGTGATATACTAGCAGGCATACAACTAACCGAGTCGAGGTGTGAAGTGAAGGAGCAGCAAACGCCTAAGTATGTGCAGCTAAAGCAGAAGATTCTGTCATGGATTGTGACCGCGCAATTTCGTCCCCATGACAAGCTGCCTTCGGAGAATGAGATTGGCAAGCAATTCGGCATGAGCCGCCAGACCGTTCGCCAAGCGCTTGGCGATTTGGAGCAGGAAAACTGGCTGTACAGAATGCAAGGCAAAGGGACATTCGTCTCCGACCAGTCGGCGCAGGATCGCAGAAGCTTGACGCAGGGCATGACGATCGGAATGATTACGACGCATATATCCGATTATATTTTCCCCACGATCGTCAGAGGCGTGGAATCGAGCCTGCGCGCTGTTGGGGCACGCTTGCTGCTTGCCAGCACGGACAACGAAAAGGCCAAGGAGCGGGAAAGCCTGGAGTCGATGCTGCGCGAGCCGCTTACAGGCCTTATCGTAGAACCGACGAAAAGCGCGGAGGGCAACCCGAACTTCAATTATTTCATGGCCCTTGACGCGCTTAAAATTCCGTATGTAATGCTCAACGAACGGTACAGCGACGTCGACGCGCCGGTGCTGCGGGTCGATGACGAGCTTGGCGGCTATCTCGCTGCGGAGCATTTAATCCGGCTGGGCCATCGGCGGATCGCGGGATGCTTCAAGACGGACGACTTTCAGGGCATTCACCGGATGAGGGGATTTCTTCGGGCGCACCGGGAATACGGCCTGATCGTGCAGACTGATTATTTGCTTCGTTACTCTACGGAAGAGAAGCAGGCCAAACCGGCCGAATGGCTCCGCTCGCTGCTGCAGCGCGAGCCTGAGCAACGTCCAACCGCAATGGTCTGCTATAACGACGAGCTGGCCGTGAGGATGCTGGACATTGTACGTGGGCTTGAGCTTGCCGTGCCCGAGCATCTGTCCATCGTCGGCTTCGACGATGCCAATCTTGCGACCGCGACCGAGGTGAAGCTGACCACGCTCGCGCATCCCAAAACGGATATGGGCACGGACGCCGTGGGCCTGCTGCTGTCGATTGTCGAGAGACAAGGGAAGCCCATCTCCGACAACATATACGAGCCCCGGCTCGTCATCCGGGAATCGACAAGAAGCATCGGCGGGGGTTAGCCCTGACGGCCTTTCCCGAGGCTTAGCCGGCGATCATGGAGAGTCGCCTCTCGTCAGCAAAAAATACGTGACACTCTTGTACGTACAACATATAATGAAGTGGAGAATAATGATCAAAATGTACGTATAAGTTGCAGGGGTAACGCAGCGATTAATTGTAGCTTAAAGCTTGAAGGGAGCGAATACATCTCATGTTGGAAGCATTGAAGCATGCGGTATGGGAAGCGAATATGGATTTGCCGAAATACGGACTCGTTACATTTACGTGGGGAAATGTCAGCGGAATCGACCGGGAGTCCGGCTACGTCGTCATTAAGCCTAGCGGGGTGGCGTACGAGGAATTGCAGCCGGAGCAAATGGTGGTGGTCGATTTGGAAGGGCAGGTTGTGGAAGGCAGTCTGCGTCCATCGTCCGATACGGCAACGCATGTGCTGCTATATAAAGCATTTCCTCAAATCGGGGGAATCGTTCATACGCATTCTCCCTGGGCGACAAGCTGGGCCCAGGCCGGACGCGGCATTCCGGCTCTCGGTACGACGCATGGCGACTATTTCTATGGAGAGGTTCCTTGTACGCGCGCAATGACGGAAGAGGAAATAAAGGGCGCTTATGAGCACGAGACAGGCAAGGTCATTGTAGAGACGTTCCGCAAAAATGGCATTGACGAGAATATGGTGCCGTCCGTGCTCGTGAACAGCCACGCGCCGTTCTGCTGGGGCAAGGATGCGCATCAGGCGGTGCATAATGCGGTTGTGCTTGAGGAGTGCGCGAAGATGGCGCTTCATACGTTCCAGCTCAATCCTGCCGTTCAGCCGATGGATCAGAATCTGCTGGACCGTCATTACCTGCGCAAGCATGGCGCCAACGCCTATTACGGTCAAAAATAAGCTTGGCTAAAGCCGCTTGAGTTTTTCCAGGTCCTGTATAGCAGCCTGTGATTGTCCACTAGAATCGCTCGCAATCGGGAGATTTCAGCCTGTTTGCTAGCGGTTGCCGACAATCACAGGCTCTTTGTATTAGGGCGTGTCTGAAAACCCGTACAGTGGCACCTTTCACCGCCTTTTCGCCCCCTGCTTCGTTCCGTTTGCTTGATGTACCCCCGGTACACCTTCACAAACGCGCCTTGCATGGAACGAAAATTAGGCAACATTTGCTGTCCTCAGCGTTCTCAGACACGCCCTAGCAAGACAGAAGGGGCGCATTGTTCGTCTGCATTTTTTACCTATATAATAGGTGGAGCTTGGCCCTGCTGCCAGGCTTGAAGCGGGAAAATGACCTGTTATTGCTGGATTCCGGCGGCCAAATGTAAAAGTCCGCTTGCCAAATGAAAATTTGCCACTATTATTAAATGGAGATTGGTGACAATTTCAGATAAAATAGATAGATATGCAAATGAGGCAATAGAGAGAATGTAGGGCTGGGAGTGTTGAAAACGTGTATTGTCATTCTTGCGGGGTGAAGCGCTCCGATGATGCCATATATTGTTTGAAATGCGGGCGGAAGCTCGCTATGGACGAGAATAGCTTGCCGCCTGCGGCCATCGAGCTGGCTGCCGGTATTGATACTTATGAAGCGCCTGCCGCATATAGCTCTGCTCCGTATGCGGAAGGCGAGTTGGTTGTGCTGCGTTCCGGTCAGATGCGCCGGGGCAAACGGGCGGTTTGGCTGTGGCTGCTTCCGATGATGCTGCTGCTTGTGATGTCGGGAGCTCTCACAGCCTACTATTTCTATGAAACGGATTTAAACGAGCGGGTGCTTGAGCTTCAAGCGGAAGCTAAAGCGGATGCGTTGTCCGGCCATTACGAAAAGGCGATGGACAAGCTGCGGCAGGCTTCCGATTCGCGACCGGCGTATGCCGCGCTTCAGAAAGACATGGATTTGGTGGCGCTGGCCGCCGAGGTGGAACGTATGATCGGCGACGCGACTCAGAGGCTGGGCGATCAGGACAGCATACAGGCCGAAAAAACGCTTGAGCAGGCGGATGGCCGGCTGAAGGGACGCGAGGAGCCCGTTTACAGCCGTGTCAAGGAACAGTTGGAGCAAGCTCAACTAGGGCTGGAGGTGCTCAAGCTTTCGCAGGAGCTTGATGGCGCACAGACGCTTGAGGAGCTGGAAGAGAAGCTGGCCGTAGCCAGAGCTCTGGATAGCGAAGAGGCTCACGCCATTAAGGAGCATATCATCGAGAAGCTGGTACAGGTCAGCACGGAGCAAGCGGAGGCGCTGCTTGCGCGCAAGAGCTATTCGGACGCACTGGCTGTGACTGCCAGGGCGCGCTCGGTCGCAAGAGACAATCAAGAGCTGCTGGCGCTTGAGCTGAGAATTCGCAAGGAGCAGGAGCAGTACGAGAAGACGGAGCAGCAGCGGCTGGAGCATGCGATGCAGAAGGCGGCGGCCGAGGATTTGAAAAACCAGACGGCCGCGGTGGAGGTCGTAAGGCTCAAAACCTCGCTTGATGTGTTTGGCGGATTAACCGTTGAGGCTCAGTTTAAAAATGCGGCAACGCGTCCGATATATTCGGTCGTCATTCAATATACGGTATACGATGAAAATGACAGGGCAGTCGGCTCCGGGACGGCGTCGGCAACTCCGGAATACGTAGAGCCGGGCGAAACGATGGGCTTTGTTGATACCGTCTATGACGTAGAGTCCGAGAATACCCGAATTGTCGTCGATCATGCGACATGGTATCTGGACTAGGGAGGAGGGCTGTTCATGAGAGTCGGCCGTGTGATTAGCGTATTTGTATCGCTGCTGATCGTTGGAGGGGGAGCTTTTGGAGCCTGGATGATTAGAAGCGAAGTGCCGGATCGTTTGACAGGAAAGCCTATGCTTGCCGCAAGCGAAGAGGAAGGGAGCAAATCGCTTAAAGATATTATTTTTGAGACGCAAAAGCTGGTCGTGATGATTGAGACGGACAGCGGCAATCAGGGCTCCGGTTTTCTTTACAATGAAGAGGGCGATTTGATTACGAACGCGCATGTTGTATCCGGAGCAAGCGAGGTCAGCATTAAAACGGCGGATGCGCGCGAGCTGAAAGGGCAAGTGATCGGCATCAGCTCTCAGACCGATATCGCGGTTGTACGAGTTCCCGAATTAAAGGGCTTGAAGCCTCTCCCGTTGTTTCGCGGCGGGAAAGCGGAGGTCGGGGACGAGGTGATCGCTGTAGGCAGCCCGCTTGGCTTCCAGAATACGGTTACGACGGGCATCATCAGCGGCCGCGGCCGCTCGTTTGAAATCGAGCCTTACTTGTACTCGGATTTGTATCAAATATCGGCGCCGATAGCTCCAGGCAACAGCGGGGGGCCACTCGTCAGCAAAAAAACAGGCGAGGTCATCGGCATCAACTCAGCCGGCTATGAGCAAGGCTCTATCGGCTTCAGCATGCCAATAGGCAATGTGATCCAGCTTGCGGAGGAATGGTCGGCGGAACCGATGGCGGAGCTGCCTGTGCTTGAGCAATCGGACGATTCGGCAGCGCCCGGAGATGCCGCCGCAATCGATGAAATGGCGGGGTATCTGGTCACACATTTCTATGACAGCCTGAACAATGCCGATTATGTGTACGCCTACTCCTTGCTTGGAGGCAACTGGAAGGAAGGGACGACGTACGAAAAGTTCCGTGAGGGCTACATTGGAACCCGCAACGTTGTCGTGGACGACCTTCATGTGAGCGCCAGCACGGATGACGGGGCAACGGTCATTGCCGTTATTTCTGCGGATGAGCGCAAAAACGGCCAATATATACTGAGCAAGTACCAGGTAACGTACGAAGTTGGCTACGAGAACGACCAGTTGAAGCTGATCAGGGGCAAGGGCAAGGTAATCAAATAGTTGTTGAATCATGGAGCTTGGTTCTGGGATGGCAGCGATGCAGGAGGATAAACGACGTTGCGGTGCATTACCGCTAGCTTAGCGGAGCTTGATCGAACCTTACGCAGCAGCCGGCTTTTTCAGCAATAACGAACATTAGGACAAGCTGACTGGCAAAACCCGGCTGGCCTAATCGTCGGCAGGATTTCTTTTGCCATTATGGATGGTGCCTTGCAGGCTAGACGCTTTGAGAAAAGTGAGCTGCTTGCGAGGCATTACTCATTTTATAACGGAATGTGAGCATTTTTCGTTCGCTAAGCAGGGGCACTGAACGCAATCGGATAAAAGCAGAAGCAGGCTGGACAATGATTGCAGTAAAATAGACAAAAATCATGAACGCGAAAGAAAGCCCGAACCGCTAAGGCTCGGGGCTTTCTTGGTTATGCGAAGGATCGGCACATCGCGCTGCGCGACGATACGGCTGCCCTGTCAAATCGGGGCATAAAAGAGCACCAGCGCAATGGAATCACCAGCTTGAACAGGGAAGCTGAGCAGTGAAGTAGAGATGACGCGCCCATTTAATTGGATTTGGTAGTTGACGCCGGCGCCAATCGGGATTCCGTTGACGGAAACGATTTGTCCTCTAGGTCCGAAGCTTACTGCGCCGGTAGCCGCCAGCGCTTGCGAGATGGAGAGTCCGGGGCGATAAGGAACGCGGTAGGCTTGGGTTACACCGGGAAAAGCAATGCCGCCGTTAATGATGACCGTCACATAAGGCTGCGGAAAAGGTCCCGGCGGATACGGCAGCGGAAACGGTACAGGGAAAGGGAATGGAAACGGTCCTGGCCCCGGCGGAAACGGCCCCGGCCCCGGCGGAAACGGCCCCGGCCCCGGCGGAAACGGCCCCGGCCCCGGCGGAAACGGCCCCGGCCCCGGCGGAAACGGCCCCGGCCCCGGCGGAAACGGCCCCGGCCCCGGCGGAAACGGCCCCGGCCCCGGCGGAAACGGCCCCGGCCCCGGCGGAAACGGCCCCGGCCCCGGCGGAAACGGCCCCGGCCCCGGCGGAAACGGTCCTGGCCCCGGCGGAAACGGCCCCGGCCCTGGCGGAAACGGCCCTGGTCCTGGCGGAAACGGCCCTGGTCCTGGCGGAAACGGCCCTGGTCCTGGCGGAAACGGCCCCGGCCCCGGCGGATGCGGTCCTGACCCTGGTATGAACGGTCCTAAGCCCGAACCGCCGCCATGTTGAGGGGCCATGAGCGCGCGGGAGCCGGTTCCGCGACAGCCGCATTTTGATCCGGCAGCTAGGGTGTGACGTGCCGGCAAGTGCTGCGCTTGTTGCTGTTCAGATACATATGGCTGCTCCATGAAGTCTGTCAGTCTCCTTCTTACACAAATTAGGCTTCCGTGGATGTATGCCATATCATATGCGGCATTAGCCTATACGGTGTGCATGCGAGGAAATATCAAGACGTCATCGGTCCATATGATAAGCAAAAGCGCATAAAAAAAGCGCCGCCTCATGGGAGAGAACGGCGCTTTATGTTTTTACTTCACAGCTGCTTCGTAACGTTTGCTTACTTCAGCCCAGTTCACTACGTTCCAGAACGCAGCGATGTAGTCAGGGCGTTTGTTTTGGTAGTTCAGGTAGTAAGCGTGCTCCCAAACGTCAAGACCAAGAATTGGCGTTTCGCCTTCCATGATCGGGCTGTCTTGGTTTGGCAGGCTGTATACTTTAAGCTTGCCGTCAGCAACAGCAAGGAATGCCCAGCCGCTGCCAAAACGTGTAGCTGCAGCTTTAGCGAAATCAGCTTTGAAAGCTTCGAAGCCGCCAAGCTCGCTGTCGATGGCTGCTGCAAGAGCGCCAGTAGGAGCGCCGCCTGCGTCAGGACCGATTGTTTCCCAGAACAGGCTGTGGTTGGCATGTCCGCCGCCATTGTTGCGAACAGCTGTACGGATGGATTCTGGCACGCTAGCAAGATCAGCGATCAGCTCTTCGATCGATTTGCTTTGCAATTCAGGAGCGGACTCCAGAGCTGCGTTAAGATTAGTCACGTACGCATTGTGGTGACGGCCGTGGTGGATCTCCATTGTTGTTGCATCGATATGCGGCTCAAGCGCATTGTGTGCGTAAGGCAAAGCAGGTAGTTGATGTGCCATTGTATACAACCTCCTAAAAGTATGTAGATGTCCCACATAATTATCCCTTATCTGATTGAATAAATCAACATCAATGTTTAAAAAGTCGGCCCGACCACCAAGATCATACACGGTGCTTATTACCCCGAACTAGCTTTTCCGAAACATCGGATATTATGCAAGTAAAAGCTATAAAGGCTTTCCAAAAAAGAAAAACGCATAAAGCTCATGCGGGCTGTATGAGGGCGTGTCTGAAAACCCGTACAGCGGCACCTTTCACCGCCTTTTCGCCCCCTGCTTCGTTCCGTCTGCTTGAAGTACCCCCCCGGTACACCTTCACAAACACGCCTTGCATGGAACGAAAATTCGGCTAAATTTGCTGTCTTCAGCGTTCTCATACACGCCCTTGTAAAGTGACTGTAGCGCGTTTTTTGAAGCGGGGAGTCATGCGGTTCTCATGGGTCTAGTTACTTGAAATTAAGTTCAATATAATTTTGTTTCTGCGCATGGCGGGCTTAAATCCGCCTTGGCAAGCGAGCACGAACGGCGCCTGCCAGCGACAAGCCGTCCCGCCATGCTGAAAGCATCTGACGCCTTAATGGTTAGGGACAGGAGTTGATAAATCGACAAATACTATGAAAACGCTTCCTATTAAGCGCTTTCAGGAGGAAATCATAGATTTCTTTAAGTTTTTTAAGAAATTTTAAAGATTAGGGCAGAATTTTATTGAATAGTGTCGTATAATAAATGAGATGCAGGACTATGACATGGTATAGAAGGTGTAAATGTTAATGAATGTACGTTCCTTCCAGTTGTCTGATTACCGATCAATTACGGCACTTCTTGAAGATGTGCTGACCGAAGAGTGCTACGAACAAACGATGGAAGCTTTTGCCCGCCAGCTGTCTTGGGATAGCGATTTGGTCCTAGTCGCAACGGAGCATTCGGAAACTGTCGGAATGATTATCGGGACGATTGATAATAACAAAGGTTATTATTATCGAATCGCCGTAGCGCGCACGCACCAGCGTCAAGGAATCGGCAAGTCGCTCGTACAGGCCCTGCGCCAACGCTTCGAGCAGCGTCATGTCACAAAGATACTAATTACCGCGGACGAATATAACGAGCCAGTGCTTCCGTTATACGAGTCGCTCGGCTTCGCTTCAAATGACTTTTTCCGGTCGTTCCAGAAACTTGCCATTGTAACGGGTTAACGCGGACTTTTACTGCATGTGAGATTTACGCAGGGCATATCGTATCGCCATTGATTTTGGCGGTGAGATATGCTTTTCTTATTCATATAGCCTTTTTTTGAAGCAAAGGACGATTGAGACGAGGAGAGCCGGATGGAACAGGGATATCGACACTGCATGATTAAAAGCTTTAAACATAACGGTCATTTACACCGCACCTGGCAGCAGAACTGGTTGATCCCTGATGAGCTGCTGGCGGCGGAGCATCGCGCTGAATCCATGATTGTGCTAATTAACCGGCAAACCCCGATACAGGAGGCGGGAGGGAAAATATGGATCAGCCGCGTCCCTGCCGTATCTTTTTTTATACCCGGGCAATGGTTTAACGTTGTAGCCTTGCTGGAGGAGGGCGGCGTCCGCTATTATTGCAATGTGGCTTCTCCGCCCTATTTGCAAAACGATGTGCTGACCTATATCGATTACGATCTGGATGTCATTCTGACGGCCGACGGGAGCAGATTTGTGGTAGACCAGGATGAATATGAAATGCATAAAGCGGCGTATCACTACCCGAAGATGGTGGAGGAGAAGGTACAGGGCGGTCTCGATGCCTTGCAGGGGCGCATGGATACGGGACAAGCTCCATTCGATAACGCCCTGGTGCTGCGCTACTACGAGGAGTGGAGCCGATTTAACGAAGAGGTGACGGAATGAAGGCGACAAGCGAGCGTACAACAACAAGCTGGAGGCGCGAGCTCTATGATTGGCTGAAAACGCTGGTCATAGCGTTTGCGGTTGTCATGGTGCTGCATCTGTTTGTTTTTAATTTGTCGACGGTCGAAGGCAGCTCTATGGAGCCTACGCTGTCCGATGACGAGTGGCTGTTCGTCAACAAGTTTGTATATCTGCTCGGCAAGCCGAAGCTGGGCGATGTGGTCATTCTGGTAGAACCGAACACGAGCGGGGAGGATAAGAAGTTTCTCGTTAAACGCGTGGTAGGGCTGCCGGGGGATCGCATTGAGATACATGACCAGCATCTGTACCGCAACGGTGAGCTGGTGGATGAGCCGTATACGGATACGCTGATCGAAGATTTAAGCTACGGACCCGAAGTGGTGGGAGACGGCCAATATTTTGTCATGGGGGATAACCGCCATGCGCGTGCAAGCCTCGACAGCCGTTCGTTCCATGCTGTTCCCGAGGAGCTGATCCAAGGGCGCGCGGAATTTATTTTGTGGCCGTTAAATAAAATCAAAGCGCTATAGGCGGATGGCTGCTGCAGCTGCGGCAGAACGGGGACGTCACCGGCCAAGCGCGTGTTGCTACAGGCAGGAGGTCAAGCCATGAAGGAAGTTATGATCTATACGGATGGCGCTTGTTCAGGCAATCCCGGACCGGGCGGCTGGGGAGCGATTCTGTTCTATGGGCCGCATCAGAAGGAGCTGTCCGGAGGAGAAAGGCATACGACGAATAACCGGATGGAAATTCAGGCGGTGATCGAGGGACTGAAGCTGCTGAAGGAGCCTTGCAAGGTGCAAGTGTTCAGCGATTCGGCTTATGTCGTCAACTGTTTTCAGAAGGGCTGGATTCGCGGCTGGCTGCGCAACGGCTGGCTGAACAGCAAGAGGGAGCCGGTAGAAAACAAGGAGCTGTGGCAGGAGCTTTGGTCGCTGATGGGCAAGCATAAGGTGGACTATGTGAAGGTTAAGGGACACAGCGACAACAAGTGGAATAACCGCTGCGACGAGCTGGCGCGCGAAGCGGTCAAAAGGCTGTAGCGATGACGGATAAATGGGCATTGCTAAAGGAAGAGATGATCGCCGCAGCCCCCTCGCTCGGAATTGACAAGATTGGAGTGGCTTCCGCCGATCCCTTTACAAGTCTTAAGCAGATTTTGCTGCGGCATCGCGAGCTGGGCAGGGAATCGGGGTTCGAAGAGCCAGACCTGGACAAAAGAACGAATCCGGCCTTGTTGTTCGACAATCCGCAATCGATTATCGCCATAGCCATTGCATATCCGTCCAAGCTGAAGGAGCCTCCGAGGTCGGAGCCCGGCGAGCGTCGCGGCATCATGTCCCGCTCTGCCTGGGGGACGGATTACCACCGCGTCCTGCGAGACAGGCTTGCCAAATTGGAGGCATGGCTGCGGGAGCGGGAGCCCGGGCTCAGGGTGGAGAGCATGGTCGACACGGGAGCGTTGTCCGATCGCGCGGTCGCAGAGCGGGCGGGCATCGGCTGGAGCGCCAAAAACTGCTCCATCATTTCACCTGAGCTGGGTTCATGGATCTATCTCGGGGAAATGATTACGAATTTGCCGCTGGCGCCGGACACGCCGATTACGGAAGGCTGCGGTTCCTGCACGAAATGCATCGACGCTTGTCCGACTGATGCGCTCGTTGGCCCCGGCCAGCTTAATGCCAGCCGCTGCATTTCCTTCGTTACTCAGACGAAGGGCATGATCAGCGACGAGTTTATGCGCAAAATCGGCAACCGGCTGTATGGCTGCGATACTTGCCAAATCGTTTGTCCGGTCAACCGGGGTAAAAACTGGACCCACCACCCGGAGCTGCAGCCGGACAATGAGCTGGCCAAGCCGCTGCTTTTGCCGTTGCTTACCATCGGGAATAAGGAATTCCAGTCGCGTTACGGGCAGACGTCCTCCGCTTGGCGGGGCAAGAAGCCGATTCAGCGCAATGCGGTCATCGCATTGGGCAATTTCAAGGAAGCGGCTGCCGTGCCGGATTTGATCGGCGTGCTGGAGCGCGACCCGCGTCCTGTGCTTCGGGGAACAGCCGCATGGTCGCTGTCGAGAATAGGCGGCGAACAGGCGAAGGAAGCCCTGGAGCGAGCGCTGGAGGCGGAAGCGGATGAAGAGGCTGCAAGCGCGATTCATACGGCGCTGGAGGCGCTTCGCTCAGTCGCCGGGAACGTAAGCGGGGCCTCGGAATAAAGCGAATTCTTGGATTGCGAACATGGTGCGAACATGCTATCATGGGAACATTATACAAATCGCGATTTTGTGCAAATCGTGCATAATGAGTTGAACTGAGAAAGGACAAGGTGTTGGGGATGAATTGGGTTAATATCGTAGTGCCTATCGTAACTTTGCTTGCAGGAGCGGCAGGCGGTTTTTTTGTTGGCGTATTTTATTTGCGCAAGCAGCTAGAGAAAATGCAGAATGATCCGGAAATGATTCAGAAGATGGCTAAGCAAATGGGCTACAATCTGAACAAGCAGCAGATGGCGAAGGCGCAGAATATGATGAAAAATCAGAAGTTTCCGCGCAGATAGCGCATCCGGCAAGGAATGAGCCAAGGAGGGGTTTGAGATAGCGGGCAAAAAGGATTATGTAAATTCAAACGTAGGCCAACATCGTGAACAAATAGAGCATCACGTTAAGGAAATATTGAAGCTGATCGGAGAAGATGTGGAGCGTGAAGGCTTGCTGGACACCCCGGCTCGCGTAACGCGCATGTATGAGGAAATATTCGCAGGCTACGAGGTTGATCCTCGCGAGGTGCTGGGCGTGACGTTTGATGAGCAGCACGAGGAGCTGGTCATCGTCAAGGATATCGTCTATTACAGCCAATGCGAGCATCATATGGCGCCGTTTTTCGGTAAAGCCCATATCGGTTATCTGCCTAGCGGCAAAATCGTTGGACTGAGCAAGCTCGCTCGTCTAGTGGAAGCGGTGACCCGGCGTCTGCAGGTGCAGGAGCGGATTACATCGCAGCTTGCGGATATTTTGGAAGAGGAGCTCAAGCCGCATGGCGTCATGGTTGTCGTGGAAGGCGAGCATTTGTGCATGTGCGCCCGCGGCATCAAGAAGCCCGGCAGCAGCACCGTAACTTCGGCCGTTCGAGGCGAATTCCGCAGCAGCTCGGCGCTTCGCTCCGAGTTTCTCACGCTAATCAAGCAATAAGCGGAAACAGCCTGACAAGGCGTTTATCCGGCCAATGTATAAGGGGTTTTCCGGCAACAATTCATCTGTTGCGGAAAACCCCTTTGATGTTTACGGCTGAAGCAGCCTCAGTTTTGCTCATTCTGCAGCTGTTGATCTACCTGGCTTAAAAATAGCGCCGTGCGCTGGATGTATTCGGTAGGATGCGCACGGAAAATCAGCTCATGCTGCGCATCCGGCACAATCCACGATCGCGACAGCGCATTGCCTTGATCGGCCGCCACCAGCTCGGCAGTCTCATAGGGAGCTTTGGCATCTTTTGTGCCATGAATCACAAAAAGCGGAATATCGTACTCATTGGCTATAACCTGTTCTGCCGGTATCGATCCGAAATCGGAGCCCGTCCAGAGCGGTATCAGCTTCTCAATCATCGACAAGGAGAAGCTTGGCAATTGAATGAATTGGTTAAGATTGTCGAATAAGGCCTCCGAGCTTGGGATAAACAAACTGTCCAAAATCATCGCATCAATATCGTCGGTTTGAAGACCGGCCTGAAGCGCTGTTCCGGCGCCCATCGAGAAGCCCCAGACGACAATGTCCTGCGCTCCGCGCTGTTTGGCGTAATCTACTGCTGCGAGCAGCTGCTGCGACTCCTCAAGGCCGCCTGTTGCCGGAGCTTTGTAGGCTTTGGACGCGTATCCGTAATCAAACATCAATATATTATAGTGAAGCCCGTGCATCAGCTTCGTGAGCTCGTACATGGGAACCCAGCTTTCCTCGCGATTGGCGCCGTAGCCATGGCTGAACACCACGGTTCGGGAGGAGTCGGTCCGATTGCCTTGATCCGATTCTGCGGGAATAAACCAGCCGCTCACCGTCGTTTCGCCGCTGCGGCTTGGGAAGATTACATCTTCATAGTCCACGCCGATGGCCGCCTTGGGATTGGAGGCGAGCGGAGCCACATACGGATAGGCGAGCATCCAAGCGACATAGGCATGAAATATAACAAGGACAATCAGGCACATGGCCGCTGCGGCAGCAACGGAAGCAACGAGCAAATGCCGGGTGCGGCTTCTGGATCGGTTGCGATTAAAAAACGTCGATGTATCCGGCCGAGGAAATGGCTGAAGGCTTGGCGCGAGGCTGCCTTCCAGCGGCAAAGGTGCGGGTGATACGCTCATGTCATCATCTCCTGACTAATCGGCGGCCATGCGGTCAGCATTGCTGAACAAAGACCGGTAATCCGGCGCTCAATTGAAAGCGCTTATTGTTTGTAGTCCTTTTATCGTAGACTGGTGCAAAAGGCCTGTCAATGAGTATGAAGAGATTGTTAAGCACTTGTAATATAGCTGTAATGAAAACAACTCTTCTTTACGAATGTGTCGGCTATGAGTTATACTGAGTGAGAATCAGTTTCATTGTGCGAAACCTGTATTGTGGAGGTGCAACGGCATGGAGGATGGAAAACCGACAGTCCGGGCGGTAGATCGGGCGCTGGATATTTTGCTTTGTTTTACCATGAAGGCTGACTGGGCGATGACGGAAATTGCCGAACATGTCGGACTGCATAAGAGTACGGTACATCGTATGCTTGCTACGCTGGAGGAAAAGGGCTTTATCGAGCGAAACAGCTCAACGGATCGTTATCATCTTGGCCTGAAGGTATGGGAGCTGTCCGCCCATCTCTCGCGTACAAACGACCAGGCGTCGATTTGGCTTCCTGAGATGGAGAGGCTGCGCGATCAGCTTGGCGAAACGGTCAGCATTTACGTACGCGATGGCTCGGAGCGCATTCGTATCCAGGCTGTCCAAAGCAATCAATCGGTACGAAGGGTAGCGCCTGTTGGAGTCAGATTGCCGCTGTATGCCGGCGCGTCGAGCAAGGTGCTCATCGCTTATGCCGAGCCGTTGGTGCAGGAAAGCATTTTTGGCGATCCCGCCTGGCTGTATTCCATTGATCTGGATCAATACAAGCAGCAGCTGGCTGAAATTGTAGAGAACGGCTATGCGACAAGCTTCGAGGAGCGTGAGCCGGGCGTGGCGGCCTTGTCGGCGCCGATCTTCGACAGGTCGGGCAATATAGCCGCAGCGTTGTCGGCATCGGGACCGGCGAGCAGGCTGACGATGGAGGCCATGCGCGAATATGCGCCCGACATTATGGAATCGGCCAGACGAATGGGCATGATGATGATTTGACGCTTGCTGCCGCACGGGACGGCCAAGCCATTATTTCAAGATGGAGTCCGTTTTATCTGATTATAAAAAAAAGACTATCCGCGAACTGCTTGTTGCCAAGCAGCTCAGAGGATAGTCTTTTTGGTTTAGTTCATGTTTGCGATCATTTGACGCAGTACCGTTTGCAGGATACCGCCGTTGCGATAGTAATCAACGTCAACCATCGAGTCGAGACGGACATTCGCTTTGAAATCGAACGAAGTGCCGTCTTCGCGAGTAGCTGTTACGGTAACTTGCGAGCCTGGCGTCACGTCATTGGACAGACCGGAAATATCGAACGTTTCGCGTCCTGTAATGCCGAGCGTCGACCAGCCTTGACCTTCAGGGAATTGAAGCGGCAGAACGCCCATGCCCACAAGGTTGGAACGGTGAATCCGCTCGAAGCTTTCCGCGATAACGGCTTTTACGCCAAGCAGGAATGTGCCTTTGGCCGCCCAGTCGCGGGAGCTGCCAGTGCCGTACTCTTTGCCGGCCAGTACAACAAGATTTTTGCCTTCGGCTTGATATTTCATCGATGCGTCGTAGATCGACAGCACTTCGCCAGTCGGCAGGTAAGTGGTAACGCCGCCTTCTGTTCCCGGAGCTACTTGGTTGCGAATACGGATATTCGCAAACGTGCCGCGCATCATGACTTCATGGTTGCCGCGACGCGAGCCGTAGGAGTTGAAGTCCTTGCGGTCAACGCCATTGTCGATCAAATATTTGCCGCCCGGGCTGTTAACCGTGATGTTGCCCGCTGGAGAGATGTGGTCCGTCGTAACGGAATCGCCCAGCAGCGCAAGCACGCTGGCGGAATGGATGTCGCTAATGTCGGACAGCTCAGAGCCCAGACCTTCGAAGAACGGAGGATTCTGGATGTATGTGGACTTCTCGTCCCATTCGTAGCTTTCGCCTTTAGGTACGGAAATCGCATTCCAGCGCTCGTTTTGCGTAAATACATTCTCATATTTGTCGCGGAACATTTGCGCGGTAAGCGCCGCCGCCATCGCATCGTTGATTTCTTGCGAAGTTGGCCAAATGTCCTTCAGGAATACAGGCTCGTTGTCATGCGAGTAGCCAATTGGCTCGTTAGCCAGGTCGATGTTCGTTGTGCCCGCAAGAGCATAAGCGATAACGAGCGGCGGCGATGCCAGGTAGTTGGCTTTAACCTGAGCGTGAACGCGTCCTTCGAAGTTACGGTTACCGGAAATAACAGCGGATACCGTCAAATCGTTATCGGCGATCGCTTTGCTGACTTCGTCCGGCAACGGACCGGAGTTACCGATGCAAGTTGCGCAGCCGTAGCCGGCAACGTGGAAGCCCAGCGCCTCAAGCGGCTCGATAAGTCCGGCTTTGGTCAGGTACTCGGTTACGACGAGCGAGCCTGGCGTCAGGGAGCTTTTTACATAAGCAGGCTTCGTAAGGCCGAGAGCGACAGCTTTTTTCGCTACAAGACCGGCACCCACCATAACGCTTGGGTTGGATGTGTTCGTGCAGCTTGTAATCGCGGCGATTACGACAGCGCCTGTGCTCATTTTGCTCACTTGGCCGTCAGCATGCGCAACCTCTACGACTTCGGCGATTTTTTCTTCGGTCAGACCGTAGCCGCCTTTGTCGATCGGAGTGCGAATGATGCTGTTGAACGATTCTTTCATCGCAGTCAGCTCAACGCGGTCTTGCGGACGTTTAGGACCGGCAAGCGATGGAACGATGGTGGACAGGTCCAGCTCAACGATGTCGGAGAATACCGGGTCAGGCGTTTCGTCGGTGCGGAACATGCCTTGCGCTTTATAGTATTGGCCAACCAGCTCGATCAGGTCTTCCGTACGGCCGGTTTGGCGCATGTAGTTCAGCGTTTCTTCATCGACCGGGAAGAAGCCGATCGTTGCGCCGTACTCAGGAGCCATATTGGCAACCGTTGCGCGGTCAGCAAGGCTGATGTTGGATAGGCCAGGGCCGAAGAACTCGACAAACTTGCCTACAACGCCTTTTTTACGCAAAATTTGGGTAACGGTCAGAGCAAGGTCAGTCGCCGTTGCGCCTTCTGCAAGCTTGCCGGTCAAGCGGAAACCGATAACTTCCGGCATTACGAAGTAAAGCGGTTGTCCAAGCATGCCCGCTTCCGCCTCGATGCCGCCAACGCCCCAGCCCACAACGCCAAGACCGTTGATCATTGTCGTATGGGAGTCCGTACCTACGAGCGAGTCAGGGTATACAACGGTTTCGCCGTCAACCGTTTTGGTTGCTGCTACCGATGCGAGGTATTCCAGGTTAACCTGGTGAACGATACCTGTTCCCGGAGGAACCGCACGGAAGTTGTCGAATGCGGTTTGTGCCCAGCGAAGGAAGCGATAGCGTTCTTCGTTGCGTTCGAACTCGACTTTTGTATTGTATTCCAGCGCTTCCGGGGAGCCGAACGCGTCGACCATAACCGAGTGGTCGATAACGAGGTCAACCGGTACAAGCGGGTTGATCTGTTTAGGGTCGCCGCCCGCCTTGGCAACGGTATCGCGCATGGCCGCAAGGTCAACGACAACCGGTACGCCGGTGAAATCCTGCAATACGATACGCGCAGGGATGAAAGGAATTTCTTTATCTTCGCGTCCGTCAGCCCATGTAGCAAGCTGCTTTACGTGTTCAGCGGTAATGGCGCGGCCGTCGAATTGACGGACAGCTGCTTCAAGCAATACTTTGATGGAAAAAGGAAGCTTGGAAATGTCGCCTAGTCCTTGCTCTTGCAAGCCGCCCAGGTTGTAGTAAGCATAAGACTTACCGCCAGCCTCCAGCGATGTGCGAACCGAATAATGATTTTGTGTAGACATCGTTATTCTCCTTTTGTTGTGAAGTTTGTTTCACTGTGTGAAACTTGATTTCAAATTTTCTATATCTACAGTATATCGTTAAAATACGTTCGACGTAAAGTCCAATTATGCGCTTTCTTCATGTAAATCATTATGAAAATGAATTGGCCAAATGTTACATGATTCCGAAGCTCCATTCATATAATGAAGCAGTTATTCAGCGTTTGGCGAAGACTCCAGCTGGCATAGCTCAAGGAGGAATATCGATGTCGCGAACGAGCAACCGGGGATCGGGCAAATCGTTGCACAAACGAAATCAGACTGCATCCAAGGCTGGCGCTGGAGCGGGCAAGCAGAAAGCGGCCATCCATGTATCGCAATCCAACAGACAGACGGAACGAGATTTACATGATTTTATGCAGCCGGTCAAGGTAGCCGAGGCCAATGGCTCGAACGCCGCAAGGCCGCCAAGCGACGGCCGGAGCAAAGCGTCCGGGGCGTCAGCCGCTTCCGCTGACCGTAACGGCAAATCCAGGCTGAACTCGCTGCTGCGCTCGTCCGACTACGACCCCAAGCGAATGAACGGCGAGGAGCTCGGCTGGAAAAAAGCGGTGCATCGCTATGTCAGCCTGTACAATCAGTCCGAAACCAATCAGCATGCCGGGGAGCTGGCCGAATTCGTTCAAGACCGCGAGCACTGCTCGCGTCTTGGCGCCCGGCTAGGAAGGCTTCGCGAGCGCGAGCTGCTGCGGGGGGCGCTGCCCGCAGGCTGTGAAACGAAAGCGGAGCTTGTCCGGGTGAACGAATCGGCCAGCGAGGTTTCTGTGTTGATCAAGCTTCACATGAAAAGAAGAATGGAGCAAACGGGACGCTTTTACACAGAGGAGCGCTCCGAATACGAGCGTTTGTGGCTGGGCTTGACCGGCGCGGACTGGGACCTTGTGCGCGTGGAGCCGCTTATTGCCGAGCGCAGGCCGCGCTATGGCGCGCTTTCTAACAGTTGGCTGAGCGAAAACGAATATTCCGAGCACGATGAAGAGCAGCCGTCCGTATCCATGCCTTACTTAAATTATGACCTATTGCCGCAGTTCAAACACCAGAGAAGCGCCATCCCCTACAGGAGAGATTTGGCAGCCGCCTATGCGGACCGCTGGTGGAACGAGGGTAATCCGGCCTATGAGCTGTTCGAGGTCAATTGCACCAACTACGTGTCTCAATGCATCTTTGCAGGCAATGCCCCGATGAACTATACTGGTAAAAGAGGATCGGGCTGGTGGTACAAGGGCCGCAACAAGGGAAGCGAATGGTGGAGCTACAGTTGGGCGGTGTCCAACGCGATGACGAACTTCCTGAGCAGCTACAAAAGCGCAGGCCTGCGCGCCGAGCTGGCGGACTCCGCCGATCAGCTGCAGCTAGGCGATGTCATTACGTACGATTGGAACGGCGACGGCCGTTTCCAGCACAGCACCATCGTGACAGCCTTCGATTCATTCGGCATGCCGCTGGTTAACGCCAACACGGTCGCAAGCAGACACCGCTATTGGGATTACCGCGATTCGTACGCATGGACGGAACAGACGAAGTATCGCTTTTTTCATATTGCCGAACTATTATAATTTTTCGTACCGGAGGATATGCCATGGGGAGCAAATTACGCGTTGGTCTTATATATGGGGGGAAATCGGGAGAGCATGAGGTCTCTCTGCAAACGGCCTTTGCCGTGATGGGCGAATTTGATTACAGCAAATATGAGGTTAAGCCTTTCTATATAACGAAGCAAGGACAGTGGACAACGGGGGCGGCGCTGCAGGGGCCGCCTGAGAGCGTGGAGCAGCTCAGATTTGAAAGCGGAGGAAACGGAAGCTTTGCGCTGGAGCCGTTGTTCTCCGGGCTCGGAACGGCAAACGGGGCGGCGGGGCAACCCGCAGCGGTTGAAGGCCAAGCGTCGCATGCTGCGCCTGACAACGGCAATGCCAAACTGGACGTCGTGTTTCCGTTGCTGCACGGCACCTTCGGCGAGGACGGCACGATACAGGGACTGTTCGAGATGGCGAACATCCCTTATGTCGGAGCTGGCGTTCTGGCCTCTGCTGTCGGGATGGACAAGATTATGATGAAAAAGGTATTCGCTCAAGAGGGCTTGCCGCAATGCGTGTTCCGGCATTTCAACCGCACGCAATGGGAGCGGGATTCGGCTTTCTTCATCATGGAATGCGAGGTTTCGTTAGGATATCCGTGCTTTATCAAGCCGGCCAACCTGGGATCGAGCGTAGGCGTCTCCAAGGCCAAAAACCGCGAGGAGCTTATTGCTGCGGTCAACTACGCCTTGCGATTCGACCGCAAGGTTATCGTTGAGGAATTTGTGGACGCACGGGAAATTGAAGTCAGCGTGCTTGGCAATGATGATGCGAAAGCATCCGTTCCCGGCGAAATTGCTCCATCCAATGAATTTTACGATTACAAGGCCAAATACATCGACGGCAAATCCACGATGCAAATTCCGGCCGCGCTTCCCGAGGAAACGGCAGAGGCCATCCGGGAAATGGCCGTCAGAGCCTTCCAGGCCATCGACGGATCGGGTCTGTCGCGCGTTGACTTCTTTCTCCGCAAAGAAGACAACCGGATTTTCATAAATGAAGTGAACACCTTGCCGGGCTTTACGCCGTTCAGCATGTATCCGCTTATGTGGCGCGAGAGCGGCATGCCGTACAAGGAACTGCTGGATACCCTGATCGGCTTGGCGCTTTCCCGGCACGCCGACAAGCAGCGCATCGATTTCACCGGCGAAACGATTTAATGCGCGGACCGGACGGGCGGCCTGAGTCAGGCCGCTCTTTGCTGCATCCGGCGCATGAGAGCGGAGACGGCAAGGCCGCCTTGGTTAAGCAGGGGCATAAGGGAAGCGCGTTCCAGGGTAAGATGGCTTTCGACTACGCTGAAGGGAGGTAAACGTCAATGGGTTTCTCAACAGAATTTAATTCCGTATGCAAATTTAAATCCGAGCAGGAGCTGTATGAATTGCTTGAATACGGTCGGGGCAAAATGGTCAAGAGCGGGTTTCGCGTATTCCCTACCGGCCAGAAGGTCATTGCCTACACGCCCGGCAATCAGGCCATCGCGATCGTCCGTATCCTGGCTTCTATTGCCGAAATCAATTTTCAAGGCGAGGAAGTAACCGAAGTGGAGATGGAGCTTGTGAGAAAGCTTACGGAAGAGGAAGCGGCCGTTCAAACGGCGCTTGCGCATGAGATGTTTTTCGGGGAGCGCTCGTAGCGATGATTGTACGATTCGGTTTTGTCGCAATGAGCCTGGAGCTTGAGAACGCCTCTCCATCCAAGACCATGACGTACGCCACCTTCTCCAAGCTGAATGACCGTGAAGCGGGCATTCATAAGCTGGAGAGAATTGCCGGCGAGAATCTGACGAACACGCTTCGGCTGCTGAAGCATTGCTATTATAACGATATTCGGCTCTATCGCTTTTCCTCCAAGCTTATTCCGCTTGCAACGCATGAGGCGCTTGCGGACCGGGACAGCATCGGAGAGCTGGCGAAGCCGTTTGGCGAGATAGGCGACTATGCAGCCAGGCACCAGATTCGCGTTTCGTTTCACCCCGATCATTTTTGCGTATTCAGCACGCCTAGACCGGAGGTGCTTGAGAAATCCAAGCTCGATCTGGCGTATCATGTGCAAATGCTGGAAGCGATGGGACTGGATGAGGCGACCAAATGCAACATACATATGGGTGGCGCTTACGGCGACAAGGCATCGGCTGGTGAACGGTTCGTTCGCCAGTTCGGAGCCTTGTCGCCTCGTTTTAAGCATAGAGTCACGCTCGAAAATGACGATAAAACGTTTAACGCTGCGGAAACGCTGGACGCTGCCGAGCGGGTAGGCGTTCCAATGGTGCTGGACATCCATCATTATGCCGTCAATTCCGGAGGCATCAGCGAGCAAGAGCTGCATGAGCAGCTTTGGCCGCGAGTGGATCGGACATGGAGGCTGGAGCGTGAACGGCTTGGCATGACGACAGCCGGTCAGCTGCCGCCCAAAATCCATGCTTCGAGCCCCAAAAGCGAAAGCGATCCAAGGGGACACGCCGATTTCGTCGAGCCGGGGCCGCTTGTCCGATTTTTGCGGCATGCCGCGCGAACAAGCGATTATGTGGATTGCATGCTGGAGGCGAAAAAAAAGGACGAGGCGTTATTTAAGCTTATGAAAGAGCTGACCGAGCTTGCAAAGACAGACGATAGGATTCGCGTCATCGATCGCGCAAGCGTGGAAATTTTGCCTTGAGCAGCCAACGTCCTTAAATGTTTAAATGAAAAGGTGAATAGACATCATGGAATGGATTTTACTTGTTTTGCTCGGGGTAGTTGCGGCCATGTTCGGCAGCATTGTAGGGCTTGGCGGCGGCATCATTATCGTGCCGGGTCTGATGCTGCTGGGGCCGCTGCTGTCGGGCGGGGAAATCGAGCATGCAACAGCGGTGGGCATTTCATTAATGGTGCTCGTCGTAACGGCGCTTGCCTCCACCTTGTCTTATGCCAAACGGCGTATCGTCGATTTTCGCAGCGGCATGCTGTTTTTTGCGACCAGCGGCCCTGCGGCCGTTCTGGGCTCGGCGTTGACGGGATTGCTCCCAACGAGCATCTTTCAGCTTGTGTTTGGCGTCTTTATGCTGCTAATGGCAGGGTTGCTGGTAGCCCGTGATTATATGAAACCGTTTACGAAAAAATGGCCGATTGTCCGCACGATGACCGATTCTTCAGGAGAAACGCATACGTACAGCTATGGGATCGCGCCGGCGCTGGCGATTGGTTTCGGAGTAGGGTTGATGTCGGGCTTGTTCGGGATCGGCGGAGGCTCCTTGTTTGTTCCGCTGATGGTGCTGCTTTTCCGTTTTCCGCCGCATATGGCGACGGCTACCTCTATGTTTATCATTTTCCTGTCATCTATTGTAGGCAGCGGCATGAAGGTGTATCTTGGAGAGATAGATTGGCTGCTTGTGCTGGCGCTTGCTCCGGGAGCTTGGATAGGCGGAAAGCTGGGAGCGGCCATTGCCCTGCGGCTTAGCGGGAAAGGCTTGCTGTGGCTGTTGCGCGTCACGCTGCTGCTGCTCGCTGCTCAGCTTATCTACGAAGGCATCCGTTCGATCGTCGCTTGAGATTTTATGAAACTTGAAACGGGTCCATGCGTAATGCAACAAGACAGGTCCCGCACTTATGATGACATATAGAGGGGGAAGATAGCTTGTGAGCGACCAGCTTAACGGCTCCGTTATTGGAGGAAAAAGCTTTACCGCCGTTGCGATTAACTGCGCGGCCAAGGCAGGTGAATGGATACAGACGAAGCTGGGCAATTTTTCTAGGCTCGATTTAAAATATTCTCCGCATGATCTCGTTACCGAGGTGGACAAAGGCTCGGAGCGATTGATTCGGAATTTGATTATGACCCACTTTCCGCATCATTCTTTTTTAGGGGAAGAGGGAGTGGAGCCCGGTCCCGAAGCTTCGACGAAGGCGCTGGAGGGAGTACGGGAAGCAGAATATCTGTGGATTGTCGATCCGATAGACGGCACGACTAATTTTGTGCATGGCTTTCCTTTTTTCTGCGTGTCGATTGCGCTTGCCTATAAAGGCGAGGTCATTGTAGGGGTTGTGTACGATCCGATGAAGGATGAGCTGTTCGTCGCCGAGAAGGGCAAGGGCGCTTACGTACACGGCAAGCGAATGCAGGTATCCTCTGAGGAAACGCTGCAAGGCAGCTTGATCGCAACAGGGCTCCCAGCCGATCATCGCTATGCGCTGCCGCTAAACTTAAAGGGGATACAAGAAATTGCTCCCAAAGTGCGCAATTTGCGGATAGCCGGGTCCGCTGCGCTTCACATGGCCTATGTGGCCGCAGGACGGTTGAGCGGTTTTTGGGAAATCGGTCTTAATAGCTGGGATTTGGCCGCGGGTTCGCTGCTTATTCAAGAATCAGGCGGCATCGTGAGCGATACGACAGGCCATCCGTATCATTTGGGCGTCCGCAATGTTGCGGCATCAAACGGATTGATCCAGAATGAATTGATTGCGGCACTGCATAAGGCCGAAGCAAGCAAGTAGAGAAGAAGGACGATGCACGGTTGCAGCCCCGGGCGTTGTCCTTATTTTGTTTGGCGCCGGTTGACAGGATAAAGCCGGAAAAAGCAAAGGATGTGAGGAGCTTCATGGATCAATTGGGATCTAAAACGGCATACAAGCCTGTTGCGAACAAGCAGCCTGAAGGGTTGGAAATACGAATTATTACCCTGTTGTCTCTTATCTTTCTGGGCTTGGGACTGGCCGTGGCTTTAATTTTTTTCGGAAGAGAGCTGCTTTTCAGCTTAAAGGATTATAAAATTTTTGCCGGTTTAAGCGGCTCGGAATGGATTGGGTTCAACAATTATTTGGCTTTATGGGATACGCCTTCTTTTCTGACGGTTGTCCGTAACACGATATTCTTCAACCTCCTGTTCGCGCTCACCGGTTTTGCGCTCAGTGCCGCGGCTGGAAGCGCGATGCTGGCCATGCCGGCCGCTGCCAGACAAACGGTAGTCATCCTGACCGTTCTTCCGTTGTTCATGCCTGCCGAGGTGTATGGGAACTGGTGGATTCATTTGCTGGGCAGTCAGATCTTTATGGATGAGTCGGCGATGCGTTTTCTGCATCCTGCGATTAGCGCCGTTAAATATGCGGGCATCCCGATCCTTCTGATGTACGTGGTCAATCGGCTGTACATACGCCGGGATGCATGGCTTCCGCTCAAGGGAGCCGGGTTGTTTGCGCTCGCTGCGCTGGCGCTGATCGGCAATGGCTTGTTTGCTATCACGAGCGTGTTCAACAATCCGATGAATACGGGAACCGTAGGAACGATGGATTTGTTCAGCATGCAAACCGGTTTTTATCAAATGCAGCTAGGCATGAGCACCGGAAACAACGTGATGCAATTGCTGCTTTCGCTGGTGTCGATGGCCTTGCTTCTGTACCCGCTTCATAAGCTGTACAAGGCGACCTTTCAGGGGGAACAAGCGGAGCGCCCTGCTTCCGATTATGGCGCCCGCGCGATCTCGCTTGTCCTCGCACTGGGCTGCTTTGCCGTTATTTACTTTTTGCCCTACTGGGCGGCAGGCGACAAGCTATCACTGTCAGCGGAGCTTGGGAAACTTTCGCTTGTGCCATCAGCGATTGTTTTCATTGTCATGTGCGGGGCCGGAGCGTTTGCCTCGGTGCTTGCGGGAGCTGCAATGGCCGGAGCCTTTCTGTCCGCCAACAGAGCGATTGTCTGGTGTGCGGCTGTTATGCTTGCGCTGATAACCGTATTGACGTCGCAGCCTTTGCTTATGTCCAACTATGTGATGATGAATGAGGCAGGATTGATGAATACAGTGTTTGCGATTGCTGTAGCCACCAGCTTCTCAGCTGCAGTCGCATGGGCGCTGGCGGCCGTCTGGCGTTTGGAAGCGGCGCGCGGAGAGATGACTGCGGTAAGCGCGCTTTCCGCAATCGGGGGCATGCTGCTTATCCAAACGGCGCTCAATTACGGGAATGTAACGCCATCGCTGCTGTATTTGACGGACCCTGCGAAGTCGCCTTTACTTCTGTACGTTCAATTGGTACGAGGTTCGGGAGCAGATACGTTAAGCGCGGGAGAGAACGGCCTGTTCGGCTTTCTCATTTCAATGCCGCCGCTGCTGCTTGCGGCTGTCGCCTATATGCTGCTTCCCAAGCGACAGCTATTGCTGGTGGCAGGAGGCATGAAGCTATAAGCTGCACCATGGCGGATGTAAAGACGGCTGTGGAACCAAGGGAAAAGCGAAGAATGGCTAACGACGCCATGTCGGGCAAGGTAGGCTAACAACAGCATATACCTGTTTAGGTTGCGCGGGGAATGCTTAAGGATATAGCAGATCGCGAAATAAAGGGGGAGCTCCGATAATGAAGGCTAAACGAGTAGCTGCTGTGTTGACGATCAGCTTATGGATCGGGGTGCTGGCGGCCTGCGGAAAAAACGACGAGCCCAATGCAGCGCCGCCTGCCGCTTCGCCGGAAGCGACGCCAACCGAGGCCGCATCGGGGACGGCTGCACCTGAAGTAACGGAGGATGTAGCGACAGAAGAGCCGTCGGATAAGCCGACAGAGCCGGTTGAGGTGCTGGCTGAAAAATTGCGTGTGCCGTGGGTTATTGAATTCGCCGGGGATGTCGTCTACATTAGCGAGCGGGAGGGCAACATCGTTCAAATTGAAGAAGGCAAGCTGTCCAGACAATCCGTTAAGCTGACAAAATCGGTGCTTGACCGCGGCGAAGGCGGCTTTCTCGGCTTTCTGCTTGCACCGGATTTTGCAAGCACACAGCAGGCGTATGCCTACCATACGTACCAGGAGGATGGCCGGACGCTTAATCGCGTTGTGCTGCTGAAGCAGAACGGGGATAGCTGGGAGGAGGTTCGTCCGCTTCTGGAAGGCATACCTGGCGCCTCCAACCATGATGGCGGCAGAATGGCCTACGGACCAGACAAGCTGCTGTATGTGACGACTGGCGATGCCCAGGAGCGCGAGCTGGCCCAGGACAAGAACAGTCTGGCAGGCAAAATATTGCGATTGGAGCTGGACGGCGGCGTGCCGTCGGACAACCCGTTCCCGGGCTCATACGTGTACTCGTATGGACATCGCAATCCGCAAGGAATGGCTTGGACGGACGAGGGCGTAATGCTCGTTACGGAGCATGGTCCTTCCGGCTCGCCAGGCGGACATGATGAGATCAACGTCATCGAGCCTGGCGGAAATTACGGCTGGCCGGCCGTATACGGCGATCAAACGCAGAGCGGCATGATTCCCCCTGTGTATCACACGGGAGATCCGGCCATTGCTCCTTCCGGGGCGACAATGGATGAACAGAACCGGCTGCTGATCGCGACGCTGGTAGGCAGCGCGTTATACCGCTACGACCCGGCAACAAAGAATATGGCTGTCGTATTCGAGGGGGAAGGCCGACTGCGCGATGTGAAAATCAAGGATGGCCGAGTCTACGTCATTACCAACAATACGGACGGCAGAGGCAATCCCGGCAAAACGGACGATCGGCTGCTGATTCTAAACAATCTGCCTTGATCGTTGGAGCCAGCGAGCCAATCGCTGGCTGACTATGTTTTTTCATATCGACATGATGCAAAAGGGCCGGAAACGCTGAAGCGTTTCCGGCCCTGTCATTAGCTACAGCCTGGAAAATGCGTAGTTGGCGGCTGCTATGGTGGCGTCGATATCTGCTTCGGTATGAGCGATGGTCAGAAACCAGGCTTCATATTTGGAAGGGGCCAGGTTAATGCCCTGATCCAGCATGAGCTTGAAAAAGCGGCCGAACTGCTCGCTGTCCGTTTGCTGCGCTTCGTCATAGTTTGTTACCGGGTGATCGCAGAAATGGGCGGAGAACGATCCGCGTATTTGATTAATCGTAAGCGGAATGCCATGCTCCTTGGATGCGGCAAAGATGCCGGCCGCCAGCTTGGTAGCCAGCGCATTCATATGATCATAGACGCCTGGCTGCTGCAGCACTTCCAGACAAGCTATGCCTGCGGAGATGGAAGCGGGATTGCCTGCCATCGTGCCTGCCTGGTAGGCAGGGCCAAGCGGCGCGACCTGCTCCATAATCTCTTTGCGCCCCCCGTATGCACCAATGGGAAGCCCGCCGCCGATAATTTTGCCAAGCGCCGTCAGATCGGGCTCGATCGCCTTGGGGTCCGGGAACGAAACATAGGTTTGCGCTGCGCCATAGTGGAAGCGGAAGGCGCTTATCACCTCATCGTAAATGACAAGCGCGCCTGCTTCCCGCGTCAGCCTGCACAAGCCTTCAAGAAAGCCCTCATGCGGCATAACCATGCCGAAATTACCGACGATCGGCTCGACCATAACGGCTGCCGTTTCGCTTCCCCATCGGGCCAAAGCCGCTTCAAGCGCAGGCAGGTCGTTGAAAGGAACGGTAATGACCTCGCCTGCAATGCTTGCCGGCACGCCGGCGCTGTCGGGGATGCCAAGCGTAGAAGGCCCCGAGCCCGCGGCCACTAGCACCAAATCGGAGTGTCCATGGTAGCAGCCGGCGAATTTAATGATTTTGGTGCGGCCCGTGTAGGCGCGTGCGACCCGAATCGTTGTCATAACCGATTCCGTCCCCGAATTGACGAACCGAACCTTGTCCATGGAAGGGATCGCATCCTTCAGCATCTTGGCGAGCGTAATTTCCAGCTCGGTCGGCGTGCCATAGAGCGTCCCGTTCTGGGCCGCGCGAACGATCGCTTCCGTAATATGAGGATGGGCATGTCCGGCAATAATCGGACCGTAAGCCGCGAGATAGTCAATATAGCGGTTGTCGTCAACATCCCAGAAGTAGGCGCCCTCGGCCCGCTTCATAAATACGGGGGCGCCTCCGCCTACCGCTTTGTAGGAGCGCGACGGACTGTTGACTCCCCCTACGATATGCTGGAGCGCTTGCTCATAAAGCTGTTCGGACTGCGGACGTTGAATCGTCATCGTATTACCTCCAATTATAATGGGCATGGTTTACGGAGTCTTGCGCGTAGGAGCGGCTTAATTGGGCGCGAACCGAAGCGTGAAGGCCGCAATTCCTATATAAACATATAACCGCATGAACGAAATTCAATCGCTTCAGCGGCTGCAATTCGCATCCAATAAAATAACACGCAAGCGGATGGGCCGCTTGCGTGTAAGTGCTGTCTATCAGCGGCTGGATGTGCCGCCGTTTGCCGATGAGCCGCCTTCTGTCGCAGAGGCGCCGGAAGCGCCGTCTTCGACAGCGGTGTCGGATGGAGACGGGGATGGAATCGTCACATCCTCCTGCAATACTTCCTGCACATATTCGCGCAGGGCGTCCTCATCTTTGATCGCAATGACAGAAGCTCCGCCGACGTTGCTCTCTCCGATCAGGTTCATCGGAGGAACCTGAGCCGTGCCGGCCACATGGGTTTTCATGCCGAGTTGGCCAAGCTTGAGCATATCGGATACGTTGATATTCATTTTGATGTATGGCTGAATGCTCTCGAGAATGTCCTTCATTTTAATAATGCTCCAGGTGGACTGCAGCTCCTTGGCTACCGTCTGAAGAAATTCCCGTTGCCGTTCGGTCCGGGTGAAGTCGCTCATGGCGTCGTGACGGAAGCGCACGTATTGGAGCGCTTTGTCGCCGTCAAGCAGCTGATAGCCCTTTTTCAAATGAATGTCGTACCTGTTGCCGTCAGCGTTGTCGACATAATCCATATCTTTCTCGACATCAAAGTAAATGCCGCCAATCTCATCTATCAGCGCCTTGAAGCCCTCAAAGTCGGTATACACATAATACTGGATGTCCAGGCCAAGCAGATCGCCTACGGTTTTCATCGCAAGCGGATAGCCGCCAAGCGTAATCGCCGTATTGATGCGTCCTTTGCCATGTCCTTCAATGTCTACGTACGTATCACGCAGAACGGAGAACAGATGGGCTTTCTTGGTGACGGGATCAAACGATGCGACCAGAATAGAATCGGACCGTGCAGCCTGGCCTTCATCAACGCCGCGCACGTCGCCGCCCATCATCAGAATGTTGACTCGCTCTTTGCCTTCCCATTCGGGAACGGGAACCGGGGTGCTTTGCGGATCGTAGACGACAGGCGGATCATCGCTCTCATCACTGAAATTGTCCAGCGCGTTGTAAACCCCGACACCCCAATAAATGGTGAAGGCGAGCGCGGCACCGACAATAACCGACAGGCTGATGAACAGCCATTTCCATTTTCTTTTCTTCGTGGACTGAGTACGCATTTCTGTAAGAAAGGCTCCTTTCAAGGGCTGATCGATCAGAAGCTGGCTTGGCAAAAACATTCAAAATACACGATTTAAACATGTATAACCGCATTCTGCTCTGATAAATCAATTGTAAACATCATTTATGCCCCATTCAAGTCGTTTACGCTGCGCTTGAACTAAGGTATGATTACATATCATAAAATTATAAAGGCGAAGCATAGGCAGAAGCAAGTTTTATCGATTGGAGTCGTCTCCGATCGATATTTCCTGGGCAATGTCGAAGCACGAAAGGGGAGTAACCACCATCATGCTGGCAATAGACGTTAAGGATTTGCGGAAGCAATTCCAAGTGCAGAAAAACCGCGAGGGCCTGTCTGGCGCGTTAAAAGACCTGTTCAAACGCGAATACAACGAGGTCACCGCAGTTAAGGATATTTCGTTCCAAATTCCCCAAGGCGAAATTTGCGGGTATATAGGGGAGAATGGAGCAGGCAAATCGACAACGATAAAAATGCTTACGGGCATCCTCGTTCCAACATCCGGCGATATCAAAGTCAACGGATATGTTCCTTATAAGGATCGTGAAAAGTTTGTAAACGGCATCGGCGTCGTGTTCGGCCAACGCTCGCAGCTGTGGTGGGATATCGGCGTAATCGAATCGTTCCAGCTGCTGCGCAAGGTGTACCGGGTGTCCGAGGCCGATTTCCGGAAAAGGCTGAATGAGCTTGTCGAACGCCTTCATCTCGGCGACCTGCTGAACCGGCCGGTCCGCAAGCTGAGCCTGGGCCAACGGATGCGCTGCGAGCTTGTCGCTTCGCTGCTGCACAATCCGTCCATTCTATTCCTTGACGAGCCGACCATCGGTCTCGACATCGTAGTTAAGACGGAAATCCGCGATTTTTTGTTGCAGATGAACAAGGAGCAAGGTACGACGATTCTGCTCACCACGCACGATCTTCAGGATATTGAGGCGCTTTGTACCCGCGTCATTATGCTTGATGACGGCCGGATTATTTACGATGGCGGGCTGGATGAGCTGAAGACGAGATGGAGCAAGGGACGCGAGATTCAGTTCCAGTTCGCGGCGCATACGCCTCTGTCCACGCTGCAGCAGCTGACCGGAGAGCTTGACGTAAGCTGGACGATGGAGAACGAGGTGACCGCCAAAATGTGGCTTCCGCACTCGGTCAGCGTATCCGATGCGCTTGCCCGTGTCGTAGGCGGCACCGAAATTCGCGATATTAAAATATTCGAGACGAATACCGACGATATCGTGCGCGGCATTTATCAGACGGGGTCTGCGGCAGTGAAGGAGAACGCTACGTCATGATTAGCGCATATACCGATTTTATTCGCATCCGGTTTCTGATGATGCTGGCGTATCGCGTGAATTATTACAGCGGGATTATCATTTATGCCATTAACATCGGAGCGTATTACTTCTTGTGGCAGGCAATCTATGGCGACCAGCAGTCGCTGGCCGGGTTTACGGTCAATCAAATGACGACATATGTTGCGGTGTCCTGGATGGCGCGCGCGTTTTATTTCAACAATCTGGATCGTGAAATCGCCAACGAGATCCGCGACGGCAGCGTAGCCGTGCAGCTTATACGTCCATATTCCTATCTCCTTGTCAAAATGATGCAGGGCTTCGGAGAGGGCTTGTTCCGCATGCTGCTGTTCATGATTCCGGGCATGGTCGTCGTATGTCTGATTTTTCCGGTGACGCTGCCTACTGACCCGATGACTTGGCTTATTTATTTGGTTATGCTGTTCTTCAGCTTTCTCATCAACTCGCAAATCAATATTTTAACGGGCTTGTTTGCTTTTTTTGTCGAAAACAATGAAGGCATGATGCGCATGAAGCGCGTGATGGTCGATTTGTTCTCGGGCGTCGTCATTCCGATCGCCTTTTTTCCGGGCTGGCTGACGGGAGTTATGCAGTGGCTGCCGTTTCAGGCGATTACGTATTTGCCAAGCTCGGTGTTTACGGGACGCACGCCAGCCAATGAAATTACGCATGTGTTCGGGCTGCAATTGCTATGGTTTGCGATACTGCTCGTTCCAATCTGGCTGACATGGCGCGCTGCCCGCAAACGGCTGTTCGTGCAAGGGGGGTAACGTAACGAATGAGATACGCGTCATTGTTCTGGGAATATATTAAAAACTACGCCAAAACCCGGTTGACCTACCGGGCCGACTTCTGGATCGAGGTGCTGTCCGATCTGCTGTTTCAAGGGATGAATCTGATCTTTATTCTCGTCGTTTTCCAGCATACGCCGTCGCTTGGCGGATGGTCGGAGGCGGAAGTGGTGTTCGTGTACGGCTTCTTTATGATTCCGTATGGCGTGTTCAGCACCTTCTTCAGCATCTGGAATTTCAGCGAGCGTTATATCGTCAAGGGAGAGATGGACCGCGTATTGACGCGTCCCGCCCACAGCCTGTTCCAGGTGCTGCTTGAAAATGTCGATCCGCCTTCGCTTATCGGCTCAGGGGTCGGCGCTATCATTATGCTTCTGTGCTGGACGCAGCTTGGACTGCCGTTTCATGTGCTGGATCTGCTGCTGCTTGCCGTCATGGTGCTGGGAGCCGTCCTTGTATACGCCGGACTGTACACGGCGCTTAGCGCGATCTCGTTCTACTCGGATGCGCCGACCGGCATCGTGCCGCTGATGTACAACATTCAGAACTACGGACGTTACCCGGTAAATATCTACAATAAAGTCATTCGCTTTGTGCTGACATGGCTGCTGCCGTTTGCCTTTGTCGGAGTCATTCCGGCCTCTTACTTCCTGGAGAAGAAAACGGATGATCTATCGCAGCTGGCGCTCTTTACCCCGGTGATGGGCATTATCGTCTTTACGCTTGGGCTGCTTATGTGGAACCATGGCGTCAAGCGTTACAGAGGCGCAGGCTCATAGGCTGAAAAATAACGCCGGCTTTTGGAAAGCCAGGATGCAGGGGCTGTTGTGCAGCTGTCAGATCAATCAGGATGACGGCTTCACGTTTGACTGCCTGGGAACGGAAAAAGGAACAAACTGGGACGGCCGCCTGCGGGCAGCCGTCGCAGGGCGCTTGGGATAGAGGGGAGAATAGGAAGTTGAGCAACTTGCAGATCGGCGCAATGGCGCCGGATTTCGAACTGCCTGCGACAAACGGAGAGCAGGTTAGGCTAAGCGATTTTCGCGGTCGCCATGTCGTGCTGTATTTTTACCCCAAAGATTTGACGACGGCGTGTACACAGCAATCTTGCGATTTTCGCGATGCGAATGCGCAAATGCTGCGAATGAACACGGTTATTTTGGGA
This sequence comes from Paenibacillus sp. SY21-1, assembly GCF_005222705.1. GTDB lineage: Bacteria > Bacillota > Bacilli > Paenibacillales > Paenibacillaceae > Pristimantibacillus. Next base: position 24,120 of record NZ_STGF01000003.1, on the reverse strand, counting down.
ATCAGCCTGGATACGGTGCAGACGCATGAGCGTTTTATTGCAAAGCATGAGCTGCCTTTTCTGCTATTGGCGGATACCGAGCATACCGTATGCGAGCAATATGGCGTATGGCAGCTGAAAAAGCTGTACGGGCGCGAATATATGGGACTTGTGCGTTCGACGTTTCTGATCGACTCGGAGGGCAGGCTGGTCGAGGAATGGCGGGGCATCCGCGTCAAAGGACATGTGGAAAAGGTGCTGGAAGCGGTAAAGCTGCTGCCGGCGGCAGGAAGCAAGTAAAGAATAAGACTGGAGTGGTCCGGCGTCAGCCGGCGGGCTCCGGTCTTTTATTTTTTTGAATCTATGAGTGTAGAGGTTTCATCCTTATTATCGGCTTGCATGTAAGCGCGAAAGGTTGGCGTTGTCTGCGTCAGCCGTTTCACCATGCGCGCCGATAAGCGGCCGGTGCTGTACGTTATTGGCGCCATTTGCCATGGTTCAGGTCTAATTCCGGAAAATATGGGGAAAATGATAGATAAATAGATTGATCAGTATGGAGGCGAAATCATAATGCTCTCTCCCCAATTTTCGGAAGACCGCAAGGAACGTGCCATTCATGCCCATTGGCCGGAAGCGCCGCAGGTGCTGCTGAGCAGGCTGCTGTCCAAGGTGGAAGGCGTGCTGCTCGGCAAACGAGAGACGATCAGACAAATGCTGACTGCGCTGCTGGCCGGCGGCCATGTGCTGCTGGAGGATGTCCCGGGTGTAGGCAAAACGATGCTTGCTCAAGCGATGGCGCGCGCGGTTGGCGGCGATTTTAAGAGAATTCAGTTTACCTCGGACATGCTGCCTGCGGATGTCGTAGGCGGGCTTGCTCTGGATGGAAGGAGCGGAGAGCTGGTCTATCGTCCCGGTCCGATCATCGCCAATGTCGTGCTTGCGGATGAAATCAATCGGACCTCGCCGCGAACGCAGTCCGCGCTGCTGGAGGCGATGGAGGAGCGCAGCGTGACGATTGAAGGCAAGACGCGCAGTCTGCCTGTGCCGTTTATGCTCATTGCGACGCAGAATCCGCTCAGCTTCGAGGGGACGAATACGCTGCCGGAAGCGCAGCTTGACCGCTTTATGATGAGCCTTTCGATCGGATATCCCGGCACGGCGGAGGAGAGAAAGATGCTCGAGCAGTATGCGGAGGGCAGCAGAATTCAGCCTGAGCGCCTTCGTCCGGTTATTTCGACCGCGGAATGGCTGCAAATGCAGGCGGAGGCGCGTCAGATTCATATGCATGAAGCGCTGCTCGATTACATGGTACAGGTGGCGGACGCCTCGCGCCGCTGCCCGGAAGCGGCCATGGGCCTTAGCCCGCGAGCGCTCCGCGACTGGCTGCGCGCCGCGCAAGCCAGCGCCTATCTGGAAGGGCGTGGATATGCCATTCCCGACGATCTGCTGGGCACGGCGGAAGCGGTGCTCGCCCATCGGCTGACGCTCCGTTACGGCGCCGCGTCTGCCGGGCATGACGCGGCGGCCCTGATTCGTCGCATCGTCCGGGAATGTCCGCTCCCGGGGCTGACGGGGCGGGGCGGCGTCTTCGGACGGAGGGGCGGATGAGCGCTTCATACGGCGGCATGAAGACGGACGCTCGCCCAGTCGGCTGCGCGCCGCTAAAACAGCCGCACAAACCGACCAAAGGCGGCCGCGGGCTGATCGTGACGGGCGCTGATCCCTCGAGAGGCACAAGGGACATAAGCGATTCATCGGCCGGCAGGCCGCATCAGGCAGAGGAGTTCGCCCGCTACCGTTCGCGCAAGCTGACTCTTGGTTTGATGCTTCTGGCCTTCGGGGGCAGCGTATTCGCCATTATCCAGCGCGGCGGCGCTGCGGAATGGTTCCTGGCGTCGCTGCTGTGCGCATTGCTGGCCTTTTCGCTGCTTGCGCCGCTGCTCGCTCTTCAGGGATTGCGCGCGGTGCGCTTGGGGGAGCCGGGGGAGCTGCAAGCCGGCTCGCCCATGGAGCTGCGCGTTGCTTTTACCAGAGCCTTACCCATACCTTTCGTGTGGCTACTGGTAAGGGAGGAGCTTTGTAATCAAACGTCTGTGTATCGGCGTGACAATAGCTGCTCATCCCTTGCCGTTGCTCCGCTAAGCCGGTCGTGGCATGTCCGCTGCGAGCTGAACGGTTTGCAGCGGGGACGCTATGAAAGCGGCGGGTTGACGGTAACGGCCGGGGATTGGCTCGGGCTGGCGGTGTATATCAAAAAGCTTGCTTGTCCGGCTTCGTTTCTGGTGTTGCCTTCCTTGCCGGAGGACAAGCAAGCGGAAGCGCCTCGTTCAAAATCGGACCGGGGCGGAGCCTTCCTCTGGAAGGCGGATACGGCGTCAGAATGGGACATCTCTGCGTTTGATAGCCCAGCAGCAGGCCGGATGAGCGGACCGGGCTCTACCCTCCGGCCTTACCAAATCGGGGATTCGCATCGAGCGATCGACTGGCGCATGGCGGCGAAGGGGCGCGGTCTGCATGTGAAGCAGCTGGACCAAAGCGATTGCCCTGCCGTCACGCTTGTTATCGATCGGTCGCCTGTGGCAAGCGGCCAAGACGAGCGGCTGTTCGACGCCTGTATCGGACAGGCGGCGCTGGCGGTCAAGCGGGCCGCAGACGGCTGCCGGGCTGTCCGGCTGCTTGCGCCGGGGGAGCCCTCCGAGCTTCTGTCTCCGGCGGTCATTTTAACCGAACCGGACATGGCAAAGCTGCTGCGGAAGCTTGCGGTGCTGAGGGCGGCAGGAGCAGAACCGGAGGCAGGCGTGCAGGGGCGGAGGGGAGCAAACGCCGTTGATGGCGCCAGAACGGGGGCCCTTGTACCCGTTGCTTCGCGCCTGGGGAATTGGTCTGGGCTTTTGGCTGCAGCGGGCGGCCTGAGCGGAGGAGAAATCGTTATTTTTACGACGGATTGGCGGGACCGGGCAAGGTGGGAAGCGCTGGCAGTCGAGGCGGCTTCGCGGAGATTGCGCTTCGTGCTTACGATCGTAACGGACGTGCCGACAGCTGATTCCGTCATGCGCGAGCAGCGGGAGCGGCTTGCCTTGCTTGGCATGGGGGTTGCATGGGTGTACGGGCCGCATAAGGAAAACGGAAGTGCGCCGGCGGCGGATGGAGGGCTTGCAGATGATCGGGTTCAAATTTAAAGCGGCCGCTCGAAGAGAACGGCGTTCGCATGAGCAGCAAGGACATCGCTCGACGAAAGAGACGGATGGGCGGTTTGTCGACGGAAACGTAGAGGCAGACGGCGCTCGGCAATTGTCCGAAGACGAAATAACCGCCTATTCCTTCGGCTACCGCTTAGTCACCAGTGCGCTGCTGTTCGTCTTGATGGCGGAATGGCTGCTGCCGTGGGCGGCGGACAACGAGTGGAGAATTTTTTTTCATACGGCGCCGCCGCTTGCTTTTATCGCGGGCATGCTGATTGGCGGCCTGTTTCGCTTGCCGCTTGCATTAACGCTGCCGATTCACGCTGTGCTGTGCGTATTTAACGTCATGTGGCTGTACAAGCCTGTCGGACAAAGCCAGCTAGGCTGGCTGCTCGCCTTCCCGCGCATGCTGGGCGAGCATGCGAGCGCGGTATGGGAGCACGGATTATGGGCGATGTCCGGGGAGCTGCGGACGCTGCTGTTTTTTGCGGGATTGGCGCTGCTGGCTCCTGCCCTGCAATCGTTAATGTGGATGCGTCAGCTTGCGCTCGGCCTGGCTGCCGTAACCCTGTTATATTTACTGACGCTGCATACGTGGCTGGGCATGGATCTGTTTGCCAATATGGCGAGAGTGATGGCCGCCGGATTGCTGCTGGCCGCCTTGCTCACCTTGCCAAGGGTGCAAAGAATTGTCGCGCTGGGCGGAGGAGCGATTAGAAGGCTGGATATCCGGTGGCTGTCCTCGGCTGTCTTTGTCACGCTGCTGCTGGTCGGCCTTGGTCTGCTGTTTGCGGTCGGACGGCAAACGGACTACGCGCCCGCAGGCTGGACGGCTGACGTGAAGGAGAAGCTGGAGCAGTCGGTTCGCGCCTGGAATGACCGGCAAGGCGACGCGTCGGCGCAGTGGATGGCCGGGACCAGGGGCGCGGGAAGCGCCTTTACCGGCTACGGCTTTGACGATACGCGGCTGGGAGGGGCGGTCAAGCAGGAGGATCGGCTATTGTTTGTCGGGCAATCTCCGCTTGCTGCCTATTGGCGGGGGGAAACGCTGATCCTGTATACCGGCAAGGGCTGGGCGGCCGAGGACTCGCCGCTGGCCCTGCGTCCGGTCAGAGAAACGCCTGCAAGGCAGGGAGAGCCGAATGAGCTGACGGGACCGACTATCAGGCAAACCATTGTCTGGGCTGAGCCGCAGGCCGGCATGCCGCTGTTTGGCTCTGGCTTGTCCGCGCGGGTGACAGAATTGGTGGCAAGCGATCCAAGGCGCAAGCTGGAAAGCTATCTTGCGGACGACGGGCGCGGCGTGCTGTACCCGAAATCGAATGCCGTCCCAATCGAACGCTATTCGGTTCAGTCGGTTCTCGCAGTTACGGATGCGGAGCGGCTTAGACCGCTTGTTCGGCTGGATAGCGAGAGCGGAAGCGTGCATCAGGGGAATGCCGGAGATGCTCCTGCGATGCTTCCCGCGCTAGGCGATGCGGCGCTTGCTCCGTATTTGCAGCTTCCCGATTCGTTGCCGGATCGTGTAGCGGCGCTGGCAGCCGAGGTGGCGGGCGGCGGCGCCACAAGCCTGTATGACCAAGTGAAGGCTGTTGAAACGTTTTTGGAGAACAGCTACGACTATACGCTGGCGGACAGCAGCGTTCCGCCGGAAGGCAGCGATTTTGTCGATTATTTTCTGTTCGAGCAGCGCCAAGGCTATTGCGTCCATTTTTCTACGGCGATGGTCGTTATGCTGCGGACGCAGGGCATACCCGCACGATGGGTGAAGGGCTTTGCGCCCGGAACGCCGGGAGCGGACGCGATTGTGAATGTAACTGCAGAAGCAGCCGTCCCTGAGCAGCGCAGCTATGAGGTGCGGGCTTCAGACGCCCATGCGTGGGTAGAGGTTTATTTCCCGGGCGCCGGATGGGTTCCCTTTGACCCGACGCCTGGCTTCGACGGCGATCCGGTAGCGGCGTCGGCGCTGGCTTCGGCTGCGGCGTCGCCGACAACAGGCTGGAAGGCCGCTTCCAGCCCAGCCGCCTTTCAGGTGGCGCGAACGGCTTATGCGTTCACGCAGGCGGCGAGCAGCGCCGCCCGGAGCGCGGCGGCAGCGCCCGCTGCAGCCGCCGCCGCAGGCGCAGCCGCGCTCGCGCTGGCCGGCGCGGCCAACTGGCGGCTGCTGCGCCTGGCCATGGCGCAGCGCCGCTACGCCGCAGCCTACGCTGCTGCGCTGCGGCTTGGCGCTGTGCAAGCGGGCGGGGCGGCCCGCTTGCACGAGCCGCAGGCGGCGGGCGAAGCCACGCCGCCGAGAAGCGCGAAGCGAGCGGCGGCGGCCGCGCGCTTGCGCATGAGATGCGCCGCGCTGTGCGCCGCGGCGGCAGCTTTTGCGCCGCTGGCTGTGCAGCAGCGGCAAGGGCTTTACGCGCGCCAGCTTACGGCGCGCGAATACGCTTTTGCTGCGGCGCGGGCGCTTGGCTCGCCGCAGCAGGCGGCGCTCCATCAGCTGGTGCGATGGAGCGAGGCCGCCCGGTTCGCCCCTCCGGGCGAATGGAGCGGCGCGCCGGCCCCGGCTGACGTGCGCAAGGCGATCCGCGCGCTGCGCAGCAAACAAGGCTGACCGTCAGCTGACGCCTCATTCGTCCGGGAGCTGCCCCAACCGGGTTTGGGGCGGCAAACGAGCGTTCAGCTTTAAACGCGATTGGCCCTCTGCATTCATCGCTAGGCGTGAATGGAGGGCCATTTTTTTTTGATGAAACATCCGCCTGGCTGGAGCTTAAAAAAAGCACGTCGCACCTAGGACGGCCGCCTCTTGTCTGCGCGCAAGCTCAAGGCCGGTCATTCCCGCTACATTCCATGGCTTGCCTGCCTGTAGAGCCGTGTCGTTTTCGCCGATGTCGGACCGTGCAAATGCTTGACTCGCTTAAACCCACTTATATATAATTACTACATCTATTGAGGGAGGCTCGGTCATGACTAAGCAAAATGAAATTATCGTTGTACTCGATTTTGGAGGACAATACAATCAACTGATTGCGCGCCGTATCCGCGATTTGGGCGTATACAGCGAGCTGCTGCCGTACAACACGTCGGTGGAACGGATCCGCGAATTGCAGCCTAAGGGCATTGTATTCTCGGGCGGGCCGGCGAGCGTATACGAGGAGAATTCCCCGCTGGTCGATCCGGCGATTTACGATTTGAACATTCCGATCTTCGGCATTTGCTACGGCATGCAGATGATGGCGTATCAGCTGCAAGGCAAGGTGGAGCGCGCGGGCAAACGGGAATACGGCAAAGCGGAGGTTGAGTTTGTGGAAGGCTCGCAAATCGGCTTTGGCCTTGATCGGACTCAAACGGTATGGATGAGCCACGGCGACCACGTAGTGGAGCTGCCTGAAGGCTTCCAGATTGACGCAAGCACAGAGCACGCTCCGGTTGCGGCGATGAGCCATGCGGACCGCCAGTTCTTTGCGGTGCAATTTCACCCGGAAGTTCGCCATTCCGAGTTCGGCAACGAAATCATCAGCAACTTCCTGTATCAAATTTGCGATTGCGACGGCAACTGGTCGATGGAGTCCTTTATTGATGATACGATTCAGGACATTCGCAATCAGGTTGGCGACAAAAAGGTGCTGTGCGCCCTGTCCGGCGGCGTAGACTCTTCCGTAGTCGCTATCCTGCTGCACAAAGCGATCGGCGATCAGCTGACTTGCATGTTCATTGACCACGGCTTGCTGCGCAAAGGCGAGGCCGAAAGCGTTATGGACACGTTTGTCGGCAAGTTCGATATGAAGGTTCTCAAGATCGACGCACAGGAGCGCTTTCTCGGCAAGCTGAAGGGCGTAGAAGATCCTGAGCTTAAGCGTAAAATTATCGGCAACGAGTTTATCTATTCCTTCCAAGAGGAATCGGACAAGCTGGACGACTTCGAATTTCTGGCGCAAGGCACGTTGTATACGGATATCGTCGAGAGCGGCACGGCTACAGCGCAGACGATCAAATCCCATCACAACGTTGGCGGGCTGCCTGAGGACATCAAGTTCAAGCTTGTTGAGCCGCTTAAGGCGCTGTTCAAGGACGAGGTTCGCAAGGTCGGCGAGGAATGCGGACTTCCTGCCGCGATCGTATGGCGTCAACCGTTCCCTGGACCGGGTCTGGCCATCCGCGTGCTCGGCGAAGTAACGGAAGAGAAGCTGCAAATCGTACGCGAATCCGACGCGATTCTGCGCGACGAGATTGCCAAAGCCGGTCTTGACCGCGAAATCTGGCAATACTTCACAGCACTGCCGAACATGAAGAGCGTAGGCGTTATGGGCGACGCCCGCACGTACTCCTACACCGTAGGCATCCGTGCCGTAACCTCCATCGACGGCATGACCGCCGACTGGGCGCGTATCCCTTGGGACGTGCTGGAGAAAATCTCCGTGCGTATCGTCAACGAAGTGGACAACGTTAACCGTATCGTTTACGACGTAACTTCTAAGCCACCTGCTACGATTGAATGGGAGTAGCTTGGTGAATATTCCTATTTACCAATGACCCTAAGCCTTGATTTATAAGGTTTCTAGCATTGGCGCGACGGAAATCCCGATTTATCTGCAACAATTGCATGTTTCAAAATACTCTCTTTTATTTGCGTGATTTCGCAAATAGAAGGGAGTATTTTTTTTGCCCGGGGCTTAGCTAAGAGGTATGTCGCCTACATCTAATCCCCAAACTCATGTCGTCGACGCAAGCAAAAAGCCATCGTCCTTGGGCGTTCTTAATTCACCGACGACTAAAGCGGCTGATAATAGGCAGTCAATCATGCGCTGCTGAGTGGGAAAAAGTAACTAGAACTCCCGTGTCGAGCCATGTCTATTTTTTGTACAGATTGGCTTAGTATAATGATGGATGCGCATTGACAACTGGTGCATTATTCCATTTCGGTATGTATTATGGCGAAATTGCTCGAAGGAAAGGAGGAGGAAATACGAAGGACAGACCACCGCCTGTATGTCCGGCATGAACCCGTTGCATCTGAATTCCTTGAGCTTTGGATGGTCGACATGGCCGGCCGGGCAAACAGCATGGGTTTATTCGCGTGAGGCGTTATATCGAGGATTATCCTACTGTCAACAAACTATGGCGCAGATTTAGTGGAATGGAGGAGACTTTGGTGTCGAAACGAAATAGCAAGGTAAGCAAAGCGTTGCTGCCATTTTTGTTGGCAGTTTTGCTTATCTTGCAGACGGTGATGTTGCCTGCTGCCGCATATGCGGAGAGCGTGCGTAACGATACCGATACGGAAGTGGCGAGCGAACCCGACACGTTGAACAATTTTGCATTAATGGCGGAAGGCCCGACGGACAAAACAACGGTGTTTATGGAGGCTAACCCAGCCTTTCCTTTGGAAATAACACAGGGAAGTGTCATTGTTCATTCAGGCGGTACGATTCAGGGGAGACAGCCGTTTACTCTCAAATCGGCAAATTTAAAGGTACCTGTGAATGGCGATGATTCGAACCCGACGAATGCAGATCCTGAGAAATACATCCAAAAGGGTGACTGGATTGAGTTAAAAAGAGACGATTACTTCAAGGAAGTGGTGCTGCCGACTGCTACCAGATCCCTGAATGCACAGACGGAATCCGGCATAAGACAGCTGGGCACAGTCTATTTCACCCCGAATAGCATCAGAATTGTATTTAACGGCGATGATAACTTTTTCAATGGGGTTGGACGAGGTATTGTCTTTAGTTTTGAAACGACTGCCGATGCAGATGTAACGGGAATGGAGTATGGCGAAACAAAGCCCATCTCGATTTTCGGGGGAGCGTACGAGCTAAAGAACCCGAATGTTACACCGGGGTACAGCATCAACCTGGCAGGAAACAACTGGCCAAAGAATGGGAGCTGGACCTGGTGGTATGTGACCGTACCGGCTTATCAAGATGGTTATCTGACCATCCAGTCTACTCCGTCCTCCTTTGATGTGCTTGACCCAACCATCAAGCTGCCGCTTGATGGATTGACGTTCTATACGAAGCCTTCCGATTATCATATGGTCTATGTACCGGGATCCTTCGAGGTCAACGGCACTAAGGTAGAGCCAACCATTGATGTAGATGGCAGTTTAAGCTACATCTTCCCGGCGGGAACGGGGGTCGAACCAAAGGTTGAGTATCAGGCGTGGTTCCATAAGGATATGTTTTATAAAGAGTATCGTAACGTGGCAATCGATCCCGGTCGGAATGGCGGACAACGGTTTGACCCGAAAGTGGAACTGAGAAATGCGAGCGCTGATGTAAAGGCCAGTGCGGAAAGAGAATCGTGGATTGCGCCCGACTGGATTCAAGCATCTGGTTCTTATGACCATTCCAATGAAACCATAACTTGGAGAGTTGTTGTAAACCAATACAATAAAAAAGGTTTAAAGGACTTTTCGATTGCTAATGTATTGCCTGCAGGACTGAACTTTCTATCTGCCGAGTGGCGGACATGGGAGAATGGCGTTGCATCTGAAGAAGCGGAAATCGTACCGGATTCAAACGGCGTTTATTCCTTTGGCGATATTAATGGAAAAGTGGAATTAGAGATCAAGAGCAAGGTGGCAAGCGGCTCCAGCTTTAGAATCGACCCGCGCGCCAACTGGAAGCTGGACACGCCGGATGGCATTCAGAATAATGATGTGACAACTGATGTAAGACCTGTTGCTGTAACCGACGAGGCAATCATCACAATCGGCGCTCATACTTTTACAAAAGTAGGCTCGATTACGATGGAGGATTATAACCTGGGCGGCATCACGTGGAGCGTTAATCTAGCGCCGCAATATGCCTTGCCGAATGCAGCGGTATACGATGTACTCGTGCACGGCGGGGATTTGAATGTCCTGAACAACGCCGTGGATGAAACCGGCGAGGTTAGCGCGGAAACGATTGCGAAAATCAAGGGGGGCATTAATACAGCCCAGCTTTGGAAGCAATATCACGAAGGTACCCTAAAGAGCGCAAGCAGCTTAACCTTGAAGGTCTTTCCTTTGACGGTGAACGGCGAAGTCGTGGCGGATTTGATCAAAGCGACCGGGTACACCGACACTGCTGCATCCTTCAGCTTCCGTTCCCTTGAGACCAGGCCGGACATTCTCTTCAGGCAGAATTTCGATGCTGGTAAAGCACACTGGAATCGGGCTGTTCTGATTGAGGGGGCAAGCGTAAAAACGGCGCAGAACAACGCTAATCTTCATTTGCGCATGCTGAACAAGGATATGCTTTTTGCGTCAAGGCCATTGAAAGAGGATGGAACGTTTGAAAATGTGACTCCGAATAACGTTAACAGCTATATTAGAAACGACAGCAATGAAACGTGGACGATCTCTGGCTATGACCGGATAACCAAAACGGTTACATTCCGCCTGGGAGTGAATATGCCGGGATACAACACAGACGAAATGGCCAAGCAGGGCGGAAGCCGAGTCATCAGCGATATCAAGCTAGTGGATACGCTGCCGGAAGGCTGGGAATTCGTTCCGTTTTCCGAGGGCAAAGATTTTGAGCTTTGGAAAGGCTATTCGGACAATGTCGCAGGTACCGAGTATGGTGTCAGAAACGACGCCAGAACCATAATCGAGCCAGGTACGGATGCCCATGTGGTCAGCTTCTCTCACAGCGGAAACATAGGAACCTTTACCTTTTCTAATTTGGAAAGCCCGTATGTTATTTTGGTAAAGGCGAGACCATCCAATGCGGCATTAGAGAAATATTTGGAGGAATATACGACTAACGGGACGGACAAGCAAGTGCTGCATAACAAAGCCGACCTTCATATGACATGGGGCGGGGAGGAAAAGGTTCTCAGTGAACAACGTAAGATCATCGTGCCTATTCAAACCTTGGGCAAATCGGTAACTAAGCCGGCTCCAGGGGTGCTGGAATGGACAGTAAACTATACGCCGCCATTCAACATGGAGCAAGGCGTTTATTTGCAGGACACTCTAGGCGCCGGCATGAATCCCCGCTATGAAGTAAACGGAAAGCTTGTGCTTACGACGCCTAGCATGGCGGTATATCCTGCCGAGCTAACGCCAAGCGGCGCTCTGCAGCGAGCTGGTGCGGCATTGGATCTGAGCGACCCGAATGCCGAAGTTCAGGTAGAAGCAGCAGCGGGTGCGAATGGCACTACGGTGCTAACCTTCAAAATGAACGATCCAAACAAATTTTATCAGTTTGTGTACCAAACCGAGGTCGATCCAACGATAGCGAAGCCCGGTGACAAAATGGGCAATGAAGTCAAGCTGGAGGGCGATGACAAGCTGAAATCCGTCAGCGCCAGAAGCGAAAGCGCGCTGGACAGTTCGGACGTCGCCGGCAGCTCAACCTCCAATGCCCTGCTGCCCATGAAAAAGGTAGATCCCGATGGCAATCCGTTGAATGGCGTAGTGTTTACGCTCTTCAAAAAGGACAACGGGACTGAAATCGCCAAAGGAACAACGGGCAATGGCGGAAGGCTTAATCTGCTTTTCCCGGACCCGGGGTATTACGAACTGAAGGAAACGTATATTGACACAACAACATGGCTGCCGACCACAAGGATTTATCAGGTATACGTCGGGAATACGCCCGGGAAGCCCATCTGGGTTGATGGAGTAAGAGTAACCTCCGATGATCCTCTGGTTGTGCCTACGCCGGCGCAAGGAAAGCTGACGATTAGCAATAAGGTTGAAGGCAACGGCGGCGATATTCTTAAGAATTTTGAATTCACAGTGACCTTTACTGGCGAAGGCAAAGACGGAGAGTACGTCTATAAGAAACCGGACAATACATTCGGCATCATCAAGAGCGGTGACAAGATCACCTTGAAGCATGAGGAGTCCGTAACCATTCCGGCATTGCCCAGGGATCTGGTCTATACGGTAACCGAAGCCGATTATACGGCTGTTGAAGGTTATACGACCACGCCGGAGACGAGAGAAGTGTCCGGCACGATCGAGAATAAAGGCGATCACAAGGCGGACTTCGTCAATGAACGGATCGTCAGCAAGCTGACCATTAGCAATCTGGTAATGGGCAATGGCGGCGACAAGACGAAGGATTTTGAGTATACCGTCAGCTTCGAGGATGCGGGCAAGGAAAAAAGCTACGCATACGAAATGTCGGACGGCAGCAAGGGTACGATCAAATCCGGCGACAGCTTCCGGCTTAAGGACGGAGAGACACTGGATATTCTGGATCTTCCCAAGCAGTTGCAATATACCGTTATCCAAACAGACTACACAACCGATGGATACGTGACGACTCCACAGGAACGTTACGACACAGGAATCATGCAGGGCCAAGATGAAATTGTTCCGTTCACGAACACACGGGTGATAAAGGGCGGACTGCTCGTCAGCAACACGGTTAAGGGTAAAGCTGACGACAAGCAGAAGCAGTTTACGTATACGGTTGTCTTTACAGGCGAGGGATCGGATGAATCCTACGTTTATGAGAAGTCGGATGGCAGCACGGGAACGATCAGGAGCGGAGAGAGCTTCGAGCTTTCAGATGGCCAAACGTTCGTTGTGCAAGGACTGCCGACGTATCTTCAGTATAAGGTTACGCAGGAGGATTATACGACGGATGGTTATGTGACAGATCCTGCAAGTTTTGTCCGCACGGGAACGGTCCCGGAGAATATCGTGGCCGAGGCGCACTTTGTCAACACTCGCCCCTATCTGGAAGGCGTGCTGCGCGACAACAATACGGGCGAAGCCATTCCGAATGTGCCTATCACGGTGACCGATCTGAAGACGGGCAAGTCGACTCAGGCGGTGACGAACGAGAAGGGCGAGTATTCTCTTCCGGCCATAGCAGGTACCGACTATACGATCACGTATACGAAGCGGTATCAGGTAGGCGGAACCGAGGTTCCTGTTGAATTCACGCAAAAAGCAAATGTGGCCGGCAGTGTGACGGACGAGACCGTTCCGGCGGACATTACGGCGGTAGGGATCGTTCTGTTCAAACAGCCAAATGGAGCAACGGAGCTATTCGACAATTCGTTTACCAGCCACATGCGCATTTATTTGAAGGACAAGGACGGCAATTACCTGAAGGAAAACGGCCAACCTAAGGCGTTTCCGATGGCTGCGAACGGGACGTTTTCCGTGGAGGGACTGAGCGAGCAGAAATACACGATGGAAGTTCGCTATCAAGCCGATACGGGCGAGGAGCTGCTTCTAAAAGTAGCGCAATTGGACGTAAAAGCTAACGGAGAGCTGAATATTTCTGAGGAATTGGTTGACCCGTACGGTACGGTTTACGATGAAACAACAGGAGATGCCGTTACGGGTACGAAAATCGCCGGAGCGAAGGTTACCCTGTATTATGCGGATACGCAGCGAAACAGAGACAACGGTCGCACGCCAGATACAAAAGTAACGCTTCCAGCGGTTCCGAATTTCCCGCCGCATGACAACAAGAGCCCGGAGCAGGATAGCGATGCGGACGGATTCTATGCGTACATGGTATTTCCTGAGGCGGACTATTATCTGATTGTAACGAAGGAAAGCTACGAGACGCACAGAAGCCATACGATTTCGGTCGACTTCGACATCGTACGATACGACGTGCCAATGAAGCCTGTGCCTAAGCCGGTACAAGGCAATCTGACCATCAGCAATAAGGTTATGGGCAACGGCGGCGATAAGTCGAGAGAGTTCGAGTATACCGTCAGATTCGAGGATGCGGGCAAGGACGAAAGCTACGCATACGAAAAGTCGGACGGAAGCATAGGTACGATCAAGTCCGGCGACAGCTTCCGGCTCAAGGACGGAGAGACATTGGCCATTTTGGATCTACCGGAGCATCTGAACTATACAGTTGTTCAAACAGACTACACAGCCGATGGATACGTGACGTTTCCACAGGAGCTTGAGGGCGCCGGAGTGATAAAAGGCCAGGATGAGGTCATCCCGTTCACGAATACACGGGTCATAAAAGGCGGGTTGCTCATCAGCAATACCGTTAAAGGCAAAGATGACGACAAGAAGAAAGCATTCACGTACACGGTTGTCTTTACAGGCGAGGGATCGGATGGATCCTACGCCTATGAGAAGTCGGATGGGAGCACAGGCACGATCAGGAGCGGAGAGAGCTTCGAGCTTGCAGATGGCCAGACGTTCGTTATGCAAGGACTGCCGACGTATCTTCAGTATAAGGTTACGCAGGAGGATTATACGACGGATGGTTATGTGACAGATCCTGCAAGTTTTGTCCGCACGGGAACGGTCCCGGAGAATATCGTGGCCGAGGCACACTTTGTCAACACACGCCCCTATCTGGAAGGCGTGCTGCGCGACAACAATACGGGAGAAGTGATTCCGAATGCGCCCATCACGGTGACCGACCTGAAGACGGGCAAGACGACTCAGACGGTGACGAGCGAGAAGGGGGAGTATTCTCTTCCGGTCGCAGCAGATACCGACTATACGATCACGTATACGAAGCGGTATCAGGTAGGCGGAACCGAGGTTCCTGTTGAATTCACGCAAAAAGCAAATGTGGCCGGCAGTGTGACGGACGAGACCGTTCCGGCGGACATTACGGCGGTAGGGATCGTTCTGTTCAAACAGCCAAATGGAGCAACGGAGCTATTCGACAATTCGTTTACCAGCCACATGCGTATTTATTTGAAGGACAAGAACGGCAATTACCTGGAGGAAAATGGTCATCCGAAGGCGTTTTCGATGGCTGCGAACGGTACGTTTTCCGTGGAAGGGCTAAGCGAGCAGAAATACACCATGGAAGTTCGCTACCAAGCCGATACCGGCGAAGAGCTGCTCTTGAAAGTGGCGCAATTGGACGTAAAAGCTAACGGAGAGCTGAATATTTCTGAGGAATTGGTTGACCCGTACGGTACGGTTTACGATGAAACAACAGGAGATGCCGTTACGGGTACGAAAATCGCCGGAGCGAAGGTTACCCTGTATTATGCGGATACGCAGCGAAACAGAGACAACGGTCGCACGCCAGATACAAAAGTAACGCTTCCTGCGGTTCCGAATTTCCCGCCGCATGACAACAAGAGCCCTGAGCAGGATAGCGATGCGGACGGATTCTATGCATACATGGTATTTCCTGAGGCGGACTACTATCTGATTGTAACGAAGGAAGGCTACGAGACGCACAGAAGCCATACGATTTCGGTCGACTTCGACATTGTACGATACGACGTGCCAATGAAGCCGATCCGTTCCGGCGGAGGCTCCGGCGGCAGCTCCGATAATGGCAGCGGCTCCGGCGGAATCGGCAGCGGCAATGGCGGAATCGACAGCGGCAATGGCGGAACCGGCAGCGGCAATGGCGGAATCGACAGCGGCAATGGCGGAACCGACAACGGCTCCGGCGGAACCGACAACGGCAACGGCGGAACCGACAATGGCAATGGCGGAACCGACAGCGACAATGGCGGAACCGACAGCGACAATGGCGGAACCGACAACGGCAACGGCGGAACCGGCAACGGCAACGGCGGAACCGACAGCGACAACGGTAACAGTGGAACCGACAGCGGTAATAACGGAACCGGCAATGTCGGTAGCGAGCTTGACGATGTTCCGAAAACCGGAGATAACGACGCATCGCCAATTCTCTATATGATTTTGGCGTTGATGTCCTTGATTACGATAGGAGTTTGTCTCCTCGGCAACAAGAAGAAAATGCTTATTCAATAATCGGGAGGGCGGTAAGAAAATGAGTAAAATCAAAAAAATTCTTATCGTCGTTTCATTCCTTGTGCTGGTATTTTCGCTAGTCAATCTGACGGGAACTTTCCTGCGGGATTATGATGAGCGTAAGAAAATGGAGGAGCTGGACATTTCCAGAAAGGGGGAATCGGATAAAGGTGGAGGGGGGGCATTCCCCTCCCTTTTGTCCGACAAGCCCAATGAACCGGTCATGCTTCCCGAATTCAAAGAGCTGTACGAGAGGAACCCGGACATCGTCGGCTGGCTAAAGATAGACGGCACCCGGATCGAGTACCCGGTCATGCAGAACCTACAGGATGCAGAGTACTATCTCAATCATGATTTCGATAAAAGAGAGAATAAAAGTGGCCTTCCTTTTTTAGACGAGCATAGCCGAACCAACGGAACAGACATTTCGCTGATTCATGGGCACCACATGAAAAGCGGCTGGATGTTCAAAGACTTAATGAAGTATAAAAAGGAAAGCTATTATAAGGAGCATTCAACGTTCCAGTTCAGCACGCTCTACGAAAAGCAGGATTATGAGATTATTGCCGTTATTCTCTCACAAGTTTATCGCAAATCGGACGACGTTTTTAAATACTACCAGATTGAGAATGTAAGTACGCCCGACGAATTTGATTCATATGTTCAGAATATCCAGAAGCTTGCTCTATATGACACGGGCGTAACCGCTCAATTTGGCGATACGCTTATGATACTGTCCACATGCGAGTACTCGACCCCAAATGGCCGTTTAGCGGTAATAGCCCGCAAGCTGAAATGACGCGATTTATAAACCGGCTCAATCTGTTATCGTTTCTAGCATGTTCTACCTCGGGGCGTCCTGGAAAAAAATATCCTTGCGTATCATTAACGGGATGGACAACGTCAAGAGGATCGAGTACGACGTAAAATCGAAGCCACCAGCAACGATTGAGTGGAAGTAGCTAATGAAAGTGCAAAGTATCCATAAATCACTGAAGCTATCGGTAAAGCCATTGATCGGGAGGAGCAAGCGCAAGCTGTCATTACTGCGTACAATAAGAAGCTGCCCGAAATAACCGCTGACAGCATGAAGCTGGATGATGTACTCCAGGCTCTTGTCACTTCTTAAAGCAGACCGGAGAGCGCCAGACCAAGACTCAAAGCGCAGCAAATCTGAAAACGCGTATCGATTGCGAATCCGACCCGATCATGCGCGACGTGCCGGTCAAAGCCGGCTTTGTCGACAACGGATTCAATTTACCTGCAACAATGGAGCTCGAAAATTGCTCTCTTTTACCCGCATTATTTTTGCGGATAGAAGGGAGTATTTTTTATTGCTTGCTTATAATTAGGCAAATATGCCGATGCCTGCAAGATGTGCCTGCGCTTCAACAATCTTTTGGCCATCTGCTTGACATAAGGCTCATGTCGTAACTATAATGGTTACATCGGGAGGCGTTAGGCAACGAAGATTAGCAGCAGAATGCTGGGGGATTTGAAGAAGTCCGTTTTAAATAAGCATAAGACTGCCTCTTTTTTTTAATCTCGTTGTAACTTTAGTGATTACAACTCTGAATCTAGATCCATAGTTGAAGGGAGCTTTTGAATATGAAAGTAGAAATTTGGTCCGATTATGCCTGCCCTTTCTGTTATATCGGCAAGCAACGTCTGGAAACGGCGCTAGAGCAATTTTCAAACAAGGATGATGTCGAAGTCGTCTATAAAAGCTTTGAGCTTGATCCAAACGCTCCACGAAAAGTCGAGCATGACGTTCACGATATGCTGTCCGCCAAATACGGCATGAGCCGTGAGCAAGCCATTTCCATGAATAACAATCTTGGAGCTCAGGCAAAAGAAGCTGGCTTGACGTTTCAATTCGATACCCTGCAGCTGACGAATACGTTTGATGCTCACCGCTTGTCGCATTATGCGTCAAAGCAAGGCAAGATGAACCAAATGGCCGAGGAGCTGTTCAAGGCGTATTTTACCGATTCTCGTCATCTGGGGGATCATGAGACGCTTGTGGAGTTAGGCGTAAAGATCGGCTTGGAGCGCGACGAGGTTGACGGGCTGCTGAGTAGCGAGGATTATGCTGCGCAGGTGAGAGCGGATGAAGAAGAAGCACGCTTGTTGGGCGTCACGGGAGTGCCGTTTTTCGTCATTGACCGCAAGTATGCCATTTCTGGAGCTCAATCCAGCGGCGCATTTCTGCAAACATTAGAGAAGGCATGGGAAGAATCGCGTTCACTGCAGGTGCTGGGCGCCCCCGGAGCTGGCGACGGGGCTGACGGCTGCGGCGATGGCTCATGCTCCGTAAACTGACGATCATACGAATGAAGTCAGCTGCAGACAATGCCTTATTCTTACTAATTGAAAACCAAAGGAGACATTACAATGAAACTAGCCATTATCGGAGCAGCAGGTACAGCAGGAAGTGCCATTTATAAGGAAGCCGTAAAACGCGGACATGAAGCTACGGGAATCGTGCGCAACGCGGAACGCGCCAAGGAAGCGTTGGGCAATGATGCGAGCCTGCTGGTCAAGGATGCGTTTGAGCTGCAGCGTGACGATCTTGCCGGATTTGATGTTGTGATCAACGCTTTTGCGACAGAGCCTTCTAAAGCTTATCTGCATGTTGACTTGACTGCCAAGCTGATCGCTCAGTTCCGTGAAACCTTGCAGCCGCGTTTGTTCTTTATTCTGGGGGCAGGCAGCCTGTTG
This sequence comes from Paenibacillus sp. SY21-1, assembly GCF_005222705.1. GTDB lineage: Bacteria > Bacillota > Bacilli > Paenibacillales > Paenibacillaceae > Pristimantibacillus. Next base: position 5,562 of record NZ_STGF01000003.1, on the reverse strand, counting down.
GATGCTAACGAGCAGCCTTTCGTAGAAACGCTGAAGAGCTTGCCTGAAGCTGAAGCGTGGATTTCTATTCCGGTGAATCAGTTCAAGCAGCTGGAGTTTCTGCGCAGCGTAGACAATGTGGATTGGGTAGGCGTATCGCCTTCCGCAGAGTTTCTGGAGGGCGAAAGCAGCAATCCGGTTATAGGCAAGGATCATCTGCTGACCGCAGCCGACGGCAAGTCGCACACCACCAATGGCACGCTGGCCGTTGCCATTCTGAACGAAATCGAAACGCCTACCATCAACCGCAGCCGTTTCACTGTCTCCGACTGATCAACATAGCGCCGACAGCACCTACGTGCATCGAAAAAAGCTTCCATCCGTTTGCCAAAAGCCGCAAACCGGATGGAAGCTTTTTTTGCAATATAAGGACTTAAAGGTTTTTCACTAATAAACGAAACGGCTTAAATCTCAACGCGAAACGTTGGCCTTGCCGTTAGAGGGAGGCGTCAGCCGTTACGCTTGTTTAGAAGAAGCGATAGGCAGGTACTCCAGCTCGTAAATGGCATGAATCCTCGCGCTAACGGCTGCTGCACGTTCTTGAAAGGGCAGGGCCGTGATTTTGTTTTTCTGCAAATATACCCCCGTCTCTTGCCGATGAAGCCCGATCGCGCCTTCGTAGAGCAAGCCGGCTCCATGGGTGGGAGGCGGGAAAAAAAGCTTCATCAGCGGTTTAATCAGCAACGGCAGACCGGCATTTTTCCCTTTTCTCAGCGTGTTGTTGCCGCCGGGATCAACACTGCGAATGAAAATGCCCTCTTCGGCAAGCTTCGGCGCTACATCCTGCGTCCAAAGGGAAAGCGCAAGCTTGGAGGCTGCATAAGGACCAAGCAGCTTGCGAAAGGAGGTTGGCCTCTCCAGCATTTCGACAGACAGCTCTTTGGTATACTTGATGGCGGCAGACGAAGTGTTAATAACCGTTTTGTGTTCACCGTTCATAAGCAGCTCCTTTAATGCCATTATCGTAATGTAAGGGGCCGCGGTCATCAGGTCATAATGCTTCTCGCGCCCTTGCCGCGAATAGCTCAGCTCGTGGAAGCTTCCTCCGGCATTGTTGAACAGAATATCGATCCGCCGCTCCTTGCTCTTGATTTCGTTCAATGTTTGGCTAAGGCTGGAAAAATCCGCAAGATCGGATGTTCTGTACGGGCGAAGTCGTCGAGTGAGGAACGCTTGCTTAAGCGATTGATCCTCAGACGGAAAATCGGAGCGGTTTAAGGCAATGACATTCCAACCCTCTTCTAGCCATTTTCGGGTTAGCTCCAGACCAATTCCTGAGCTTGCGCCCGTTATCATTACCGTTTTTTCTTGTTGTTGTGCGGTCATGGCTCATTCCTCCTCATAGGGGTGACGTCCCCGGCTTGCGCAAATTGTATAACTTGGAGTCGACTCCAAGTCAAGCGGTGATCGATTGCAGGATTTAATATAAAAAGGAGCTTGACTTGAAGTTAACTCCAAGATGTATAATGCACACAAAACGGGTTGCAGGAGGAGGACACATGGAAGAGAAAAGCTTTACAATCAAGCAAGCAGCCATGTCTACCGGCGTCTCCCAGGATACGATTCGCTACTACGAAAAAATATCGCTGCTGGCGAGGGCGGAGCGCAAGGAAAACGGCCACAGGGTTTATCGGCAGGAGGATCTCGACACGCTCCGTCTGATTGCATGTCTGAAAAAAACAGGAATGCCGCTAGACCAAATGAAGCCGTTTCTTGCGGTTGGAGCGGGTACGGATCCGGCCGAATATCCAGAGCTGGTTGAACGTCTGAGAAGCCATAGGGAAACGATTTTAAGCCAAATAGCCTCGCTTCAGCAGGTTGTCGATTTTATCGATTTGAAGCTGGCGGAGGGGGATTATCGGGGAGATTGCCAGACGGATGGCAATAACGGAGAAACGGCAAAATCCAGGGAGGAAACAAGGAGAACAACGGCTTCTTCCGCTGAATTAAGTTACTTTGCATGGCATTCGGACAATCCGCCGCCTTCTTAGGCAAAGCGTTCGCGAGACCGCTCCGCAGTCGTGTCGCTGCGGCCCGACGACAGCAGCCAGACCAATTGCGCGACCAGAATGGCAAGGACGATATAATCATACCTATGAGTGCTTGGCGTGTGGCCTGTGAAATTAATGAAATTATGCAGTCCATGGAACATGACGGTAAGCAGAATGGCGCGATTGTTGGCTACCAGAAGGGCAAGCACCAAACCAAGAATCAGAGCGTAGACGATCTGAAGCCATGTATCGGCCAGCGATTGTCCGCCAAGAGCCTGCAGCGCATGGGTTATGCCGAACAGGATGCTGGATACGGCAATGGCAGTCATTTTCCCCTTTTGCATAAACGCCTTCAGAATCATTCCGCGAAATAAAACTTCCTCAACGAAGCCGACCAGCAGCAGCTGGGAGAGCAGCATATAGACAAAATAGGAGACCGGCTGCGCTTGAAAGCCTTTGTTGCCGATGAGCAGCACGATCAGAATGAGGAGCAGCGGCAGGTATTGAAGCCACTGTCTGCCTGTCAGACGCCCGATGCCGGTGAAATAGAATGTGGACCATCGTTTGGTCACGGAGAGATAGATGAGCAGAAACAGGGCAATCGGCACAAATCCCAGGAACGGAGCCAGCGGATGCGCGATTTCGGCAATCGAGGCATAAGCGCTTCCGCCGGCCACGCATACGATCAGAGCAAGCTCGATGAGGACTAGCAGGAGATAAGGTCGTTTGAAGGTTGTCTCGTTTGGCGTTTGCATATTAAAACTCCTTTTTGTTCATAATTTGTTTAAGCCATTCATTCTCCATATGGAAAAAATTCAAGCCGTAATGCATCGTCGAGACGCGATAGTAGTAGCTTTCCTTGTGCTCAAGCTGCTCCAGCTCCTTGGATACGACTGCTTGAACCGCGTTCATCTGCTCCAATTGCCGCGCTATCTGGCGCTGATAATCGCCAATGTTGCGAAGCCGCGTTTCTTCGTCCAAATAGTCGTAGAAAAAAATTTTCACCATATATTCCCGTTTGTTCGCCTTTAACGGCTCCCGCAGCCACTCGATGAAATGCCGCTGCCCCTTTTCGGTAACGGCGTACAGCTTTTTGTTCTTGCTGTCGTTCGTTTCCTCTTCCGTTACATAGTTCTCTTCCACGAGACGCTTCAAAGCCGGATAAAGGCTGCCATAGCTCATTTTGTAAAAAATGCCGATCGTCTGCTCCGTTATCTTCTTAATATCGTAGCCGCTCATTCGGCCTTGCATAAGCATTCCAAGCGTTACAAGCTCAATCATTATACCGGCTCCTTTGCAATATATCTAAAAGATATATCCATTTGATATATATAAGATAAACCGATTCAAGTTGTATGTCAATCCCCCCTCGTTGCTCAACCAGTAAAAAATATTCGTGATTATTGGAATGTGTATAAATCAAAGGGTTATCCACTGTTTCCACTGAATTATGCACAGGATTTTGATTATATGTGTGTAGGATGTGTACAACTATGTGGATAATGACAGAGGATAGTGTTACGCACATGTGATTAAATACAGAGGGGCTTTTCCACACGCTCCAGAAGCGGAGAACCTATTTTGGTGTCGCGGGAACAGATCGGAACTTTAATTTTGCAGCGGAAGGCGGGGGGTATCCGAATGATTTTTGTATATGCTGGAAAAACGTTCGTAAAAACTGTTGACACTATCCATAGCGCTCTTTACAATGAAAATCATAAAACAACAAATGCATATTTTCGTATAATCTCAAGAATCGGCTTGAGAGTCTCTACTCGGTCACCGTAAATGACCTGGCTACGAAATTGAAGAGCGATGTCCGCAACGGTCCTGCGGCGTTCGCATGCTTCATTTTTGCAGAGCCTGGGCGAAATGCGATTACGCATGGACATCCAGGCTTCTTTGTTTGTTCCACCATTATTTAGGGAGGTTATTGGATATGGAGCGTTTCTTTAAGTTAAAGGAACATGGAACAAATGTCAGGACAGAAATTATGGCGGGGCTAACGACTTTCATGACGATGGCTTACATCCTTGCCGTCAATCCGCTTATTCTGACTCCGGCCGGACTAGATTGGACGGCGGTATTTCTGGCGACCGCCCTTGCGGCGGGCATTTTTACAATTGCGATGGGATTGTTCGTCAATTTCCCGGTCGCGTTGGCTCCAGGGATGGGGCTTAACGCCTATTTCGCTTCCGTTATTGTCGCCTCGATGGCGACGGATACCCCGATCAGCCCGGCAATGGGACTGACTGCGGTATTTATTTCGGGGATTATCTTTATAATTCTGACAGTGACGCAAATTCGCCAAATGCTGATTACGGCCGTTCCCGATAGCCTGAAGCATGCGATTACAGTCGGCATCGGCTTGTTTATCGCCATTATCGGTCTGAAAAACAGCGGACTGATGACGATTGCGGTGTCCAGCTTCAATGACATCAAAGCTTTTCAATTTACGCCGGTGACGGGCAACGAGACCGTTATCCAGCTGGGCAGCTTCAGCAATGAAACGGTGCTGTTCACCGTGATCGCCCTGTTCCTGATCGCGATTCTGATGGTGCTTCGCGTGCCCGGCGCCATTCTGTTCGGCATTTTGGGAACAACGATCATTGCTTTGCTGACAGGGCATGTAGACGCTAAAGAGGCTTTGAGCGGACAGACATGGGCTCCGGATTTCTCAAAGCTGAATTTCTTCCATTTTGACTTTGCGGGCGTTTTCGAGGTTGGTTTGATTACCGTCATTCTGACCTTCACGTTCGTTGAGCTGTTCGACACGTTCGGTACGCTGGTTGGTACGGCGAATCGCGCTGGTTACATGAAAAATCCGGAAGAAGGCAAGAAACGCATCGGCAAGGCGATGTTCGTGGATGCGATTGGCGTAAGCGGCGGCGCGGTGCTTGGCACGAGCACAGTAACCGCGTATGTTGAAAGCTCCGCAGGCATTGCGCAGGGCGGCCGTACAGGTCTGACTGCCGTAACGACCGGCATATGCTTCCTGCTTGCGATTTTCCTGTCGCCGCTTGTGGCGCTGGTGCCGGGCTCGGCTACAGCCGCAGCGCTCATTATCGTCGGCGTCCTCATGATGCAGTCGGTCAAGGAGATCGATTTCTCGGATATGGTCTACGCCATTCCTTCGTTTTTCACGCTGGCGCTTATGCCGTTTACGTACAACATCGCCAACGGCATTTCGTTCGGCATCGTATCGTATGTTGTCCTGGCATCTGTCGCGAATGCGGCCGGCAAGGGCAAATACAAGGTACACTGGCTGATGTGGGTGCTTGCTGTGCTTATTGTTTACCGTTACGGGTTTATGGGCGGACATTAAATTAAGCATGTGGGCAAGGCTGTTCGGGCAGGTTGCCTGATCGGAGGATGAATCAAACAAGCAGCAGCGCTGGACCGGCGTTGCTGCTTTTTTTAGTGCGCCCAGCATGGGCGCTATCTCTAGGGTTCAAGTCCCGAATGGCGAAGGCAGTAGTAGCCATAGCTTAAGACAAAGGTGTCCATCGTGAGGTGGAATCTGAAGGAAGTC
>NZ_STGF01000002.1 GCF_005222705.1 Paenibacillus sp. SY21-1 | reverse complement strand
ACCAACCTCGTTATACATTATATAAAATGTAACGAGGTAAAATCAACCATTTTATCGTCATACCCTTGTCACTACGCTGTTTTCTCTTTCAACATCGTTACACAATCCGGGAACTCAGGCTGAATGTGGGATACGGGGAGGAACCTATATGCCGCGAGGCGTTCGTAACGAAAGCAGAGTTCCCAATAAATAAAGATAAGCGTTGTCGATAGGCGGGATGGCCGATAGAATAGGAGGTAGTGCAGCAGCAAGCTTGCCTTGCTGTTTTATTTGCATGCATAAAGGGCTGCGGAAGGTGAAGCAATGGATGTAGAGGAACATGTCAAGCTCTGGAATTTGGCATCTATTAAAATATGGGATGTACGGCGCAAGGTGCTGTCCGCAGGCGAGCAAGCAGAGGGCTATCGTTTGCCGGCCAGCGGATTTCTTTATGCGGTAAAGGGGAGCGCGACCGTTTCAATGGACGGAAACGCATACGCGGTTGACAAGATGCAAGTCTTGCATGGAGGCAAAGGGGTGCGCCTGGATATTGCCGTTGCGGAGGAGCTATTTGAATATTATTTGATTCTATACCGGGCCAGCCTGCCGATATCGGGAAGCAGGGAGCTTCATAGCCTGCTCGCCAAGCACATGCCCTTTCATGTTCAATATGCGTTTGTCCCGAGCTATCCCGTCGTTCTATACGATAAGGTGCGCCAAATGAACGCGCACTGGAAACACAATGAATCGTTGGCGAAGCTTGAGGTTAAAACGTTGTTTTACCAATATATCCATGAATTGCTGAGACAGCTGAATATGCAGCACATTTTATTTACAAAGCCCGATCTGGTTGCGCAAGCCGTCCGTTATCTGCATGATCACTACACGCAGCCGATTATGGTTGAACCACTGGCGGAGCTTCTGGACTGCAGCTCAGGCCACTTGTCCAGAATGTTCAAGAAAGAGACGGGAAGCAGCATCATCGCATATTTGACCGTCATTCGCTTGAATAAAGCCAAGGAGCTGTTGCTGCAGACGGATGTAACGCTGCAGGAAATAGCCGAAAGCATCGGCATCCCGGATGTCATGTATTTCAATCGTCTGTTCAAAAAACATGCAGGCGTGTCTCCGGGCCGGTTCAGAGGAAAGGTGATCCGCCTTCCTGCGGATCAGAATTATGCTATGCGCAAATCAGAATCGTCCATTGTCAGGCGTAGACTTCGCGGTTATATTCGTATTAATGATGATAATCATTATCAACATAACCGAAAAGGAGATTTACGAATACCCATGAAATCAAAACCATCCGTTACCATGCTTTTGCTGCTTAGTCTTACGTTATTATTGTCCGCCTGCTCGACCACTTCGAATACGTCATCGGCAAACGGGAATGCGCAGAGCAGCAGCTCGGCGGAGCCAACCGCTGCCTCACAATCTTCGGAGCAGCCGGCGGCGCAAGAGCGGGTAATTAAACATGCTTGGGGAGAAACCGTCATTAAAGGTGAGCCTAAGCACATTATTTCATTGTTTCCGGCCGCTACCGATTATCTGCTGGCGTTAGGCATTGTGCCGGATGCGGCATCAAGCAACGAGGAGGGCAGCGATCAGTTTCCTACTTACCTGTCAGACCGCTTGGAGGGCAAAGAGAATATAGGCTGGCAAGTGGATCTGAACCTGGAGAGCATACTGGCGACAGATCCTGATCTTATCGTCGGTCAAGACTTTATGGGGGATTCTTTTGAGAGCCTTAGCAAAATCGCTCCCACTTTATTCGCAGAGAAGGTAAAGGATGAGCAAGGCATTATTCGGATGAAAACGAGTTTGCTGCAGCTCGGCGACATGCTCGACAAGACGGAGGAAGCCCGCAAGGTGATCGAGGACTACGAGAAGCAGGCTGCGGAGGCGCTCGAGAAAATCAAGCAGGCGATCGGCGACGAGACGGTGATGTTTCTAAGGCTGTCGGATAAAGAAGTCCGCTACTACAGCAAACGGAACTATGAGGTTCTGTATGACGATCTTGCTTTGCAAGCCCCTCCTTCCATACCCGACCCTGCCGAATCGATGGAGGTAATCTCGCTGGAGGCTTTGCCGTCCATTAATCCGGATCATATTTTCCTGCTGTCGTCGGACCCGGAAGAAACCAGCGAGCTGCAAAAGACGGCGGTATGGAAAAACTTAAAGGCCGTTCAGAACAACCACGTTTATCTTGTAGACTACGGTCTGTGGTTTCAAGGCCCGGGAGGTCCGATCGGACAAAGCAAAATTATCGAAGAAGCGGTAAATTACCTTACCCAATAAGGCATATTCGAGAGGAGCGACCGATATGGAAGGATCACCAATAGATCGGCTTATTCGAGAGAGAAGAACCATTCGTCTGTTTAATGGCAAGCCGCTGCTGAAGGAAACGATCGTCGGCTTGCTGGAAGCTGCCGTATGGGCTCCGGTTCACTCGCGAAAAGAGCCCTGGCGTTTCATCCTGTTTATGGATGAAGGAAGAAGGCAATTTGCCGACGCGGTGCTGCATACGTTCTCCAAGGAGGAACGGGAGCGCTGGGAGCGGAAGCTGCTGATCGATTATTGCGAGCTTATGCAGGCCCACCTTCTCGTCGTCATTGAGGCTGATCCCAGACAGCGGGAATGGGAGGATGCCGTTGGGGCGGGGGCAGCACTCATACAGAATCTGCAGCTGTTGGCCTGGGAGCAGGATATCGGCGTAGTGTGGAAGACGAATGCTTACAACTTTGACCCCGATTTCTGCAGGCTTACAGGCGTAAAGCCGGGCGAGAGAATTATCGGAACGCTGCATTTGGGCTATTTTGATCAGGATAAGCTTCCCAAGCCCCGGCCTCGCACACCGGTTAGCGAGCTGTTGACCTTTATTTCTTCCGCAGCGGAAGCGGAGCTCCAACCATAATATAAGGCGTTCAGGATAAGGCTCTGCTTGCGATGCAGTGAACTTATTCCTGGACGCCTTTTGCTCATTTGTACGCCTGATTCATTTATGGAGCAGAACTCCGATATGGAAAATCTGTTCATATAGTTTGTCACAACTGTGCGGGAATTATGATAAAATGAATCTACTATCCGTTTAATCTATGGTATGATAGCACTACTAGGCTACATGGATGGGCAACTGTGCAATTGGGTGCTTGCATACGGCTGTCCACACTCGGCAGTAACGCGATTATAGATAGAAGGGCAAGATGCGGGAGATGCAGCGCAATATATGGCTAATGGCAATTAGCGTGATCGTTGTCATTATTTTAATTAATAATACTGCTTACTATTTTTTGACCAAAAGAACGCTTGAGAATTCGTTCAACGAGGAGCTTGTCAGCACGGCCAAGCGCCTTGAAGTATCGCTTGAGCAATCGCGCCAAGGCGCGGCGCTGTTTCAAGATCAGCTTGGACGGGAACTCAGAGCAGCCTCCATTGCGGCGCAATACGCGCTTGACCCCGATGTAGAGAAGGTAACGAACGAGCAACTGACAGAGCTTAGCAAGAAGCTGGGCATTAGTCATATTACGTTGTTGAAGCGGCTGCAGGATGATATTGTGCTGTACAAGTCTTCCGACGAATCGCAGCTGGGCAAAAGCACGAAGACATGGAAGCCGTGGTATCAGGTTTTTAATCAACTGTTCGACGAGCAGAAGGTGTCGGTCGATTGGCTGGGGCAGACGCTGCCGCATTTCTGGAGCGGTCCCTTCGAGGTTTCCTCGACGAGCCTGGATCAGGTGAACAAGTGGGGCTACTACTACGATGGAACAACCAACTATATAACCGACCCTTACGTCGGGTATGATCGGCAAGAGCAATACGAGCGCGCAACCGGCGTGCACCGAATGATTGAGAATACGGTGCAGAGCAGCGATTCGCTGCTTGAAATCTCGTTTATAAACCCGGAGACGTTCCCCGACGGCATCAGCACGACCCATGAGAACGGCGACGTTCAAGGGCACAAGGTGCAGGAACCGATTTTCTACGGCTCTTATACGATCAAGTCCGGCAAGGATACGGAACTGGTGCGCCAAGCGTATGCGACGAAGGAAACGGTGACGCTGCGCGAGAATATTAATGGCAAGCAGGTTTTTAAAATGTTTATTCCCGTGTTCACCGACAACACGGATATCGATATTACGAACAGGGACGGAGTGCCGCTGGACGGCTACGTGCTCTCGCTGACTTCTGACTATCATATTATTCAGGAGAAGCTGGACGGTCAGTTCCTGAACCTTGGAATTGTAATTGCCGCTTTGACCGCGCTTAGCCTGATTATCGCCTTTGTAGCGATGAAATCGTACAGGCAGTCGCGCGAGCGTGCCGTGCAGGTGGCTCAGGAAACCTATGTCGAGGAAATGAACCAGCTGTTTCAGTCGCTGCGGGCGCAGCGTCATGACTTTATCAACCATGTGCAGACGATCCATTCGTTGTCCGAGCTTGGCAAGACGAAGGAGCTCGCTGCCTATACGAAGGAGCTTACCGGTGATATTCGTCTCATGAACGACATTATTAATATCGGCAATCCGGCGATTGCCGCATTGATAAGGTCGAAGATTTCCCAGGCGGAAATTCAGAAAATCCAGTTCAGCTGCTCCTTTACAGGCTTAAATATGCAGGAGATGGGCGTGAAGACGCTGGATGTCAACCGGATGCTTGGCAATATGATCGATAACGCCTTCGACGAGGTGCTGAATTATCCGGAGGATCGCCGCCAGGTCACGCTTGCCGGCAACCAGACGAGCGAGAATCTGGAATTCGTCATTACGAATACATGCGAGCGGGCTGAAGAAACGGTGGCGCAGCCGCTGTTTGACGCGGGCTACTCGACAAAGCTTGAAGACCATCAAGGACTTGGATTGTCTATTGTGAAATCGATAGTGGACAAGTACAAGGGAGATATCGTCGTTCGGGCCGAACAGGCGGGGAAATTAACTTTTTTGGTCAGAATACCTTTATAATCATTCAGCGCGCCATGCGGAAACGATATTGCTTCGTTTGCATGGCGTTATTTTTTGTTATAATGAAAGGAATGCAGTTGTACGGAGGGAGTCGGGTACATGCCGGAAAATCGCCTTTTGGAGCAGTTGGGGGAAGCGCTGGCCCAGCAGCTAACGAAACAGGATGGCGCTGCCGTTTTAAAGCGCGGCTGGCAGTGTTACACAGACGGTCAGGTTAATAGCGTGAACGCGGGCGGTCACGATCAAATATACGGGGTAGTGCAGGATTCCGATCTTTATGCCGTTATTTTGGATGGCGGACAATTTAAATACAGCTCATGCACATGCTCGTTGCCCGGCTTCTGCAAGCATATGGCGGCCGTATACTTGCAGTATGTCCAGCAGCAGGGCGATCACGCTCAGGCAGAGCGGGCTTATTTCCGCCTGCTTGGGCTCAAGATGGCGGGCGCGCTTGTCGGCAATTCGCCCCAGCCGCAGCCGCAGTCTTCGCCTTCCCTTGCGCACCGTCAGCACGAGACGGAGCAGGCCGCGCCCGACGAGCAGTCGTCGCCGGAGCAGTGGCTCGAATGGATGAACCGGACGCACGGGGAAATCTGGCAGAAATGCCGCCATTCCTTGCATGCCCTCCAGCCGGTGCTTACATCGCTCAAAAGCATGACACGCGACTGGCCGAAGCCGCTGCAGCGGCTTCATTGGTCGTTTGCTATCGTTTTTGTGCTGGAGCAGGCGGAGCGGGCGATTACTACGGTCGATTCGTTCAGTCGCTATTACCATGAAATGTCTTTTTCCCGAATGGCGGAGCCCTGGGTCGAGCATTTATACACGCTTATTTCCGAATACGAGCCGCTTGAGCTGAATGGGGAGCTGGAGGCATGGACAGACCGCTTGACCCTGCTGATCAAAGCGAGAGCGGCGCGGGGCGAGCAGCAGCTGTTCGACTGGGGCTTTATTTATTTGGCGCTCTGCGAGAAGCTGTCGGAGAACCGCGACTGGTACGAGCGCGAGCTAGCGTCGCTGCTGGCATTGACGGAGACGGAAGCAGACGGCGGGACTGCGGGATTTTTGCATGCGGCAATCGGCATTTTGTATTTCCTCGATGGCCGCGATGAGCGCTCGCTTGCACATTTTGCGAAGACCGTTTTTGAACGCTCGCAGCGGATTATATATCCTTGCGTGGCGCAGAGGATGGAGGAGGAGCAGTGGGAGATGGTCGAGCTGTGGATGAGCTTCTTGTTCGAGCGCGTCGACAAGGTGAAAAACGCCCGGACAGTCGGACCTTTTCTTACCTTATGCCGCCGAGCCGATCTGGACCGGCCAGATGTGCCGGCATGGCAGTCATATATGACGCAATTGCTGCCGCATTCCTTCCAGGATTTATCCGATCATCTGCTCGATCAGCAGCGCTATGGGGATTGGGCGGATTTGCAAATCTGGATCGGGGCAAGCCCGGAGGATGTGGGCGCAGCCGCGCTTAGAGAGATCGGGAAAGAAGCTCCGCATGTTCTGCTTCCGCTATACCACCAGGCGGTCGAGGCCAGCATTCAGACTAGGAACAGGCAAGGCTACAAAACCGCGGTCAAACAGCTGAAGAAGCTGGAGCGGTTGTATAAAGCAGACAAGAACACGGCCAAGTGGGATCGTTTTATAGCCGGTCTTGTGCATAAGCATCAGCGGCTAAGAGCGTTTCAGGAGGAGCTGTGGAAAGGGAAAATCATTACATGAAAAGCTATTTAAATGCGCGTACGATCGAAATAGACGGCTTGTGGCATGAAGATGAGCGGGGCGGTGCCATTATGCTTGGCGCATCGGACGTCAAGGAGACCGCCGGCGGCAGGCTGCAATCGTTGTTATTCGCATGGCATGCGGCGTCCTGGTACGGAGCGGAGATTGAAGAGGTTTCCATCGGCGGACGCAAGCTTCTCAGGCTGTCTCCGCTGCTCTCCGTCGATTATTTGTCCGCTCCCAAGCCGGTAAGACTGCTTGACCTGCAATGGACGGAGCGGGCCCGGTCGCTTGCCGACGCTTCCGTGCTGATCAGGCAATTGTTGATTCGCGGTTGGTTCGTACCGGATTGGGAGCGTTGGTCGGAGTCGAGCAGATGCTGGAAGGCGGCAATACCGAAGCGCGAGTCCGAGCTGGAGCGGCGCTGGGCTGCGGCCGCGAAGCAAGCTGCGTTGTACGGCGCAGATATCGATAGCTGGCTTGGCGGGGCGGTGGAAGAGCTCATAGCCGAGCATTCGTCAGTGGCCGCTGCCTGGCGAAATATCGGCGCCGCTACAGGCGAAGCTGTGCTGCGCAGCAAGGCTGCCGACGAAGAGGACTGGATGATCGCGCTGGGCCTCAGCCTAGATACGCTTCCATTCCGGACTGCGCTTCAGCTTGTCGAGCCTGGCGCTTTCGACGCCTGGCGATTGCGTCCGGTGCTTAGCTCGCGCGACGGCGGACCATGGCTGCCTGTTCGCAAGCGCGACGGGCGATGGGAGCTGGCGGCAGACGGTACGGAAGAGGCCGCTCTGCCCGCAAGGTCTTCGCATGCCCCAACCGAGGGAGAGTCGCCTCAAGCGATTGTAATGCAGCAGGCCGCCCTTCCCGCGGAATGGGAGCCTGAGCTTGCCGTCAGACTTGCGAAGGATGAAGCCAAGTGGCTGGCCGCACTGCCGGAGCTGATTGAGGGTGCGGGGCTGCGCGAACGGCTGACGGAGCATGAGGCGTGGGTGTTTCTGGAGTCCTCCAGCGTGAAGCTGTTGGAGGCGGGCTGTCCTGTGCTGCTTCCGGCATGGTGGGAGGCGGTTCGTTCCCGCAAGCTGCGGTTGAAGGCCAAAATGAAATCGTCGGTGGGCTCCTCCGGGGAGCCAATGTTCGGGCTTAATCAAATTGTTCAATTTGACTGGAAGCTGGCGTTAGGCAATACGCAGCTGACCGAAGCCGAGTTTCTCAGTCTGGCGGAGCAGAACCGAAGGCTGTTTCGGGTCGGCGACGAATGGGTTCATCTTGATCCGCAGGACGTTGCCGAGATCAAGCAATGGCTCAAGCGAGTCGGCAAACGTCAGGGGCTGTCGTTCCGCGACGTGCTGGAGATGCATTTGCGCGGAGACATGCCGCTTGCGGAGGCGGAAGGCTGGGCATCGGAGGTCCGGGCCGAAGTGGAGCTGAACGAGCATTTGGCGGCGTTTATCGAGCAGCTCAAGCATACGGCCGATATTCCCAATGCCGAAATACCCGCTCAATTCCTCGGCGAGCTTCGTCCCTATCAGCTACAGGGAGTTTCCTGGCTGCTGTTTTTAAGGCGGTTCGGGCTTGGAGGCGTGCTTGCGGACGACATGGGACTTGGCAAAACGATTCAATTCATGGCCTATTTGGTCTACATCAAGCACATGAACCAGCAGACGGACGGCCCGTCGCTGCTCATATGTCCGACCTCGGTTATCGGAAACTGGGAGAAGGAGCTGGAGCGCTTCGCGCCGTCTATGCGCGTTGTCTTGCATTATGGAAGCAAACGCAGCAAGGGGCCTGCGCTGCAGGATGCCGTGTCCGGCGCCGATCTGGTCATTACCTCTTATTCGCTTGCCCAGCTCGACGAGGAGGATTTGGCGCAGATCGAATGGGACGCCCTTTGTCTTGACGAGGCGCAAAATATTAAAAACGTCTATACGAAGCAGTCTGCCGCGATCAGGCGGCTGCCCGCCTACCATCGGATTGCCTTGACCGGGACGCCGATGGAAAACCGCTTAACCGAGCTATGGTCCATTTATGACTTTATTAATCCGGGTTATTTGGGCACGTTGAGCGATTTTCAAAAGGAAGTTGTGGCGCCTATCGAGAAATCGCGCGACGAGCAGCTTATTGCCGGTTTGCAGCGCTGGGTCAGGCCGTTCATGCTTAGACGAATTAAGAAGGACCCTTCCATTCAGCTGTCGCTCCCGGATAAATACGAGTCCAAAACGTATATGTCGCTGACCGCCGAGCAAGGCGCGATGTATGAGAACATCGTATCCGATCTGCTGGAGAATCTCGACAAGCTGGGACCGATGCAGCGCAGAGGGCTGATTCTCTCCACCTTGACCCGGTTAAAGCAGCTATGCGACCATCCGTCGCTGCTGCGGGGAGAGGATGAGGCGGGCTTATGGGAGGCCGGCCGCTCGAACAAGGTAGAGCGGCTGCTTGAAATGTGCGAGGAAATCGCCGCAGAAGGGGAGCGCTGCCTGATTTTCACCCAATATGTGGAGATGGGCAGGCAACTGCAGCAGCTGCTGGAAAGCAGGCTGAGCCTGCCGGTGTTCTATTTGCACGGGGGCGTGCCCAAGGCGAAGCGGGATACGATGATTGAACGCTTTCAGAATCCGGAGGAAAGCTGCTGCGCCTTTGTCCTGTCGTTAAAAGCGGGCGGAACGGGGCTTAATCTGACTGCGGCGAATCACGTGTTCCATTTTGACCGCTGGTGGAATCCCGCCGTGGAGAATCAGGCGACGGACCGGGCATTCCGGATCGGTCAGGTGCGCAACGTTCAGGTGCACAAGTTCATTACGCTTGGCACGCTGGAAGAGAAGATCGACGAGATGATCGACCGGAAACAATCGTTGAACGATCAGGTTGTCGGACAGTCCGAGCAATGGATTACGGAGCTGACGAACGAGGATCTGAAGGAGCTGTTTTCGCTGCGTAAAAGCTGGATGAAGGGATGAGAGCTGACGTATGGCGGAGCAAAAGGAAAAGCGGGATACGGCGCATAGCAGCCGATTGACGGAAGCGGCGGGCGGAGCCGGGAACCCGCAGGAGTTGCCGGCTGCGCGACAGGACTCGGGGGCCAGCGCTGCTGGCCAGACACATGCTGCGCAAGAGACGCATGAGCCAGGCGCTGACGATGCCGCTTCCGCTGCAGGGCCCGAGCATGCGAGCGAGCATTGGCGGCAATTCTACGAAGCGGTAAGGCAGGCGACGGAAGGGCTGCGCGAGTAGTCCCCTTCCGTGACTTGCCTCATTCGCAGCCATCCATGCCAAGAATGCAAGCCCTGCAAGCGCTGGCCTACACCTGTTGGCCGATGAGGTTCGAGTAGGTCAGGTCATGCAGGATATAGGCAAGGAAAAACACAACGCAAGGCTGCTCATAACGGTGCTGAATCGCTACAAGCTGACGATAGTAGGTGTCGGCATAATGCGGGTTGTTGCGCATTTCAAGACTCGCTTTGATAAGGGCGTCGAGCTTGTCGGCCACGTCGACGAGCTCTCCCTCCTCATCGCCGGCTTTGCTGTGCACGATAAAGTCGGTCATCGGCTCGTGAAAAAAGTCAGGCAGCCTGCTGATCATAAACTGGGCGGTTTCGCGCTCATAGCGTTCAAAGGCGAGCTTGATGGCCGGATTGTTGTGCTTGAATTTAGAGACAACATCGCCCGACAAAGCTTCCGGCAGATCATGCAGCACGGCGCGGGCTGTCAGCTTGTACAAATCGATCTGCTGCTGGCCGAAGCGCTCCCGCTCAAGCAATCCATTGAACAGCGACAGCGAGGCTACCCGGAAGGAATGCGTCGCGTCGTTGTCGGGAACCAGATTGTAGCTGCCGTTCCAGCGCTTGACGGTATCGAGGCTTACGATATATTGAATGAACTCGTAAATTCCCTCCTCGCGTTCATATTCATTCAGAAGCCAGAGGACGGAGGGCAGGTCCGTTGCAAGCAAGCCTGTTCTCAATTCTTTTAATTTATGATGAAAAAAAGGATTAGTGCCGTGCTGGGTCTCCCTATGGCAATACAAATAAGCGTCCAATGAATCGATGGCATCGACGAGCTTGCCGATTCCGGTATCATCCTGGGCATTCACAATAAAGTCATAGGCTTCGGGCTGAAGCGATTTGGACAGATAGCCGACGATTTCCTTGCTGAGCTCGCTCTCAAACTCACGGATGTGGGACATGACGAGCGATTCTTTTTTGGTTACATGCTTGATGGACCCTGTCCCTGTATTATGAAGGTCGGCCCATAGGCAGCGTCCAAGGAGCTTCATTTTGTCGATAGGCTCGCCGAGCAGGCGTTCCTCCACAATTCCGATCATCACCGCGAGAGCGGCGCAGCGAAAGCTGTGGCTTGCGGCATTGTCTTCAAAGCGCGGGGCGTGCTCGCTCCAGCGCGGCACATATTGCATGCGTATAATCGTGCTTGTAAATTTGCCGTTTTTCATGAGTGCCTCCTCCGGCTTGTGCAAGCGTATCGCTGCTCATCATAGAAAGTCTATCACTTATGTATGCTATTATAATACGTATGGATAGGCAACGACTAGAAATGTAAAAGAGGGATTCTCATGCGGCAATTTGGCCTGGCGTTTAATCGATATTTTGAAAAATGGATGTTTTTGCTCGTACCGGGCTCGCTCGTCATCGGTTTTCTGCTTGCGGATTCGCTTCAGCCGTATATCGGCTGGGTCCCGTATTTATTCGCATATGTTACCCTGACGATGGCTATCGGCTGCGGCTTCGGGCAGCTAAAGGAAGTGATGCGGCGGCCGGGCATTATGGGGCTTACGTTCATTATTGCGCATGTGGCATCACCGCTTGCCGCATATGGCGTGGGCTCGCTTGTTTTTGGGACGGACTCGCCCTATGTCGTTGGCCTTGTCTTGTTCACCATTATTCCGCTCGGGGTATCGACGGTGCTGTGGGTAGGGATGTCGGGAGGCAGCGTGCCGCTTGTTTTGGCCATGGTCGTGCTGGATTCAGCGCTTAGCGCTTTTGTCGTGCCGGCCGGCATTCACCTTTTCTTTCAATCGGCGGTTGAGGTCGCGGCTGGCCCGCTTATGGCGGATCTGCTTATTATTGTCGTGGCGCCTACCTTAATCGGCGTTCTCTTGAACCAGCTCAGCAAGGGTCGGCTTCAGCCGATTGTGCATCCATATACGGCGCCGGTGTCCAAGCTATGTTTTGTAGCGGTCGTAGCGTTGAACGCCTCGGCGATTGCTCCTCATCTCGGCACGCTTAAAGGGGACATGGCAAAATTGATTCCCGTCGTCGTGCTCCTTGTTGGCCTATGCTATGCGCTAGGTTATTTCGGCACGATTCCTCTTCGGAACGAAGCGCAGCAAATAACCGTCTCGTACGCAACCGGCATGCGCAACATATCGCTTGGCATCGTGCTGGCGCTTGGCTATTTCAGTCCGCTGGCCGCGGTTCCGGTCGTTCTTTCGATTCTCATTCAACAGCCGCTTGCTACCGTGCATCATTATATTTTACAAAAACTTCACAACAAGAAGGCTGGCGCACGCGGATTGCCGGAGGTACGATAAACGTTATAGCATAAACCGGAGGCCGAGCGGCAAGCTCGGCGCTGGACCTAGTAGGCGGGGAGTGACAGGCATGAACAGCTTTCGCACAAGGCTGACCCTGATTATGATTGTAATGATTGCTTTGTCGGTAGGCGCGGCAGGCGTCTTTATGACCAAAACGTTCAAGGACAACCACATTAATGCGCTTGAAGACAACATGGTGCGGGAAATGAGGATTATCGCTTCCAAAATGGACTGGCCTGCAGGCGATCCAAGCGAGCTGTTTGCTTATTTTACGGCGGAAGCGGAGGAGCTTGAAGGGTACGCAGGCGCGCGGGTAACGTTCATTCAGAGCGACGGCACCGTGCTGGGCGACTCGGATTGGGACGCGAGCCAGATGGACAACCATCTTAGCAGGCTAGAGGTGAGGGAGGCGCTGAGCGTTGGCGTTGGGCGAGCGATTCGTCCAAGCGATACGGCGCACGAGAATATGATGTACGTCGCGATTCCCGTCGAGAACGTCACGGGAGAAGCGCCGAACATTATCAGGCTTTCGATGGGGCTGAATGAAGTGGAGCAAAGCATTCGCGATCTGACGCTGGTGCTCGCCCTGGGTTTGCTCGTGCTGTTCATTATTGCCGCCTTGATCAGCTTCCGTCTTGCATCGAGCCTGACCAAGCCGCTTGAGCAGATAACCAAGGTTGCCAGAAGAATTAAAAGCATGGATTACAGCGCTCGCGTCAAAGTGCATAAGCAGGATGAAATAGGAGAGCTGGGCAATGCTATTAATGCGATGGCAGACAGCCTTGACGTGCAAATGACACGGATTCAGCAGAACGAGAATCAATTGGAAAGCGTTCTGGACAATATGATTAACGGCATCGTCATGATCGATCAGAATGGCAAAATTCTGCTCATGAACAGACGCGCCGAGGAAATTCTCGGTTTCTCCGCAAAGGATCTAGTTGGCCGCCATTATGCGGAAGCCAAGCAGCAATACGAGCTGTCGCAGATGATCAAGGAGGGACTGAAGAAGCACACGCATTTGCGCGAGGAGATTACGTTTTATTTTCCCGAGGAGCGTCTGCTTGATTTGAACATTGTTCCGATTCGCTCCGGCGTGGACAGCTTCTCCGGCGTGTTGCTCGTGCTGCAGGACGTTTCGGCGATTCGCCGTCTGGAGCGGATGCGCAGCGAGTTCGTAGCCAACGTGTCCCATGAGCTGAAGACGCCGATAACGGCCGTCAAGGGCTTTGCGGAGACGCTGCTTGGCGGCGCTGTAAGCGACGAGGATACGGCGCGTTCGTTTCTGCAAATTATTTATGATGAAAGCGACCGGCTGAATCGGCTGATCGGGGACATTCTGGAGCTGTCCAAAATCGAATCGCGCAGGGTTCCGCTTGTATTTTCGCCGATTGAGCTGGATAGCTTCGTAGGCAGGGCGGTGACGCTGCTGGAGGCGGAGGCTGCGCGCAAAAACATCGAGCTTTCGCTGACGGCCGAGCCTGGATTGTACGTGGAGGCGGACGAGGACCGGCTGCGCCAGATTATCGTAAACCTGCTCTCAAACGGCATCAATTATACGGCGGAGGGCGGCAAGGTGACGATCAAGGTGGAAGGGCTTGGCGATGATCACATCCGCGTGCAGATCAGCGACACCGGCATCGGCATTCCGAAAAAGGATTTGCCGCGCATTTTCGAGCGCTTTTATCGGGTGGACAAGGCGCGTTCGCGCAGCTCAGGCGGTACCGGCCTTGGCTTATCCATCGTGAAGCATCTGGTCGAATTGCATAAGGGAACAATCGCCGTATCCAGCACGCTTGGCGTTGGCACCACCTTTGTTATCGAGCTTCCGGTCATTCAATAAAAAAAAGGTTTACCTATTCTTTATGAAACCATGATAAACTGAACGTAAAGGTTTTAAATAGACGGGCCCCCTTTCGATGGGCAGCCCGCAAGGTTGGAGGTCAACATGTCGCATAAAGTGCTTGTAATTGAAGACGAACCGACATTAGCCAGACTATTATCGTATAACTTGACGCAAGAGGGCTACGAGACGACGGTTATCGATCATGGCGGGGAAGGCCTGCAGACGGCATTGCAGCGCAGCTTCGATCTGGTCATTCTCGACATTATGCTGCCGGGAATGAACGGGTTTGAAATATTGAACAGGCTCCGCCAGAACGGAGTGAAGACGCCGGTCATTATTTTGACGGCGCGCAATGCGGAGGAAGAGGTTGTGCAGGGGCTCAAGCACGGGGCTGACGATTACATTACGAAGCCGTTTGGCGTAGCCGAGCTGCTGGCGCGCGTATCCGCTGTCCTTCGCCGCACCCAGCTTGACGAGAGCAGACCGGCCGAATCGACCGAAAAGGTGATCACAGCAGGCGAGCTGTCGATTTACCCGGAGAAGTACGAGGTTATTTTGCAGGGTGAGCCGATTCCGCTCCGTCCCAAGGAATTTGAAGTGCTGCTGTATCTTGTGCAGCGTCCGGGCATGGTCATCACACGCGATGATCTGATGAACGTCGTCTGGGGCTTTGACTACATTGGCGGACAACGAACGGTTGACGTTCATGTAAGCTCCTTGCGCAAAAAACTGGAGCTCGGCCAGAAGTCCGTGCAAATCGAATCCATTCGCGGCGTCGGCTACAAGCTGGTTATGCCAAAAAAGCTCGTTTCCCCCAAAGCATAGGGGAAGGCGAGCTTTTTTAAATGGCCGCACAGCCGTTGGGTCATATAGGCAGTGGGTTATGCTGCTTGTGTCAAAGATAGGCGGACAGCAGCCGGCCCTTACATATGCCTGTTCCATACGAGCATTTTGCGCTGGAATTGCTTGGGCGAGCATTCGTTGTGCTTTTTGAACATTTTATAAAAATGGGCCATGTTTGGCATGCCGATCCTCTCGCCTACTTCCGAGATGCTAAGGTCCTTCGTCAGCAAAATGCGCTCCGCCCATTTGATTTTCCGGTAATTGACGTACTCTGTAAAGGATAGGCCGATCGTTTTCTTGAAATATTTAACAAAGTAGTAATAGCTCATGTTGGCAATTTTGCATACCTCTTCAACCTGTATCCGATCTGTCAAATGCTGCTCGACATAGTCAAGCACAGGCTTCAGGCGCAGCCGGTCGAAGTTATCCTGGCGGGCCAGCACCTGCCGATTGTCATTGCGCAGCAGAAGCAGTAAAATTTGTTTGATCAGCAGGCTTACCGCGAGCTCATAGCCGGTTTCTTTCCTGGTGGCTTCCTGTAATATTTGTCGAATGCATGAAGCGGCCTGCTGCTGAACGGCCTGGTTTTCCTTAAACATATAATTCGCCTGGCTAAGCGGTAATCTTGTTTCGGTAAAATATCGAATGTAAGCGATCGTGCTTTGATCAAAAAAATGCTCAAGGTCAAATTGCAGAACGATATAGTCAAGCGGCTCCAAATTGCGGTCGCGGTGCAGCTCCGAAGCGCCAAGCAGCAGAACGTCCCCCGCATGCAGCTGGTACATGTCCTCTGCTACGTATACATCAAGACTGCCGCTTAAAATAAGCAGCAGTTCCAATTGCTTGTGATAATGCCAATTTGTATAGTGCTCGATTTCGCGTGTCGTCCGAAAAATGCGCAGCGACAGGAGCGGATTCTCGTAAACGACCTTTTCATTATAGATTTCCAATTCGCATATCCTCCTGGTGACGGCTTGAGACATAGCTTCATTGTATGGCAGCGCCGTGACATTGGCAATAAGGGATTAAACGGAGAAACGAAGAGAAGAGCGCGCTTGCAGCAGCAGATAAAAGGATGGAGGATGGAAGGCAATGAAGGATTTGCGCGCAGCTATTTCTGCGGAACTAAAACAGATGCTTGTGCTCGACCGAACCAACGATTTGCGGCAGCGGGATGTGCTCTATCCATTTGCGATAGATGAGCTGCTGTGCAGAAGCGCAGGTCGCGGCGGTCCGGCGATCTGTCATTTGTGGCGGCATCCGGCAGGCTTTGTGCTTGGCCTTGCCGACAGCCGCTTGCCCAATGCGGAGCTTGCCCGGCAGCAGCTTGCTCGCCAAGGCTGGTCGACGGCGGTTCGCAATTCTGGCGGAGCTGCGGTGCCGCTGGACCCCGGAGTTGTGAACATTTCGCTTATTATGCCGAAAAAGCCCGGAAATCATGATCCTTTTGATCATGATTTCGAGCTGATGTACGCCCTTATAGCCAAAGCGCTTGAACAAAGCGGCAGCCTTGTCAAAAAGGGCGAAATTGATGGGGCTTATTGCCCGGGCAATTATGATTTAAGCGTCGATGGTTACAAATTTTGCGGGATTGCCCAGCGCAGGCAGACGCATGCCGTTATCGTTCAGGCGTTCGTCGTAGCGGCTGGCAGCGGGGCCGACCGGACCCGGCTGGTTCGGGGCTTTTACGAGCAAGCAGCCGGAGGAGCGGAGGACGCCGACTATCCGCAGGTGACCGATTTAAGCACGGCGAGCCTGGTCGAGCTTCATGCGCTGTCCGGCGAAGCGGCCGAAACGTTCACTTCTCTGGTAAAGCGGACGGTGCTGGAAGGTCAAACGCCGGCTGAATTGGAGGAAGCGGCAAAACGGCTGCAAATGCCCACGGAAGAGGAGATCGGGAACATGGTAGACGTTTTGCGCGCTCGGTATTCGAGCTGAGGGGAGGGCCTTTCTCAGCGGCGCACGGCTTGCGCAAATTCCTCGCGAATCCGCGCAAGCAAAGCGGAGTCTGCGCATACGTCAAAAGCGGTTGCTGCCAGCATTTTCGCGCCAAACAGCATGCCATCAAGCGCATAATCCTCCATTGCGGCGTCGCGGAATGCCTCGGTGTGCAGCAGCAGCCGCTCGCGCACAACCTTGATGTACGGGTGGATGGCCGGACAGCGAACCGAGACGTTGCCCAAATCGAGCGAACCGTTGTCCTTGCCGGATTCAATTTGATCGGGCGCAATGCCCGCCGCCAGCAAATTGGCGTTGAATTGCGAGGAAAGCGTCTCGTTCGTCATCAATTCATCGTAGGAGAGCTCATAGTTGCTTACCTTGAGCGTGCAGCCCGTCTGAAGCGCCGCTCCTTCGGCACAGCGGATTACCTTGGCCGTGAGCTCATTCGTATAAGCGCGGGATGCCGAACGAATGTAAAATTTGGCTGAAGCATAGTCGGGAATAATATTGGGCGCCTTGCCGCCGCTGTCGATAATGCCATGCAGCCTGGCATCGCTTCGCGTCTGCTGGCGCAGCGCGTTGACGCTGCTGAAAAGCTGGAGCACCGCATCAAGCGCATTGATGCCTTCATGCGGATTGGCTGCGGCATGCGCGGCTTTGCCTGCATATTCAAATTGCAGGGCGTCCATGGCGAGCGATTGGCCCGATTGCTCAAATGTGTGATAGGGATGCGCCATGAGCGCTAAGTCGCAATCGTCGAACAAGCCTGCCTCCGACATCGGCACCTTCGCACCGCGAGTCTCCTCGGCCGGGGTACCGTAGACGCGAATGCGTCCCCCGATCGCGCCTGCGGTCATGGCGGCCTTCAGACCAGCCGCGGCAGCGATGCTCATCGAGCAGATCAGATGATGACCGCAGGCGTGGCCGATTTCAGGCAGGGCGTCATATTCGCACAACAGGCCGATGAGGGGGCCGGGCTTGCCGGAATCATATTCCGCGATAAACGAGGTCGGCATGTCCAGAACGCCCCGCTCGAGACTAAACCCCAGCCGCAGCAGCTCTTCGCCAAGCAGCTCCGACGCAAAAAATTCCTCATGGCCAAGCTCCGGCTTGGCGCCGATCGCAAGCGAAATCGCGCGAAAGCCCGGACCAAGCCGATCAATTTCCTTAAAGATGAGCTGTTTCCCCTTATTCATTGTTTTGTCCTCCGTTCAGCCTTGTGCTAAGCCTGCAAAGCCGGATTAGCGTATGCCGTGTATTTTTTTGAAATGCTCGGGGCTTAATCCTTCGAGACGCTTGAACACCGAGCTGAAATAGCTGGGCGATTCAAAGCCGGACCTGCGCGCTACCTCCTGCATTTTAATGCTGCCCTCCTTGAACATCAGTTCTTTGCTGCGGTTGATCCGCTCCCGGTTCACATATTCCATCGGGCGCAGCTTCATCGCCTTCTTGAACAGCAGGCACAGGTATTGCGGGGTCACGTCAATGCACTCGGCTAAATCGCGAATGGCAATCGGCTGGCCGTAATGAGTCTCTATGTGTTTAAAAACCGGGAGCAGCTTGACGTAATGCTCGCTGGCCGAGTGAGAGCTGACGACGATAACCTTCATTAAATCCAGCAGCAGCATATAGAGCAGCTTGGAGCATTCAAGTCCGATAAAGGAGCGCCCGGATTGCGTCATGGCAAAAATGGATTTCATATGAGCGACAATCATGTCCGGATCTGCAAGCGTATAGACCCCGGAGTGAACGACTCCCGCCTGCAGAAACAGCTTCTCTGACATTTCGCCGCGAAAGCTAAGCCAGTGAATTTCCCATGGCTCCTGTGTGGCATAGTAATGGTGCGGCACGTTCGGGAGCAGACAGAAGCCTTGCCCTGCCCGTACGGTCATGCGGCGATCGCCCACATGCAGCTCGCCCGCGCCGGAGAGCACCTGGAGCCATTGGAAATGAGGATACCCGCCCGGCCGGTTGATTTCCTCCTGATTGCTCCAGTGTCCGTTGCCGGTCACATAGACGGGCAAAGTGGTGTCCGTATCGGTCAATATCGGGAAAACCATTAAATCGGTCACGACAGCCTCCAGTTTCATATTTTGATACCTATGCGAAAATACTATTATTTTGTTTGGGAGATCAAGCAAGTATAATATGAATATCATTATAGTATCGCCATTCTTGGCTAGAATCAAGCGATCATAGGAGGTCCATTGACATGACTTTAAAATTCCCGCCCATCAGCTCCAAAATTCCGCAAATGCTGCACGGTGCAGATTATAATCCCGACCAATGGCAGAAGTACCCGGAGGTTCTGGAAGAAGATATTCGTCTCATGAAGCTGGCCGGCTGCAACGTAATGTCCGTTGGCATTTTTGCCTGGATGGCGCTTGAGCCGGAGGATGGCGTTTTCACTTTTGAATGGCTGGACACGCTGCTTGACCGATTTGCCGCTAACGGAATTTACGCCCTGCTGGCTACGCCAAGCGGAGCCCGACCGGTGTGGATGTCCCAGAAATATCCGGAGGTGCTGCGCGTAGCGCCGAACGGTATCCGCAATTTGCACGGCGCACGGCATAATCACTGCTTCAGCTCTCCGGTTTACCGCGATAAAGTAAGCATAATGAACGCGAAGCTGGCTGAACGCTATGCGCAGCATCCCGCCGTTATCGGCTGGCATATTTCCAATGAATACGGCGGAGAATGCCATTGCAATTATTGCGAGGAAGCTTTCCGCGGCTGGCTCAAAAATAAATACGGCACGCTGGAAGCGCTCAACGATGCCTGGTGGACGACATTCTGGAGCCATACGTATACGGACTGGAGCCAAATCGAATCTCCGACCCCGCGCGGCGAAAACGCCGTTCACGGCCAGAACGTCGATTGGAGACGCTTCGTAACCGATCAAACGGTCGACTTCTGCCGCCATGAAATCGAGCCGCTTCGCGCAGCGAACAGCGAGCTGCCGATTACGACAAACTTTATGCTTGATTTCGAGCCGCTCAATTATTGGAAATTTGTTGACCTGCTCGATATGATTTCCTGGGATGCTTACCCGACTTGGCATGATAATCATGGGGACGATGCCGAGCTCGCGGCCTGGATTGCGTTCAATCATGATGTATTCCGCTCGCTGAAGGGCGGCAAGCCGTTTATGCTGATGGAGAGCACGCCGAGCATGACGAACTGGCAGCCGGTCAGCAAGCTGAAGCGTCCTGGCATGCATATGCTGTCATCGCTGCAAGCGGTGGCGCACGGTTCGGACACGGTGCAATACTTCCAATGGCGCAAAAGCCGCGGCTCCAGCGAAAAGCTGCATGGGGCGGTCGTCGACCATGTCGGGCATGAGCATACGCGCGTATTCCGCGATGTGACGGAGCTTGGAGCGACGCTTGGCAAGCTTGGCGAGGTAGTAGGCACTTCGGTGAAACCGGAGGTTGCGCTGATCAATGACTGGGAGAACCGCTGGGCGATCAAGGACTCGCAAGGACCGCGCAATGGCGGCCTGAACTATGAAGAAACGCTTAAACGCCATTACCGCCCGTTGTGGGACCTTGGCGTGTCTGTGGATATTATCGATTCGGAATGCAGCTTTGACTCCTACAAGCTTCTGATCGCTCCGATGCTGTATATGGTTCGTCCTGGCGTCGGCGAGCGGATCGAGAAATTCGTTGAGAATGGCGGTACGTTTATCGCGACTTACTGGAGCGGCATCGTCGACGAAAACGATCTGTGCTTCCTGAACGGCTTCCCGGGGCCGTTGCGCAAGACGCTTGGCATCTGGTCCGAGGAGATTGATTCGCTTCATGATCATGACGCGAATCGCGTCGTGCTGAAGGACGGCAACCCGCTTGGACTTGGCGGCGAATATACGGCTCGCGAGCTGTGCGATTTGATTCATTTGGAGGGCGCGGAGGCGCTCGCCGTATACGGCGACGACTTCTACGCCGGCCGTCCTGCGCTTACGGTCAACCGCGTGGGCAAAGGCAAGGCGTATTACATCGCTTCACGCAATGAAGCTGCCTTCACGAACGATTTTCTCTCCGCCGTTGTGGCGGAGGCGGGCATTCGTCGCGTGCTTGCTGCGGACTTGCCGCATGGCGTTACGGCGCAGCTGCGGACTGACGGAACAACCGATTATGTGTTTGTGTCCAACTTCACCTCCAAGGGCGCAGCCGTCGAGCTTGACGGGCAAGACTACACTTATCTGCTTACGGGCGAGTCTGCCGCCGGACAGCTGCAGCTGGACGCATACAGCGTGACGATTCTGAAACGCGCTTCCGTTTCCTGATTTTTTATACCAAACTGCATGGAACTTGCGAGCAATCGTGAGAGCCATGCAGTTTTTTTTTGCTCAAGTCCATCCGGCTCAAATCACATTTTTCTTGAAAAGTTATTTTTTTGCTTCGATGCAAAAAGCTCACTGTTCAAGCCTGTTTTTATTGAATGCTCGCAGCGATTTCTGTCGAATTTAACACTCCGATAACATAGTTGCCTATTTGAATTGATGCTTGGGACCTATAGTAAGGGCTATAACAAGGGTAAGGGAAATGAAGGAAGGGTGAAGGACGATGACAGTTTCGGTTTTAGAGAAAAATCAGCTTGCTGAGGGAACGATGGAGGAAGACAAACAACTTGTGGAAACTCCGGCACCTCCCGTCTCCAATCCGTCTCAAGAGGTCGCTAATCATCATTCTGTGCATGTGCAGACATTTATTCGACAGACTCCAATTGCATTAGAGGGGCAGCTTTGCAAGGAGCTTATTTCTATTTTCAAAAAAAATCCGGAAAGCGAATGCATCGTGATCTGCGATGCAGCGCATAAGCCTAAAGGGCTTATGATGCGCAACCGTTTTTTTCTAAAGCTCGGTCATCGGTTTAGCGCGGATTTGTATTACGAGAAGTCGATCGGCAGACTGATGGACGGGAATCCGCTTATGGTCGATATTGCCGAAGAGCCGCAGCATGCGATCGATCAGGCGCTGAACCGCCACGATAGCGTACTGTACGATTGCGTCATCGTGACAAACGGCGGCAAATATGCCGGCGTACTGACCGTATCCGATTTGCTGAAAATATCGACCAGGCTGCAGGAGGAGGCGGTGGCCGCTCAAATGGAAACGATTCGTTCCGCCGAGGATCGGGTCAGGGAAATCGAGCGCGCCATCCAAAGCGTCAGCCAGTCTACAACGCAGGGCGAGACGCTGTCCGTGGAAATGGTTGATTTGACGCTTGCGGGCAAAAACGAGCTCGACAAGGTTACGCATGCCTTTAGCTCGATTGCAGCCAACTCGGAGCAGCAGGAAAGCCGCATGAGCTTGCTGCAGTCGGAAGCGGGCTCGATCAGCAAGGTCTCGCTGCTTATCAAGGAATTGGCCGAGCAGAGCAATCTCCTTGCGTTGAACGCATCCATCGAGGCTGCGCGAGCGGGCGAGCACGGTCGGGGCTTTGCGGTTGTTGCGGCTGAGGTTTCGAAGCTGGCAAGCCAGACCAAGGGCTTTGCACTGGAAATTACGAAGCTGACGAACACGATTGTACAGGCTATCGGAGAAACGTCGCAGCTTGCGCAGGCGGGCCGAGCCGTAACGGGCCAGACTACGGTCCATGTGCGCGAGGCGGAGGGCGCCTTCAATCGGTTGTTTCAAGCGGCGGCCGACAATCGGAACAGCGCGCGTCATATCGGCACGTTGGCCGACAAGACGCATCAGCAAGTGAGGCAGGTAGGCGAGGAAATGGCGAGCCTGCACTCGCACTTTTAACACCTAGTTAACATAAGTGGGACGTCTGCTTAACAAATCGCAAGTATGATAAAAGCAGCAAATGACCTTTCTAGCAACGGTCCATACAACATGTATAACGGTCTATTATGGAACAGCCACTAAATGTGATGCCAGCTTGTCGGCATCTCATTTTTATGGGAATAGCGTTTTTTCGAAAAGTTGACACTGGAGGCGAAAGGCTTGGACACTTTGATTCACATTAATAAATTAAACTTGTTCTACGGCACTTTTCATGCGTTGAAGGAAGTGTCGTTGACCATTCCCGAGAAAGCCATTACCGCCTTTATCGGACCTTCCGGCTGCGGCAAATCGACGCTGCTTCGTACGCTTAACCGTATGAACGACATGATTCCCGGTACTCGCATTCAAGGCGAGATCAACATTGGCGGACAAAACATCTATTCTGCGGACGTCGAGGTTGAAACGCTCCGCAAAAAGATCGGTATGGTGTTCCAGCAGCCCAATCCTTTTCCTAAGTCGATCTACGACAACGTCGCTTACGGACCGCGGCTGCACGGCATTACAAGCAAAAAAGAGCTGGACGAAATCGTCGAGACAAGCCTTCGATCCGCAGCTCTGTGGGACGAGGTGAAGGATCATCTGAAGCGCTCCGCGCTCGGGCTGTCCGGCGGTCAGCAGCAGCGTCTTTGCATAGCGCGCGCTCTGGCTGTAGGCCCGGATATTTTGCTCATGGACGAATCGACGTCCGCACTTGATCCGATCTCAACGCTCAAGATTGAGGAGCTGGCGCAAGAGCTCAAGGAAAAATATACGATCGTCATGGTTACGCACAATATGCACCAAGCGGCGCGTGTTTCGTATCAAACAGTATTTTTCCTGAGCGGCGAGGTCGTTGAATATTCGGAGACGGAGAAGCTGTTCTCCAATCCTTCCGATCAGCGTACCGAGGATTACATCAGCGGCCGATTCGGTTAATGAATGAAAGTGGATAAGAGGGGGAAGAAAAGATGATGACAACGCGCAAGGAATTTGATCTTGGGCTGGAGAAGCTGCATAATTTGCTGATTGAAATGGGAACCTTTGTAGAGAACGCGCTCGCGGACTCCATGGCTGCTCTCAAGGACGTAAATGTAGAGCAAGCGAAAATTGTAATTGCCAAGGACCCGCAGCTGAATCAAATGGAAGAGAAAATTATGGAGATCGGCTCCAAGCTGATCGCCACGCAGCAGCCAGTCGCCAAAGATCTGCGCAGCATCCTGTCGGCGTTCAGAATCGCGAGCGATCTGGAGCGCATGGGCGATCTGTCGGTCGACGTTGCGAAGGTCGTACTGCGCCTCGAAGGCCAGGAGCTGATCAAACCGCTGATCGACTTGCCGCGCATGGCGGAAATCGTGCAGCTTATGACCTACGAAGCGATTCAATCGTTCGTGCAGGAGAATGTCGACCTTGCTTACAAAATGGCCAAGGACGACGATCAGGTAGACGCCCTGTATGGTCAAATTACACGCGAGCTCTACTCTCTGATGATGGAAAACCCGCGCAACATTACCCAATCCTCGCTGCTTAGCTTCGTCGGCCGTTATCTGGAGCGCTTCGGCGATCATGCGACCAACATCGGCGAAAGCGTCGTATACCTGGTAACTGGCTCGCGTCCGGACTTGAACGTCTAAGTTTTTTACCGCCATATCTGAAGTGAAACCGCCAGGGCAAAGCGCTCTGGCGGTTTCTTGCTGAGTTCCTTCTCGATAACTGAATTTCTCGCTTGCACCTTAATTGATAAGCATCCTATGGAATTGCTCCATCCATGCGCAGCGCGAGCTTTCCATTCGCCTTCACTCTTTTTCCTCGGACAGCAGGCTGACGACGTCGGCTGCCATGGCCTGATCCCAATAGCTGTGTCTCCAGCTAGCGTGAATGTGCCAGCTTGCGGCCCCGTCAAGCTTGATTTGCATAAGCCCATTGTCAGCGGGGAGGAGACATTCCGGCAAAATAGCCAGCGAGCCGCTCGCCGCAATAGCTTGCAAGAGCAGCGGCACGGAGCCGAATGAGGCATTCGGCTGCAGAAAATGGTGGGCTTGTCTGCTCCAGGCCCGGACAGAGGAGACGACGCTGCTGTCCGATAGCTCGACAAAATCGTGATCGTGCAGCTTGCGTGCGGCATCAGAGCCGGCTTCGAGAACAGGATGGCCGTTTGGAGCAAGGAGAGCAAGCCGGGACGAGCGGACCAGCTGATGCCGCCACTCGGAGGAGTCCTCATGGCGGCTATGCTCCCCGCTCAGCGCCAGATCGACAAGTCCGCTGCCAAGCTTTTGAAACAGCTCGTCCTGATTGTAAAGGGCAACCGACACCTTCGCCTTGTCGCTGATCTTCCCCAAACGGGAAAGCGCCCCCGATTTGACGAACCATTCACCGGCGCTTTCGGTGCAGCCGATGACCAGCCGTTTTTTCTCCGTTTCGCTAATCATCGCCAGCTTCATTGTCGCTTCCTTGTATAATTCATCAATTTGCGAGGCGTAATGCAGCATCATCTTGCCATGAGGCGTTAACAGCACCTTGCCCGTACGCGTCTCGAACAGCTTGACTCCCCATTCCTCCTCCATTTTTTTCATATGAAAGCTGACGGTTGGCTGCTTGATCTGCAACGCCTTTGCGACGGCAGTCACTTGTTTGTAGCGATCTATCAACACAATTAACTTTAATTTTAACAAACTCACGAGAGCCCTCCCGTAATCAAAGTTTTTATCTATATTATAGGCGTCTGCATAGAGAAAATCTATGATAATTAATTGATAAATTAACAAACCGAAAACATCAGGTTAACCTCGCCCGACTAGAATAAGTCTTGTAAACAAAAACAAACAAGGTAGCGAGAGGGGAAACTAAGGAAAATGAAAAAGACGTTAACGTTGGTAATGGCGATGATTCTGACATTCACGCTGGCGGCATGTGGACAAAACAACAATGCGGGTTCGTCCAACACTCCTGCAACAAATAACAGCGGAGGCACTAACGCAACAAACGCTCCGACTGAAGAAACAACAACCCTGTCGGGCTCGCTTCTGGCGACTGGCTCTTCGGCTCTTCAACCGCTGGTTGACCAAGCTTCGAAAACATTCATGGATAAGCACAGCGGCGTAACGATTCAAGTTCAAGGCGGCGGCAGCGGCACTGGCCTGACTCAAGTATCCGAAGGACAAGCCGACATCGGCAACTCCGACGTGTACGCAGAAGAAAAGCTTGAAGCTGACAAAGCTGCTGAGCTTGTTGACCATCAAGTTGCAGTAGTAGCTATGGCTACAGTTGTTAACCCGGACATTAAGGTTGATAACCTGACTAAACAACAGCTGATCGACATCTACACAGGCAAAGTAACGAACTGGAGCGAAGTTGGCGGCGATGACCTGAAAATCGCAATCATCAACCGTCCATCCAGCTCCGGTACTCGCGCTACGTTCGAAACATATGCCCTTGGTCAAAAAACGGAAGACCTGCAAGGTTCCGTACAAGAGGATTCCTCTGGTAACGTAAGAAAGATCATTGGCGAAACACCTGGCGCTATCGGCTATCTTGCCCTGTCGTACCTGAACGATACCGTAAAAACAGTTAGCTATGAAGGCGTAGCTCCAACAGAAGAGAACGTTGCAAACGGAACTTACCCGGTTTGGGCTTACGAGCACATGTATACAAAAGGCGAGCCTAACGAGCTGGCTAAAGCTTTCCTTGACTTCATGATGAGCCCTGAAATCCAAGACGAGAACGGCCCGGTTGTACAACTTGGCTACATTCCAATCAGCAACATGCAAGTTACTCGCGATATCGAAGGCAACATCTCTAACAAATAGGAAAAACCATTCATAAGCCAGAAAGAGGCGGACTTACGGGGCGCCTCTTTCAGGTTGTGTAGAGGAGATCTATATGGCGCAAACTGTAGCGAAAAAACATGCGAACAACAATCATTTTGTCGAAGAGTGGGTCGGCAAAGTTTATACGACCATCTGTGTCCTATTTCTAGTTACGACGATTGTCGCTATGGTGTATTTTGTCGCCTCCAGAGGACTTAGGACTTTTTTTGTCAATGATGTCAATGTATTTGATTTGTTAACGGGAATTAAATGGAGCCCAGAGGGATCGCCTCCGGCTTTCGGCGCTTTGCCGTTTATTTTTGGTTCATTCAGCACTTCCCTGCTTGCGGCCGCAATCGCCGCTCCGCTCAGCTTCTGCGCCGCCGTATTTATGGTGGAAATTACGCCAAAGCTGGGACGTAAATATTTGCAGCCTGTAATTGAGCTGCTTGCAGGCATTCCTTCCGTTGTATACGGCTTTATCGGCCTGAGCGTTATCGTTCCGTTATTTCGGGACCTGTTCCCGGGACAAGGAGTGGGGATCGCTGCGGGCGCACTTGTGCTATCGATTATGATTTTACCAACTATGACTACAGTTGCTACGGATGCGCTTGCTTCACTACCTGCCGGCCTTAAGGAAGGTTCATTTGCGCTAGGCGCTACCCGCTGGCAAACGATATATCGCGTCGTCCTGCCTACAACGTTGCCTGCCTTGATGACAGGCGTCGTCCTCGGTATTGCTAGAGCGTTCGGCGAAGCGCTCGCCGTTCAAATGGTTATCGGCAACGCGCCGTTTATTCCAGGCTCGCTATTCGAGTCGGCATCGACGCTGACAAGCGCCATTACGCTAAGCATGGGCAATACGGCAACAGGATCTGCCCATAACAATGCTCTTTGGTCGCTTGCATTGATTCTAATGGTAATGACATTCGTATTCGTATTTATCGTCCGCTGGCTGGAAGGAAGGTCCAAACTATGAAAGCAAAAACAGTAGACAAACTGGCAACTGCCGTCATTATCGGCATCGCAGGTTTTATCGTACTCCTTCTGGCCGGATTGCTGGGCTTTATACTTGTGAGGGGCCTTGGCCATATCAGCTTTGACTTTCTGACTTCGCCGCCTGAATCGATTAATGCCGGCGGCGGCATCGGTCCTCAGCTGTTCAACTCTTTATTCTTGCTTGTGTTGACGATGCTGATCACGGTTCCGCTCGGAATCGGAGCGGGCATCTACATGAGCGAATATGCAAAGGCGAACCGGATTACCGACTTTATCCGTTTGGTCGTTGAGGTATTGTCCTCCTTCCCGTCCATCGTCGTAGGCCTGTTCGGCTTGCTTTTGCTCGTTAACTATTTCGGACTTGGCTTCTCCCTGTTCTCCGGCGCGCTTGCGCTGACGGTATTCAACCTGCCGCTAATGGTGCGGATTACCGAGCAAGGATTAAAAAGCGTACCGCGCGAGCAGAAGGAAGCGAGCCTTGCGCTCGGACTGACGAAATGGAAAACCATTACGTCCACTATGCTGCCAATCGCGCTTCCGGTCATTATGTCCGGCACGATTCTTGCCGCGGGCCGCGTGTTCGGTGAAGCTGCGGCGCTGTTGTTCACGGCAGGCATGAGCTCGCCGCGACTGGATTTCACGAACTGGAATCCGTTTAGCCCGATGTCGCCGCTTAACCCGTTCCGTCCTGCTGAAACGCTTGCGGTCCACATCTGGAAAATCAATTCCGAGGGTCTTGCGCCCGACGCAACGGAAATCGCTGCAGGAGCATCGGCGGTTCTGGTTATTACGGTTTTGCTGTTTAACCTGATTGCGCGCTGGCTCGGCCGCTTCATGTACCGCAAGTTTACGGCTACGAAATAGGAGGATTAACGCATATGGCTAATCATGGCATATCTGTTCGCGATTTAAGCGTCTACTACGGCGAGAATAAAGCGGTCAAAAACGTATCGCTTGACTTTGAGAACAAGCAGGTGACGGCGCTTATCGGTCCTTCCGGCTGCGGCAAATCAACCTTTCTCCGGACGCTGAACCGGATGAACGATTTGATTCCGAACGCCAGAATGACAGGTGAAATCTGGATCGGCGACGAGGATATCAATGATCCCAAAACGGATGTCGTCCTGCTTCGCCGCCGGATCGGCATGGTATGGCAGCGCCCGAATCCGTTCCATAAATCGATTTACGAGAATATCGCGTTTGGACCGCGTTACCACGGCTTGAAGGACAAAAAGAAGCTTGACGAGCTGGTGGAGGAGTCGCTTCGCAAGGCCGCGCTGTGGGAGGAAACGAAGGACCGGCTGCATACGTCCGCGCTCAGGCTTTCCGGCGGTCAACAGCAGCGCCTGTGCATTGCGAGATCGATTGCGGTTAAGCCGAACATCATTCTGATGGATGAGCCGGCTTCCGCGCTGGACCCGATTTCGACTGCGAAGGTAGAAGAGCTGATTACCGAATTGAAGCAGGACTATTGCATCGTCATCGTGACGCACAATATGCATCAGGCGGCGCGCGTATCCTCGAAAACGGCATTTTTTCTCTCCGGCAATCTGGTGGAATTTGACCAAACGGAGAAAATATTCACCAATCCCGGCAAAAAAGAAACAAGCGATTATATTTCGGGCCGCTTCGGCTAACAGCCGCAAATGGCCTGAACATAAGCATAAACACAAAATGAAGGACTGTTGTCGCATCTTAAGCGCAATAGTCTTTTTAGTTTTTGTGGAAGATGTTGAATAATGTCGAATTTTACCTAGAATTAATATTTCGGTTGATGTTAGTTCACACTTAATGGTTAAAATAACGTCATATCGAAAAAATAAAAATTTTTCCATCACACATTGAGGGGAACCGTAATGGGCGAGGTCGGCACAGGTTTATTCAATCGGGATATGATGAGGAATATGAAGGAACGTTGGCATGACGGCGGAATTGGCGTTATGTATGTAAGAGCGCAGCCAGGCTGCGTTGAGATGGAATGGTTGCTGCAGGATTGGGCGGCAACGGAAGCTAGCCTTTTTTGGAAGCAAAGGCTGGATACCGATTATGTATTGCTGTTTGAACGGGCTAAGGACGGTACGCCGATCAGGAAGCAGACGGAGGAGGCTGCGGCGCGGCTTCATCAGTACGTGAAGGGAAAGGTCGACGATTTGAGAATCGGCGTCGCCACGGCCCTTCCATCCTTGACCGGCAGATCGTCGGAGACGGTGTTTTACCGGGTGCTTCTGGAGGCGATGGGTCACCACGGCATCCCTGCCAGCATCGCGGCGCCCTCGGCAGCAGACGAGCTTGCGGCTTCAGCGCACGCTAAGGCCATCCAGAACAGGGTGGTCAGCATAGGCACGCTTGCCAAGGCTTATCCGCTTTTTCAGGCAGGCTCGCGGGTGTCGGAGGTCGCCTATTTGTTCGACACGAATGCGCAGGCGCAAGGGGCGGTTATCGTTGATCAAGGACGGCCGATCGGCATCTTGACAAAGGAAAAGCTGCACCAGATGCTGGCCGGACAATTCGGCCTGCCGTTGTATTGGAACAAGCCGGTCGAGCGCATTATGAACAATCAACCGCTGATTGTGGACGAGCAGATGCCGGTTGAGCAAGTGTCGCAGCTTGCTATGGCGCGCGATTTCGGCCAGCTATACGACGTTGTGCTCATAACGAAGGAAGGGAAGATGCTGGGGGCGGCATCTATCCGGTCGATTCTGGAATGCATGACGACATTGCGGACAGAAGCGGCGCGGGGAGCCAACCCGTTGACGGGCTTGCCCGGCAATGAGGCCATTCAGCGCGAGCTTGGCCGTAGAATAGCCGCCGACAAGCCGTTTGCGGTCGTATATGCGGATTTGGATTATTTTAAATGGTACAACGATTATTTCGGCTTTTCCCGGGGCGATGATTTGATCCGTTATTTGGCGCGCCTGCTGGAGCAGGAATTGGAGCGGCTTGGCTGCAGGCAAAGCTTTGTCGGTCATATCGGCGGAGACGACTTTATCGCGGTTACGGACGGAGAATGCGGAGAGAAGCTCTGCAAGGAGCTCATCGATTCCTTCGATCGCGGCGTTCACGCTTTCTACGGCGGTACCGAGGTAAAAGAGGTAGAAGACCGGCATGGCAACAGGATTCGGCACGAAGGCGTCACCTTATCGTTATCGCTTATGATCTGGGACGGCGAAGTTCCGCTAACGCCAGAGGCCATATCGGGCTATGCGGCAAAAATCAAAAAGCAGGCCAAGGCCTGCAAAGGCAGCGTGTACGTCATGGAGCAAATAACTGGCATGCAGGTCGGAGAGGGACGGAAGCAAACGTGATAGATCAACAGGCGATATGGCGACAAGAGGGACCAATTGACGCAGGCTCCGATTTTCTGGGCATTATTTATTTGTCATGGAGCTTCCCGGACGAACGGGGCGGCCATCCCGGAGCGTCCCTGCAGGAAAATTGGCGGGAATTTGCAGAAGGCGAGCTTGCTGCCCTGGAGAGAAGCTCCGAGCTTATATCCGGGTATCAATGGATGAATGACGATTTATTTGTACAGCTGAGGCTGTCGGGCCCCCATCAGGATGCGCTGGAGGAATGGCTGATCGGACTTGCTTACCGGCAAGTAGACGAGATTAGAGGCAGATATGTAGAGCTTCAGACTGTGGATGTACAGCACCGAATTCGGGACAAGCTGCATGTGGGCATTGCGATTGTGCCGGCGGATCTTGCAGGTGGCTCCTGGTACGCGGCTATGAAAAAAGCGCTGCTGCACGGGCAAAGCGCCGATGCGCTGGAGCTGAGCCTGAAGCGGCTGGCCATGGACAAGCTGCTGGAGCATCGTCAAATTACGCCGGTGTACCAGCCAATCGTTTCGCTTGGCGGGAGCGGGACTGTGTTCGGCTACGAGGCGCTGGCGCGAACGGTAGACAGAACCTGGTTCGCTCATCCGTCAGAGCTGTTCTGGTTCGCGGAGAAGGAGGGGCTGACCTACTCATTGGACAGGCTTGCCCGCGAGAAGGCAATCGACGGCTGCACGAGGCTGGGCGGCGAACAAAAGCTGTTTATTAACGTAATGGCGCAAATTATGGAGGACCCTTGCTTCTTGCCCGGGCAAACGCTCAATCTGCTGGAGCAGAGAGGGCTGTCCCCCCGCAATGTCGTGTTCGAAATTACCGAGCGCAGCTCGATTGACGATTTCGCTTCCGTGAAGCGGGCGCTTGAGCATTACCGCAGGCAGGGCTACCAGATTGCGATAGACGATGTAGGCGCCGGCTACTCCTCGCTGCAATCGATCGTCGAGCTGAGACCGGACTACTTGAAGGTAGACCGCTCCATCATTCAGAATATCCATCAGGACGAGATTAAGGAGCATATTCTGCATACCCTGCTGGAGCTGGCAAACAAGCTCGATATTCCGGTCATCGCGGAAGGCATCGAGGAGGCGCATGAGCTTGCCAAAGTGCAAGGTATGGGCGTCCAGTATGCGCAAGGCTACCTGCTTGGCCGTCCGGCTCCTTTTGCTCCATAAACGGACTTTGGCGTGGCGAGCGCTTTTTTTTCAAAGCAAGGCTCTATGGCTCACATCGTCTGCAAACCGGCCTTCCTCGGCATCCAATGCTTAGGGAAGGCCTCTTTTGTGGTATAATGAAGGCTAAGACGCTACATAAAAGAGGGTGCTGAATCGAAGTGGAAAAATGGATGCTCATTGACGGTAACAGTATTGCTTATCGGGCTTTTTATGCTATGCCGCCGCTCACCAACTCGGCCGGACAGCACACAAATGCGATATATGGCTTTACTACGATGCTGCTTAAGCTGATTGAACAGGAGCAGCCTACTCATATGCTCGTTGCGTTTGACGCGGGTAAAATAACGTTTCGCCACGAGGGATACGCCGACTATAAAGGCGGCAGGCAAAAAACGCCGCCTGAGCTGTCCGAGCAATTCCCCGTGCTGAAGGAAACGCTGAAGGCTTTTGGCATCGCCCAATACGAAATTTCCGGCTACGAGGCTGACGATATTATCGGTACGCTAACCCGCAAGGCCGATGATAAAGCGGTTCCCGTCATCGTTGTTTCCGGGGACAAGGATTTGCTGCAGCTCGCGTCCGAGCATGTTGCGGTTGCGCTAACGCGCAAGGGCGTAAGCGAGGTGGATTTGTACACGCCGGAGACCATTCAGGAGAAATACGGTCTGAAGCCACTGCAAATTATCGACCTCAAAGGCTTGATGGGCGACGCATCCGACAACATTCCCGGGGTGCCCGGCATCGGCGAAAAAACGGCGCTCAAGCTGCTTCACGAGTTCGGCTCGGTGGAGGGCGTATTGGACGGGTTGGACAAGCTGAAGGGCAAGCAGAAGGAGAATATTGAGAATAACCGC
Source organism: Paenibacillus sp. SY21-1 (assembly GCF_005222705.1). Taxonomy (GTDB): domain Bacteria; phylum Bacillota; class Bacilli; order Paenibacillales; family Paenibacillaceae; genus Pristimantibacillus. The sequence goes on along the minus strand of NZ_STGF01000002.1, from coordinate 369,982 downwards.
GACAATGCGCTAATGAGCAAAAAGCTGGCGACCATTTATCGCGAGGTACCGATGGAGGCCGATGAGGAATCGCTCCGCTACAACGGCTACAAGGAAGCCGAGCTGGCGGAGGCGTTCCGCCGTCTCGAGTTCAAGTCGCTGACGGAACGATTAGGTCTCGGCGCGAATGCGGAGGAAGCGGAGGCCGCAGCCGAAGCGTCGGCCGCAACGCTCGATATTCGCACGATCCAGACGGCTTCCGACGCGAAGCTGCTGGATGAGCTGATGGAGACGCTTGCTGCCGGGGACGATGCTGGCTTATATATAGAAGCGATCGGAGAGAATCCGCATCACGCCGAGCTCGTGGGATTATCCGTCGCAACCGGCGAAGCCGTGTATTCGCTGTCGATCGAAGCGCTTGAGCAGCCTTTCGCGGAGAAGCTTCGCGCATGGCTGGAGCAGGCGGACAAGCCGAAGCGCGGCTTTGACCTGCACAAGGCCGAGCTGGCCTTGCGCTGGCGGGGCATCCGGCTGGAAGGCCAAGCGTTCGACGTACAGCTCGCCGCTTATTTGCTGGACCCGACGGATACGGGACAGACGTTGAGCTTGATCAACGACAAGCGGGGGTTGCCCGCGCTCCCCGCGGATGACGCCGTCTATGGCAAAGGCGCCAAGTTTAAGCTGCCAGAGCAGGAAGCGCTGCACCGCCATTTGGCGCTAAAAGCTGAGGCTGTGCGCAGGCTCGTGCCGCTGCTTACCGAGGAGCTGGAGCAGACGGCGATGAGCAAGCTGTATTTTGAGCTGGAGCTGCCGTTGTCGCGTATTCTTGCAGGAATGGAGCATTTCGGCATCAAGGTGGAGAAGGATGCGTTGTATGCGTTAGGCGCGGATCTGGAGCGTCAGCTGACGGGAATCGTTGCGGACATTTACCGACTGGCGGGCGTGGAGTTCAATATCGGCTCTCCCAAGCAGCTTGGCGAGGTATTGTTCGAGAAGCTGGGCTTGCCGGCCTACAAAAAAACGAAAACGGGCTATTCCACCGATGCGGAAGTGCTGGAGGATTTGGCCAAATACCATGAGATTATTCCGCTGATTCTCCATTATCGCCAGCTGGCGAAGCTGCAGTCGACCTATGTCGAGGGCCTGCTGAAGGAGGTCCGCGAGCAGACGGGCAAAATCCATACGTACTACCGGCAGACGATTGCCGCTACGGGCAGGCTGAGCAGCCAATTTCCGAATTTGCAGAACATCCCGATCCGGATGGAGGAGGGACGCCAGATACGCAAGGCGTTTGTTCCTTCGGAGCCCGGCTGGCATATTCTCGCTGCGGACTATTCGCAGATCGAGCTTCGCGTTCTGGCGCATATATCGGGAGACGAGAATCTTAAGGAAGCGTTCATTCAGGATATGGATATTCATACCAAAACGGCGATGGATGTGTTCGGCGTATCGGCGGATCAGGTGGACGCGAATATGCGCAGACAGGCGAAGGCGGTCAATTTCGGCATTGTATACGGAATCAGCAGCTTTGGCTTGTCGCAAAACCTTAAAATTGCCGTAAACGAGGCAGGCGCTTTTATCGAGCAGTATTTGTCCGTGTTCAAGGGCGTTCAACGTTTTATGGACGAGATCAAGCAGGATGCGCGCCGCGACGGGTATGTGACGACGCTGCTGGATCGACGCCGTTATTTGAACGATATTAACGCCTCGAATTTTAATTTGCGTTCGTTTGCCGAACGGACGGCGATGAATACGCCTATCCAGGGCACAGCCGCCGACATCATCAAGCTCGCGATGGTGCAGATGTCCGCTGAGCTCAAAGAGCGCCGACTGAACAGCCGCATGCTGCTGCAGGTTCATGACGAGCTCGTATTCGAGGTTCCGCAGGACGAGCTGGAGCTTATGAAGGAACTGGTTCCGCGGGTAATGGAAAATGCCATCAAGCTGGATGTGCCGTTGAAGGCGGACGTAAGCTTTGGCTCGAATTGGTATGAAGCGAAATAAGATCCGCAAGTGACTTGGGGCGTATTTTTCCTTATAATGATGGGAGAGGTGAGGAGAAATGCCTGAATTGCCAGAGGTTGAAACGGTCAGAAGAACGCTTAACGAGCTAGTTGCAGGAAAACGAATCCAGTCGGTAACCGTCAGGCTGCCGCGTATTATACAGCGTCCCGTCGAGCCCGAGGTATTCGCCGCCGCGCTTGCGGGACATACGATCCAGACGGTGGAGCGGCGCGGGAAGTTTCTGCGCATTGTGCTTGACGGACTCGTGCTCGTATCCCATCTGCGGATGGAGGGGAGATACGGGGTGTTTCTCGCGGATGAACCGATTGAGCTGCATACCCATGTCATTTTTCATTTTGATGACGGAACGGATTTAAGATACAAGGATGTACGACAGTTTGGGACGATGCATATTTTTGAAGCAGGCCAGGAGCTGCTGCTGCCTCCGCTTAATAAGCTGGGCATTGAGCCGCTTGAGCCGGCGTTTACAGTTGAAGCGATGCGCGGCAAGCTGGCCAAGCGCTCCACCAAAATCAAGCCGCTGCTGCTTAACCAGGAGCATATCGTCGGTTTGGGCAATATCTACGTCGATGAAGCGTTGTTTCAGGCACGGATTCATCCCGAGCGGACGCCGGATACGCTCAAGCCTGCGGAATGGAAGAGGCTGCATGAGGCGATCCGCTCTACGCTTGCTCTTGCGGTGGAGGCGGGGGGCTCGTCGATCAAATCGTATGTGAACGGTCAGGGAGAAATGGGCATGTTCCAGCATCAGCTGTTAGTCTACGGCAGAAAAGACGAGCCCTGCCCTAGCTGCAGCAGACCGATTCATAAATACGTCGTCGGCGGCAGAGGCACGCATATTTGCCTGAAATGCCAGCCGAACAAGCAGGCGGCTGCGGCAGTCTCCGAAGCGGCAAACGCGCAATAAGCTGCTCGCGGCATGCGATGCTCTCGCTGCGGTTTAGTTTTGCACTGTTTTTTTTGACGACTACCGCTCCAACTGGATGCCTCGCATTTGCGGCGCGTTATGCACAGAGGGAAGCCCCCTGCATATGATGGTCTTGTTACGACCAATAGGCGTATGACTACTCGGCAATGAGTATCGTCGCTATGCAGGGAGGGTTCCGCGATTGTTGGCGCATGTTGCTTCGCTGCTGGTGCTTGCGTTCGCTGTCAGTGTTGACGGATTTGGCGTAGGGGTAACTTATGGATTGAGGCGTATTCGCATTCCGCTGCTGTCCGTCTTTATTATCGCTTGCTGCTCGGGGCTGGTAATCTTTGTATCGATGCAAGCGGGAAGCTTGCTCACCATGTTTCTGTCCGAATTTGTATCGCGTCTGATCGGGGCGTGCGTGCTGATGCTGATTGGAGTATGGGCGTTGCTCCAGCTCAAGAAGGGCCGCAAGGACGATGAGCCGCAGGAGGAAGCGGGCAAGGACGCCAGAACTGAGGCGGTTCGTGCGGAATTGTCGGTCGAAAAGACGGCGGCACAGCCGGGAGAAGATAGCAAGGCGGCCGGAGAACGAGCCGGAATAGGCGGCATAGCTTCGCGCAAGCAAACAGGGTCATCGTCTGCAGGCGAGCTTCACGCAGGGGAGCTTGGCAAAGCCGGGGTAGCGGAGCTTTCTGCGGCAGCTTTGGTCGTCATGGTGGAACTAAAGCGTCTGGGGCTTGTAATCCAGATATTGCGCGCGCCGCAAACGGCAGACGTTGACAAATCTGGCGTCATCTCCGCCTCGGAGGCGGTTATGCTAGGCGCGGCATTGTCGCTGGACGCATTTGGAGCGGGACTTGGCGCTGCGCTGCTCGGGTTGCCTGCCCTTCTCACCTCGCTTGTTATTGCGCTTGCCAGCGCTATGTTCCTGATGGCGGGAATGAGATTTGGCTTCCGTTTCTCCGCTTGGCGGGGAATGCAGGCATTATCTTTTTTGCCGGGCATATTATTAATCGTAATGGGCATTATGAAGCTGTTATAACTTGAGGTGAAGCAGATGATCATCGGATTAACCGGCGGCATAGCCAGCGGCAAAAGCACCATTGCGGGGCTGCTCGTCAAGCGCGGAGCGCTGCTGGTCGATGCTGATCAGGTAGCAAGAGAGGTCGTTCAGCCTGGCGAGCCGGCGCTGGCGGCGATCGTCTCTGCTTTTGGACAAGCTGTGCTTGACGAGGCAGGTTCGCTCGATCGTAAGGCGTTGGGCGCGATTGTGTTCGCAGATAAGGACAAGCTTACCCTGCTGGAGGGAATTACGCATCCGGCCATTCGCGAGCGAATGCAATCGCGCATTCGGGAATATGCGGCAGAACGTCCGACTGGACTTGTCGTAGCGGATATTCCGCTTTTATATGAAACGAAGCAGCAGCATTTGTACGAGGGCATTATGGTCGCCTACGTGCCTGCGGCAATACAGCTTGAACGGCTGATGAAGCGGAATGCATTTGGCGAGGAAGAAGCAAGAAGACGCATTTTATTGCAGATGGATATCGAGGAAAAACGGCGCCTTGCAGATTGGGTTATCGACAATAGCGGCACACTGGAGCAGTCGGAACGGCAGATCGATGCCTTCTGGGAAAGACGGGGCTTGTCATGAGGGTGCTGCTCAAAAAAAGAGTGCTGCTTGTGCTGCTGCTGTCGCTTTTGGGACTGCTTTTTCTGAAATCGGACTGGCTTGCGTCGTGGATGTATCCGGTTTATTACAAGGAGGACATTCGGGCCAGCGCTGCAAGCTATAATCTGGAGCCGCATTTGGTAGCCGCCGTTATCCGCAGTGAATCGAATTATCAAACAGGACGGGAATCGCGCAAGGGTGCGCTTGGCTTGATGCAGATTATGCCGGATACGGCCGACTGGGTCGTTCAGAAGGCGGGCTTTGAGAATGTGTCGGAGGATTTGCTAAGAAACCGCGCGGATGTCAGCATTCAGATCGGTTCATGGTACTTGAATTCATTGATTGAGCAATTCGACCATAACAATGTGGCGGCGGTTGCAGCATACAATGCGGGACCAGGCAACGTCCGCAAGTGGCTGGATTCGGGGACGTGGAATGGCAAGCTGGACGAGGTCAAGGATATACCTTTCGGCGAGACGAGGCATTATGTACAACGGGTCATTTATTATTATCATAAATACAAGGATATTTACCCGGATTTCTAAAGGCAAATAGTCGAATCATGCTGGTACATAAACGAAGCCTTGGCGGCCTGCCGCTTCGGGGCAGGCCTTGCCAAAGCTTTCGTTCATTCATAGATCACAGATTAAAGCATTATTTGAATTGACCGGCAAGGGATTGCTCGGCAATTTGTACCAGGCGACGAGTGATGTATCCACCGATCGAGCCTGCGTCTTTCGTAGCCATGTTGCCGTAGTATCCGTCTTGCGGGATCGCAATGCCCAGCTCTTGAGCCACTTCATATTTCATTTGGTCAAGTGCTGCTGTCGCTTGCGGTACCACTAGTTGGTTGCTGCTGCGGGATGCGCTCATATGTGTTCACCTCCTTGCGGTTGGTAAACGTATTATGTGCAATATTCCAAAGTTCATTACAGGGATTCGCTGGAAATTTGAAATTTATTTGTCCTTCAACCGAAAGCCGCGAACGGCATGAAATCGCCGGTTGACGGCAAGGCATGTGCTTCATGCAAAAAGCTAAGCGTATCTCGGCATTAAACATAGCCTTTATTTAAATGGAACGAAAGGAGGTCAAAATCAGCATGAAATGTCCATATTGCGACTATTCCGGAACGAAGGTGCTTGACTCGCGGCCTGCCAACGAAAACAAATCGATTCGCCGCCGCCGCGAATGCGAGCGCTGCAGCCGGCGCTTTACTACGTTTGAGATGATCGAGGAGACTCCGCTTATCGTCATCAAAAAGGATGGCAGCCGCGAGGAATTCAGCCGCGACAAAATTCTGCGCGGTCTTATTCGCGCCTGCGAGAAGCGTCCGGTTCCCGTTGAACGTCTGGAAGTGATCGTATCCGAGGTCGAAAAGGAGCTGCGCACCACGGCACACGCGGAGATCGACAGCAGTGAAATCGGCGGGCTCGTCATGAAGGAGCTGTATCCTGTCGACGAGGTTGCTTACGTCCGCTTTGCATCCGTATACCGCCAGTTCAAAGACATCGATATGTTCATGAAGGAGCTGAGCAGCTTGCTCTCCAAAACGCCTTCAGAGCTCGACGATAGCGCCAAAGGCAAATAATCGAGTCACGGGAGCGGCGGCACAACCAGGTGAAATTATATGGTTGACAACCCCATCGCTCCCGTGATATTATCTATCTTGTCGCCATATTATTACGGGGCCTTAGCTCAGCTGGGAGAGCGCATCGCTGGCAGCGATGAGGTCAGGGGTTCGATCCCCCTAGGCTCCATACGAATGAAACGCCATCACAATACGTGATGGCGTTTTTCGTATGGAGTGCTAGGGGGCGAACCCCGGGGTTCAGTCCGCGCGGACGGAGTGAATGATTAGACTTCATTGAATTCGCTTCATGGAGGAGCACGGCGTCTGAATCTACCGCTAAAAGTCCTCTTCGAGTTTGCTTCGTCAGCCATTTGATCAGAGATTCGGACATCCCATGATGGATTGACGAGCGAATGCGAGTCATATCCCCCTAGGCTCCGCCATAACAGAATAGGAAACTTTAATTCATTATTAAGTTACAGACCTGTTTGGATGGGTAATACAGGGGCGTTTCGGAGCAGTTGTCGGCAGATTATTGGTGAAAGTCTTTTATTGTTGACCGCAGAGAGCCTAAAGCAGCAATATACGACTATAACAGTCGTGCTGATTCTTGGCTCTTCATATTATTAGGTCAGCCAGAAACTTTTGGTTATCCTATTATTGCAGGTACTTTAAGATGGCGGTAGCCGGGAGAACGAAGGCTCTTTTGGGGAAATTACCCTTCAGTAAAACTGTTCTCCTATTCCCCCAATGACTATGTTTAAGCTGGTAGGGGCAATGGACCCCGCTTCACAAGCGAAGCCAGGAGGTTGGAACCATCGTAGGAGGAGTATCGGCAAATAAAATAACTGTATGGGGTTATTATGGAACCCGTAGTGTGAGTGGATGTAGCCAAGGGATTCAAGTGTGGCGCAAGTTTTTTTCAAGCGGAACGAGCCTCACGGGAAATCGCTAAAAAATTCACATAACGATCCGGCTATTACGCTTAAACATGCGCTGCTTGAGCTCGTTTGCCAGGATTGCCACAACAATGAGCATATGGGCATCAGCTAGCCGCTCATAAAGCAAGGCTGGCGTTTAATCATGATAATAATTTGATTCAGTTTGAAGCTTCATAAGCGTTAATTCTTTCCAAACTGATGCCGATATAGTGCTTGGGGGTGATTGAAATGATGTACGTGCGTTCGCAGAACAGAGAAATTGTTTCAGTTTTGCAGTCGATCGAGTACAAAAACGAGAATGGATATCCTTGTGTTTTTGTAAACGGGGTATACTTTGGTTCGTATCGTTCGAAAGATGAAGCCATGGTTCAAATCGAGAGAGTTGTTGCAAATATCAACGATTCAGTTGAGAATGTAATTACTCTTGATGAGAAAGAGAACTGAATGTGAAACGCCCTTGTCCGTCACGAAATGATAATGTGTAATTGTCATCATACAGTGATAGAAAGGGTGTTTTTATTTGGCGCATACATTAATGAATTCTTTTCTACCGTTATTAGGAGGACCCGTAAACCTTATAGGTTACGTCTGAATTCATAGTTCATTGAGTTCGCGTGCAGGATTTTGGAGTGGCGAGTTGTATAATTAGCATAGGAGCATGATGCAAAATGGAGTGATTTAAATGAACATTAACCGATTAGATCATCTGGTTTTGACTGTCACAAATATTGAAATGACATGTGATTTTTATTCCCGAATCTTAGGTATGGAGGTTATTACCTTTGGAGAAGGTAGAAGGGCACTGCATTTTGGACAGCAAAAGATAAACCTGCATGAAGTAGGAAAAGAATTTGAACCATAAGCAAAATCGCCTATGTCTGGATCAGGGGATTTATGTTTTATTACGGATATTGAAATTTCGGATGTCATTTATCATTTAGAGGATTGCAAAATAATGATAGAAGAGGGTCCTGTAGTCAGAACAGGAGCAATGGGATCGATAACATCTGTTTATATAAGAGATCCGGATGGGAATTTGATTGAAATATCTAAATATCATTAAATGAAAGCAACAGTTGGACATAGGGTGATGACCCATTTTGAAGAAAACAGCGGGTAAAATTTATTTATAGTTGTTAATGGCATGTACCCTCAGTTTATCAAATGGTAGAATGACTTTAATTCAATTTCATTGGAGTGAAATGATGAATAATTCTATTGAAATCCGTCGTATGACTGAATCAGACGTAGATCTTGTATATAAGATTTTCACTGAACATACTATTAACAAACCGAGAGACTACATCTTGAGGTGCTGGGAACAAAATGTGGCAGGAGAAAGAATAACGTTACTGGCCTTCTACCAATCTCAGTTTGCGGGGAGCTTGCATCTTCTTGCTGCATCTTATTATCCTTACTTCATGGAAAATGGCATACCAGAAATTAATGATTTTAATGTTATTCCTCCCTTTCGAAAACGTGGAATCGGAAATCAACTAATGGAATCCGTTGAGAAAATTGCTTTAGAAAAATACGGGATAGTAGGAATCGGTGTAGGGCTGTATCAAAGCTATGCCAGTGCACAGCGCTTATATGCAAAGAGGGGCTATATACCAGATGGAAGAGGATTGATATATAAAGAGCAACCTGTCAATCCTGGTTCCATGGTTTGTGTTGATGACGATTTAAATCTGTATTTTACTAAAGTTAAACCGGAAACTTGATAGCCATGGACCTAATGGCCTTGTCCCGATCAGTCCGATCCTCTGCGAACGGAATCGTCAGCTCGCGGCTGTCCGATCTTAATACGATGGCAATGCCCCTCGGTTTATCGATTTCAATTATTTTGTACTTGATTGGATCGGATTCCGGCAATTGATCGTTAAAGTAATGGATTACGTCCTCCTCGTATTCTCGCCAATCCATTCAGATTAACGACTCGTTCTCGAAGAGCTGCTCGGCTCGTTCAGCCAGTACTCGATGTTCTGCTTCAATGAATGTCTCAACGGGGGTGACTGCATGTGCCGCCTGAAGGGGTTCGAAGACCGGGTCTTCCGCGAATGCTTGCATACGCCTGCCCTCTCCGCTCGGCCACAAATATGCCTCTTGCTCCATTTCCGGAACCAGCAAAGCTAGATCCGCTATTGCATTTAAGTAAGATTGGTACATCTCCGCGCAGACCTCGTTTCCCGCCTCAGCAGCTAGTTCTTTCCAATCCGAGGGATACGCCTCTGTTGTTGCTTTTTCATGACACGACTCGATAATTCCGCAGGAGACGTAGATTTCATGGCGTACTTCCGTATTTTTTGATGCAAGAGCAAGTTGGGCGAGATAAGGTACTGTCGCGTAAGTGACGGTATAGATTGTATTTTGGTGATATAAGTGTTCCTGGAATAGCTCGTCTAAAACTTCTTTGTCGAAATCAAGCAGCAGACGCTCCAACAGTTCAGGCACCTGTTCGCCCGACTCGTAAGGACCAGTTAGCTTGCCCCACAGTTCGCTGGTTAACTGAAGCAAGAGGAATCGCTCCATTCCCTTATTCAAGTGGATACATTTTCTATATTATCCTTTAAGATCGGCGGTGCCTGAATAGGGCAACGGATACACTTCCCCTCGGAAATCGGGCTTTAAGCCTAGGATGATTCCCATAATTCCGCATCAAACGCCAAGGTTTGTTCATGGATATAGTCTTTTTAGCCTCCCATAGGTTGAAAAAGAGACGTAGCCATGATCATCTTTCAAGGGCTAGGTCGCTTATTTTCTCTGGGCCTACTGGCACCTGCACCTGCACTCTTAGGGGGAGCCACTGGAGAGCTACGATTGAAGGTGTTCGAACAGCTTCTTCAGAAAGGGGAAGGGGGATTGGGAGCAAATTAATTCTATGGGCAATCGAACGTGCGAAAGAGCGGGGCTGTCATATTATTCAGCTAACGACCGATAAAAAGAGAGATGATGCTTTGCGTTTTTATGAACGTTTAGGATTTAAAGCTACTCATGAGGGTTTGAGATTGAAGCTTTCATTCAATTAACGAGAGAATTAAGTACAATGAAACAGCGACAGTCCAAGACATTGTTTTTCTGCCTTGGCTGTCGCTATTTTTAAGGCTATTTCTATGACAGAGGAAGCCATTGCTAGCTTTAATCTGGATACATCCTCGTATTAGGCTTTACTGTGAAGGGTGACCAGGTAGCCGTCTGGGTCGGCAAATGTAAAGGTTCGCCCGAATGGTCCATCGTTTGGTGCGGTTGTAATCCTTACGCCTGCTGCAACAAGCTTGTCGTAGATTTCTTGCGTATCAGGGGCATGAAGCCACAGGGCAACACCTAATCCAGGCTGAGTGCCTGAACCGAGTTCTATTCCAGGCATGAGGTCACGAAGAGCGAAGGCAATAGGCTTTGTTTCAAAAACCACGGCATGAGCTGGTCCCACCTGTGACCGGACGAGTCCGAGATAGTTTTGATAGAATTCTGCAGAGTCTTCAAGATTGCTTACTTGAAGTGAAATGAAGTCGGGTCCGATTGCTGACATAGTGTCCTCCTTGGGATATGCGATAGTTTATGTGACAGATGAATTCGTTTCATTTGCATTTATGTCATGTAAGTAACCTCGCTTTCATTGTGCTTGTTTTGATTTTACAAAACCCCTACTGACAGCAGTGTGTCAGTAGGGGTTTTACATTTTTCGCGGATTTAATGATTAAAAGTGAATTTTCCTATATTGATTGGGGCTCATTAATTCATGCCTTTTAAAGACGGAACAAAAGTAGTTAACATCCTCAAAGCCGGAAAGAGCGGCAATTTCCTTTACCTGCATTTGCGGATACTGAAGAAGAAGCTCCTTGCTCTTCTTAATACGAACGGAATTTATATATTGGAAGATTCGATTACTGGTCGTCTTCTTGAAAACGTTGCATAAGTGCTGCGGGGTAACGCCGGTTACCTCGGCCAAGCACTCCAGCGTGAGCGGTTGGCTGTAATTGTGCTCGATATAGTCGAACAAGGGCTTCAGCTTAAAGTTCTGGCTGGTGGAGCTGTTGTCCGGATGCGACGATGCATATTGCACAATATCCGTAAGCAGGGAATAAATAATGCCGGAGCATTGGATGCCTTTCAGGGTGCTATCCGACTCGCCGATATCCGATACATGTTGGATTCTGGATAAGAAGAGATCAGGTTTGGACATGTAATAGACCCCGGAGCCCGCAATTCCGGCCGTACGCTTCAGGAATGAATCGACCTGATGGCCGTCGAAGACGATCCAGTCCACGATCCACGAAGAGCTAATCGCGTAATATTCATGGGGAGTTCCTTTCATTAAAAGCATGGCCATTCCAGGTTTCACACGATAAGCTTTGCCGTTCAGCAGCAATTCTCCCTCGCCTTCCACGCATTGAATCCATTGATACAGATAACCTTGGGGACGAAAAACATGTTCCTGATTCCAAGTTTGTCCTGATTGCACAAGATAAAAGGGAAGCTCCCTGTCCGAGTCCGTAATGACCGGAATGTAGCGTTTCATCATCGTTCTCACCTTAATATTTTAATATTATTCTTAAGATTGTTAGATTGTTCAATGCATAATTGGAAATTACAATTAACAATATAACAAAACTTTAATAAAGACAACACAAATGCGGGAGCGTGTTAGAGATGAGCAGAGTTGAGACAAGATTGATGGACAATTGGAGTTTTACGTTAAAGGAACCGGAGGATGCAAACTTCGAACCGATTCATTTGCCGCATGATTGGGCGATAACGGCTCCGGTCAACCGCGATATGAAGCAGGGAGAAGCCCAAGGCTTTCGGGAAAGATGGGGCATAGGATGGTATCGAAGAGCCCTGTCGCTACCGGAGAAAAAAGAAGGCCGGGTATACCACTTGCAGTTCGACGGTGTTTATGAGAACAGCACGATTTGGGTAAACGGTATCCAAGTAGGCGGGCAAAAGTATGGTTATTCCCGCTTTACGCTGGATATTACGGATGTTATTCATGTGGGCGACAACCTTATTCAAGTCAAGGTGGACAATACCTCGTTCCCTGCGGACAGATGGTATTCGGGAGCGGGCATTTACCGGACCGTGAAGTTATTGGAGCTCAAGGAGAACCATCTGAAACCGGAGAATATACAGATCGTATCGGCAGTGGAGGGGAATGCGGGCATTGTAACCATTCATACCGGCGTCTCCTCTTCGGTGAAGGCGAATGTGACAAGAGGGGATCTGCGACTGGCCGGCGAATCCGACGCGAAGGGTACGATCCGCATGGAAATTCCGAATGTTGAGCTGTGGAGTCCCGATCAGCCGAATCTTTATGATGTGGAATTGTCATTGTACGATGAAGGAGAGCTGTGCGATGAGTATGCTCTTCGTATCGGCGTTCGAACAATCGAGATGCTTCCGCGCAAGGGCATGTTTCTGAACGGCAAAACGATCAAGATAAAGGGTTTTTGTGTCCACCAAGACGCGGGTTCGCTCGGCATCGCCGTTACGCCGGAAATTTGGAAGGAACGTTTTCTTAAGTTTAAAGCTATGGGCTGCAATGCCATCCGCGTCTCCCATCACATCCCGGCGGCCGAGCTGCTGGACCTTTGCGATGAGCTTGGTTTACTTGTCTATGAAGAGCCGTTCGACAAATGGACCGGCGGTTCATATCGCAGATATTTTGAGACGGAATGGCAGCGCGATCTTGAATGTATGGTTCTCAGGGATCGGAATCACCCTTGTGTTTTCATGTGGGGGGTCGGCAACGAGGTAGAGCATCAGGGGCAGACATCCATGCTGAACATTTTGCAAATGCTCAAAAATCATCTGATGACGCTGGACGATACAAGGCCCGTTTCCTATGCGATGAACCCGCACTTCAAATACGAGAGCAACGTAGATTTATCCATGGTTGAAGACATTCAGCAATTCGTCGATACGGACAGCGATACGGAAATCTACGATCAGGACGAAAGAATCGAGAGAATCCGCAGAATCGCGGAAATCGTGGACGTAATTAGCTGCAATTACCAAGAGCAATGGTATCCCGGCATCCACAAAATCATCCCGGACAAGTTAATTCTGGGTACGGAGACGTACCAATATTTTAGAGGCCATCCGGAGCAAATGCAAAACTTCAGCGAGGAAGTTCCATGGATGGACGTGGAGAAACAAGATTACGTAATCGGCGGCATGCTGTGGACAGGCATCGATTATTTGGGCGAGTCGATGGGCTATCCGGCCAAAGGCTGGGCGGGTTCCCTGTTCTGGACGAATAACGAGCGAAAGCCGCTTTCCTATTTATACGAAAGCTACTGGTCCGCAAATCCGATGGTTTATTTCGCCGTACAGGATTACTCCTTGCAGGATGAAGGAGTGAAGGAGCATTGGGATGCTCCAAGATACGCAAGCCATTGGAACTTCCCGCAGTTTAACAAAACGGTCATTCCGTATATGATCGCCTCGAACTGCGAAGAAGTGACGCTGGAGTTGAATGGCAAGCCTTTTTTCCTGAAGCGGCCGGCTTCGTATCCGAATCGGATGATAACGGGCTATCTTCCTTATTTGCCGGGTACGATAATCGTGAGAGGATTCAACAATAAACAGGAGGTTTGCCAATACACGCTGAAGACAGCGGGACCTGCCGTGAGACTTGGCTTCGACCAGGAGGAGATCCGTCTAGGAGCCGAAGAAGGGTATCATCAGTTGCTGACGGTCAGAGCCAAGGACGCAGAGGGAGTCCACGCGTTCCGGGAAAGCGCCAAGGTTACCTTCCAAATTTCCGGTCCGGCCGAGATTGTACGCGTCGACAATGGCGATCTCTGCTCCAGCGAGCCATACGATCGGAACTGGATGCACATGTACCGGGGGAACGTTAGTACGATTATCCGTCTTACCGGAAAACCGGGCCGTATCGTTTTGACGGCTTATGCAGAAGGGCTGCATCCATCCGATATTTTCATTCATGCAATTTAGAGGCAGCGGAGTCATGATGGATAACCCTATATCGTGATGGCTTTTGATCAGAGATTCGAACATTCCATGTGGCATAGGACGAGTTTGTGCGAATCCAATCCCAAGACTCCATACAAAAAAGAGAGGTTGTCCCAAAAGTCAGGGTAGATGACTGAGGGACGCCTCTTGTTCAAAAGGTCAGTATGAGAAAATATCTTTTTGATGTGGCTGGCAGGTAGATTATATTTTCTTTAACCCTTCACGCCGCCAACGACCATGCCTTTGACAAAATACTTCTGCAGGAACGGATAGACCATAATGATCGGCACGCTGGCGACGATCGTCATCGTCGCGCGAATGGATGTCGGCGTAACGACCGTTACGTTGCCCTGCGCGTTCGCAAACGCGTCGGCAGCCGCTGCCGTCGTATTCGTTGTGGACAGGATCTTCATCAGCTCATATTGCAAGGTGCTTAGATGAGGCCGGGATGAATTGTATAGGAATACGTCAAACCAGGAGTTCCACTGGTATACGGCTACGAACAAAGAAACTGTGGCAAGAGCCGGAACGGTCAGGGGAAGCACGATTCGTACAAAGGTGATAAAATCTCCGGCTCCATCCATTTTGGCCGACTCCATGATCCCTTCCGGCAAGCCTTCGATGAAGGAGCGGATTACGATCATGTTGAACACTCCGATAATGCCTGGGATAATATAGACCCAAAAGCTATTCAACATGTTCAACTCTTTAATGAGCAGATAATTTGGAATCAGGCCGCCGCTGAAGTACATCGTAAAGATGAAGGTTATGGATACAAACTTCTTTAACGCATACTCCGAACGGCTAATTGTATAAGCAAGCATCGCCGTGCAAAAGACGGAGACCATGGTGCCGACAATCGTTCTGGCGGCTGAGATGAAGGTAGCGTAGAAGATATTGGATTCGCTGAAGACGTATTGAAAATTTTGAATTGTCCACTGGCGCGGCCATAAATAAATGTGCCCCTTAATCGAATCGTTCGCGTCGTTAAACGCCAAGGCCAACATATTAATGAAGGGATACAGCGTGAATATGATTAAGACTATCATGAAGAGATAGTTGCAAGTATCGAAAATTTTATCGCCCATCGATGAATAACGCATGGATTTGGTTTTGGACATCGCTTGCGCCGCCTTTCCTCTAATACAATCTGCTTTCGCCAAGACGCTTGGCAAGGTTGTTGGCAACGATAAGGAAGATGAAGCTGACCACGGTTTTAAACATGCCCGCTGCCGTCGCCAAACCAAAGTTATTCATTTGGATCCCGTATTTCAACACGAATATATCAAGATTCTCCGAATATTCAACGTTCATGCCATTGCCGAGCAAGTATTGCGGCTCAAATCCGGATTCCAGAATATGGCCTAGATTCATGATAAGCAAAATGACAATGACTGGCTTTATTCCCGGCAACGTAATATGCCACATCCGTTGAAGGCGCGAGGCGCCGTCCATTTCCGCCGCTTCGTATTGGGTTGGATCAATCGTTGTTATAGCCGCCAAATAAATAATGGTATTCCAGCCCACGTTCTTCCACACTTCCGTCACGCCAAGAATACCCCAGAAATATTCGCCGACGCCGAGCCATAACACGGGTTTATCGATTATGTTTAGTTGAAGAAGCAATACGTTAAAAATACCTTCGGGAGCAAGCGCCGTTTGAACGATATTTGCCGCCACGACCCAAGAAATGAAGTGGGGCAGATAGCTGATTGTTTGCACTGTCCGCTTAAAATAGACTCTCCGAAGCTCATTGAGAAGAAGGGCCAATAGGATAGCCGTCACAAAACCAAGCACAAGATTGATGGAGCTCATTACAAGCGTATTGCGCAAGACCAAGTAAAACTGCTCTTCCTTGAACAAAAATGCGAAATTTTCCAAACCAACCCAGGTCTGGTCGAAGAAATCTTTGGCCAATTTGTATTTTTGAAACGCAATCGTCCAGCCCCAGAGCGGCACATATTTAAATATGATTACCCACGCGAGGAATGGCAGCGACATCAGCATCAGCATTTTTTGTCTGGATAATACTTTGAAAAAAGCTCTTAAGCGCGAATCGTCAGAAGTCGATCCTCTCAGTTGCACTGCATGTTTCTCCACCCGATTCGTCTCCCTTCCGGCAAAATCTTGTCTGTCTAATAAGTGGCTTGGAAGGGAAAAGCGAAGTCGCTTCGCTTTTCCCGGCTTCCTATTCTATTCAGCTGATGCCTTTCATTACCAGACTCCTGCGACGCGGGCTTTAACCTTGTCGGTAATAAATTTCTCGAAGCCTGCGGCATCCAGCTTGCCGAATTCGGCGAGGTAATCGTTCCACACGGATTCGAACTGCGCTTCCTTGGCGAATACCAATTTAGGATAGAACTTCTGCTGAAGATCTCCCGCTTTTTGGTTGAAGATTTGTTCAGGCGAACCTTGCTCCTTCTCGATGCTCCAGGCCGGATACCAAGGTCTTTCAACAGGCTGTGCGAAGAACCCGGAGAACGTTTCAAGGCGGTAAGCATTAAGCAGCTCGCGGTCGCCGTCCGTATAGTTTACATTGGCTACTTCCGGCTGTCTGGTCGGCAGATGCGCGTTGCCGTCTTCATAGACCGAGTTGTCGCCGTAGCGAGGCCATTCGTAGTCGAAGTAAGCCCAGCCGTATTTGCGTTTGAACTCGTTGTCGTTACGGTTAGCCAACTGCTCTGCGCTCATGACGAAGCGGCCTTCTTCGTTGACGGAATACGTGACGCCTTCCTCTCCCCATTGAACGAGCTTTTGATTCTCTTCTTTCAGCAGGTTGTCCCAATATTGGACAATACGCTCGGGATCCTTGGCGCTTACGCTAATACCGAGACCGCGGTTGTTAACAAAGGCGGGAGGATCCATGTAGGCGTCCTTCATGCTTTCATCGAATACGATCGGCAGCGAGACATAACGCAGATCGTCATTTCCGGCCGTCTTCAAATTATTCATCGCATCGGCCATTTGCCAGATGTAACCGACGAAGCCGAGGATGCGTCCAGAAGTAAGCTTGGCTTTGAATTGATCTCCGTTAGCGGTGAAGGTCTCTGGATCCAGCAACCCTTTGGCGTTCATTTCGTTCAGCTTTTTCAGCCATTTCTTTTCATATTCGGTAGCCATGTAGAGCTTGGCCTCGTGCGTTTCCATGTCCACTAAGACGTTGCCATCGTTAGGGTAACCGGCCAGATGCATAGGTGCGTTAGTAATGGTGTAGAACTGGCCTTGCTCGCCAGCAAACGTAACGAAGCCCATCGTATCTTTTCCGTCAACGGTAGGATATTTTTCTTGGTATTTCACGATCAGATCAAAATATTGATCGAGCGTCTTGACCTCGGGATATCCGAATTCCTTCAGAACGCGGCGTTGAATCCAGATGTTGCTGCCCGCATCCGGATCGTTCAGGTAACCGCCAATGTTGGCCGTAAACGGAAGGATATAAATATTGCCGTCTTCATGCGTGATTTTATCCATATAATCGCCATAAACACGCTTGATATTAGGGCCATGCTTTTCGATTAGTTCATTTAGCGGGATATACGCGCCAGCATCCATCAGTTTGGAAAGCTCGCCTACAGGAGAAATGACATCAGGGTATTCGCCGCCGGCAATCATAACGCCTGCTTTCGTGCTAGGATCGCCAACGACATATTCCATTTTCCAGTCAACGCCTGTTTGTTCCTGAAGAATCTTGCCGATCGTCGTTTCGCTTGCCATGACGTCGACGTTAGTTCCGAAGCCGAAATAACTGAACGTTACGGGGTCTTTATTGACTACCGTATTTCCGTCCGTCGATTCGTTGGTGTTTGGTTTGTTGGTTGGGCTGTTCTTACTGCCTCCATTATTGTTTGTCGAACAGCCGCTAAGCAGGATCGACACGGCCATTATGAAGGCGAGACTGAGGTGCAATCGCTTTTTCTTGCGCATTTCCAAAACCCCTTTCTTCTTTATAATAATGTAAGCACTTTCAGTATAGAAGAAAGAGAAGGCATTTGTTATATAGCAAACCTTATATCGATCTTTGAATAGTTAAGAACTTTTAGGTAATCCTTTACTTTTTGCTGACAATGGGCAGCCGAAGCTTAATTCGTGAACCCTTTCCCTGTTCGCTTGCAATGTCAAAGATAAACGATTCTCCGTAATAGATTTTTAGGCGAGTCAATACATTTTTGATGCCGATGGAGTCTCCCATCGCCGTATCTTCGCCAAAGTATCGATGAAGCTCATTCATTTTGGCTTGATCCATGCCAACTCCGTTATCCGAGATCATGAATATGATTTGTCCGTGCTCCTGCGCAATCTGGATGGTCATATAACCAATGCCGGGTATATTCTCGATGCCGTGAATACTCGCATTTTCAACAAAGGGCAAGAAGGCCATCTTGGGGATTTCAATATCCATGACGGCTTGGTCGACTTCGATATGGTACTCCAGCTTGCTGTCAAAACGATACTTTTGAATCTCAAGAAAACTTTCGATTAAATCCAGTTCCTCGCGAATCGTAACAAAGCTGCGTTTCCAAAGAATCGATTTCCTGAAAATTTTGGCCATATTCTGAATTGTCTTGGCTGTCTGGGTTTCGCCTTTCATGAGGCTTCGCATCCGAATCGTTTCCAGCGCGTTAAACAGAAAATGCGGGTTGATCTGGCTGTGCAACGCATGAAGCTGTGCTTGCCGTTGCCCCAGCTCCAGCTCCTTTTTTTGGATCTCTGCTACATAAACATCGTTAATGAGATTTTCGATTCTTTCGCTCATCCGATTGAATTCTACTGCAAGCTCTCCGACTTCGTCCCTTTCCCTGTAGTATGGAATTCGTTCAAAATTCTTGCCCTTTGTCGATTTCATATGCTTGAGAATATCTTGAATCCGCATATGGATGGATCGGGAAATGATCATGATGATGATCGTCGGAACAAGGAAATTAATGCCGGCGAGCCATAGAATGAATTGGCCGGATTGTCTGACGTCGTACAAAGTTTTTTCTTCATCCAAGACTCCGTAGAGTGTCCAGACACCAAAATAACGATTTTTTTGATAGGGCTTCGCGATGATGATCGTTTTGTTCGGCTTGGGTATCTCCTCTACGCTTAGCGTACGATCCACTGTGATGAGTTCACTGGGCTTGCCGGTCGCCAAGCGGCCGAATAAAGCTTGATTGGAGGGATTCAGCAAATATATATCGCCTTCAAAGCCAGATAAATCGAATAGCTGGTTTACATACTTGATATTCAAATCGATTTTTATAATATGTTCATAGGCATCGAATCGGTGGTCCTGCAGCTGCTGAATGACACTGATGCTGTTGTGAGTCACATGCAAATGCGGATACGTATGGTTGGAATTTTTTATTTGATGATACCAGTCCGTCTTCCGTATTTCTTCATCAAGCTTAATGATATCCGCCGAGGCTAGAATCGTAGGATTATCGCTCATGATTTTGACCGAGCTGATCGTTTTATACTCCTTGTTAGCGCGATTGAACAAATTAGAAACGGCGGAAAGAGACTCGACATATTTATCGAATGAAGCATGGTCGGTATTTAAGTGATGGTTCAGCCCCGTATCGATGGAATACAAATAGGAGATGCCGGCCGCATCGTCGATTAAAGCTTCTAATTCGGCGAGGAGCAGGGAAGTCGCTCGTTCCGCGTCCGCCGTCTTCTGGTTTTTGATATTCGTGCTCGTCACTTGGTAGAAGATCACGTTCGTGAGCACGATCGGGATAAACACGCACATGACGTAGATAAAGATCAGTTTGCTCCTGAGCTTCAGGTGGTGCAAGCGTAGATTGAACACGAAGGAAGCCTCCTCAATTGGAATGGGACATTTTATTGCGATAGTCCGTCGGTGTCATGTTCTCCAGCTTTTCGAATTGAGTGGCAAAGTAATCCGCGTTTTGGAAACCAACCGTCTCGGCGATTTCGTACACGCGTTTTTTCGTCTGCCGCAGCAGCCGTTTCGCTTCCTCGACACGGAGCGACAGCAGATATTCATTGAAGTAGACGCCGTAATGTTTGCGAAACAGCTGTCCCAGGTAGACCGGGTTCAGATGGAAATCGGCGGCAATTCCTTTTAGATAAATGTTTTCTCTGTAATGGCCGTCGATGTATTTTTTTATCTTTTCAATATTGCCCTCGCTTTTTTCTCCCCGCTTGCAGGCGATGTAGGCGGCAGCCTCCTCAATAAATTGTAAAAAGATATCCTTAAGCTGGCTGGTATTGCGATATTTCGTCTGCCATTCGAGCAAATCTTCCAGACGGGCAAGTTCCTTTTCGTTCCCTTCCAGTTGCCGAATGATATTAATGACAGCAATCAGAATACGTCTTATCGTATTTGCAACCGCGCCGGGAGCAAAGCGCCGCTCCCTGAAAGTCATGAAAATGGTATCGATAGCAAGCGCAAAGCCTTCCCGACGATTGGCTTCAACCTCGTACATCAGCTTGCCGTGCAGTTCTTCATCGACATCAAAATAATAGAGGGAGACCTCCCGCAGCTCGGCGGCCATAAATAGTCGATCCGAGGCCTCGGAAAAACGGTAGTTCAAACACTCCTCGGCGCTTGCGCCGGAAGCTGTAATATTTTTTAAATGATTGGCCTTCAATCCGACAAACAATGCAATCGATGTGTCGAGCTCCTTTTCCAACATCGTGAGCAGCTTGACATAACTTGTCCGCTCATCCGCGCTCTGCCTGTCCATCCAAAGCCGAGGCACGATAAGGCCATATTGATTGTACGCGCGTACATGAAGGAGCAACGTCTGCCCCTCTTGTTGGAAAAATCGTATGAAGCAGGCCTGAAGGGCAGGCATATAGTCGACGGTCCCATGCGGAAGAAGGTCCTGAATCTCCGCAATGACATACGTATACGAAGAGGCGGGGGGCAGATCCAGCGAATGGGCGATCCTCGCGAGAACTTGCTCGTCGGGCTCCGACTGCAGCAGGCTTTCGATGACGGTAGCGACAAGTGGCTTTTCTTTCGTCATCAGCAATAACTGCTTTTGATTGAGCGTATGGGCGGTTTTTTTGAGCGCGGCTGTCAGCTCCTGCTCATCCACCGGCTTAAGAATGTAATCGGATACATTATAACGAAAGGCTTGCTGGGCATAGGAGAAATCGGGATATCCGCTAAGAATGACGAACAATGGCTGGTGCGCGCCCTCGGTTTTCACTTGCCGGATGAGCTCCAGTCCGTCAAGCATGGGCATGCGGATATCGACGATAACGAGCTCGGGAGCCAGTCTTTCGATAAGCGCCAGCGCTTGTTCTCCGTTCTCCGCTTCGCCGCAGATTTCAAAATTCAGCTTCGACCAGTCCATCAGTCCGATTAATCCTTTGCGAACAAAAACCTCATCGTCCACAATCAGTACTTTGTACATAGTGTTCCTCCTTCAGGAAGCTGTCAGCGCATAGGCATTTGAAGGCGAAGAGCGACACTCCCTTACCTTTTTTAAATGGACTGCCTAGATCGTATGATTAGCGTGTTCATCATATTGAGTTAATTATAAGCAAAATTAAGTTAGAAGTTAAACGGCTTTACTTCCGAACGGAATCGGGACGGGAAACGATTCGTCGAGTTCGCGGCGCTTCAAGAAAATGGTTTGTACTTGAATTTTGTTTGTCTGAGAAAACGCGTAGACTGAAACGATGTGACTAGAATTTTGATAATATCAGGATTAATGTCTGTATACGCCAGCTTAACGCTCTGCTAAGTTAGTTTTATTGTGATATAAACTTTTTAGTAGGGGAGCGATTTAGAGTTGAATAAAGAAAGCTGAGCAGATGGCATTTAAACAAATCTATGGCGAGGATCCCGTTATTGGAGCGGGAAGAGAGCTCGCGCTGGAGGCGTTTAAAGCACGGATAATAGAAGATATTCCTGTTGATTTCAGTGAAAATCATATAATAAGACGAGGTATGAAGGAGCGGAACTATTATGGGAAATCGAGTAATTGCAAGTATGCTAATCTTAGTTTTGCTCCTGTTATGCAGCTCTCAAGCAGCTTCAGCGGAGCTTTCTCCTGTTTTTACCATAAAAGCATCGAAAGCCCCATCTGTGGTAGGGCAAGACATTCAAGTGTTCGTGACAGGCGATCATCTGCAGGATATGTTCGGCTTCGAAATTCAGCTAACCTATGATTCGAGCAAGCTGGAATATAGGGGGGCGAAGAGTGCCATATCCGGATTCTCCGTACCTATTATTGAAGAGGCGGGCGAGCTTATTTTTGCTCACACCAAGGTTGGGCGAACGCAAGGCGAAAGTGGAAGGGTTGAGATGGCACAATTCACCTTCAGAACGATTCAAGCAGGAAAGGCTTCGGTTGAGCTTAAAAAAGCAAAGCTTGTCAACAGTGTGATAAAGGCTCTGGAGCCTGAGGCTGATGTACGGATCGAATTGGATATACGTCAGCCATTCAAAGCATTTACAGATATATCCGGGCATTGGGCAAAGGGAAATATTGAATTAGCAGGCTCACTAGGCCTTGTGGATGGCTATCCTGACGGTACGTTTCGACCTCAGCATTTGATTACCAGGGCAGAGTTTACTTCCATGTTAGTCCGAGCTTTAGCAATGCCTGAAACTGGAGATCAAGCCCTTGGCTTTGCCGACCAATCACAAATTCCTTCTTGGGCTGTGCCTGCAATTCGTAAAGCAGTGTCAGCCGGGATTGTAGCAGGTTATGCGGATCAAACTTTCCGTGCTGACAAGCCTATCACCCGTGCGGAAATGGCTGTTATGGCTATGAGGGCGATAGGATTCACCAACGCTTCAGGCAAACAAACCAGCTTCGCAGATGCGAATCAAATACCGGCATGGGCTCATGCTCTCATCGCCGATGCCGTGGAGCAAGGAATGATGCAAGGGAGGGGAAATAATCTGTTTGCTCCGAACGCTAACGCTACACGTGCCGAGGCAGTGACTCTGGTGTTGAAGGTTCATCATTACGATATAAATGCAGATTCTATATAACGGGATCGAATAATGAAACCATAGCAAGGAGGGGGCAGCCGCTGTCCCCTCTTTTTATTTTGTTCCATACGAGAATGGAAAAAGGATTGTTCTTGATTTTTGTATGTATGTTTTCCACTGAGAGCTGGAGCAAATGAAGCGTTAGCTGAATATTCGTAGTCGGCTCATAATTAAATCAGCCTTAAATGTCTTTTATTGAAGAATTGTAAGCAGGTAAAAAAATGGATATTGTTCCTTGTGGATGGCTTTGCTAAGATTGGCGCAAGGAAGGAGGCGATGATAGATGAGGTTTGGAGCCCTGGATAGGCTCGTGATTGCAATTGTGCTGGCATCTATCTTTCTGACTTCTTGTACATCGCAAAACGAGCACAAATCCGACGAAAAGGAAAAAGCTGAAATTACCGTAGGTATTTATGACCGGGGAAATATTCCAGCTGAAGAAGGCACCGTAGACAATAATCGGTGGACGCGATGGATTAATGAAAACAGCCCTGTGAATGTTAAGTTTATTCCAATTCCGCGAGGGGATTCCGTTCAGAAGTATAAGGTTCTGTTCGGTTCGGGGAATGCTCCGGATTTAATTATGGATTATGATTCTTCCTTTCTATCCCAATTGGTAGCAGACCGGCAAGTCATTCCGATAGGAGACTTAATCGATCGTTACAGTACGGAATACAAGAAGCTGTTAGATGAATACCCGTTAGTTCGTAAATTAGCCACCGAATCGGATGGCAACATGTATATGATTGCGCAAATTACAGGACTAAAAACGAACCATGCGTTAGTCATTCGCAACGATTGGCTGAAAGCATTGAAATTGGCTGTGCCGCGGACAGACGAAGAGCTATTAAACGTTCTGAATGCGTTTACATATGAAGATCCTGATCAAAATGGAGAGCAGGATACATTAGGGATTAACCTCACGGGATTAGGCCCTTTATTGGATGGTAAAATTGCGGGGGGCATTCGTCCTATTGATATGATGTTCCGCAATGTTGGTTACGTCATTGACAATGGTCGCGTGATTAGGGCATGGGACCAAGCCAAGGCGGCTCTGGCGTTTAAGAAAGAGCTGTATCAAAGCGGAGTCATTGATCCCAACTTCCTAACGGATAAAGACGGGGAAAAGGCGAAACTGGATTTTATAAATGGAAAGCTGGGAATGTATTGGGTGAGCAGCGGTATTGAAGATGCCTATCCGCTGTTACAATCATTAAAAAAACAAGTTCCAACTGCCGAATTAAGAGCCATCCCACTGCCGGAAGGCCCATTCGGATCATTTAATCCACTGGCAAAAGCACCGGTGCAATTCGTGGCCGCAATTAACAAACATGCCTCCAACCCTGAGGCTGTTATTCAATACCTGGATTTTATGTATTCCAAGAAAGTATTAACGACACTTAGGTATGGATTCGAAGGAGAACATTATCAACCTAATGAGCATGGCTGTTATCAATATATGAATCCCGAAGAATACAGTCGTGAATTATCATGGACAATAGATTTATATATGCTATCTGCACGAGTGATTCTGGGGGAATGCAATTCCTTGGCTTCATCCTTGAACACTGGCTATGAAATCGATAGAAAATATATGGAATTAGAGGCGGACGCCGAGCGCCATTCTCTTAATCAAGAAAAGGAATTTGCCTATCCGATTTGGAATTGGCCAACCTTGAGGCAAGAGCTTCAAGTGGCTAATACAGACGGCGCAAAAGCATTAACCCGTATTTATTATCACGCAATTGTTGATCCTTCATATACGGTAGATCAAGCTATGCGTGATGCACAACAAGCATGGAATGAAGCAGGCGGCGAAAAGGTGGATGAGTATTACGACAAATGGTTTACAGAGCAACGGGATCGCGTAATTTTGACCGACGAATATTACTCCATCCGCTGAGTATATAAACATGAAGAGGCGATTTTATGAACCAAAGATGGTTTATTCGACAGCTTTTCTCTTACGTGCCAATCTTTCTATTCATCACTTCATTTCTGGCTTATATCATCTTTTTCTCCCTTACCGAGATGGCGAAGCAATCCAGCCAACAAGTCAATGAACTAGCGACTGAACGTTTACTGCAATTGGTAGATTACTCCTTGCAAGACATAGACAAGCTTGTGATCAAGGACTTGAATCATAATTCCCAATTCATTCGTTTTTTTTATGCGGGAAAAAATAAACTGATAGAAGAAAGCGAAGCTTCGGAAACGATTCGCAGTTGGACGGTAATTAACCCTCTTATTCATTCGGTATACTTATATCGCAAAAGTGATGATATTGTACTTTCGAATACGCTCCGTGTTCCAAGGACTGCGTTCACGGATGTAGACTTCCTGAAGGAGCAAATGGAGAAGGATAGTGTCGGCCCATGGACGAATCCACGAACGTATCATGAGCCATCCTTTCAAGGAAGAAACGAAAGGGTTGTTTCATTGGTCAAAAAGGTTCCATTTATAAATGGCGAGTTAGGACTGGTAGTCGTCAATGTCAAAACCTCTTCACTTGAAACGATGCTTAGACCGAGCTCGGATTCGAATGAGAGCTTGATTGAATTGTACGATACGTGGGGGACGGCGTTTCGCCCATATCATACAGAACAGAATCTAAAGGTGCTGACGGAGCTCCGTTCCAGCTACACCCATTGGATTATCCGCAGCGGAAGCACTCCTGTTAGGTTTATGGATTATTCCGACAGCAGCATTATCACCAGCGTCTCTGTCGGACTGCTCTCCATCGTGATCGGCATGCTCTGGTTTATATTTGCAATTAGGATGAATTACAAACCGATTGGAACCATCATAAATAGGCTGAAGGCGGTTACAACATTAAAAAATAATGGACTGAATGCAGCAGGCAGCCATGAATTGCAGATTATTGAGGTGGCTATCGACAGTTTAATTCAACAATCCATTGATTACGAGAAAACGCATGAAGAGGATTTAATCTTGCGCAGAAGAGTGCTTTTTCATGATGTGTTGCAAGGGAATCGTATTGTCCAAACAGAAGAATGGCGAAAGGAGTTTAAACTGCCTCATTCTCCTTCGGGAGCGAATTTCTTTTGTTTTGCTTTGATCGAAATCGATAACTTCTCTCTATTTTGCGCGGAGTATCGCCAGCGTGATAAGAACCTGCTTAAGTTTGCCATGAGCAATGTCGCTAAGGAACTGGCGGCCTCGTTGAAATTATCCATCTGGCTGGAATGGCTGGAGGGTAAGCATATGGGGATATTGTTCATGAATGATCATCCTATACAAACCTCTAAAGTAATCGGCATGCTCGAGCGTTTTCGTGAATGGGTGGAACAACATTTGAAGCATACGGTGACGATCGGCGTAGGCGATTTTGTCGAAGAGTCCGAGAATTTGCTGATTGCTTATGGACAGGCGGAAGAAGCCTTGGGGAGAAAAATTATAATGGGAGCCAATCAGGTCATTTTATACGAGAGGGTTATCGATGACTCGATACACTTGCCTGTACATGAATTTTTATTAGAAATCCGTGAGGTCTCCAGAATGTATCGTATGGGCGAACCTCAGTGGGTGGAAGGATTCAATGAACTCTTTTATGCCCTGCGACTAGGCAATTTGAGCAAAGATGATGCGATAACGATCGTGAATTTACTTTTGAATACAATCTATAAAGAGATGATGGAGCTGCCCGAGGAATATTTGGTTTTGTGGAAGGATGGTACGATGCCGGCGATGAATGATGCGTATGCCGAGTTCGAGAGCTTGGAGAAGGTTAGACTATCCTTTTTAGCAGCGCTGTGTTCTTTTGAACAAAAAATCAAAGCATCGCGTGAAGCGAAGCAATACTCGCCTATTGTCGAGCAAATTCGCAACTATATTGATCAACATTATACGAACCCCGATGTTTCGTTGACTCATTTAGGCGAGGTATTCAGTACGAATCCCAAATACATCAGTTATATATTTAAGGAGCAATTGGGAGTTAAATTTATGAATTATCTTACTGATGTAAGGGTCGAGCAAGCTAAGCGTCTGTTAGTGTCCACGGATGATTTAATACCCGACATTGCCGCTCAAGTCGGTTATGTTCATGCCGTTTCATTTAACCGCGTGTTCAAGAAGGTGGTTGGAATGACTCCAGGCGGATATCGAAACCATCGCGAGATGTCAGGGAGAAGTATTCGCCCAATCATAGACTGAACCATGACATCCAGATCATCTGAAACAGTTTTCCAGCAGCCTTGCCCGTTAATCTGCTCCCGCAATCATATACAATCTATTTTCTAGGTACTACCAGGCGTATGTTCTAATGCGAATATTGTGTCTGTAAGGAAATATGTTTATAGACTCGTTTGCAACGTTTTCGCTACAATGATGGCGTTACGTCTTGGGAATGAGGCCGTTATGTTTCGAAATGAAATGAGGAGGTGAGTTTATTTGACGGATTTTTTTAAAATATAGGAAAGTTTAGATTTTTTTCATGCTTTCTCTATATTTCACCGTGAAACGTTCACGGTTGCCGCCAGAGGACGGCGATAGCCGTTTACACACTTGGGGGGATTTTGTAAGCGCTGACGCGGCTGTCATTTCGATCGATTCAAACAACATTTTATCGGTAAAGTTGTAAAAAATTCCGAAATCTAAAAATGGGGCGGCTCTAAAATGAGATTCTAGAGGTTCCCTTAAGAAATGGAGCAAAACTAAGATGAAAGGCGAAAAACTCTTAATTAACGTTTCACGCATTCTCGTAGTCATCATGCTGCTCTCTTCATTCGCATTTGCCCCTAACCCGGCCGCTGCCGCCGAAGGCGAACGGACAACTGAGCTGAACGACCTCATCGCACAAGCCGAAGCTTTAAAAGCCGGCAACGAGGAATTCCCGCTCCAGATTAGCCGCATTGACGACGGTTCCGATGTAAACAAGGCTTTCCCTTGGGTGTACGCGAATGAACTCGAAGATCTTGATAAAGCGCTTGAGTTCGCGCGCCATGCGCTTACCCCCGCCGACGAAGCCATAGCCGCCCTTGAAGACGCAATCGTTAAATTCACTGGAAAAATCAAAGCGGACGGTTCAGATCCCTATTTCCGTCTTGATCCGGGTCCTGGCAAAGTTCCTGTAGAAGTTACCGCGCCAACCAATCAATGGACAGCAAGAACGCCGCTTGACAACCGCGTCCCTGCCGACTTCGCGGGTGGAACATTCAAAATGATGCCGTATCCTTTTGCAGATTCCGAAGGAAAAGCCAATGTGCTTCAGATCAACTATGTTCACAGCGGACAAGGCAACTTTGGCGGCATGAGCCTTATATCTCCGTTGTCACCGGCTGTAAATGTAAAGGAAGGCGCAACGATTGATTTTGATGTGTATTATCCCAAGAGCGCGCAGGGCAAATTCATGAGGTGGAGAATCAGAAATGCCAACGCTGATCTCGATACGTACCTCAGAACTTACGAGTACAACAACCTGAATCCCGACTGGGTTGGCAGCTACAATGGCGAAACCTGGTTGAAGGTTCACCACAGCATTACCGCTTCAACAGGCAATTCATCAAGCTTCACGCTTGAGCTCCACGGCGAAAACGGCCGTTCAGCTGAAACCGGCATGCTTTTAGTAGCCAATATTAAAATAACCGAACCCGATCCTAACGGCGTTGCGCTTCCCAACGCAGTCAACAGGGAGCACCAGAGTACAGTAGCGCCTCTAAAGAGCGTTTACAACAGGGAAAATGGCCAGTTCATGGTCGGCGCGATCGGAACCGGAGCAGTAACCGGAACCAGAGCCCGGCATTATGAAATCTTTGTCGACGGCAACAATCTCAAGGCCGATGGAACGCATCCCCGCGGCCCTAGCTGGCTGAAGAGTGTTACCGGCGAGTCGTTGCCCGGAGCAACCACCACTCCTGGCTTAGCTGAATACAATTTCCCGACCAACGCTTATCTAGCGATCAGGAATTCGGGAAGTCCCGGAGAATATAAGGCTCACGCCCATGTTTTGGCATGGTACAATCAGGCGCCTGCATGGATGAGACAAATGGTACCAGAGAACCTTACCATCGGGTATAAAGGTACAGCCGAATTTTACGGAATGGGCAATGGTGTTACAACAACGGTTAAGGTTGACAAAGAAAGCGCCAGAAGAGTGCAGTTTAACCACACCATGACTGTGATGCGGCACTTCCTGACGACAGATGCGAAGTATGGCTCAAGCGAAGCCCGCGGAGTAATCCCCTTCAATTCATGGGATGTACTCAATGAAGAGATTCACGAAAGCCGCCACAGCGAAGCCATTCCGGCGGATCCGAACAGCTGGAGAAAGACCCTCAAGCACACCAACTGGCTAGTTGCCATGTCGGATGATCAAATTAATGGCGACATCAGAGACCATTACATTTACCTTCTCTTCAAATACGCGCACATTGCGGTTCCCAACGCCAAGATGGCGGCGGCTTATAAAGCCAACTTTGCTAACCTTCCCGAGTATATGAAGCTCGACGGACATGACACCAACGGCAGCATTGACGCCTATATTGTGGAGAATCCGCCGAAGCTGACCTACAACGATTACGACATTTCTATGCGGACCAAAGCAAGGACCGCGTACAACATGATTCGCGAGCTGAACACCGCATGGCTCTCCGATCCGCTGTATGACGGAAGACCTCTTATTGAAGACATGGGTATTCAAGGACATGATACGATAAAAGAAACTCTTGCCAGCGATAACCAATATGCCATGGCCCTTTATGCCTCTCTTATTGATGAGGGTCTGCTTGCCGGTATTTCATTCTCGGAGTTTGACCTGAAGATGCCGACCAGCGCACCAGGCGGCGGCGCGATCGCTCCCGCAGCGCTCAATATCAGACAGTCTGATGCCCTTGGTTATCAATATGCACTGATGTATAAACTGTTCTCCAAGTTTGCCCCGTATATCGATCATATCATCAGCTGGGGCGTAGCCGGTTCGGGATGGCAGGGAAGCTATGTCCTGTTTGACAGTCAAAGCAATGCCAATGCCGGCTACTATGGCGCCGTGAATCCAAACAGATTCATTCTTGGACATTCATACCTGGATGATTTCTTTGAAGGCGAATACGAGAAACTACAGGACGACTATGCCATTGACCTTGGCGATCTTGGAATTTATTCTATCGGCGGACCTAAAGCGCCTGTAACGTTAACCGGCACAGATCATGTAACGGCCGGCAGTTCCTTCGACCTAGTCTACGGTTTAAGCCGTGTGCAGGGCAACGTGATTGCTCAAGATGTCACCATTACGTATGATGCCGATAAGCTGGAACTGGCCGCACCGCCAGTCTCGAAGGACGAAGCGACATTTGTCGTCGTCGATTACAAGGCAGAACCTGCCGGAACACTACGTATTCTGGGCGTTCATCTTGGCGCCGGTCAAACCAATCCGAACGCGGAATTAATTGAATTATCGTTCCGTGCTAAAGAAAATGCCGCAGCCGGCCTGACAAACGTTGAGGTCACCCGATTGGTGACGGCAGATAGCGCGGGAACGGAAACGGTCCACGCCGGAGCGGTGCACACCGTTCAAATCGACGTCATCGACAAGGCGGGGCTGAACGAGCTGATTGCCGAGGCGCAAAGCGCGCATGATCAAGCAGTGGAAGGCAAACTGCTCGGACAATATCCAGCAGGCTCCAAAGGAACGCTGCAGTCTGCCATTGATGCAGCGGCGGTCGTAGCGAATAACCCGAAAGCTACCCAGGCTCAAATCGATGCGGCTGCGACGCAGCTGAATGCCGCAATACTTGCCTTCCAATCCTCCGTGATCGTGAAAATCCCGACCGATCACAACGGCGACGGCCAGATCAGCATTGGCGACTTGGCGATTATGGCTAAGTCATATGGCGCCACTTCAACAGATGCAGGATGGAATCAAGTGAAAGGCTTCGACTTGAACGGCGACAACCGAATCGATATTCTCGATCTGGCTATGATGGCCCGCATGATTTTGGAATGGTAATGTTCTAACGAGTTGCCCATGAACAGCTTTTACGGAAAAGGAGAGCGGCTGCTATCTGCCGCTCTCCTTTTCCTGACCGCATAAAAATGTATAACGATGCGGCCCTGCCGAAAAAACAAATTTTGATTGGCGATAAAACCAACCACTAAACGCGGTGGCTCATTACAGGCTTCTTTCTAATAATACGCCAACTTGCTTAGCCATAACTTTAGGCGGATGAGGCATTCCATTTTTAATCCACCATTCGATTACACTGACATAAGCCGAACCCGCGTATTGGAGCATTACCTCTTCAATTAACCCCGCATTTTTTCCGCTTTCTCTATCGATTTCGTGATTAAATCCTTCTATAAATGAAGCAAGAAGCCGAGAACGAAATACTGACGGTGCTTCTTTACTTGCCAGCATGGTCGAAAAAAACAAATAATTTTTCTCGAAGTATTCAAAGTAGGGCACTAGCGCATCCGTCCAATCCAATGCACAGGCCCACGCCCCCATTTCTCCTATTTCATTAAGGTGAGCTTCAATCAATTTATCCAATAAATCAAATTTGTCCTGGTAATGAAGGTAGATGGTTCCACGATTCAAGTTTGCACGGTCTGCAATGTCTTGGATCGTAATGTCGTCAAAATTTTTTTTTGTCATCAGCTCAATAACAGCTGTTTTCAGCGCAGTCTGCGTTTTTAGAATTCTTCTATCCACTTTAACCATTGTTGTATACACCCCAAGCTATCTAAGATAATGGACACTTCCGGTATAGATGTTGATATATCAACGAATCCCTTATTTTTAACCATTGAGCTAAGGAGGTAATTACATAATAATAAACGTAAGTTGATTAATCAATTTGTTTTGGTTAATGATCATACAATGAAATTTGTGGAAAGCGTGGCGCAATTGTCTAACGAACGGGATTCGTTGTTCCTTCGACAAGCTTGTTAGCTTTTTTTGTATTTCGTTATAGTCTGAAGGGGGGCTTGAAATGGGACCGGTTATCTTTTTTTTTGTAGAGGAGAAACTGTATTCAAGTCATGATCCTTACCATACGGGAAAATGGGTTTCCATTGATAAGTGGTCAAAAAGTGCGTGGGCTGCGCTTTATCCCCAAAGCGAACTAGCGCCAGCCTGGGAAGTACAGAGACAAGACATGCTAGTAACAAATCACAACCCCGACCTTGCTGCCATTCTGGCCAATCAAGGGAATTCTGTAAACATGCCTTACGTTTGCGAGCCTCGGGGGCTTCCTGAAGATGTTACCTTGGAAATCAGGCTTCAGCTCCGGCATAGTGACGCGCAGGTTGCAACGTGGTTCACTGCAAAAGAATTGCTGGCCTTTGATTGGGATCAAGCGTTTAAATGTGAAATGATTATTGACGGCAAAAAAGTGGTTGAACTCATTCATTATGGAGAGATCGGCGGTGAATTCATTAGCGTTATCCAAAGATTGGTTGGGTCGAAAAATCCAGAAAACTTAAGAGTTATCATGGCTTTTGAGCATAATTGAATTCCTTCAAAGGTCGAAATCGTTTAACTGGAAAGGGGCTATTCGTTTGGACAGACCATATATTATTTGTCACATGGGTGCTTCATTGGATGGGAAAACCGCGGGGGATTACTTGAAGACGGAAAGAGCAGCCTATTTTAATGATTTATATGAGGAGCTCCATAAACGTTTTGATTCCAATGCGTGGATGTGTGGCAGGGTTACTATGGAGGAGCATTTTACCTTTGGACATCAATTAGATTTAGAAAGCCTAGACGGCCCTGTTATCCCTAGAACTGATTACGTTGCAAATAATCATGCCGAGAGCTATGCCATCGCGGTAGACCCTTCCGGGAAACTAGGGTGGACAAAAAACGCAATTGAATCTTGGAATGAGCATAGGAAGGAAGAGCAGCACATCATTGAGGTGCTTACAGAGCAAGTATCCGACGCTTACTTAGCTCATCTGCAAAAAATCGGTATTTCCTATATTTTTGGCGGGAATGAACATATTAATTTTACGGTCGTTGTACAAAAGCTAAAAAAACGATTTTCAATTCAAACATTGATGCTGGAGGGCGGCGGCTTTTTAAACGGATCTTTGTTGAATGAAGGATTAATTGATGAACTAAGCTTGATTTTAGTTCCAATGGCGGACGGCGGCTCTAACTTGGTGACATTATTTGAAACGAGTTCATTTTTAACCAAACAACCTCCCGTAAATTTTTTCTTAAAAGACGTAGAACGGCTGGAGGATAGTGGCCTTTGGTTGAAATATGTAACAAAACATGATTAATTAACCTTGGATGCTCTCATCCTTCGATTAGAATGGCCGCTATCGAGAAGCCTTAAAAGGGCGGCATCGATACAAGCGAACAACACGGCGTCAGGATACTAGTAGACCGCAACCTTTGCATGGGGGCGGTCTATTTGCGCTTGCTGGACGGAAGGGCAAAAGTATGCGAACCGGCTACGCTTTGCGATATTGCTGAGGGGAGCTTCCGGTCATTTTTCGGAACAAGCCGTAAAAAAATTTCATATCGTTATATCCGACCTCGTTGGCGCTTTGCTGCACGGACATGTCTGTCGTACGAAGAAGATGGCAGCATTTCTGTATGCGAACGCCTTGAACGTAGTGGTTGAAGGTGACGCCCGTCGCTTTTTTAAACTGATTCTGAAAATGCCCGACGCTCATGTAAGAGCGGGTCGCCGCTTCCTTCAAGGTAATTTTCTCCGCATAACATTGTTCAATATACTGAAAGGCGTCATCGATAGGGTGCAGAGGCTGTTCAGACTGGAGCAAATGTGCTTTCGGCGCAGAAGCAGCACGCATCAACAAGTGAAGAATTTGCAGCAGCAATGCCTTGAGCATTGTCAAATAACCTTCCGGCCGTTCCGAATATTCCGAATAGGATTGGGAAAAGAGCGACAGAAACTGCTCTCTCCTGTCATAATAGTGAATCCATGTAGGCTCTGTTAAACGCTGCGAATCAAGGAGGCGAAGGAGTTCATTGGCTCTTGGCATATGCCCTTGCAGCTCCGTTACGCTGCATGCGTCGAATATAAAGTTAAGGGTGACCAAGGGCTCGGAGCGGTCCGGAGACAAAGGGCGATAAACATGCGACGTTCCTACGGGAATCAAGAACAGATCGCCTTGTTGCACTTCCAATACGTCATTTTCAATGTACTGGATTCCTTTTCCTTGCGTGACCAGACTGATTTCAATAAAGTCGTGGCTGTGCATGGCAGTCGTAAATCCCTCGATTTCGCGATTCAGAAACAGATGATCGTTTCCTTCAAAGAATTGTTCTCCTTTCAAAATCAGGCTCATATTCCCCCTCCTTGGTCTTCATCCGCGTGTGATAAGGTTGATATTTACTATTTTATGAAATCAGAGATGGATGTACATGGAGGATTTCAACCTCGGAACATGTAGAATGCCGACTTTTGGAGCAAAGAAACGATTGTGTGCTATTCTATTTTCAGTAGAAGCAACGAATGGAGACGAGGGACATGGCGGGTAAGCCGGACAGGTGGAGCTTTCGGAACAGGCTGGGCATTCGCAGCAAATTATTTATTTCTTATACACTGATGATCTGTTTAATTATTACGACGCTCAGCTTTTTTTTCTACACCCGGTTGTCCAGCGTTGTACGGGAGCGCAGTCTAGAGTCGTCGAGCCAGATGCTGCAGAGGGTTGATGAATCGCTTGCGCAAGCCGTGAAAGACCTTGACCGAATTTCGGCGCAGGTGATTTATAATTCCGATTTTCAGAATCGCTTCGAGGAGGCGTTCACAACAGTGGAATCCTATGAGGTTCTGGAAGCCCGCAACGCGTTTGTGCGTATTCTTGCTACCTTGAATGGGCCATCCTTCATTGCGCAGCAAATTAATGTGTTCAATTTGGAGGGTGATTTTATCAGCTACGGTTTGAAAATCGATCCCTATGACATTATTCGTGAAAGGATCGGCTTGCTGAGCTGGGTGGGGCCGACCTTGAGCAAAGAAGGAGACAAGCAGCTCAATCCGCCGCATAAGGATGAATTGTTTCGCTCCGGGGAGCAGGTATTCTCCATCTCCCGGCTATTCCCGAACAGCTCGGCAGAGAACCCGAAGTTTGTGGAAGTTCAACAGTCGTACGATACACTGGCGGCAATCGTCGGCGATGCTGCGGAGCAGACCGGCAGCAAGCTTTATGTTATGGATGACCAGGGACTGCAGTTCTATCCTGCGCCGGACGGGTCGAATCAGAGGCTTCCCTTCCAGTGGGAGAGCATCCCCAAGCTTGCTTCCGATACCTTTCACAACAGAACAGAAACGGTTAACGGGGAGAAGGTCGTCATTGGCTGGCTTAGATCGTCCTCCTCCGGACTAACGGTCATTGCGGCCCAATCTGAGAAAGAATTGCTTAAGCCGGTCAACAGTCTAAGAAATGTGGTGATAACGGTGTCAGCCGCCTCCGTAGGTCTGGCCCTGATGCTCGCATACTGGCTGGCCTCCACCATTACCCACCCGCTCAGGCTGATTCTAAGGGATGTGAGACGGCTCGATCTCGAGCAGTTCAACTTCAACACACTGATCCGGAACAAAGGAACGTACCGCAAAGCGTCCTATGAAATCAAAGAGCTGTACGATGGCTTTATCACGATGAAGGGGCGTCTGAATTTGTCGTTGGAGCAGCTGCTTGACGCGCAGAAAAGAGAAAATCTGGCCCATGTCCGCGCCCTCCACAACCAGATGCAGCCGCATTTTATTTTTAACACGCTGTCCTCCATTGCCGTATTGGCCGAAAATGCCGGTGCGGAGCATGCGGCGGCCATGTCGTACAAAATGATGCGGATGATGGAATACATCAGTCGCCCTACGGAATTGCCGATCGGACTCGGCGAGGAGATTGAATTTACGGAAAATTATCTGGAACTGATGAAGCTGAGGTATCAAAGCGGGTTCAGCTATTCGCTTCATATCGACAAGATGCTGAAGGGGATTGCTTTACCCAAGTTTGTCTTGCAGCCGCTTGTAGAAAATTCGTTCGAGCACGGCTTTGCAACGGTCAATCCGCCGTGGCATTTGTCAATTGAAGCCAGGGCTGGAGCGGAGTCTGGGACTTGGCTGCTGCGAATTCGGGATAACGGCAGCGGCTTCGGGACCGACGCCTTGCAGCGAATAGAGCATTATATTCGCGACATGAAGGCGCGTTATCTTCGGCAGCTCGATCTGATTGGCGACAAGGGCTTAGGCGGTTTGGGGCTGGAAAATACGTTCATGAGGCTGTACTTGTACTATAACGGCAACGTTCGGTTCACCATCCTGAATCTGGAGGAAGGAATGGAGCTTGTGATCGCTTGCGGGCATAAGGAGGAGATGGCGCATGTTTAGAATTGTCGTTGTGGAAGACGAGCCGCTTATTCTGCAGAGCATATGCGAGAAAATTAGAAGCGTAGATCCCGACTTCAAAATCGTGGGAGAATACGAGAACGGCGAATTTGCCATGCTTGAGCTGGAGTTAGTCAAGCCGCACGTCTTGTTGACCGATATTTATATGCCTGTCATGGACGGTCTGACGCTGATTGGCCATGTGAAGAAGAACAGTCCCTCAACGGTTTGCGCCGTGTTGACGGGTTACCGCGATTTCGAATATGCCAGAAGAGCGATCGAGCTGGGTGTCTCCGATTACCTGCTCAAGCCTCCGTTAAACGACATTTTAGCCAAGTTCCTGGGGGAGGTTAAAGCTAGGTTATGGCAAAATCAAGCGTTGGTCGAAGGTGAGTTGCTTAGGCAATGGGCTAATCGCCAGGAGGATGACAGGGGAGCATCCGTTGGGCTGAAGGATTCAGCCAAGGAATATTTCTACTTCACAAGGTACATGGTGCTCTATGAATGGATGCCGCGGCAATTGGCAGGAACGGCTCGGGAGCATGAGGTGTGGCAAGTGGACGATCTGCTGCTTGAAGGGGAAAAAATATATCGCATTCCGTTCGAATCAGATGGGCGGAGGGCGGTTGTCATAGGCGTTCATGTCCAGAGCGACGAGCGGCTTCAGCAATTTGCGGATCGGGCGGCGATGACCGCGGGCGCCTCGGCGGCCTGCATAGCTGCGGCATCGGTCAATCGTTTATCGTCCGGGCTGTTCCCGGCATTGGCGAAGCTTCAGCGCAGGGTCTACTCCGGTTTCCCGCTGGAAGGAAGGCGGAGCCTGCTCGTTCATGACAGCAAGCCTGCGCTCGGGGAGGCATCCCTGGTCGTCACGGCGTCATTGGGACACGAGTTGATCTCATTGCTGCTCAAAGAACGCAAGTCGGATTTTCTCAAGCGTCTGGAGCTGCTGTTTCAAACCGAGCCATGGAGGTTGGCGACACGGGCGCAGTGGCTGCAGTCGCTGCTTTTTCTCATTGATTCGTGGAAGCTGCAGCATGTTGAGTTCGCTCGAAGGCTCGCAGAAATTCATTGGCGGGACGATCTTGAAGATGCGGTCTGGGGGGCCGAGGATTCGGCGGCGCTCGTTCAGAGCTTGAAGGAGCTGTTCGGCTCGATTTACGAATGGGTGCATGGGGGCAAAGAACTGGAAGCGCTATGGACGGATGAGCTTAAAAGCTACTTGGAAACCTGCTACATGGACAATATTTCGTTGACGACATTGGCTGACCGTTACAGTTTAAATGCCTCGTATCTTGGCAGAGTATTTAAACGCAAGTACGGTCACAGTCCAATCGATTTTCTCATTCAGGTCCGAATTGACCGAGCCAAAAAACTGATTTGCGATAAGCCAAGACTGCTGTTTAAGGATGTGGCCGAGCTTGTGGGGTACACGGATCCTTTTTACTTCAGCAAGCTGTTCAAGCAGTGGACGGGGCAAACACCGAGGGAGTTCAAGAAGCAGACTGCAGCGGAATAGTCCTACAACGTTGATTTTACCCCACAGATTGAATGAAATCCCCCTACAACAATATGTAAAGCGCTTTCTATAATAAAGAGGCAAGGGAATAAAGAACAGTGAATTGGGGGAGTTGAACAAATGGCCAAATTAACACAGCGCAGTCCGTTTCTTCTGGCACTTGCGGTTCTAATCTTGCTGCTGTCCGCGTGCAGCGGCGGAAATGTAACCGGCAATGCCTCGCCTGAGGCTTCTTCGGATGCAAGCTCGCCGACGCAGACGGTCGAGCCGACGGAAACGAAGAAGGAATCAATCAAGCTCGTATTCACCACTATGGCGAACGGCGACTCCGAGTCGCAGGCATTCCAGGAAATTTTCGCGAATTATGAAGCAAAAACCGGGAACAAGGTGGATTTTCAAATTTTACCCGATGTCAATCAGTACGAGAACATTATCAAAACGCGATTTGCCACCAATGATGCGCCGGATATTTTTTATTTCTTCGCGGGTCCGAACGAATATGTCACGATGCAGGCAGAGAAAAATTTGGTCGAGATGACCAATGAAGGTTTTGTCGGGAATTTGACTTCCGCGGTCAAGGATTTTTATACGCTGGACAACAAAATTTACGGAATGCCCTGGGGCTCCTACAATGCGATGGGCGTGATGTATAACAAGGAGGTTTATAAGGCCAACGGGCTTCAAATTCCGAACAGCTACGAAGAGCTGCTGGCGAACGCGGAAAAGCTCAAGGCTGCGGGGATTGTGCCGTTCTATGAAGCCGTCAAAACGGGCTGGCCAACGCAAATCTTCCCGCTGGCAGCCTTTCAATCCATGGTGATGCCTACCATTAACGGAGACGAAGGCGTGGGCAAGCTGGCCGCCAACGAGCTTCGTTTCAATGAAATTTCCGAAATGAAAAAGGTATTCGAGCTGCAGTACGAGTTGAAAACCAAAGGTTATTACAACAAGGATTTGCTGGCGGGGACGTACGAAAATCAACAGGAGCAGATTGCAAACGGCACAGCGGCTATGGCTTTCCAGGCGGACTGGATGCTGCCCGAGGTATCCAAGCGTTTCGGTGACAAGGTGAACGACATCGGATTTTTCCCTTTCCCTTCGCTGACCGATGCCGGCAAAGTCTCCTTATACCCGCCCAAGCAGATTTTCGTGACAAAAACTTCGCCGCGGGCAGAGGCGGCCAAGGAGCTGGCCAGCTTTATGACGACGCCGGAGTCGCTGGCCATCTGGTATAAGTACAATCCGGGGATACCGGTATATAGCGGTGTGGAGGCGACGCTGTTTCCGGGACAGGAAGACATCTACAACTATATTCAGCAAGGACAGGGAATTGTACAAATTCAGCTGCGCTTGCCTGCAGGAATCATAGATTTCGATAAAATTACGCAAGAGCTTGTCGGCAAAGGCGACGCTCAGAAAGCCGTTGATCAAATGGATAAAAACTATCGTCAGGACGGAAAGAACAAGAAAATCGCGGGATTCGAGTAAGCGGGGCGAGCTATATCCGGCGATCCGTTACCGCTGCGGCGCGGAATAAGGGATTGTGATCCGACAATCCCTTATTCCGTCATGGCCTCATTCGGCTTGCGAGCGTTTCATTCCGACAGACAAGGAAGGATGCCGATGAAAAGACAGTTCAAATATCCGCTTTATTTTATCTACCCGGCATTAGCTGTGTACTCGTTGTTGTTCGTGTTCCCGACCCTGTCCGGCTTCGCCTACAGTTTCACGGATTGGAGCTCTTACAGCGACGAAGTGAACTTCATTGGACTGGACAATTATAGAGACTTGTTCTCTGAAGGCGTGCTTGGTTTAGCTTTAAAAAATACGTTGCTTTATGCTTTTTTCGTGACCATCTTCGTTAACGCTTTCGGACTGGGACTCGCCCTCATGCTTAATCGCAGCACAAGGATGGGAAAGTTCTACAGGACGGCTTTCTATACGCCGGTCGTCATTGCGCCGCTCATTGTCGGCTATATTTTCACAGCGATCTACAGTCCCGAGGATGGCATTCTGAATCATATGCTGCGGCTCGTTGGGCTTGATGCGCTCGCCGTCGATTGGCTCAACGACTCCAGATACGCCTTGTTCTCCATCATTATGACGGAGCTGTGGAGGGGCGCTGGCTTCGCGATGGTGATCTATCTGGCAGGACTCAAAACCATTCCCAAAGATTTGCTCGAACAGGCGGATGTCGATGGAACTAACGCGTTCAGCAAATTCAGACATATTGTGTTTCCCTTGCTTGCGCCGTCCTTTACGGTCAATTTCCTGCTCACCGTCATTAATTCGCTCAAGGTATTCGAGACCGTGCTGGTCCTGACCAACGGAGGGCCAGGCTATGATACCGAGGTGTTCAATACACTGATTTTCCGCAACTTTTCGCGCGGGAATTGGGGCTATGCGACAGCATCCGGATTTTTGCTTACGCTGGTCGTATCGATTATTGCCATCACATTCTTGAGGCTGCTGAGAAAAAGAGAGGTGGAGATGTGAGGAACAAGCTATGGAGACCGAACCGTCTGTTCATGGAGGTCGCATTATTGCTGCTGGCGCTAATCGTGATTATTCCGTTCTATATGATCGTCGTCAACGCCTTGAAGGATGCGGGCGAAGCGGCCAGGTTCAGGCTATCGCTGCCAACCGAATTCCGATTCGCAAATTTCGCCGAGGTGTTCGAGAACGGTAAAATATGGAGCGGATATCTAAACAGCGCGCTGATTTCCGTTGGCGCCTTGTTCGTGACCAATCTGTTTGCTTCGTTGGCTTCTTTCAGCATGCAGCGAAACGGAACACGAACAACGAACGCGCTTTATTATTTTTTTATCCTTGGTCTGGTTATGCCGGTTTCACTGATCCCGACGATCAAGCTGATGATGGAGCTTGGCATTCACAATACGTACCAGGGGATGATTCTGTATTATTCCGCCGTGCTGCTGCCGTTTACCATCTTTCTGATGACCGGGTACTTGAAGACGATTCCGAGAGAGCTTGACGAAGCGGGCATTATTGACGGCTGCGGCCCGTTAAGGCTGTTCTTTCGGATCATGCTGCCGCTCATGCAGCCCGTGATTGTGACGTCTTCTCTGCTGACGATTATCTCCGTTTGGAACGATTTTATGGGACCGTTTTATTTGCTTACGGACGGTTCAAAGTGGACGGTCACCGTATCTGTCTATAATTATGTAGGGAAATACAGCTCGGATTGGAATTTGATTTTTGCCGACATTCTGATCGTCATTGTTCCGGTACTGCTCTTATATTTCCTGCTGCAGGAATATATTGTGGAAGGGATGACGGCCGGAGCCATCAAAGGGTAGCAAAGGAGCCTAACAAGTGGATAACTATAAGAATGCGCTAAGAGAATACATTTTGGCCAATTGCGATATGATTCTGAAGGAGCCGGTCCATTATTTGAAGCATCCGTTCGTAGATCCGGGCTCTATCTATGACGGCAACCTTTGGGATTGGGACAGCTTCTGGGCGGTTTATGCCTTGTTTCATTTAGCCGAACAGCATGATGAAGACGGATCGTTGAAGGAAAAGTACATTCGTCATGCCGTAGGCAACATTCGCAACTTCCTCGATTATCAGCAAAGCGACGGCTACATTCCGATGATGATTGCAACCCTCGATCACAATTCGAATCTGGATGAGCCTTATTTGATCATGAAGCGCAAGGAAGGGCTCGTTACCAATATGCACAAGCCGTTTCTATGTCAGCAGATCGCTTTGATCGGCGGTTTCAGCGAAGATTTCTCCTGGGTGGAGTCGGAGTACGAAAAGCTTGAAGCCTACTTTGCTTGCTATGACCGTGATTATTGGAATGCCAATTGCGGACTTTACGTTTGGGCGGACGATATTATGATTGGGATGGACAATGATCCGGCCACGTTCGGGCGTCCCCGTTATTCTACAGCCAATATTTATCTGAATGGGTTTATGGTCTCGGAGCTGAAGGCGATGGCGACCATTGCTGACAAGCTGGGCAAGACTGGACGAGGGGACGCGTATCGGGAGAAAGCAGATCGCTTGTCGGCAGCTATTCGGGAGGAGTGCTGGGACAGAAGAGACAAATTCTTTTATTCCGTTGATACGGATATCCGGACCCGTCATTACGACTGGTTCCATCAGGGGCTGGGCGTATTCTGGAAGACGTTGCCTATAAAAATCCGTGTATGGTCGGGCTTTATCCCGTTATGGGCAAAGGCTGCTGAAGCGTCTCAAGCGGCATACTTGGCCCTTGATCATGCAACGGATTGCAATACATTCGCCAGTCCATACGGGATTGCAACGTTGGCGCAAGACGAGAAGATGTTCGATTGCCGGGCGACGAACAACCCCTCCAATTGGCTGGGGCCGATCTGGATAGTGTCCAACTATGTTGTTTTTCGCGGACTCATGAATTATGGTTATACAGAGCAAGCCAAAGAGCTGTGCGACAAAACGGTGCGTTTGCTGGGACAGGATCTGGAGAAAACAGGCAAGCTGCATGAATATTACATCCCGAGCACAGGCGAGCCGGTTATGAACGGCGGTTTTCTCAATTGGAATTTGCTTGTACTGAATATGATCGACGAACTGGACGGAAAAGAGCCGATGTGCAAATATTGGTTGTAGGCGTCGATAAGAAGCGGTCAGGAGTTCCCTATCTGAATATTGTTCTAATAACCCAATTCAGCGATCCAGCATTATCCTTAAGGTTCTCACACCGGAAAGGAGATCGGATCGCTGGAATGGGTTATTCTGCTGTTTCCCCGATTCTGCCCCTGATCGACCATCCCTCGTATTGTAGACCTTGTACTTGAAGAAGCGCGCAAGGTGTGCGAGTATTAATGTGTGCTTGCACGCCTGGCAGGCAGATCAGCAGAAGGTTTTTATGTAAGTGTTTACATGGGTATTAAATACGTACAGGGAGCGCTAGGCAATGGGAATGATCAGAATTGTGCTCAACTATTTTCAACAGGCCACTTTTAAGAAAAGAATTATGTTTATTTTTGCGACGGCGACCTTGATTCCTTTTATTTGCGCAGCTTTGATTTCTTATCATACGATGTCCTCTATCCTAACCAACCATTTGGAGAGCAGCGTGCAAAGTAATCTGAACCAAGTGGAGGCATCGTTGGAAAGCACAATCAGCAGCTTGAATCACGTTACGCAGCAGCTTGCTTTTCAGGGGAGTATCGGGAAAAAAGTGGAATTGCTGCTCTCAGCCGACGAGCCGTTTGATAAGGCGGTTCTAACGGAGGAGATTAATACAGAATTAAATCTGATTTCCTTCACGAACCCGACGATAGGTCTAGCCATGTATTTGTCGATGAGTAAAAACTCCTACATGTTTAATAATATGACCGTTAAAGAAGAGTATGAGATTGAAAAGCTGCCGCTGCTTGCCGAATACTTTAGAATTTCCTATTTTGGGCCTCATCTCAGTAATGAGCGTTTTAATGAAGAGTTTGTCATTTCTGCGCTTCGCAAGATGGATTTGCCGGGTGATCAAGAAGATGTATACGTGTATGTGGAGTCCGGCTTCAGAATGACGCAAAGCGTATTTGAAAATAAGGTCAACGATTATTCCTACCACATGATTCTGGATAATGACAAGCGAATCGCCTATAGCGAGGCGCCGGACGATTTCCCTATAAACGGCCATTTTTATACGCAGGATGATGAAGATTCGGGTCTAATAAACGGGTATTACTGGTTTAAGTCGATCAGCAATCAAGGGTGGAGTATTATATCCCTGATTCCCAAAGACGAATACAACAATGAGAAAAATCGTTGGGTCATTCAGATGATCTATTTATCTGTCCTATTCCTCGCAGTCAGCTTAATCATAGCCTGGCTCCTATGGAAAATGGTATATATTCCGCTGCATCAATTTAATTTGGAGATTAAGTCCATGACGCAGAGAAACACATTCCCTTCGGCACCACCCTTGATTAAAATCCCCGAATTCGATTTTCTGCTTAAACAGCTGCACAATATGAAGGATCAGATTACCGGTTTAATTCAAGAGGTGGAGCTGAAGGAGAAGCGCAGAGCCGATCTGGAGGTTGAAAAGCTGCTCTACCAAATCAATCCTCACTTCTTAATGAATACCTTGGATACGGCACACTGGCTTGCCGTCATGAACGGACAAAAAGAATTGGACAAGCTGGTTTTATCGTTAAATAAGCTTTTATATTATAATCTGGGCA
The DNA here is from genome assembly GCF_005222705.1 of Paenibacillus sp. SY21-1. Classification (GTDB taxonomy): domain Bacteria; phylum Bacillota; class Bacilli; order Paenibacillales; family Paenibacillaceae; genus Pristimantibacillus. The sequence continues at coordinate 325,897 of NZ_STGF01000002.1, read as the reverse complement.
AAAGAGGACAAGCCTCGACGATTCGCGAGGAAATTGATTCCATTAAACAGTATTTAACGCTGCAGCAAATTCGGTATGATTTTGCATTTGATGTAAGTATCCGAGTGGATGACGATATGCTGGATATAGCGGTGCCGCGTTTTATTTTGCAGCCTCTTCTTGAGAACTCGTTATACCACGGGCTTGATGATGAGGGAGCTATCCAGGTGGACGTAGGCCATGATGAAGGTAACATCATTATTTCCGTTCACGATAACGGCTCGGGCATTTCAGAGGAGGAGATAGATCGTCTTCTGAATCAGAAGCAGGTCGAGCAGCAAAGAGCCGGCATGGGAATCGGTATGAACTATGTGAAGCGAATGATTGAAAATCAATACGGGCATCAAGCTAGTCTTGAAGTGGTTAGCGAGCTGGGGAAAGGCACGAGTGTATATTTGAAGCTACCAAGAGTGGAGGGCCTCCAGAGTGATAAAAGTGCTGATCGTGGATGATGACAATCTGGTGAGAAAAGGACTCATATCTATTTTGCCATGGAAAGAGAACGGGATGGAGGTCGTAGGAGAAGCCAAAAATGGTGAAAAGGCGCTTGAATTTTTGGCCATGAATAAGGTGGATTTATTGTTCACTGATCTGGCGATGCCGGTTATGTCGGGTATGGAGCTTATGCGTATCGTAAGAAAGCAATATCCCCATGTTTTTATAGTCGTGCTTACGCTGCATCAGGATTTTGAATACATTCAAGAAAGTCTTCGACTTGGCGCAATTGATTACATTGCAAAGGTTGAAATGGAGGATGAACATTTCGGAGAAGTAATGAGCCGAGTGAAAGGGCGGATTCAAGAGGAGCAATCTAAACATGCGGCGCCGGCTGCCAGCAATGAATTAAGCGGTATTCGCTCAACGCGGGGATTGGCATTGACCCGCTTTAGACCCGATAACGATGAAGGACGCGCCATAAGGGAGAGCATAGCTTTCGAAGTACCGCCTGTGGAGTTGGAGCCTGATCTATTGCTGTGGCTGCCGAGCGACAATACGGAGGAGTCTTTGATTGAAGGCCGATTAGTGGAATACGTTAAGCGCCATCCCGAATGGGTAATGATTAGAGCGGGAGGATTGGAAGGCCGTGGCAAACATGAAATCTATCAGTTCCTGCGGCAATATACGGAGCTGGAGCTATTCTACGAAGCCGAGCCTAAACTACAACTATACGATGTCGCCATAGTGAAAGAGCTGGATCACTCGGCCAGTGTAGACAAGCTTTCGGAACTGAAAAAAACGGGTTTGCCAGAAGGATGGGTTCAGCGGGCATCCGAATTTGAACGGTTTCTCGAGGCCTTGAAGGATGCGCGCCTGCCCCCGGCCAAGCTGATGGCTTTTCTCCATTCGCAATTAATGGTATGGGATCGCATTTATTACTCGGTGACGCAGAAGCAGCTTGTATGGCCGGACAACCTGCATACCTGGTTTGAAGCAATGGAATGGCTAAGTGCAGTCAGGGAGTTATTGATTGGAGCGATTGGCAAAGGCCAATATTCGGAAGAGGTCAGAGCTTGCATTACGACAGCGGTGCGTGGTATGCACGATGAGCTGTCCGGTTCGGTTCATGCCGCCGAAATGGCCAAGCGAGTGAATATGAGCCGCAGCTATTTCAGTCAATGCTTCAAGGATCTTGTCGGGATGACCTTTAATGATTATTTACGCCATATTCGGATGGAGAAAGCAAAAGAATACTTGCAATATACGCAAAAAACCGTTCAATGGATAGCGGAAAATACAGGTTATATGGATCATAAATATTTTAGCCGTGTATTTTTGGAAAAAACGAATATGCTTCCAAGCGAATATCGGCAATACATTCAAGCCGAGTTACAAATGTCCGAAAATTAGGGAGACAAATGTCTATACCCGCCCTGTGTTACCTACATATCTCTACCCATACTGACAACCGTCTTCGGTCACGAAGGCGGTTTCTATCATGATATACTTGGTGCACGGGTAATAACTGCGAAAGTAGGGAAGGAACACGAATGAAGCATAGTTTGCCGAGAATTGTCTTAATCGTCATACTCCTGCTTATGAGCGCTTGCACCTCCACGACTGAAAACAATCAAGAGACGTCGCAGACTGTAACGACTGCTCCCGATCCCTTTGGCAAATATGAGGAGCCCGTATCGATTAGAATTGCAACGGAAGTTGAGCCAAACAAATCACTTCTGGAGGGAGAGACCCTTCTCGACAATCAATATACTCGAAATATTAAAGAGCGATTAAATATCGTGGTTGAATACGCATTTAAAGCGTCCTCCGCTTTCGATTACCAACAAAAAGTAAGCTTGGCTATCGCAAGCAATGATTTGCCGGATGCCATGATTGTAGGACCGATTGAGCTGAAAGAAATGTATGAAGCGGACCAGCTGGCAGATATGACGGATGTATACAACGATTACGCTTCACCCGTCATAAAGAAGATTGTGGAAGGCACTGAGGGGGAAGCGCTTAACAGCGTTACGTTTGATGGAAAACTGATGGCTATTCCAAACGTGCAATTGCAGGCAGATGGCATTCATTTATTATGGATTCGCAAGGATTGGCTGGAAAAGCTGAATCTTAGCCCTCCTCAAACGATAGATCAGCTAGAGGCCGTTGCGCGCGCATTTGTGGAGCAAGACCCGGATGGCAACGGTGCTGCCGACACGATTGGGCTTGCCGGGCCAAGCTTGGATGGGAGACTGTATGCGGACTTTCTTCATTCAACCAATAATTTATACGGCTTCGACGGCATTTTTGCCGCTTATAACGCCTATCCGGGCTATTGGCTGGAGAAGGACGGAAAGGCTTTATACGGCTCCATCCAGCCGGAGATGAAAGAAGCTTTAGGCAAATTAAGAGATTTGTATCTTGCCGGTCTTATCGATCCGGAAATGGCCATGCGCAAATCTCCCGCAGACCCCATTGTTAGCGGAAAGACGGGCATGTTTTTTGGACCTTGGTGGGCGCCGTACGGGCCAGTCGGAGAAGCCGTGCGCCATGACCCTGAGGCTAATTGGCAAGCTTATGCGCTCCCGCTTGATCGCAATGGCGAGTACCGTCCGCATACGAGCACGTCAACGAGTCGATTCGTAGTCGTTCGCAAAGGATATGAGCATCCGGAAGCAGCGATGAAAATAGTAAACAATCTGGTGCTTGGAGAAAGTCAAGGCGTATTTACTACGGATAGGGGACCCACAGAATACCCGTTGCGAATGACGTTTGCGCCGCAGGATGAGACGGAATATGAAGTAGAAGCATTAAGACAGGTATTGGCGAAAACAAGAACGGCACAGGATTATATCGATAAATCCGAGTATAAGCTGTTATATTACGATGCCGGAAATATTCATTTGGTGAAAGCAGAGCCTTACGATCAATATGACATCCAGTATTGGAATACTCAGCAAAACTGGGCGATGTGGATACGCGCATATGCCCTTATGGTCGGGGGCTCTCCGCTGGTTGACAATCGCATACATGGCGTGCCAAGCATTACTTATTCGCAGACCAAAACGATGGAGAGCAGATGGGGAATTCTTCAGAAGCTTGAAGACGAAGCCTTTCTTAAAATTATTATGGGCATGGCTCCTCTCGATACCTTTGACGACTTTGTTGAAAAATGGATCGAGCAAGGAGGAGCAGCTATTATACAGGAAGTTGCCGAACTCATAGAAGAAGACTGACGGTTGCCAAATCCGGTGGCGCATGGGGGATGCGCCATAAGGCCGGATCAAGATATTCAGATTAGCTTAGGGGGAGAAAGATGAACGTCAACACGGTCAGTAAACCAAGAGAGGATCTAACAGCTCGAAAGAGGTTTCCATTTAAGGACAAGCATCATTTATTTCTGATGGCATTGCCATTTCTGATTTTAGCCTTTTTATTCTCGTACCTGCCGCTTTACGGATGGATTTACGCCTTCTATGATTATCGTCCCGGCATCCCATTATCGCAATCGGAATTTATGGGCTTGGATTGGTTTACCTCAATGGTCTCCAATGAGGTCCAGCGTCAGGAAGTAATGAGGGTGCTGCGCAATACATTCGCCATTAGTAGTCTGAATATTGCGACATCTGTTCTGCCGGTCATTTTTGCCGTGTTCCTGACTGAGCTGCGGAGCACGAAGTTCAAGAAGCTTGTACAAACGCTTACAACGCTTCCGAACTTTATCAGCTGGGTGTTGGTTTATTCTTTTGCATTCATGCTTTTTTCTGTCAACAACGGCTTCCTGAACAATTTATTGCTCGATATGGGCTTAATCTCGCAACCGCTGAACATTCTCGCATCCGACGATCATACCTGGCTTTCCATGACGCTGTGGAGCGTATGGAAAGGGCTTGGCTGGGGTGCCATCATGTATATTGCCGCGATTGCCGGCATTGACCAGGAGCTTAATGAAGCGGCAAGAGTTGACGGTGCCGGTCGGTTTCGTCTGATGTGGAACGTCACGGTTCCGGGCATTCTGCCGACCTTTTTTGTTCTGTTATTGCTCTCGATCGGCAACTTTATCAATAACGGGATGGAGCAGTTTTATGTGTTCCAGAATGCGATGAATACGAACAATATCGAGGTGCTGGACTTGTATGTATACAATATCGGGATGACAAGCTCCAATTTCGGATTCGCCACCGCCGTAAGCCTGCTAAAGTCGCTAGTCAGCTTGTTTCTATTATTTATTGCCAATAGCATGTCGAAGGCCATTCGCGGCGAAAGTATTTTTTAATCGATTTCATCAAGAAAGGATATAGTGACTTCATGCCTATCAAAGAGAAATTTACGTTGTTCCACTTCATCAACTATGCGGTTTTTGCAATCGTAACGATCATTTGCGTATTTCCGTTTTATTATCTGTTCATCAACACCATAAGCAACAATGATCTGAGCAGTCGAGGAATGGTTATGTTTTATCCGAAGGATATTCACTGGGTGAATTATGCGGATGTGTTCAAAATACCGGGCTTGACCCAAGCGGCAATCGTTTCCGTCGGTCGGACATTCATCGGTACGCTCTTGACCGTAGCGGCTTCCGCATTTCTAGGCTATTTGTTTACCAAGCATATGTGGGGACGCAAATTCTGGTATCGTTTTTTGGTCATTACGATGTATTTCAATGCGGGTCTGATCCCATGGTATTTAACCATGCTGAATATGGGGCTTACCAATAATTTCTGGGCGTACATTTTGCCGGCGATTGTCCAACCGTTTTTTATCATTCTGGTCAAAACCTTTGTTGAATCCTTGCCGCTTGCGCTGCAGGAATCCGCGCAAATTGATGGAGCCGGCTATTTCAGAATATTTATTAGTATTATTTTTCCGCTAATTACACCGATTTTGGCAACGATTGCGATCTTTTCGGCGGTTACCCAATGGAACAGCTTTACGGATACGCTGTTTTTGGTTACGAATCAGGATTTGTTTACCCTTCAGTTTATTTTATATCGATACATGAACGAGGCGACCTCCATTGCGCAGCTCATGATGCAGTCGTCAGGCTCGATGGATATGGACTTGGCCAACATGGCTACGCCTACATCTATCCGTACAACCGTATCCATGGTCGTCGTACTGCCGATTCTGCTTGTATACCCGTTCTTCCAACGATTTTTTGTCAAGGGCATTATGATCGGGGCAGTCAAGGGATAGGGGGAAAGCGTTTTTTTAAAGGGGGTGGTAGGGGAATTCATGCAGCATGCAGTTGAAAAGGGACAAGATATTGAGCATGTACAGGGGAGGAAATAGGAAATATGAAAAAGAGAGTTTATGGGTCAGCGCTTCTGATCCTAATGTGCGCCATTCTCGTATTTACTGCTGCTTGCAGCAACACTGGCGGAAATTCTGCTACTGGCGGGAATGCTGCGAATAGCGGATCTGACAATGCGGCATCCGGCGGCAATGCTGCTTCGGACGATAGAGAGGAAATTACGGTTAATGTATTCTCTATGCTGGCTAACTATGCCGGGGAGCAGCCTGGCTGGTTCGCAAAGCTGGTTAAGGACAAATTCAACATCAAACTGAATATCATTGCCTCCAATCTGGCGGGCGGACAGCAAAAAATCGCAACGATGATGGCTTCCGGCGATCTTGGCGATCTCGTTGTGTTTGGCTCCAACGGCAAAGATTATCAAGACGCCATCAAAGCGGGTTTGCTGCTCGACTGGACGAAAGACGATAGGCTTAACCAATATGGTCAAGATATTTTGAAAAATGCGCCGGAGGCGGTTGAGGCCAATAAAAAGCAATTTGGCAACGACAAAGCGGTATACGGAATCGGTTTTGATGTAGGAACAGGGGAAGGGCCCTCGGAAGGCGCAACCATGACCTTCGGTCCTAATATCCGATGGGATTTGTATCAACAGCTTGGCAGCCCGGAAATCAAAACGCTGAACGATTACTTGCCGGTATTGAAGCAAATGCAAGAGCTTGAGCCGAAAAGCGAATCGGGGCGTCCGACTTACGGCATTTCCCTGTGGTCCGATTGGGACGGGAACTATATGACACTTGCCAAGGTCGTTTCGCAGTTCTACGGATTTAATGAAGGCGACGGACTTAACCCCGCCGGTCTGATTGTTACGCACCAGAATAAACCTGAATGGCAAGGCGTGCTCGATGAAGACGGCTATTATCTTCAAGGCTTGAAATTCTATTATGACGCAAATCAGATGGGCTTGCTTGATCCGGACTCTTTGACCCAGAAGTTCTCGGATGTGTCCAATAAGTTCAAGGACGGTCAAATCTTCTTCTCGCACTTCCCTTGGGTTGATAATGTGTACAATACGCCGGAGCGTGTAGCGGAGGGCAAAGGGCTGGCTTTGGTTCCATTTGCTGAAGAGAGAATTTCATCTTTTGGCATGAGTCCGTATGGGGGGAACCGTATTTGGTCGATTGGCTCAAAAGCGAAGGACCCTGCTCGCGTCATGGAGTTTATCAACTGGCTCTTTACACCGCAAGGCATCATGGAATCCTATTACGGTCCGCAAGGATTGGCATGGGACATCGACGAGAATGGCAAGCCGTTTGTGACGGAATACGGTTGGAAAGCGCTTCCTGCGAATACGGAGCCTGTTCCTGCGGAGTACGGCGGCGGCACGTTTAAGGATGGCGCGAACCAAATTAATAATACGACACTCAAGCTTACGAATATCCACCCGGAAACAGGTGAGCCGTACGACTACAACCTGTGGAATTCAACGCTGAATCATGATCCTGATCCGGTGACCCAAAGCTGGCGCGAGGCTATGGGCGTCATGACGGCGAAGGAATATTTTATCAAGAACGACATGATTGAGGTTTCCAAACCGTTCTTTACTACTGAAACGCCTGCCACTATGCCTGCCCAATTGCAACAGAAGATCAGCAGCATCGGCAAAATTATTAAGGAATATTCTTGGAAAATGATTTTTGCGAAAAATGATGCCGAGTACAGCAAGCTGCGGGAAGAGATGATCGCCAAGTCGAAAGGGCTCGGCTACGATGAGGTTGTGGATTACGAGGTTGACCTGGCAACCAGAACGGTATTCCCGAATAAATAATAAGCTTATTTTCTTGCCCAATCCCGTGTCAGTTAAGGCTGATCCGGGATTGGGCATTTGTTCGCATCGTCGCCTCCAAGACGGAATATGCCAGTTTTCACCAGCCTCCGCTCGGTTATTGGCCATGCGCCTGTTTTGGCAACAGTATCGGAAGGTACTAAAGTCGGGTGTTATGAACGGGCGTTGTTTCATTGGTTTAATGCTGAAAAGGTGAAACTAAGCGATGCTTGCATGTTATAATAAAAGACATGAATATGGAGATGAATGCCACTAAACTATATATGCCGCCGCTCCGTCCCAGGACGGTACGGCGCTTGCGAATAACCTCCCGGCTGGAAACGGGGAAGCATCGCAAGCTCACGCTGCTGTCTGCCGCAGCGGGGTTTGGCAAGACAACCGCAGTGTGCGAATGGCTATCCGGGCTTTCCATGCCGGTTGCCTGGCTATCCTTGGATGAAGGAGATAACGATACCTTCCGGTTTATCGCTTACCTGACAGCAGCATTGAAGCAGGCCGGCATTCCAATCGGTGATGGCCTTTCCGGCTTGCTTCAATCGCCTGATCAGCCGACGGCGGAATCGATGTTGACGTTCAAGCGTGAGACCGGCCTTGTTGACAGGAACCAACGAAGCGTTTAAGGTATGGAAAAAGGAAAAGACAACTTTTACTTCTGGAGGCTGTTCATGAGTCAGAAACCGCGCTTTCGTATCACAAGATCAATGAAACAGGTTGGAGAGGGCCAAGAAATTTCCCTCGAAGAATGCAAGGCTTACTTTGCCGCCAGAGCTGATTTTGCATTTCAGAGTGTGCTGACGATCAAAGGTCCGGATAGCACGATGAGCATAGAAGGAGATTTTTTTATGTGGACGCATGGAGAAGCGCAAATTCCGTTCCGACACTACATGGGGGATTTGTATGTAGCCATTTCCCATGAAGAAATCGTGCCTGTTATGATCCAAATTGCAACCGATCTGCAGGGCGATATCGTAGAAGGGTAATGAAGAGAAACCGCGCATGGCGCGGCTTTTTTTCTAAAGGCGTGTAAAGGGAAGCAGGCTGAATGCCGCCGCCGATCGATTAATCATACTCAACCTTCATTTTGCGGAGCAAAGGCGCAGCGCATCCATGACGGCCGTCACTTATCATATGACGGTCTTTTTTTATACAGTTAATGGCGGATGCAACTTTGCTAGTGAAGGAGTGGAAAGTTTGAGTACAGTCGTGGATACGGGAAATGGCGGGGCGGGGAAGCTGCATGCGGAAGGGGATACAGAGCAATACAGCGTTAGAAAAATTGTGGGACTTTGGGCGTTGGTGACCATACCGATGGTCTTTTTCCGATTTGTTTTGTTGCCGCTGCTGGTTCCCATCGTCCATATTCACCCGGGTATTCTATATTGGCTGCTTATGATCGCCGGGATGATTTGGCAATTTGCACTGTCCGTCATGATTTTGAAAAAAGAACTGGGCAGCTGGAGCTGGGAGCAGGTTAAAAGAAGGCTCTGGATCAAACATCCGACCCATCCGACAACGTTCAAGGTTTACAAGCTCGCGTATGCTTTTACGATTCCGATTATTTTGTACGCTTTTTTCTTCGAAAGCTCAGGGTTGTTCGCCTTTGTGGAAGAAGGCATCAACCGGCTCTTCCCAATGCTGGCTCCCCCGGATTATACTAGGATTGAAAATCTGGCGACGCCCGAATTTGTCGGCGCCTGGTATTTGCTCGGCATCGCTCTGCTCAGCTGCCTTTTCAACTATTTGTTAGGAGAAGAATTGTTTTTTCGAGGCATTCTCCTTCCCCGGATGAAAGGTGCCTTCGGCCGGTGGGATTGGGCCATGAACGGCGTATTGTTCGCAACCTACCATCTTCATAAAATATCTGAAGTGCCTTTGTTTTTGATCGGCTCGTTATTCTACGGGTACCTGAATGCCAAATACCGCAGCTTTTGGCCGGCTATCCTTATTCACGGGGTGGAAGCCATTCCCTTGCTGATTGGCGTAACGGCCGTTGTATTAGGCTTTTTATCTTGATCTGTTGTTGAGAGATGAGGGATCTCATGACCAAATCAGCGGTTCATACGCTTAGCAATACCAAAATGTCCCGCGTCTTGTATTATGGACTGGCTGCCGCCTATGTGATGTTGCTGCTGCTCTATATGGTTCTCTCTTCCTTTCAAAATTGGCCGGCCGCGGCGGTTTTGATCGGGCTATATTTTTTCCGGCACACCGGCTATGTATTGAGGCGCTCCAAGCTTCATTTCATTGCTGTCGTGTCCCCGATGGCCGAAATCATTTTGCTGTTTATGCTGTTTCTGCGAAGCGGAACGGAAATTGAAAGCATTGTATTTGTTCTTTTTGCCGCGGATCTTCTGCTGCACTACAAGGCGTGGTACGCATTTCCCTTTGCCTATGGCGGGTTTGTCGCGTACCTGTTTTTGTGGCCGGAGGATGAAAATGGCGTATGGCGGAATGTATTTTACCTGTTGAGTTATTCGTGTTTAGTCATTCCGATATGGGGCGCCAAGCTGCTGCTCAATCAAAGGGAGATGAGCCTCCGTCTCAACGAAGCTCTGGTCCAGGAGGCCAATATGAGGGAAGAGCTGGCGGTTTTCAAAGAGCGAGCCCGTATTGCAGAAGACGTTCATGACACGGTCGGTCATACGCTGACGACGGCGATCGTGGCTTTGGAAGGGGCGGGTCTGCTCTTCGACACCAAGCCGGAGGAAGCCCGCCGGAAAATCCGCGTCGCACGCGAGCAATTGAAGCAGGGACTCGGCAACATCCGCCAGGTCGCCCGTGCCTTAAAGTCAGAGGATGGCAGCGAGGAAAGGGGATTGGCAGAAAAAATAGCCAAAGTCGCTAAGGATGCGTCGAAGCAGACGGGCGTACAATTCGCTCTGGATTTTAAGGTGACGGCCCCGCTTATCTCCCTGCAAGAATATGTGATCATCAACTCTATTAAGGAATCGATCACCAATGCGCTTAAACATGGCCGTGCGGATCGAATGGATATTCAGATCACGGAGCGGGAAGACATGATTGTTATGACGGTGAAGGACAACGGAAGCGGAAGCGATTCAATCGTCTACGGCTTTGGCCTAACCTCAATGGAGGAAAGAATACAGGCGATTGGCGGCCGAATGAGCGCGCGAAGCGCACCCATGGAGGGATTTGTCCTGCATATTCAAATGCCGATTGCGAGGGGGCGGGAACAATGAGTGACGGTCGAAAAATCCGTGTTTTGCTTGTGGACGATCAAAGGTTGATGCTGGAGGGCCTGGAAACGCTGCTTTCTCTGCGCCCGGACATGGAGGTTGTCGGGACGGCCGAAAGCGGGGAGGCGGCGCTTGAATGTCTTCTAACGGTTGTCCCGGATGTCATTCTGATGGATATTCGCATGCCGGGCATGGGAGGCGTCAAAGCCACCGAAGCGATCATGCAGCGTTATCCGGACATTGTGCTCCTGATTTTGACCACGTTTGACGACGATGCCTACATCATTGAAGCGTTAAGCAGCGGTGCTGCGGGGTATTTGCTAAAAGACATCGACGGAGAAAAGCTTGCTCAATCCATCTACGAGGCGTTGTCCGGCAATTTGCTGTTGACCGGCAAAGTGGCCCGCAAGCTGGCCCTTAACATCCGCAGCCAGAACAGCCAGCATGAAAAAAACAGCGAGGCGCTTGAGTTGACGCCAAGAGAGCGCGAGCTTGCCCGGCTGCTTGTGGAGGGCTGCAATACGAAGGAGATTGCCGGGAAATTGCATCTGACGCAAGGCACGGTTAAAAACTATTTAAGCGATATTTACGCCAAAATTGGCACCAACGACCGCGCCAAAGCGGTATTATGGTTAAAGTCCTATTTTTAGATAGAATAGCAGCATCGCGCATGCCCGGTTTCCGGGTGTGCGTTTTTTTGTCCCTCTTGACTTTTTCATCCTGTTCCACTAAATTATAGACAGACAGTCGGTCGATAATAGAGAAGGAGACGTTCAATGAGAATTTCGAAAGAACCCGAAGAACGCAGAAACGAAATTTTGGATGCGGCGGACAAGCTGTTTGGGCAAAAGGGCTTCGACAGAACAACCACAGGCGATATTCTCGACATGGTGGGCATTGCTCGCGGAACGCTATATTATCATTTCAAGTCGAAGGAGGACATTATGGATGCGCTGATACAGCGTTACAATGTCCGACTTTTGAATGCCGCCCAGGAAATTGCCAATGACAAAAGCATTCCCGTAAATGAGCGGATCACCCGAGTCGTTCTGGCCATGAATTTGAGCGGTGAAAGCGATAAGGAGATGATGGAGCATATCCACAAGCCCCAAAATGCGCTTATGCATCAGAAAATTCAAAAGGCTATCATCAACGGCCTCACGCCGATTCTGACAGGCATCATCCGAGAAGGCATACAGCAAAGCGTCTATGATACTCCGTATCCGCATGCATGCATGGAAATGCTCGTCGTCTATGCCAGCGTTATTTTTGACGGCGATATGGTCGAGATGACCGGCGAGGAAAGGGCTGCGCGTATTGCGGCGTTTATCTTTAACGTGGAAAGGCTGCTCGGTACGGAAAGCGGGGGGCTGCTGTCCCACATTATGCCGCTATTCGAGCGGAATAGCGGGGGTGGGTAAGCCGTGTACAGCAGGATCATGCGTCAAGATATGGCCAAAAACAAAATCATTGCCATAACCACGACCATTTTTGTCGCGGCGGCCTCTTTGCTGGTGTCGCTGGCCGCGATTCTTGCCGTCAACTTGTCAGGGGCCATTGATTCGCTGATGACGCAGGCCAAAACGCCGCATTTTTTGCAAATGCATGCAGGCGAGATCGATCATGCGAGACTAGAAGCTTTTGCGGAAGAAAACGGCAGAGTGGATGCTTTTCAGGCAGCCCCATTTCTGAATGTGGACAGCGCCCGGATCATAATAGACGGCCGTTCGCTGGCCGGCAGCGTTCAGGACAACGGGTTCGTTACCCAGGGCGAAGGCTTCGACTATCTTCTGGATTTGGATGGACAGGTGATTCAGGCCGCCGAAGGGGAGGTTTACGTTCCCATCGCCTATATGAAGGATGGCAGCGCAAAGAGGGGCAGCCTGCTGGAGGTTAACGGCATGGCGCTAACCGTTGCCGGATTTCTGCGGGATTCGCAAATGAATTCGCTGCTGGCCTCGTCCAAGCGTTTTTTGGTGAGCGACCGCGATTACGCGGAGCTTACGCCGTTCGGCAGCACGGAATATCTGATTGAGTTCCGGTTGAAGGATTTGGTCGATCTTGCCGCTTTCGAAACGGATTATGCATCCGCGAAGCTTGAAGCCAACGGGCCGGCATTAACATATCCGCTGTTTAGGACGCTTAATGCCATATCCGATGGTTTAATGATCGCCGTCATCTTTTTGGTCAGCGCGCTGGTTGTCGCAATTGCCTTTTTGTGCATACGCTTTACGCTGCTTGCGAAAATCGAGGACGATTACCGTGAGATCGGGGTTATGAAAGCGATAGGCCTGCGTTTGTCCGACATGAAGAAAATATATGTCGCCCAATATGCCGCGATTGCAGTGACAGCCAGCGCGGCGGGGTTTGCCTTGTCTTTTTTGTTCAGAGGCATGCTTCTTCAGAACATTCGGCTCTACATGGGGGAGAGCGGACGTTCCGCGCTTGCCGCTGTTTGTGGAGCCGTCGGCGCTTTGCTTGTCGCTCTGGCTATAATCGCTTATGTATACGGATTGCTTGCCAGGTTCCGGCGCATATCCGTTGCGGAGGCGCTGCGCTACGGCGCGTCGCAGGAGAATGCCGCTGGCGGCAAGCGGCTCCGTCTAAGTCGCAATCGCTGGCTGGATGTCAATGTTTTTCTAGGCGTCAAAGATGTGCTTTCCCGAAAAAAGCTTTACGCCACTTTGTTGGCGGTGCTTGTGCTTTCGGCCTTTATTATCCAGGTTCCGCTAAGCCTGCATCATACGATAGCCAGCAAAAGCTTTGTTACCTATATGGGCATCGGAAAAAGCGATCTGCGCATCGACATCCGGCAGACCGGCGATATCTCCGGCAAGGCTTCGGAAATTGCGGGTGCTATGGAGAGTGATCCGGCGATCGCGAGGGTTGCCGTGTTAACGACGAAAACCTTTTTCGCCAATCGGGAGGACGGAACGGAGCAGCGCTTAAAAATCGAGCTGGGCGACCATTCCGTATTTCCGGTGACTTATGCCGATGGAAGGGAGCCGGCAGGGGAGAATGAAATTTCGCTGTCCGCTTTGAACGCCAATGAGCTGGGCAAAGAGGTTGGCGATTCCATAACGCTGACCGTGGCAGGCATGGAGAAAACGTTGACGGTGTCCGGTATTTATTCTGACGTTACAAACGGCGGCAAAACCGCAAAAGCGGCGTTTGCCGACGACTCGGCGGATACGATGTGGAGTGTGGTCAGCGCAGAGCTGCACGACAAATCTCTCGTCAGCCCAAAAGTATCGGAATACGGAGGCCGATTTGCTTACGCCAAAGCTTCAGGCATTCAGGAGTTTGTTGATCAGACCTTCGGTTCTACCATAAGCTCAGTCGGGGTCGCTTCCAAAGCGGCAATCATCATCGCGCTGGGCATCATGCTGCTGGTGACGATGCTGTTTATGAGGATGCTCGTTGCCAAGGATCGTTACGCCATTGCCGTGATGAAAGCATTTGGCTATACCGATACGGATCTAAGGACGCAGTATGTTTCGCGGGCGGTTTTTATTCTGGCTCTGGCCTTGGTGCTTGGCACGCTGCTGGCGGGCAGTCTGGGAGAGGCGCTGGCCGGCGGGATGATATCCTCCTTTGGCGCATCTTCGTTCGCGTTTGATGTTAATCCGCTGTCGTCGTATCTGCTGCTGCCGTCGATGATGGCCGGGACGGTACTGATCGCAGCCTTGGTCGGCGCGTCGGGAACGGGACGAATCCAAATTGCCGATCATATAAAGGAGTAGACGATGAAGATCATTGAAGGACGTAATCTTGTAAAATCCTTTGGCGAAGCCGGAGAGAAGCGAAACGTTCTCGAAGACGTATCGGTGGAAATCGGCGAAGGCGAGTTCGTGTCGGTAATGGGGCCATCCGGCTCGGGGAAATCGACGCTGCTGTTTGTGCTGAGCGGCATGGATGACGCGGATAGCGGAAAGATCGTTTTCGGGGGGAGAAATGTAGCGGAGCTTACGGACAATGAACGGGCCGATATGCGCAGAACTTCCATGGGATTTGTATTCCAGAAGCCGACGTTGCTCGGCAATTTGAACCTGCTGGACAACATCATGCTTCCATCTGTCCGGGGCAATGTTAAAAAGGCCAAAGTGATTGCGGCAAAAGCGCAGGCGCTGATGGGGAAAATGGGCATAGCGGGACTGGAGAAGCGCGGCATTGCGGAAGTGTCGGGCGGCCAGCTGCAGCGCGCGGGCATATGCCGGGCATTGATGAGCGATCCCCAAATTCTGTTTGGCGACGAGCCGACCGGAGCGCTCAATTCGAAATCGGCTCAGGAAGTTATGGATATTTTTACGGCGATCAACGGTGACGGCACGGCGATTATGCTGGTTACGCATGATGCGGGCGTGGCGGCAAGAACGGAGCGCATTCTGTTTATGCGCGACGGAAAAGTGGTGAGCGAGCTGCGGCTTTCAAAATTTGATGGCGGAGGCAATCTGAACAAACGGGTGGAGGCGGTGACTGCCAAAATGCGTGAAATCGGCATTTAGGACAAAAAGGCTGGCCGGTGCCAAACCGCTAGTAGAAAAGCGATCAGGCGACCAGCATACCCAATCATCCATCATTTTTTTGCAGCGGGCATTGCGATCCTAGCCCATTCCGGCAGCCGGGAGCAAAGGAGATGAAGGATAGACGGGGATGTTCATGGTTAGCTTCCGCGTTTGCTCTCGCCGGCCTTATACAGATCCATCACCACCTGCTGAATGGGCAGCTCTTTAATCGAGATGTCGGAGAAACGATGCTTTCTGGTAGTTTCTTCGATAAAGTCGCTGATTGAAATGCGGGCGGTGTCCACCTCAAGCGTGACTTGATAATCGGAGGGACGTTCGATGATCCGCGTATGCGCATTTTCAAATCCGGTCCCTTGTACCGAGTCGGCAAAGGTGAGGCTGACCCGTTTTTTATCTCCCAAAAAATGCTTCAGACGCTGCAGGGAGTCGTCGAATACCTTTGCTCCATGGTTGATCACAATGACCCGATGGGCCAGCTCCTCGACATCCTCCAGATCATGGGTCGTCAGAATGCAGGTCATGTTATGCTTCCGGTTCATTTCCCGAACGAATTCGCGGATTTTGACTTTGGCAATGACATCAAGTCCGATCGTGGGCTCATCAAGGAACAGCACCTGCGGCCGGTGCAGCATCGCCATCACAAACTCGCATTTCATGCGTTCGCCAAGGGACAATACCCGGGTCGGCTTTTCCATTACGTGCGCGATGTCGAGCAGCTCCGCCAGCTCATCCAGACGCATGCGGAAGTCGGCCGGCGAAATGCCGTAGATCGCTTGATTCATATGGAAGCTGTCGATGGGCGGGATATCCCAGATCAGCTGCGATTTTTGCCCGAATACGGCCCCGATCCGGCTGACATACCGTCTGCGTTCCTGCGCAGGCGAAAAGCCCAGCACCCGAATGTGGCCCGAGGTGGGGTGCAGCGCTCCGCAGAGCATTTTAATCGTTGTGGATTTCCCGGCCCCATTTGGTCCCAGCATGCCGCAAATTTCCCCTTGTTCGATGGTGAAGCTGATTGCGTCTACCGCTTGTATGACAACCTCCTCACGGCAAAAAAAGCTTTTGAACGCTTGGCCGGCTTTGGCGCCGCGCTTGTAGGTTTTATAGGTTTTGACCAAGTGGTTCACTTCGATTAATGGCTTCATCCGCCAACCCCCTCGTATAATCGGATCATGTGACGATAAATCCAGGCCCCCGCGGCCATAAACAAAAAGCAGGGCAAGATCGCCGCGTAATCGCCAGGCTCGAGCCGTCCCAGAAGGGCGGATGCCGGAAGGAAGCCCACCATGCCCACCGGGATGACGAAGGTCATGACGGCTTGAACGGTCTTCGGGAAAATCGGCATCGGGTATTTGCCGAAGAGCAGCGAGCTGTCCGCCAGCTCGGCAATCCGGGAATTGCCCACCCACTTGAAGGACATGGCGGCCATCATGAGGGATAAGCCAGCCATCACCGCCGTTCCCGCCGCGAATAAAACGGAAAATTGCAGCCAGGAAAGCGGTGCAATCGCGCCAACGTGCATAATGGAGACGAGGAAAAGCGAAATTCCGCCAACGAATACTCCGATATTTTCCGGCGAAAATGTGGTGGCTACGATAAAAAACAATGGATTAAGCGGCTTCAGCAGAATGACCTCGAAGCTGCCTTCCCGGATATGCGACATTGTCGTCCAAAGAACGCCGCCAAAAATCAGATTCGCGAGTCCGCTGGACATCGTGAAAATGGATTGGATGAGCAGCACCTCGAACAGGCTCCAGCCGGGAAAGCTGGTGCCGGACCGGTAGATCAGCAGGGTAACGAGCGGAAACAAAATATTGCCCGCCAGCGTAATGAGGCAGCCGACAATAAAATTCATGCGGTAGGCGGCCGAGGCCAAAAAAGCGGAGCGCATGCATTTCGCATAGACATTCACATACTTATTCATGGATAGCAACGTTCCTTTCATTGACCCGTTCAAGCGCCGACGGCGGTGAAATGCTTTAAGGCGAAGCGCTGGACAAGCTCGCACAGACCCAGCATGACCAGTACCGCAACGGCTTGAAGGCCCACGACATGCTCGATCGGCAGCGTCACGCCGCCAAGCGAATAGCGGCCGGTAAACACCATAGCCGGCATATAGGCGATATATTGGAACGGCAGAAAAAATTGAATCACCTGCAGCCAATGCGGAAAAAAGCCGAGCGGGATCAACGCGCCGGAGAATAGGCCGGATACCAGCATAAACGCGCTGCGGATTCCGCTGGACTGAACGAGCCAAAACGAAGTCAGGCCGATCGTATAGTTCACGTAAAAGTTCATGAGAAAAGCCAGCGATACCGACATGGTTGTCCACAGATAGCTGGCCGGTGTCATATCGATACCAAACACAAGCACAAAGATGAGCAGGCAGGGGAGAAATTCGAACAGGAAGCCCAATGAGCGGTGTCCGATCTTTTGATACAGTGCAAACGAACGGTGGTTTAGCGGTCGCAGATGAAAGGTAAGAAATTTGCCTGTGCGTACCAGCATCGACAAATTCCAATCGGCAAAATCCATGATGAGATAGCCGATCAGCGCGGTCGCCCCGAAATAACGGATCATTTGCGAAAGCTCCATGCCGCCAAGCGTGGCATGATCGCCGTAAACCGCCGTCCATATAAAATACTGCACGATGAAATAAACCGGCCCAACGATGATCGACACCATGGAGTGGGTCCGGTAGGCGCCCCACTCCTTGTACGTAACATCCGCCACCGTCCGGCAAACCCGCAAATGATGCCGGATGCCTGCCATTAGTTTAATCCCGACCAAATAATATTGGTGACGTTGTAGATGGCATCCGCATGCCAGTTATTATCCTTGAAAGGAACAAACCAGACTGCCGCCAATTGCTCGGTAGGATCGATGATCATCGAGCAGGCGCCCGCGCCTTCATGGCTGTAAGTGGTCGGAGAATAGAGGAAGCCGGCGCCTCTTCGCATATCGAATCCGATACCGTAGCTTCTGTCGGGATTGCTTCCTCCCCAACAATAATCGGGCGTATCGTAAAGCGCCCGCGTTGTAAACTTTTCGACCGTTTTTCGTCCCAGGATGCGAGTATCGCCCAGCTTGCCCATCCCCAGCATCATATTGGCGAACCGGAGCAGATCAGCCGGCGTCGAGCAAAGGCCGCCGCCGGTTTTCGGTACGCTGCCCCAGAGCTTGTCCGCGGGCGAAGGCTCGGGTAATTGGCCCGCTATCAGGTCATTTAAATGATTCTCGTGTTTTTCGCTGCGGATAATAAATCGTTTGGCCAGTTCGGGCGATGGCTCGAACATGGTATCTTCCATGCCGAGAGGCCGAAGGATTTGCTCCTCGATATACTGCTCGGCGCTGATGCCTGACGCTTTGCGGATAATTTCGCCGAGCAGAGCGAACCCGAAAGAACAGTATTGCCATTCCTCGCCGACCTTTTTGCTCAGCCCTCCGCTCAGAGCGGCCGATATCCAGTCGGGTTCGCCATCCTCCGGACTATAGGCTTGGAAATAGCTGTCGATCAGCGCCCAATAGGACTTGTGATAAGGGATGAGGTCGCTCGCGCAGTCCGGATACAGACCTGAGGTATGGGTGAGCAGGCTGAAAATATCGATTTTGTTAAAAAGCTCCTTGTCGAGCTGCGGCAAAATGCTGCCCACGGGATCATCCAGTCGGATTGCGCCGTCTTCAACCAGCTTGGCAATGGCTACGGTAGCGATGACTTTGGTAATGGAGGCGATGCGATGAGCGGTGGTCGGAAGCAGAGGATCGTTTCCGCCACGATAAGAAATCGGGCCGAGGGCGCCGTGCATGAACGTTTTGCCGTAGCGGGAAACGCAATAGGAAGCCGCCTGAATTTTGTTTTGGTCCATCAGCTTCTTGAAGTGGGCGTGCAATACGCCGATTCTGGAAGCGTCGTATCCGACCTCTTCCGGTGTACAGTCTACTTGTCCAGCTGAGAATAGCATCGTAGGATTCCGCCTTTCATCATAAGGTTTGCGGCAAACCCGGTACAGTTATTTTTGCAAGCGGTATCATAGATGTCCATACTTGGGATTTCCCTAAATAACGGTAAGGATAGCTGCAGTTCTCCCTTATTATATTTCCGGAATCTGTAAGATACAAAGGAAATTTCTTTTACAGTTGTTTTTTACGATTAACGGACATGAACGGATAATTGGCGGGAAGGGCGCGGACGATCGAAGCGGGAGCAGGCTCGCTGGTGCTTGAGGATAGCATGCATGAACATCACCTTCAGCGATTTGCCGCTGTAGGAGCCTGACCTGCTCTCGCCGGGCGCATTGCCGAAAAAACAAGCATCAGTCTTTACGGTTATTTCTAATATGAATGAGCTCATTAATAAAATAATCAAGCTGTCTCAGAGTTGCTCCTGTATCTGTTGCAGGACGAATTTGGTTTGGAGTTCGAAAATTCTGTTGCAAAGCGTCTAATGCCAGAGCGGCGGCAAGCGCCGAAATTCCATCCCCTATGGCTGCAATAGAGGACCCGATAAATGCCAGCTTGGCAATTTCGATGTCGCGCGGGTTTTTATTTGTTTCCATGGTACTCCCCTCCCGAAACGCATACGACAGTATATGATTTTCGCCTAATGGGGTGAATATAGGGATGAATATAAGGGGACGGCAGGAATGAAGGCTATTTCTCCACTAAATCAATATGAGATTTTGCTATTCTCCAGGCGGCTATTACGGCCAGGTATGCAAGAGAATAAGAAATAAAGGTCCAGCCAATGTTCCAGCCGTCTCCGTACGTCACTTTATCAAATTGCAACGCTATGTACTCCAAAAAGGTGGTAAACAGGCTGAAGCCGATAAAGATGATTAAGGGCGGGAGGTTGCATATTCTTTTTTGGATGGAGTAAATCATTAAGCTGCCTAATACAGCATATAAGCCCAAATCGAATGGCAATGCCGAAATGGTTTGGTTTCTTGCGATAATGGGCTTAAAATGCCAGTATTCAAAAAAGAAGCCAACCGTATTGATGATGATGGAGACAACAGCGGTTGCAGGGCTAATAACGATAAACAGTTTGGGTTGTTTATGAATCAGGGGGTACGCGAGCAGCCATGGAATCATAAAGCCGACCACAATATTGAATAGCATGCTTTTTAAGCTCCTTATTCATTTTTTAGCAGTCTGATCAAAAAATGATGCGCTTATTCAGTAGATAACGGTGATGCTGCGACAATTCCGCTTTATGGAGCGTTCGAAAAATTTTAGCTGGCGGGAATTGACAGATCCAGAAACAACGTATATTATAATTACATACCGATCGTTACAGAAAGAGTGGGCGAATATGGCAAGACCACGCGAATTTGATGAGCAGCAAGCTCTGCTGAAGGCTATGCATATGTTTTGGCAAAAAGGTTACGAAGCGACATCCATCAGTGACCTGACCGAGGCAATGGGCATACAGCGGCCGAGCCTGTATGGCACGTTCGGCAGCAAGGAAGAGCTGTTCAACGCCGCGCTTCACAAATATGCCGACCTTAGCCTCGCTTACATTGGAGCTAAGCTTCGTAAGGCGCCTTCTGCGCGAGAGGCTGTGCGCCTGTACTTGCTCGGAATAACGAATAACGAGGATGGCAAGCAGCCTGATTGGGGTTGCTTATGCGTGAACACCCTCACCGAAATGGCGCCGCGGAACACGAGCCTGGCCAGGTTCACATCGGAGTTTCAAATGAATCTTGCGGCTCTGCTGCGCGAGACCATTGAAGCTGGCATGCAAAGAGGCGAGCTGTCGGCTGAATTGAACGCAGCAAGCGCTGCCACCGCGTTAACGATTGCGGCCGTCGGCCTGACGGTGACGATGAAAGGACAGCCCGATCGCGTAGCCATGGAGGAAGCGATTGAACAACTGGTTCATTTATTAGGGTGAACCATTTATTTTTGAGCATTATGTACTAATCGTTATAAAATAAATGAAAAGTGGAGGAAGATGACGATGAATAAGAAAGTGGCGTTGATCACAGGGGCGTACAAAGGGCTTGGCTTGGAGATTGCCAGGCAGTTAGGGCAGCAAGGAAACATCGTGCTGCTCGGAGCGCGTTCGATTGCCAAAGCCGAGGAAGCTGCGGCCGAGCTGCGCAAGGAGCAAATGGAGGCGCGCGGCGTCGAGCTTGACGTCACGGATAGCGATCAAATTCGCTCCGTCGCCGATCTGATCAAGCAGGATTATGGCAGGCTGGACATTCTGGTGAACAACGCTGGCGTTTATTTGGATCACTTGGGCAATACGCTCGAAGTTATGCGGGACTCCTTCGAAGTGAATGTCTTTGGTCCACAGGCCCTATCGGAGGAGCTGCTGCCTCTCCTGAAGGCGAGTCCGGCAGGCAGAATTGTCAATCAATCAAGCATTCTCGGTTCGCTTGGCACGCTTCTGTCCAACGATATGTTCGGAAGCCGGTCGGCGCCGGCATATACGACATCCAAGGCGGCAATGAACGCGTGGACAGCGCAGCTCTCCATCCGTTTGCGGGATACGAACGTGAAGGTGAATGCCTGTCACCCTGGCTGGGTAAAGACGGACATGGGGGGCGAAGGGGCCCCGATGGAGGTTAGTGAAGGCGCCGAAACGGCGGTATGGCTCGCAACGCTTCCAGCCGACGGTCCGACGGGCGGGTTCTATCATAAACAAGAAACGCTTCCTTGGTAGAACCGGGATGCTCCAAACGCCAAAACGTCATCACTTGATGTGGTGGCGTTTTTTGCCGTTTATGCCTTTAGCGGGCATATGACAAGACATATCTTTACATCTGGCGATGATCTAAAGAATTTATTATATCAGTCAACAAACGAGATCCTCTATAATAGATAAAATACACACAGTCGGCGGGAGGAGCCATGAAGCAAAGCAATGTATTTCGCCGTATCATGCTGCTTATTGTCTGCTTATTTATCCCGATCTTGGGAGCGTATACGTACTCGAATTATTATACACAGTCCAGCCTGACAGAGCAGATTGAGTCGCTTAACATGAGCCGGTCCTTGTTTTTTGTCAGCCAGCTTGATTCCCGATTGGATCGTTTGAAAGAAAGCGCTTTTATGATATCGAATGACGATGACGTTGAACAATTTAAATATTACAATCTTCTGGACAAGCTGGAACAGCTCCAATTAAAACAAAGACTGCTCGACAAGCTGATGTTTATCAATTCAAACAATGATTGGAATGATTGGATTGCTTTAATCTCGCCTCGGAATAACTATCGCATTTTTGCCAATTTCTCGGTGGCGGATGCCGATGTTTATTCGGAATCGTTCCAGCCCGCGATGGCTTGGCGGCTTGAAGAACTGTCGGCTGGTCCGATGAAGAAGGAGTTTCTCGTCTGGAATGTAGCTTTTCCGTATACCTCTTCCAATGAAAATTACGTACCGCAGCTAGTCGTGCAGGTAGGCATTTCGCATGAAAACCTAATGAACATGTTAAAACAGTTTAAGAACGAGCAGCAGGGTGAAGCGTTTTTATATGCTCCTGGGCAAGCCGTCATCATGGACGGTGAACAGACAAACGACATGTTCGAGCAATGGGAAGCCCATATGCCACCGGGCGAATTGGCGGCACAAGGGAGCTTGACGCTTGATAGCGATAACGCTTCTTATCTCGTTACTTACAATAGAATTGAATCGATGGGATGGCATCTTGTCACGATGACGCCGCGTGATACCATTTCCGAGCCGATCCGACAAGGGAAGCTTATCTTTTACATTACGCTGGTGCTGCTGCTCGTCTTTGCTTTATCTGCCGGGTACTTTATTTTCAGGTATGTGCAAATCCCCGTTTCAGAAATGCTGAAAGCAGTTCGCAAGTTTGAAAAAGGGGATTACTCCATCAGGCTGAAAATTGGGAAGGACTATGATTTCACTTATTTGTTCCAATCATTTAATCGTATGGCGGGAACCATTCAGGATTTGATTGAAAAGGTGTATTTAGAGCAAATCCGTTCGCGCGAAGCTACGCTGAAGCAGCTTCAATCACAAATTAATCCTCATTTTCTATATAATTCGCTTTACTTTGTGGAGAGCATGATTTATCTTGATCAACGTAAAGCGGCTTCAGACATGATTATGAACTTGGCCCATTATTTTCGTTATGCGACGTATACAGGCAAACAAACGGTGGAGCTTTCTGAGGAGCTGAATGTAGCGGAAAGCTATTTGCGCATACACAAGCTTCGTAATCGCAGGTTCACTTACCAAATGGAGGTGCCGGATGAAATGCTGGGCATTGAGGTGCCGAGACTGATCCTGCAGCCCATTATTGAGAACGCCATCGCACACGGCATTGATGCTGCGGACAGTGACGGATGGATACGGGTAATCGGTTATGCTCAAGACCAGGAGTGGCATATTGCGGTTGAAGATAACGGCCCAGGGTTGACGGAGCCGGAACGCGCAAATTTGGAAGCCATGTGGAAGCAGCCGATGTCGGAGAGCGTGGAGAGCTGCGGTACTTTTAATGTCAATCAGCGCTTGCAGCTTCATTATGGCGATGGTTCAGGGCTGGCAGTGGAAGCCAATCCCAAAGGAGGCTGCCGATTCATTCTTAAACTTAGCCAATTGCAGCTGAAAGGGGAAACTGAAGCATGAACATTCTTTTAGTGGATGACGAGTCTTACGTGATCGATTATTTACTTGCCGCAGTTGATTGGGAAGAAGCGGGCATTGAAGAAGTATTTTATGCTTATTCAGCCTTGGAAGCGCTTGGCATCCTGGATGAAAAAAACATCGACATCGTGTTAACCGATGTCAAAATGCCCGGCATGTCCGGACTGGAGCTTATTCGGAGATTGAATGGAAAGAAGATAAAATGCATCGTCCTGTCGGGTCATGCCGACTTTGAATATGCACAGCAAGCGATGAAGCATCAAGCTGTCAATTACCTGCTCAAGCCTGCAAGGTCGGACGATGTTCTGAATGAGGTGAAGCAGGTTGTATCTGCCATCCGATCCGAATGGCATGAGATTGCTTCCGTTCATAATGCGATGAAGTCATTGCGTGAGCACGAGCCGCTGCTCCGACAGAATTTGATCCGGGGGCTTTTAAGAGGACAAATTCCGGAGGAGGGGTCCCTGCAAGACAAAACAGCGCAGCTTGGGCTTGCCCTGTCATCGGGAGAAGAGTGCCGCTTACTTGTCATACGTCAAGACGGCGAGTTTCAGAAGTTCGGGGACTCGCTGGAGCTTGCGGATTTCGCCATAGACAACATTGTATCGGAGCTTCTGAGCGAACAGTTCGTGTTTGCAACGAGCAAGGATGAACTCGGGAATCGTGTCTATATTGTCAAACCCTTCACAAACGACAAGGAAGAGGACGTAAAGGCAAGCAGTCTGGAGCATACAGGCGAGATGCTGGTGGAGAAGGTCAGCGATTATTTGCAGGGGAGCATTTCGCTCGTAATAGGAAGAGCCGGCGTATATCCGGGCGACCTCGCAACGATGTACGAGGCTGCGCTGAGGCAATTGCGATTGAATGTGCGTGCAACGGGAGGCTTGTGGATCGATAATATTGGCAACGATTACGCAGCAGACAACTATATAGCGCCGCTTGAGCAGCTATATGCAACGCCAAGCTTGCTGCATTTGCTCGAAGGGGGGCATTGGGACCGATGCGAGCATAAAATTCAGTCGATTATGAGAGATATGGAGCAGCGGGACCAGGTCACGGCCGGGCACCTGCTGGAGGCTTACCATTCTCTGGCGAACGCCTTTTTCTATATGATCCACAAGTCAGGGAGGCAGCCCGAGCAGCTTTTGGGAGACTCTATCTATCGCTTGGAGCTGTCGGAAAAAGCGGCTTCCCTTTCTACATTAAGCAGTTGGGCATTCCGAACGTACGGAATCGTAAGGGAGGCGCTCGAAGCGCGAGAATCGGATGATCGCAGCCTTATCATTGACAAGGTTCATCGGTACGTTGACGTTCATTTCAAGGATGACATATCTTTGCAAACCTTGGCAGATCACGTTTTTTTGCATCCGGCTTATTTGTCTTCTATCTATAAGGAATGTACGGGCGAAGGAGTCACCCATTATATTTTTCGCCGAAAAATGGAGCATGCTGCAGAGCTGCTGCGCCATTCAGCTCGCAAAATCAATAATATTGCGGAGGATGTTGGGTATCAGAACACGTCCTACTTTATTCGGGTATTTAAGAAATATTATGCCTGCACGCCGCAAAAATACAGAGAGCAGTGAAATAAACGGCCAGTATGCAGACATATACGTTATTCCATAATGAAGTCTCAAAAAAAGAGCCTAAACAAAGGCTCTTTTTTCTTTAGAGAAGAGCATAAACCAAACGATTTATTATATTCCGGTGCGTGAGGAGCCCCCTATAATGAACCTATTATCAAGGAGAAATGGAAGGGGAATCATGCATGAAAGAATTAAAACGCAATTGGCCGCTTCATGCGATGCTGTTGCCGGCATTTATCGTTATCCTTATTTTTAACTACATTCCCATGTTCGGCATCGTCATTGCCTTTCAGGATTACAAGCCGTGGATCGGCGTTTTGGATTCCGCTTGGGTAGGCTTGGAGCATTTCCGCATGTTATTTGAGTTTGAAGATTCAAGGCGTGTCATTTGGAATACGCTCATTATCGCCGCTATCAAGATTGTGACGGGACTGGTTGTCCCCTTCGCCTTCGCTTTGCTGCTCAATGAGGTCAAAGAGGCATTCATTAAGCGCTCTGTCCAAACGCTTGTCTACCTGCCGCACTTTTTGTCGTGGGTCATGCTGGGCGGCATTCTGATCGATATTCTTTCCCCCGAATTCGGTATCGTGAATCAGCTTGTCAAAGCAATGGGGTTTGAACCTATATTTTTCCTGGGCAGCAATGATTGGTTTAGAGTCACGATTGTCGTTAGTGATGTTTGGAAGGACTTTGGGTTCTCCGCAATTATTTTCCTTGCCGCCTTATCGGGGGTAAATCCGGAAATGTATGAAGCATCCGTTATTGACGGCGCGAATCGTTGGAAGCAAATGCTTTATATCACGATCCCTTCCGTTCTGCCGATTACGGTAGTCGTTGCCACGTTGTCTCTAGGCAGCATTCTGAATGCCGGATTTGACCAGATTTTTAATTTGTACAATCCTTTGGTCTACGAGACTGGCGATATTATTGATACTTACGTTTATCGTGTCGGCCTGACGGAGAGGAACTACAGCTTCGGAACCGCGGTTGGCTTATTCAAGTCTTTGGTAAGTCTCGTGTTAATCGTGACATCGTATCGTTTGGCCTATAAATTTGCGAACTATCGAATTTTTTAAGGAGGCAGACTTATGCATCATCAAAGCTTAACCTATCGTATTTTTCGTTTGTGCAATAATGTATTCCTGATTGGGCTTGCTTTATTGTGCGTGCTTCCGATCATTCATGTACTGGCGATGTCGTTCAGCTCAAGCTGGGCAATCAGCAGCGGGAAGGTGACATTTTTCCCCGTCGATTTCAATATCGCCAATTATGAAAAGGTTTTTGGCAATACCTTGTTTCTAAGGGCAATAGGTACGTCATTTGAACGTGTTGCGCTTGGCGTCTTTATTAGTATGGGCATTATGTTATTGGCTGCTTACTCGCTCTCGAAGGATTCAAGACGCTTCAGAGGCAGAACGGTTTGGATGTGGTTGTTTGTTTTCACCATGTTGTTTGGCGGAGGACTCATTCCAACGTATATTGTCGTACAAAAGGTGGGGCTTCTTAACTCGATGTGGGGACTTATCCTGCCTCAAGCGGTCAATGTTTACAGTATGATCCTATTGCTTAACTTCTTCCGCACATCGGTTCCGGCAGCATTGGAAGAAGCGGCGCTAATTGATGGAGCGGGCCATTTCCGGACACTGGTATCAATCTACCTTCCGATTTCAATGCCGGCCATAGCAACCATTAGTTTGTTCACAATGGTATATTATTGGAACGAATGGTTTTACGGCTTGCTCTTCATGTCATCGCCGGATCAATACCCGCTTGCCTCCCTTATGCAAACGATGTTCATTCAAAGGACGAGCGATGATCCTAATATTGATCCGGAGCAATTAAAGTTTTTATCCGATCGCGCATTCCGATCCGCGCAAATATTTATTTCCATGATCCCGGTCATGATTGTTTATCCGTTCCTCCAGAAGTATTTTGTCAAAGGCATTGTCATTGGTTCTGTTAAAGAGTAATGATCTTGATAGAGTGCTATGATCCAAAGTATTTTGCATATCGGCACTTCCTATGTACCACCTATAATCGAGCTGTAAGCGTTAAAGATAAAAAAATGGGAGGTTCAACAACAGTATGGAAACTAAAAAAAGGAAATGGGCAAGTATGGCTCTGGTATCCACGCTTGCGGCTGCACTTGCAGTGGGCTGCAGCAACACTGACGGCAACTCAACGTCCAGTCCAAGTCCGGGAGCATCGAACAACAGCGGCGCTTCCGAGAGCTTGTGGTCTGTTCCCGTAGAGGATGGAAAGTATACGGAACCGGTTAACATTTCACAGCTTAAAATTACTCCTGCAGATGTAAAATACGCCTCTGGGGAAAACGAAAATGAGAACCACTTTACCAAATGGTTGTCCAAAACGTTTAATATCGAAATGTCGTATCCTTGGACGACTACACAGCAGGATACATTTAATTCCAAGCTGAGCTTGATGCTTGCAAGCGGAGAAAAAATGCCTGACATTGTGATGGCAAATGGCGATATCGTAAATGATCTTATCGACTCGGGCAAATTTATTGAAATTGGCTCCTTGTTCGACAAATACGCCAACGAGGAATGGAAGCAAGCGATGGATCAAGCTCCGAATGTATGGCTGCCTTATTCCCGTGACGGTGAAAGGTACGCCATTCCCATTCTTCAAGATGCCTATCAGTCGGACAGCGTTCTCTGGGTCCGTCAAGATTGGCTGGATAAGCTGGGCTTGAAAGCGCCGACAACGCTAGCCGAGATGGAAACCGTAATGGACGCTTTTGTGAACCAGGACCCGGATGGCAACGGCGAGAAAGACACGATTGGTCTTGCAATAGGGTTAAAGGATGGTTTCTCCTCCTACATGTCCGATACAAACGTATTGTTTGGCGCCAACGGAACGATTCCTGCACAGTGGAACGAGAGCGCGGACGGCACCTTAGCATATGGATCGATTCAACCAGGAGCAAAAACAACCTTAGAAATGCTGGCACGCTGGTACGAAAAGGGCTATTTGCCTAAGGAAGCAGCCGTATACGATATAAATAAAGCGACGGAGCCCGTCGTTCAAGGCAAAGCGGGTATGATCTTTGGCGCACACTGGCTTGCGGAATGGCCATTAGGCGATGTGTCCAAAACAGACCCTGACGCGAATTTCCAGCCGATCGCGATTCCTGCGGGGGAAGACGGCAAGCGCGCGTTCAAGCTGAACCCGATGTCGAGCTCGGCGATTCTCATTAGCAAGGAATCTAAGCACGCAGATGCCTTTTTCTTGTATCAAAATTGGCTTTATGAGCATTATCCGCTCCGTGAAGCGCCGTTTGATGTGCCCACGCCAGCAGGCCACTACTATGATTTGAATGAAGGCGTAGCCAAAGAAGGCGCCTTTGCGAATGCGGACAAGCTGTCGATGACCTTGAATTTTGCCGTTATACCGAATCTTCGGATGCAGCTTTACACAGACTTGAACGCAGGCAAGGAACCGACAAACAGCTTTATGGAGGCCTTGTCCAGAAAGCCCGACGGCAACAAAAAAGCGGCTGAGCTGTTACTTAACGATAAGGATCTAGGCATGTTTAACATGTTCCAAGGCGCGCCAACGGCTACTATGAAGGATAAAAAAGCCTTCCTGGATAAGCTTGAGCTCGAAACCTATACGAAAATCATCTATGGTCAGGCTCCGATTTCGGACTTCGACAGCTTTGTGGAGAAATGGAAGTCATCTGGCGGCGATAAAATGACAGAGGAAGTCAACGAGTGGTACAAGCAAGCTACTGGCTAATAAAAATCAGGTATAAGGAAGAGGCATCCACCGATGCCTCTTCGCTTCATCTAGCCTGCACATTTGCGATCGCAACAGTCTGGAACTATAGCATGGATTGGAGAGTCCGATGAACATGGAAAGAAAAGCAGAGTGGAATGAATTAATGAACGCTATGGATAAAGTATGGAATAAATTGAGCCGTCCCCCGGAGGATTTAGGCGATGATCTTCATTATTGGGAGTGGACTCCGGGGGTTGGCATGTATGGGGTAATCAAGGCGCATGAAGGCACGCAGCAAGAGCGTTTCGGCCGCTTCCTCACCCAATGGGCAAAGGATAATGAGGAAAAAGTGAGGTTCGGCTCTGTTAATTGGGTCATTCCTGCCAACGTCTTGCACCACGTTTATCGCGCTGAGGGAACTTCCAGCTATTTGGAGAAATGCCGGCAAGTATCCGACTGGTGTCTCCACGATGCTCTGCGTACGAGTAACGGCGGATTTGCGCACGTATGGGGTCCGGGCGCAGGTGGGATTGAAGATTATAAACATCAGCTTTGGATCGACACTTTATTTATGGCTGGCGTATTCATGCTCCGATTTGGCGTCTTTGATGATAATCACTTCTTAATTCATGAGGCTCTAAAGCAGTTCGATATTCATATAGAATCCCAATTCGATGAATCATGCGATCTGTTTTATCATGGCTATCACTGCCTGCAGAAAGTGACTCTCGGAGAGCATTGGGGCCGCGGGAATGGTTGGGCTGCTGTCAGCCTCATTGAATTGCTTGATATTCTTCAAGATCAGCCTTATGATACTGAACGGTTTGAGCTTATATTTAAGCGGCAGATGGAGCGGACATATGGGCTTCAACTGGAAAATGGCCTGCTAAGGACGCTTTTATTGGACGAAGAGGCTTACCTTGAGACGAGCGCTTCGGCATTGTTTGCTTATGCAGCGTTAAAAGGATACAGGCTAGGCTTTTTGGGAGAGCCGTTTAAGCTATGGGGAGAAGCCATCATTCATGAGCTTCTGACTCATCATCTGGATGAGGAAGGTTCCGTTTTGCATGCCTCGGGGGGAACGGATTGCCAGGAGCGGGATGGGTATTTAAAGGTGCCTTATCAAATCAGGCAGTACACGAACGGGATTATGCTTATGCTGTTAACCGAAGCCATCGGGCAGAAAGCGGGTGAGGCCTAATGGCGGCATTATCCTTACACTGGCTGGCTCCCAGGAAAGCAGCGAGCACGCCTGTTAGCTTTGGCACGCCATGGGCGAGGGGGACGCTATGGCCCGCAGATCCGATAAGCATGCAGGATGACAGCGGACGGAATTATCCCGTGCAAACGAAAGTAAATGCTTACTGGCCGGATGGTTCCGTGAAGTGGTTGTTGCATAGCGGAGTGCTCGATGCGGATAGGAGCTATCGACTGTCCAAGGGAAAACAAGAGGAGCCGCCGTCAGGCATTGTGGCTTCACAGGACAGAGACGGTTCCGTTTCCATTGAAAGCGATCTTTTATCGTGCCGGATTCAAAAAGGGGACCGCTTGATCACTTCCCTCCAGCGGAAAAGGGTTGCTCAAAAGCCGCTTTCTGCGCAATTGTTGGCTTATATCGAAAATCGGGAAGAGCAGGAGGAAACGGAGTCCATTTCCATTCACAAGCTGATTGGATGTACCGAGAAAATAACGCTTGAAGAAACAGGACCGCTGCGAGCCGTAATTAAGCTGGAAGGGTATCATAACTACGTAAGTCGCGGCGGCGGCATGTTTCCGTTTGTTATTCGATTATATGTTTACGCAAATTCCGATGAAATCCGTATGACACATACGTTTATTTATAATGCAGACGAGAACAAGGACTTTTTAAAGGGCCTTGCCGTTGAGTTCGATATGCATGCTTCCGGGGAACTGTGGAATCGTCATATCGGATTTACCGGCGACTCCGGCATGTTCTACGAAGCGGCCCAGTCACTATTCATGCATCGCAAGATACATCCCTCTTACGAGCAGCAAATAGAAGGCCGGTTGGTTACGATCGATCCGCTGGAAGATGAGACACTGCTGCAGCATGCAAAAGACAATGCGTCCTGGTCTACCTTCAGGCTGCAGCAAAACTCGTCTGATCAATACAACATCGTGAAGAGCACGAGACAAGGCTGTGCATGTATACCGGCTGCGCAAGGGAATAGGTCTAAGGGTGCCGCTTTCTTCGGCAGCGAAAGCTTAATCCTGTCTGTAGCCGTAAAGGACTTCTGGCAAAAGAGCCCGATGGCTCTTGAAGTTTCAGATGCAACGGCCGATAAGCCGCGCTTGACCGTATGGCTATGGAGCAAATATGCAGAGGCGTTTGATTTCAGAGCTTATGATACCGTTCAGCATCCCTTGTCCTATGGGGATATTAACAATGATCCCAAGGGAATTGCGAATACGAATGAGCTCGTCATTAAATTATTTGATCACATGCCCGGAAAGAAGGCTGTTCTTGATTTCGCCGATGATGTGCAGACGGATTCGCTGTTAATAGCCGATGTGCATGTATACGAAGAGACGCAGGTTTTTGGAACGTACTGGTGCATGCCTAAGGATGAGTGCTTCAAGGAAGCGGCACATGAGAAGGCGCTGCTAGGCGTTCTTGAATTCGTCATGGAGGAAGTAGAGCAACGGAGATGGTATGGATTCTGGGATTATGGGGACGTCATGCATTCCTATGACCCGGTCCGACATTGCTGGCGCTACGATGTGGTCGGTTATGCGTGGCATAATACGGAATTGTGCAACACCTATTACAATTGGCTTGCGTTTCTGCGAACGGGAGACTACGCCATCTATCGCTTTGCCAGGGCGATGACGCGCCACACAAGCGAAGTGGACACCTATCATCAGGGTAAATACGCCATGCTGGGAAGCCGCCATAATGTCCGGCATTGGGGCTGCAAATGGAAGGAGCCGCGCATCTCTATGGCGGGTCATCATCGATTTTTTTATTACCTGACAGGGGACGACCGGATTGGGGATATTATGGCATTCGTAAAAGATGCCGATCATGCCGATCGAAGCGATATGGTCGGCAAAGTGAATGGACTCGAGCTTGTGCGCACCGGTCCGGATTGGTCTTCCTACGTATCCAATTGGATGACGCAGTGGGAGCGATTCAATGACATTCATTACCGGGATAAAATTCTAACGGGCATTGCCAGCATCAAACAAGCTCCATTACGGCTAACGTCTGGCTCCCACTTCCTTTATGAGCCGGCGACAGGGGTGATGAATTATTACGGTGATGGCACCTATCAGTATCATATGGTCATCTGCTTTGGCGGCCCTGAGATATGGTTTGAGCTCGCCGATCTCGTTGAGGACGAGGAATTCAAGGATATGTTGGCGCAGTTTGGAGATTATTATGCCATGACGCCGGCTGAGCGAAAAGCGGCATCCCATGGAATATTCAACGATAGCAATGAACAGTCGTGGGAATGGCCAGGCTTCGGCATTCGCATGATCGCCTATGCGGGCTATCGAAATGCCGATAAGAAGCGGATGCAGCAAGCTATCGACATGCTAGGAGACAACCCTGGCAACAGCTCAGTGCCGCCTGGACAAATGGACGGAGAAGGAAACCCCGTATTGATAGAGG
The DNA here is from genome assembly GCF_005222705.1 of Paenibacillus sp. SY21-1. Lineage (GTDB taxonomy): Bacteria > Bacillota > Bacilli > Paenibacillales > Paenibacillaceae > Pristimantibacillus. Next base: position 293,008 of record NZ_STGF01000002.1, on the reverse strand, counting down.
TGGAAGCGACTGAATACATACGTCCCATTCGGGAGTTTCCCGGCGTGCATACGAACGGTTTAGCCCAGTGGAGCTTGAACTATATGGAAACAGCGCGGCTTAGAGAGCTGATGAAGATGTGAAGCTGTCGTACTGAAATAACGAGTCCAAGAGGCAAACCCGCCATAACCAAATATAGCTGCTTCCAAGCATGCTCAAGGCTGTCGACATCATCTCGACAGCTTTTTTTATGATCATTGCGCTGTGAAGATCCTGACAAAGTGCTATTTTCTAAAAGATTTTTTATATCGGGCCTCTTTACCGTCGGACTATACTCGGAATGTAAGCGGTTAACAAACAGAAGGGGAGGTTGCTTAAAGCATGTTGGTTACAGGATGCAATTGTAAGCGTTTTAGATTCGTAGGTTGCAGGAAACGGCATAGGCGGCAACTGGTTCACCAAAGGAGGAGTATGGATGTTTAGAAGGATGCTTTCGGCTTTTCTTGCGCTATTCATGTTAGGTTCTATTCTGTTTTCGAGTCCGCTTTCTCCAGTACACGCACAGAATGTGCAGGCAGTTGGGGACGTGGACGAAAGCTTGGGCTTTGAATCCCGTTTGGAAGGCTGGAGGGTAAACGGCAACGTTACGATTCAAGCGGACGGCGGGAAAAAAGGGAACTATGCTCTAATGAGATCCGGCTCTTCCTTAAGCAAGACGATTACGGAGATTCCCCAGGGAAGCTATACCGTCAGTATGTGGGTAAAAGGGGCGACCAGCGGCAACACCGCTAATCTGTCCGTTAGCCATACAGGCGGTCCTGATTCCGTGCTTAGGATGGACACGTTTCTCGATTCAAGCGCTTGGCGGGAACTGGCTCATAGAAATGTGCTGGTTTATAACGGGCAGATGACCATAACGATTAACGCGGGAACGTCCAGCGGATTGCAGATCGACGAATTGGTCATCACGCTTGATTCCAACGATAACAATCCGGTACAGAACTGGGACTTTGAAAATGGAATGCAAAGCTGGAATGTTACAGGCGATGCTGCGATAGATACAGGTGAAGCTGACACAGGTGTGAATGCTGTAAAGCTGGCGGACCAGTCTGAGGTAAGTCAACGAATCCCCGTCAAGCCTGCTACAGATTACATTGCGACTGTTCGGATGAAGGTGGATGAGCAAGACACGTTTCAATCCACCAAACAATATAACCTAAGCGAAACATCGGTGCTTGGCGTTTTTGTGGAAAGAAAGTCGCTGGGCAACCGTGTTAACCTTGGGGTCAGAGGAACGGATGGGACAGTTCTGCGTCAGGCTCCTGCCAGTACCGAGGGGTATGCGCTGGTGACGATCGCGTTTCGTACCGGTGCCGACCAGACAGAGGTGGAGCTGTATGCGAATACGATATATGATCAACACTATCTCGATTCAGTAACCGTGTATGAGAATGCAGATGCAGGCAACCCTTATCCAAACGGCTGGCAACGGCCGAATTACCAAGCCATTGATCATACCCGCCCGGCAGACGCTTGGAAATCAAACGGAGGCCAGTTTGCTTACGTTGACAATTTTAACGTATTTGAAATATCCAATGAATATATCAAGGGCGCTGACATGTCCTATCTTCAAGTCATAGAGGATGCCGGAGGAAAATATTTTGCCAATGGCGTTCAGCAGGATGCGCTGCGAATACTGTCCAACCATGGCGTTAATTCTCTTCTGACTACGCTATGGGTCAAGGCGGGCAACGCCGTTTACGACTGGGACACGCTAACGCCATTATCGAATCAAACTCCGGGCTACGATGGTGAAACGGTAACCGGCAGACAGGTCGTAACGGGATACTTTGGCAAAAAACATAGTGTCGCCATAGGCAAACGCGCAACCGAGCTAAACATGACCTATACGCCTAGCTTCCATTACAGCGATACATGGATAAGTGCGGCCAAGGCGCACATGCCTTATGAATGGATCGAAAAGGATTATGAGGGAAAGCTGTCCAATCCCGATATTCAGATGCTTGAAACAGCCGTGTATAACTATGTATACGATACGCTTGCTGAAATGAAGGCTGAAGGGGTTCAAATTATTTCTGTGAAGCATGGAAATGAGCAGGACGGCGGCTTATTGTTCCCAGTAGCGTCAGGGTCAAAATGGACGCAACACGCTGCCATTATAACCGCTTCTTCCCGTGCTGCGAAAGACATTTACCCAGGCGCAATCAACACCATTCACACCAATACCGGATACAACGCTGCGCAAATTTCCAATTTCTTTCAGGCCTTTGTCAATCGCGGTGCTGAATTTGACGGAATGGCCTTCTCGCTTTACGGGGGGCGTGAAACGACGGGGCAATTCGTCATGATGAACGCTGCGATGCAAAATCAGGCAACCAAGCACTTTGACTATATCAACGTGGAAACCGGATTTACCTTTACGCGGGAGTCTCCAATTAGCGATTCCGAGAGTACGATGGCATTGACCCAATATTATAGCCCGACTCCAAACGGGCAGTACAATTTTTTGCTGGATTATATTCAGGCTCCGCTTGATATCCCAAATCCTTATGGGACAACACGAGGCTTTTATTATTGGAATGCGGAGCCCATATCCGTTTATGGAGCGGGCCACAAAGCCGGTGAGGCTGTTGGAGGCAGCAAACGCATACTGTTTAACAATGGAACAGAAAGCATTAAGGAAATGGGCAGCTCCAACAGCGGCAAAGCCGGCGATATGATGGACAGCATGTTTGCTTTTCTGCATAGGGGGCATACGAAAAAAGCATCGGATACCGTATATAATCCGCTGCGCTATAATGGAACGAATTATGAAGTAACAGACGCGACAGGCCTGTCCTTCGAGAGCGACAGCTTGTTGCTGAAGGTGGGAGAGGTCAGCCGCCTGCGGCCTGCAATCGCGCCGGCGAATACATTGCTGAGCGACTATACGATTCGGTATACGTCGAGTCATCCAGAGGTGGCGGAAGTATCCGCTTACGGCTTTGTTGCCGGCAGATCAGCGGGAACTTCCGTCATCACCGCAACTATCGGCAGCGTCTCCCAATCCGTGACGGTGACAATCGTCCCTTCGGATAAGGCGGCCGGAGTCCAAATAGGCTACGAGGTCATAAGAGGCAAAAGCAGTGTTGCTTCAGGTACGATAACGCCAGGCAGTACGATTGAAGCAAAGCCTTACGATAAAGTGAAATTTAAAACCGCGCTTGGGGGCAATCCGACCAATAAGGCAGTTGTATATACGGTATCGGACCCTGACATCGCATCGTGGTATGGAGACACCTCGGAAACCGATAACAGGGTAATGCGAACGCTTGCTGATAGATTGTCTACCTCAAATTATGAGCCGGTGGTACAGCTTAATCCGGCAAAAGGAGGATCGGTTGCTGTTACTGCCGCAGCAGAAGATGGTGCAGCTGCCGTGAGTTTTACTGTTGCTGTAACCCAAACAGATGTTGCGGGCATATCCATCCATCAAGGTGACAGGACGGCTCGTGCCGGAAGCAGCTTGCAGCTGACGGCTTCTATAACGCCGAATGACGCATCTTTTTATAAGGTGAATTGGGCAAGCGATAATGAAACGATTGCTAGAGTGGACTCGAACGGGTTGGTGACGGCCATTCAGCCTGGCGTTGCAACCATTACCGTAGTATCGGCTTCCAACCCGGCAATAGCGGACTTTATTACCCTTACGGTAACGGACGTATTAGTCGAGCAGATTCTGCTTTCGAGCCAAAAAATAGGACTTCTTATAGGAGACAGCAAAACGATCGTTCCTATGCCGCTGCCGGATAATGCCGTAAACAAAGCTGTTGGATGGCGTGTCAAGGCAGGCGATGAAGGCGTTATTTCCGTTGATCAGCACGGTACGGTGACAGGGCTGCAGGCAGGCACCGGTACGATTATAGCTACTTCCATGGATGGCAGCAATGTGAACGCAGAATGTGTTGTAACGGTAGTGAATCAACCTATAGCCCCGGCTAGCATGGAGTTGTCCGAGCATGAACTATGGATCAAATCCAATTATTTCTCATCTGATCCGGGGGGAAAAGGAGATTTAAAGCCTGTAACTAAATTGGAAGCCTTATTTACGCCTGAAGAAGCCACCAATACAAGCGTTGTCTGGTCCTCCAACAACGATGCGGTTGCTTCTGTCGATGCAAACGGCATAATAACTGCACATAAGTCGGGCGTGGCCGTGATTACAGCTGAAACATCGGATGGCGGCTTTACCGATAGCGCTACCATATATGTGCCGCATATCAGTGAAGATTGGGAAAACGCCGAAGCGGGCTCCAAAGGCGGCTTTACAGACAGCAACACGTTTACTTATGAGGTTGTCGATGCAGCCGGCGATAAAAAAATGCAGGCATCCGTAAAAAGTCAACGAGGCAGCGGGGCGCCGCCTACGCTTAGCCGAAGAACGTTTACTCCTGTAAGCGGCGCTCAGGTTGTTGTCGATTTTGACTGGGATGTAGGTTCCTTTGCACCGGATAATCGCTCCAGAGGCGCGAACGTGTCACTTGAGGATGCAAACGGGAATACCTACCTGGCATTAGCCACTTTCCCTGCCGTTTCCGGCACCGAATATGAAATGACGTACTACATGTATAACGGCTCAACGGCGATGCCAACAAAAAATGGCGATGTTAATGGAAATTACAATTACATCCATGGCGGTGGCGGAGCTGGCGGCACTTATTCCGACACGGTGAATATAGGCGAGGGATTAAAGGGCGCAAACAAAGAGTACCATGTGCGCGTCAGCTTGGACTTTAAAACGAGAACGATCGGATTTACAGTGACCGATAAACAAAATCCTGCCATCACATCTGCTGTATCGGGGCTCGCAATGGATTCAAGGTTGAATTATTCGGACAGCTTCGGAGCGATAGCATTTTCACATTATTTCAATTCTCTTGCATCGTGGACGACGACCATTGACGATTTGGCCGTCTACACCACGTCCATTCAGCCGGATCACATTGCATATGATGTGGATGCTATTAATAGGAATGAGAGCGAAGGAATCAAACTGGTTCCAGTCAAAGAGGCAAGGAGTGCCACCGCAAAAATTAATGCGCGTGTCATTCCCTCAGCCGCCGATCAGAGTATCGTGTTTACGCCGCTTGGCGAACTAGCGGAAGTTCTGACTGTTGGATCGGACGGCACCATTACCGTAAACGAAGCTTCACTGGTCGAGTATGGCGACTATGAAGCGATTCAAAGCGCTACCGGCTACATTCGAGTTTCCTCAGCGGGCGTGCCTGGAGTATACAAGGATCTGAAGCTTACGATCGGCAGTCCGAATGCGTCTGAGGTTATCCAGGTGTATGTGGACGGGGAGGAATATTTCGGACCTGTGACGCTGGCGCCAGAGGCAACGCCTAAGCTGACCTTTACGGCTACAGGAGGCGATGGCACTTCAGATATCTACGCGTATAATTGGCAGGTTGCAGCAGGCGATGCTCATATAGATGCTAACGGTGTATTAACCGCAGCGACAGCCGGCAACGTCACCGTTACCTTTATGGTGGACTTTTTCCGAAAACAAGAAGCGCGCACATTGGAATTTTATTTTACAGATGGGGCGGCAGAGGACGTTGGCGTGACCGGGATAGGCGTAGCGCCGGATGAGCTGAGCTTGACGGTAGGGAATACCTCCCAACTGGTAGGAACCGTAGCTCCGTCGAACGCAACCAATCAAGCCGTAAGCTGGAGCTCAAGCCGACCGGATGTAGCCGAGGTAAGCCAGAATGGTCTAGTCACAGCAAAGCAAGCGGGGACCGCGACGATTGCGGTGACGACGGAGGATGGCGAATTTACCGCTACAACCGAGATCACTGTGCAAGCGGCCCCAAGCGGCAATAACGGATCTTCAACAGGCGGCGCAACCACAACGACTCCTGCTCCGAAACCGAGCTTCGACATCATCGATGGTATTGCAGTGAGGAAAGCCGTTCTGAATACAGATGCCAGTCTCAACATCCAGTTGACGGAAGCCGAAATGGACAGCATAATCAGGCAAAGCTTGAATGGCGTCATGCATTTCCGCACGGTTTCTGACGCTGCCTATGATTCGTTGGAGCTGGAGCTACCGGCGCAACAGCTGCTGAAGGGCGAACGTCCTATTTCTACCATAGTAATAGAGCATGGGCTAGTATGGATGGAATTGGCGGTAGACAAGGCGTCCGCCATCCTGGCAGAGGGAAGTCGCCAATTGAAGCTCACCATGCATAAGATTGATGCAAAATCATTGCCTGCCGACGCGGCTGCCCGAATCGGGAAGCATCCGGTGTATGACTTTAGCCTGCTGGTTGACGGTCAAGCTCCGGCATTCGCCAATAACGTTACGGTTAAACTTTCCTATGAGCTGCAAGCGGCTGAAACGTCAAGCGGTCTCGTAGTGTATTACGTTGACGATAGCGGGAAGCTGGTTGCTCTCAAAAATAGTTACTATGATGCCCAAACGACAGAAATGGTGTTCCAGCCGCAGCATTTCAGCCATTATGCAATCGCCTATGTACCAAGCTTGTTCAAGGATTTGGAATCTGCAGCGTGGGCCAAAGACATGATCGAATCTCTGGCTGCCAAACAAATTATAGGCGGCGTATCCACGGATATGTTCCAGCCTGGCCGCTCGGTAACCCGTGCAGAATTCCTGAAAATGATACTGAATGCGTTGGATCTGACATCGACGCGAGCGACTGCGTTGGCGTTCGAGGATGTTACGACAGACCGCTGGTATTATGATGCGGTATCCACCGGTTATCAGCTCGGTATCGCGCAGGGGAAATCGAAAGCCCGATTCGGCGCCAATGATGCCATTACAAGGGAAGAAATGGCGGTCATGCTATACCGTGCGTTGCAAATTTCAGGAAAATCCGGCCTCGATGAGGCGGAGTATACGGTGACGTTTGCGGACAAACGAGCGATCGCAACTTACGCGTTGCAAGCGGTAGAAAGCCTGCAAGCAAACGGTATTTTGCAAGGACTTGAAGACGGCGCCTTTGGACCGAAGCAACCCGCGAACCGGGCACAAGCGGCAGCTGTTGTCTATCGGCTATTGAAGCTTTAAGGCTGCAAAGCCCCGTATCGCATGCGATGCGGGGCTTTGCATGTCATGAAGAAGGTTTTGTGAATCATGTATTCTACTGCAAGGACATGGACAAAAAAATACGATAATGATAATATTGTTTCTGTAAGAAACAAAATAGTTTTTAATGAAAAAGAAGCTTGATTTATCGAATCTGTTTGGACTACATCGCGCAATGGACAGCTTGCTTCGGTTGGCGCTTGAGCGCAGCGAAGGGAAGGGGAATGAGAATGAGTGTAATGGAGACAACAATCGCATCCTTTGACGGTACAAGGCTCTATTTTGCTAAAAATTTGGTAAGTGACGCAAAGGGAGCCGTTGTAATCGTTCATGGTTTATGCGAGCACGCGGGGCGCTACGATTATTTGACGGAACAATTAAATAAACGCGGGTTTCATGTATACCGTTTTGACCATCGCGGCCATGCCAGATCAGAAGGTCCGCGTACCTTCTACAACGATTTCCACCACCTCATTGATGATGTAAACGCTGTCGTTGAGGCCGCATTGCAAGAGAATGGCGATAGTCCTCTTTTTATAATCGGACATAGCATGGGAGGCTTTGCATCCTCTTCATTTGGCACCAAATATCCGGGCAAAGTGAAAGGGATTGTATTATCGGGAGCGCTTACCCGTTATCATACGAAGGTAGCGGGGGAACTGCCGCTTGCGCTTCCTTTAGGCACGTATTTTCCGAATGAGCTTGGCAGCGGAGCTTGCAGTGATCCGGAAGTTGTATCCGCTTACGCGAATGATCCGCTCGTGGAAAAACAAATTTCGGTCGATTTATTCAATAGCTTGGGGTATGGAGTAGAATGGTTAAAGCAGCATGCCGGGCAATTTGCAGATCCGGTTCTGGTTCTGCATGGAGCGAATGACGGACTCGTAAGCGAACGCGATTCCCGCGATTTTTTTGGAGATATTGCGTCTGCCGATAAATCATTAAAAATTTATGCTCATCTAATGCATGAAATATTTAATGAACCAAGCCGCGACGAGGTCATCGAGGAGGCTATCGCCTGGTTGGAGCAACGCGTCTAATGGCTGCAGCTTGCCTCGCGATTAGGCTCGTCGGCTGTTACAAGCAAGGACGAATATGGTATGATCCTTTCTATATGGAATGAATTCGTAGACGAAAGGAAGTACCAATGAAATTAGAATGGATGGGCAGCCACCGCACGCTTATTGAGAAAATCATTAAGTACGGGAATGCTTACTCAAACACCTATAAGCTGCAGCGAAGCTATGGAACAGATGTGATGTTCTCTGCCTCGCAAATTCAGACGCTGGAATACATTCTGGAGGCCGAGGACAAAGAGGAGAAAATGTCGGAAATGGCCGCACGCCTTGGCGTTAGTCGCAGCACCTTCTCCAAAAACGTGAAGCACTTAATGGAGAAAGGTTTATTGGAGAAATATCATTTAAGCGGAAATCGCAAAGATATTTATGTAAAGCCTTCTGCCAAAGGACGCGAGGTATACACCAAGTACACGGCATTTGTGCGCAAAATATGCTTTGATGATATTTTTCAGTATGCTGACAACATTTCTGAAGCGGACAAGGAAAGCTTTATTCGCATTTTGGATTTATTCGCCGATGTTTTGCTGTGGTACGGTGAAAAGGAGCAAGAGCCTCGCAAGCTGATAAAAATTGATGCTGCAAAGCCCAGTTGATGTCGATCGTCACGTTTAGGTGACGGTCGATTTTTTTTATATAGCTAGAAGTCTATTTCGAAAGTCGAACGGCTTCTTTCCCATTAATCCTTATTGTCGCTATTCACGGAAATAGGGATTTTGATTGAATCGACGCCTATCGACCTTACACCGTCCTTTGTATCGGAACCGACGGAAACCGCGATATTGAACGTTTCAGAAGGTAAAATGGCTTTGCGATCTGAAACGAGATCAATAATTATCGTTCCAGCACCTCCGCCCGCGGGGGGTTGCAGATTGGTTACGCCAACTTCAACCTTATTTCTCCATTCATCGCCTAAACTCATATCATTTTCAGAAGCACGTGGTTTTAGTGATGTTTTTTGATCCTCAGGGTAACTGCTTAGAATATGGGCGATATACCATTTCTTTGGGATGTAAATGGTCATTCCGCCAAAATCTTCAGGATCAATTTCAAACGACGCAACTATTCGCATGCGCTCAGCCATTGCTTTATCGCCCCATACAAAAATGGTTCCTGTCGCTGAAGTGTTTTGCTGATTGGTTTGGGACTTGACGCTAAACGGCGTAGTGACGACTACGCCATCATTAACTACGGTATAATCAGCCCAAATCCTTATTCATCGCCCCGACATTTTTTTGCCCCCACCTTACTAGGGTTTCGAGTATCGGCACCAGTTCTTTGCCGGCCGTTGTCAGGGAATATTCGACGCGCGGAGGAACTTCATTGAATTGTTCCCGGTGAACGATGCCATATTCGATCAGCTCTTTAAGGCAATTGGTTAACGTAGTGCCTGTAATGCCAGCTAATCTCCGTTTGAGTTCATTATAGCGAATAACTTCAGCTTCACTCATGATGGCTAAAATAGGCAGGTTCCACTTCCCTCCAATGACGGAAAACGTGTAGGTTGCGGGACACAGCTCATTCATTTGAAAATCATATTTCATCGAATTCCTCCAAAAGTATAATTTATATACTTAGTCTTAAAAATAATAGTACTTGTTAGGAAATTATCAAGTATTATAATTGTACCATGTAAGGGAAGACCAATGCGATACTCAAATTCATAATGAGGTGAAAAATATGAGCCATTCAAACCATATGATGTGCGATCTTGAAACGGGCGTTTGCGGGGTTGGGGAAGAAGCGCCTATTCAATCCATTGATTTTAACCAGCCGCTTAAAAAGATTACCTTGTATTACGCTACAGACCCTATTTGTTCGCATTGTTGGGCGCTTGAGCCTGTCTTAAATCGGTTTATTCGCCAATACGGTCAGTATGTTCATGTGAAAATCGTAATGGGAGGGCTGCTGGCTAATTGGAGCGGATTTGCAGACAAAGCCAACGGAATTCAGCAGCCTTCCGACGTAGCTCAGCATTGGAAAGAAGTTGGCGCTCATTCCCGTATGCCCATTGACGGTTCATTGTGGCACTCCAATCCGATTCAATCGTCCTATCCGCCGTCGCGCGTGTTTAAAGTAATGGAGACTCTCCATTCGGGAAAAGAACATGAGTTTCTGAGACGTGCCAGGGAAGCCGTTTTTGTGTTTAACCAGAATATTGGCGAGGATGATACGCTCGTTCAAATCGTTGATCGGATGGGCTTGAATGGAGCACATGTTGTAGAGGCTGCTGGCTTGCATGCCGCACAGGACCTGTTGGAGCAGGATTTTCAATTAGCTTCATCATTAGGCGTTCGAGGGTTCCCTACGGTGATCTTGATCAATGAGGAGAACAAAGGCGTTAAACTTGTAGGGGCCAGATCTTTGGATAGCTATGTGGATGCCCTTCAGCAGCTGTCGAATCAGACGTCAAGCCCAGTTGCAGTGCCTCCCCTGGCCCAATTGCTGGAGGAGGAGCAGCTGTTATTCTCAAAAGAAATGGAAGTGATGTACGACATCGAACAAAATGGCGTCGAGGCATTTGTTCAATCCGAGCTTGCAGCCGGGTCATATCGCGTAAATCGCATTTTGGATGAAACGTATGTTACAACAACCCATATAGCCCAACCTTGACCTGTCATGAGCGACAGCATTTTTGCAACGGACCGGCGGATGGGTGAGTGAAGATATGGCAGCCCTTCCGCTAGTCCGCCGTCGTCCGACCGGGTTATACACTTAGTTTGTGGTCGTATTTCTCTTTCAACTGTTTAATGTCCGCCCTTGGAGGAGAACCAAACATACGCGCATACTCGCGACTGAATTGGGACGCACTTTCATAGCCGACGCGAAAGGCAATATCTGCAGCATCGGCGGATTCGGTTAACAGAAGACGGCGGGCCTCCTGCAATCGCAGCTGTTTCTGAAATTGGATGGGGCTCATTGCCGTGACCTCTTTGAAATGTCTATGGAGCGAGGACACGCTCAAATTGGCGATTTCAGCGAGCTCGTCGATTCGTAAAGGCTTATCAAAATGCTCCAAAATTTGCGAGATCGCTTTTTGAAGCCGATAGGCGCTGCTGCCCTCCATTGCAATCTGAGCCAGGGCAGGGCCGCACGGCCCCTGCAGGAGCCTGTATAAAATCTCTTTCGTATAAATCGGCGCCAGATACGCAATATCGGAGGGGGATTCTAACAAACGTGCTAATCGAAGGATGGCATCAAGAATCGGCAATTCGATTTGTCCGACAAACATGGCCCGATTTGCATTTCCTTGCGCCTTAATGGAAATGTCGGAGTCCTTCAGCACTTCTATTAACTGATTTTGCGTAAATTCGAGCTTAAAGCTTAAATATGGCGACCGGGGAGACGCTTTAATGACCTGGCCGTTCACAGGAAGATTCATGGACGCAATCAGGTAGTCGGCCGGGCCGTATTCAAAGCGCTGCTGAGCCAAAAACAACTCTTTTCCGCCTTGAGCGATAAAGCAAACACACGGCTTGTATACCCGATAGGCTCGCTCGGTTTGCTGATTGTAACGAATGAGAAATAAAGAAGGGATGGCCGTTTCATGGGCTCCATTCTCATCCGAATAACGATGAATGAGCTCGGCAAGCTCCTGCTGGCGTTTGAGTATTTCCTCCGTCATAGCTTCCTCCTTGTACTGGTTTCGCTTCTTTTTATTATATAGGAATTGTGTCCTGCAACGTAGAGGTGTGAGAGGATTAGGCAATTATTTAAGACAATCGGGATAACGGTCTCGGTTTTTTTATGTGCATAATCAGGATATAACCTGTCCAATTCGATGGATAGCGGTTATGCCCGTGCAAGGGGCAGGCGGAGAAGCAAAAAAACACCTGAAAGGCAGGAATACAAATGGAATACGTCAAACTAGGAAATACCGGCTTGGATGTATCTAAAATTTGCCTGGGCTGCATGAGCTTTGGCGCGGCCGAGCGCTGGTCGCATCCGTGGGTGCTTAATGAGGAGAACAGCCGGCCTATTCTAAAAAAAGCGCTGGAGCTTGGCATAAACTTTTTTGATACGGCGAATATTTATTCCATCGGATCAAGCGAAGAAATAGTAGGAAGAGCGCTGAAGGACTATGCCAATCGCGATGAAATCGTTCTCGCCACGAAAGTCCATTTCAGAATGAAGGAAGGGCCTAACGGCGCTGGCCTTTCACGCAAAGCCATCATGAGCGAAATTGATAACAGCCTGAAAAGATTAGGAACCGATTACGTGGATTTGTACCAGATTCACCGCTGGGATTACCATACGCCAATCGAAGAAACGATGGAAGCGTTGCATGATGTGGTGAAAGCGGGAAAAGCCAGATACATTGGCGCCTCTGCCATGTATGCCTGGCAATTTCTTAAGGCGCTTCATGTAGCGGAGCGTCATGGATGGACCCGCTTTGTATCTATGCAGAATCATCTCAACCTTATCTACCGTGAAGAAGAGAGGGAGATGATGCCGCTTTGCAAGGAAGAGAAAATAGCGGTTATCCCTTACAGTCCGCTGGCTTCAGGCAGGCTGGTTCGCGATGGATCAGTGGTAACCGAGCGTTCCCAAACCGACCAGGCACAGAAATGGAAATACGATGCAACGGCGGAGGCAGATCGATTGATTATCGATCGGGTAGCTGAAATCGCACAAAAACGCGGCGTTCCTCGGGTTCAAATCGCTTTGGCCTGGCTGCTGCAGAAAGAGCCAGTGACTGCTCCGATTATCGGCGCTACAAGCATTGCCCAGCTCGAAGAAACGGTTGATGCTCTCTCCACTACGCTGACAACGGAGGAAATAACCTTGTTGGAAGAGCTGTATGTCCCGCATCGCGTCGTTGGAGCTCTGTAGGGGAGACAATGGCCATCATTTTTTTATCAATAGCTCGGTGTCTAGCTGCCAAAGCCAGATACCGAGCTATTGGTTTATCACCCAAGTCAAGTAACCTAAGTATTGAATCCAATTCCATCCTCTATCTAAGTGGGCTAAATACAATGTTAACCGAACAAAAAAAGGTAAAGGAAGTCGTTTCAGTTGAATTCAAATGATGTTAGAAGCGAAATTAATGTAAATGTACAGCCTATGTAAACAAATGGTAAGTTGGATCTGCAAGTTGAAGACAAGAGAGCTTGCTAAATAAATGTCGGAAGGGAAGGAGGATGACAAGTGTTGAAAGCGCTTTAAAGAGGCGTTGTGTATGTGCATCATTTTTTGCTGTGTCATTCATTAGTCATAAGGAGCTGATCGATTGATTTCAAGAATGAAAAAACCGTTTATCATGCTCTTGGCGGCCATGACTGCGCTCCCGCTGCTACTCATTCCCCCTCCATCGGCAGAAGTTGCAGCGGCCAACCAAGTGATCGTTAATCTTGCAGATGAAAAGCAGGTCATTAGAGGCTTTGGAGGTATGAACCACCCCATTTGGACCGGGGCGGATTTAACGCCAGCGCAAAGGGATACAGCTTTTGGCAATGGACAGAATCAGTTGGGGTTTTCCATATTAAGAATTTACATCAACGATGACCGAACACAATGGTACAGAGAAGTGAATACGGCCAAACGGGCGATTGAGCATGGAGCTATCGTATTTGCTTCACCGTGGAATCCTCCAAGCTCCATGGTCGAGACATTCACACTGGGCAGAAGCCAAGGCAACGGCACGACCTATGAAGCGGAGACGGGGACCAGTCGAACGAATGCCACCACAGCTAACACAAATTCAGGATATAGTGGCAGCGGCTATGTAGATTTTCAAGCAGCAACCGGAGCAGCTATTCAGTGGAATAATATTATAATTGGCAGTACAGGAACTAAAAACTTTAAGTTTCGTTATGCACAGCAGTCAGGAACCAGATATCTGGATATTTATGTGAACGGAACGAAAGTGCTCAGCAATGTTGCTTTTGAAGCAACCGGAAGCGGGACGACGTGGAGCCATAAATCTGTACAAATTCCCATTACGACGACGGGGAGCAACTCGCTTAGGTTGGTTACGACCGGAACGGGCGGGCCGAGCATCGATAATGTCAATGCTACCCCTTATGTGGAGGAGGCGAACGCCAAGCGTCTTAAATATGATAGGTATGATGACTATGCCCAGCATCTCAATGATTTTGACGCATACATGAAAGCGAATGGCGTGAATTTATATGCTATTTCCGTGCAGAATGAACCGGATTATGCACATGACTGGACGTGGTGGACGCCGGAGGAAATTTTGCGATTCATGAAAGAAAACGCCGGTTCTATTAACAACAGAGTCATTGCGCCTGAGTCCTTCTCCTATGTCAAAGAATCGTCGGATCTTATATTAAACGACCCTCTGGCGCTAGCGAATATGGACATTCTCGGAGCGCATACCTATGGAACGCAATATCAAGACTTCCCATATCCGCTGTTTAAAGAAAAGGGAGCAGGTAAAGAGCTCTGGATGACGGAGGTGTATTATCCGAACAGTCAAACGGAATCGGCGAATCGCTGGCCGGAGTCCTTGGATGTTGCCCAGCATATCCACCATTCCATGGTTGATGCGGAATTCCAAGCCTATGTTTGGTGGTATATCCGAAGAACGTACAGTCCTATTCTTGAGAATGGAACGATCAGCAAGCGCGGCTATAACATGGCTCACTTCTCCAAGTTTGTGCGGCCGGGCTATGTAAGGGTTGAAGCAACTAAAAATCCTGACCCTCAGGTGTATGCATCAGCGTATAAAGGTGACAACAAGGTCATTATCGTTGCCATTAATAAAGGGACATCTGCGATTAGCGAGAGCTTTATTCTACAGAATGCTTCAGCGACTAGCGTTTCCTCATGGATCACGGACAGCAGTAGAAATCTCGCAGCCGGGGCTCCTATCTCACTTGCGAATCAAACCTTTACAGCTGTATTGCCTGCCCAAAGCGTGACGACCTTTGTAGTCGAATCGGCGCCCCAGTCAAGCAACGGCACAGTATACGAAGCGGAGACAGGAACAACATTAACGAATGCGGCTGTGCAAAGCTCCGCGACAGGCTTTAACGGCGCAGGCTTTGTAGATTTTCAAGCGGCTTCCGGTGCAGCGATAGAATGGAGCAGCATCCAAATCGGATTTGCCGGAAACCGAACCGTTAAAATTCGTTATGCGCTGCAATCCGGAACAAGAAACTTGGATGTGTTCGTAAACGGGACGAAGGTAATTGAAAATGCTGCATTTGAAGCGACGGGCAGTTGGTCGACTTGGGCAGAGAAGACGATTCAGGTGCCGATGTCTCTGGGAAGCAACACGTTTAAATTAGCAACAACAGGCTCAGAGGGGCCTAATATAGACAGTATAGCGATTATGCCAATGACGAACTGAATATGAACGGGTCGAGAACAGGAACAACGTTTGTTGTTGCTGTTCTCGATTTGCGTTAATAGAACGTATCTGCAAGGCAAAGTATTCTGGGAGGAGGATCATATGATCATTTTCCTTATACAAATGAAGATAATCGGATTATTTTGAAAGGAATCGTGAGATTGCCTTATATTTTCGGTTCGGGATAGCTCTTATACTGGGGAGGAAGACAACAACCACGCTAGGAGTGACACGATGAGCCATTACGAAAATGTTGCCATACGATCCGGGACACAGACAGGGGCAAGGCCCCGCAAGCAAGCCTGGTATAAAAAATGGGAATCGCCGCTGGCAGGGTATTTATTTATTTCGCCGTGGCTGCTTGGATTTTTTGTTCTGACTTTTTATCCCATGCTGCTCTCCCTCTATTATTCGTTCACCGACTATACGTTAATGAGAGAAATAAACTGGGTAGGATTCGGCAACTACAAAAAAATATTGCTGGAGGATGACAAGTTTGTCCAATCCATTATCGTAACATTTAAGTTCGTTATCGTGTCGGTGCCTGTTCGATTATTGGCCGCTTTGCTCATTGCAATGGCTTTAAATAAAGCGATTAAAGGAATATCTGCTTATCGCATTGCCATTTATTTTCCTTCCTTGATCGGAGGGAGTATCGCCGTTTCCATGTTATGGGGCAACATTTTTGGCGTGGATGGTTTTATTAATCAATTTCTTCGTGTGTTTGGATTTGATGGAAGAGGCTGGATCAGTGATCCTAGCACCGCATTATGGACGCTGGTCTTGCTCACGGTATGGCAATTTGGTTCGGCCATGGTCATCTTTCTGGCGGGTCTGAAACAAATCCCCAAAGATTTGTACGAAGCTTCTTCGGTCGATGGCGCAAGCCGATTCACGCAAGCATGGCGAATTACGCTGCCGATGCTTACGCCAACCTTATATTTTAATCTCATTATGGGGATTATCGGGGCCTTTCAGATGTTTACGGCCGCTTATGTCATTACGCGAGGCGGCCCGATGAATTCGACGATGGTGTACGCGGTTTATTTGTACGAGCGCGCTTTTAATCGCTATCAAATGGGATATGCCTCATCGCTTGCCTGGATCATGTTGATTATCATTGCAGCAGCAGCAGGCATGATTGCATTAACCTCCAAGTATTGGGTGTTTTATGAGACGGAATCGGGAGGGGGGAAACGGAAATGAGGCTGCAGCCGTCCCATGCCATTCGTCATACGCTGCTTATTTTCTTCAGCCTGGTTATGGTGTATCCGCTGATTTGGTGGATAGGCGCATCGTTGAAATCCAACGCTGAAATAAGCTCTCCCCGGCTGTTTCCTTCCTCTCCCGTGTGGAGCAACTTCAGCGAGGGATGGAGCGCAATTCCGGGGCACACGTTCACCGATTTTTATCTAAATACGTTTGCGCTTGAAATCGCCGTTCTTATCGCTACGGTTCTGTCGTGCACGCTGGTTGCCTTTGGTTTCGCCAGGCTTGATTTTCCTTTAAAAAAGTTCTGGTTCTCGGTGCTCATGCTTACCTTAATGCTTCCCGCACAGGTGCTTATCGTTCCGCAATATGCGATGTTTCATCAGTTCGGTTGGATCAACACCTATTGGCCGTTTATCGTCCCGCATTTGTTAGCGGGCGGAGCAGGGGGAACCTTTTTTGTATTCCTGCTCGTTCAATTTATTCGAGGCGTTCCCAAGGAGCTGGACGAATCCGCCAAAATTGACGGCTGTTCATGGTTCGGCATTTACTTGCGCATCGTTATGCCGCTCACGAAGTCTGCCATCGTTACGGTCATGATATTTTGCTTTCTGTGGAACTGGGACGATTTTCTGGGTCATCTTCTCTACATTAATTCGGTGGACAAGTATACGGTCGGGCTCGCGCTCAAGCTGTTGAGCGATTCGGAGGGCAATCAGCAATGGGGTCAGCTGCTGGCGATGTCGCTTGTATCGATTATTCCGGCAACGCTCGTATTCGCTGCAGCCCAAAAGCAGCTAGTCGAAGGTGTTGCCACAACAGGCATTAAGTAATAGGATTTAAGCAACGACATACAGCGTTGCTTGTTTCTATTATCGGCAGAGCTAAAGGAGCGCCGTGCATATGGGGAATCCGTTTAAAAAATATAAAATCGATCATTTGTTTTTTGGCAGCTTTGCTTTGCTTATCGTAATGGTTATCGTAACGATTATTTGGATCAGCTACAGCCTGACCTCGAAGGAATTGGCAACCACCGCGTCCATGAACCAGCAGAAGCTCCTCAATGAACTTAACAATATTATAACGACACGCTTGGTTACGATTGAACAAATTTCTTTATCCAAATCTAGAGATAATTCATTGATTTCTTTACTGACGGACAGCGGCGCTCAGGATGAATTTACCCGATATCAACAGTTTAAGGAGGTAAAACAATCGCTGGCTAGCTTAACGAATTCCATGCCGCTCATCGAGGGCATCGATGTGTTCATGCCCCACCCGAGCTATGGCGATTCAGTCAGCTACATTCAGTTTTTGGAGCTTGACGACGCATCGCAGCAATATTGGGCGGAAGAAATCAAGCGTACCGATTTTGCCTGGACCAAAGAGTATCAGAGAACCTCCTATAAGGGAGAGGTTTCCGTTTTAAGCTTTGTACGCACCATTTTGTATAATAATAAGCTGGTCGGTTATTTGGCCATTCATGTCAAGGCGGATACCTTAAAGGATGTGTTGACAGGCCATTCTTCCGGCGATGTAAGCAGAATGCTGCTCGATGTGTCTGGTCAGCCCATTCTCCATGTCGGCGATGTGCCGGATACGGAAACATGGTCAGACTGGGCAGCCAACATGGACGGCAACTCCGGCGTATTTCAAATCGATGACCGCAAGGAGGCCTCGCGCTCCCTGATCGTATATGCCCGGAACAGCAATTCCAAGTGGACGCTTGTCGAATTGACGCCTTGGTCACAGATTACGAAGGGCAGCGTGATGCTGGCAAAGGTCATTGCAATTATAGGGGCGGTGTCGATCCTGTTAGCTCTCATCATGACTATGCTGCTCAGCATGCAATTTATAAAGCCGATCAAAAGGCTGGTAGGAGCGATGAGCCGATATTCCGTCGACGGTGAAAATATGAAGCTGCCTGAGGATTACCGAAACGAGTTCGGGTATCTTTTTTCAGGCTACCGCAAGCAGAACGAGCGAATTGTACAGCTTGTCCAGTCGCTGCGCGAACGTCACGAGCTTCAAAGAAAAGCGGAAATCGAAGCTTTGCAGGCGAATATCAATCCCCATTTCTTATACAATACGCTGGATCAACTAAACTGGATGGCCATTGCCAATCAACAGGAGGAGATGAGCCGTATTCTGGAGCTTATGGGTCGAATGTTTCGAATAGGCCTCTCGAGCGGGAATACATGGATTACCCTTAACGAAGAATTGGAGCATTTAAGCTGTTACCTGGAAATTCAGCAGATCCGTTACAACGGGACGCTGCAATTCCAATTCAACATTCCCGAGGACATCAAAAGCGGCTATGTACCGAAAATGATTTTGCAGCCTTTTGTGGAGAATTCGGTTGTTCACGGGTTTCACAATCGCAGCAGCGGAACGATTGCGATTATCATCAACAGGCTGGGGGAGCGGCTGGTGATCACGATAGAGGACGACGGAAAGGGCTATCAGCCAAATCGGACCGAGCAGCGCAAAACCGGCGGTTACGGCATTCGCAATGTTAAGGAACGTATAGCGGCCTATTTTGGCAGCGGTTACGGGATTGACATTGAACAGCGGAACGAAGGGGGAACCAGGGTCAAGGTGACGCTGCCGGTCATGATGAAACGGCCGGAAACGTAAGCGGGAATCGGAGAAATTCAAATTAAATTGTGCATCCTTCTTCTACAACGGATCAACGGGTTTTGTTACGATGTGAAGGTGATTATGATAGAGGTAACAGGGGGAGATGGGCAAAATGGTAGGATGGAAGCGATTCGCCGGCGCGGCTGCTGCAACGGCATTAGCAATAGCGCTTACAGCTTGCGGAACAGGCAATGGAAGCACAGCGGGGAACGCTGGCTCCGAACCGGGAGGCTCCCAGATCGGGGAGAACGTGAAGCTGCGCATGATGTGGTGGGGGGCCCAAACGAGACATGAAGTAACGCTTAAAGCAATGGAAGCCTATACAAAAGCAAATCCGAATGTGACCTTCGAGCCGGAATACTCGGGCATGGACGGATATTTGGATAAGTTATCCACGCAAGCCGCTGCCCACAACGCACCTGATATATTTCAAATCGATCCCAGCTGGGTGGCGGACTGGGCGTCTCGCAATCAGCTGGCCGAAATGACCGAGACGATCGATCTTGCGGATGTGGATGGCAAATTAACGAGCATCAGTTCCATTCAAGGCAAGCTTTATGCCGTGCCGCTGGGTTCGGTAGCTCATGGCATGATTTATGATAAAGCTGCCATGGAAAAGCTGAGGATTTCCTTTCCTGCCATGGGATGGACATGGGATGATTTCTTCCAGTTTGCCAAGGATGCCAAACCGAAGCTGGGCGACGGCCAATATGTCACCAAAGACTATGCAGGCGATTACTTTGCATATGGCTCCTACCAATATGCCCGAGGCAAAGGGCAGCTGGTAACGGATGACGGAGCGTTTCATGTAGATCAGGCTACCTTTCTGGAATGGGCGAACCAGTGGCAGGCCTTGCGCGAGTCCGGTGTAGTGCCTCCAGCGGATGTGAATGCATCCGATAAGGAATTTGATCCGGCCGCCGATCTGATGGTCAAAGGAACGATTCTAATTCGTCTAGCCTATAACAGCAGCTATGGCGCCTGGGACAGCATAAATCCCGGTGCGTACGCCCTGGTCACCATGCCCAAGGCGGAAGAAGCGGGCGGCTGGCTAAAGCCTTCCTTGTTCTTCGGAATCTCTCCTTACTCCAAACATGCAGAAGAAGCGAAGAAGTTTGTGAACTGGTTTATCAACAGCGAGGAAGCGGGGGAAATACTGGGCACAAGCAGAGGCGTTCCCGTCAATACGAAGGTGGCTTCCGCCATCGAAGCCTCGTTCAGCGATGCGGATCGAGCGGGCATGGAGCTGTACCACGCAACGCAGCAGCATGGGCAGCAATGGTCGCCTGGCGCCAGCGGCTGGACCAATTGGGTTGACAAGGATTGGGCGCTCATTCGCGATGAGCTGAGCTTCGGCAAGAAGACGCCGGAGGAAGCGTTTGAAGCTTTGCGAAAGTCGGCACAAGAGTACGAAAATCAATGAACGTAAGCAAAACCGAGCAACGTCTGCTGCTCCAGGCTTGAAAATCATCGATGAGATTCGGACATTGAAGGGATGAATAAAGGGGACGAAATCATGTGGAAAATCGTAATAATCGATGATGATCGTCATGTGTTGCAAGGGATGAAGCAAGTTATACCGTGGGAAGCATTGGACGCCGAATGGGCAGGCGAAGCGACAGACGGGGAAGAAGGACTTCAGCTCATCCGCAAGGTCAAGCCTGATCTTGTCATTACGGATATTTATATGCCGGTGATGAATGGCCTTGAAATGATTGAACTGCTTCGCGAAGATGAATTTCACGGAAAAATTGTCATTTTGAGCGGATATTCGGATTTTGAATATGCGCGTCAAGCGATGAGACTGAGTGTCATGGATTATTTAAGCAAGCCGGTTAGCGTTGCGACTTTAACGACCATTCTGCAAAAAGTCATTGCGCAATTGGAGGCAGAACGGATAAAGCGAATGGAGCATGAGGAGCTGACCGAAAGACTGGGCAGATTTCAGCCATTCATTCAAAAAGAGTGGGTGAAATCCATTGTCGCGGGCACGCTGGAGCCCTCTTATCGGATGGATGATCAATTGCCGTCTTCCATTCATTTTTGGCGAAACGTCAATCATCTCGTAATCGGTATTGAAATTGCTCGCGATGCGCGTTTAAACGCGGTATCTACTGCCGATTTGAACCTTTTCCGGTTTGCGGTCAGCAATATCGTGAAGGAAATTGCCGGCGCCATTTTCGATTCGTATGCGTACACCGAGCTGCACGGCACCCGGTCAGCCGTCGTCGCTCATCTCGCTCCTTCGCTCGCGCACGAAGAGCTTCATATGAAACTGCGGCATTTCGGAACCGAGATTATCGAAAGCGTGAGCCGCTATCTGAAAATTGCGCTTAGGCTGGGCGTGGGGCGAGTCAAAGCCCAATGGCTGCAAATCTCGGATTCAACGGAAGAAGCGTTTCGGGCAATTGAGCTTCGGGAGTCCCCTGCCATGAAAGGGTACGAGCTCTATCAAAGCGATGGGTCCAAGCAGTCTCAAGACCTTCGTCCTTTAGCGCGTCCCGTAAAATTCTATCAAGAATTGACAAGCGCCATAAAAACAGGTCAGGAGGGGCTCGCGCATCGTATTATTGCCGAGCAATTCCGGCAGCTGGGGTCCAGAGGCAGGTTTACCCCATCGGAAGTACAGCTTCTCGCAGGCGAAATGTGGGGGGTGCTGAACTATAATTTGTACGAATTCGGCATTGTCGTGGATGAGCTGTTCTCCGGCGAATTGCCGCAGCATGAGATTGTGATGCTGACAAGGCTCGACAGGCTTGAGGAATGGCTAGCCAAAACCGTTAGCGCCATATGCTCCGGCCGGGAAGGGAAGGGCAGCGGCAAGCATAGGCAAGCCGTAGATTATATGCTGCAGTATATTCATGATAGCTATGCGGAGGACGTCACGCTGGGAGATTTGGCAGACAAGGTGAATATTTCCCGTAATTATTTGTCCGATATTTTTAAGAACATGGTGGGAGACACCTTCAATAATTATTTGACGCGAGTAAGGATGGAAAAGGCCAAGGAGCTGCTGCTGGAGAAACATATGCTGGTGTATGAAGTTGCCAGTCAGGTTGGCTATAAAAATGTTCCGTATTTCAGCACGCTATTCAAAAAATATATCGGCATCAATCCGACTGATTTAACGAGGTCGTGATTTTCAAGCATGATTGCAGAAGCTATTCATTTATAGCGGGAGATGATTATTGTGGATTTATTGGTAACTGCCAGAAGCAAGGAGCAGGAGAATACTGATTATCTTGGTTTTGACGCTCACGGATTAACCTTGTCTATTGATATGTCTAACGGAAGCGGACGTCCGGAAGCGCCGCGCCGAGCAAGAATCGTCGTGCGAAACGACAACCTTCATTTGTGGAGCGGCGTTATTCATGTGGAATGCTCTTTTCCCAAAAATAATCCCCGTTTTTTTCTCCCGGCATTTATGTATGGACGGAATCGGGGAGAATATCCGCAAAATGTGTTAAATGAATACCCGAGGCTGAGAGCCGGAGGCTTAAACCGTCCGTCCTCGCCGGAGTGGATGACCAGAAGCGACCGATTATCCCATCCGGTTGCCCTTGTTTATGATACCGGCAAAGTGTACGGCTTTAGCGCCAGCCCGTATTTCATAGTGCATCATGGCACCAAGCTGCCCTGGAAACCCGAAGAAGCCGGAGAGTTCTATCAATATACGGGATTTACCTGTTCACTGGCGAAAGGGACAGTCGGCTACACGCTCGGGTATGAGCACGCCCCATGGCAATTCATTAAGTCCAAGCTGGTGAAGGAACGGGAGCCGATAGGCGAGAATGGCTTCGAGCTGCAGCCTGGCGAAACGGTGGCGTTCGATTTGGATGTATTCGAATACGAGGCCGAGGCCGAGCAGGGCGTAAACGCAGCTATAGAGGAGGTGTATTACCGCTATTACCAACAGCCCCGAGCGGCCAGCGATGCGAAGACAACAGTAGCGGATTTGGCGAACGCCATCTCTCAATACGCCTGGCTTCCTGAAGTATCCGCCTATTCCGGTCAAGTGTTTGAAGCGGCGGAGGGCTATCGATACAACCCCATTTTATCTCTTAGCTGGACAAACGGGATGTCAGTGGCCACTCCCATGTTAATGGCGGCGCTAAGGCTGGGCGATGATACGATGCGTCAGCAAGCGCTCGCCTGCATTGACAACATTGTTGAGCATTCGTTGAATCCGGCAACGGGACTGCCCTTCGACGCGTTCAAGGACGGGGAATGGTGCATTCAAGGCTGGTGGTTCGATGGCGTGCATACAGCCGGACATTCATCCTATCTGATCGGCCAGGCTCTCTTTTATATCCTGAAAGCGTATGAGTATGAGAAAAGGTTAAAGGGCTGCATGCATGAAAGCTGGCTGACCTTTGCTGAATCCGCCATCCGGCGGCTGGAAGGAACTAAAAATACCGATTCCGAGTATCCTTACATCCTATCGGAGAAAACCGGGGCTGGACTCGAATACGATTCCTTCAGCGGGACGTGGTGCATGGCCGCCTTGGCGTATTACAGCTGGCTGACCGGCGATAGAACGCATTTGCGCAGCCTGAGGGAAAGTGAACGGCATTATTATGAAACATATGTACAACCAATGCAGTGTTACGGAGGACCGTTGGATACGGACAAGGCTATCGACTCGGAAGGCATCCTTGCTTATGTGAAGGCGGTTCGCTACATGCACGCCATGACCGGCGAGACGATATATTTGACACATATGCGAGAGGCGATCGACTATGAATTTTCGTTCAAATTCTGTTACAACTCGCCGATCAAGCTTCCGCCGTTAAGCCGGATCGGTTGGTCCAGCTGCGGAGGCAGCGTGACGTCTACTGCCAATCCGCATATTCATCCGATGGGAAGCAATCTGGTAGATGAGCTGCTCTACTATGTGAATCACAGCGAAGACAACTACGTTCGGAATCGCATGAACGATACGATCGCTTGGGGCTGTCAAAGCTATAACACGTTTGATGGCGAATTCGATTATGGCAAAAAAGGCTGGATGTCCGAACGCTTTTGCCACTCCGAGGGCCTTCTGACACAAACCTATGAGGATGGCGCGATCGCCAGCACCTGGTTTTGCTTGATGCCATGGGCCAGCAGCTGCATCATTGAAGGGCTCGCAGGAGATCTCTGGGATGTAGAAAAAGTGAAAGAAGCGGAAGAGCTTTCGTATTGAGCATGACAGGCCATGGGAACACAGGGCAATTCTTCCGTTGCCCTGCCCTTTTTACTTAGGCAAGGATTAGAGGCATTCAGCTTTTGAAATGTAACCGTTCTCATAAAAATGGCCGAATATTACTATAAAGGACAGGAGGCGGATTGCAATGAAACTAAACTGGTATTATCGTATGATGTTGTCTTACACGCCGATTTTTTTCGTTGTGATCTCTTCAGTGATCATTGTTTTTTTTACGACCTTAAACCACCAATCCGAGAACAGGTATCTGGAGACGAACCGATCGATCGTGGCGCAAATGATGAAGAATACAGAGGTCAATCTGAAGCTGATCGAGCGTAATTCGGTCAGCGCGCTGCTGACCGACCAGCATATCAACGACTTTTTTTCGCCGCGAAGCAAAGTCGTTTATGATTATTTTGTTATTCAGAAGAAGCTTATCGACCTCAAATCATCCTTTCCCTTCGCAAGCTCCATTTATTTGTACGACGAATCCAACCAGACGATTCTTTCCGACTCCAATATGCACACGCTGGACGCATTCGCCGATCGCAGCTTTCTTGAGAAGAGCGTTAACCGGCCCGAACAAGCCGGCTGGACCGAGCCACGCGACTACACCGTGTCCACCACCGACCGAAACGGGCAAAAAGTAGTTTCCCTCATGAAGAAATACAACTATTCAACCCAGCAAATCGGCATCATTGTCATCAACATCTACGTCAGCTCCATGATGGAATATTTGAATCAGTTCAGCGATGACGATGTGACAAAAGTCCACATTCAGGACTCTGACGGAAATGAATTCCATAATCCGGTCACGAATCAGCTCTCAACGGCCAATGTTCAAACCGTGTCGGATTATACAGGCTGGGCCTATTCGGTAGAAAGCGTCAATGCGGCAAGCTATTCCGCGCTCTCGCTGCTGTCCAATATCTGGATTATTCTGGTCCTGGTCATCATCCTATTGGCTCTTGTCTGGTTTACCATTATCACGCATGTCCATTACAAGCCGATCCATCATCTTGTGGAGAAGATCGATCCGACATTTGGAAGTCGAAAAAGGGCAAGCAGCGGCATTAAATCGCGGCTGGACGAATTTAATCTCATCGAATCCGCACTTGACAGCTTGCTGCAGAAGTCGATGGATTACAACTCCTTGCAGGAAGCGGAGGCCGTTCATCGCAAACGAATTCTCATACAGGAGCTGATTGCCGGCCAGCGAGTAATCGGCGGCGCTGAATGGCGCAAGCATGCGGCTCCGCTCGGGCTGCCTGCCGATTATGATCGCGTATGCGCGCTTTCCATTGAAATAGACCGCTATCATGCCTTCTCCGAAAATTACAAGCCCGGCGATCAGCATTTGCTTAAATATATTGTGGAGAGCGCGATTGGCGAATTTGCCAGCGAGCGGGGAATTTCCCTTTATTGCGTATGGACCGAGCAGCATCAAGCTGCGGCCGTCGTCTTTTTGAAGGAAGCGCATCAGCCTTATGACGATACGGTTCGCGATTTATGCATCGACTATCGGAACTGGATTCATGACAATCTGGAATTGACCGTATCCGTCGGAATCGGCATAACCAAAGAGTGTGTAACACAGCTAGCTTCGTCTTATCGAAATGCCGTTTCCAACGTTAAGCTTAAAGCCGTGTTTGGAACCAACTATGTCATCGACGATCGCTTGGCCCAGGAAAAGTCGGACGCAGGCTCGTACGCCATTATGGGAGCTATCCCGGAGATGATTCATTTGCTGCGAAAAGGCGAGGATAACTGGCGCGGCAAGTTTGCGCAAATGGTAAACGAGCTGCAGAACATACGGCTTGGGCGATCGGAATTATTCACCTTTATGACAGGCCTTACGCAGCAACTGGAAAAAGAAATAACATCGATATCGCCGGACATGGAGCAGCTGTGGGAAGAGAATTATCGACACCGTGTGGAAAGCCTCGCAGGCCAAACCGAGACATTGTCTGACCTGAATCAGGATATGAAAGCCATATTGGAAGAGCTTGCACAGCAATGGAATGTACAGCGCGAAAGCAACAGCGGCAGATCCATAGCTATGCGAATGAAGAGCTATATCGATAGTCATTATGCCGATCCGGGATTGTCGCTGGTTGGCGTCAGCGACGCCTTCGCCATGCCTTCGACAAACGCGAGCCTGCTGTTCAAGAAGGAGACCGGCGAAAAATTTATCGATTACGTGTTGAAGGTCAGGCTTGAGCATGCGCGGAAGCTGCTTGTCGATTCGGATGAGGCGATACAAGCCATTGCGGAGAAGGTGGGGTATGCCCATGTTTTATCCTTCCACCGGGCCTTCAAGAAAGCCTACGGTTTCCCGCCGGGCGAATACCGCGTAATCTACCGTACACCGCGAACCAGATAGAAGTCTGCTGACCGACAGCAGACTTTTTTGTATAAACAGAGAGCCTTGTTAGCCACTCAAGAAAAGTAAAGCGAGTCCTCAAACGCGGAAAATCAAGCAGAAACTGGGATGATAGCATCAGGTTAGTCGTTTAATTATTGTCAATTTTCAAGCGATGGGCGGGATGATACATTTATCCCTGCAAGCAACGCCTAACCATGCATGGGCTGAAGGCAATGATTGATTTTAGGAGGAGGTATATGGCTATATCAACCAAGCAGGTGCGCAGGACGGCACCACGACTGCCGTTCCGATCCTTGCTCCGCGACTGGCAGCTTTACATCTTGATTCTGGTACCCTTGGTGTTTTTCGTAACATTCAAGTACGTACCTATGTTTGGCGCAGTCATCGCGTTCAAGGACTATAACATGTTTAAAGGCATTTGGGAGAGCCCGTGGATCGGATTTGAGACATTCAGGGAAATTTTCCAGATGCAAGGCTTCTATTTGGCATTGCGGAACACCTTTATGCTGAATTTGCTTGATTTGCTGGTCAGCTTTCCGCTTCCCATTATCTTGGCCATCATGCTCAACGAGCTGCGAATTCAATGGTTCAAAAAAGGCGCGCAAATGGTGCTGTACCTGCCGCATTTTATCTCTTGGGTGATAATTGGAGGCATCGCGATCCAATTGTTGGCGACCAATACAGGTATCGTGAACAATGTGCTGAAATCGCTGAAGCTGCAGGCTATACCTTTTCTGACAGAGCCGGTCTTCTGGGTTTTCACCTATCTTGGAATCGGCATATGGCAAAGCGCAGGCTGGGGGACCATCATCTATCTTGCGGCGTTAACGGGCATCAACAGGGACTTGTATGAAGCGGCCGATGTTGACGGGGCCAGCCGATTACGGAAGATTTGGCATATTACGCTGCCAGGCATTAAGCCGACCATTATTATTTTGCTTATTATTAATATCGGACATATGGCCAGCATCGGGTTCGACCGCCCGTTCGTGTTAAGCAATCCGCTTGTCACGGATGTCTCGGAGGTTATTAGTACCTATGTGTACAAAACCGGCATCCAATCGGCGCGCTATACGATCGCTACGGCTATTGGATTGTTTCAGGCGGTTATCGGTTTGATCTTCTTATTGTCTGCCGATTTGATTTCTCGTAAGGTCAACGATCAGGGCATATGGTAGGAGGAAAAAAATCATGACAAGCTCAAGCAACTCCATCATTCAATCGAGACGTACCGGCAAGCTGCTGGACATCGTTCTGATTGTTGTCGTCACGTTTGCCAGCCTGCTTTGCCTGGCGCCAATGATTCATATTCTGGCGCTATCGCTTAGCGGCAACAGCGCCATTATGGCCGGCAAGGTCACGCTGATCCCGCTTGACATTGATTTGACGGCTTACAAAGCCGTGTTTGGCAATGCGCAGATGATTAGATCGCTTGGATTTACGGTAGGCATGGTTACCTTGTATACCGTTATCGCCATGACGATGACCGTTATGGCGGCTTATCCGTTAACGAAGAAACATCTTAAAGGGCGCGATACGTTTTTGTTCATCATCGTCGTGACGATGTTTTTCAGCGGCGGAATGATTCCTGAATATTTGCTTGTCAAAAACTTGGATCTGCTTGATTCGATCTGGGCGCTCGTATTGCCGGGGGCCATCAATGCATTTTATTTGCTCATTATCAAAACCTTCTTTAGCTCCATTCCGCTGGAACTTGAAGAATCGGCGAGAATGGACGGAGCCAGTCAGTTTAAAGTTTTGCTCGGCATCATTTTACCCCTATCCCTTCCTGTGTTGGCAACGATCAGCCTATTCTATGCTGTCGGCCGGTGGAATGGATTTATGGACGCGCTGCTCTACATTACAAATCCCAATCTGTATCCCTTGCAGCTCAGACTTTATGAAATGGTAATGAATAGCCAGGTCAACAGCATGCTGGAAGGAATCGGTGCGACTGCGCCTGTTCCGGAAAGTCTCAAAGCGGCCTCCATTATGTTTGCCACAATTCCCATTTTGTTAGTGTACCCTTGGCTGCAGCGTTACTTTGTATCCGGGATGATGATTGGCGCAGTTAAAGGATAAGGTTCCACATGGATGAAAACTATTCAAAGGAGCGGGTCAAATGAAAGGTCAGTCTAAAAAATGGTCAGCCGGTTTAATGGCGGTAGCAGTATCGACAACGATTCTCGCAGGATGTTCCAGCACAAATACAGGCAGCAACGAGGCAACGAACAAGCCGGCGAACCAAACGTCGCAGCCGGCTACGGAAGCGCCGAAAGGCGATCCAATCACGCTGAGGATCGAGCTGTTCGACCGCAATAATACGCCAGCCGGCGCACCGCCGATTACGAACAATTTCATGACAAACTATATTCAGGAAAATTTCGGCGATCCGAACAATATCAAGGTTGAATTTGTAACCGTTCCGCGGACTCAAGAGGTAGAGAAGCTGAACGTGCTGATGGCGGCTAATCAGGCCCCGGATTTGGTCTACACGTATGATACGCCAACCGTGCAGAAATACGTAAAGGACGGAGGTTTGACCGATCTGGGACCTATTCTCGAAGAGTTCGGTCCGAACTTGAAAACCGTGCTAGGCGAAACCGTGCTGAACTATGGCAAATTCGACGGCATCCAATACGCCATTCCGGCAAGGCGCGTGCTTCTCCCGGAAAGCACCACATTCATTCGTCAGGATTGGCTTGATGAGCTAGGGCTGCCTGTTCCAACGACTACGGATGAATTCTACAATACGCTGAAGGCGTTTAAGGAACAAAAGCCTGGCAAATCCGGAGACAAAGTCATTCCTTATAGCAATATCGATCCGTTCCATAATAAGCCTCTGCAATATTCGTTCTGGGAGTGGGACAAAATTACGGATGTTGATTTGTACGCTACGCCGGACTGGCTGCAGCCGGGCAACAAAGAAGCGTTCCGCTTCTTGAACAAGCTGTACAATGAAGGGCTGGTTGATCCTGACTTCCCGCTTACGATGAACAAAGATCCGCAGAAGTTCCAGAAAGACCTGATCAACGGATTAGTCGGCTCCGGTACAGCCAATACGAATGAACCGGTCTACCAAGGGTACTTGGCTGAAGTTTATAAAGCCGATCCGCAAGCCAAGCTTGTTCCGATCAATCCGTTCACGACGGCAGACGGAAAGACGCCTAAAGCGCTTTATCCGCCGAACGGACTATACTTGTTCGTTCCAAAAACGAGCAAAAACGCCGAAGCTGTAGTCAAATATTTGGACTGGATGGCATTGCCCGACAACTTTATTGCCTTGCAGAACGGAACGCTTGGCAAGACTTACGAATTGGTGGACGGCGTGCCGCAGGTTCTCGACAATGAAGAAGCGAAGCAAACGCTGTACAACTATCCGGATTACGCCATTATTTTGAACGGAAAGCTGGCGAGCACGACCGATGAAAGCTTGAACGTAGCAGCGAATGCATCCGATCCGCAGCATAAGGAATTTACCATTTCGAGCATCGAGCTTGGCAGCAAGGACGGCGTAATCAAGCCAAGCGTGACAACGCCGATTCAGGCGGAAATCAAGTACGCGACAACGCTGAAAGAGAAAACCGATGAAATTTTCGTTAAAGTTGTCACAGCAAAGCCAGCCGATTTCGATAATGTGTACGAAAAAGAAGTGAACGACTACATGAAAATTGGCGGACAAGAGGTCATGGACGAAAAACGCCAGGCGTTTGAAGCAGCCAAATAAGCTTAATCCAGCAGGTATGCCGATTCTCCGCCCATGGCGGGCGGAGAATCATCTCTGTTTGAACGGAGAGCAATACCTTTCCAAATCCAACTAAATGAAAGCGTATACAAATATTAGGGGATTCATGACGAGGAGGAAAGCGTTCGATGATGAAACACATTCGGAGAAAAGCGCTTGCGTATTTGACGATAAATGCGTTGGCGGTATCCATTCTTGCGCCCGCTGCGTATTCCAGCCCGGTGCAGGCCGCCGGCCCGGTACAAGCTCAAGCCGCAGCACCAGCGCAAGCCGCTGTTGACGCAGCTCCGGTAACCGCCAACTGGTACACGACCTATCAGGAGATGGATGGCGTAGGCGCAGCCTATGCCTATACGCCTTCGATTCATATGATGCAGCTTGCATCTGCAGGTCATCAAGATACCGTCAGACGTTTGCTCGACTTGACCTTCGATGAGAAAAACGGCACAGGCCACGATATCGCGCGCGTCATTATTGGAGATAACGGCGGCCTGACCGCCAGCGGAACGGCCGCCAGTCCGGGCTTCAACCCCGTTACATCTTTGCTCGCGGATGTGACTAAGCCGGGATTCGATATCGAAGGCAATCCGATCCCTATGCGCGGCACCGCAGGCCAATATGGTTACAAAATTGAAGCGGAAAACCGCTATAACGACGGCAATACCGATAGCATCTGGCCGAATGAGCCGGCCCATGATCCCGGCACGCTGGTGCCGCTCGAAGATTTTATCTGGGAATATCCCTCCTGGAATCAGCCTATTCCGAATGATCTTGGCGGGCCGACCAACCTTCTAAGCGCCGCGGGTGCAGATCCTGTCATTATCAAAGACACGGCGCGAACCCGCAAGGAATTGTTTGATTTTGACCAGGTATGGACGATGAAGCAGGCCATGCAATACGGGGTCGATCAATTTTATGCGTGCGTTTGGACGGTCCCCTACTGGATGAGCAATTCAGCGTCTAATGCGCCAAGCAAAATTATCCGTAACGATGTGGCAGTCATAGACGGCAAGGAAGTCAAAATTTATTATCAGGCCTTCGCCGACTATTTGGTTTACTACATCAAAGGCATGTGGGAGCAATGGGGCATTCCGATTACCCATATTGGTCCTTTTAATGAGGTAGACCTTGCGGGAGCCAACGCCGCTTACGTCACGGAAATTGTGAATGAGTACATCGGGCCTGCTTTAAAAGCATCCATCGAGCCTGGCGGAGCGCTGTACGATATCGAGAATCCCGACGGAGATCTCATCGATTTTATTCCTCAGCTGGTTGCAGTAGACGGAACCAATCTGAATGCTTCCATAAGCAGAGGCGGCCAGATGTTCTCCCAAGTGGACGAAGCGACGGCAACGATGAAAAATCCGTACCTGGATGTATTCTCCACCCACTTGTACGGCACGGTAGGAATCGGAACGGATGAGAACAAGCTGTACCATACGGGCGGCTTCTCGCAGACCCCGATGGATTATACGACAGCGGGCAATACGTATCCGCAATATTTAACCAAATACAAGCTTTGGCAGACCGAATTTATGAACCAGGATACCGGCGACGGCTCGGCCGGCGCTTACACCAATCGCTATGGCAACCAGAATATTAACGACGCTGTGCGCTGGTCCAACCTGATGACCAATATGTTCACCAGCAATCCGGGCTTCAACGGCTTTATCTGGTGGAGCATGTGGGATAACAACGGCGTCGACGGCTCCGACCTGATTCGATTCGTCACGACGAATTCCCAGCAGGAGCCGGGACGCATCAGCACATTGACAGGCGAATACCGTATGTTCAAAAGGTTTTATGGCTACGGTCACTTCTCTCGCTTTATGAATAAAGGAGACAAGCGTTTCGATGTCACGCGCTCCCCGGTGCAAGATATCAACATTGTAGGCTTCCGAAGCAATCGGGACTTCTCGATAACGGTGTCCAACGCCAAAAATGATGACAGCATTCAGCCGCTGGAGTTCACGCTTAATCAATTCCCGGTTGGGACGTCAAGCGTAACCGTCTTCCGTACCTCCGGCAGCGAGAATCAGCAGAAGCTGGGAACCATTCCCGTTGTGAACGGCAAGTTTGTGATTGACATTCCTTCGGCCAGCATCGTCACGATCGTGCCTTCCGAAGGGACATACGCCACCTTCAACAGCTTGGATGGCGAACGCGATATTTTCTCCACTCTCGAAGCGGAAGGAAACGATAACGGGATTCAAGGCGATACGGCAGGCAAGGCCGGCCGTGCGAATGAAGCCGTTACGTTGAGAAATGACGGCTATCTTGCGTACCGCAATGTGAACTTTGCAGACGGTTCCGCCAACGGCGGCGTTGTTCGCCGACATTTGCTCTATCTCACGGCTCAAGCAAAAGCTGCCAAAGGGGGAAATCTGGTTGCTTATGTATTGCCGGTAGGGACTGAAGTCGGCGATGGAGAAGAGATTCGTGCGCTGGGCAGGGAAGTGGCCCGTATTTCGGTTCCAGCCAATGACGGATATGGACAATATCAGGATCGGATGGAAACAGGAGACCTCAGCGCATATGGGCACAAAGATCTTTATATCGTAGCCGAAACGAGCGGCGGCAGTTCGATTGTCGTTGACCGCTTTCTGTTCGGGGCCAACGATTCGGATTGGAGCACGGCCGCTAACAACTCGACCGTTTCCATTCCCGGCAACGTGCTGCGTAATGGGGACTTCGATACAGCTACGGCCTCCAATACGAATGATTGGTCCGCCGGCCGCTACGATAACGGAGCGTTCCAGCAAGCCGTGACAGGTCCTGCGTTGACCGCCGACACGATTCAAAGCTATTCGGGCTTGTCCCGTTATTTGAAAAACAACGCTACGTCCAGAGTAGCCGGTTCCGCGAAGTTGTCTGGCCGTATCGATGCGCCGAACCAGTTTGACGGATTCTGGCAGGATGTTACAGGCAAGCTGACGGCTGGAGAAAGCTATGACTTCAAGGGCTACTTTATGTCGATGAAGCACCGCCCGGAAAGCTACGATGTTGCGGCGGAGAATCCCGGCGATGTCGAAGTGGCATTGGTTTATTACGATAGCGAAGGTCGCCAGCTGGCGCTGACTCCGATTAGCGGAAGAGATTTGCCGGAGCCTTATCAGGCACGCGAAGCGGGCGATCCCGGGTATTGGAACAGCAATGGACAGTTTGTTGGGCGGATTCTTGAGGGCGGACCGCTCAGCTTGACCTCGTTCCAGCCCGTTCATGTGAAGGTGGCGGATTGGCATGAAAGCGACAGCGAATCCTTCGTTTACAGCGAGCCGGCGGGTACTCACAAGGTGGTGCTGGCTGTATATGCGAAGGATTCCAACATCATGTACGCTGACATGCTGTCGTTGACTCCTTCCTTGCAGGCGACGTACCATATTTTTGTGGATGGAGGGCTGCCGGCGAATTACTCACAGGACAAGTTTGATTATACGCATACGGTAACCGGTCAAACG
Source organism: Paenibacillus sp. SY21-1 (assembly GCF_005222705.1). Classification (GTDB taxonomy): domain Bacteria; phylum Bacillota; class Bacilli; order Paenibacillales; family Paenibacillaceae; genus Pristimantibacillus. The sequence goes on along the minus strand of NZ_STGF01000002.1, from coordinate 258,895 downwards.
GTGCCGGTCGTTACGGCGTCATCCAATGATCCCAAGGTAAAGGTAAGCATTTCGCAAGCAAGAAGCGCAAGCGATACCGCGATTATACGCTTTATTAAAGACCAGAGCGTTAAAACGTATACGGTAGCGTTCTCGACTACTGAAATCTTGAATTTTGCTGACGGATTGCCGACCGGCTGGACGATAGCCAATCCAAACGGAAATGCGCTGTCCTTCAATCCGACAGGCAGCGTAACCTTGAATGCGGTCAAGCAAGATGCGGCTTATCCCAACAGCAGCAACCTGCTCCAATTTCCGGGCTCGGCTGAAGGGGACTGGACGCTGACGGCGAGGCTGTCTGTCAATAAGGCGCTTAGCGACGCAGCGTTTACGAACGCCAGCCAAGTCGGGCTCGGCATCAGCAAAGCCGCGACAGGGGAATTTTTCAGACTTGCCGCAACAAGACTGGACAACAGCGTAAAGGTGATTAGCACGGGGTTGTCAGGCACGACAACCAGCACGAACCAAACCGGTCAAACCAGCTTGAGCGGCACCAACTACTATCTTCGCATAGTGAAGAGCGGAAACGATGTGCAAGGGTACTTCTCCACCAATAACGGCTCGAGTTATACCATCATGAGCGGAAGACCGGGAGCTACGGTACCTACAACGTTTACGCCAGAATTTTTCAAGGATGCCAAGGTGCAATTGTATGGAACAAATTTAAGCGCTTCGGATTTGCAGGTCACTTACAACGATGTGACGCTGATTAAGTCGGCGGGTTCAACGGCTGTTGGTCCTGACCAGCTGGCGGTGGAGCAAGCCGCTGAGCTCATCGGCACTTCCATCACGGTTCCGGATGCCGATCCTGCTGACACGGAGGCACTAAGAGCGCAGGCTGTTCAATTGCTGAATGAGAATGAAGAGTTGGCGGCTCTGGGCGTCCGATTCGCAATCTCGCATCAAGACGGGCAGTTCGAGCTTCGGATCACGAAAGGAACTGCGGAGCTTACTGTTCGCTCGTTGACGATTAAAGGCAATGAACCTGTCCATATCATTGCGGATTTTGAGGATCAAACCGCACAGGGCTTCACGCCAAGAGGAGGCGCACAGGTTGCGGCTGCGCCTTCGAACGAAGCCAATCATACGCCGGGCGGTTCCTACTCCCTGAAGGTAACGGGAAGGAACACGAACTCTGACGGAGCGGCCATTCAAGTCAAGGAAGCGGTCAAAATAGGGCGCGAATACAAGGCGGAGGCATGGGTCAAGCTGATTAGCCCGGCGAGCGCGCAATTGAAGCTTACCGCGCTTGTCAATGCGCCAACGCCTTACTTCATTAGCCTGCAGACGCAAACGGTCAGCAATGCCGGAGACTGGGTCAAGCTGGAAGGCACGTATCGCTATCTGCACGACGATGTCACGTTGTTTGTGGAATCTCCGAACAGTGCTACGGCCTCGTTCTACCTGGATGATTTCAGCTTCGAGGATACTGGCGCAGCGGCTACCGTTCCAATCAAGGAAGTGTACAAAAATGATTTCAAAATCGGAAATGTACCGGGCAATAATGACTTGACCGCCGGCAACCGATTCAACGCATTATTTGATTATCATTTCAATTCTGTGACCTTCGGCAACGAAATGAAGCCGGACGCGCTGCAGAAAAATAAAGGCACGTTCACGTTTAACACTTCGGACAGCATGGTTTCAAGAGCGCAAAGCATGGGCATGGAGGTTCATGGGCATGTGCTGGTATGGCACAGCCAGTCGCCTGCATGGTTTACGCAGAAGGTAGACGCAGCAGGAGCTGTGCAACGGGATGAAGCGGGCAATCCGATCTACCTGGGCAGGGAAGAAGCGCTTGCCAATATGCGGACGCATATCAAAACCGTCATGGAGCATTTCGGGGACAAGGTCGTCTCGTGGGATGTCGTAAATGAGGCCATGCAGGACGGTCCTCCAGCTGTGGCGGATTGGAAAGACGCGCTCCGCCGCTCTCCATGGTATTACTCCGTGGGTCCTGATTTCGTTGAGCAAGCTTTCCTTGCAGCTCGGGACGTGCTCAATGAGCATCCGGAATGGAAGGAGATCAAGCTGTATTACAATGATTTCAATGATGAATTCCCTGCCAAGCGGGATGCCATTCACGACATGATTAAAGAAATGAATGACCGATACGCCGTTGCTCACCCAGGCCAGCTTCTTGTTGACGGCATTGGTCTGCAAGCACACTACAACATGACCACGAAACCGGAGGATGTAGAGGCTGCTATCGAGAAGTATGCTTCATTAGGCGTTGAGCTCAGTATTAGCGAAATTGACGTATTGGCGGGCATGAACTCCTCGCTTTCCGCGGAATGGGCGGAGAAGCAAGCGAATCTGTACGCGCAATTGTTCCGAATTTATAAGAAGCATGCCGACAAAATAGCTCGCGTCACCATCTGGGGCTATATGGATAATGCAAGCTGGAGAGCTTCACAGAATCCGCTTCCATTCAACAGCGCTTTGGCGCCAAAACCGGCTTATTACGCGATTATCGATCCGGATAAGTATTTGGATGGGAAGCCGCTGTATGCGCCTCCTGCTACAAAAAGCACAACGGCTTTGTACGGCAGTCCAACGATTGACGGAGCGGTTGACGACATTTGGGATGATGCGCCTGAAATTCCGGTCAGCAATCATCTGATGGCAACAGCCGGGGCATCCGGGATCGCGAAGATGCTGTGGGATGAGCAGAACCTGTACGTATTGTTCGAGGTGAGCGATACTCAGCTCAGCAGAGCGAATACAAACAGGGCGAATCAGGATTCGGTTGTCGTCTATGTGGACGAAGACAGAGTGGACGCATGGCCGTATCGCGAGGATGACGGGCTGTACAGAGTAAACTTTGCAAATGAGCAATCGTTCAAGTTTTTAAGTAATTCCACCCCGGCCACCTCTGCCGGATTTGAATCGGCCACCTCTGTAAGCGATGCAAATTATAAAGTGGAAATGAAGATTCCATTCAAAAGCATCGCGCCGCAAAACGGAACGGAAATCCGTGTGGACGCACAGGTAAACGATGCAACCGGAACGACGCTGCAAAGCGTCGCGACGTGGAACGACATTTTGGGAAGAGCGATCAGCTCTACAGAGGTATTTGGTCAGCTTACCCTTACAGGGAAGCCGGATGCCGACAACGAGGCTCCGACATGGCCGGAAGGCAGCGCGCTTGTCGAATCTGACGTGAGCAGCGAAGGGCTTACCCTAACCTGGTCTGCGGCAGAGGATGACGTTGCGGTTGCAGGCTACAAAATTTATAACGGAGCTGAGGTCGTAGCGGTTGTCGACGGAAGCATTCGTTCGTATAAAGCGACCGGATTAACGGCAGAAACGGCATACACGTTTAAGGTCGAAGCGGGCGACGAAGCCGGCAACTGGAGCACGGACGGCCCTTCAAAAGCCGTGACAACCAAGCCGTTGCCGGATGCTTCGGCTCCGACATGGCCGGAGGACAGCACGCTTGCGGCATCCAACGTGATGACGACCTCGCTTACGCTGGCCTGGTCTGCCGCTCAAGACAATACAGGAGTGACAGGCTACAAGATCTACCAAGGCACAGATGAGGTAGCCGTTGTATCCGGAACGGTCGCCACCTACGAGGTTATCGGATTGACACCGGAGACGGAGTACGCCTTTAAGATAGAGGCGAGGGACGAAGCGGGCAATTGGAGCACGACCGGTCCGGCATTAACCGTGAAGACGCTGCCGTCTGCGGATACGACGGCGCCGACGTGGCCGGAAGGCAGCACGCTTGCGGCATCCGACCTCGGGGCTGCAGGACTTACGCTGACGTGGCAGGCAGCCGAGGATGAGTCCGAGGTCACCGCGTATAAAATATTCCAAGGCACAGAGCAGATCGCGCTTGTTGCTGGAACAGTAAGGACTTACAACGTAACCGGCTTGACGCCGAATACGGAATATACCTTCAAAGTAGAAGCGGGAGACAGCGGCGGCAACTGGACTGAAAGCGGACCTTCTGCTACTGTCAGGACGCTTCTAGAGGCCGATGCAACTGCTCCGGCATGGGGAGAAGCAAGCGCATTAACGCCATCCTCGGTCACCGCAACCGCTCTTACGCTGACGTGGACGGCTGCGACGGATCTTTCCGGGGTGACAGGCTATAAGATTTACAATGGTGAAGTTGAGATCGCGACGGTTGCCGGCCAAGTGCGTTCGCTTCAAGTGACAGGGCTTTCGCCAAATTCGGCGTATACGTTTACGGTGCAGGCGGGAGATGAAGCAGGCAACTGGAGCGAGGACGGTCCTTCGGTGCGCGTGGTGACTTCAAGCGTGTCTACGCCTCCGCCATCGACACCGGCGCCGACCTCAACACCGACACCAACTGCAACGGTTGCGCCGACATCAACGCCGACAGCGACGGTCGCACCGACACCGACATCATCGCCACAGCCGACACTGGCGCCTCACAGCTTCCAGGATGTGGGCGGCAAGTACGCGTGGGCTTCCGACGCAATCGATAAGCTTTATGCCAACGGTGTGATCAAAGGCACGTCCGCTACGACGTTTAGTCCTGAAAAGAACATCACGAGAGCGGACTTCGTCGTCCTGCTGGTCAGAGCGCTTGGACTTCAAGCAGGTTCAGAGAGCGTAGAGGGCTTTGACGACGTCAGCCCCAATGACTATTATTACGAAGCGCTTCTGGTAGCTAGGCAGCTGGGCATCGTCAATGGCGTTGGCGGCGGCAGCTTTAATCCGAAAGGAGAAATTTCAAGGCAGGATATGATGGTTATTGTGGCCAGGGCGCTCAAGCACGTCGATCAATTGCCAACGGAAGGCGCAGCTGAGGATTTAAACAACTTCTCGGATGCTTCGAATGTGGCAGATTACGCGCAGGACAGCGTGGCGGCATTAATCAAGGAAGGGATCATCAAGGGAGATGGCCTATCCCTTCATCCAACCGGCAAGACAACAAGGGCTCAAGCGGCAGTCGTTATCGCCAAGATTTTTGGCAAATAAAAGCATAGCATAAGCAAGCAGCAGCGGGTACCCGTACATTCGACACAGGGAACAAGTGTTTAGTACGGGTACCCTTTTGTGTGCGGCTTTCCTGATTTTGCCCATGCAGAATGAGGGGGAAGTTCGCCATAATAATCAACCTTTTAAATAAGATAATACATCGTGCTTTTTAAGTCATCCAGTTATAATTAATAGATAATGATAGTAAAAGGAGGGATATTTCGTGTGATATATAAAGGTAATAATGAACATTAAAAACTTTTTTTGTTTAGTTGATCTGAAGGAGGGGGATTATAACGTATCGATATTATTGAAATTTTGCTTCCAATGATATCAAAATAAAAACGCTGTCATTGTAAAAGTTAATAAAAAATGTATAAAAAGCTCCGGTCGTTCAAGCACTGAAAAGCCAGATTGAACCAGAATGGAGGCATTTGAAATCATGTTTAAAAAAATAGCAGCCTTTGCTTTAGTCTTTACCTTGTTCGCAAGTCTACTGCCAGGCCTATCGACGTTTGCTGCGGAGACGACGGCCAAAAATCCCATCATCTGGGCAGATGTGCCGGATGTTTCGGTCATTCGGGTTCAAGACACGTATTATATGACCAGCACGACGATGCATATGAATCCCGGCGTGCCGGTCATGAAATCCAAGGATCTTGTCAATTGGGAAATCGTCAATTATTTATACGATATTCTCGCGGCGACCGATAAGCAAACGTTATCGAACGGACAGAATCTGTACGGTCAGGGCTCATGGGCCAGCAGTATTCGTTATCACAACGGCAAATTCTACGTAGCCTTCGCCTCCAATGATGTAGGCAAAACGTATATTTTTCAAACCGCCGACATCGAGAAAGGCCCATGGGAGAAGTATGAGCTCGCTGGCGGCGTATACCATGACATGTCGCTGCTGTTCGACGATGACGGGCGCGTCTACATGGTGTACGGCAACGGCACGATTCGCATTATTGAGCTGACGTCCGACGCCACGGCGGTCAAAGCCGGCGGCATGAATAAAGTGATCATTCAAAATGCAAGCGCTCCCGGAGGAAGCGGCGGCCTTGGAGCGGAAGGCTCGCATATTTATAAAATCGACGGAAAATATTATATTTTCCATATTTCTTGGCCTTCAGGCGGGATACGCACCCAACTGGTGCATCGAGCGGATACAATCGACGGCCAATACGAGGGCAAAATCGCGTTAAGGTCGGGCAGCAGCTCGAGCGGCGCCGGCGTAGCGCAGGGGGGCATCGTGCAATCGCCTGACGGCAAGTGGTACGGCATGCTGTTCCAGGATTACGGATCGGTCGGGCGTATTCCTTACATTATACCGGTAACCTGGAGCGCGGACGGGTGGCCGGTATTCGGGGATGTCAACGATACGGGCATTGCGGCAGATCTTGCGAAATCGTGGGTTTCCTCGGATAACTTCGATCAAAGGGCCGAAAAGTCGGCAGCGTATCATACGGAAGCAGCCAACGGAGAGAACGACTACAACGGCTCCAACCTCGGCTTGGTCTGGCAGTGGAATCATAACCCCGACAACCGAAACTGGTCACTGACTGAGCGCCCGGGTTATTTGCGGCTGACAACGGGAAGAACGAGCACCAGTATCCATAATGCGAGAAATACATTGACGCAACGAACGTTTGGACCGGAAAGCTCGGGAACAATCGCGATTGACGTTAGCCGAATGAAGGACGGAGATTATGCGGGAATTGCCGCATTCCAGCAAAATTATGGATTTGTCGGGGTCAAAATGTCCGGCACGGAAAAATCCGTAGTCATGGTAAACGGAAATTCAACATCGGCTGTGGAAGTGGCCAGTGTTCCGCTAAACCAGGACACGGTGTATTTGCGGGCGGAGCTTGATTTCAAGAACAGAACGGACAAAGGCTATTTTTATTACAGTCTGGACGGTCAGCGTTGGGCGGCAATCGGGAATACGCTTCAGATGTCCTACACGATTCCGCATTTTATGGGCTACCGCTTTGCCTTGTTCAATTACGCAACCAAAACGGCGGGCGGTTACGTGGACTTCGATTATTACCGTATCGATGACAAGCTGGAAGGCTCGAACTTCGATACGTATTTGAAATCGCTTCAGGTGAATGGCGCTCCGTTAAACGGATTCAGCTCGGGCACTTACGCCTACGCACTTGATGTTCAGGCAGGGACAGCTCCGCCGCAAGTGACCGCGACTGCCAATGATCCCGGCGCGAATGTAACGATTGCGCAAGCGACGACGATACCGGGAACGGCCACGGTTACCGTGAGCAGGGAGGGCTTGCAGACAACCGTATACAGCATCCGGTTCGATACGCCTTCTTTTGTAGCCATCGAGGCGGAGACGGCGGCGGAGAACACAGAGAATGCCTATGTGTCCGGAGTAATAGAAGGGCATACCTGGTCGCTTGTGGACGGCCAATCCACAAAGGCGATGCTGTTCGGGCCGGATACGGGCCTCGCCCGGACAGGTACGGACGCAGCCTCTCTCGCAGCAGGCTCGAAGCTTGGCTATAAAGTGAACATTCCGGTTACTGGCGCTTACAACGTGTGGATTTTGGCGAAAAGCGTCGATTTTAACTCGGATTCCGTTCACGTCGGCTTGAATAACCAATATCGTTTTACGTCAAACGGCATTCAAGGCGTCAGCAACAGTCAGTTCAGATGGGTCAACCTTAGCAATGGAGGTACGACCGTGCCTGGAGGCACAGCTCTCCAATTAACGGCGGGCGTGCAGGAGCTTAACTTCTGGGGTAGGGAAGACGGGCTTATTATCGACAGAATCTACCTTACGACCAGCGGTGCCATGACCGATCCCGTCTGGCCTCCCGCAGAGCCGGAGGCTCCAGTCGCTGCTCTGGCCGCTGACGACAGCGTCAAGCCGGGAAGCAGCTTCGTGGTAGGCGTTAGCCTGAACAACGTTAAGCAAGCGATCCACGCTCAGGATATCACCTTGAGCTACGACGCTGGCGTATTCGAATACGTCGGCGCTGCAGGCGCAAACGACCATGTGCAGCTTGTTGTGGAAGACGATTCCACGGAAGGAGCCGTGCGACTCGTGGCTGCCCTAATTGGAGGGGTGTCCGGCGCGAGCACGGATGTACTCAAGGTTAACTTCAAGGTAAAAGCGGGCGTACACAATACGGTCGGAACGATTGCCGTTGCTGAAGCCAAGCTGGGTGCGGGTCCCGCTGGCACAGTCATTCAAGCGGGCCTTAGCACGAAGAGCATTGCCATAGGCAGCATGGATGTCATCGTCGATAAAACCGCTCTGAACGAGGCAATTGCAGCAGCGACCAAGCTATACGACGAAGCTGTCGTAGGTACGCTGCCGGGTCAATATCCGCAGGCAGCCAAAGAAGCGCTTGGCAATGCCGTTCATGCAGCCCGGGCCATTGCGGGCAACGGAAGCGCGACGCAGCAGCAGGTTGACGATTCTGTGACCGCTCTGAACAGCGCGATTCAAGCGTTCAAAGCCGCAGTCATTAAGGATGCGTCCGCCGATCTCAACGGGGATGGCAGCGTGAGCGTCGGAGACCTTGCTATCGCGGCCTATCATTACGGCAAAAACGATACAAGCCCGGACTGGGCGGCGGCCAAGCTGGCGGACATGAATGCCGACGGCAAGGTGGATATCGCGGATTTGTCGTATGTCGCCAATAAGATTTTGAAATAAACGACGCGAGAGCGGAAGCTATGGACGGGGACTCCCGTCCATAGCCCTTGCGATCCGCTGTGCATTTTTTTATCGGGAGAGGGACGCGACAATGAAAAGGTTAATCAGTCTTATCGCTGCACTCGCTTTGATCGCCGCTATGCTTCCGGCTGCGATTTTTGCGGATAATCCGGTCGTCCAGACGATCTACACCGCCGATCCGGCTCCGATGGTCTATGATGACACGCTGTACTTGTATACCGGGCATGACGAAGACAACTCGACTTTTTTTACCATGAAGGAATGGAGAGTATATTCTACAACGGATATGGCGAATTGGACGGACCACGGTTCGCCGCTTGATCTCACGGCATTCAGCTGGGCGAAGTCGGATGCGTGGGCCGCTCAGGTCATTCATCGCGACGGCAAGTTCTATTACTACGTGACGGTAAGTCAGAAGAGCGGCGGTTATGCAGTCGGCGTCGCAGTATCCGACAGTCCGACAGGCCCCTTTACGGATGCGCTGGGAAAACCTCTCGTCGCCAATAACGGCGCGCGCGCCATCGACCCGACGGTATTTATCGACGACGATGGTCAGGCCTATCTCTATTGGGGGAATGCCAGTCTTTGGTATGTAAAATTGAATGAAGACATGATTTCTTATTCAGGTAAAATTGAGCAGGTGGATTTGACGCAAGGCTTTGGCCCGAACGGGAATTCCTTGTATACGGAAGGCGCATGGCTGTACAAGCGCGACGGACTCTATTACATGGTCTATGCGGCAGGCGGCATACCGGAATATATTGCTTATTCGACAAGCGACAGTCCGACCGGTCCTTGGACTTACAGAGGAATCATCATGCCTACCCAAGGCTCAAGCTTTACGAACCATCCCGGGGTCGTGGAGTACAAAGGGAATTCCTATTTTGTTTATCACAACGGCAGCTTGCCGGGAGGCGGCGGCTATGCGCGATCGGTTGCGATTGAGAAATTTGACTACAAAGCCGACGGCAGTATTCCGACAATCCAAATGACGGCGGCAGGAGCGCCGCAGATTGCCTCGCTCAATCCGTATGTCAGGAATGAAGCGGAGACGATCGCCTGGTCATCCGGAGTTGAAACGGAAGTCTGCGGTGCATGCCGCGATGGCGGTATGAATGTCTATGCGATCGATGACGGCGATTATATCAAGGTTAACGGAGTCGATTTCGGCAGCACGGGAGCAGGCGTCTTCACGGCAAGCGTTGCAAGCGGTTCCAGCGGCGGGACAATCGAGCTGCGGCTGGACAGCGTGAACGGGCCGTTGATTGGTACGCTTCCCGTCTCGAATACGGGCGGCGACGATAACTGGAGAGACAAAACAACAGCGATTACCGGCGCTACCGGCGTGCATCATGTGTATATGGTATTTAAAGGCTCATCCGCAGGCAATCTTTTTAAGCTGGATCATTGGCAGTATAGGGAGAAGAGCGACAAACATGAGCTTGTTGCGATTCAGGCGTCAATCAATAAGCATAAAATCGATAAGGTTGCCGGGGCAAATTCAGCGGCCATGACAGTTACAGCCATTTATGCCGACGGAACAAGCGAAGACATGACAGACGAAGCGCTGGCGACGCCGGCTTACAGCTCTATTGCAAGAGTGGCCGGGGGGATCGTCACCGGAACCAACTACGGCTCCACGAGCATTTTCGTGAATTATTGCGGCTGGATAGATGTTCTTTATATCGAAGTGAAAGATCTTTATTACGAACAAGCGGTAAAAAGCCTGACTGTTCATACAGGACCGGTTTCATTGAACGCCGGAAGGACGGCAGCGTTCAAGCTAACGGCCGAATATTATGACGGACGCAAGGAGGATGTCACCCGAACAGCCTCCTACGTCAATCCGAAGCCCGAAGTCGCAGTCGTGGAGAACGGGACGATTACGGCGAAGGCGGCGGGCTCGACAGAGGTCTCCTTCAGCTTTAAGGGGACGATGGGCGATGCCGCAACCGCATATTTGCCGATAACGGTCCATGCTGTGCCCGTCTCGAATCCGTTCGTGGAGCGCAATGGGGTCGTTGCGATCGAGGCGGAGGAAGCGGCGGCCAATACGGCCCATGCCTATGTGAGTGATGCCAACGCCAATGGTCATACTTGGTCTCTGGTCGAGGGGCAAACAACCAAAGCGATGCAATTCTCGCCTGACAACGGCTATCAAGTGACGGCGACCGATCCGGCAACACTGGCAGCGTCCCCCAAGCTGGGGTACGTCGTTAATTTCTCGAATGCAGGCCGTTACTACGTTTGGGCATTGATCAGAGCCAATGGCGCGAATGCGGACTCCGTGCACGTCGGATTGGATCATGCCTACAAATTTACGCAGACGAGCATTGTCAACAACAATACGTGGAGATGGAATCGCCTTGGGAGCCTGGAGGTTGCGGCGGGCATGCATGAACTCAATTTCTGGGGAAGGGAAGACGGCACGATCATCGACCGGATCTATGTCACGACAAGCAGCGCCACAACGGACCCGGTATGGCCGCCTGCCGAGCCTCTCGTACCTGCTGCCGTGCTCTCGGCAGAGCATCAAGTAAAGCCCGGCAGCCTCTTTACGGCAGAAGTAAGCTTAACCGATGCGGAGCAAAGCGTATATGCGCAAGATATTACGCTTGCGTATGACAGCGGCGTATTTGAATACGTGAGCGCGGCAGGAGCGGACGACAGCATCCAGATTGTCGCGGAGGAGCGTAGCGCTGAAGGGAAAGTAAGACTGCTGAGCGCTTCTATTGGCGGAGTGCGCGGATCAAGCACGCCGATTTTGCATGCGGTCTTCAAGGTGAAGAGCGGCGTTCAGAATACGACCGGCACCATTGCCGTTGCCAAAGCGGAGCTGGGCATTGCGCCTGAAGGAAGCGTAATATCCGCGACGCCAAGCAGCAAGAGCATTTCGGTAGGCAGCATGGACGTGATCGTCGACAAATCCGCATTGAACGAGGCTATTGTCCATGCCGAATCCATTCATGATGCGGCTGTCGTCGGCACGCTGCCGGGACAATATCCATTGGCAGCCAAAGAGGCGCTGAAAGCGGCCCGTGAAGCGGCAACAGCGGTAAGAAACAACGGAAGCGCAACACAGATGCAGGTGGACGACGCCGTTACTGCGTTGAATAGCGCCGTTGCTACATTCAAGGCTGCTGTTGTTGCGGAAGCGTCTGCGGATCTCAATGATGACGGAAGCGTCAATGTGGGCGATCTTGCGATGGTTGCTTATTATTACGGCAAACATGCCGCAAGCAGCGATTGGTCTGCAGCCAAAATCGCGGACATGAACGGCGACAGCCTCATTGATATTGCGGATCTGTCGTTTGTGGCCGCCCGATTGGCCGGCTAGACACGAGAAGCCGACAGGCGTGGGCGGAGGAGGCGTTATTTTTATCGCCCACAGCCTGCTCGGCTACCTAATTTCATTTGCAGGGAGGGATTCGTGCATGAAGAAGATTGCCGGCCTGATCGTCATCATCAGCCTCATCTCGACATTGTTAGCTTCTGCGGCATTTGCTGATAATCCGGTCGTTCAAACCATTTATACCGCAGATCCGGCGCCGCTCGTCTACAACGATACCGTGTATCTGTATACCGGGCATGACCTGGATATCGCCACCAACTCCTACAAAATGTTTGACTGGCGGGTGTTTTCTTCCAAGGATATGGTGAACTGGACCGATCATGGGGCGGTTCTGGACGTAACGGCATTCAGCTGGGCGAACCAGACGCAGGATGCCAATGCGTCCCATGTCATTCATCGGAACGGAAAATTCTATTATTTCGTATCTGTTTCCTCTACCATTCCGGGACGGGGCGGAATCGCCATCGGAGTGGCTGTGGCGGACAGCCCGACAGGGCCCTTCGTGGACGCTATAGGCGCGCCGCTCGTAACGAACGAAATGACGAAATATGCCTCCCACTCGTGGGACGATCTCGACCCTGCGGTATTTATCGACGATGACGGTCAAGCCTACCTGTATTGGGGCAACAACGCTTTCTACTATGCCAAGCTGAACGAGGACATGATTTCGCTCGACGGGCCGATCACGGCCGTTCCACTTACTGCGGAGGCTTTCGGACCGGACTTCGAGGAAGCTCCGTGGGTGTACAAGCGAAACGGCATCTATTACCTGATCTATGCGTCCGGATTTCCGGAATCGATTCATTACTCGACCAGTGCGAGCCCTACGGGTCCGTGGTCGTATCGAGGCATGATTATGCCGCGGCAAGGCGGAAGCTCGACCAATCACCCCGGCATAATCGAATTCAAAGGCGAATCCTATTTCTTTTATCATAACGACAGCTTGCCGGGGGGAGGGAGCTACAAGCGTTCCGTCGCCGTAGAGAAATTTGCTTATAACGCGGATGGGACCATACCCACCTTCGGCATGACGGCGACAGGCATCGTCAACAGCCTGGAGCCGCTCGACCCTTACGCCAGAACCGAGGCCGAGACGATCGCTTGGGCATCCGGCGTGACCACGGAACGGAACAGTTATGGCGGAATGAATGTCGCCGGCATTGGCAACGGGGATTATATCAAAGTAGAAGCGGTGGATTTCGGCTCGGCAGGAGCAGCAACCTTTACGGCGAACGTAGCAAGCGATTCGCGCGGGGGCGCGATTGAGCTGCGTCTCGACGCCGCAGACGGGGTGCTGATCGGAGAGCTGGCCGTCTCCCATACCGGGGGCAATGGCAGCTGGCTGCCGAAGACGGCGAGCGTGTCTGGAGCAGCAGGCATCCATGATCTCTATCTCGTATTCAGAGGCGCGGCCGGAGAGGATTTGTTCAAGCTCGATAACTGGCAGTTCGGACGCAAGTCCGAGGCTCGGGAGCTTGCAGCCATCCACGCATACGTCGACAAACAGAAGCTGGATATCGAGGCAGGCATGAATACGGCGACTATGAAGGTTATGGCCGTTTATACAGACGGAACGAGCGCAGATGTGACGGCCGAGGCTGTCGCAGCTCCTGAGCAAGTGGGCATTGTAACGATAGCAGGAGGACGGGTGACCGGCGCGGGATACGGCTCGACAAGCGTTGTCGTCAGCTATGGAGGAAAATCGGACCTGCTGCATCTGCAAGTCAAAGACCTGAAAAGCGAGCTGACGGTGAAGGAAATTGTCCTTAACCATCAATCGTTCGCTCTGGAACCAGGGCGGACCGCCAGCTTTACCGTGACGGCGACTTATGTGGATGGACGCAAGGAGGATGTGACTGCCCTGGCGACCTACAGCAACCCAAGTCCCGGCATCGCGGAAGTCTCAAACGGCGTCATCGTGGCAAGAGGAAGCGGCACGACACAGGTTTCCGTTAGCTTTCAGGGGCAGTACGGCGCTGCGGCAACTGCACGTCTCGAAGTAACGGTGCGTGTTCCTGCGGTTATCGCGATAGAGGCGGAAACGGCGGCGGACAATTCGGATACTGCTTATGTGATAGGGGAGGCGAGCGGTCACGCTTGGTCTCTGGCAGATGGCCAATCAACCAAAGCGATGCAATTTCTTCCTGACGACGGCACTACCGTAACATCCGGTACGGATGCGGCAAGTCTCGCCGCAGGCTCCATGCTCGGCTACAAAATCGATGTGCCGGCATCGGGAACCTATCAGCTGTGGATTTTGGCCAAAAGCCGCAGCTTCCAGACGGATTCTGTCCATGTAGGCGTGGATCGGCAATATAAATTTTCTTCCAACGGCATTCAGAACGTAAGCGCCGGCCAATATCGATGGGTGAATCTCAGTAATGGCGGTACAGCCGTGACGGGAGGAGCGACGCTGAATTTGACCGCGGGCTTGCACGAATTGAACTTTTGGGGAAGAGAGTCCGGGCTAGCCATCGACCGCATCTATTTAACGACAAGCGCTGCGGCGACGGAACCGGTTTGGCCGCCTGCCGAGCCGCCTGCTCCTGCAGCGGTTGTTGCGGCACATGACAGCGTGAAGCCTGGAGGCAGCTTCACCGTGAGCGTCGGCTTGAACCCTAACCTGCAAAACGTATACGCGCATGACATGACTTTTGCCTATGATGATCGAATGTTTGAGTATGTCGGCGCAGCGGGAGCAAACGAGAGCATCCGGATCGTAGCCGAGGAGCTGACTGAAGCGGGGAAAGTCAGACTTGTGACCGCCCGCATTGGCGAGGTGTCCGGTGAAGGTGCTCCCTTATTGCATCTTTCCTTCAAGGTCAAGGCAGGCGTTAAGAACACGAGCGGCACCATTTCGGCAACGGCTGTCAAGCTCGGCACAGCGCCGGAAGGCGCGGTCATCCAAGCGGCACCGGGAAGCAAATCGATTGCGGTTGGCAACGAGGAAGTTCCGGTCGACAAGACCGCTTTGGCCGCAGCTATTGCGAATGCGCAAAGTCTGCATGATTCTGCCGTTGTCGGCACGCTGCCAGGTCAGTACCCGCAGGCTGCCAAAGACGCGCTTGGCATAGCGATTCAAGCGGCTGCCGTCGTGAACGACGACGCCAACGCTGCGCAGGCTCAGGTTGACGGCGCCGAAGCCGCATTGGCCGGTGCGATCGCAGCGTTTAAAGCCGCTATTATCAAGGAGGCTTCTGCCGACCTGAACGATGACGGAGCAGTCAATGTAGGCGATTTGGCCATGGTAGCCTTCCATTACGGCAAAACGTCCGCTAGCGCGGATTGGGCTGCCGCACGGAGCGCGGATATGAACAGTGACAACAAGATCGACATCGCGGATTTATCCTACGTGGCTTCCAAGCTTGCGAAGTAAAAGCGAGTCATAGCAGTTCGACACGTCCTATCCCGTTAGACGCCACTTGCTGCCGGGATAGGAACTTGAGAAAGGTGGAGGAATTTGAATGAAGAAATGGAAAAAATGGTTGGCGATTACGATGGTGGCTGCGTTTGCGATATTGTCGGTCCCGGTGAGCGCCAAGGTGCAAGCGGCAGATGCCGCGCTCGCTCCCGCAATAGGGAAGACGCCGGGCAATGCCAATCCGCTGTTTTCGCACAAGTTTGGAGCTGACCCCTATGCAATGGAATATAACGGCCGGATTTATATGTATATGACCAATGATATTTTGCAATACAACGCCGACGGTACGGTACGGGACAACACGTACAGCCTGATCAATAAAATTACGGTCGTCTCGTCGGACGACATGGTCAATTGGACCGACCATGGGGAAATCCCCGTAGCGGGGGCGCAAGGCGCGGCCAAATGGGCCAATAACTCCTGGGCGCCTGCTGCGGCGCATAAAACGATCGACGGCAAAGAGAAGTTTTTCTTGTATTTCGCGGACAGTGCGAACGGCATTGGCGTGCTTTCGGCAGACAGCCCGATCGGTCCGTTCACCGACCCGCTCGGCAGAGCTCTGATCAACCGCAATACGCCCGGAGCCAGCGATGTCACGTGGCTGTTCGACCCGGCGGTTCTGATTGACGACGATGGAAGCGGCTATATCTATTTTGGCGGGGGCGTTCCTGCGGGCAAGGAGTCCGATCCCGGAACGGCGCGCGTCGCGAAGCTTGGAGCGGATATGATCAGTCTGGATTTGGCCGCCAGCAATGGGGCGGTAAAGCCTATCAACCCCCCTTGGCTATTCGAGGATTCAGGGATCAACAAGTACAACGGAAAATACTATTACTCCTACTGCACGAACTTCTCCAGCGGAAACCGGCCGGATCATCCGACGGGAACGATCGCCTATATGGTAAGCGACAGCCCGCTTGGTCCGTTCACTTACGTCAAGACGATATTGCCTAATCCAGCGACGTTTTTTGGCGTCGGGGGCAACAACCATCATGCGATCTTTGATTTCAAGGGCGAGTGGTACATCGTGTATCATGCGCAAACTCTTGCCAAGGCTATGGCGGAAAGCGGGACGATGCCTGAAATGGGAGGGCAAGCCCACGGCTACCGAAACGCGCACATTAATAAATTGAGCTTTGATGAGAAGGGCGTCATTCAGAACATTACGGGAGATTATAAAGGCATTGCGCAGCTAAAAACGTTTAATCCGTATGCGAGAGTCGAGGCGGAAACGATCGGCTGGAACGGCGGCATTGCGACCGAGAAAACAACCGAGCCCGGAGCTGAAGTAGCGGGCATTAACTTGGCCGTCGCCAATATCGATGACGGCGATTGGACAGCCGTCTCCAAAGTTGATTTCGGTACCATCGGAGCAGGCACGTTCACAGCGAGTGTGGCAAGCGGCTCGGAGGGCGGAACGATCGAGCTGCGCCTGGACAGCGCCAACGGTCCGTTGATCGGAAAGCTGCCTGTATCCAACACAGGCGGAGACAGCAGCTGGCAGAAAAAAACGACCCCTATTACTGGCGCTGTCGGCGTGCATGATCTGTATTTGGTATACAGAGGGGCGACCTCCGGGAAGCTGTTCAAGGTCGATTATTGGCAATTCGCTCCAAAAAGTGAAACGCGCGAGCTTGCAGCGGTTCATGCCGCCATCGATAAGCACAAGCTGGATATCGTCTCCGGCACGAACAAGGCTGCCTTGACGGTGACGGCCGTCTATAGCGATGGAACAAGCGAAGACGTAACGGAACAAGCCGTTGCGAAGCCAGCCCAGAGCGGCATTGTCAGCATTGCGGGCAGACAGATAACGGGAGCGGGGTATGGCTCGACAAGCATAGACTTCAGCTATGGAGGCAAAACGGATACGCTTCATGTGCTGGTCAAGGATTTGAACAGCGAGCTGACCGTGAAGTCGATTACGGTCGACAAGCCTTCGGTAGCCCTCGATTCGGGTCAAAGCACTACGTTTAAGGTAACGGCGGAATATATGGACGGACATACGCAAGACGTAACCAAAACAGCGAACTACAGCAATCCGAACCCTGCAGTTGCGGATGTGGCCAACGGAACGATCACGGCGAAAGCGGGCGGTGCAACCGAAGTTGCCGTCAGCTTCAAGGGGACATTGGGCGAAGCTGCGACAGCGCGCATAAGCGTTTCTGTCAATCAGCCGGCGGTCGTGGCGATCGAAGCGGAGACAGCTGCGGACAATACGGAGAAGGCTTATGTAACCGGCGTTATCGACGGCCATACGTGGTCGCTTACGGACGGCCAATCTACCAAAGCGATGCTGTTCGGACCGGATACAGGTTTTAACATGCCGGGAACGGATGCGGCTACGCTTGCCGGCGGCTCCAGGCTTAGCTACAAAATTGATTTCAAAACGGCGGGCAATTATCAGCTATGGCTGCTTGTCAAAAGCGTCGATTTTAATTCGGATTCGATCCACGTCGGATTGGATAATCAATACAAATTCACCTCCAACGGCATTCAGGGCGTGAGCGGAGGACAGTTCAGATGGGTGAACCTGAGCAACGGCGGTACCGTCGTTCCTGGCGGCTCTGCATTGGCCATTACGGCGGGCGTACACGAGCTGAACCTATGGGGAAGGGAAGACGGGTTAATCGTCGACCGCATTTATTTGACGACCAGCACTTCGACAGCTGAACCGGTATGGCCTCCGGCCGGCGCCGAAACGCCTGCAACAGAGCTGTCGGGCACCGGCAGCGTGAAGCCGGGTAGCAGCTTTACGCTTGGCTTGAATCTGAACCATCTGAATCAAAGCGTCTATGCGCAGGATATCGATTTGACCTACGATGCGAGCGTGTTTGAATATGTAAGCGCGGCGGGAGCAAACGACAACATTCTCGTTGTGGCGGAAGAGCAAACCGCTCCGGGGACGGTCCGTATTATGGCGGCCCATATCGGAGGCGTATCCGGAGCCGGGACCCCTGTGCTTCAGCTGAACTTCAAGGTGAAAGCCGGCGTGCAGAATACGTCGGGGACGATTGCCGTCACGGGGGCGAAGCTGGGCACGGCTCCAGAGGGAACGGTGCTGGAGGCGGCGGCCAGCAGCAAGAGCGTGACGGTAGGCAGCGTGGACGTCATTGTCGATAAAGCGGCCTTGACATCGGCGATTTCCGAAGCGGGAACGCTGTATGGAGCAGCCGTCGTCGGCACGCAGCCGGGACAATATCCGCAAGCAGCTATTGACGCGTTTGGCGCGGCCATAGATGCAGCTAAAGCGGTGAAGGACCAGGCAGGCGCGACGCAGGCGCAGGTGGATAGCGCGACCGCCGAGCTGAACGCCGCAATCGTTGCGTTCAAGGCAGAGGTAATTCAGGAAGCGCCAGCGGATCTGAACGGAGACGGAAGCATCAATGTGGGCGACCTGGCTATCGTGGCGTACCACTACGGCAAAAATGCCGCAAGCGCGGATTGGGCGACAGCGAAGATCGCAGATATCAACGGCGACAATCAAATCGATATCGCGGATCTGTCGCGTGTAGCGTCCAAGCTGCTTCAATAGGCTTCGGAAGCAGATTCTCGCCATGCTCTGTCCGAAAACGCGGCTTGTCGGCTAATCGGATAGGGCATGCGGAATCGCGCAGCCGGCTTGGAAGGAAATGAGCGGTCGCTGTTTCAAGTCAAAGCGCATTCGATAGGAGGAAAGCGGGCATTTCGGAAGCAGCGCCCGCTATGCCAATGCTGCAGGCAACGATTCTTTTTCGCTGACAGGTGAAGGGGGTACAAACAGATGCGCTGTTCGGCGTCACATTCATGAAGGCAATCGGCAATTTGAGGCTGAAGCAAGGGTTACGTGAAATACACAAATAGCAGAAGTGCGAAAGGATGGGAAAAAGCTTGAAACAGCGAATTGGAATTCTGTTGCTGGCTGTGGCAATCGCACTAGCTGTACTGCCGGGTTACGCTGCCGCCAAAGATGCCTCCTTTACTCTGTCTGTTGCCAATCACGCGTCCATGAAAGGCAATCAGTACGTGGTTACAGTGACGGGAGTGGGGCTTGACGACGTGTACGGCTATGAAATCAATCTGAAATACGATGAAACGATGCTGGTGTACAAAAAAAGCGCAAGCTTGCTGCAAGGCTTCTCGGTTCCGCTGCCTCCGAAGGACGGCAATCTCGTATTCGCCCATACGAAGGTCGGCAAGGCTTCCAGCCTTTCGGGCAAGGTCGGGCTCGCGGCCATTACGTTTGAGAGGATAGGCGGAGAAGACAAGAGGGCGATGGTGGAATTGACGCGCGTGAAGCTGGTAAAAAGCGATCTTACAGATCTTGTGCTTGAGCCAAAAACGAAGGCCAACATTTTCGCCCAAGCGGCGGGAGTGTCTGGACCATTTAAGGATATTGCCGGGCATTGGGCGAAAGAAGCGATTCAAAGCGCCGTCGAATCGGGATGGGTCAGCGGATATGGAGACGGAACCTTCCGTCCGGACGCTACGATAACACGGGCGGAATTCGTCGCCATGATCGCGAGGGCGTTTGACTTCGCTGCGAAAGGCGGCATGACGCTAAACTTCGTCGATACGGATGCGATACCCGATTGGGCAAGGCCATATATCGCGGAAGCGGAGCAAGCCGGCATGATCAAAGGCTATGAGGACGGCAGCTTCCGACCTGACCGGCTCATCAGCAGAGCCGAAATGGCGGTTATCATTATGAGGCTGCACGGCGGCAAGCTTGATCAGCATGCGAAAGCACCATTTGCCGACAGCGATCTGATTCGTTCCTGGTCGCTTCCATCCGTCGCCGCCGCTGCCGAGCTGGGGATAATCAAGGGCAAAAGTGGCAATCGCTTCGCTCCGACAGACTCCGCAACTCGCGCTGAAGCCACAGCCTTGCTGCTTCGCCTGATCGAAGTCCAAAAGTAGCTTTGTAAGGGAGGGGCGTTCCGCAAGCCGGCTTATCCTTAAGTTCACGAGTCATAAAACATAGGGTACCGGAGGCATGTTTTCTTAAATGTGCCTCCTTTTTTGTTGACAAGGTGGAGAGCGCGGAGCCCGTTGAAGAAAGGTTAGGTCTTCAAAAAAGGTTAGGAACCCGGCATAAGCGCCCACCAGAAAAGAGTTAGGCAGGGAAGTATTGTAAATGTTCAAGTTGGTTTCGCAATGCTACATTTTGTTTCTATAACACTTGCCTTACATTCATGTATCCGTGAGGCAGCTGCCTGCTGAAAGGGGGCGATGGCAAGGAAGTCTGGAGTGGATGGAGGAGGAAAGGAATGCGCGCGACAGAAATATGCAACTCGGTTAATCGAGAATAATTGATTCCAAAGGAGAAAAAGCGATGATTTCACGTATGAAAAAATCAGTTTGTCTTCTACTGGCTTGCGCGCTTGCGCTGCCGATCGTCTCCATTGTGCCGGCGTATGGCGAGGTCGCCGCTGCTGTTGCTGCTGCAAATGACGTCGTCGTCGATCTGGCGGCGGAAAAACAAGTCATTCGCGGCTTCGGAGGCATGAATCATCCGGTCTGGATTGGAGATTTAACACCGGAACAACGGGAAACGGCTTTTGGGAATGAAGAGGATCAGCTAGGGCTGTCGATGCTTAGAATTTATATCCATGAGAATCGCTCGTTATGGCAGAGGGAAGTTGAAACGGCAAAAAAAGCGATAGAGCATGGAGCCATCGTGTTTGCTTCGCCCTGGAACCCGCCAAGCGATATGGTAGAAACGTTTACGCTCGGCCAAAGCCAAGGCAGCGGCACCACGTATGAAGCCGAATCGGGCACGGTTTTGACGAGCTCGGCAGCAGCCAGCACGAACAGCGGCTATACCGGTTCCGGTTATGTGGACTTTCAGGCAGCCACAGATGCTTCGCTTCAGTGGAACAACATTTTTATAGGAAGCACAGGGAAGAAAAATTTCAAGTTTCGTTATGCGCTGCAGACGGGAACCCGGTATCTCGATGTATACCTGAATGGCAGCAAGGTGCTTGGCAATGTGCCCTTTGAAGCAACAGGAGGCTGGTCGAGCTGGGGAGAAACCTCGATCCAGATTCCGATGACGGCAGGCAATAACTCGTTAAGGCTGGTGACGACCGGAACGGAAGGACCCAACATAGACAACGTCAATGTAACGCCATATGCGGAAGATCCGAACGCCAAACGGCTTAAACATGACAAATATGATGAGTATGCGCAGCATTTGAACGATTTTGATGCGTTTATGAAAAGCAATGGCGTGAATTTGTATGCCATTTCCGTTCAAAATGAACCGGACTACGCCCATGATTGGACATGGTGGAGTTCGGAGGAAATGCTGCGTTTTATGAAGGAAAACGCGGGCTCCATCAACAACAGGGTGATCGCGCCGGAATCCTTTTCGTATGTCAAGCAAGTATCGGACCCGATTCTGAACGATCCGGCGGCGCTAGCCAACATGGACATTCTGGGGGCGCATACGTACGGCACTTCATATAACGATTTTCCATATCCGCTGTTCAAGGAGAAGGGGGCCGGCAAAGAGCTTTGGATGACGGAGGTCTACCATCCGAACAGTCAGATGGATTCGGGGAATCGTTGGCCCGAAGCGCTGGATGTAGCGCAGCATATCCACCATTCAATGGCGGACGCAGAATTTCAAGCCTACGTGTGGTGGTACATACGCAGAGGCTACGGACCGATTCAGGAGGACGGAACGATCAGCAAACGGGGGTACAGCATGGCCCACTACTCCAAATTTATTCGTCCCGGCTACGTGCGGGTGAATGCAACGAAGAATGCCGATCCGCAGGTCTACACTTCGGCCTATAAAGGCGATAACAAGGTTGTCATTGTCGCGGTGAACAAGAGCGCCTCGCCCATCAGCCAGCACTATGTGGTGCAGAATGGTCAGGCGTCGAGTGCCGCTTCCTGGGTGACGGACGGCAGCCGCAGTCTGGAGGCCGGGCCGCGCAGACTTATTGCGAACAATTCGTTTACGGCGGAGCTCCCGGCACAAAGTGTAACTACCTTTGTAATCGAACAGGCTAAAACAGACGTCGCTCGGGGAGGAGCAACCAATCCGTATTTGCCGCTATGGGAGCATGTGCCGGATGCGGAGCCGCGGCTATTTGAAGATCCCGACAACCCGGGGAAATATCGCGTGTATATTTTTGGTTCCCACGATACCTTGCAGACCACCTACTGCGGCTATGATTTGGCGGCATGGTCCGCTCCGGTAGAGGACTTGGGCGCATGGCGCTATGAGGGGAAAATATTCGAGTCCATTGTCAACGGATCACCGGATTTGCTGTATGCACCGGATGTAGTGGAAATGACGGAAGCAGACGGCAGCAAAGCCTACTATCTTTATCCCAACAACCAGGGCAGCGGGCGGAATACGATGGTCGCCAAGTCGCATCGTCCGGATGGTCCATATGAGGTGATCAATTGGAGGGCGGGTACCGGACAGACGCAAACGGAAGGCGTCATGGGCTTCGACCCGGCTGTATTTGTGGACGACGACGGCAGAGTGTACGGCTATTGGGGCTTTAAAAGATCGTACGGGGCGGAGCTTGATCCGGCTACCATGAGTTCCTTAAAGCCCGGCACATCCATTGTGACGGATATGATTGCGCACAGCGACGATTTGTCGCCGAACAACGAATTCAGATATTTCGAGGCGCCGTCCCTGCGCAAAATTGATGGCAAATACGTTCTCGTGTATAGCAGAAAAACGAAGGAGGGCGAGTACGGACTTAGCGCCTCCAACAATACGCTGGCCTATGTGTACGGCGATTCGCCGCTCGGTCCGTGGACGTACGGCGGAACGATCGTGGACGCCCGCGGACCGGTTATCGGACAGAACGGAGCGATGACAGCGTCGCAGCCGGCCGGGAACACTCATGGAAGCATTCTGGAAATCAACGGCCAGTGGTACGTTTTTTACCATAGAAGCATCAGCACGGACGGTTTCTCCCGCCAAGGCATGGTAGCTCCGATTGAGGTTGACGTGACGCCGGACGGCAGGGTTGTCATCGCTGGAGCGAATAAGGTAACGGATGTCAACGGCCATGTCTATAGCGGAGCGGAAGTAACCTCCGAAGGCTTTCAATTAAACGGAATGAATCCGTATCGCTATTATTCGGCGGGTATCGCCTCCTACGTAAGAAACAACGCTTATGTCAAAGCGACCTACGATACATGGGTGGACGATGCTCCTGTCGTCAACATTCGAAACGGCTCCATTGTAGGCTACAAGTATTTCAATTTTGACGGTCAGATCGGGAGCGGACAGCATACGCAGCTTGAATTGCTCGTGACGCCAAAAGGGGTTGACGGAACGATTGACATCATGCTGGACAGCCCATGGAGCGAGCAGGGCGGCACCAAAATCGGAGAGCTGAGCCTTTCCAAAGATGCTCCACAGCAAAAAACGAAAAGGGTTGCTCCGGTGCCTACTTTGGACAAGACAGATGGCAAGCGAGGCATCTATTTTGTCTTTCGTTCTGCGAGCGGCAGCGTATTGGCCGAGCTGAACGGCTTGAAATTCAGTTTGACCGGGGCGCCGCTATGGCAGGAAAGCTTTGCTTCAGGGCTGAATCAATGGACCGTTCATTCGGGCAATCCGACGGCGGACAACGGACTTGTGGTGAGCGAAGCGGCGACGATGACCGCCAACGCAGGACACGGGTGGAGCAACTACGAGCTCGCAACCCAAGTGAATTTGTCGCAAGGAATGGTAGGGCTGCGTTTCCTGCAAAAGGACAGCCGCAACTACTATGAATTGGAAGTGTCCGATGGCAAGCTGGAGCTGTCCAGCGTCAAAGAAGGCGTTCGCAAGTCCTTGCATGCAGAGTCCCATGCATTCCGGACTGGGGAGAACGAAACGGTGACGATTGGAAAAAATGGCGACATTGTAACCGTTCGGGTAAACGGCATCATCAGACTGCAGCAGCGAAATACCGATCATTCTTCCGGCACCGTAGGCATCGCCTCATACGCCGGCGCCACGGCGCGGATAACAAGCTTGCTCGTGCAAGCCTCGAGCGAGGAGGAAATTGTCCCTTCGGCGTTCAGCGTGGCTGTGGACGGAGTGGCGCTTACGAATTTTGCCGTATCCGCTTACGATTTCAACATTCGTGAATATGCGTATATCGTTCCGACCGGGGCCGTCAAAGTACCAACGGTAACAGGCTCCTCCAGCGATCCCGAGGTGACGGTCAGCGTTTCGCAGGCGGACACCCCGCTAGGTACAGCCATTATTCGGTTTAAAAAAGGAGACAAGGTCAAAATCTACAAGGTGTTTTTCACCAGTCATGAGACGATTAGCTTTGCGAACGGACTCCCTGCAGGCTGGGAGGTGCTTAATCCGTCCAATCCGGCGAACGTTCAGGGGGCTGTTGCGACGGCGGGGAATACGGTATCCATACAATCGCATAAAGGGGACGCCGATTATCCTAATGTCCATAACATGCTGCAGATGCCGTATGCGGCTTCCTCGTCGAAATGGACGTTAACGGTGAAGGTGCAAACGGATAAGCCGCTGACAACGGCGTCCTCCCTGCCGTCCAATACACAGGCGGGGCTAGCGATTCGTCATGCTTCAACGGGGGATTCCTTCAAGCTTAACGCGATTAACAGGGGCAGTACGACGAACGTAAATGTGGCGGGCAAGTCGGGCCCTGCTCCGTTCAGCAATACGTCCGGTACGACACTGCCTAATCCAAGCGGCTCCGGAAGCGCCTCTTATTGGCTTCGTCTGGTCAAAAACGGTTCTTCCTTGCTGGGATACTATTCGATTGACGACGCGGCAAGCTGGAGGACGATCGGGGGGCCGGTCGGGTTTACAGACGACTTTTTCCGCGAAGCCAAGCTTCAGCTGTATACGTCCAATCCAAGCGCTTCAACCGATTTTAAAGCCGTTTATACCGTGACGTTGGCCATGTCTGACGGCGAGTCGGAGACGGCTGCACGGGATCAACGAGCAGTAGAGGAAGCGGCGGCCCTGATCGGCTCGCGCATCGTGATTCCGGGCACGTACACGAATGACGCCGAGGCTCTGAGGGTCAAAGCGCAGGCGTGGCTTGATGCGAATGCCGAATGGCAGTCGCTTGGCGTGACAGGCGAAGTCAGGTACGAGCAAAACCGCTTTTCATTGTACCTTGCCAAGGGAGGCGCAAGCCTGATTATTTCAGATGTTGCCATTACGGGCGATGGATCAGGCGGTCCGCTGATTTACCATTTTGAGGATCAGACGCCGCAGGGCTTCACGCCTAGAGGGGGAGCGGGCGTAACGCTGACGACGACCGATGAGGCGAATCATACGCCTGGCGGGGCGTACTCCTTGAAAGTAAGCGGCCGCAATGGCAATGGAGACGGAGTGCAGCTTCAGGTGAAGCACGCTGTCCGTGTCGGTCATGAATATAAGGCCTCTGTATGGGTCAAGCTGAGCAGCCCATCGAGCGCACAGCTTAGGCTGGCTGCTTATGTCCAAGACACAACGCCATATACGGTCCCATTGTCCGTACAGACGGTCAACGGCGCCGACGGCTGGGTAAAGCTTGAGGGCGTCCATCGCTACCTGCATGATGATGCAACGCTGTACGTGGATAGTCCCGATAGCGCTGCCGCTTCCTTCTATATCGATGATTTCAGCTTCGTCGGGATAGATGAGGCGGATGCAACGGCGCCGACATGGGCGCCAGGAAGCGAGCTGGTTCCATCCGAGGCATCAACGAGCAGTGTGGTATTAACTTGGTCTGCGGCCGCTGACAATACTGCAGTAACGGGCTACACCATTTATAACGGAGAAGCGGCAGTGGCAACCGTAGAGGGAGATGTTCACTCGCATCAAATTACGGGGCTTACGCCAAATACGCCGTATACGTTCTCCGTACAAGCGGGAGATGCAGCAGGCAACTGGAGCACGGACGGACCAGTCACGACGATAACGACCCTGAGCGTGGCGCCGCCGGAGCCAACTGCGACACCGACGCCAACCGCGCCGCCGGAGCCAACTGCGCCGCCGACGCCAACTGCGCCGCCGGAGCCAACTGCGACACCGACGCCAACTGCGCCGCCGGAGCCAACTGCGACACCGACGCCAACCGCGCCGCCGGAGCCAACTGCGCCGCCGACGCCAACTGCGCCGCCGACGCCAACTGCGCCGCCGAAGCCAACTGCGCCGCCGGAGCCAACTGCGACACCGACGCCAACTGCGACACCGACGCCAACCGCGACATCGACGCCAACCGCGACATCGACGCCAACCGCGACACCGACGCCAACCGCGCCGCCGACGCCAACCGCGCCGCCGACATTGGCTCCTCCTACGTTCAAGGATGTAGGAAGCCAATATGGATGGGCGGCGGAGGCAATCGACGCGCTTTATGCGAAGGGCATTGTGAAGGGCACCTCTGCAACCTCATTCAGTCCGGGGAACCAGATAACAAGGGCCGACTTTGTTGTTTTGCTCGTAAGGGCGCTTGGTCTGAAAGCGGAAACGGATTCTGGCTTTGCAGATGTAAGCGAAGACGATTATTACGTTGAAGCGCTGGCTATTGCCAAAAAGCTAGGCATTATTTCAGGCATTGACGGCAGCCGCTTTAATCCGAAAGGCGAGATTTCAAGGCAGGATATGATGGTTATCGCTGCAAGAGCGCTGAAAGCGGTCGGCCGCCTGGAGGCATCAGAATCCGGCAGCGAAGACATTTGGAGCGGCTACAAAGATGCGACAGAGGTGGCGCGGTACGCCAAAGACAGCGTTGCGGCGCTGCTCAGGGAAGGCGTTATTAAGGGAGACGGTGCGTTGATTCGTCCTCTCGATACGGCTACGAGAGCTCAAGCCGCTGTGGTCATCTTCAAGCTGTATCGACTGCTGAATGATAGTATGGAGGAGTAGCCGGGCTAAGACAAGGATAAAGGGAGGCTGCAAAGCTTCCCTCTCCTTCACCCTGCACCGTCTTGCTGATCGAAAGCACATCCCGAGTAAATCATGCCGACAAATCAGTTTGCAAAAATTGCTTAAGAATGGGTTTACAGAGCGGTTCCCGATGTTATATGATGAATTGGGACACTATTTGGTGTCTAATTATCATAGCCGTTAAGAAAGAGGGGTCCGATGATTATTCTGTCTATCATTCTCCAAAGCTGGCTGCTTTTTTCGATGGCTTTTTTTGGAGGGAGCAAAATTGCAGGAGCGAAGCATCAGATCGAGTTGTTTGAAACGGTCAAGCTTCCTCAATGGCTGCGCGTTGTGACCGGCTACTTGCAAATCGCCGGAGCCATCGGTCTCATTGCGGGATACTGGTACCCGGGCATTGCCGGCTGGGCGGCAATGGGCATTGGCGCAATGATGGCGGCAGCTTGTCTTTCGCACCTTAGAGTCAGACACCCGATTGGCAAGCTCGTCCCTGCGCTTTTGAACCTTTTGATTGCTGTCGCAGTCGTACTCCTGTTTGCGGATGAATGGTCTCACCCTTTTGCTTAATTTTATACAAAAGCCTAAAACGAAATCGCCTTGCTCTCTCCGGGGAGACGAGGCGATTTTTGCTGTGTACAATCTCCCGCGCAGCGGGGAGAAGGAATCGAATCTCTGGCGCACGCCTGCTGCGGGCGGAAAGATTCAATTGACTTTAGGCCAAGAGATGTCTAGAATTTTTAATGTAAAAAATCGTATTTAGTGATTGTTGGAAAAGACATTAGGAAATGAGGTTTAGAATGAAGACAGAGAACAAACAGACTGCAGTATTAAGCTTGGTAGTACGAGGAATTATTGTCGTCATCGGCGCGTTTATTACGGCCTATGGTCTTGAAGCCGTATTAATTCCGAACAACGTATCCGACGGCGGCGTTACAGGCCTTAGCATCGTAGGTTCGAAGCTGTTCGGCTGGCCGCTCGGCCTGCTCATTGCGGTACTGAATATACCGTTCGTTTATTTGGGATATAAGCAGATTGGCAAAAGCTTTGCGTTCTACTCCGTGCTCGGAATTGCTTCCCTGGCCGTAGGCACCGTCGTTATGCATCATATTACACCGATTGTTGAAGGCGATACGCTGCTTGTTACCGTTGTCGGAGGCATCATCATCGGTTTGGGAATGGGTCTTGCGCTTCGGAACGGCGGCGCGCTGGACGGCATCGATATGCTGGCTGTCTTGCTCTCTCGCAAGCTGCCATTCGGAACAAGCGATATGATTCTGTTTCTGAACGTATTCGTATTTATTGTCGTATCGACTGTATTTGGTCTGAAGGGCGCCATCCTGTCGGGTATCGCTTATTTTATTGCATCGAAGGTAATACATATCGTTGAGGAAGGCTTGAGCGGAGCCAAAACGTTCAAAATTATTACCAAACAGCCTGAAATCATGATTGATACGATTCGCGATCGTTTGGGCCGCGGCGCAACCTACAGTATGGTGCAAGGCGGCTACACGAATGAGCATTTTAAAGAAATCACCTGCGTCATCAACCGGCTGGAGGAACGAAAAATGAAAGAAATTATTCGTGAAATTGACGAGAATGCTTTCATTATGGTGTACGAGGTTGCGGAAGTGAAAGGCGGCAGCTTTAAGAAAAAGGATATTCACTAACCGGCTTGAACACCGTCAATGGACAAGCCCTGCCGGCTAATCGCCCTTGTGCGATTAGCCGGTTTTTATCAAGCCACGCGAGCAGCATTGAATTGTCCCTACTTGTTAGATGGTATCTAATGAATAGGAGGCCGTTCAGGCAAGCGTGGTTTTTTTGATGCTTCTGCCAGCTCAGGCTTGACGGGCCTGCTTGCGTCCCGTTTGGCTTGACGTATCGCGTCGCAGATTCAGGAAGATCAGGGAAAGCGTGATGGCGGCAAGCGTGAACCCAAGGGCACGAAAGCCTTGAAAGCTGAAGGAGCTCCCCATGATGACGCCTATCAGCAGCGAGGAAAGAATCGTTCCCATGTATCTTGACGTATTGAAAATGCCCGAAGCTACCCCTGCCGCTTCTTTTGGAGAGCTTTTGAACAGAGCCGCTTGCAGCCCGACTTGACTGAGCCCGTTGCCCATTCCGAAGGCGGCCAGAGCCAAGCACACCTGGTAGACGGGAGAGGCCTGATGCAAGACCATCAGCCCCGCTGAACCAAGCGCCATCAGTATCGAGGACAGCAGCAGCGCAGGGCGCGACCCTGATTTGTCTACCCATCGTCCTGCAAGCGGTGACGAGACGAGCGAGCACAGGCCGAGGCTGAGCATCAGAATCCCGGTATGAAGCTCGCTTAGATGCCGGACCGTTTGCAGGTAGGAAGGAAGCCCGAAGAAGAGCGAGTAGAACACAACGTTAACGGCCATATACTCGATATGGATCCAGGTCCATTCCGGGGACTTGGCGAAAACGCGCAGAGGAATAAACGGCGAATCCGTTCTGAGCTCGTGACGTACAAAAGCTCCGAGTATGGCGAGTCCCGCCAGTCCCATTAACATATGGCTCGCAGAGAGGTGTCCAGCCGACTTGGCGGACAGCACGCCCACGAGCAGAGCCACCAGTCCCGCCGTAAAAAGGAGTATGCCCGATGCGTCTACTTGAGCAAGCCACTTGCGGAGAGGCATGCCCTTTGCACGGAAGGCTGACCGGTCGTCTTTTGGAATATGCCTCCAGGATAAAAGGAAGCTCGCAGCAGCGAAGGGCAGATTGACGAAAAATAGCGCCGGCCAGCTCCACCAATGAATGACCAGACCGCCGATAAAAGGTCCGACCGCGGCCGCCCCGGAGAGGAAGATCGCCAATACGGACAAAGCCGTCGCTTGTTTTTCCGTTACATGAATCCGGACCATAGCCATTCCGACTGCCACCAGCATGCTTGTGCCAAGCGATTGCACAATACGGTAGAAAATGAGCCACCCGAAGCCGGTTGACAGCGGCGCCAGCAGCGAAGCCATGAAGGAGATGACAAGCCCGACAAGGAAGATCCGCCTGCGACCGAACAAATCGCTCGCTTTGCCCATAACGGGCTGGGCAACTGCGCTAGTGATATAGAAAGAAAAAATAATCCACGAAACAGTGGCAAAGTCGAGCTGAAATGTGTGCTGCAGCCTTGGAATAGCAACTGAAATCATGGAAGAATTTAAAGGGTTCAGCAGCACTCCGAGGCCAATGGAAACGATCAACGCTTTGCTAGGGGCATTCATGGGCAGTCCTCCGTACAAGTAGGGTAGTACAGTCATCATAGTGGATCTCGCTTATTTATTCCAACGCATTTTATGTTATGATTACATGAATTTGAAGGAATGAATGAGAGGTGTAGAATGGAGCTTCTGCAGTTGAAATATTTTATAGCGGTAGCTCGTCTGGAGCATATGACCGAGGCGGCGCTGAGCTTGCATGTTACGCAATCGTCGTTAAGCAAAACGATTCAACGCTTGGAGGAGAATCTCGGCGTGCCTCTTTTTGATCGGACCGGGAGAAAGCTGCGCTTGAATGAGTTCGGCAGCAAGTTTCTTCCTCGCGCGGAGAGAGCCTTGTTTGAGCTGGAGCAGGGTAGGCAGGAGCTTGAGGATATGTCCCGTCCGGAATATGGCACGCTCGAGCTGGCTGTCACCACCGCAAGCACTTTACCCCCTATTCTTCGCGCTTACCGGCAAAAGCAGCCTCACATCCAGTTCCATGTCCAAATGCTGACCACGCATGAAATGATCAGGCTTCTTCACCGAGGGGAGGTTGATTATTGTCTGGCTTCGCCTCCTGCGCAAGGCGCTGACATCGAATGCCAAATCGTATTTCATGACCCTATCCTGATCGCCGTACCCCAGAGCCATCGGCTGGCGGGCCGAAGCAGCGTATCCTTGTCGGAGCTAAGGGATGAAACGTTCGTTGGCGTGAAAAAAGGCTACGGCACTCGCGATCTTGTGGACGCAATATGCGAAGCGGCTGCCTTCCAACCTAAATATGTGTACGAGGGGGACGAGCCTGCAAGGCTGCTTGCGCTTGTCGAGGAAGAAATCGGGATCGCTTTTATTCCAAGCACCGCGAGGCTTCTGCGGGAGCGCATTCGATATCTGCATGCGGAAAATGAGGGTCTGGCGCGGGAAATCGCTTTATTATGGCACAGAAGCCGCTACTTTTCGCCGGCCGCGTTGGATTTTCGCGAGGTTGTTGCAGGCTATTTCGAATCTCTATCCAAGCCTGCAAGCCACACATAACCAAGCAGAAAACAGGCGGCGGGGCGGGAGAAGCTTATTCTCGAGCAAAAAAATAACCACGCTCTGCGGGACGCTTCTCCGCCGCACGTGGTTTGATGTTGTGTTGTTCATTTTAATAGATTTTCCTGAGCAGCTCGACAATTTCATCTGCCGTCAGTCCAAAGGACTTGTAGTAGGAGATGTCCATTTCCATTTGCTTGAGAAGCAAGTCATTGCGCTTTCGGAGCATTTCTTCCGGGGAAAGCTCGGCTACAAAGCAGCCCTTGCCGGTGACGGTATAGATCAGACCTAGCCGTTCAAGCTCCTCCCACGCTTTTTTGACCGTAATAATGCTGACGCGCAGCTCGGTTGCCGCTTGTCTTATTGGGGGCAGGCTGTATCCGCTGTGTAGCTCGCCTTTAAAAATTTGTGAGCTGATTTGTTCAAAAAGCTGCTGGTAGATTGGCGTATCCGATGTATTCGAAATAGCGATGTTCATTAAATTTCCACTTTCTCAAACCGTTTTATGGCAATATGATAAGCGAAAATCACGAATAGCGCAAATATGGCAATGCCTGCTGCGAGTATGGCTAGATGAATCGCAAGATTGTCGGCGCCGTCTCCTTTAAACAGGTTAAACACATATGAATTCTGAATGCCGATCCATTCCGCGCTTCCGGCAAACAGGATGGCGGCTGTAATGGAGGCTACCGTCGCTGCGCCGTATTTGTACGCCGTTTTATAGTAGATGGATATAAAAATAAGATTAAAGATTGCCAGCATGACGAAGCTTAGTCCCCAGAAGCCAAACGTAGGCTTGAAGAAATAATAGGTCAAATTCGGATACAAGTGAACGCTAATTGCGCCGTAGATCATGGCAATACCAATATGCATCAATTCCAAAAACACAACGACCGCTATTTTTGCTTTAACCATGTCTTTTTTGGTGACAGGCAAAATGCCGGTAAAAATCAAATCGTTCTGCGTTTTGTATCCGGCAAACATATTCGGGATGGTAATAAAGCAAAAATAGAGACAGACAAGAAAGTATAACCAAGCGGGGATGAGCATCAAGGCGCCGGTTAAAAACGGCATCGCATAAAAGAATGGATTCACGCCTAATTTTAATTCTTTCATTAATAGTTTATACATGCGTACTCTCCTTCTTTGAGCAATAGATCATGATTTCCTCCAAATTAGGCATGGCCGTAGCCACATCCAGGGCGGGGTCCAAATCGCTCGCATGAATTAAACCCGTGAAGCCAAAGGAATTCTGCTTATAGGATATTAATTTGTCTTTGAGCAATGCGAGCTGGCTTTCTTTCCCGTTGACCAGACGATAAGTATCGATGAATTCTTCTTTTTCCGCAGAGTTAATCACACGTCCGTTATCGATATAGGTAATATAATCGGCGCATTTCTCCAAGTCGGATGTAATATGAGTGGAAAATAGAATGCTTATTTCGCCATCCTGCACCAGCTCCCGAAAAATATCGAGCAGCTGATCTCTGGCTACGGGATCAAGTCCGCTGGTCGGCTCGTCAAGGATAAGCAGTTTGGCGCCATGCGACAGCGCGAGGGCCAGATTGTATTTGACCTTCATTCCGGTGGAAAGCTCTGCAATTTTTTTGTTTTCGTCCAGGTTGAATTTTTTCAAATAAGCGTAGTAGGCTTCATCGTCCCAATGGCGGTAAAAGGTTTTAATCACGTTCGTTAACGTTTTTATTTTGCTGCGGGTATAGAAGTCGATGTCTCCGAATGCGGAGCCAAGCTCTTGCTTCAATTCGACTTCGTGTTTGATCAGATCCTTGCCCATGACGCGGATCTCGCCGCTATCGATGCGAACCAAATTTAAAATCGATTTGATGGTCGTCGTTTTGCCGGCGCCGTTGGCTCCGATAAACCCCATAATGTAACCTTTCTCCAATTGAAAGGAAATGTTGTGCAGCTTAAAATTTTTGTATGTTTTGCTTACATGTTTGACTTCCAATGCCAGCATGGGGCACCCTCCGTTTCATAATTGTGCATATTGTATATGCACAATGTATCATTTGATTTGTTGCCCTGTCAATAATTTTTATGCGTCCGGGAAAAGGGGACTTGCGATGTTTGTCGAATTAGGGAGAGTGCTGAAAAAACGGATCGTAACCTATGCTCCGCCATTATGGGCGGCTGCCAATTGTATGTGAATGCGGAGGAATAGTCATGCAGGCGAGGCGCGTCAAAATAATAGCTACCGGCAAATATATGCCAAGTCGTACGGTGACGGATGAGGAAATGGATGCAAGGCTCGGGACGCCGCGAGGCTGGGTTCGCAGGACGACCGACGTGGCGATTCGCCATTTTGCGGGAGAGGGAGAAAGCGCCTCTTATATGGGAGCAAGAGCGGCGGAGGCCGCACTCGCGGAAGCGGGGCTGGATTTTACGGAAATCGATTGCCTGGTCTGTACAAGCGGCACTCGGGAGCAAGCGCTTCCAAGTACAGCCTCGCTCATCCATCGGGAGCTGGGCGGGGAAATGTCGGGCATCCCGTCCTTTGACATCGATGCGACCTGCATCAGCTTTCTGGTTGGGCTTGACCTGATGTCCTATCTGGTGGAGGCGGGGCGCTACCGTTACGTGATGCTCGTATCGAGCGAGATTGCGTCGGTAGGCTTGAACTGGAGCGAGAAGGAAAGCGCGGCTTTGTTCGGAGACGGAGCTGCGGCGGTCATCATTGGACCCTCGGAGCAGGAGGAGTCGGCAATCGTCGGAGCATCGATTCGCACCTATAGCAAGGGGGCGCGGCTATCGGAAATACGGGGCGGCGGTACGCGCATTCATCCGCGCGAGCACAATTCGCAGACGGAAACGGATTTTTTGTTTCATATGAACGGGCAAGCGATTTTTAAAATGGCCTCAAAGCTGCTTCCAGGCTTTGTGGACGAGCTGCTGGAGCCCTACGGACTGAACATGGGGGATTTCAACGCCGTTATTCCGCATCAAGGAAGCGCGATGGCTATGCGGCTGATGAGAAAAAAACTGGGCATAAGCAAAGAGCAGCTGATCTATATAACGCCAGACCATGGCAATACGATCGCCGCTTCCATTCCGATGGGTCTGCATGAGGCGGTGCGTCAAGGAAAGGTTCGGCGCGGCGATCGGGTGCTGCTGATCGGGACGGCCGCAGGACTGTCGCTTGGAGGGATGATTCTTGTCTATTAAGGCATCGTCCGTTAGCGGCGGGATGACGGTGCTGCTTACCGGAGGTCGCGCGCCGTGTACGCTTGAACTGGCGCGCGCCTTGCATGCGGCCGGACATCGGGTGCTCGTTGCAGAGAGCGCACGCTACCACCTATGCCGCGTCTCGCGGGCGGTGGAGCGGAACTTCCGGGTTCCGGCGCCGAATGAGGATAAAGAAGCCTTTCTCGCGGCTGTAGAAACGATAGTGGTAGATGAGCGGGTTGACGTGTTCATTCCTACCTGCGAGGAAATATTTTATGTCGCCTACGGGCTGGTAAGGCTGGGCAGGCATTGCAAGGTATGGGCAGCCCCGCTCGAGCAGTTGGGAGAGCTGCATGACAAATGGAGATTTGTCAGGCTGGCAGCGCGGTTGGGACTGTCTGTTCCGCCATCGACGCTCATTCAGACAAGGGAGCAGTGGCTGGCCTATGCAGGAGGGGAGCAGCTTGACGAGGAAATTGTTATGAAGCCGGCTTACTCGCGTTTTGCATCGCGTGTGCTGTTTGTGGACAAAGCCTGTACGTCGCCCGGGAAGCAGCGGAGGCTGGCGGAGGTGTTGTCCGCCCTGTCTCCGGCAGCGCCGTGGCTTGCCCAGCGTCGTATTTACGGGCGGCATCTATGCACCTACAGCCTTGCATACGAGGGCGAGCTGGTTGCGCATACGGCATATCCATGCCGCTACAGAGTCGGGCAAGGCGCGACCGTTTACTTTGAGCCGACCGAGCATGAAGGGGCGCTGCGCTGGGTGCGTACGCTCGTCCAAGCGATTGGCTTCACGGGGCAAATCGCCTTTGATTTTATCGAGGCGGAGGACGGGGAGCTGTATGCGCTCGAATGCAATCCGCGCGCCACGAGCGGCATCCATTTGTTCGGCGCGGACGGGCGGCTGGCGCAGGCGTTTCTTCAGCCCGACGCGCTGAGAGACGCGGGGAGAATGCTTGTGCCGGAGCAAGCCTCCCGCAGCATGCTGACGGCAGCCATGCTTGCCGCAGGCTGGAGCGGGAACGGCGGTTTTGGCGGCTGGCTAAAGGCGATCGCTTCAGCGCGCGATGTCGTGTTCAGCCGCAAGGATATGAAGCCGGCCTTTGAGCAGCTGCGCGTCCTGCTGGAGCTTTGGCGGACGGGCCGCCGTCACGGCATTTCGCTCGCGGAGGCTGCCACAATCGATATGGAATGGAATGGTGATGCATGACGAAGGCGCTGGTAACGGGAGCAACCGGTTTTTTGGGCCGGCATGTATGCATGCGCCTAAACCGGATGGGCTGGCGGGTGACCGGAATGGGGCGCAATCAGGCAGAAGGCGAGAGGCTGGAGGCCGGGGGCATCCGGTTCGCTCGCGCCGATTTAAGCGATGAGTGGTCCGTCATTGAGGCCTGTGCGGGGCAAGACGCTGTATTCCATTGCGGAGCGCTGTCTTCGCCTTGGGGGGCGTACGCTGATTTCGCCGCCACCAATGTAGCCGGAACCAGGCATGTCATTGCGGGCTGCCGGAGGCATGGGGTACGGCGGCTTATTCATATTTCAACGCCAAGCATCTACTTTGACGGCCGCCATGACCGGCTAGCCGTTCGCGAGGATGACCCGCTCCCCTCTAAGCAGGTGAATGCGTATGCGGCGACAAAGCTGCTGGCTGAGCAGGCTGTTTTTCAAGCCTTTGCGGAGGGAGTGCCCGCTCTTATTTTGCGTCCCCGCGCTATTTTTGGCCCCTATGATCAGACCTTGCTTCCTAGGCTGCTGCGTGCGAACGATACGCGGGGTATTCCGCTAATCAACGGCGGCAGCGTCAAACTCGACTTAACGTATGTAGACAATGTTGTGGATGCGATGCTGCTTGGATGGAAGGCGCCGGAGGAAGCGCTGGGGCTGGCTTACAACATTACGAACGGAGAGCCCGTCATCCTTAGTCATGTGCTGCGGGAGCTGTTCGCAATGATGGACATTCCGCTCAGGACAAGGAGCATTCCTTATCCGGTTGCGTACGGCGCTGCGGCGCTGACGGAATGGAGCCACCGGCTGCTGCCGGCGCTGGGCGAGCCGCAGCTTACCCGCTATTCGATCGGCGTATTGGGCAGGAGCCAGACGCTGGATATTTCGCTGGCGCAGGAGCGGCTGGGTTACGTTCCGATGGTCAATCTGCAAGAGGGGCTGGCCGCTTTTGCGAAATGGTGGACAATGGAGGGGCGCTTGTAAATGTCTAGCATGCAGCAATCAGGCTGCATGCAGGTGACGATGCGAAGCGATTACGATAAAGGATGCCGGGATGATGAATACGATGAGCAAAAAAATAACGGTAAACGCGGCTGCGATCGGTGAAGCTAGTCCGCTTGCCGGCAAGGAATTAGAAGAGGAGCGCGCTGGCGCTTCAAGCATGGAAGCGGCACGGGCAGAAGCAGGCGGGCGACAGCCGCAAGGCTACGCGCCAGGCAATGCAAGCAAGGAAGCGGCACGCGCAGAAGCAGGCGGGCGACAGCCGCAAGGCTACGCGCCAGGCAATGCAAGCATCGGATTGGAGCTGCGGCTGTTTTCAGCCGGCTATTGCCTTCATCCCGAATGCTTGACGCTCCGCGGCGGAACGCTGAGGGCGGTTCCGTTCCCCGCTGGCTTTGCATTAATTAGCCACCCTCAGCACGGGCTGATCTTGTATGATACGGGATATTCCTCGCGCTTTCTGGAGGAGACGAACCGCTTTCCCGCGCGTCTGTACCGCATGGTTACTCCTGTGACGTTCAGTGAACGGGACAGCGCGATTGAACAGCTTAATCGGATGGGCATAAGCGCCAAGGATATCGGGTATGTCGTTTTATCGCATTTTCATGCGGACCATACGGCAGGCCTGCGCGATTTTCCTTATGCCCGTCTCCTTTACAAGCGAGAAGCGTATGAGGCCGTCAAGCATCTCGGTCCCCTGGCCTCTGTCAAAGCGGCCCACTTGCCGGGGCTGCTGCCGGACGATCTGGAAGGGCGCTCGCTGTATATAGAGGAGTCTGCGTCTTGCAAGCTCCCGGCAAGCTTTCCCTTTGCCGAAGGATACGATTTATTCGGCGATGGCAGCTTGATTGCGGTCGACATTCCGGGCCATGCTGCGGGACAAATCGGTTTGTTTTTGGGCACGTCTTCAGGGGCGTATTTCTTGTGCGCGGACGCGGTATGGTCAAGCAGGGCTTATCGCGAGCGCCGCTTGCCGCATCCTGCAGCGCGGATGATCATGCCGGATTACGGCAAGTACAAGGATACCTTTGAGCGGCTGTGCCGTTTGCATCGGCAGTTTCCGCATATACGCATCGTGCCCAGCCATTGCTCCGAGGCATTGGTGAGGCAGAGCGAGGAGGATGAAGCATGACGAAAGTATGGGGCGGCCGGGGGGCAAAATTGGCGCTGCTGCTTGCGCATTACTTGCGGGCACGCTTTATGCTGCGGTGGACGGAGCGCGAGGCGTTCGAGCGCTGGCAGGAGAGACAGGTGCTGAGGCGTTTGCGGATGGTGCACGCAAGCTCGCCCTTCTATCGGGAGCTGTGGGGAAAGCGGCCGCTTGAGGAATGGAGGCGGTTTCCGATTATCGACAAGACGGCTATGATGGAAAACTTCGACAGATTGAATACGGCGGGCATACGCCGGGAGGAGGCCATGGAGGCTGCGATGGAGGCGGAAGGCTCCCGCAATTTCCGTTCGCAGATTGGCGCTATTACGGTTGGCCTGTCTTCCGGGACGTCGGGGAACCGCGGCCTGTTCCTCGTCAGCGAGCGCGAGCAGGCGGCATGGGCCGGCACTATGCTTGCCAAGCTGCTGCCGGGACCGCTCTGGCGGGCGGAGAGGATCGCTTTTTTCCTTAGGGCGAACAGCAATTTGTACGAAACCGTTCGGGGCGGCAAGCTGCAGTTTGAATATTTCGACTTGCTTGAACGGATCGAATCGCATGTGGAGCGTCTGAACGAATATCGTCCGGGCATTCTGGCTGCGCCTCCGTCAGTGCTCAGGCTGCTCGCCGAGCAGAAGCGCAGAGGGCTTCTATCCGTTCAGCCGCATCGTCTGATTTCCGTAGCAGAGGTGCTCGACCCGATGGACGCCCGATATATCGAGGAGTCGTTCGGCGTGCCGCTCCATCAGGTCTACCAATGCACGGAAGGGTTTCTCGCCAGCACCTGTTCACACGGAACGCTGCACTTGA
Source organism: Paenibacillus sp. SY21-1 (assembly GCF_005222705.1). Classification (GTDB taxonomy): domain Bacteria; phylum Bacillota; class Bacilli; order Paenibacillales; family Paenibacillaceae; genus Pristimantibacillus. The sequence continues at coordinate 219,936 of NZ_STGF01000002.1, read as the reverse complement.
ACGAGGACATCGTTCATATCGACAAGGAATATGTACAGACGGATAAGACCGGAAGAAGGTTTATTCCCGTCATTACCGATTTCTCCCGCGCGACGCAGCCGATCATCCGTTACCGCTTGAACGATGTGCTGACAGAAGCAGCCGTGCCATGCTCTTGCGGCTCTGTTTTTACGGCGCTTGAGCGAATTGAGGGACGTTGCGACGATATTTTTTATGCGGAGGAAACGGATAGCGGCAGGCTTGTGCCGATTTTTCCCGATTATATTACGCGTGCCATCATGAATGCTTCGCCGGAGATTGACGAGTATCGTGCCATACAGCATAGTAATGCAGAGCTTGAAATCCAGCTGCTACACGCCGCCGGTGCCGAGCGGGAAGAGATTGAAGGGCAAGTGAGAGCATCGTTAGAGGAGCTGATGCGCAAGCTGGGCTGCCGAAATTTCCGTTTGACGTTTGCTCCCTATTCCTTCAGTCCCGGGCCGCGCAAGCTAAGACGGGTGGAGAGGAGCTGGAGTATTGAACCATCGCGTCTGCATCTATGACGAGGCAAGCCTTGGGCGAATCGATTGGCCGAAGACGGAAGAAGGCCGCTATGCCCGGGCATATTTGGAGCCGCTTCTAAGGGAAGGGAGCGAGCGGTATGTGAACAATATCGCAACAACCTTGCTGCTGGCCCGGATCGACGAGCTCGTTCTGCCTCTCACCGTCAATGAAGGCGAATACGGAAACTCTTACGTTTGCTCGCCGTTTACGCACTATATTCGTTATGCGAAGCAGGAGCTCTCGCTCCTGAAGCGGCCGCTGCTGGAAAAAGGGCTGTCCATACTGCTCGACGCCTTGGGATACGGGATGAAAAAATCGCAAATAAACCGGGTCGTGCATGTCAACAACTGGCTGCTGTCGACCAACCTCTTTCCCGCTATGTCCGGAGAGCAGGTTGTAGCTGTCGTAAACGCGATAAAGGAGCGTTACCCGGACCATGCGATCATTGTTCGCTCCTTAAGCTCCTCTCTGCATCCGGAAATGCTGGAGGCTCTACGGGCTAATGGCTGCAAGCTGGTGCCGAGCCGGCAAATTTATTTATACCGCTCCCATGAAGGGGAGACGGGGAATTCCAAGGCTCGCTGGCTGCTGAAGCGGGATTACGGACTGCTCGACAAGCACGGCTATACCCTCGTTTCCGCCGAAGAAATGACGGACGGGGACATACCGAGAATTGTGCTGCTGTACAACTTGCTCTACCTCGACAAATACTCTCGGGACAACCCGCAATTCAACGAGAAATTCATTCGGCTTGCGAAGCAAAACGGGACACTGAGCTTGTATGGACTTCGCAAGGACGGGAGGCTGGATGCCGTCATGGGTTTTTTTCGCCGAAACGGCATCATGACGACTCCACTGTTCGGCTACGACACGACGATTCCCCAGTCTACCGGCTTATATCGCATGCTGTCCGCATGCCTGCTGCGAGAGGCGTGGGGCAGCGGCTTTTTGCTGCATGAGAGCGCAGGGGCAGCCCAGTTTAAGCGTAATCGCGGGGCTGTAGCCGATTTTGAATATTCCGCTGTCTACGACCGGCATTTGCCCTTTGGCAGAAGATGGTGCTGGTCGTTGCTGGAGCTGCTGTTGAACCGGATTGGCGTTCCGCTGATGCGGAAGCTCAAGCTGTAGCCGGGGATTCAGCCTAAGGAGATTTTGAATCAAAATGAAAGAAGGGGATGGCGTGGCTCAGAGCAAAAAGCGGTCTAACGATCCGCACAAGGAACGGGTAGCCCTTATTACAGGCTCGTCCAGCGGGTTCGGCATGCTCACGGCGGTTGAGCTGGCCCGCAAGCATTACCGTGTCATTGCGACGATGCGCAATCCCAATGCCGCAGCCGAGCTGATGGCCCGCGCCGAGCGCTTGGGCATTGCGGGCCAAATGGATATTGTCGGGCTGGATGTGACCGACCCGGTGGTAATCGAGCAAGTTGTAGCGGATACGCTCGGCAAGTACGGGCGTATCGACATGCTTGTGAACAACGCAGGCTTTGCCATCGGCGGATTTGTCGAGCATGTGCCGATGGAGGACTGGCGGCGGCAGATGGAGACTAATTTTTTTGGACTCGTCGCGATGACCCAAAGCGTCATTCCGGCGATGAGAGCGCAGGGCAGCGGCCTGATCATTAATATAAGCAGCGTCAGCGGCCGCGTCGGCTTTCCGGGATACGCTCCGTACGCCGCCTCCAAATTTGCCGTTGAAGGGTTCAGCGAAAGCTTGCGCCATGAGCTTGCCCCGCTTGGCGTAAGCGTCGTGCTGCTGGAGCCGGGCGCCTATCGCACGCCGATCTGGGACAAGGGGCTTGAGCGGATGCGGGCTCCCGACGCTTCGCCGTATCGGGACAGATTGCGGGCCATCATCCGTTATGCCCGCCGGACGGCCGAAACGGCGCCAGATCCGCAGGAGATAGCGGACATGATTGCACGCCTTGCGAGCGCTCGTTCCCCCCGGCTGCGCTATCCGCTCGGCCGCGGCGCGCTTGCCGCTATATGGGGCAAAACATTGCTGCCGTGGAAGTGGTTTGAACGCATAATTGAGCGGGGAACGCGCTGACGGAGCTGCGCTGTACGACAGAATGATTGCGAGTTTGCCAGACACATGCCTATAATAGATATAACTGTGCGGGCGGATTCCGGTTATTGATTGGAGTATAGCGACGTATGGCGGCGTATGGAGGCAAGCAAGCGAGAGAGGTTAAACCAGACAGTAATTATGTGAAAAGGGGGGCCATGAAATGGACAACGAAACGACGAATGGCGAAGCGAACGGGCAGGAAGCGGGCCTGTCTGAGGAAAAGCTCGTTGAGCTTATAAAGGCTGTCCACCATAACGGAATTGTGGCCTTGAAATCGCATTTTGACGAGGTAGAAGGTCAAGTGCAGAATTTAAAGGCGTACGGACCGGTATTTGTGTTTCATGTCAAAGACGAGGAAGGCAGCGTTTATTCCTGCGGCTTCTTTCTGCGCGAGCTGGTAGCGAGATTCCAGTCAGGCAACGATCCGGCGCTGTGGATGGCATCCTTTTTCGTGGATCTTATGGAAACCAAAGGCGGCAAGGGACTTCCCAAACCGGCTGCGAGCGAGGATGAGGCAAAAGCGATTATCGATAAAGTGCTTGTTCCGCAGTGCATGAAAGCCGTGACGGAGGAGTTCGCGCCCGAGAAGGTGCATGCGGGTCTGGAATGGAACGAGCAGCACGGTCCGGTATTTGAAGCAGGCTTTCCAGCAATCAAGGAAGGAAATAATGTATGCGCTTTTCCTTTGCATCTGTTGTTTACTTATCTTCAATTAAACCGTGATCCGGGAGAATTGCTCGTTCAGGGACTATACACGATTCGCAAAACGCACGGCCTGGAATAGTCGGCGTTGGCTTGGGGCTTGGTGTAGCGCGAGCCAGACGCAAACAGGGGGAAGCGTGTCCGTTGAACGGAGCGCTTTCCCCTTTTATTTGCTGCGGGGAGTGCATTTGAGAATTGAACGAATAAAATGTTATTTTGTTTATCGGCTAGGCTGATTTTTTTGGTGGCATTTCTGTTTCTTATTCGTGCCATCAAAAAAGGGATTGGGACAGAAATGATTGGGTGGACATTTCTGTGAGCTTTTTCAGCAACCGTACTTCCTTACCTTGTTGCATATCTCCGATCTGCTCCGCACCGGGCTCCGGGGTGCTTCAAATTGCGATGTATAGTGACAATTCTTATTAACTTCACCCACAGATGCCCCGAAATCCAGTCTATAGTAACTTTTTTAACTAACGTTGCTCCATGGTGCCACAAATTGCGATCTACAGTAAGTTTTCTTATTGATTTGACTCTGCGAAGCCTGGAATTCTTGTCTATAGTAACTTTTTTAACTAACGTTGCTCCATGGTGCCACAAATTGCGATCTACAGTAAGTTTTCTTATTGATTTGACTCCGCGTAGTCTGAAATTGTTGTCTATAGTAACTTTTTTAACTAACGTTGCTCCATGGTGCCACAAATTGCGATCTACAGTAAGTTTTCTTATTGATTTGACTCCGCGTAGTCTGAAATTCTTGTCTATAGTAACTTTTTTAACTAACGTTGCTCCATGGTGCCACAAATTGCGATCTACAGTAAGTTTTCTTATTGATTTGACTCTGATAAGCTCGAAATTATTGTCTATAGTAACTTTTTTAACTAACGTTGCTTCGGAGTGCCACGAATTGCGATCTATAGTAACTCATCATATTGACTTTCACTCCAGTCCTCCTTGAAATCCAGCTGCCATCACAGTATGAACCTGCCGCCCCCAAACCCGACGAACCCGAAAACCCCCAAAAATCCGGAAATAATCACGCTATAAGCAAACTCCGCTCCGAACTGTCCTTGCATAAGGTTGTGTCTTCCAACGGCGAATGTCCGGCTTTATCGATGCGATGCTGCGCTCATAGGCGGCACAGCTGGAGATAGGCGGATTCCCGGTTTGGAAGGTGCTGGACTGGATGAGCGGCCAAATCCAACGTTTCAGCTCCTAAATGTAAATAATCAGGCAGAGCTTCGAGTGATCATTTCTTCACATATGCCGAGCAATAGAGCGAAAAAGGTACAGGATTTGGAAGAAATAAGGAAGTGATTATTTTGGTAATGGCCGAGCGCCTTTATTATAAAAATGTAATCGCTTGCAAAGCTAGATCTGCAGCGCTTTTTTTGGCGGCGGAGCTTCCGCTTCAAGAGACTTTGCTCGTATGAAGCTATGGCGGATCGTGGACGGCAAGGATGCAAAAGCAGGGGAAAGGGTGAGAGATGCGTTGAGAAGCAGAAGGAGCTGGAGAGCGCTTGCGGCTTTAGGGCTGGCGTTTGTGGTGATGCTGTCCTCGCTGCCGGTGACGGCGGCGCAGGATCAAGAGCCGGAAGCGGAAGGAATCGTCTCCATACAAAGCGATTGGCAGGGCAGCGTGTTTGGGGATGTGGGCGGACAAGATAAAATTACGGCGGATTATTTTAACATTCGGGAAAATGAAGACGGTTCGGCCACGCTGCGCAGCGGCGGAGACCGCGGCAAGCTGGCGGGAGGCTCGGAGGGCATCGCTTATTATTTTAAAGAAATAGAGCCCGAGGACAGCTTTGAGCTGACAGCCACGGCGCATGTCGACCATTGGGGAGCTGCGCATAATCAGGTAGCGTTTGGTTTAATGCTGCGCAGCAATGTGCTTTACAACGAGCACGGTGGCAGCGCCTTTACCGGCAATTACGCTGCGGCAGGCGCGTTGGATCAAAAAATGAAAGCGTTTCACAAGAGGGGTGGGGCGCTGATTAAAACCGGTTTGGATTTTTCTTCGGCCGCTGCGCCGCAAACGGGAGAGCAATACCGGATTTCCATTAAAAAGACGGGCAGCGTGCTGGTGCTGTCAGTTGACGACGAAATTCAATTGATCGAGACGACGGACGATTACCGGTATGCGGGGCTGTTCACAGCCCGCAATGCGACGGTCACCTTCAGCCAGATTGAATTGAAAATGGACAACGCTTTGCCGGAGGTTGATCTGGGCGAGTGGTCGTTCAGCGCCTTCGGCGGCAATACGTCCGAGGACAAAAATCCTCCGCCCATCCTGCAAGACGACGGTTCGCTTGTTTTGTCCGCTTCAGGCGGGAAAGTGGCTGCCGGCGATGAAGGCATGTCGTTTGTGTATAAAACGATTCCGGCTGGCTTGAATTTCGAGCTGGAGGCGGATGTTTTCGTTGATGCCTTTAACCAGAACGCCTCGATTGGCACGCCGAATCAGAAGTCCTTTGGCCTGATGCTTCGGGATGAAGTTGGAGCCGACGGCGACACGGCCACGCAAACCTCCGGCTATGCGGCTGTCGGAGCGCTGGATACGGTGATGAAGGGCTTTTATAAGCAAAATGGCACGCAAACCAAGCTCACGCCTTTCACCGGAACCTCTGCACCCACGGAGGGGGAGGCGTATACGCTTCGCATTCGGAAGTCCGGCAATACGGTCGTGCTTAGCGTGGGAGAACAGAGCGAGGTTGTCGTACTGGATTCTGCGCTGCAAGGCAATCTGTACGCCGGGTTGTATGCGGCCCGCGATGCCAGAGTGACGTTTGCCAGCTATGAGATCAAGGTCGACGATCGCCGCGTGGAGCGGCTGGAGGCGGACGCATCGGCGATGAAAACGGCATACCGTGTCGGAGAGCCGCTTGCGCTTGATGGGCTTCGGGTAAAAGCGATATTCAGCGACCTTAGCGACATCGCTCTTGAGCGCTCCGATTATGTCGTAACCGGATTTGACAGCAGCCTTGCAGGGGCAGGAACGATAACCGTTCATTACAAAGGCGCAACGGCAACCATTAACGTGACGATCTCCGAGCCGGCGCTGACATCGCTTCATATCAAGTATTATCCGGCCCGCATGGACTATTTCCCGGGCGATAAGCTTGACCTTCAAGGGCTGGTTGTCGAAGGCGTTTATGACGATGGCTATATGTCAAAAGAGCTGGCGGGAAGCGAGCTTGCCGTATCGGTCAACGGCCATCCTTTGACAGCAGGCGAGCTTTATACGCTGGAGGATGCGGGAGAGGCGGTCGTCGAGCTGGCGGCGGTCGGAACCCCGCAACAAAAAGCGGCCTTTACCATTTCCGTTCGCTCGGCCGCCATTACGGGGCTCGCCATCAAGCGGGAGCCGGAGCGGACGGTTTATTATGTAGGCGATACGCTGGCGTTGGAAGGGCTTGTGCTGTATGCGCAATACAGCGACGGCAGCGAAACGAGGCTGACGGGCGTTGAATACGACGTTTCGGGCTTCAGCAGCGAGGAGCCGGGCAGCATGGAGCTTGTGTTTGCCCATAAAGGCCTGACCGCAGCATTGCCGATTACGGTAAAAGAAAGAGAGTTGACGGGTATCCAGATCACGGCATACCCTCAAACGACCTATGAAACCGGGGACAGCTTTAATGCGGCCGGACTGGCTGTGTCCCAACGCTACGACAACGGCGATTTGGAGCCGTATGACCGTTATCGTCTGGACTTGTCGGGCTTCGACAGCTCGCGGCCTGGCGTGTATCCTGTTGCCGTCATTCCGGAGGATCGGGACCTGCAGCCCGCGACGCTTCAGGTCAGCGTCAGAAAGCCAGCCGATTATGAATGGAAAACGATCCGCTTCGGGCAGTCCACCTCCTCGGCGAACAACAAGGCGACTGTGCTGGACAACGGAACGGTTCAACTGGCGGCGCTGGAGGGGGGAGGCAAGGTGACCGGCGACCATGACGGCATTGTCTATTATTATACGGAGCTTGATGCGGCACAGGATAATTTTGAGCTTTCCGCTACGATCAGCGTATCCGCCTATGCCAAAACGCCGCATGACGGCCAGGAGTCGTTTGGCATCATGGCGCGCGATGCGATCGGCGAGCCGGACACGTCGAGCGTCTTCGCCTCCAATGTAGCCGCAATCGGCGGCTACAGCGGCGGCACGCGCCTGGATAACGGCACGCAGCTGTTCGTGCGTACCGGCGTGGAGTCGCCGGACGGAGCCGGCAGCAAAGGCATTCGGGCCATTATGCTGAACAACGAGCGTCCCGGGCCGGCCAATACGCATCCGCAACGGCCTTATCGGCTGACGCTGGCCAAGACGAACAGCGGATTTACGGGCAAGCTGAATGACGGTCGCGAGGAGATTTGGTTTGAGCCTGACATTCTCGGCGTTCAGAACGGAGATGTGATGTATGTCGGATTTTATGCGGCCAGACTGGCTACGATTGAAGTAAGCGATATTCAGCTGCAGGTAAGCGCGGCATTAAGCGATCCGCCCAAAGAGCTTCCGCTCCCGGCACCCGCTGAGCCGCAGCTCGATATTTTATCGCGCGATAAATCGTCAGAACGGGATTACGAGCTTGTCGTTCGCGCGAATGCAGACGGCGTTCTCACGGTCCGTCAGGGACAGCAGGTCATAACGCGCGATCTCCCGATCGCAGCCGGGCAGCGGGTGGAGCTAGCCTCGGAGCTGATTGCGCAAGCGGACTCCAGCTTTAGCGTCAGCTTCGTGCCGGACGACACGCAGAGACTTACAAGCTATGAGCGAATGGTCCGTAATTTCACGGTGGCCATGAGATCCTATCGGGAAGGAAGCGACTTGTTCGTGGCGCCGGACGGCAAGCCTGATGGAGACGGGACGCAGCAGCGGCCGCTTGATCTGGACACGGCTGTGGAGTATGTGCTGCCAGGCCAGCGCATCGTCGTGCAGGAGGGCCGTTATGTCCGAAGCTCCAGTCTGCGGATCGACAAATATAATGACGGACGCGAGGGAGCCCCAAAAAAGCTGACAGCGGCAACGGGCGCTCGGCCGATCATCGATTTTGACAAAAAATCGGAGGGCGTGGTGCTTAGCGGCCATTACTGGCACGTTACAGGACTGGATTTCACCCGGTCGGCGGGCAATACAAAGGGCTTTACGGTTGGCGGGAGCCACAACATTGTCGAGAACAGCCGCTTTTATGAGCACGGGGATACGGGTTTGCAAATTAGCCGAACGGATACGGAGGAGGATGATCCGGCCTATTGGCCGTCCTATAATCTGATACTGAACAGCACCTCGTTCGATAATCGCGATCCATCCGACAACAACGCCGACGGCTTTGCCGCCAAGCTGACGTCGGGCAAGGGCAATGTTTTCCGCGGCTGCATTGCGCATAACAACATCGACGACGGCTGGGATCTGTATACGAAGGCAGGCACGGGAGCGATCGGTCCGGTCGTCATCGAGAACAGCATTGCCTATAACAATGGATTTTTGCAAAACGGAACGGTCGGAGCAGGCGACAAAAACGGCTTTAAGCTGGGCGGTGAGGGAATTCATGTGCCTCATATCATCCGCAACAGCATAGCGTTCGGCAATGGAGCTTACGGCTTCACAAGCAACAGCAATCCGGGAGTCATCGCCGTTGACAACGTGGCCTTCGACAACGGGCGCGGCAATTTAAGCTTTACGACTTATCCGGCGATTCCGACCGATTTCAAATTAAGCGGTTTTGTTTCTTTTCAAAAGTCGGTTAAAGCCAGAGATCAGTTCCCGGCCTCCCTGCAATCCGCAAGCAATTATTTGTTTGACGGCGCAAAATCGGTCAACCGTGAGGGCGTGCAGCTGACCGAGGCGAATTTTGCAAGCTTGCAGCCGGTGTTGACCTATGAGCGCGATGAGGAAGGCTCCATTATCCGGGGAGAGTTTCTGCGATTTCTTGCGCCTGGCGGCGGGGGGAACGGCTCGCCCGGAGCGGACAGCTCTAATCCTTCCGGTGTTGAAGCGGCGGGCATAAAGATCAACGCGGACGGAAGTGTCAGCATACTTGCGCCGATGAAAGAAGAAAGCGGGGGCAAGCTGCGGATCGTTCGGGTGACGGACAGCGAATTGCTGCTTGCGGCGGAGAAAGGGAAGACGATCCATCTTGAGGCCGGCGGAGGTTATGGCGGCACTGTATTGGAGGGCGTCACCTTCGAATTCAGCTTGCCGGTTTATCTTTTGCGCCAACAAGTGGCTAAAGGCGTGCAGCTGCTGCTTCACGCTCCCGGCGTGTCGCTCGTCGTACCTGCTGAAAGCCTGTACGAAAAGACGCTGTCCGAGGCGCAGCGCGTGAGCCTCATGCTGAATGCAAGCGCAGGTTCAGCTGCGGAGATGCCGGATGGGCTGCCGGAGGGAGCGGGCAAACGGAAGCTGACGCTGAATTTGGCGGCGGAAGGGGGCGTCTTCAACGCGGCACAGCTTGCCAGACCGGTTCAAATCCTGTTGGCGTATGATGGCGGCTCACACACGCCAAACGAGCGTCTGGCCGTTTACAAGCTCTCGAATGCAGAAGAAGGAGAGGCTGAGTACGTCAGCGGCGCATACCGGGACGATGAATCGGGACAGGTCCGTTTTGAAGTACAGACGACCGGCGATTTCATCCTGTATGCGGCAACCGGAACCTTTCATGATGTTACAGACGCTCACTGGGCCTATCGGGCTATTCACGAGCTGGCGGACCGAGGCGTTGTACAGGGCGCGCCGGAGCAATCCTTCCAGCCGGCACGTACTTTAACGCGCGCGGATTATGCGCTTCTGCTCGTGCGCGCATTAAAGCTGAAGGGAGCAGAGCTCCGTTCAGGAGGCGTCGCCAACCAGGGAGAACGCTTCAGCGATGTGGCATCCGATGCTTATTATGCAGAGCAGCTGGAGCTGGCGCGTCTTCACGGCTTGATACTTGGAACCGCAGAGGCTCGGTTCCGCCCCGATGCGAGCATCAGCCGCCAGGACATGTTCATCATGACGGCGAGAGCGCTGCGTCTCGCAGACGACGATGTTCTCGGCATGCCTGATGTAACTTCAACGGATATGGCACGATTTGCGGATTGGTCGGACATCGCGGATTATGCGCTTCCGCACGTAGCGCTGCTGAATGAAGAAGGGCTGGTGAAGGGGGATTCCCAGGGCAGAGTTGCTCCCCAAGCTTTCGCTTCCCGCGCGGAGGCGGCGGCACTGGTTCATAGATTGCTGATCAGGCTGGATTCGCGAGCATTCAGCGCGCTCGAGTAACCTGAGTCAGCATACCCAAGCTGCAAGTGAAAGAAGCCTGCTCCTCAGCGGAGGAGCAGGCTTCTTTTTGTCGGTCGGCTGGCCTCGTCGGACGAAGAAAATCTCAGCAGGGCAGCGTTACGGGAATAACCTTTCGTAATCTATCGTCGATTCTCCGGTATCGAACCGGTTGGCTACCGCTTTCCCCGTTACGGCTCCATGAAGCGCTTCTATGATCAAGCCTGCCCAGCTCTCTTCATGCTGGGTAACCGCCAACGTAATTTGACCGTTCCCGATGGCTTCCTCGATTGCCGGCATCATTCCGAATGTGAGCGCGTAACGGCTTAGTCCCATCGCTTTCCAGGCAATGACGGAGCTGGCTCCCGATATAAAATCGAGAGCGACGAATGCGTCGAAATGCGGATGGTCGTCAATCATGTGCTCCAGCTTCGTCAGCGCATCTGTTTCGCTGCCGTCGTGCATGTTCATTTCTAAAATTTGAATATCGGTTTCCTCGCGAATATAATCCAGAAACCCGTCCATACGCTCCTTATGGCTGTTCATTTCGGGCAAACCGTTTTCTACGAGCACCATGCCGCCGTTATGCAGCAGCTCATTGAGCATTTTTCCCATGAGCAGCCCCGCTCGTTTGTTATCTCCCCCGATATAAGCCAGACGCTTGCTGGCAGGCGCGTCCGACTCGAAGCATACGACAGGGATGCCGGCTTCAACCGCTTGATTGATGTAAGGAGTCAGCGCATCGCTGTCAATCGGCGAAATAGCGATTCCGTCCAACCGAAGACGGATCATGTTTTCCAGCATTCTGATTTGCTGTTCGACGTTGGCCTCATCCGGCGCTCTGGCGATCAGGCGGCTTCCGGCTGCGGCGGCAGCTTGCTCCGCCAGCTCCGTTACCTTCTCGTAGAACGGATGAGCGACGGGGTAAATAATGCCGAACGTAAGCTCGGGCGAGTCGGGCTGAACGTTCGGGCTTGCTGACTGGTAGAGGGGAGAGGCCGGCGCGTTGTTGGCGCAGCCGGATGCGGCAAGCCACACGAGAGACAGAAGCGCCGCAATGCAGCAGCGAGTCATCCAAGCGGAACGAAGGGAGCGATCAGGCACCTTTCGTTCCTCCTTCGCCCAGTAAGCCGTCTTGCTGCCAGCCATGCTTGCGAAACTCGCGAATCGTCATTCCGGTTACCCGCTTAAACAGGTTGGAAAAATAATGCGGATCGTTGTAACCGACCGCACACGCTATTTCGTACGATTTGGCGTTGGAGGACTGCATCAGCTCCATCGCTTTGCGAATTCTTGTCATCATCAGAAACTCAATAAAGGTCTGGCCCGTCTCCTGACTGAAGACTTTGCTCAGATGGTTGGCGCTCACATTGACCAGGTCGGCGGCATCTTGTAGCGACAGCCCCTCCTTGCCGTAATTCTCCTGTACGAACAGCTTGACTTGCGCGATAAGCTCCCCGTATTTGCCCGTCGAGTCCGCCCTCCATTTCCAGAACAGCTCCGCAAGGCGGCCCAGATACGCATAAGCCTCCTCCAGAGATTCTACAGAACGAATCATCCGTTTCAACGTTTCAATCGACTCCTCGGGTGAAACGGTTGTGCGGTAGAGCTTGCGGGCTTTACGGATTACCTCGAGCGTCAGATCGTTCAGCGTGTAGTAGCCAAACAGCGAGGTGCTCCAATTAATGGAGGCGAAGCCTGCTGCGAATTGGCGGATTTGCTCCTCTGCGCTCCTCGGAGAGCCGATGGCGAGAAAGTTGATAAAGCCGTCTCTGTCCAGATACTGATGATGCTCGAAAAAGTCCGGATTTTCAAAAAGGGAGCTGCGGTGCTGTTCGGCAATTCTGCGCCAATGCTTATCTTCCTCCGCCTCCAGAAACGAAGTGTGGACGCCTTGCAGTCTGTCTTGAATGCCGCCGATGCCAAGCGATATGTCCATCTCTTGGGCCAAGGCGTTCAAGGCGTCCGCAAGCTGATCGGTCAAGCAGCGCAGGAGGGCCTGCTGCTCGGACTTCAGCACCCAGACGGTTTCGGTGCGGCTTCGCTTCCATGTCACGTATTGGGCGCCTTGCTCAAACAAGGCGCCGATCAAATGTTCCGTTTTCTGAATATCGTCCAGATCCTCCGGATTATGGGCGGCCGAAGGGCGTATATCGGTGAGAATAACGGCATAATGCCGGGCAATAAGCGAGAAGCCTTGGGCGGAAGCGAGCTCAATCGCCTCGGCGGAAGCGATCAGCCCTCCGCAGAGCTTGGCAATCAGCTGCTCGCGCGATATTTGCTCCATTTTGCTCAAGCTTCGCGACAGCTGATCCATTTTAAGCTTCTGGTCGGCCTCGAGATCGATTTTGCCGGACACATTCCGCAGCAATTGAATAATGTCTGCCGAAGCAAGCGGTTTAAGGCAGTAATCCTCAACGCCGATTCGAAGCGCCTGGCGGGCATACTCAAACTCATCATGTCCGCTCATAAGCACAATTTTCGTATCGGGCAGCCGTTTTCGTACGATCGTGCTTAGCTCTATTCCATTCATAAAAGGCATTTTTATGTCGGTAATAAGAATATCGGGCTTGCACTCTTCAATTAGCGGAAGCGCATATTCGCCGTCCGGAGCATCGCCGCAGTAGTGGAAGCCTTCTCGTTCCCAGTCGATGCATGTGCGAATATTCTCGCGAATGACGATCTCGTCGTCGACGAAAAAGATTTTTTTGGCCATATTATTTCCCTCCCGGAAGTATAGGGACCTTAATGGTAACAGTCGTCCCGATTCCTTCAGCGCTGTCGATGGTCAGACCGTATTCGGCCCCGTAGTACAGGCGGATGCGCTGATTGACGTTGTAAAGGCCGAAGCCGCCTTCCTGGTAGCGACTCTCCGCTTCAAAGTCCTGCGACAGCGCTTCCGCTCCATCGGCTCTGGCGATCAGCAGCTCCAGCGTTTCCTTGCTCATCCCTTTGCCGTTATCCCTCACCTTGATCACAAGCGTCTGTCCGGCATCCTCCGCATGGGCCGTAATCAGAATAAGTCCTTTTCCGCGTTTGTTCTTGATGCCGTGATAAAGAGCATTTTCCACGATCGGCTGAAGCGTCATTTTAAGGATGCGATGCTGCAGCACGGCAGGGGCGATGTCGACGGCATATTCCAGAATATCGCGATAGCGCATCTGCTGGATGACCAAGTAGCATTGGACATGCTCGATCTCGTTGGCAACCGTAATCCAATCCTTGCCCTTGCTGAGGGTGATCCGGAAGAAGCGGGACAGCGCCTTTACGAGCTCGATCACCTGAGCGTTTTTGCCGGCTTCAGCCATCCAGATGATCGAATCGAGCGTGTTGTACAGAAAATGGGGATTGATCTGGGCCTGGAGCGTTCGAAGCTCCGATTTGCGGATCTGCTCCTGCTCTTGAATGCTCCGGGCAATCAGCATTTTCAGCTGCTCGATCATCGTGTTGAAGCTGTTGCCGAGGTCCGTAATTTCATCCGAGCCGACCGGAATGACCTTGGCGTCCAGGTTGCCGGAGGCGGCTTTGCGCATACGGTTTTTCAGCACCTTCAGCGGCTTGGTCAAGCGAGAGCTTACAAAAAAATAAAGACCGACAACGAACAAAATGCTCAGTCCTACGCTGACAATAATGAGCTGCCGAATTTTGTTGGCATCCTCTACAATTTCCTGAAGCGGCGCGATGCCGATAATTTTCCAGCCGGTTGTTTGCGAGGTCGTATAGGTGACGAATATAGGCTTGCCTTTGCTCGACGTTACAAAATTGCCTTTGCCCTCAAGCATGCGGGAAGCCTCCGTCTCCGTGGCCAGCAGCGGCGGCATGTCGGATGAGCGGTAGATCGGCTGGCCTTCGGAATCGGAGACGATAAAGCGTCCCGTCTTGCCAAGCTGGTACGATTCCGAGAACCGTTGCACGAACTCGTCGTTCAGATCGATAACGATAAAGCCGATAACCTCGTGAGTAATACGCTGCTTGACAGTCGCGAGAATGGAAATGACATTGCCTTCGTCGTAAGTAAAGCCGTCAAGCCGGTCAAGCTTCAGACTTCTGGACGGCGGAATGATCAGCACATCCTCGGGATGCGCAATTAAATGTTGAAAATGCGAGTTTCTGAGCGGATTCTGATTTAATGTAAAAACGCCCTTTCGCTCGCTGATTCCCCTTCCGTACAAATTAACCATTGAAATGTTGAGCACATTGTCGTAGCGGTATGTTTTACGGTAAAGATCAAACGCAAGCAGTATTTGCTTGGCGTCGGCGTAGGAGTCGGTTTGACTAAACAGGAATTGCAGGACGGCGGGGTTCTTCTCCAGCTCCAGCAGCTTGCCGGTATCCTGAAACAGAACGTCGATGTTGCGAGCAAGCTGGTCAATAATATATAAAGTGGCGGCTTTGCTGTGCTCGGATACGGTCGTAAACGACTTCTGATAGGAAATCAAACCGACGACGATGAGCGGGATCGAAGTAAGAATGACGAACATAATCAGCATTTTGGCTTTTACGCTCGACATAAACATACGAATTAGTCTGGACATGGGCATGCCAATCCCTTTCGCGCATTCTTAAGGAAACGGCATAAATGCGATTGACCGTTTAGCTCCATCATATAACAATCGCGATGAAAGCGCACCCAATAACGAAAAAATCCACATTTTCAATAAAAATTTACACATTTTCGAATTCCGCAGGAAAAGTCCCCATAATAACACATCGATTCCCCATGATACTCCGTATTTTTTAAGCCTGAAAGCGTTTTATACTGACATCACACCTGCTTCACGGTGAAATTAAGGGGAGGCATGAGAAGATGAAGAGCTTTACGAAAATGGGGGCGCTTGCAGCAATTGTTACAGTGATGTTGTTTTCGGCGGGTTGCGGGGGCAACAACGGAACGGGATCGTCTCAGACGAATGCACCGACAAATAATCAAAGCGCAGGAGGCAATCAAGGAGGAGCGGCCGGCAACGGCAAAGTGGTGCTTGGCTTTTCACAGGTCGGCGCGGAGAGCGGCTGGCGTACGGCTAATACCGATTCCATCAAGGAGTCGGCGGCTGAAGCAGGTTTTGAATTGAAATTCTCCGACGCGCAGCAAAAACAGGAGAACCAGATTAAAGCGATTCGTTCCTTCATTCAACAGAAAGCCGACGTTATCGCGTTTTCTCCCGTCGTTGAGTCCGGCTGGGACACCGTGCTTCAGGAAGCTAAGGACGCCGGCATTCCGGTTATTCTGACCGATCGTGCCGTTGATTCGCAAGATACATCGCTTTATGAGACGTTTATCGGCTCCGATTTCGTGGAGGAAGGCCGCCGTGCAGGCAAATGGCTGGTTGAGCAATTCAAGGATGCCGCCGAGCCGGTCAAAATCGTCGAGCTGCAAGGCACTACCGGCTCCGCTCCCGCTATCGACCGCAAAAACGGCTTTGAAGAGGTTATCAAGGACAATGCCAATCTGCAAATCGTCGCTTCCCAAACGGGCGATTTCACCCGTGCCAAAGGCAAGGAGGTTATGCAGTCGTTCCTGCAGGCGCACAAGGATATCGACGTGCTGTATGCGCACAATGACGATATGGGGCTAGGCGCTATTCAAGCGATCGAAGCGGCCGGGCTTGTGCCGGGCAAGGATATTATTATCATAACCGTCGATGCGGTGAAGGATGGAATGACAGCTGCCGCTGAGGGCAAAATCAATTTTATCGTGGAATGTAATCCGCTTCTCGGGCCGCAGCTGATGCAAGCCGTTAACGATGTGCTGGCAGGCAAAGAAATTCCGAGAAGAATTGTAACGGAAGAAGGCACGTTCACGTCGGAGGAAGCCAAAGCGGTGCTTGCCGATCGCAAATATTAAAAAGAAATGGTAAAGGAGTCACTCAGCCTCATAGAGGAGGAGTGGCTTCTTCATTGGGAGAGAGGAGAGAGGCGAAATGACGGCAGTATCCCCCCTTTTGGACATGAAAGGCATTCATAAGCGCTTTGCCGGAGTAGCTGCGCTCAATGATGTTGATTTCCGGCTGTTTCCCGGGGAGGTTCACGCCTTGATGGGCGAGAACGGCGCAGGCAAATCCACGCTGATCAAGGTGCTTACCGGGGTTTATGAAATAGACGAGGGCAGCGTAACGATGGCGGGTAAACGCTTGTTCATCGGCAGTCCGCAAGAAGCGCAGGACGCAGGAATCGCAACCGTCTATCAGGAGGTCAACCTCTGCACGAACCTGAGCGTGGCCGAAAATATGTTTATCGGTCGGGAGCCGCGCCGTTTTGGCGCCATCAACTGGAAAGAGATGAACCGCCGTGCCGGCCAGCTGCTGGCGGAGCGGCTGAATCTTCATATCGATGTCACCCTGCCGCTTGGCTCTTATTCTGTTGCGATCCAGCAGCTTGTCGCGATTGCCCGGGCGCTGCATATTTCCGCCAGAGTGCTTATCCTCGATGAGCCGACCTCCAGTCTTGACACAAATGAAGTGAAGGAATTGTTCAATGTGATGAGAAAACTGAAGCAGCAGGGCATTGCGATTCTGTTCGTCACCCATTTTCTCGATCAGGTATATGAAATTTCGGATCGCATCTCCATTCTGCGGGGCGGCGAATTCGTAGGGGAATACATGGCTTCGGAGCTGAGCCGAATCGATCTGGTGCTGAAGATGATCGGCAAAGATCTCGAGCTGCTGGCGGAGCTTCCCGCTTCGGGCACGAAGGAGCAGGTAAAGAAAGGAGAATCGTTTATACGAGCAAGCCGACTCGGACGCAAAGGGGCGATCGAGCCGTACGATCTCGACATCGCGACCGGCGAAATTGTCGGCTTCGCGGGGCTGCTGGGCTCCGGCCGGACCGAGTCGGCCCGTCTGCTGTTCGGCGCCGATCGGGCGGATGCCGGCGAGCTTGTCGTCGCCGGCAGCTCGGGCAAACTGGATTCCCCTCGGCAGGCGATTCGTGAAGGCATTGCGTTCTGCTCGGAAAATCGCAAAACGGAAGGCATTATCGCAGACTTGACGGTGCGGGAAAATATTGTGCTTGCCCTGCAGGCAAGGCGCGGATGGTTTCGTACGATATCCCGCAAAAAACAGGATGAAATCGCGGATGAATACATCAAGGCGCTTAATATAAATCCCAAAAATCCGGAGCAGCTGATCCGGAACCTGAGCGGCGGCAATCAGCAAAAGGTTCTGCTGGCCAGATGGCTGCTGATGGAGCCTAAGCTGCTCATTCTGGATGAGCCGACGCGGGGGATCGATATTGGCGCCAAAGCGGAAATTCAAAAGCTGGTATTGGCGTTGTCGCGCAAGGGCATGTCGGTGCTGTTTATTTCGTCGGAGCTGGAAGAGGTGCTTCGCGTCAGCGATCGCGTTGCGGTATTGCGTGACCGGAAGCTTGTGAGGATGATGTCTTCAGGCGAGCTCCAGCACGATCAAGTCATGAAAGCTATTGCAGGGGGGTAAGTCAACATGTGGAGTCGAATCGTCAAGTATCCATTGTTTTGGCCGCTATCGGTGCTTGCGGCGCTGCTGCTGTTTAACCTGATCTATCGGCCGCAATTTTTCTCTATCCGCATTCAGGGCGGACATTTGTACGGCAGCCTGATTGATATTCTCAACTACGGCGCTCCTTTGATCCTTGTCGCCATCGGCATGACGCTGGTCATTGCCACGGGAGGCATCGATCTTTCGGTGGGCTCGATCGTTGCCATCGCTGGGGCGACCGCCTGCTTGATCGTCAGCAAGGCAGGCGATCAGAATGCGGTTGGCGCCGTGCTGCTTGCGGTCGTTGTCGCATTGGGGCTTTCCGTCGTATGCGGCTTATGGAATGGCATTCTGGTCGCGGGCGCAGGGATGCAGGCGATTATTGCGACGCTTATTCTGATGGTAGCGGGCCGCGGCATCGCCCAACTGATGACCAGCGGACAGATTATAACCGTATCAAGCACGCCGTACAAATATATCGGAGCGGGCTGGCTTGCAATGATGCCGTTCTCGATTTTCCTCGTAGCCGCCGTCTGGCTGGCCGCGGCTTGGCTGACTCGCCGAACCGCGCTGGGCATGTTCATTGAATCCGTAGGCTCCAATGCGACAGCGAGCCGGCTTGCGGGCATCCGTTCACGCTCCGTTATTCTGGCGGTATATATTTTCTGCGGCCTTTGCGCCGGTTTGGCAGGCATTATCCTTAGCTCCAACGTATCGAGCGCAGACGGCAACAACGCGGGGTTGTGGTATGAGCTGGATGCGATTCTCGCCGTCGTGATCGGCGGCACATCCTTGAATGGCGGACGATTCTATTTGGCCGGCACTGTGGTCGGGGCCTTAATCATTCAGACATTGACTACGACGATCTACATGATCGGAGTACCGCCGGAAATTACGCTGGTCGTAAAGTCGTTTGTCGTGTTTGCCGTTTGCCTGATTCAGTCGGAGACGTTCCGGAGCACGATTGCAAGCAAGTGGAAAAAGAAGCGTTATGCAAAGGAAAGAGAGGTCAACCATCATGCTTAAAAGACAGCATTCTCCCGTTCTGGTGACGCTCGCCTTGTTCGCGCTCGTCTTCATGGCAGGCTCCTTCCGGTACACCGGCTTTTTCTCGCTGCAGGTTTTCAGCAACCTGCTGATAGACAATGCCTTTCTCTTAATCGTTGCCGTCGGAATGACGTTTGTCATCGTGTCCGGGGGTATCGATTTATCTGTCGGCTCGATGGTCGCCCTGACGACCATGTTGTCCGCAACGCTGGTCGAGCAGCAGGGCTGGCCTCCGGCGGTCGTTATTCCGGTCGTTCTGGCGTTTGGCGCCTTGTTTGGCTGGGGTATGGGGGCGATCATCCATTACTTTAAAATTCAGCCTTTTATCGTAACCTTGGCGGGGATGTTTCTGGCCCGGGGGCTGTGCTACGTCATCAGCATTAATACGATTACGATCAACCATTCCTTTTATAAACAAATGGCGATGACCAAAATCAAGCTTCCCGGAGGCGGATTTATTTCTATAAGCGTCATCATAGCGCTGGCTGTTGTGCTGCTCGCCGTATATCTGGCGCATTATACGCGGTTCGGGCGAAATACGTACGCAATAGGCGGAAGCGAGCAATCCGCCGTGCTGATGGGCTTGCCTGTTGCCCGCACCAAAATGCTCGTTTATGCGTTCAGCGGCTTCTGCTCGGCGCTAGGCGGCGTTGTGTTTACGTTCTATATGTTGTCAGGCTACGGCTTGCATGCGGTGGGCCTGGAGCTGGATGCCATTGCCGCCGTCGTGATCGGAGGCACGTTGCTGACGGGAGGCTTCGGTTATATTGCGGGGACGCTGTTCGGCGTGCTCATTCTGGGGGTTATCCAGACAATCATTAACTTTGAAGGCACATTAAGCTCTTGGTGGACTAAAATCGTCATCGGCCTGCTTCTGTTCCTGTTTATCATTTTGCAGCGTGCCATTAATGTAAAGGCTTCCAAAAGCAATGCGGCATAAGCTATAATTTGCTTATGCTCGGCAGCAGGTGCAGTTCTGCTGCGTATCGCGAAAGGGAGGGGATAGCGTGAAGGCCAAAACGTACAGAGGGCCGGTAGGGTGGCTGCTCGTTGCGCTGTGTATGCTGTTTGTCGTCGGATGCGAGGAGGCAGGCGTGCATGTGGCGCAACCCGAATCGCTTCCCGGCCAAGCGCTGCAGGCGCCGGCGGAACAGCCCTTATCCCCTATTTCCGGAAAGCAGCTGATCACGGTCGGCTTCTCCCAACTCGGCACCGAGAGCGATTGGCGAAAAGCGAATACCCGCTCTATCCGTGAAGCCGCTGCAGAAGCCGGCATCAAGCTTATGTATGAGAACGCCGAACAGTCGCAGGAGAAGCAATTCGAAGCGATTCGTTTATTTATAGAGCAGAAGGTTGATGTAATCGCCGTATCTCCGGTCGTGGAGTCCGGCTGGGAGCCGATTCTGCGGGAGGCGAAGGCGGCGGGTATCCCCGTCATTCTTTCCGACCGGGCGGTCGGCGTAAGCGATCCGTCATTGTATGTGACGACGATCGGCTCTGATTTTTATGAAGAGGGCGTCAAAGCCGGCAAGTATTTGCTGGACAAGCTGCACCATTTGCCAGGTCCTGTCAGTATCGTCGAGCTTAGAGGAACTGATGGCTCGTCTCCGACCATCGAGCGGGGGAAAGGGTTTCGGGATGTGATTGCGAAGCGCGAGGATTTGCGCATCATCAAGGCAGAATCCGCCGACTTTACCGTGGAGCAGGGCAAGGAAACGATGAGGGCCTTCCTGCAGGAGCTTGGCGGCGATATCCGGGTATTGTTCGCGCATAACGACGATATGGCGATTGGAGCGATCGAAGCCATAGAGGAATACGGATTGAGACCGGGCAAGGATGTCGTCATTATATCGGTAGACGGCACCCGCAAAGCGTTTGAATTGATGGTTGAAGGTAAAATTAATTGCATAGTGGAATGCAATCCGCTGCTGGGTCCTATACTGATGCAGGCGGTTAGAGAAATGATGGAGGGTAGAACGCTCCCCAAGCGAATTGTTCCCCAGGAGAGCGTGTTTACCGAGGGAGTCGCCCATAAAGAGGTAGCAAATCGGCAGTATTAATGAAACCGCCCGCGATGAAGGGAATCGCGGGCGGTTTTCATTTATCCTCCGAGGCGGCGAAGGAATAAATAAGAGCCAACTACCCTTAAAGTTGTACAATGGTTAAGCAACGATACCGCAGCGCAAGCGGGTAAACGTCTCCAATCTAGATTTACACAGGTTGTTTACTCGCACTCGTCTTGTTATGTTAAAGGGATCGGGTTTGCGGCGTTTCACGATTTATGAAGGCAGATAGATTCGGAAACGTCCGCTTAGGGCAAGCAGGCTGAAAAAATACAAGCAATTGTCATAGTAGCGGCGAACGCCTTTGCGCAGAGGCGTATCCCAGAATAATCGGACAAAGTGCTCGGCGTTCGGGCCGTCGTCTGCTGCCAGAGAGGCCATCGCATTGGTGGCGAGCAAGCCGATCGGGTGCAGCGCCGGTTCATCAAACGGTTTCCCGTCTATCGCATAGCGGCGGTAATCGGAAACGTCGATTGGCCGGAAAAAATGCTGAATGCGCCTGGACTGCTCGACTTGCCAGGCATCGGCGCGAAACCATTCCCAATCAAGCGCGATATTGGCGGCGACGCGGTAAGCGTCGCTGTAAAAATGCCGGAAGTCGCCGTGGGGCTGCAGTTCCGTCGGCGTCCCGTCGAAATTGGCGTATTCCGGCGAAAGTCCGGTCAGCGGATGGCAAGCGGTATGAAGATAGGCTCTGCTGGCCGCTGCCGCCTCGCGCCAGAATGGCCGGTCACGTTCGTTCGCTTGCAGCGCGAATAGCTCATAAAAATGAGGCAGATGGTAGGACGGATCGCTGAAGCCCGATTCAGGAATAAACTTGATGAGCTTCGTCTGCGCATCCCACATAGGATCGCCTTCGCCGGATTCTCCCTGATGAAGGCAGGCGTGAAGAATGCGTCGGGCCTGCTCGGCATAATTGTACGGTGCGGGGCCGTCTCCCCAGCGATTGGAGGCAAAGAGCAGCGCCATAGCAAAAAATTCTTCGCCGTCGGGAGCAGGTCCTTGTGAAATGCGGGTTCCGTCAGGCTTGCAATGCCAGGCGAAATAATGCTTGTAGCGCCCATCTTCGTGCTGCATATACGTTGCGGAAAACTTCCATAGCCGATCGAACAGATCCTTTTTGTCCATCTGTACGGCCATCATCATGCCGTAGGACATGCCTTCCGTACGGACATCGTCGTTCCCGGTGTCCAGGATGTAGCCCATGTCGTCACCAAGCGGATAATAAATCCGAACATCCGGGGCGCCCTCCAGCAAGTCGGACCATGTCTGCTCCAGCTTTTGCGTGATTTGTTCGTCCGAATAGCCATATTGCTGAAATACATTCCGATAGCGGCCCGTATGAAAGGCGCCCAAATTTCTTTGTTCCATCTTGATCCTCCTCGAAAATTTGTTTACGCTTTCATCATAGCATTCAAGACGTTTCGTAAATTATGGAAGATGCTCCGAAAACTATTGTTCATTCCATTCCAGGATAGAAAGAAGGAAGAATTATGCATTCCGTCATTATCGTAGACGATGAGCTGTTCGTTCGCAAAGGGCTGCAAGGCATGATTGATTGGGAGAAAGCCGGTTTTCAGGTCATCGGGGAAGCTGACAATGGAGAAGACGCGCTAGAGCTGATCACAGTGAAAAAGCCCGATCTGGTCGTTACGGATATTCGAATGCCTGTGATGGATGGCCTGGATTTAATTCAGGCTGCCGCCGAAGCGGGAATGGCAACGGAATTTATTATTATTAGCGGCTACAACGATTTTCGCTACGCTCAGCAGGCCATGCGCTTTGGCGTGGTCGATTATGTCTTGAAGCCTGTTGACCAGGATGATTTTTTGCAGGCGCTGGCCAAGCTCCGCGAGCATTTGGCGGGCAAGAAGAAGGCGCAGGAGCGGACGGGCATTGAAGCGGGAGAGCAAATGATTGAAGCCCTGCTAAGAAGAGAGGCGGACACGCAAGCCTTGAATAAGTGGGCAGAGCCATGGCTGACGGGAGGGGCCCGATCATTTGCCTATATTCTGGTGGAGTGCAACAATGCGCTCCCATGGAACGATGCCGCGATGCCGCCCAAAAATGAGCTGAAAGACGAAATTCGCGCATTTTTGAAAAAGCATGCGCCTGCCTCTCCCGTTTCGGCTGTCTACGAGCATCGCAAAACGTATGGCTTTATCGTGCCGGATCTTTACTTGCCAGCCTTTGATTACAGCCTCCGAAAGCTGCTTGCAGCCATGCTGGCTGCGCTTGAAGCGCGCTTTGGACTGGCGTTTCGCGCGTATGCGGGGCAAGCTGTGCACGCCTTGGATCAGCTGTACCTTTCATACGGAAGCGCCAAGGAGTCTATCGCCTACAAATTTCTGAGGCATGAAGGCAGCATCCTGCTTTATTCGGAGATTGCCGATCTGACCTTGCATTACGCGCATCTCGACGAGGAGATTTACCGGAATTTGATGGAGGCGATTGAGGAAAATGATGACGCGGCCATCACAAGCGGCTTGGACCGGCTGTTTGCGGAATTCGTGGACAAACGCTATTCGCCCGAAGCGATCAAGTCCGCCATTATGCAATGTGTGCTGGCTGTGGGAAAGGCCGTCAGAGGTTTGCAGGGGGACGAGAAGCAGCTTGAAACGATGGCCCCGGTTATCGGCTGGCACGATTACAACGTCACTTGGGAGGAACTCCGGAGCATGGTGGAAGCTTTTGTACGGGAGTCGTCGGGGATGATAAGCCTGTTGTACCGGACATCGGGCAAAAGCGGCATCTACAAAGTGAAAAGCTATGTGGATCAGCACTACAAGGAAAGCATTAATTTGAAAAGCATTGCGGCTCATTTTTATATGAATACGGCTTACCTCGGACAGCTGTTCAAAAAGAGCTACGGCGTTTATTTTAACGATTACGTGCTGCGACTGCGAATTGATGAGGCTAAAAAGCTGCTCAGGCAAAGCGATCTGCGCGTGTATGAAATTGCCGAGCGAGTCGGATTCAACAAAGCCGATTATTTCGTTACCCAATTCGAGAAGCTGGAGCATATGACTCCGACCGAATACCGGCAGCGGTGGAACTGAGGACGAGAACACAGGAGGCGCTATGATCCGATTGCTAAACCATGTCAGGCTGCGCAACAAGATGCTGGCCGTTTATTTTTTTTGCGTATTTATCCCGATTCTGCTGACCAACATGATTTTCTACAACACGATTGCCGGCAACGTTAGAGAGCAGCGGCTGAAGGATATCGATCGGGCCATCGGACAGATTCAGAACGACTTTCGGTTGCTGCTCGACGATGCGGTAGGACTGTCTTCTTTTTTTTATGCGGATTACAAAACGAACGACATTCTTGAGCGGAATTTCGAACACCCGGAGGATTATGTGGAGGCTTACGACGAGTATTTGCGAGGGGTGTTGAACAGCTACAATCCGGGGTCCTTGTCCTTTCAGAACATCATGATTTATGTCGACAATCCGACGTTGCTGCATTCGGGCAACATCGGCTATTTGTCCCGCGACATCGCGGCTCTCCCTTGGTTCAGCGCTTCTAGCGCCAGCGAGCGCTCCCAGCCCGTTTTTATAAGGACGGAAACCGCTAACGGCCGCTTCGAGCATTTTTCGCTGCTGCGCAAGCTCGATTATTTCTCGGAGCGGATGAACAAGGAAAAGCTGCTCAAAATCGATTTTAAAACGATTGATTTGGATGAAATTTTCGGCAATTTGAATATGCAGGGCGATATGTATCTGGTTAATCCCGCCGGGGAAATCGAGTATACGACCAATCGGTCAATAGATTGGATGGCTAGCCCCAAACCGTTGTATGCTTCCAGCCAATCCCCCCATACGATCGAGTTTGTCAAAGACTATTCCGACATTCGTTATTTGGAAGGCTGGAGCGTCGTCGGTACGGTCAATAAAGCTGAAATCGTCCAGCAAATCTGGAAGGCGCGCGATTTTATCATCTGGTCCGCCTGTCTGATGATAACCCTCCCGACGCTAATCATTCTTCTGATGGCCCGTTCCATCAACAAACGAATTGTCACCATTCTAAAGCATATGAAAAAGGTCAAAAGCCAAAACTTTGAAACGATTCGCGATACGGAGTCGAGGGATGAAATCGGGCAGCTGACGCTGGAATTCAACCGGATGATTCTACAAATCAGATCGCTGATCGAGAATGTTTTTCTGGCGGATATTCAGAAAAAATCGCTGGAGCTGGAGCGCCGAAAGGCGCAGCTCAATGCGCTGCAAAGTCAGATTAATCCGCACTTCCTGTTTAACGCGCTGGAGACGATTCGCATGCGAAGCCTGCTTAAAGAGGAGAAGGAGACAGCGGGCATTATTCACAGCATGGCCAAAATTTTCAGAAGCTCTCTGACCTGGAATAAGGATAGGGTCACCGTTCATGAGGAGATGGGCTTTATTCGCTGTTTTCTGGATATTCAAAAATACCGTTTCGAGGACAAGCTCGATTTCTCGATTCAGGCGGATGATGAATGCGGCTCCTGCATGCTGCCTAAAATGTCGTTTCTTCCGTTTGTGGAGAATGCTTGCATTCACGGCATAGAGCCGCTGAAGCATGGGGGCAAAATCGATATCCGGATTACGTCGCTCGAGCAGGAACTGGTGTTTACGATACGCGACAACGGCATCGGCATGGACAAGGAAAAGGTGGCGGAGCTGTACCGCTATCTGAAGTCCGATGAAATTATGGGCGAGCGGATCGGCATTCAGAATGTCATTTATCGCAGCAAGCTGATCTACGGCGACAAATTCCGGTTTACGATTAACAGCGAGCCCGGCAAAGGCACGTTCATCCAATTGGCAATCCCGATTGAAGAAAACCAGACATATAATTTTTGAACTAGACACAGTAATTTGGCGGGTAATCAAAAAATGAAATCGCTTTTATACTAAGGTTGCACGAACATAAGGGACCAAAGAAAGGGGTAAGACGAACAATGAAAAACAAAAAAGTTGCGGTGTTCAGTCTGGTTATGGCCTTATTGTTGTCTGTTGTGACCGCTTGTTCCGGCAATAACAACGAGAAGCCGGCGGGCACAAACGCCGGAGGCGACACGGGATCGAGCAAGGAAAAGGTAACCTACACGATTTATAACGGTGTGGCCGGCTCCAAGGACGGAAATACCAACGAAACGAAGATCGGTAAAATGCTGGAGGATCAGACGGGGGTCAACTTTAAGCTGGAATTTCTCGTAGGCGATTTGAATACAAAGATCGGCACGATGATTGCTTCCGGCAAATATCCGGACGTGCTGATTCCTGATGCGGCGATGGAGGAAGTGCTGAATGCGGGGGCGTTCGTTCCGCTTGACGATTTGATCGAGCAGCACGGGCCGAACATCAAACGGGTATACGGGCCTTTTCTGGACCAGATGAGATCCAAGGACGGCAAGCTGTACATTCTTCCGATCGCCGTGCAGGTCGGCGACTTCATTCCTGATCCGGAGCCGGGCGCGGCGTTCTGGGTGCAGCGGAGAGTGCTTGAGGATGCGGGCTATCCGAAAATAACGACGTTGGAGCAATACGTGAAGCTGATCGAAAATTACGAGGCCAAGCACAAGGAAGAGAACCTGACCGGTATGGTTTCCTTGACGCATGACTGGAGATTTTTTGCGACGACCAACCCGCCGATGCATTTGCAAGGCTTCCCTAACGAAGGCAACGTGATCGTGGATACGCAATCGCTTGAAGCGAAAACGTATGCGGCGGCCGACTCGACGTACAAATGGCTGAAAGCGCTGAATGACCTGAACGCCAAGGGCTTGTTCGATAAAGCATCGTTTGTGGACAACTACGATCAATATATTGCGAAGCTGACATCCCATAAAGTTCTAGGCTTCTTCGACTACAGATGGCAGGTACAAAGCGCGCTTAATGT
Organism: Paenibacillus sp. SY21-1; assembly: GCF_005222705.1. GTDB lineage: Bacteria > Bacillota > Bacilli > Paenibacillales > Paenibacillaceae > Pristimantibacillus. Next base: position 192,926 of record NZ_STGF01000002.1, on the reverse strand, counting down.
GCTGAAGGATGCGGCCCGCAAGGACCCTTCCCTGGACGGATTCAACTACTTCCCGCTGCCGGTAACCTTTGACGAGAACACGGCTGACGCCTATATCGATCCGCAAGGCGGGCTGGTGACGAACCGAGGCATCGGCATTACGGTCAGCGCCAAAGATCCTGTGCGAATCATCGAATATTTCGACAATATGCTGAAGGAAGAAAATCAAATTTTGACCTCATGGGGCATTCAGGGCGAAACGTACGAGGTGAACGAAGAAGGCCGCTACTATCGTACCAAAGAGCAAATTGGCAAAATTGACGAGGCGTTTAACGAAACGTTCGGCTTCAAATATTACAGCTGGAATTGGCCAAGCTACTCCGGCAACTCCACCCTTTCGGACGGCAACGCCAAAGGTGTAGGCGTTCAACCGGAAGTGTTCCAAATGAGCTTGACCGATTCGGACAAAACCATTCTGGAAAAGTACAACGTTCAGACGTATTCCCAGATGTTTGCCGAGCCTGTTTTCCGTCCTTGGTATCCGGCTTGGGGCTTCGCGAAGGAGCAAAACTCGCCGGAGCAGATGTGGGAAGCAAGCAAAGAGGATTTAACGAAAAAGTATTTCCCGAAAATGGTGCTTGCGGCGCCGGACAAATTTGAAGCGGCATGGAATGAATATTTGAATGAGTTTGGCAAGCTGGATACGGCCGGCTACGAAAAATGGATGTCGGAGCAAGTGAAAATCAAGGTTGAAGCAACCAAATAGGCATAAGCGGACACAGGCCGGCGTTCGGCAACGCTGAATGGCGGCCTGTGCTGCTATCCCTTCGAGCATTTGGAACTGGAAGGAGAGGAAACGATGGAGAGCAATAGCGCTACAACGACAAGCGGGCCCTTGCTAAAAAAAAATAAAACGGGCTTAGGATTATTTTGGGCAAAACTGGTTCAACAGCGCGCACTGGTGCTGATGTCCGCCCCTTTTTTAATATGGCTGTTCATTTTTAAATACGTCCCGATCTGGGGCTGGACCATTGCGTTTCAAAGCTACAAGCCGGCTCTCGGCTTCTGGGAGCAAACCTGGATCGGCTTCGATCATTTCAAGTTTTTGTTTGGAGACGAGCGGTTCCTGCGCGTATTGCGCAATACGCTTGCGATGAGCGGCATCAATCTGGTGCTGGGTTTTGTAACGGCCATCACTTTGGCGCTTCTGCTCAATGAGGTGCGCAAGGTGGCCTTCAAGCGGGTCGTGCAGACGGTCAGCTATTTGCCGCATTTTATTTCCTGGGTCGTCGCGGCGAGCATCGTGCAAACGACTTTGGCGCCTGACGGAATCATTAATCAGCTGCTGATTTGGGCAGGTTTTATCAACAAGGGAAATGAGATATTATTTTTGGGCATTCCCCATTATTTCTGGTCTATATTTGGCGCAAGCTCGATATGGAAGGATCTTGGCTGGAACACGATTGTTTATTTGGCTGCAATGACGACAATCGATCCCGCGCAATACGAGGCGGCGGAGATGGACGGAGCCAACCGGCTCAAGAAGATGCTGTACATTACGCTTCCGGGCATTAAGCCGGTTGTGGTCGTGCTCTTGATTATGAATATTGGCTATCTGCTGGAATCGGGATTTGAGCCGCAATATTTGCTGGGCAACGGCATGAATGTGGATTATTCCGAGAACATTGACATATTCGTACTGAAATACGGCATTGCGCAAAGCAATTTCTCGCTTTCTATCGCGGCAGGCATGTTTAAGACGGTAGTCAGCTTTATCCTGTTGTTCGCAGCGAACACCATCGCGAAACGGATGGGTGAATCCAGACTATTCTAATACCGGAGGTGCGTCGGCATGGCTGCAGGCGGTGCAAAATTCATCAAGAGAAACAAAATTAAAGCGTCTATGGGAGATCGTTTATTCGACATTTTTAATTACAGCTTTATGATTCTGCTTATGATCGTAACCCTTTATCCGTTTCTTAATGTGCTGGCGGTATCGCTGAACCAGGCTCAGGATTCTTTAAAGGGCGGCATCTATTTGCTGCCGAGAGTTTGGACGTGGGACAATTACGCTTATATTTTGAAGGAAGCAACCATTTTTCACGCCACGTACATTTCGATTCTGCGTACGGTAATCGGGACGGTGACGACCGTTTTTTGCTCCGCCATGGTGGCTTATACGATCAGTCGGCAGGACTACGTGCTGAGAAGATTTATTACGGTCGCCTTCATCCTCACGATGTATTTCAACGGCGGACTCATTCCCAACTACTTGCTGATCAGAGACTTGAACTTGATTGACAGCTTCTGGGTATATATCTGGCCGGGCCTGATTGGCGTGTTCAACCTGATCATTATCCGCTCCTTTATCGAAAACTTGCCGGAAAGCATTCTCGAATCCGCCAAGATGGACGGAGCAGGGGAATTCCGAACCTTTTTCAACATCGTGCTCCCATTGACGACCCCCGTGCTGGCGACAGTCGCCTTGTTCTCGGGCGTGTACCAGTGGAACTCCTGGTTTGACGTATTTCTGTACAACTCGTCCAACATCGATTTAAGCACCTTGCAGTACGAGCTGCAGAAAATTTTGCAAAACTCCAATACGACATCCGGCACCACCAGCATAAACGGCATGATCAGCGGCGCCAGCGGCGCGCAGCAAAATTCGGTGACGCCGTTGTCGATACGGGCAACGATGACGATTGTCGCTTCTGTGCCGATTATTATGGTCTATCCGTTTTTGCAAAAATATTTTGTCAAGGGCATGATGGTCGGCGGAGTCAAAGGGTAATGAGAAGGGCCGCTTGCAAGCGGGCTGCCGAAGCGTCGGCCAGGCGGGGAGAGCTATCATTTGTCTCAAAAAGAACAGGCATCGAGAGTGATGGCGCTCGCATCCTGTTCTTTTCGTTTAATCGGCATTCGGATTCATGCTGTATTCCACGTTAAACAGGCTCGGACTGCAGAGTAAAATCGAAGATTACGGCAAGCTGCTTCGTTTGGACGACCACTCCTCCATGAAGGAGGCCTTTTCCTATTTGGGGCGAGCGGCTGAAGCGATTCTTGCCCACAAGCAGCGGGATGAAAAAGACAGGGCTTCACAAGTCATTGACCGGATTTGCCAGTACATCGAAGATCATCTCGGCGAAGATTTATCGCTGGTGCGGCTAGCGGAAATCCATTATTTCAATCCTTCTTATTTATCGCGTTTCTTCAAGCAAGAGCGCGGAATCAATCTGTCCGAGCATATCGATGCTTGCCGCGCAAGAAGGGCCAAGGAGCTGCTAAGGGACGGAGATTTGAAGGTGCGTGAAGTAGCTGCCGCTGTCGGCTACGAGGCGGCCCATTCCTTTACGCGGTTTTGCAAAAAAGTAACGGGGATAACCCCGCAGGAATATCGCGATACGCTATTCGCCTATTGAGCGGAGCGTGCGTGCGTGCGTGGAATAGGAGAAGCCTTAGATAGCAAGCGCTCCCGCAGCAGGCAACCCTTTGTTCATTTGTTGCTTGCTGGTCAAAAACTATTCTTTCATGGGTAATTGCACATCATTGAACGGGTGTTGCTTAAAAATCGCAAAGGTTACAATGGCATTAAGCAAGAAAATGACCGTAATTGCTGCCGATTAGCGTTCATGATCCAGAATAGCGGACGGGGGGATGTCGATGACCTCATGGCAAGCAGGTGCAAATCAGGATAGCGGACAAGCACTGCTGAAAGCGTTGGGCCTCAAGCGAGTGTTCGGCAGAGGGGAGTCTGCCATTACCGCCTTGAAGGACGTTCAGCTAGAAATACCCGCAGGATCGATGGTAGCGCTGAAGGGTAAGTCGGGATCGGGCAAGACGACGCTGCTGAACATACTGGCCGCGCTTGACGAACCGACGGAAGGGCAAGTCTTGTTCCGGGGCCGGGAGATTACGAGGATGTCCGCCAAGGAACGAAGCGCGCTGCGGCGCAAGGAAATCGGATTGGTATTTCAATCTTTTGGATTGGTCGCGCTAATGAACGCGTACGAGAATGTGGAATTTGGGCTAAGGATAGCGGGCGCCCCCGTCAAAACCAATCGGGAGGCAGCGGAGAGCGCTTTGGAGCAGGTAGGAATGAAGGGAAGAATGAAGCATAGGCCCGGCGAGCTCTCCGGCGGCGAACAGCAGCGGGTGGCGATCGCCCGCGCGATTGCCCATAAGCCCGTGCTTCTAATTGCCGATGAGCCTACCGCTGAACTGGATACACGAATGGGAATGCAGGTTATGCGCGTATTTCGCGAGCTAGTGAGCGACTCAGGGATGACGGTTGTGTTGTCCACGCATGACCCGGGCATTATGAAGCTTGTCGATCATGTGATTGCCCTGGAGAATGGGAGAATAAAGTCTTGAACGGTTCCTTTTTACCTCATCCTCGCCTGCGAGTAAAAACATCTATAATTTCTCCCTGTACAAACTATGAATTGCGGGGTTGTTTCCTGTATGCGCAAACTTTAAACTCTGGATAAGCACACATTATATGGATTAAGAGGGGGCATTCCAATGAGCGCTAAACCAACGCCTAATCAGCCGCTTGTCCGGCATATGTATACGGCTGATCCTTCGGCGCACGTTTTTGAGGGCAAGCTGTATATCTATCCGTCGCACGACCTGGATCATGACGGCCCAAGCAATGACAATGGGGACCAGTACAAGATGGAAGACTACCACGTTTTGTCTATTGAGGACTTTGATTCTCCTGTCGTCGATCATGGAGAGGCGCTTCATCTGAAGGATATTCCCTGGGCCTCCAAGCAGCTTTGGGCACCGGATGCGGCCTATAAAAACGATACGTATTATTTGTACTATCCGGCGCGTGACCATGACGGCATTTTCAGATTGGGAGTGGCGACCAGCCAATCGCCCGCCGGCCCGTTTACGCCGGAACCGCATTGGATGGAAGGAAGCTTCAGCATTGATCCCGCCGTCTTTGTTGATGAGGACGAGCAAGCTTACCTGTATTTTGGCGGTCTCTGGGGAGGACAGCTGGAGAAGTGGCAGACAGGCAGTTTTGAGCCGGATGCAGCGGGCCCGCAGGGAGAAGAGCCGGCGCTCGGTCCGCAGGTCGCGATACTTAACGACGATATGCTCTCATTGCGCAGCGCTCCAAAGGAAATCAAGATTGTTGACGAAAACGGCGCTCCGATTACGGCCGGCGATGAGGATCGCCGATATTTTGAAGGACCATGGGTTCATAAATATAACGGCTGGTACTATTTGTCCTATTCGACAGGTACGACCCATAAGCTGGTCTATGCGGTTAGCCGAGACCCGCTAGGTCCATATACATTTAAGGGCACGATACTGACGCCTGTTATTGGCTGGACAACCCATCACTCTATCGTACAGTTTCAGGAGAAGTGGTATCTGTTCTACCATGACTGCTCGATGTCCGAAGGGGTCAATCATAAACGAAGCGTCAAATTTACAGAGCTGAGCTACAACGAAGACGGCACAATTCAGACGATTGTGTACAGCGAGCTTTAAAGCCGGGCTTTGGGCAGTTAAACATAAGGCTCCGCCAATAGAAGACTCTCTTCCCCGCAGGGGGCAGGGAGTCTTCTGCTTTGTCCGGTGTAACGAAGCGCGCTTGACCAAGTAACGTCTTGCCGCAAGTCGGCTGGTAGGCTTGGCCGGTTATATGCTATAAAAGGATAGTGCGCATTGGTTAGAGAAACGAATCAAGCTATTCTGATATTTTGCAAATGAAGGAGCGATCATCATGTTTAACGGCTTATCCGCCTTCCCGCTCACGCCGATGAACGAGAGTGGCATTGACGAGGAGGCATTTGTGCGTCTAATTCAACGTCTGGCTGCCGCAGGAGTGGACTCGATTGGCGCTCTTGGTTCCACTGGGAGCTATGCCTATCTGACGAGAGAGGAGAGAACGCGCATTACCCGGCTTGCTGTCCAGCATGCAGAGGGTATACCGGTTATGGTTAGCATCAGCGCTTTGCGTACGCGGGATGCGCTTCTGCTGGCAGAAGATGCAGAGCAAGCGGGAGCAAGCGGAGTGCTGTTGGCTCCTGTTTCTTACCAGCGCCTTACGGAATCGGAGGTATACGCTCATTACGAGGCAGTATCTTCGACCTTGTCTATCCCGTTATGCGTGTACGATAACCCGATAACGACCAATTTTGTGTTTAGCGATGAGCTGCACGGACGGATTGCTCAGCTGCCACAGGTCCGATCCATCAAAATTCCAGGGGTTCCAACGGGACTTGCCGAAGCCAAAGCAAGAATAGAGCGTCTTCGCGTCCGAATCCCTTCAGATGTTACTATCGGAATCAGCGGAGATCCTTTTGCGGCGATTGGCCTGAATGCGGGCTGCGAGGCATGGTATTCGGTATTGGGCGGTTTATTTCCAGAATTCTGCCTAAATCTGACCCGCGCTGCCCTGGCAGGCAATGCCGATTATGCCGCACGGCAGTCAGAGCTGGCAGAGCCTATATGGGCACTTTTCCGCCAGCACGGAAGCCTTCGCGTCATTGCGGCGGCGGCCGAGCTTCAGGGAGCGGTAACTAGCCCCTGTTTGCCGCTTCCTCTGCAATCGCTAACCGGCCCGGAACGCATACAGCTTGGTGCATTCCTGGAGCAGCTGCAATTGAAATGATACGATGTTCGCGTTCAGCTCCGGCCTCCGGATGATCCGGGGGCCGATTTGTTTTCCGTAGTATATGTATAGATGGATAAATTTGATAGATTTAGCCGTCTTCATAAAAATAGTGTATGAGATACAAAGGATACTGCATGGACAGAAGCAAACGCTGCGACTATCATTAATAATGATTATCATTATTGAATGACAGTGGGAGATGAAGCAAAATGCAAGGGCAGAAGCAGGGTTGGACAAGGAACAAAATGTTTGTAGTGTTGATGCTGGCTGTATGGATGCTGGTGCTGGCGGCTTGCGGCAATGCGGGAACAAGCAATGGCGGCGCTGCAACTGAGTCGCCGGCTGCGGCAACCGAGGCGCCGGAATCCAAGCAGGAGGTAACGTCAGACGGAGCGGGCGATACACGTACAATTAAGGATACATATGGAGAGGTGCAGGTTCCTGCGAATCCGCAAAAGGTAGTGGTGCTGGACATCGGCGCGCTGGATAATGTGCTGGAGCTTGGCATCAAGCCGATCGGCGCGCCATCGATTCTCGCTGCCGGAGACCCGTATCCCGCTTACTTGAACGGGACGGACGGCATCGAGAATATCGGTTCGGTCAACGAGCCGAACTTGGAAGCGATCGATGCGCTGAAGCCGGATTTGATCATTGGCAACAAGGACACGCATGATGCGATTCATGGCCAATTGACGCAAATCGCTCCAACGGTGTTTGTCGAAACGCTTGGCGTCACCTGGAAGAAGAACTTGCTGCTGCATGCCGAAGCCGTCAACAAGCAGGAGGAAGGGCAAAAGCTGCTTGATGCATATCAGCAGCGGGTAGAGAGCGTTCGAACGGCGCTGACAGGCAAGGACGGCAAGGAAGTATCCTTGTTCCGGCCAAGAGCGGATAAAATTCAAGTTTACCTGAAGGAAACCTTTGCCGGTACGATTATGGAAGATGCAGGCGTCGCTCGTCCGGCCGCCCAGCAGGATGCAGGGTTCTCGAAGGATGTGACCGAGGAGCAAATTGCGGACTTGGAAGGCGATGTTATATTATGGTTCAATCGCGAGCCCGACGCATTCGCCAAGCTGGAGCAAAGCGCGTTATGGGCTACACTGAAGGGCGTTCAGAACGGTGCGGTGCATCCGGTTGATTGGGAATACTGGCTCAGCGGGCTGGGCATCCAAGCGGTTAACAAGGTAGTCGACGATCTGAACACGTTTGTCGTCAACGGAAACTAGTCCGCAGCGCGGCGCATGAAAAACAAGTAAGGCTTAGATAACGCAACCGTATAAGTTGGATCGTCTTTTGCGGCGATCCAATTTTTCTGCATACGGAAGCGGCAAGGCGGAGGCAAGCCATATGAATTCAATCAATCTGAACAATTTTAAAAAAGGAATAGGGCTGGCAGGACTTGCGCTGCTGGCGTTATTGGCGTTTGCAGGCAGTATTGCGCTCGGCATCGTGCACATTCCGCTGCGAGACGTTATGGACGCTTTTTTGGCGAATGACGGCTCGCGCGAGCATCTGATCGTACGAACGGTGAGGCTGCCGCGGGCCATGATGGCCGTTATGATCGGAGGAGCGCTTGCCGTTGCCGGATGTCTCATGCAGGCGGTCAGCCGCAACGCATTGGCGGGACCGGAGCTGTTCGGCATTAGCAATGGCGCGGCCTTGGCCGCAGTCATGGCTTCTTTCTGGCTTGGCAGCGCTTCGCTTCATGTATTGGCCTGGTCCGCCTTGATTGGCGCGGCCGTCGCAGGCATTGCGGTATTTTTGCTCAGCTCGCCGCGCGGACGTTCCTTGTCGCTCATCCGGCTCGTGGTCGCAGGGGCTACGCTCAATCTGCTATTTGCCTCGCTGACGCAGGGGATTCTGATTCTGAATGAACAGTCGCTCGATACGATGCGCTACTGGCTGGCCGGATCGCTGACAGGCAGGGATATGGAGCTGTTTGGGCTGGTTATGCCGTATTTGCTTGCCGGGCTGGCCGGCGCGTTGGCGTTAAGCGGACAATTGAATGTTTTTGGGCTGGGCGATCAGGTCGCGCGAAGTCTTGGGCAACGCATGAAGGCGATCCGAACGGCCTGTATCCTAGCGGTTGTTCTGCTCGTCGGAGGCGCAGTCGCTTTGGCAGGCCCCATCGGCTTTGTCGGATTGGCCGTTCCTCATATAGCGCGGCTGCTTGCCGGCAGCGACTATCGCTGGGTTGTTCCGTATGCTGCCGTGCTGGGGGGATTGCTGCTTTTGGCGGCAGATATCGGAGCGCGTTTCGTTTTGCCCGGACAGGAAATACCGGTTGGCGTCGTCACCGCCTTTTTGGGCGCTCCGCTGCTGATTTATTTGGCTCAAAGAAAGGAGAGCTCGTCATGATGTTGTCCTGGGCCAAAAGACGGGCGCTTGTCGTTTTCACTGCGCTCATTCTGCTTCAAATCGCTGCGGTTCTGCTGCATTTGATGCTTGGGGAGCGTGACATTCCGCCGGCAGAGGTGCTGCGCAGCCTGCTGGGGAGTGGAAACGGAGATTATCAGTTTACGATACATCAGCTCCGTTTGCCGCGCGTGCTGACGGGCATGCTTGTCGGCTGCGGGCTGGCGCTCGCTGGCACGATGCTGCAGGCAATAACCAAGAATCCGCTCGCCTCGCCCGGCGTAATCGGCTTGAATTCGGGGGCGGCAGCTGCTGTTGTCGCCGTGCTGGTGCTGATTCCCGCGTTTCCGATGCGTTTGATGCCTTGGGTCGCCTTTGGCGGCGCTTTCGCCGCAGCCGCTGTGATCTACGGTCTCTCCTGGAAAAGAGGCGACTCGTCCTCCCCCGTGCGTATGCTGCTTATCGGCGTCGGCATTTCCGCAATGGCGGGAGCGTTAATCACCTATTTGCTGACGGTCAGCAGCATTTTTCGCGTGTCCCAGGCCTCCGTTTGGATGGCAGGCAGCTTGTATGGGCGCACCTGGGAGCATTTTTGGCCGCTACTGCCATGGCAGCTTGTTTTATTAGCGGCTGCTTTGGCCTTATCGCGGAGATTGGATCTGCTGCTGCTGGATACGCAAACGTCGGCGGGTTTGGGGCTCAAGGTTGAAGCGCTGAGGCTGGTATTCATTCTCCTGAGCGTAGGCTTGGCAGGCTCCGCGGTAGCCATGGCGGGCACCGTCGGATTTGTCGGCCTAATGGCGCCCCATATGGCGCGGCATCTGGTCGGCACGCGCAGTCTTGTACGGCTGCCGGTTGCCGCCCTGCTTGGCGGACTGATCGTCATGCTGGCCGACCTGCTCGGCAGGCTCGCTTTTGCGCCGCATGAAATTCCGGCAGGTTTGATTACGGCGCTTATCGGCGTTCCATATATGCTCTATTTGTTATTAAGGCATCGGACTATATAATATAGTAGGTGCTTTAGTATGAATGAGAGAGAGGCTGGTGGAGCTTTTCATGCCGTCCTATGCGAACGAGACTCATCACATCTACCTTCTATCTTCGGTTCGTAAACGTAAGCTAACGGAGACGCGCAAAACAAACCATGTCCGGGTGTCCGTCTATGTGCTGTGCTTTGTGACAGCAGGGGAAGGCATTGTCGTGCTCGACGGCGCGCTTCGAAAGATTCGGCCCTTTCAATTGTATTTGCTCGTGCCCGGCATGACGATCGAGCTTCCGGAGCATGCTGTTTCGATTGAATTTTACGCCATAAGCTTCGAGCCGATCTTGCTTGAAGGGGGAGCGGGCGCCTATACTGCGCAGAGCTCTTTAGCAGGCGTGCTGTCGCCGGGACTCGTCGAGATTCGGCATCCGCAGCTTATTTTTCAACAAATGGCGCAGCTGTATCGTGAAAGCAAGCTGGAAGCAACAAAAGCTGCGCCGGCTTTAAGAATTCGCCTGGAGCAGCTGATTTTAAGCATCGCCGGGCATGAAGCGGGCATGCCTTCCGCTGCAAGGGATGAACGGGTGGAACGGAGCATCGCCTATATGGAGCGGCACTATATGGAGAAGCTTAGCGTAGAGCAGTTGGCCGCAGCGGCCGGCGCGATGCCGACCGTCGCTTTCTCCCAATTATTTCGCCATGAAACCGGCATGCCGCCGGTTGAATTTCTAAGCCAGCTGCGGATGAACCGCGCCAAGCAGCTGTTAAACAGCAAAAGCAGCAGGGTGAAGGAAGTGGCGGCTGCCGTCGGGTTTCGCAGCGAGTTTTATTTTAGCCGGATGTTTCAGCGTGCAGTCGGAGTCCCGCCAACCCTGTATATGAAAAGGAAACATCTGAGGGTGGCGGTGGCTTCCTCACTGACGTTCGGTGATCATCTGAGATCGCTTGGCATTGAGCCGGTGTGCGAGGTGGACTTGTTTCCATACCCAGGGCATAGCCCGGAGCTGTACATAAGGCTGCTGGAGCAGCAGCTGTCCGAGCTGGAGCAATCGAAGCCGGATTTTATTATTGCCGATCATTATCATACGGATTTCAAGGAACAGTTTAAACGAACGGCGGCTCCGGTCTACATGGATTTTTCGGTATGGGATTGGAAACGCAACTTTGAGCGAATTGCCGAGCTGGTGGATCGGGAGCGCGAAGCGTCCGAGATGCTGACTCGCCTGTACGTTCTGATTGAAACGGCAGGGCTCACGCTGCGCAGACGTTTGGGGAAGGAGCGGGTTACCCTTATACAGGTCAGCCACCGGGCGGTCGGCATTCAAGGGAAGGAGCATCACCCTTTAAACGAGCTTGTGTACGGCGAGCTGGGTCTGGAGCCGGGAGGACAGGTGCCGGTAGAGCTGTGGCGGCTTGAATTGCAGCCCGAAGAGCTGCCTGTATTGGATTCGGAGCATTTATTTATTCACCATCACCATGTGCTTGCCGGAAGCGAGCGCATATATGAGAAGCTTACGGCTACAGCCGCATGGCCGCAAATTCCTGCTGTTAGAGAGGGCAGGGCGGTGCGTATTCCGAACTGGTTCGTCATGAGCTGGACGCCGCTCGGCAGAGAGCGGATCGTAAATGAGCTGCTTGCTGCGCTTGCGCAAGAGCAGCACGGAGCCGACCGGAGGTACCCGGAATAGCACCTTGCCGGATTAGGGAGACATCGGCCGATTAGCTTGCAGACGGTTTTCAACGGCCAAGGAATGAGGAAGAAAAACGCGTGAATTGCAAAAGGTCAAGCGGCGGTTAGGGCTGCTTGGCCTTTTTTGTTTTTGACGAGACAACGCATTCAGCATACTTTCAGTTTATTTTAAGTTTCTCGGCGGCAGCATTTAAGTTTGATTTAAGCGTGTACGACTAAAGTAGGAGGTATATTTAACCAACCGCTTTGCGTTCAAACGTAGAGACATATTCATCAACCGGGGGAGATCCAAATGAAATTGACTGTTGGCAAAAAACTGATAGCCGGATTTTTAAGTTTGCTTGTCTTGCTTGGTGTAGTGGGGGGAATCGCCGTTGGCCGGATGAAGGAGATGCAGGAGCGGGAGACTGCGCTTGAACAGGTGTGGATACCCAGCTCGGAGCTTCTGGCGGAAATGAGGTCCGGCATGATTAATACGGAACGGATGGCGCTCAAGTATGTCATGGACGATGAAGCCGATGTTCGCCAGCAGCTGGAGGAGCAGATTGCGACTATGCTCGATGAGCTGCAGCAGTCCAGCGAAACCTATCAATCGATGGCGGTTCAGGAGGAGCAGCAAACGCTGACCGAGCAGCTTGTTCAAATTCAAAGCGAGCTGAGGACGCTGATCGACAAGCTGTTTGCTTATGATCAAGAGAACAACGAGGCTGGCATTAGCCAAGTAGCCGAGGAGCTGCAAACCTACATCGGAGGGCTGCTGGGTACCATTCAGCAGTTAGGCCAAATGAACGAAGAATTCATGCAAGCGGCGCTTGCCGAGTCGCGGGAGCATTCTGCATCAGGCATACTGACCGTTACTATACTCGTTCTGCTTGCCCTCGTATTGGGCCTATTGGTTGCTCTGGTGATCTCCCGTCAAATATCCGGGCCCATCAAGGCAATGGCTGCGGCAGCCAGACGAATTGCGGAAGGCGAGCTGAATGCTCCGCCGCTCGCTGTTCGCAACCGCGATGAGATTGGAGAGCTTGCCGGCGCGTTTAATGTCATGACGGACAATCTGGGCAGCCTTATTCGCGAGGTGGGCGCCAGTGCCGAGCATGTAGCCGCTGCGGCCGAGGAGCTCACTGCAGGCTCCGAGCACATCCAGGGCAATGCGGAACAAATTGCGGAAACGGCCGAGCAGCTTGCGTTCGGATCGCAGAAGCAGGCACAGAGCCTGCAGGAGAATGCCCAAACCTTCGGCGAAATGTCGGCAAGCGTGCAGCATATCGCCGCGAACGCCGAGCAAGTGTCCGGAACTGCGGGACATGCTACCGAGCTTGCCGCAGACGGCAATGAGCGGGTTGTGGCGGCCATTCGACAGATGCAGGCGGCAGGAGATACCGTGACCCAGCTCGCCCATGCGGTAGCCGGACTTGGCGCGAGATCCCGGGAAGTAGGAGATATCGTCGGCGTCATTACCGGAATCGCCAAGCAGACCAATTTGCTGGCGTTGAATGCGGCCATCGAGGCCGCGCGGGTAGGAGAAGCCGGCAAAGGGTTTGCGGTTGTTGCCCACGAGGTGCGCACGCTGGCCGAACAGTCTGCAGCCTCCGCTGAGCAGATCGCCCTGCTGATCGGCGCTATGCAGAAGGAGACCGGGAAGGTGGCAGCCTTGATGACGGAGGGCGAGCAGGAGGTTGCAGGAGGAATTGAAGCGGTCCGCCTGGCGGGGGAATCGTTCGAGGACATTCAGCGGTCCGTGCGCTCTGTCGCAAGCCAAATCGAGGAGGTATCCGCGGCATCCGAGCAGATGTCGGCAGGAACCGAGCAAATGGCACATGCCATTTCCATCGTGTCCGATATAGCGGTCGGCGCTTCCGCCGGAACGGAGCAAGTGGCTGCGGCAGCTTCGGGACAGCTCTCCTCGATGCAGGAGATTTCCGCTTCCGCACAGTCCCTTTCGCAGATGGCCGAACGGCTGAACGGGCTGATCGGACGGTTTAAAGTGTAGCGGCTTCTGATGTCAGAAAAATCATGGACAGCTCAAAATGTTTCTGTATGAACGTCTAGCGCACAAACTAAACAGTTGCTCAATTGAAACGCAGCGCGTACAATAAAACCAAGTATTTAAATTGGATTTAGAGGTGAAAGCGATGCGTGAAGTGCCCATGCGTTATGTCAAGGCAAACCAGGCTGGCATTGTGTTGTTTGTTATTCTCTCCTTGATATGGAATCAGGCTTTGGTGTTGTCGGCGTTATGGATCGTTCAAGCGGCAGGCGTTGCAACCGGAGGCAGGCTTAACGCGTTTGTGCTGTTAGCCAAGCTGCTGATCAAAGACAAGGGAACGGAGACGCAAGCGGCCGAGCTGCAGCGGTTCAACAATGTGCTGGCCGTCATATTTCTGACGCTGGCGCTTGCTTCGGCGACGCTTGGTTGGCAGATAGCCGCCTACGCTTTTTCGGCAATGCTGCTGTTGGCGGCCAGCGCGGCTTTGCTCGGCTATTGCATTGGCTGCACCGTTTATTTTTGGTACAAACAGCTTCGTTCAGGCAGAAAAGCGGGGCGCATTTAAACGGTCTAACGCGCTACTCCTTTTCGGTAAGCGGCTCATATGTATAGGGTAGGACCTCTACTTCCACTGCAAAGGGAAAGTAAGGTCCTTGTTTTTTGGAGGCAATACAGGACCAGTCCCTTGAGTGCTCATGATCTTGGGGATAGCGTGCCTTGGTAGATCGTTTACGCAACAGCCCCTTCCTGATTTTGCGCGAACGCCGGAGCGAGCCGATGCCGCATGCCCTGTACAAGCTGCAAGGGGACATGGGATAATGAGGAGGGAAAAGGCTTGCTCCGCGTGCGGCAATGCCATGATGCGCAAAACTGCCGTTTCGCTTGGTTACGGCAGTAAGGGCGCGAGGAGGGAAAGCCGGACGTGTGCGGCACGTCGAATGGTTTTGGCAGAGAGGAGCTAGAGGGAAATGTTAACAAGCATGGCGCATTTGCCGATTACCGGCAACCCGCTGGAGACTCGCGAGGATATTCAGCATGCAGTCCGGCAGCTATGCGAGCCGCTAACCGGCTACTATAGCGAAGGAAAAGCGCGGCTGCATCTCGGCGTGACCGGGACAAGCTATTCCGGCGCGACAGCTGGAATGGAAGGCTTCTCCAGAGTGCTGTGGGGGCTGGTTCCGCTCGCGGCCGGAGGCGGCGACAGCCCGCTGTGGGAAACCTGCCTTGAAGGCATCCGCAACGGAACCGACCCCGGGCATGCCGAGTATTGGGGCGAGGTGAACGATTACGATCAGCTGCTGGTTGAAATGGCGGCGCTTGGATTTGCGCTTGCGCTTGCGCCGGAGCGAATCTGGGAGCCATTGAATGAAAAGGAGAAAACGAACTTTTACGCATGGCTCAGTCAAATAAACGACAGGGAGCTGTACGACTGCAACTGGCTGTTTTTTCAGGTGCTGGTGAGTCTTGGCTTCCGCAGAATCGGCATGCCTTATGACAAGCGGCGCATGGAAGCGAAGCTGGAGCGAATTGAAGCGTTTTATTTGGACAACGGCTGGTATGCGGACGGCATACAAGCGCATTGCGACTACTACGGGCCGTTTGCGATCCATTATTACAGCCTGCTGTACGCCAAGCTTATGGAGCGGGAGGACCCGCGCAGAGCCGCGCTTTATAAGGAACGGTCAGCCCTGTTCGCGAAGGAGTTCATCTATTGGTTCGCGGAGGAAGGCGATGCGCTTCCTTACGGCCGAAGCCTTGCCTATCGTTTCTCGCAGGCGGCATTCTGGGGAGCGCTGGAATATGCGGATGCCTCGCCATTTGCGCCAGGCGTCGTCAAAGGCATCGTGCTTCGCCATTTACGCTGGTGGTTTCGTCAGCCGATTTTTCAAACGGACGGAACGCTGACGATCGGCTATTCCTATCCGAATCTGATTATGAGTGAAAATTATAATTCTCCGGGCTCTCCCTATTGGGCGTTCAAGGTGTTTTTGCCGCTGGCGCTTGCGAAAGAGCATCCGTTCTGGAGTTCCGAGGAGCTGCCGCTGCCGGAGCTTGAAGCCAGCCGGATTCAGGCGGAGCCAAGGATGATTATTTGCCGCCAGCGCGCGAGCAGCCATATTTTGGCGTTTAACGCCGGCTGCACCACGACGAATCAGCATACGCATACCTCCGCCAAATACGAAAAATTTGTCTACTCCAACAAATTTGGCTTTAGTGTCCCGAGAGCGGAATGGGGGCTATCGCAATCCGCCTGCGATTCAATGCTCGCGCTAAGCGAAGGCGACCAGCTGTATCGGGTAAAAAGACAAATCGAATCGTACGCGATAGACGGCAATAAGATGATGATGCGATGGAGACCTTGGCATGACGTAGTCGTGCAAACATGGCTGATTACCGGTGCGCCTTGGCATATTCGGATTCATCGGATTAACTCGGCCCGGCCGCTTGATGCGGCGGATGGCGGGTTTGCGCTTGGACTTGCCGACGGGCCGCGCCGCGAGGAGCGGACGGAAGGCGGCACCGCTGCCATATCCGCATACGGTGCTTCGGGCGCTGTTGCGCTGCATGGATGGGGAAAAGCCGATTTGCTCTATGTTCAGACCAATACGAATGTGCTGCATCCCCGCACGGTTATCCCTACGCTGACAGTCAGCCTGCCGGCCGGAACGTCGCTTCTCGCAAGCGCTTTCTACGGTCAGCCCGAGACGGCTGCGACTGACAGCCTGTCGGCATGGAGCGAGCAGCCGGTCTTGACGATTGAAGGCGATACGCTTGTCATTCGCACGGGCTCGGAAGCAGGCAGCGAGCTCTATCGAATCCATGTAGCTGAGCAGCCGTGCCCTGAAGAATAACGATATTCATACGTCTTAATCCGGAACAAGTGAAAGCCGCACTTATCTTACGGTCAACCGCTTTTTAAAGGGTTGGCCTCTTTTTATGTGCGTCCCCCGCTGCGCGAATTTTGCGTTTCAGACCACATTTGACAAAGGCAGTTTCTGGATGCAAGATAGTCATTAACAGAGCAAGGAGGCGAGGAATCGCCAAAAACGCCGATAACCGGCGTTCGCCTCGCTTGACTAGCGCTGCTGTCAAATCTGATTGCGATGCTGCTGCAAAGCATGTGCGCGAGGCTGGGCATTGTAACGGGAATGGATTTGGCCCAGGCGACACGGCAGGCCACGAGCAAGCCGGTCGCGCTGGCGCTTTGGTTATTGACGGAGCTGGCCATAATGGCCACGGATATTGCAGAGGTCATTGGCGGGGCAATTGCGCTGCAGCTTCTGTTTAATATTCCGCTGATTATCGGCGTGCTGGTTACGACGCTGGACGTATTTTTGCTGCTCCTGCTGACGAAAGCGGGCTTTAGGAAAATCGAGGCATTCGTCGCGGTGCTTATCGCTACGATCTTCGTCATTTTCCTGTACGAGGTATGGCTGGCCAGTCCCGGCATGGGAGCGCTGCTTAGAGGTTTTATTCCCGATCCGGCCATCGCAGCGAATCCGGGCATGCTGCTGATCGCGCTTGGCATCGTAGGCGCCACGGTCATGCCGCATAATTTGTACCTGCATTCCTCCATCGTTCAAACGCGCCAGTACGAGCGCAGCGACGAGGGCAAGAAGGAAGCGATCCGCTTCGCAACGATCGATTCGAACATTCAACTCAGTCTCGCTTTTATCATCAACTGTTTGCTGCTGGTGCTTGGTGCAGCCTTGTTTTTTGGCTCGACGAGCGAGCTTGGGCGGTTTACGGAATTGTACAACGCGTTGGGCAATCATGAGATCGTCGGAGCAATTGCTAGTCCCCTGCTGGGCACGCTGTTTGCCGTTGCGCTGCTGGCATCGGGCCAGAACTCGACGATTACAGGCACGTTATCCGGGCAAATTGTAATGGAGGGCTTCATCCGGATTAGAATATCGCCATGGAAGCGCAGAGTCATTACCCGTCTCCTTGCAGTTGTCCCGGTCATCGTGTGCGTGCTGCTGTACGGAGGCCAAGAGGCTTCAGTCGAGCAGCTTTTATTGTATACGCAAGTTTTTCTTAGTCTGCAACTGCCCTTTGCGATTATTCCGCTTGTCATCTTTACGAGCAATGGCGAGCGAATGGGAATATTCGTCAATCGGACGTGGGTCAAATATGCGGCATGGCTTATTGCCGTTTTATTGTCCTTGCTCAACCTGTTTCTCATCTATGGCACGTTCGCCGGGCTGGGCTGACGAGGCAGCGGAACGCGGGTCATGGCTTAGCCGTTGCGCTGCATGTATTCCCGCGGGGATATGCCTTCGACTTTTTTGAACACTTTACTGAAATAGAAGGAGCTTTCATAGCCGAGCTTTTGTGAAATTTCGTAGACGCGCCCTTCGCCGCGCTGCATCATTTCCTTGGCTGCGGCTATTTTGGTCTCCGTAATATATTCGACGTAATTGACCTTGGCAATGCGGGAGAACAGATGGCTTAAATAGTTCGGACTGAAATTAAAGACGTCGGCCACCTGATGGAGCGAAAGCTTGTGATTCAGATTGCGTTTAATATACTCCTGCACGTTGCGAACGAGCTGCTCTTTGTAGGTTTGCTTGCGCGAAGCGAGCAGCTCGCAGCAGCCGTCCCGAAATTCGGTCAGCCACTCGATAATGCCTTCCATCGTATGCTTCCGATACAGCGCGCGATAGCCCTCCGGCTCCTTTTCAAAAATGTGCTCGACCATATTTTCGCCGTCGGCGAGCAGGGAAGTGGCCATGTAGAGCACATTGCAGGCCGCATCCGTGGCGGGGACGAGCAAATCCGGGCGCCCCTTGAACGTATCGATCAGCTTGGTCATCATGCTGTGCAGCGTTGCGGTATCGATTTCCTCGAAGGCGCGGCGTATTTCGGCACGAAGCTCGGCAAAATCAAATAGGGCGTGAGTGTGGACGGCATGCTCCTCTTGGGTGAAAAATTCAAAGCCCTGAGTTGACAGCGCAGCGGGCAAAGCTTTTCGCGCAGCGTTGTAGCTGTCCCGCAGCCTGAAAGGGTCCTCTACCGCATAACCGACGGCGCCGATGATGACGACGTTGAAGTAGCTTCGCAGCACGGCAGCCATTTCGGCCAGCAGCCGCTCCAAATCGCTCCTCCATAGCTGCTCAGCCGTCGCGCAGACAGGCATTGCAATCGCAAAATTGCGCAGATCCAGACTGGTTACGTGGCAAGGACGAGATGCGGACAACGTATCCTTGGCCAGCTGCACGGTGCTTGAGCATAACGCAACAAGCTTATCCCCGCGAGGCGGCACCGTGTCCGGGCCTAGAATGCGGCATGTGCACACGACATAGGCAGGCTCGGATAAATCGATGCCGAGGTCCTCCTTTTGCAGCGCAAACTGGTTTCTGTTGTCGAACAAATCGTGCAGCAGCCGGACAAAAAACTTATCCCGCTGCTCCTGCAGCGTAGTGCGCTCGAAGGAGCCGGCATCCGTCTCCATTTGCTTGAATTGCCCCAATAATGCAAGCGCTTTGATCATAGATTGCTCGAGGATTTGCGGCGTCAAATCCAGCTTGACCAAATAATCGACGGCCTGCAATTTGATGGCGGTGTGCGCATATTCGAACTCTTCATAGCTGGTCAGAATAATGAACAGCGGCAGATTCCCTTGCTTCCGACGAACGGAATCTGCGACCTCCAAGCCTGTTTTCAGCGGCATTTTGATATCCGTAATGACGATATCCGGCTTCAGTTTTTCGATCATGTCTTCCTCTTGCGCGCCGTTATGTGCAATGCCGACGATTTCAATGTTGAATTTTTCCCATTTCAGCATGGATTGCAGTCCGATGCAGACTAGCGCTTCGTCATCGGCGATCAGCAGCTTGATCATGGTTCTCGCTCCCTTCAAACGTACTCTATTGCGCTTTCATTTCTGCCGGCAGCAAAAGACTCATTTTAGTGTAATGGCCCTGCATGCTTTCGATCGAGAGACCGTATTTGTCGCCGAAGGCGAGCCGCAGCCGCTCATTGACGCTTCTCAGCCCGATGCTCGGCAGCAGGCCGCTGCCCGCGCCCGTTTCAACGGACAAAATGGACGAAATTTGTTCGTTGGACATGCCGATCCCGTTATCCTCGATCGTTACCCGAATGTCCCGCTCCTCGCACGCTTCCACCGTCACGACGATGTGCCCGCGCCCCTTCGGCTCAATCCCATGGAAGATTGCATTTTCCACGAGCGGCTGCAGCGAAAAGCGCGGGATGTGGGCGAGCAGCAGATTGGGGTCCCCGATGCGCTGCTCTATCGTAATCGTGCTGCCGTAGCGGTATTTTTGAATAATAAAATAGTCCTCCAGCAAGCTCAGCTCATCCTTTAACTGAACAACCTTGCGAATGTCCTTGGAAATGCTGCGCAGCAGACGCGATAGCGAGGTAACCATTTCGGCGATTCCTGTCGCGTTCTGGATAGTCGCCATCCATTTAACCGAGTTAAGCGTATTGTACAAAAAATGAGGGCTGATCTGATATTGCAGCATCCGGTATTCAAGCTCCTGCTTCTGCTGAACGTCGGCTACGCGGCTCTCCATCAGCACGACGATGTCTTGGGAAAGCCGGTTAATGCCGCGTCCGACATCGCCAAGCTCGCTGTTCCATTCAATATTTTTGTCTACGTAAAAATAACCCTGCGAAATTTTATCGATCCGCTTCTTCAGCTTTTCTACCGGCAAGCTGATCGTGCGCGTCAAATAGAGCGTAATGATCGCGCTTAACGCGATAACGAGAAAGCAGACGCCGATCATAATTAGAATCCAGCTGTTGAACAACTGGAACAGCTGATTGCCGGATAACGTTTGCTTGAGCGTCACGCCGCTGCGAACCGGATAAGAAACCGCGATTCGTTCTTGTCCCGCAGCTTCGACCAGGCTCAAGCTCGTTTGGATGCCGGTCGGACTATCCTTGACGTAGTCTTTTTCCTTATAATCAGCAGAGACGGGCTCCATTCTGCCGCCATTGATGCCATAATTCAATTCTCCGAGGCGGAGCATCAGGCGCGAGTCGCCGGGCAGACTGTATCCTTTCAGTTTATCCGTAATAACCGAGGTGTTGGCCAGCAGGTAGATGGTGCCGACGCGGGCGGCTCCGGTTCCGTAAATCGGGTAGATAAAAGGAATGCCGTCGGTGCTCGAGAAGGGATCGCGTATCACTCGGCCCCATTCTTCCGTTGCATCGGGATGAAGCCCGGGAAGCTTATCGATGTTATGGACCGTCAGCAGAGAGGACAGGCCGCCCGCATTGTCCAGCTGGATGAATTTCCCCTGATGGTCCGTTACGACCAGGCGTCTGACGTAGGTGTTGGAGGGGTTCACCCGAAAAGCCTCCTGCATCGAGGCGAAGGCGTTGACGGCGTCCTTGGCGCTTGCCTGCGGCGATTCGAAATAATGGGCCAGCAGCGTATTCGTGCTGGAATTGGTGCTGCAAATCATAGCCAGCGCGTACAGATTAGTCAAATCCTGATCGATCACATGGGAAATGAGCTGCAAATTGAATTCGGTTGCCTGAATCGCCGTTTTGCGCTGGAAGAAGGAAATCATTTCGTAGCTGAAAAACGATAACAGAATGGCGATGAGCAAGGCAAATGAGGTCATGATAAGAATGATTCGGCTTTTTATTGTGGATTTTCTGTTCGTATGGATCACTCCTTGCCCGGACGCTTCCGCATCCGTCCGACGATAAAGCGTTTACATCGAGTATCATAGCACATCCCTTGCCGACTTTGCAGGGGAAGGGGGAGAACATCGGAAAAACAACCGATTTTGCATGTTTTGCGTATGATTTTACAGGTTTTCGGCGGCGAGCATCGATGAACAAGACCAAATAATACATATTGTGAGTTGGAAATTACATCCCAATCGGGGTTAAAAACGATTAGTATGGGTCTAAGGGTTCGGCGCAACCGGATCAGGAAAGCTACTAAGCAGCAGAAAAGGGGAGTTACGATATGAAATGGAAAAGAACGCTCGGTATGACCTTGGCAACCGTATTATCGCTGGGCACGCTTGCTGCTTGCTCGGGCAACAACGGCAGCACTAACAATGCGCCAACTTCGGCGCCAACGTCGGCAAACAATGCAAGCGCTTCCGATGCGCCTGCCGACAAGCCGGTGACGCTGAAATGGGCATTATGGGATTGGGAGGCTACCGCTTATTACCAGCCGATTATCGATGCGTACAAGGCGGAGCACCCGAACGTTACGATTGAATACGTGGATTTGGGCTCAACCGATTATATGACCATGCTGAGCACGCAGCTGTCCGGCGGAGCGGATCTCGACGTTCTGACCATCAAGGATATTCCGGGCTACGCGAACCTGGTCAAGCAAAATCATCTGGAGCCGCTAAACGGCTACATTGCCGACAAGGGGATCGACACGGCCGCTTATGGCGGAACGGTAGAGCAAATCAAGGTGCAGGATGAAGTGTATGCGCTTCCTTTCCGCAGCGATTTCTGGATTGTCTATTATAACAAGGATTTGTTCGATCAGGCGGGCGTTCCTTATCCGACCAACGATATGACGTTTGAGCAATACGATGAAATAGCCAGAAAAATGACCTCCGGCAGCGGAGCGGGCAAGGTATACGGGGCCCACTATCACACTTGGCGCAGCGCGGTGCAGCTGTTCGGCATTCTCGACGGCCAGAACACGGTGGTTGACGGCGACTACGATTTCCTAAAACCGACGTACGAGCGCATTCTCAAGGAGCAGGACGACGGTATCGTAATGGATTACGCAACGTTAAAAACGTCCAGCACGCATTACTCCGGCGTATTCTACAATAATTCGATTGCGATGATGAACATGGGCAGCTGGTTTATCGCAACGCAAATCGACAAGGTCAAATCCGGCGAGTCTTCGGCCAAAAATTGGGGCATCGTGAAGTACCCGCATCCGGAGGGCGTGGAAGCAGGCACGACGCTTGGCACGATTACCTCGCTTGCGGTTAACAAAAAATCGGCCAATAAAGAGGCCGCGCTTGATTTCATGCAATTCGTAACCGGCGAGGAAGGCGCGGCAGCCATCGCCGCCACCGGCACGATTCCCGCGATCAAGAGCGATGAGGTTATCAGCTCGATTACGTCGATCGAGGGCTTCCCGGCAGACGAGAACAGCAAAGCGGCGCTTAGCACGGTGAAAACGTATCTGGAAATGCCGATGCACGAAAAAAGCGCGGATATCGAGGTTATTTTGAACGAAGCGCATGACAACATCATGACCAAAAATACGACGATTGATCAGGGCTTGGCCGACATGAAGTCGCGTGTCCAGCAAATTTTGAACAACTAGGTTGACGGTGGCAGATGCAGCGGGAGAGGCGGGCGAAGGCCCGCCTTTCTTCGAAGCGGCAGAGCCGAGCTGGAAGGTATGGAGGGGACATCATGCATAGTGAGACTAGATTAGAAACGGCAAAGCCGAAAAAAGTGTTGTGGTCAAAGGGCGTTCGGGAGCATCTGGTAGCTTACAGCTTTATCGCGCCGAATTTTATCGGGTTTGCCGTATTTACGCTGCTGCCGATGCTGTTCGCGTTTGTGCTGGCGTTCGTGAAATGGGATGGGGCCAATCCGATGACATACATCGGGCTTGATCATTTTTCCCGCCTGCTGCACGACACAACGTTCCACAAGGCATTCTGGAATACGATTGTGTATACGATCGGCGTTGTGCCGATTACGATGGCATGCGCGCTGGCGCTGGCTATTCTGCTTAATCAGAAGCTGCTCGCGCGCAATTTTATGAGAACGGTTTTCTTTTTTCCTTATGTCGCTTCGCTTGTCGCCGTTGCCGCCGTCTGGAATTTTATTTTCAGCCCGACGCTTGGCCCGCTTAACAATATCCTGCACGCGCTTACCGGCATTCCGATCGAGGATCTCCCGCGCTGGGCGGCGGATAAGGATTGGGCGATGTTTACGGTTGTGTTGTTTACCGTTTGGAAAAACATGGGATACTACATGGTTATTTATTTGGCAGGCTTGCAGGGCATCAATCCCGAGCTGTATGAAGCGGCGCAGCTTGACGGCGCGAACGGCTGGCGCAGATTCCGGAATGTAACGGTGCCTCAGCTTGCGCCGACGACCTTTTTCGTCCTGATGATTCTCGTCATTAATTCGTTTAAAGTGTACGACATCTTTATCAACCTGTTCGCCGGCGCCGATAACCAGCTCAACGATTCGACAAGGGTTATGGTTTATCAAATATACAATACGGCTTTCCGTTCGCTTGACTACGGATATGCCAGCGCGATGGCAATCGTATTATTCTTGCTGGTGCTGGGCATTACGATCGTTCAGTTCAAGGGCGAGAAGAAATACGGACAATAGGGGGACAACATGATGACGGTAGGAAGCAACAAAAAGGTGAAACTGGCGCTGATCGTTTGCGCTTATCTTCTGTTATTTGTAATCGTTCTGTTCATGCTTATTCCATATGTGTGGATGCTTTCCGCTTCCTTGAAGCTGAACAAGGACGTATTCTCGTTCCCGGTGCAGTGGATTCCCGAAATGCCGCGCTGGCAAAACTATGTAGACATTTGGAACCGGATTCCGCTTGGCTTGTTTATCTACAATACGGCCAAGCTGTCGATCATCGTGACAGTGCTTCAGCTGCTTACGTCCAGCTTTGCCGCGTATGCCTTCTCCAAGCTGAGATTTAAAGGCAGGCATGTGCTGTTCCTCGGCTACATTGCAACGATTGCCATACCGTGGCAGGCTTATATGGTGCCGCAGTTTATCATGATGCGTTCGCTTGGACTCAACAATACGCATCTGGCGATCATCTTTCTACAGGCGTTTTCGGCCTTCGGCGTGTTTCTGATGCGTCAGTTCTATCAAGGCGTGCCCGACGAGCTCTGCGAAGCGGCGCGTATCGACGGCCTGAGCGAATACGGCATTTGGGCGCGAATTATGCTGCCGTTGTCCAAGCCGGCCCTGTCGACGCTGACCATTTTTACCTTCGTGTCCACCTGGAACGATTTCCTCGGGCCGATGATCTACCTGACCCAAACGCCGCTCAAAACGATTCAAATCGGCTTGCGCATGTTCATCTCGCAATATTCCGCCGAATACGGCTTGATTATGGCCGCCAGCGTCGTTTCGATTATTCCGGTGCTGATCGTATTCCTAGGCCTGCAAAAGTATTTTGTACAGGGAATCGCCGCTTCTGGCGTAAAGGGCTGACCTTCGGCAGGCGGAAGCGGCTAGACGTAACTTTGCTTTGATCAGATCCTATACAAGGAGCGAGATAAATGATTAAAAGCACGCCAATACGAAAGAGTCTGGTCTATGTCCTGACCTTAGCCATGTTTTTTTCTCTGGTGCCGGCGCTGCCGGCTTCCGCCGCAGGCCCTGCGCCGAGAGTCGTAACCATTGACGGAAACGGGGCCGACACGAACCCGGCCAACACCTTCAAAGGCTATGGCGCCGTGTCGGCCAACAATACCTCGCGCCTGCTGCTCGATTATAAAGAAGAGCATCCACAGCAATATTGGGAGATTATGAGGCTGCTGTTCGACCAGGACAAGGGAGCCGGCATCAACCACGTAAAAGTCGAAATGGGCAACGATTCCAACACCTCCTCCGGTACGGAGCCCGCTACCAAACGCTACGTCGACGAAGCGGCCAATGTCCGCCGCGGCGCCGGATTTATTTTTGCCGCTGACGCCAAAACGATCAACCCCGCTGTCAAAGTCAGCATTCTGCGCTGGACGGAGCCGAATTGGGTGCAGCCTTGGAGCGACGGCAATACCGACTCCTCGCTTCCTTCCACCATTGCCGCCTATGAGCGAATGTACAAGTGGTATAAGGATACGGCTGTCGCCTTGAAGGAAACGTTCGGCATGGACCTCGACTACATCAATCCCGACCGGAATGAAACGAGCACGCCAAACGTTCAATTTATTAAATGGTTCGCGAAGAAGATGCGCGCGGATTCCGGCTTTCCCAACTATAACAACATCAAAATTGTCGCCTCCGACGAAAATACGACGCTGAACATCCCGACGAGGATGCTTGCCGATCCGGAGCTGATGCAAGCCGTCGATGTGATGGCCTACCATTATAATATGGCGACCAGCGCCGATTATTTGAAGGTGAACGCTGACAATCAGAAGGAGGTCTGGTACAGCGAGGGCGTTGCTCCGCAAATACCGTCCAAGTATCGCGTGAATGCGGATCAGCCGTTCGGCGGACCAGGCAGCGCGCTGGACGTAGCCGGCCGATTTATCGGCATGTATACGCAGGGGAAACGGACGCATTATATGTTTCAGCCTGCTGTAAGCGCTTTCTATAGCGGCGGGCAGTACAGCACGAAGGAGATCGTATCGGCCAAGGACCCTTGGTCGGGCTACTATGCGCCGGATGTCGGCATTCAGACCGTGATGCATTTCACTCAATTCGCCGCCGATGACTGGATGTACATCCCTGATGCAAGCGCAGGGGTAGTCGGCAATCGAGGCAACAGCGAAATGGACGGCAATGCGGCGGATGCCGAGTATAACCGGCTCGTATTCGTCAGCCCGGACAAAAAGGATTTTTCGGTTGTCATGGTGAACGACAGCGACCGCGAAGCGGTGTTCCGCTACGATGTCAAAACGAACCTTGCGAATGCGGGCAAGCCGCTGCAGGTTTGGGAGACGCGCGCTCCGGACGGCGGGCAGGCCTACGATGCCAACTGGTATCAACGGCTGGGCGATCTGGCGGCGGTCGCCAGCGGGGATTCGTTCTCCTATACGCTGACCGTGAAGCCTCACTCCATGGTAAGCATCACGAGTACAACGGTGAATCCGAATACCGGAAACGAGCGCAGCTCCTATGAGCGCAACGAGAGCATTCCTCCGCAATCGGTGCTTGATGTGGACGGCAGCGCATCGAATGTGCTATACGAGGATGATTTCGAGTACAGCGGCTATGCAAGAGTAGACGGGCTTGGCTACATTGAGCGCCGCGGCGGAACGCCGCGCTATACGGCCGATCAGGGCGGCGCGTTCGAGGTTGAGCCCGGCGTGGGCAAGGACGGCACGGCAGGCATGAAGCAGATCATTTATAGCGGCATCCGGCCGGGAACGTGGGCGCCTACGCCGTTTTCCTATACGCTGCTGGGCGATGAGCGCTGGGCGAATTACTCCGCCTCCATCGACTTCAAGCTGGACCAGGACCCGTCCCATACGGGCGAAAACTACGTTGCAATCGGCCTGCGCCATAAGCTGAACCATACGACGACTGATTCCGAATCCGGCTATAAGTTCAGATTGTACGCTGACGGAAGCTGGCGTTTGATCCGTCTCGCCGCAACGGTGGCATCGGGTAAAATAACGGGCTTTGACGCCTCCAAGTGGCATCGCGTTTCCATAAAGGCCACCGGCCGTCTAATAACGGCAACGCTCGACGGCGCGAGTGCGGTCAGCTACCTCGACTCGTCCGCGGGGGCGCCGCTTACGGGCCAGGCGCTTATTCAAACGAGCCTGCACCAAACGGTGTTTGACAATTTTAAAGTAGAGGCCGTAAATGGCTACGTGCCGTATGTTACCGAGAGAATCGACGATCTGGACTCCCGGATTGCGTACGTGGAAGGAAGCATGCCTTGGAGCCACAGCCTGTCCGGCGGCTACGCGCGTCTGAACCGTACGATTACGACTACCGGTGCAAGCATTTTGTCCAGCAGCACAACCGCGGCTGAAGGCAGCCTTAATCGCTGGTATTTGGTGCAAAGCGAAGGGAATGCAAGCTCGTGGGGCAGCAACAGCGCCAATGCGTGGACCGGAGAAAATGGCGCCTACGCGTCGCTAACCTTTAAAGGGACCGGCATCGAGGTATACGGCCTTGGGCAAGGAACCAATTCCGTAGCGCGAATGGACGTCTATTTGGACGATTTCGGAAACGGATACACGCATGACGCCGCCAAGCGGGTAGTGACCGGAAAGGGCTTCAGCAATGGAAGCGCCAGCCAGTTGATCTACAAGGTCAGCGATCTTGAGCCGGGCGTACATCGTGTGAAAATCGTCAAAACGGGAGCCGCCTCCGGAAGCGGCAACTATCTATCGATTGAAAAAGCGGTCGTGACAGCCGATAGTGGCACGCAGACCTATCTGGAGCTGCCGTTTACAGGCACGGGCTTCCATCTGGTGGGAGATACGGCAGGAGCGACGCTGGATCTGTTCGTGGACAACAAACCGGTGGGCCAGGATGTGGTGATACCCGCCGCAACGGTCAGCAGAACGGACACATACGCTTACGGAGGACTGGAGCATGGGCCGCATACGCTGAAGCTGGCGGTCAAAGCGGGAACCTTCAGTCTTGACGCCATCGATATTATGGGCGAGGTGTACGGTTCGGTTACGACGGCCGAGCTTGCGGCCGAGGTGCAGCAGGCGGGCGGCTACAAACAGGAGGATTACATGCCGATGGAATGGACGGCGTTCTCCGAGGCATTGACGGCAGCGCAGGGCGTACTCGCCGCTCCGGCCGATCAATATGCGGTCGACACTGCGCTTGCGACACTTCGGCAAGCAGCCGAGGCGCTGCGCTTCAAAAGCCAGCCGGTTGCCGTAACGGGGGGATATTCGGCAATTGTCGCAACCAAGGCGGGCCAGGCCGTTGCCGGACTTCCGCAAACCGTTGAGGTGACGCTGGCGGACGGCACGACTGGGGCAAGCGCAAGCATCAATTGGCTCGACAACACGGCCAGCCGGTTCGCGATTCCTTACCAGAGCGTACAGGTGACGGGCGAAATTGCAGGAGGCAAAAATCTGTATATCACCGTTCAGGCGGAGGTCGTGCCGGACGGACTCGTGTATCTGCTTGATGCAGGCGTAGCGGGCGACAGTACGCCGCCATTTGCGGCAATCAAAGCGCTGCTTGGCGATACGCTGCTTAACGATAAAGCGGACCAGCTCTCAACCGCCGACACGATGTGGGGGCATAGCACCATCTCCGCGAACTACAAGCTGAAGGGGCTTGGCGGCGCGGTTGTGACATCCGACAAAAGCCAGACCGGCGTATACGGCTCGGATACGCGCAACAACCCGTTAACGTACGTATTTCCTCTGAAGGCCGGCGACTATACGATTACGTCCTTCCACCGCGACTGGTGGAGCAACGGCAACCGGACGATGGATATTAGCGTCAGCTACAAGAACGACAAAGGAGAAACCGTGAGCGAGATCGTTCGCAGCGGACTGATTGCAGGCTCTGCCGGTGTGCTCGTCACGCATTCGTTTGCGCTTCCGGCCGACGGCTCCGTGCAGTATAGCGTGAACAATACGTTTTCCGGCAATCAGGCCTCGGTAATCAGCTATGTAGGCGTGGCGAAGCGTGGCGCCGATCCGGCGGATCAAATGGCGGTTGCTGCAGCCAAGGGCATGATCGAAGCCGCCTCCTATCTGGCAAGCGAGGATGAGGCCGGCACCGAGGAGGCGTTGGGCGCCAAGCTTCGGCAAACGATTGGCGGGCTGGAAGGCTTTAACGCAACGGGCGTTACGGTAACGGAGCTTTCCCTTACAGCGTTCCAAGCGGCGGCGGCCGGAGTAGACGGAAGCTTTAGCTTTACGGCGGCGCTGCAGAAGGGCAAAGCGGAGGATACGGCATCTGCATCAGGCACTATCGCGGCTAATGCCGTACCGGATACGACGAAGCCGATCATCACCTTAATAGGCGACGCGACCTTGCAGGTAGCCTACGGGGAATCCTACACCGATGCCGGAGCGACGGCACTCGATGATCGGGACGGCGATTTAACGGCGAGCATTACGGCGGTCGTCACCCGTGGAGGCGAGACGGTCGCAGCCGTGAACACCAATGTCCCGGGCACCTACATGATCCGCTATAACGTTAAGGATGCCGCAGGCAATCAGGCTCTTGAGGTTACGCGCGAAGTGGTGGTAAGCGACGCTCCTGTCACGAATGATCAGCAGGCCGTCAGCTTGGCCAAAGGAATAATAGAAAATACGGTTTATGAGGTTCAAGAAGCGTCAGCCGTTACAGAAGCTGCCGTGAGGGCATGGTTAACGCAAAAGGTAGCCGAAATCCCGGGTCTGGTTGCGACCGGCGTCAGCTTGGAAGACATTCAAGTGAACGCGTTCACTGCCGCCGCAGGCGGAGTTGACGGCAGCTTCAGCTTTACCGTAGCGCTGAAAAAAGGAGACGCAGAGGGGACGGGCGCAGCTGCGGGCACGATCGTTGCCGCCACTGCAGCCGATACGACGAAGCCGGTGATCGTTTTAAACGGTCAGCCTACAGTACAAGTAGCATATGGCGCAAGCTACACCGATGCCGGAGCGACGGCGTCGGATGATCGGGACGGGGATATTACCGCAAGCCTTGCGGTAACGATCACGTTTGGAGGCACTCTTGTGTCAGCGGTGAGCACAAGCGTGCCTGGTACGTATACGATCCGCTACAACGTGAGCGATGCGGCTGGCAATGCGGCAGAAGAGGCGACAAGAACCGTTGTGGTAGGTGAACGGATTGTTGCGCCGACTCCTGCGCCAACCTCGCCTCCGGCTGTAACACCGGCGCCAACCGTTAAACCGTCGGCTGCTCCCGATCCGGTGCAGACGCTTGGCGAAGGCGACCTGAAACCGGGAACGGACGGGGCGGTAACAGTCGAGCTGCTGGATGAGAAACAGGCGGCGCGGCTGCCGGGCGGAATTGCGGACATCGTTGGAGAGCGCACGCTTCGCCTGCACAAGGGCCAATTCACGGTGGCATGGCCAAAGGCCGCTCTGACGGAGCTCCAGCATAGGCTTGCAAATCCAAAGACGGAAAGCATCCAGCTGGCACTGGAGGAGATTGCTCCGCAGTCGGAGGCGATAAGACATGTGAAGCTTCCCGGGGAAAGTGAAGCCATTTCCTTGACGGCGGCAAGCGCCGTACATGATTTTGGATTGTACCTTGTATCCGCGAGTGGCGGCGTGACAGCCGCAAGCATGACCGCAGAGCCTGTTCGGATGAGCATTGCGGTTGACCCGGCTGCCAATGCCGACTTGCTTGGCGTATATCGAATTGCGGCGGATGGCACGCTTCAATACATCGGCGGAACAGTGAAGGATGGCATCATTCATGTAAAAGTGTCCGAAGCCGGGCAGTATGTCGTTCTGGCCTATGACAAAGCTTTCGCGGATGTGAGCGAGCAGCTGTGGGCAAGCGATGCGATCAAGCAAATGGCGGCCAAACACATGATTGCCGGCCGCACTGCAACAGCCTTTAATCCTGATGGCAAGGTCACGCGCGCCGAAT
This sequence comes from Paenibacillus sp. SY21-1, assembly GCF_005222705.1. Taxonomy (GTDB): domain Bacteria; phylum Bacillota; class Bacilli; order Paenibacillales; family Paenibacillaceae; genus Pristimantibacillus. The sequence continues at coordinate 162,061 of NZ_STGF01000002.1, read as the reverse complement.
TTGCGGCCATGCTGGCCAGAGCGCTCGGTCTTGAAGCGAAGCAAGAAGCCGGCTTCGCGGATGTTGCTTCGGGAAGCTGGTATGCGGACGCGGTCGCCGCTGTCGCGGAAGCGGGCATCGTTTTCGGCCGGAGCGCCACTGCGTTTGCGCCGAACGCAACCATTACCCGCGAGGAAATGGCGGTCATGATGATCAGGGCTTACGAGTATGCAAGCGGCCAGCAGGCATCGGGCGCTGACGGGGCCAGCCCATTCAGCGACTCCGGCCATATCAGCGCTTGGGCGCAGCAGGCAGCCGCAGACGCGCAAGCGCTTGGTCTCATCAAAGGCCGCGGCGGCAACAGCTTTGCGCCGCAGGACATGATGACGCGGGCGGAGGGCGCTCAGGTTATGGTGAATTTGTTGAAGCGAATAGCTTTGCAGGATAATTAATAGGAATAATCTTCACGAAAGCATTGCCGAAAGACGTACGATTCGTTCGTCTGGCGGCAATGCTTTTTTTGCTTTTGCTGGGCAGTATTTACGTCGAAAAAGAAGCGTTATTGAGGGCTTTGGATTACATGCGTTTGGCATACAGATCGGTTATCAGCATTACTTCACGTTATCGGCATGAATGAGATTCTGCTTGCGAAGTTGTGATTGGAAATGAGGGTCCTGAGCATTGAGGAGATCTTTTTATATGAGGAGGAGGAGGAGGAGGAGTAAGATGGAAATTTCGAAGGCAAGGTATGGAGTTTATTTATTGCTGGGACTGGCGAGCGTGGTCGCGGCAATTGTCGTTTGGCCCTATACGATGGATGTCGCCAGCAATATGGTTCAAGCCATCCCCTTTGTGCTCCTGTCAATCGGGTCGGGCGTGTTAGGCCTAGGCGTTCGACTTGCCCTAAAGCGTTTAGCAAGGGATTCCGTTCCGCATAAGGCCAAACAACGGGAAATTGACGAAAAGGACGAGCGAAATGTAGCTTTAAGAAATGATGCTAAAGCAAGAGCGTTCGATCTTATGCTAATTGCAATTGGAGCATTACTCATTGCTTTCGCCTTTACGGGGGTAAGCAAGATAGTGATTTTATCGCTCGGGGGGACCTATCTTTTTGTACTTGTTTCAACCATCTATTTTGCAATTAAAGTTAACCGTTACATGTAAATGAGAGGAGGCAAGGGGGTGAAGGGCATGAAATTATTGACCGTTGACAATCCTTTTGAAAACCTGTGACAATTGCGGATCTACATGCACTTACAACCGGCTTTGAGGCTCGCGACATGGAAGCCAATGCCATGACGGTTGAGATTGAAACTGGAAAATAAATGGAAGAATATGTGCGTCGGCACATGCCAAAGGTGGCGCGTGAGCCAGGAAGCACGTATCTATACGACAACTTTGCTTCGCTGTTGCTTGGCGTCATTGTACAGCGTGTAAGCGGAATGCCTTACGACGACGACAGAAGCAAGCATCTTTTTGAACCGCTTGGCATGAACAGCAGCGCCTTTCAATTTTAGTTATTTACTTCAAGTTGTTGATGTTGGCTATAATCATCATTCTTGTGAAAAGTGGTCACTGAAATAAAGGAGGAACTTTATTGAGAAAGGTAGCTGGTTTTAGCATAACGCTGCTATTTGTTCTATTGACGACTATACTTGGCGCTATTGTATTTTACATGGGAAGTTTGAGTACAAGTAAAGGATTTAATGTTTCGGTTGGCCTGGGTATCCCCCTCATTATTGGTATTTTGCTAACTATACGTTAACGTTAGTCAGAGCCGCATGCGAATGAATCCACTCCATATGGTTTTTTTAGTTGTGAAATCATACAAGATTTGACGTGTACGATTTTGAGAACCGTGCTTTGCCGGAAGCATTTTGGCCGGATGCTTGCCGGCAAGGCTTATTTATTGTTGCGCGACAGGGTAACGAATGATCGTTCTCAAGGTATCCGGAGACGCTTTGCGCGGATCGGATAAATAAATTTCGTGATGCAGACCGTTTGGAATCAAACGCTGCAACTCCATGTACGCTTGAATTTTTGCGATGCTCTCGGGCTCTGAGTCGTAAGGGCCGGTATGCAGGATTTGCACGCAGGCGCCTTCATGCAACGACTCGAATGAAACGTCATGGAGCTGCTCCAGCATTTTTTTCTTTGTCAGGGCGTGGTCGCGGGCGGTCTCTACGGACCGTGCAGACACAAAGTCCGGCATTCTAAGCAGCAGCTTCCAGCGCCAAGCCTCGCGTGTGACCGAGAGAGCGTCGTGTCCGCCGTTCACCCACCATAATCCTTCCAGTTTGGGAACGGTAAATTCGCGCCCTTCCTGTTTATATAGCTGCTTGACCCCGTAGGCCATTGTGAAAAGCGCTTCTGTGCACCTTGCAAAGCTGTCACTGGAGGGGGGCCCTTCTCCCGAAACCATCAAATAATGGTATGCCGGAAAGTGTTTCGGCTGCGGCACGCTTTTGGCCGAGTAGTAAGTTTTATCTGTTTTGGTTAAATCCAGCTTGGCGCTAATGGGCGTCATCCTCCTTGCAATCGAATAGATACATCATAAAAAAGCTTCCCTGACAACAGTGTGTCAGGAAAGCCCATTTGATTAACAAACTTTTATGCCCTTTCGTAGGACGGCCCCAGCTTCCCGCCAAGGCTAACAAAGGCAGCGAACACAAGCAGTACGACTCCGGTGAATAAAAAGCCCTGCTGGATGTCGAACGGGAGCCAGCCGAGCAGGGAGGAGCCGGCGACGACGCCAAGCGAGAAGCAGGCGTAGAAGTAGCCGTAGGCTTTGCCCCGAAGTCCCGGCGGCGTCGCTTTAATCAGCATGGTATTAATCGACGGAAACAGGAAGGCGAAACCAACCCCGTACAGTCCGAGCACGAGATACAAAGCGAGCGTTCCCCCGGATTGGCTGATAAGCAGCTGGCTCAGGCCCATCAAGCCTACACCGATTGCCGCCGTAAGCGCGGGAGCCGCGCGGTCGAAAATCCGGTTTGTCGGGAGCACGAAGATCAGTACCGCAATAACGCCGAAGGCGCTCATGAGCATGCCGCTCAAGCGGGAATCGTACCCGAGCGATTGGACGTGAAGCGGCAGCAAATAAGCGATGACGCCTTGCGAGAACATAAGGAAAAAAGCGCCGCAATAAGCTTTGAACACGCCAAGGTTAAATAGGGAGCGGGCGGAAACAGCGCCGTCGCCCTCCCGTTCTTTTTTGGCAATGGTGTATTTTCCAAGAAAAATGGCGGACAGCACCGCCAGAGAGAAGCCCAGCACGGCCACAAACGTAAAGACGGCCGGCACGGACGTTCGGCTCGCCATTATGCCGCTGAATGCGGGGCCGATAATGGCTGCTAGTCCAACGAATGTTCCGGTGAACGCAACCTTCTTGCCTTGTTGATTATGAAGGGCCGTATTCGCCGAGAAGGTGAAGGCTGCCGGCACGATCAGGCCTGCGACAAAGCCGTGAACGATGCGGACGACAATCAGCAAGGCCGGCTCCTCGACCAGGTGGTACAGCAGGAGGGCACCGCTTGAGAGCAGCAGACCGGCCATCAGTATTTTGAAAGGGCCGATTTTGTCGGTAAGGATGCCGGATATGATGTTGCCGACCGTGTTGGATAGCGAATACAGTCCGATAACAAAGCCGACGATAAACGAGCTGGCCCCGACGGATGCGGCGAAGGTGCTCATGACCGGCAGCTGGGAAAACAGGTCAAAAAAAGAAAAAAAGACGATGCTGTATACGAGTATCGAGTAGCTGAAGGGACGAATGTCGTATTTGTTTTGCACTTTTTTGAGCTGCCAGTCCAGCACAAAGTTGCCGAGCGGAATGAACGCCGCGAGCATGGCCGCAGCAGGCCAAAGCAGATTCCACTTCACGCGGAGGGCGGCATAGGCAATGGCAAGCGCGTAAGCGATAAAAATGCCGCCGTGAATACTGCCGACGATGGTGACGGCTTGATGAACGCCCCATATATATTTTAACGGCATGGCGATCCCCATTAGTACGATAAGCGAAATTCCGTCCAGTAGACCGGCCATTCGCAATAGATAAATCGGATGTGTACGCATACGCTTGCTCCTAATCCATATTCAAAATCGATACTCTATTCTAACATGTTATCCGGATCGTGTTTTGTCTAAAAAACAAACTTTTGGGTCGGCACGAAGCAGCCCTCGGTCTGGGCATGAACGGAAGCGGGCATCAGCCGAGCACAAGCTGTCCGAAGTACTCGCTGCGGTGGAAATCTGGCGTGCCCGATTCAACCTTCGACCAGCTCCCGTAATGGGGCACGGGGGTTTCGTCGCCGCATTTATAGAAGTTGGCGCGCAGCCGTGCTCCGGGCTTGGCCGACAATGCCGGAAACAGCGCGGCCAGCCAGCTCCATGGGATTCGGAGACGCGCGCGCCAGCAAACATCGCCGGAGTCGGCATCGATTTGGCCCGTTTCCGTTGAAACGACCACAGGGAGGCATTCCTCCTGCGCAAGATGAATCCGATCCCAACGATCCGTGCCGAGTCCCAGATGCATCGTTCCCCCCGCATTCAGCTCGAAGTTGAGATAACGCGGATCTGTGTCGGGCGTCGGTTGAAGAAAACATTCCACGCAGCTGTCCAGATGAACAGGGTCGTTATGCCGGTCATACCGAATCAGCGGGTCGGGCTCATGGATGCGGAACTGTATATCCAGCTCCTCAGCCGTATAGGACACGGAAACATAAACGGCAGGCGCATAACCGCTTGTAGTCCACTGATAATGTCCGATAGCCACGGTAATTCCGTCGCGTTCGTCCAGCCAAGTGCCAGGCGAATTGCCCGCCGCCTGCGGGATGAGTAAAATGTTTGCCGAGTTCCCCATATGTACAACACTCCTAAAATGATAGTCAAAACCGGATTAAGCTTGTCGAACACAGTGTATCACGGGAGAGGGACAGCGCCTATCCACATTTTCCGCATCATCGCGGCGTGCGGTTGCCCGAGCTTGCGAATGTGGACTTTTGTAGCCACAACGATACTTTAGTAGCTACATGAATGAACGATTTGCATCTAAACTAAACGCAAACGACAGTTGGAGGGAATCAATGAGAGCGATAGTATGCACGAAATACGGAGCGCCCGACGTTCTGGAGCTCAAGGAGCTCGCTGCGCCAGTTCCCAAGGAAAATGAAGTGCTTGTCAAGGTTTATGCAACGACGGTTACCTCTGGGGATTGCAGAGTCCGCGGCTTCAAAAGCCCAATCCTGTACTATATACCGATGAGACTGTTCCTTGGCTTGCGCAAGCCGAGAAACCCGGTGCTGGGAGTTGAATTTTCCGGAGTCGTGGAAGCAGTCGGGAGCAGCGTAACGCGGTTCGGCAAAGGGGATGCGGTATTTGTTTTTACGGGAATGAAGTTTGGCGCAAACGCGGAATATGCGGTTATACCCGAAACCGGCCTGCTGGCGGCCAAGCCGGATCATGTATCGTTTGCCGAAGCAGCCGCGGTTGGTTTCGGCGGGACAACGGCGCTGCATTTTTTCCGAAAAGCCGGCTTGCGAAGCGGGCAAAAAGTGTTTGTCTATGGCGCTTCCGGCGCTGTGGGAACTGCGGCCGTACAGCTGGCAAAGCATTTCGGAGCGGAGGTGACCGCGGCTTGCAGCGCGGCCAATCTGGATTTGGTCAGATCGCTTGGAGCCGATTACGCTGTGGATTATGCCAAAGAACAATTTAGCGGGGCGACCAAGCGCTATGATTTGGTGTTTGACGCTGTTGGCAAATGTCCCAAGGCTGTATACAACAAGCTGCTGTCTCCGCAGGGACGGTTCCTTTCCGTGGAGGGCAGCGGGGTGGCCAAGGTGCTTCGCGAGGATATGCAGCTGCTCGGCGCATTGATGCGGGAGGGGAAAATGCGCCCGGTTATCGACAGGGAGTATCGACCGGAACAATGCCGGGAAGCTCATAGCTACGTTGAAACGGGACGAAAAAAAGGAAATGTCGTCATCATTATGAATGAACCATAAAGCTAAAGCGGGATGTAGATTTCGATCAGGTCCACATGCTCGCCCGATTCATCGGCACTCGTCCAGTATTCAAAATCGAACATCCTTTCGGCGCCGATCCCGTTGTCGCGAATCATGTCGTATGTATCGCCGATTTGCGCTTCCGGCCCGTCATGCACCATTTTACAATACATGCCGCCTGGCAGCGTATGCGCGATAAACGGTTCAGGAGCCATTGCATGCTCGCTTACTTCGACGGCTACAATGCTTACAAAGGGCGTATCCGGGGTCCACTCGCATGCGGGGTAGATTTGGACGAGATACATGCCGCCTTCGTTCAGGCGATTTGCGATAAGGTGGCGGTTAGTTAAGAGCTTGGTCCGCATGTCCATAATCAGGCCCTTTTCCAGATCCTCCTGCAGGGAAGCCGTTACACGGTAGCCTACCAATTTGGTCTCATTTCGCTGGGTGTGTTCCATCATCATTGTTATCGCTCCTTGCGTTACTTAGTAAAGGCTAGTATCCTCAATGCTCTTGACCATGCCGATAATTTCGGCAGCGATAAGCTCCGGTTCGGTAAACATAATCATATGCTCGGAGCGAGGAGCTTCCACATATCTCGCATTAGCCAAGGCGGCTACCGATTGACGATGCGCTGCGGTTAATGCGACACGAATTTTTTGTCCGGAGCGTGAAGGCATCGTTCCCGAGATAAGGGCCACTTTCATCGTGCCGAGCGCCGGAGCATGCTTGCGCAGACCGGCCAACTCGGTCAAGAAGGGAATGGATTCGGCTGCCATGGCGTTAGCCGCTTGTACGGTGAAATCTTCTCTGCGATGATCGGCGGCGACATCGGCCGGCTGAACGCTGCCGGGCTTGCTGCCGAGCGCACGGTAGAGTCCGGTTTTGGCCATAATCCTGTATAATACGCGTGATACGCCAAACCATCTTGCAGTGGAAGCTTTAAAATAAAGCTCGCAATTTTCATCGGAGGGGTCTACCAGCACAAGTCCCGCTACCGCTTCCGAACTGGACGCAGCGGTTACGCGAACGATAGGTCCGCCCCAGCTATGGCCTACGAGAATAAATGGGCCGTCTCCAAGCTCGCGAAGAAGCGTGCCGAGGTCCTCTCCCAATCGAGCCAGCGTGCGTGAGGCGGTATCGGGGTCGCTTTGCCCAAGTCCCGCCCGGTCGTAGACGACGGTCCGGGCATGAGCCGACACCGCAGGTGCAACCAATCCCCAAGTGGAACGCGACGAGCCCATCCCGGATTCGAATACGACGGTAACGGGGCCGGCTCCTTTGGACATATAGTGCAGACGTCTGCCGTCCTTGGTTGCAGCGAATGAGCTATCGCCGAAGGTATGAGTGCGAATTGAAGTAGATTGCATAAAGGCCTCCCTTGCGTATCAGCGCCAGCGAAAGCAGGCTGTATGAATGAAAATAATTATCAATTACTATTATATAAAGCTATACAGCCTCTCTGCAAGGCGGGAGTCCGACAATTCCGTTACGGCATACGGTCAGCGCGGATGAAAAAGCACTGGCCATATTGTATACTGGACCCAAACGCATAAAGAAGGAGCCTTTCTATGTATGAACTGAAAACAAAGGAAACTGATCACAGCGTCATTGAATATATTGAACAGGCAGAGCAGCCGAAGAAACGAGAGGATGCGTACAGGCTGCTGGATATTTTTACGGAGACGACAGGCTTGCCTGCAAAGATGTGGGGGACGTCCATTATTGGCTTCGGCTCTTACCACTACAAATACGCATCCGGCCATGAAGGGGATGCGCCGCTGGTCGGTTTTTCGCCGCGCAAAGCGAAGTTTAGCCTTTACTTTGCGACTGGAGACGCGGAACGCGAACAATTATTGGCCGAGCTCGGCAAGCATACGGCCGGAAAGGGCTGCGTTTATATCAATAAGGTGGCGGATATCGACGTTGACGTTTTGCAAAAGTTGATTCGTCAATCCGTCGCCTTTCTGAAAGCCGCGTATCCGGAAGGCGTTGACGGACAATCCGGCTAGATGACAGGCATCAACCGGGAACAAGTCCCGGCAGCGATTGGGAAACAATGACGGCAGTCTGTCAGCAGGCCGCCCTTTGCATCGGGAATACCGACAAAGGGCGGTTTTTTCGTGTTTACAGGCTGCGAATTAAAATCCATTTATTGGGGACTACTAACTAGAACTAGGCGGGGACTAAGGGGGTAGAGCATGGAGAATGGCGAAGGAAGGCTGTCCAAAAAGCTGTCCGATAACATCGACGCGATCAGACTTGCAATCGGGCACAGCCCTGACGTGGTCATCCGAATATTGTCACTGGCAGATCTGAGCTGGCAAGCCGCCATTGTATATATCGACGGTCTGGTTGATAAATGCATGATTAACGAGCAGGTGATCAGGCCGCTGTTGCATATGCGGATTGCAGGAAATAGCGGCCCGCAGGAGACGGAGCAGGCGCAGGACAGGCGTACAGCCGTGGCGATGGCGATGATAGCGATCGGAGAAATGAAAGAGCAGCATTCGTTCGGCTGTTGTATGGAAGAGGTGTTGTCCGGCAATACGGCGCTTTTTCTGGACGGAACGGATGCCGCTCTCATAATAGACGCGCATGGCTGGGAAAGCCGTTCCATCGAGGAGCCTGTGTCCGAAGCGGTCGTCCGGGGGCCGCGCGACGGCTTTACGGAAACGCTACGCAGCAACACAGCCATGCTGCGTCGTCGAATCAAGGACCCCGGCTTCACGATGGACATGTACAAGATCGGGAGGCGTTCGCGAACCGATGTGGCCTTGCTGTACATCAAAGGGTTAACCGATGAGGCGCTCGTGAAAGAGGCCCGGAGCAGGCTTGAACGAATCGATATCGACGAGGTGCTGGAGTCGGGGTTTATCGAGCAGCTTATAGAAGACAACCGGATGTCTCCCTTTCCGCAAGTCCAGAATACGGAACGCCCCGACCGCGTATCGGGCTCTTTGATGGAAGGACGCGTCGCCATTCTGGTGGACGGCACTCCGATGGCTTTAATTGTGCCGGTATCCTTTTCCATGATGATGAGTTCACCCGAAGATTACTACGAGCGCTGGCTGTCCTCTTCCCTGATTCGGGTTCTGCGTTATTTAGCGGCATTCATTGCCTTGTTTTTGCCTGCGCTATATATAGCCCTCATTTCTTATAACCATGGATTAATTCCGACCAAGCTTGCTATTTCGGTAGCGGCAGGCAGGGAAGGAGTGCCGTTTCCGTCTATAATGGAGGCGCTTATTATGGAGATTACGCTGGAGATTTTGCGGGAAGCGGGCTTGCGGCTGCCAAAGCCGATCGGTCAGGCCGTCGGAATCGTCGGTGGTCTGGTTATCGGTCAGGCCGCGGTACAGGCAGCAATCGTCAGTCCAATCATGGTCATTGTAGTTGCGCTGACGGCGATTTCATCCTTTGCTTTTCCGCAATACGGCGCAGGACTTGCGATTCGGATTTTACGGTTCGGCATGATGCTGGCGGCGGCCGTGCTGGGACTTTACGGCGTGATTTTATTTTACCTGTTGATCATGGTCCACATGGTTAGGCTCAAAAGCTTCGGCGTGTCTTATCTGTCCCCGTTTGTGCCCATGCGGCCGTCACAATGGAAGGATCTGATACTCAGATTCCCGCTTGATAAGCTGAAGCGGCGTCCTTCCATGGTAAAGCCGCAAAATACGAGACGTCAGAAATAGAGGAGGGGGATGAAGGTCATGCCGGCAGGTTCCAGCAAGGAAACGGTAACGTCAACGCAAGCGGCGATGATGACTGCGAAAGCGATGATCGGCACGGGAATTCTCGTTCTCCCTCAGAGCATTTCAAAGAGCGTGCAAACGCCGGATGGATGGATAGCGGTCGCGCTAAGCGGATTGCTGGCCATGCTGTTCGCATGGCTGCTGACGAAGCTTAGCCTGAAATTTCCGGGCCGCACCTTCTATCAATACAGCCAGATTATTGCGGGAAAATGGATCGGATTGTTTTTTTGCGTTGCAGTAAGCCTCTACTATTTGCTATCGGCCGCCTATTTGCTGCGCGTGATGGGAGAGGTCGTCAGGATGTATCTGCTGGACAAAACGCCGATCGAGTTTATTATTCTGGCCTTTATGGGAGTAGCCGTATATGCGGCCACGGCCGGAATCAGCGGGATTGCCCAGCTTATCGAGCTGTTCATGCCGATAATTGTGCTTACCTTAGCCGTTTTTATCATTTTAAGCTTTGGCGATTTTAAGCTGGATCAGCTTCGGCCCATTCTTGGCAGCGGTTTTATGCCCGTTCTAAAAGGTCTTGAACCCTCCATTCTCTCCTACAGCGGCTTTCAGATTATGCTGTTTATACCTGCCTTTATGGTGGATTTACGCCATTCCGCTAAAGCGGCGATGACAGGGATTGGCATTACCACTATTTTGTACACGTTTGTCGTGATGGTGGCGATCGGCTCCTTGACGGTGGAGGAGGTACAAACCGTCACCTGGCCGACGATGTCGGTCGCGATGAACATTGAACTGCCGGGCGGATTTTTCGAGCGTTTTGAGTCCTTATTTACGGTTCTATGGGTCATCTCCATGTTTACGGCGTTTGTGCTCTACCACTATGTGGGCAGTCTAGGGCTTGTAGAGGTTGCGGGCAAAAGCTATCGTCTGTACGTCTACCTTACTCTGCCTGTCATTTATTTTCTGGCCGTATGGCCGGGAAATTTGAACGAGGTATTCAAGTTTGGCGACTATATCGGCTATGCCTCGTTTGCTACGTTTGCCGTCATTCCGCTGTTGTTTCTTGCTTTGGCGGCGATAAGGAGGATTAACCATGCGGACGAACCGACGTAAAGCGGCCATCCTGCTGTTGATAGGCGGGTTGATGCTGATTACCGGCTGCTGGGACCGCAATGAAATTGAAGAAACCGGCATTGTTCTGGGCATTGGCATAGACATCGCGAAAGGGGAAAGCGACGAGAAAAAGCCCAAGCTGCAAATGCTGCATCAGTTCGCTATGCCGAACCAGTTCTCGGTTAACGCAAGCGACAAGGTGCAGAAGGATTATGTGAACATGACCAGCGTCGGCCCTATCGTATTCGATAACATACGCGAGCTGTCTACGATGTCGTCACGTCCGCCCAATTACGAGCATTTGCGAATTATCGTCATTAGCGAGGAAGCGGCTCGCAAAATCAATCTGCAAAACCTGATCAATTTTTTTCTGCGCAACACAGAGACCAGACGAACCATTCGGGTTGCCATTGCGCGGGGCAAGGCTAGCGACATCTTTCAAAAGCAAAAAAACGCCAAAAATCCGTCGTTCGAGCTGCGCGAGCTGACGGATAATTATCGGAAATCGTTGCGCATGCCCCCGGGACTTACAATCGGAAATATGTCGGAGCGCTTGACCGGCGAAACCAGCTTCGTCATGCAAAGCGTGACGAAATTATCTCAGGAAACGAAGCTGTCGGGAGGCGCAATCATCAAAGGATCAACCGCGCGTCTGGTCGGCATGCTGAACGAGCTTGAGGCGGTCGGGCTGAACTGGCTGCTGGGCGACAACCACTCCAACGGAATCGTGGAGGGAGAGGAGCCGCAGAGCGGAGCCTTGCTCGGCTACGAGGTGCGAAGCATGTCGAGCAGCATCAAGCCTGTCGTGAACGGCGAACGGATCTCCTTCCAGGTGGAAATCCGTACAACAGGGAAGCTGCGCGAGGATTGGGCGTTTCCCGGCGATGCGTTTGATTCCGGGTTTATCGAGCGGGCGGAGGAGGCCACTGCGGCGATGATCAAACAATTGGCGGAAAAGGCGCTCGACAAAACGCAGCATCAATTCAAGGTGGATGTCGCAGGCTTCGGCAAGCGGCTCAGCATCAAGCATCCGGCGTTATGGAAGCGGGTGAAGGAGAACTGGGATGAGCGGTTCGCCGGCATTCCTGTCTCCATCAGCGTGAAGGTCGATATCCAGGAGTTCGGCACAAGAGGGACCAAACGCGGATAAGGGGCGAAGCCGTATACAACGGCTTAGAAATCAATTGGCTTATTTTTATACGGGTCTGCAGCTTCAATCGTTTCTTTCGGTTGGGGCTGTTTTTGTTTCCAGAATAGTGAAAACGCTGTAGAGGTTCGCTTCGAAAGCCGTTACAATAAAAAAGAGCTTCGATTGCCGAGCTTAAAATGGCACGGCATTCGCAAAACCAATATATACTCAAGGGAACAGGAGACGGAACGATGTCGAACTTAACGCTGCAAATTCGCAATCAATCTGGACAGGTACTGGAAACAAAAACGGATCTCGATCAGGTTACTCTCGTTTACGGCCATGAATATAAGCCGGGAGATACGCTGGTCCTGCAGACTGACAGGGCCAATGCCTGCCTGATCATTCAGCTGGAGGATACGATAAACCCCGCTTTCGTCTATATGGCAGGCGAAGAGTTTCGGATGGAGGTTCCGTTCGGGGAAAAGCGGATATCCTACTCGCCCAAATCTTTTACGGGAAGCAAGCATGTGCTGAGCGCCCGTCTGGCTACGCCCGAGGAAATCGATGCTTACAAAAACGTAGCCAAAAATGAGTTTGATCACCATGGAAACGATTGTTGCTTTCCTCATGCGACCGCCAACGTGGAAACGCGCGGGGAAGCCGGGTTTGCGGCGCGTAATGCGATTAACGGCAATTGCGCCAACGACTCGCACGGAGAGTGGCCCTATGAATCCTGGGGCATAAACCAACGCGAGGACGCGGCCATTACGATCAGCTTCGGGAGAAAGGTTGCCATCGATAAAGTCGTACTCACCTTGCGAGCAGATTTCCCGCATGACAATTATTGGAGAAGGGCGACCTTAACCTTCTCGGACGGAAGCGCTCATACGGCAGATTTAATCAAAACCTATAAGCCGCAAACGATCGAACTGGCGCGAAGGACAGTGGAGTGGGTAACCTTAAGCGAGCTAATCAAATCCGATGAGCCATCGCCATTTCCCGCCCTGTCACAGATTGAGGTGTTTGGGCGCGAAGCTTAGGGGCGGGACGCCCCTTTTTCCTTTCTCGGGAGAAGTCAGGGACACAGCTTATCGGATATCGCTAGCGCTTGATTTTTGCAGCAGCAGAACGATTCGGATTAGCGTGCGGAAGCTGGTGAAGCAATGCGAAAGAGGGACCCCGGAAGGTCCCTCTTTGGGCGTCCGGCCTACATGATGTAGAAGATGAGGCCTTTGCCTTCTGCGGATGCTTGGGTATAAAACTGCTTGATTTCGCGCAAATACGTCCAGATGTAATCAAAAAACGCCGCTCCGTCTTCGCCCTCAACAATTGGATAAACGGCGTCCTCTACCATTTTATCGAAAGCGTACAGCTCTTTGGCGCGTTCCTCTGTCAGGCCGGAGATAGCCTGACTGGCTTCGGCGACTTGCGCGGGATGCAAGTAAAAGGCGCCGAATGGTTCGAATTCAATATTTTGCTCATCCAGCATGGGCACGACATAACCCAGCGGGGGAGCGCCATCGTCGATGCTGCCGCACAACAGGTAGTGGATGCCTTGCCAGGACTTGTCTATGTCCAATTGATCCTCATTCTCCAGCTCGATTTCCAAATCCTCGAGTAATTCCTGTCCTTCCGTTAGACGACGGATGATTTCATTGTCGACAGCTGTATAATGGCCAAGCATTCCCATAGCGCCTTACCTGCCCTTCTTGATCTATTTTTTAGATTCATGCTACCAGTCTATCATAATTCCTTGCGTTGTCACGGCTCAAAAAAAGCGCTTTACGTAGTGGGAGAAAGCGCTTAAAATCGATGGTGAACGTTCTACATATGAAGATTAAAGGGGATGTAGCTTTGAGCAAGCTAGCCAAAACGATTTTGTTCCAAGGAGATTCCATTACAGACGGTGGGCGCGGCAGAACGGAGGACTCCAATCATATTCTCGGTCACAGCTATCCTTACATTATCGCTAGCAAGCTTGGCAATCAGTTTGCAGAGGATCAGCCACTTTTTATAAACCGCGGAATCAGCGGCGACAGGGTGTCGGATTTGTATGCGAGATGGAACGAGGATGCCATCAGCCTCGCTCCCGATCTGCTCAGCATCTTGATCGGCGTCAACGATGCGTGGCGCATTATGAACGGACTGCCGAGCGGAGCGACAGACCGTTTCGAGCGGGCATATCGCCATCTGCTTGAAGAAACGAAAGAGGTGCTTCCGAATACGAAGCTTGTCCTGTGCGAGCCGTTCATTCTGAACACGGGCGCTACGGAAGAGAAATGGTCGGAGTGGGAAAGGAAGCTGTCGGGTTATAGCCGCATTGTGCAAGCGCTGTGCGAAGAGTTCGATGCGGTTTTTGTCCCCCTTCAGTCGGCCTTTGATGCTGCATCACAACGTGCGGATGCAAAATACTGGCTGTGGGACGGCGTTCACCCGACGGCGGCCGGTCATGATTTAATCGCGGAGCAGTGGCTGGCAGCGGTGGGCAAAAGCGGCGTCCTGGCCATCGGCTAGCTGCCATACCCGGTACCATACAGGTTATACGACGCAGAGTCAGCGGTGCTCCAGCGGCGTATAGCCTGTTTTTTGAATTAAATCCTGCCCTTGAGCAGAGACAATCCAATCCAGCATTTTTTGGACGTTGGGGTTATCATCGTTTGCTCTGGAAACCGCATAAAAAAGAAAAGAGTACCCAATCGCTCGCCCATGATTCCTGTAATTGGCCGTCTGTCTGATGATGCCCTCCATCCCGGATACAACCTCTTCCGTAATCGGCTGTTTGATCGTATGTCCTCGCATCAATTGCTCAAGCGCCGTTTGGCTGCCGCTATTTTCAGGCCGCTGGAAAGCTTGAATTCGCCCTCTGGCCCCGCCAACCGTTTCCCAATCCGTAATCGTACCCGAATATATGCCTTGAATTTGTTCAATGGTTAATTGCTTCACAGGATTGCCGGCATTTACGAAAAAAACGAATGCTTCGTAGCCGATCGGCGTCAATGCCAGCTCTACCCCTGCTTGCTTGGCCGCAATCCTTTGCGCATCGGAGGGAGCAGCGACAAATATAAGATCCTTATTTTATCGAAATTCAATGCGCGGGCGCGACATTTACGTTTCCCAATGCTCGAGCTCGAACGTTTTAAGACGCTCGATAAACATATGGCCTGCCTGACTGATGTAGCGATCAGCCCGATAGATGATCTGCAGCTCGCGATACGGCGGATTGTTTACGATGGGAATAGAGATGATGCCAGAGTCGGAAGATTTCCTCAGCAGGCTGCCGGGCTGAATCGTTCCTCCAATTCCGGCTTTGACCAGCTGCAGCAGCGAGGTTGCGGAGCCCGTTTCCATACGCACGCCCTCAAGCTCAAAGCCTAACTCCCTGCAGCGCTGCTCCACAAGCTCGCGCCCAATATAGCCCCGCAAATACATGACGAGCGGCAGCTGCCTGAGCTCCTGCAATTCCACGGAGCTTCGCTCGGCAAGTGGATGGTCGCTGCGCACAAACAGATGATAAAATTCGCGGCCCAGCACCTCCTCTACCAGCAACGGATCGCGCGGTCCTTGCAGGCATAGCGCAATATCCAGTTCGTTATCCAGCACCTGCTCCCGCAGCGAGGTAGATGCGGTCACCTGTAGACGGATGTGCGGAAACTCTTCGTGAAATTTAATAAACAGCGGTGTGAGTTGATAGTCCAAATCCGAAGGGAGTACGCCAAGCCTGATTGTGCCGCGCTTGAGGGAACGCAGCTCATCGATGGCCGTTTTGGCATTCCGCTCATTGACGATCATCCGCGAGGCGTAATCCTTGAGCAGCGCTCCGGCCTCGGTTAACGCAATTTTTTTGCCGATCCGGTCAAACAGCAGAATGCTCAGCTCGTCCTCCAGCACCCGAATTTGCTGGCTTAACGTGGGCTGGCTGATCCCAAGTTTTTCGGCCGCTTTGGTGAAATGAAGCTCATCGCAAACCGCCAGAAAATAGTGGAGCTGTCTTGTTTCCATCGATTGCACCTCATCAATATCATAGTTTTTAACTATCATTATAATAAAAACAATAGTATTGATCAATTTATGGCAGCCCCTGTATACTTTAGCAACAGCATGTGTATCGTCTTACGAAGGAGGAGCTTGCTTTGCCTGTACTTTTATTACTAGCTGCTTTATTTCTGGCCTCGTTAAACATGCGGCCTGTTATAACCTCTGTTGCCCCGTTGCTGGGAGACATTCAGAGCGGTCTCGGCATGAGCGGAATGACGGCAAGCCTGCTTACAACGCTGCCCGTTCTCTGCATGGGTGTTTTTGCTCCGTTGGCCGTCAAAATAAGCAACCGTTTCGGTCTGGAAAGGACCATTTTCGGATCATTAGGCTTGATTGGCGCGGCTACCGCGCTGCGGTTTTTTACAAGCGGCCCATCCATGCTGATAGGGACGGCGCTATTATCCGGCTTTGGGATTGGAATTGCGGGTCCATTGCTGTCGGGCTTTATTAAAAAGTATTTTCCAAACGGCTCCATGCTGGTCAGCTTATATTCCGCGTCTTTAGTGTTTGGCGCTTCGCTTGCCGCAGGCTTGTCCGTTCCGATCTATGAGTGGCTGGGTCAATCCTGGCAAAAGGCGCTGGCCATCTGGGCCGTGCTGGCCATTGTCGCCCTCATCTGCTGGGGCTGGATCGCCTCTCGTCCGGTTCAGCTTGAGCGCAGGGCGAATAACAAGCTGCCGCTATCGAACAAGCGAGCGTGGCTGCTGACGCTGCTGTTCGGGATGATGGCCAGCATTTTTTACTCCATTACCGCGTGGCTGGCGCCGATTGTTCAATCGATGGGCTACAGCAAGCATGATGCCGGAACGATGCTAACGCTGTTCACACTCGTACAGATTCCTATGAGCTTTATCATTTCCTTGCTGGTCGCCAAATTCCGGCGGTTGCCGCTGTGGCTGGTCATGTGCAGCTTGTTCGAGCTTGCTGGCATTACGCTGCTTTTGAGTGTGGACGCTCCGTTTGTGAGCGCGCTGCTCCTTGGAATCGGAGCCGGAGGACTATTCCCGCTGGCGCTGCTGCTTCCGTTTATGGAAACGAACAGGCCGGAAGAGGTCAGCTCATGGTCGGCGATGAATCAGGGCGGCGGTTATGCGGTCGCTGCAATCGGGCCCATGCTGATCGGCCGCGCTGTCGATTGGACGGGCAATTTTAAGCTGGCACTTATCGGCCTCATGTTTGTGATCGTGCTTATGATTGGCGGGCAACTGCTGCTCGGCATGGGCGCTCGCAATAAGCAAGCGATCCCCGCGCGCAGGGTGCAAGGCAGCGTTCGCGCTTAAACACTATATATAGATGCAGCTTTATTTGGCGCATCGAGCCAATAGACTGGCTTCCAATCCTGCAACGGGATTGGAGGCTTTTTTTGAACAATAAGATTTAACATTTTCCGCTTATCGACGGCTTAACGTTCAACGCGGAAGGTCTGCTCTGCCGCAGAGAAAGGCGTCAACCGTTTGCGCTTGGTAAATATGACTTATATTTCGTGGAGACCCACCATAAAATGACCTATATACAGATTTTACAATGCCAAAATCTCTAATTAATACATCATAAAAATATTTATGTTGTATTATATAAGGGTTTGTTGTATTCTAGTTCTAGGCAATCAACAGTGGTTGAGCGCTGTCAATCAAACGATGGAGGGTGAATAATGTGCGAGTTCAAGGAATTGAAATGGGAGCCATTTACTGCAAACACTGCATGAAGATGATTGATACGCAGCCGACGGAGAAGGTAACCAATTATTATTCCGAATGCGAGGATGTACAGTGCCGGGAGTCCAGAGTCGAATCCTTGCCTGCAGGCATGAAGCAGGAGAGCGCTTAGCAGCGCATGAAAGGACATACCTGCGATAACGATTACCCGTCGCTATTGCCATTCGCCCCGCCACTTTAACGCCTGATAACCGTATAAACAGGTTAATGATACTGCAAAGACATGGAATTGAAAACTAAGATTGGATAGGATGAATATACGAAGACGCTTTGAGCTGCCGCCTAAGCGTCTTATTTTTGCGTTCCGGTATTTGCTGCATCAAAGGATGCTTTTGTCCCACAGTAGGGATATACCTTTACTTTTACGATCATGAGGAAGAAGAAGGAAAAGGAGTCGACAGCAGAGTTAGGCGAGCAGCGGGTTAATTGCTGGCGCGGAGCATAGTCTTGATTTCATCCACGACGAGCTTGCGATGAGTCCAATGAAGATAGTGGTGTGCGTCAGATACGATTATCTGCCTGCCGGCAGACGACCAATTCAGCAGCTGTTCCTGAACAGAAGCCCATGGCGCTCCGCTCTCGGCGGAGAGGACTAGCATCGGGACATTGGTTAATGGCCCATGCCGAATTACGGTTAATGCATTCTCGTTCATATTCCGAATAAAGCCCAAATTGTTGGGTGAGCCGATATGCTTGTAAAACATGGCGAGGTCCACCTTGCCGACTTCTTCGGAAAGCAAATTGTAGCGCAGGCCTTCGCCTGCAAAGGGCAGGTGGAAGCCTGCAGAACCAAGCGCTCTGGCGATTCCGCTTGCTCTCAGGAAGGCAACGCTCCTGTTCAGCGCTATGGTCGTAAGTTCCCGCTTTTGTGCATAATATTCGGGACTTCCGCTATCGAGAAGGACCATCGCGCGTACGTCTTCCGGGTACTGCTGGGCAAAACGAATGACCTCCAATG
The DNA here is from genome assembly GCF_005222705.1 of Paenibacillus sp. SY21-1. Lineage (GTDB taxonomy): Bacteria > Bacillota > Bacilli > Paenibacillales > Paenibacillaceae > Pristimantibacillus. Next base: position 143,414 of record NZ_STGF01000002.1, on the reverse strand, counting down.
AGGCGAGGGAGTGGCCGACGAGAATATACGGAGGTTGTTCATTGGCCGCTCCGAGCAGCAAATGCAGCTCCTCTGCCAGGGCATCGATGGTTCTTGGTTCCTCTGCCGGTTCGCTCCAACCGAACCCGGGCCGATCGTAGCTTACGGTTCGGGCTTCATGCTGCAAGTCGTGTTGGATATAATAAAAATCGGTATAGGAGCTGGGCGTTCCGGAACCGGGCACAAATACAACGGTTTGATCCCCGGTGCCTGCTCCGTAGAGATGCATGTCATGGCCATTGATCGAATAGAGCTTGCCGGGAGGCGGGTTCGCTGCCGATTCCTTGACGGTCATTGCGCGTTGCCATAGCCCGCCTGCAAGCAAGGGCAAAAGCAGCAAGCCTATTCCGATCGCCCAACGTTTTGCCGGTTTAGAATGCTTCAAATTGTTCATCATTCCAATCGTATATCATTTGCCGCCGCAGGCTGCTTACCTCGTGCCCAAATAGGCAATGCCAAGGCCGCCCGTTACAGGATTCGTGTATACCTCGCAATCCACGTCGAACACTTTGCCGATCATTTCGCGGGTCAGTACCTCCTCCGGCGCGCCGCTGGCGAAAATTTGCCCCTTTTTCACCATATATAAGTAGTCGCAATATTTAGCGGCCAGCGTAAGGTCGTGAAGCGCGGCCAGCGTACCGATGTTCAGTCCCTTGACGATGTCCAATATTTGCAGCTGATATTTGATGTCGAGATGGTTTGTCGGCTCATCCAGAATGAGAAAACGGGGCTGCTGCGCAAGCACGCGAGCCAGCACGACACGCTGCTTTTCTCCGCCTGAGAGGGAAAGGTAGCTGCGATCCGCATAATGTGTCAAATCGACCTTGCCGAGCGCCTGCTCAACGATGCTGTAGTCCTCCTGGTTGTCGGAATCCAGCAGCCGCTTGTGCGGGGTCCGGCCCATCATGACCATCTGGCGAACGGTAAAGTCAAAGCTTAGCTCGTTAAACTGACCGACGACGCCAAGCTGACGCGCCACCGTTTTGGGGCTGGAGTTCAGAATATCCGTCTCGTAAAGCGAGACATGGCCCTGCTTGGGCTTGATGACTTTATAGATGCTTTTCAGCAGAGTGGACTTGCCGCAGCCGTTTGGACCGATAAGCCCGACGAACTGGTGGCTGTCCACTTTAAGCGAAATATCCTTTACGATATCCGTTTTGGCAAAAGAGACCGAAATGTTACTGGCTTGCAGCGCCATATTAATTCCCTCCAAAAGCGTAGCCTTTTTTAATCAGCATGTACATAAACAGCGGCGCGCCGATCATGGCGGTAATGATGCCGATTGGCAGCTCGACGCTCGGAATAACGCTGCGCGCGATGACATCCGTCCAGATCAAGAAGATCGAGCCGAACAAAATCGATGCAGGCATCAGGCGGCGATGGTCCGAGCCGACCAGCGCTCTGACCAGATGGGGAATGATAAGGCCGACAAAGCCGATCATGCCGCAGCTTGCGACCATTACGCCGGTGATGAGGGCGGCGGCAACCATGTACGTTTTGCGATAGAGGCTCAGATTAATGCCAAGCGTTACAGCTGTATCGTCGCCCATCAGCATCGTATTGAGAATGCGCGACTGGAACAGGAAGAAGAAGGCGGACAGCAGAATAGCGATGGCAAGCAGCGGCAGGCTGCTCCATTTTGCCGAGGCCAGGCTGCCCATCGTCCAGAAAGTAACCAGCTTGATGCCCTGCGCGTTGTTGGAAAAATAAATAAAAAAATTGGAAAATGCCGTACATAACGCATTGATGACCATACCGGACAACACCAGCTTAACGGATGTCATTTTGCCGCCCATGCTGGCAAGAGACAAGACGAGCAGAGAAGCTCCCACAGCGCCGGCAAAGGCCCAGAAGGCGACGCCGGTTTGTCCGAGCAGGCCGAAGGAGCCGAACCCGACCAGAATGGCAAACGTTGCGCCGAGCGTGGCGCCGGAGGAAATGCCGAGTATGTAAGGATCGGCAAGCGGATTCTGCACGCTGGCTTGCATAATGGTGCCGCACATGGCAAGTCCGGCTCCGACGAGCATGGCCATCAATACGCGGGGAAAGCGGATTTGCCAAATGATATTGGCTGCCGACCCCGACTCCAGCGAGGCGCTGTCCGCGAAGGTCATGCCGAATAGTTTATGAAGCAGGATGCGATAGGATTGCGATAGCGGAATTTCAACCTGACCAATGGAAACGGCAAGGCCGATCGAGAGAATAATGAGGGCGACCAGCAGGAGCATAAGGGTCAAAAATCCCGATTTCCTGTTAATGAGCGAGTTCTCTTGCCGGTTCGTGTTGGGGACGTTTCCCACGGACATAACTGCTTAACCTTCCCTTCTGAAGATGGATCAAATGAAAGTACACGCACTTGAAGCACAGGAAGTGCAAGCATACGAACAGAGTATAAATGAGAATGATTATCTACGTCAAGTGAAAATGTTTCTCATTGACAAAGCGATTAATGTCCGGTATTCTCATTCGTGTTCCGGTTTGAGAGCCTCTCGGCCGGCGCAAATTACTGGTTAAAGGAAAGAGGTTGGGGGTTATTATGAATCGATTTTTCAAAAATGGTGTACCGTTTGCGTTGTTTCTTGCTTTGCTGCTGCTGCTATCGGCTTGTTCCGGCAATGCGGCGAAGAGCGGCAATACTGGCGGCGAGGCCAGCCAAGCGCCGGAGCCTACAGCGGCTGCGGAGGAAACGGCAGGCAAAACGGTTTATCCGCTTGTCGTCGATAACTTTGCGCTTGGCGGCGAAGCAGGCTGGCAGGACAAGCAGCAAACGTTCGATAAAGCGCCGGAGCGCGTCGTAGCCAATACGCAGCCCGCCGCAGAGCTTCTGATCCGACTTGGGCTAACGGACCGTATTGTAGGTGTAGCCGCTTTGTACAGCGAAGGCTCGCCGGACATTGCCGAAGAATTTGCCAAAATTCCGGTGTTGTCCGAGGCATACGTAGGCAAGGAGCTTGTCGTTGGCGCTAACCCGGATCTTGTACTCGGCAGAGCGGATTTGTTTGCTGATGCAGATTGGGGAGTAGGCACGGTAGAAGGCTTGAACGAGCTTGGAATTAAAACGTACATGCAGAATACGGGCCGCAAAGGCGCGACAGTTGATGCGCTTTACAAGGATATCGAAACGCTTGGCCAGATTTTTGATGTGCAAGAAAAGGCAGCGGAGCTGATCGCTACATACAAAGAGAAAGCGGAAGCCATAAAAGCGGCTGCGCCTAGCTCCGAGCAGCGCACGTTTGCCTATGTGTCGATGGGCGCTAACGATACGGTAGCCGTGTACAGCGGCATTAACGATACGTATCAAAGCGATGCGCTTGGCCTGTTGAACCTGAAAAACGCTTTTGGCGAGGTGGAAGGCGAGATTAGCGTAGAGAAGCTGGTAGAAGCGAACCCGGATATTCTTCTTTATTCGAATTACGCCGGCGGACCCGATCTGGAAAAAACGATTGCCGCTATCTATGCAGCTCCCGCTCTTCAAAGCTTAACGGCGATTCAGAACAAGCAGCTTCACGTCATCAATTTCGACGATTTCTGGGGCTACGGACCTGAAATTTTCACAGGCGTCGAGAAGCTTAGCGAGAAGCTCAAGCAACAATAAGCAGCGCTGCGCAAGCGGCCAGCATCGGAAGGACCGAGCCAGCGTATGGCCGGTCCTTTTTTGTGCGTTATAGCTGAGCCCGCAGCTGCTCCTTGTATTCGGTTGGCGTGCAGCCCGCATACTCCTTGAAGACGCGCGAGAAATAATGCTGGTCGCTGAAGGCGAGTGCATCCGACAGCTCCCTGATTTTAAGCTCGGGCTTCTCCTGCAGCAGTTTGCAAGCTTCTTCTATTTTTAGGCGCATATAGTAATGTACGAATGTGCTGTCCGTATACCGTTTGATGATACGGCTGATATAGGAAGGACTGACGTGGAATTTCTGGGCCAAATCTGCAATCGTCAATTGCGAATATTTGTGCAGCAGCACATAGCTGTTTATTTGCTCGAACAGCTCCTCGCCGCTTTTACGATTGCGGGCATGGAGCAGCTCGAAGCATTGCTCGGACCACTCGGAGAGCAGAGCGCAGTAGCGGACAAAGCTGACCGGGGCAAGGCTGTCCGGCATGTCGGCGGCAATCTTCATTCGCTCCTCCAACTCCTCCTCCGGCAAGGCCTGCATAAAAGCGTTGGCCACTGCGTTCAGCAGCTCGTCGAGCTCCGCCAAGCGGCTATTGTCGGCATGCCACTTCTGCAGCAGCTCGGAAAGCTTTAAGACAAAACGCTCTTTTTGTCTGGCGGCAATCATTTCGGTGAAAGTCCTCATCACGTTTTTATTGTCGTGCTGCCGCTGCGAGACGTGGAAGTCGGTATCGAGCAAAACAGCGCTGGTCAGCCCGATTTCATCCGCCAGCTGCTGATCGAGCAGCTCATGGCGCGCAGGCAGCTTGTCCAGCTCTACCGTCTGATAGCTTCCTGCGATTGACGCATGAAAGCCATGGGCGAGCATGGCGGAGCGTGCCGCGTTCATCCATGCGGCGGCAGTCGGGAATTTTTCTTTGATGTCCGGTTGAAGCAGGACGATAAGCCGGACGGAGGAGCTCAGCGGCAGCACTCGGCAGCTATAGGGAGAGCTTTCCTGTGACAGACAGTCTTGAAGCGCTGTTGCGCTCCAAGAACCCGCACCCTCCGTAAACGGCTGACTGCCTAGCAGAAATACAAAATGGGCTTGGCCTGCAAGCTCCTTCATCAACGGACCGTCGCCCAGATAGTCGGGATCGATTATGCCTCGCAGCGGGTCCAGCCCTCCCAGCTGTTCTTTTTGCAGCTGTCCGATCATGCGCTCCATCACCTCTACCAGCTGAGGACGCTCCACAGGCTTGAGCAAATAGTCGAATACTTGCAAGTTTAATGCTTTTCGCGTGTATTCAAAGTCGCTGTAGCTGCTGATCAGCAGCACCTTCAGATGGGGATGCAGCTGCTTGGCCTGCTCGATCAGCGCAAGCCCGTCCAGCTTCGGCATCCGGATATCGGTCAACAGAATATCAACCGCATGCTGCCGCAAATAGTCCAGCGCCTCTTCCCCGTTGTAAGCGGTCGCAACGACGCGCACATCCAGCTCGGACGATTCCAGCAGCGCCCTGATATTGCGTAAAATCGGCTTGCTGTCCTCTGCGATAAATACGGTATACATAGCTTGTGCTCCCTCCCGTCTAGTAGAAGTCCTTCGTTAACGAGGCGATAATCTGTACGGTCGTGCCCCGCCATTCATCCGTATTGTTGTAGATGTTAAAGAAAAGGCGATTTTTGTACATAAGCTTTAGACGATTCACCGTATTCACGACGCCCATATTGCCAAAGCCCGAAGCGTGCAAATGCAGCTCGTGAGTTCGTTCATCGGAATCATTTATGTTTTCCATTATTTCCTTTATTTTATCGGGCGAAATGCCCTCTCCATTATCGCTGATTTCAATGGCCCATACGCCGTTGTACAGCTTGACGCGAATTTGTATGCGCCACGGCGGATCGGTGTTTTCAAAAGCGTGCTCGATGCAGTTCTCGACGAAAGGCTGGATAACCAGACGAGGCAGCTCTATCAGCTTGGCCGATTCGTCGGCAATGATATCCCACTCCAAATCGTCCTCGTAATTATGCTGAACGAGCGACAGGTAATGCCTGGTGTGCTCGAGCTCCTCCACCAGCGTCACATGCTCGTAAGGAGAGGAGACGATATAGCGCAGGCTGTCCGACAAGTGCTTGCACATGTCGGATACGGCTTTGTTCTTCCCTTCCTGGGCAGCGATGCTGATCAGGTAGAGAACGTTATGAATGAAATGCGGCGCAATCTGGGCTTGCAGCGCCGAGTTGCGGGCCTTCACCTCCTCATGCAAGGCGAGCTTTTCCCGTTCAATGGACTGCTGCAAGCGCTCCAGCAGCTCCTGAAACGATTCGTTCAGCGCGATTAATTCATTATTGTGGGCGCGATTGTCGACCTTGATGTTCAAATTGCTGTACTGAATTCGCGAAATTTGGCTGCGCAGCTTGCGAATCGGCAGCAGCAAATTTTTGCTCGAAACGTAAATGTAAGCGAACGAGAACAGCATCAGCGCTGTAATCAGCAGGATAGAGATGTATTTGACCGAATCGACAGGTCCGAGCACGTCTTGACGGGGCGTGACGACGTAGGTCGTCCAGCCTGTGCTCTGCGACGTGTAGTGAGCGATGTAATTTTGAGAGCGATCCATGTACATGCCGCTGCTCTGGCCGGATGTAAGCAGCTTCGGCTGGTCATCTCCGGTTTTGGCGTGGCTGGAGCTCGAAATGACGTGGCTTTCCCGATCAATGATATAGATGTCTCCACTTGCGATGTCGCGCGCAGGCATTTGCAAATAGGCATTGTCCAATTCGATCGTCAAGTAGCCGAACGTCTGCCCGTTCTGATTCATAATCGCCCGCGTGAACACCGTTTTCCCCGAAGGCTGTTTGCTGAGCATATAGCTGCCTTGCAGCATATACGGCGTATTTGAAAATTGGCTCGTATACGCTTCGATGGACGGCGCGTCCGCCAGCAAGCCGATGTAGGATGCGATTGGCTTTCCTTCGAGATTATAAATCGTCATATCCCTGATGTTCATGCTCGGACCGATCGCCTCGAACATCATCGCCTTGAGCTCGCGGCTTTGCTTCAGTCCTTCTACGGTGTATGTCGACTGGTAGCCTGCGGCCAGCGTATCGAAAATTTGCCGGTTGGACAATATACGGTGGGATAGCTGGTTTTGGCTGCTAATATATTCGTCAAGCTGATTGCTGATTTTGGCCGCGGTCAGCAGCTTTTCGTTTTCGTTTCGCTCCTTGAGCGGTTTGACGACAAGCCAGTTTACATAAGCAAGAAAGCAGCAAAGCACGATAAGCAGCAGCACCAAAAAGGTAAGGAATACCTTGGTTTGCAGGCTTGCGTGAAACGTAAACAAGCTTTTGCGCTTGCTAAGGAAATTCAATTCTCTCACCTCTGGCCTCATTTATTGCTCCTACTTTACCACTATGCTTATCGGATGAACAAGCTTAAAGTTAGTTCAGTATTTTACACAGCGACGGTAAATGGGGATCATGTACCTTGGCTGGCGCAGTCTATATAATCTAACTTGTAAGCAGCCAACACATACCGGCAGCCATACAAAAAGGGGGAACTACAATGAAAACGAAAACAAAAAAAATGACCGTAAGCCTCGTTACGGCATTGCTGGCCGTATCGCTAGCGGCTTGCGGCTCGAACGGCGCGAACAACAATACATCGGGAAATACCGGCAACGGCGGCAGCAAAAGCGAGAAAGTGACGATCGAGCTGGCTATTTCCAAGAGCTCGCAGGACTCCGCGTTTGTCGCGCAGTCGCTGCTTGACGAGTTCGAAGCGGCTTCCAATATTAAAGTAAACCTTCAACTGCTTCCGGCAGAGCAGACGACTACGGTGCTGCAAACCAAGCTTGCCGTAGACGAAACGCCGGACATCGTGCAATACAACCTGGCAAGTGCGACGACCGACCTGAATCTGGAGCGCAACTTCGAAATTCTCGACAACGAGCCTTGGGTCAGCCGCATCGTCAATAAAGACGTATTGTCCGCTTACGGCCATGTCTACAGCTTCCACGTAAGCCAGGATACAGGCATGCAAGGCGTGGTATACAACAAGGATATTTTCAAAGAGCTGAATCTTGAAATTCCGAAAAACTTTGAAGAATTTCTGGCCGTTTGCGAAGCGATCAAGGCTAGCGGCGTAACGCCTGTATTCATGCCGTACAAAGACGCATGGGCGGCGAACATTTGGCCGGCAGCCGCATTCGCGGACTATGCCGCAAAAAATGATCCGGCTATATTCGACGATTTGAACAGCAACAAACGCAAGTGGACGGATATCCCGGAATTTGAGACGTTCCTTGACCAGCAGTATCAAGTGTACAAAAAAGGCTACACGAATGCGGATATTTTGAGCGACAGCTACGACATGGCGGTAGGCAAATTCCTGAACAAGGAAGTTGCGATGATGTTTATGGGCGACTGGCTGATTGAAAGTGTAAGCAAACAAGATCCGTCCATGAACCTTGGCTTGTTCGCGATTCCTTCCGCTCAAGACGCGAAGCTTGGCGCGAGCCCGCTCGGCGGCCAGCTGTTCATTCCTAAAAAAGCGAAGCATATGGCTGAAGCAAAGAAATTCCTTGAATTTATCGCAACAAAAGAAGTGGCGCAAAAAATTGTAGACCAGCAGGCTTATGTGTCCAACTTCAGCGATGTAACGACGCCTGAACTGCCGGCTTACAAGCAGGAGATCGTCGATAATTACATCACGCCGAAGCTGACGACGCTGACGACTGACGCTTACATGCTGGTGGACCGCAATGAGCTTTACAGAAGCTTGCAGGATCAGTTCACAGGCGGAAAAACGCCTAAGCAAGTGCTTGAAGCATGGAACACGAAGTTCGCCGAGCTGATGAAGGATAAGGGCGTAGAAGGCTTCTAAGCTTTAAAAGCCCGTTTCACCTTTCGCGTAACGCTGCTGCCGCTGCCCCTGATGGTTGCGGCAGTTTGCGATTAATGGACAAAAATATAGAGGCTTGGTGGGATGTGAGATGTTGAAACGCTCAAAAAGCATGTATGGCTACTATTTAATATGGCCGGCATTGCTGATCTATTGCCTGTTTTTTGTATTACCGGCTATTATCGGCTTTTATTATTCCTTTACGGACTGGCGGCTTGACCGCGATACGATCAAGTTTATCGGCTGGGACAATTTTACGCGGATTTTCTCCGATGACACCCTGCTGTTGGCTATGAAAAATACGCTTATTTTTGCAATCGTTACGGTTATCGGGAAAAACGTGTTTGCGATTGGACTTGCCGTTGCGCTCAATATGCGTCTGAAAACGCGCAATTTTCTTAGAGCGATCTTTTATTCTCCGTCGATTTTGAGCGTCCTTGTAATCAGCATCGTGTTCACCCCGATTCTGCGTACGGAAGGCATGATTAACCGGCTGCTCGAAACGATTGGTCTCGGCTCGCTGAGCCAGGCTTGGCTGACCGATCCCTCCATCGTCATTTGGACGGTTGCGGCCGTATCCATATGGCAGCATACCGGCTTTCAAATGGCTATTTATCTGGCTGGTCTGCAATCCATTTCCAAGGAATATTACGAGGCGGCCACAATCGACGGGGCCGGTTCATGGAAAAGCTTTGTCAACATTACGCTGCCGCTGCTGCTGCCCGCGATCAACATCAACCTGATGCTTACGCTTATCGGCGGACTGAAGGTGTTCTCCGAGGTATTCGTTCTGACCGGCGGAGGGCCGGGCAACGCCTCGCAGGTGGTCGGCACGATTATTCTCCGCGCATTCGGAGAAGGAAGCTGGGGTCTCGGCACCGCGATCAACACGCTGCTGTTCGTCATCGTTACCCTTATTTCCATCCCGCTTCTCATCTTTATGCGGCGTAAGGAGGTTGCTGAATAATGAACTACACACGCAAACTGGCGCTGCGCAACTACGCGGTTGAAATCTTTTTGCTTCTTGCTTCCCTGGCTATAATTATACCGATGCTGTTAATGATTTTCGGTTCGTTTATGACGAGCGCCGAGGTTACAAAATTTGCGATACGGTTGCCTGACAAATGGCTGTTTTCCAACTATGTCAGAGTGTTTCAGGAGGGCGGGCTCGGACGCGCGTTTTTGAACGGCGTGCTTATTACCGGCGTATCCTCCATCCTGAATATCGTAACGTCGTCCGCGGCTGCGTTTATTCTTGCCCGCAGAGAGAGCAAGCTGTCCAGCTTCTTGTACCTGTTCTTCTTTATGGGTCTGATCGCTCCCATGTCGACAATTACGACGATTCGCGTCGTGCAGTGGATGGGCTTCTACGGAAGCGTAACGAGCGTCATCTTCATATACGCCGCTTTAAATACGGCTTTCAGCATGTTTCTCTACAGCGGCTTTATCAAATCGATTCCCAAGGTGCTGGATGAGGTGGCGTTTCTCGAAGGAGCGAATTTGTTGTCCGTGTTCTTCCGAATCATTACGCCGCTGATCGTTCCGGTTAACGCCACGGTTGCGATCATGGTCTTTATGTCCGTATGGAACGACATCACGATACCGCTGTACTTCCTGACGGACAGCTCGACCTGGACGATGCCGTTGTCCGTGTACAATTTCTACGGCAAATACAGCCGAGACTGGAATTTGATTTTTGCCAATCTGGTCATGACGTCGCTGCCTGTGCTCGTGCTCTATCTGTTCGCCCAGAAATATATTGTAAGCGGGCTGACCGCTGGCGCCGTGAAAGGTTAATTTCTCCGAGCAGGACTTGCCCCGCTTTCCGTAAGCGGGGTTTTTGGCATGCGCCGGAAAGGCGGGAGGGTTGCCATTATTTTCTGAACCTATTAATCTAAGTGCGAAACATAAACCGATCAGCAATCGAAAAGGGACGGAGGATATGTATGGACAACAGCAAGCTAAACTTGCCGGAATCGACTGTGCTGCGTGAGAGAATGCGCAGACTGGCCGCGCTGGATCTTATTATGTGCAAGGAGGACTGGCTCTGCGTGCATCACTATATGCCGGACTGGTCGGAGGGCGTGGAGGTTGGCAAAATAGACAACGGAGCGGGCGACGTCGGAGACTGTTGCCAAGCTGGACCCGGAGCGAAACGTTCAGGAGGCGCTGGCCCCGCTTGAAGCATTGGGGATAACCGTTCATTAGAGGTTTGGCAAAGGGAACCGCTGGTTTTATGTAACGAGTTGTATTTTTATTCATGATAGAAACAGGAAATGATGATCTTCGTCGAGAAGCTATTGAGGAAGCGAAAACGACAGCATGGGGAGGTAAGCCATGAACTGGTGGGATGACAACAGGCTGAGGCTGGTGCAAAATAACTTGCGGGAGCCGGACGCCGAGTTGGAAGTAGACTTGCTCATTCGGGAGTTGAAATCGTTTAACGCGAACGTATGGATGATGAATGCGGGAGGCATTTTTGCCTTTTACCCGTCCAAGCTTGCGCATCACTACGTTACGCCATTTTTGAAGAAGGATCTGCTCGGAGAAGCGATTGCCAAAGCGCATGCGGAAGGCATTCGTTTTATAGCCCGGTTTGATTTCAGCAAGGCGCATGAATCGATTTTTGCCCGTCAGCCGGATTGGTTCTACCGGACGGAGGATGGCGAGGCAGTCAACTACCACGGCATCGTCCACACTTGTCTCAACGGGGAATACCAGCAGCGATACGCTTTGGACATTCTCGAGGAGGCGTTGCTCCACTATGATGTTGACGGCGTGTTCTTCAATATGTTCGGCTACCAGAATCGGGACTACAGCGGCAATGAATACGGGATCTGCCATTGCGACAGCTGTCGCAGCCGGTTCGCCGCCATGTACGGTTTGAAGCTTCCAGGCCGAGGCTGTCAAAGCAAGGAGACGCTCTCCGCCTATCGCGAGTTTCAACGGGTAACGGCAGCCGACATACTGGACCGGATACACGCCCATATTAAAGCTCTGAAGCCTGAAGCTGCCATTTGCACCTACCATCCCCATAAAGTTGATATCGTCAGACATGAATCGAATACGTCGCTGACCAGGCCGCAGCCCAAATGGCTTTATTCCGCAGCGGAAAACGTAATGCCCATTGCGGGAAGCTATAGCGGCAAGCTGATCAGCAATTGCTCGATTAATGCCATTGATTTAACCTACCGTTTCACCGGCGTATCTGCATACGAAAATGAAATACGTCTTTATGAAAATTTGGCAAATGGCTCCGGCCTCGATTTTTGCATCATAGGCGCATTTGAAGGCTACCCCGATCAGGCGAATCTGGAGGGAGCAAAGCGGATTTATCGCTTCCATAGCCAGCACGAGCAGCTGTTTGGCCGTTTTATCTCGGTTGCGGACGTTGTGCTCGTCAAGCCCTCCGATCCGCAGGATGGCTCGATGCAGGAATATTTCGGATGGTTCAAGCTGTTAAAGGAAGAGCATTTGCTGTTTGACGTTGTCAAGCAGGAGCGTCTTTCCCATATTGCGGATACCTCGGCTGCGGTAGTCATCCTGCCCGGGCTTGCAAAGCTGACGAGCGAGCAGCTGGACGTGCTGGATCGCCTGCGGCAAACGGGCGTGCATATGGTGGCGACGGGCGCAGCTTTGACCGGACAGCCGGAGGCGCTCGCTCGTTTGTTCGGAGCCAAGCTGTTGGGGGTAGAGACCGATACGACCGCCGCTTACCTTCAAGTTGACGATAAGAAGATGTTCGCGGATCTGGCCGGTCGGGATTGGATCATTGCAAGCGGCGTGACTGCTTTTCTTCATTATAATGAACATACGATTAAACGGCTGCCGTTCGTTGCCTCCTCTACATTCGGGCCGCCGGAGCGCGCGTACGGACACAAGCTTACTGACCGTTATACGGCGGGTATTGCGGCAGGGGACGAAAACGGCTCGGGGAGAGCGGCATATATCGGCTGGAATGCCGGCGGGCTCTATGATCGTCAAGGGTTTGCCGATCATAAAGCGATTGCGGAGGGCGTTCTGGACGAGCTGCTCGGCGGCAAACGGAAGCTGACGACAAACGCGCATCCGAGCGTGGAAATAACCTTTTTTAAGCTGCCGGATCAAACCTGGCTGCTTCAGCTGGTTAACTTGTCCGGCTTTAACGGCATGACCTATCACGAGCCTGTGCCTATGGGCGATATCCGAATTCAGCTTGCAGGCGTGGAAGGAATCGAGGAGGCGCAAGCGGCGCATGAGCTTGGAACGGACCGGGAAGTTCCGCTGGAGGCTTCGGCGGACGGCAAGACGCTGACGATTGCCAGACTGGGCGCGTATGGCGCCTATCATTTGAAATAACCAATGAAACGATAAGGGAGAGATAACGTGTGACACAACAGCAGCGTGAACAAGCAACGAAAATTGGCTTCATAGGTACGGGCGTCATGGGCAGCAGCATGGCTACAAATTTGTGGAATGCCGGGCATGAGGTTCATGTATATACGCGCACGAAGGAGCGGGCCCAGCCGCTTCTGGAGCTTGGCATGATCTGGCACGATACACCCGCCGAGCTGGCTGCCCAGTGCGATGCGATTGTGTCTATCGTCGGCTACCCGAGCGATGTGGAGCAGTTGTATCTGGGGGCGGGAGGCGTTGTCGCTTCCGCAAGGCCGGGTGCGCTGCTCATCGACATGACGACATCAAGTCCGCGATTAGCCAAAACGATCTATGAAGCCGCCGCGGCGCGCGGCTTGAAAGCGCTGGATGCTCCCGTATCGGGAGGCGATGTTGGCGCTCGCAATGGCGCTTTATCCATAATGGTAGGCGGAGATGAGCTGGCCTTTGCCGAGGCGGCGCCGCTATTGCGACATATGGGCCAAACCATCGTGCATCAAGGAGGGCCGGGAGCGGGCCAGCATACGAAAATGGTGAATCAAATTGCGATTGCCTCCAATATGATCGGGGTATGCGAGGCGCTCGTGTACGCGAAGCATGCAGGTCTCGACGCGGAGCGCGTATTGTCGAGCATCGTGAGCGGCGCAGCGGGCAGCTGGTCGCTCAGCAATCTCGCTCCGCGAATCGTTGCCGACAACTTCGAGCCCGGTTTTTACGTTAAGCATTTTATTAAGGATATGGGCATCGCCTTGGCAGCGGCTGCGGAAATGGACATCGAGCTGCCTGGCCTGACGCTTGCCAAACAGCTCTATGAGCAAATTGCCGAGGCAGGGCTTGCCGAAAAAGGAACGCAGGCGCTATATAAGGCTTGGAAGTAAAGCAGTCCACGATCAGCCAGGCTGACGCTTCCCACATGCGGGATGCAAGCCTGGCCGTTTAAGCCGCCAGTCGGGCCTCCGGCTGGCGGCTGTTTTGGCTGCTGCTGCCCGTAGTGCGCAGATAGGAGACCGCATCCGAATCGGCGATATGCTCCGCGCGCAAGACAACCTGCAGCATGCCGTCGATGTCGCCGCGCTCATAGCAGGAAGCAAGCGCCCGCAGCAGCGCTTTGAAGCCTTCCTGCTGCGGCTCGGCAAGTCCGCCCAGCGCCAAATCGCGCTGAACGTTTGGCAGTGCCCGGCGCGCCCGGTGATGGGCGGCTTTTACAGCTCCCTCGGTCAAGTGAAGCTGCAGGGCGGCATCCGCTACGTTGTATCCGCATACATCGCGCAGCAGGAAGACGGCGAGCTGCTGCGGGGTCAGTCGTATAAGCAGCACATGCAGGGCATCCTCGACCATGGTGGAGAAGGGGGCCCCCGGATGGCAAGATGCCGGCGAATGACGTTTGATGAGGCCGGCATACACGGCTTGGCGCCGGACTTGATCGACCCAGCTGTTTTTGGCTACGCGCAGCAGCAGCGCCTCCGGATTGGCATGAACTGCGCCATTCGACGCGGCCAGTGCCTTGAGCCATGCATCTTGAGCCAGATCCTCCGCTTCCTGCCGCATCCCCGGCAACGAACGGCAGTAACGCAACAGCGTCCGCTGCAGCTGCTGCAAGACCGCTTCCTCCTCTGTATGGCTATGATTCATCTCTTTAACCGATATGCTCATGAAATCTCCTCCTTTACAGCACGCTGGCCAGTCTTTGTTCTATTGTAAACGAATAAGGAGCCGCAAACGTTACGCGCTGCGCCCGATAAAAAAATTTTCCATGCCCGTATCCTTTTGCGACCCCGACTCGTTTTCCTTCTGTCACACCACTAACCCCCTGGAGGTAGAATAACATGAGCCACTTTATCCCTTATATTGTAGAGCAAACGTCGCGCGGCGAGCGGTCCTACGATATTTATTCCAGATTGCTGAAGGATCGAATCGTGTTTGTCGGAGCTGCGATTGACGATCAGCTTGCCAACAGCGTCATTGCCCAGCTTCTGCTGCTGGCTGCGGAGGATGCGGAGAAGGAAATCTATATGTACATTAACAGTCCGGGAGGCTCTACGACGGCGGGCTTCGGTATTTATGACACGATGCAGCTCATTAAACCGCCCGTGCATACGATATGCACCGGGTTCGCCGCATCGTTCGGCGCCTTGCTTCTGCTCGGCGGGGCCGAAGGCAATCGCTGCGCTTTGCCCAACAGCGAAATCATGATTCATCAGCCGCATGGCGGGGCGCAGGGACAGGCAAGCGATATTGCAATCACCGCCAAACGCATTCTGGATACGAGAGCGCGCTCGGTCAACCTAACGGCACAGCGCACGGGACAGCCTGCGGACAAGGTGCAGCGGGACATGGAGCGCGATTACTTTATGTCGGCGGAGGAGGCGTTGGAATACGGGATTATCGATCGAATTATTTCCAACATGTAGAGGTGGAGGTATACGGGCATTACCGAATGCGCAAATGAAGAGAAATGGACCGTTATCGGATATGCTATGATATAGCCGGGCACAGCTTGTGCCCATTCTGGATGATTGGAGCTGAGTGAAGATGAAGCAATTATGGCTAAATCTGCCGGTAAAGGATATTCCCAAGTCAAGACAGTTTTTCAGGGAGCTGGGCTTTTCTTTTCATCCCATGCACGAGAACAGCGATGATGCCGCAGGGTTAATCATCGGGGAGAGCAATGCCATGGTCATGCTTTTCCCGGAGTCTGTCTTTCAGAGCTTTACGCAGCATGAGCTGGCAGATACGAAACGCGGGACGGAAGTGCTGTTGTCGATCGACGCAGAGAGCAGGGAAGAAGTGGACGAAATGGCGCAAAGAGCGGTGCAGGCGGGCGGACATTTGTTTGCCCCTCCGGGTGAAAGCCAAGGCTGGCTGTATGGCTGCGCATTTGCAGATCTGGACGGTCATCGCTGGAATGTGCTTTACATGGATATGAGCCGGGCACCCGGCGCAGACAAAAGCTAGACAGAGAAGGACCTCGGTATCCCGCAGCAGCATGCGGGTGTCGAGGTCCTTTTTGCAAATTCAACACGAAACGTTAGCTTTGCAGCCAACGGACGGCGATGCCGTTTACGCTTGAAATATAGGAAGTATAACGTCTCGCTGCCCTTTCTCTATATTTCTCGGGATACAACGCCCTGCGCAGCCGTTTCACCTTGGCCGTTTGGCGGTATGGACTAAACGGTTTTTCTGGCGAACCATACAAAGAACAACGTCAGCTCTCCTAAAATAATATGAGGGGAGGTTTCAATCAGCAAATTTGCGGTTAACAGTAAAACAAGCAGGCCGATCATCAAAGCCAGCGTCTTGTTCGGCGTTTTCAGATGGTCGAACTTGTATTTGTGGAATACAAACATGACCGAAAGGCAATACAGCAGCGCCGAGCCAAAGGTGAACACAACCATATACGGATAGTCCAGCTCGTTCTGCATCAGCAGCTGAATGGAAGCGGCAATCATGCTCAGCGAGAAAAAGATAAACAAGTGGCCGTAAATAATCGTCTGACCCGCCGTCTGTCTGGATTTATCCAAATGCCGCTCCACGTTTTCGAAGTATTGCCACCAGATGGCAATAACGAGCACAAAGGCGAGAACCGCAAAGACGACAGAGGAGGCGGTGAAATGGTTGGATTGCAGCACAGCCAGCATGCTGATGACCGATTCCCCGAGCAGAATGAGCGTGAACAGCGCGAAGCGCTCCAGCAGATGCGCCGTATGAATCGGCGTTTTCCGCAGGGTGTGGCGTCCGATTAACGGGATCGAAATATCGAGCAAGATGCCCGCGTACAGCAGAATGTACCTTGTCCATGAATCAAAAAACAACGAGCAGGCGGACACGGCGATGCCTAACCAGAGGTAGGTTCCGAAAAAGTGAGCCGTATGCCGCTTATGTCCGGTTTCCGAACGTTTGGACAGCTGGTACTGGATGATTGTCAATAATCGCAGTCCGATATAACCCACAAAAAACGGCACGTAATTGGCGTCAAAATCAACATCGAGACTCGCGGTCATAATGAGTACAAAAAACAGCTCGATGGCCATAAACGCCCGCTGTCCGTGACTGTCTCTGCCGAACCGGTTATTGTACACGCTTTGCCCGACCCATGCCCACCAGATCGGAATAAAAATCAATACGTATTTCAGCAGATGCTCCGCCGAAATCAGATGATGCTCCACATGAAGCAGCACATGCGTCGCTTTGGATACGGCCGCAACAAACAGGAGATCATAAAAAAGCTCAAGCCAGGTTACTTTTTTTTCATGCATAACTAAATCGTTACTCCTTCCGCCTTCAGGCAGCCTTCTACGTTAGCGAACGTTATAAGATTCGAGCGTCTGCTCATTTTTCCTTCCTTGCAACGAAATAATGCAATTGATTATGTCGAACGGCGCCAAAATTTACAATCAGATAATGATCGCTTAATACGCAAATGAACATCCGTCCTTATACTAAAAGGAAATATATACGTAAAAAGAGGGAAAATATATGACAGCGGACCAGATTTCGCAATTCGAGAAAAAAATGATTATCCGAACGATTGAGACAGCGGATATTCCCAAAATTATTGAGCTTCAGGACATTTGTTTCCCCAATATGCACCCATGGAAGGTTGAGCAAATGGAAAGCCATTTGCGGCTGTTTCCGGAGGGACAGATTTGTGTGGAGCTGGACGGCGACATTATCGGCTCCTGCTCCAGCCTGATCGTAAACTTCGACGATTATTTGGAGCAGCATACGTACTCGGAGATTACAGATAAAGGCTACATTCGCAATCACAATCCGCGCGGCGCTAATCTGTACGGCATGGAGGTTATGGTGCATCCCGACTATCGGCGGATGAAAATCGGCCGCAGGCTGTACGAGGCGCGCAAGCGACTGGCCGAGAAGCTGAATTTGCGGAGCATTATCGTCGGCGGGCGCATTCCCGGCTATCACAAGCATAGCGACCGCATGTCGCCAAGAGAGTACGCCGAGGAGGTGCTGCAGCAAAATATTTACGACCCGGTGCTTACCTTCCAGATGATGAACGGATTTACGCTTAAACGGATTATTACGAACTATTTATCCGACGACGAGGATTCCAAAAATTTTGCGGCGCTGCTGGAATGGAACAATATCGATTACAAGCCGAGCAGCAGCAAAACGCATTACAAGCTGTCGTTCCCGGTGCGTATATGCGTCATTCAATATATGATGAAAAAAATCGACTCCTTTGAGGAATTTGCGACGCAGTGCGAGCATTATGTCGATGTATCGGCGGATTATAAGTCGGATTTTGCCGTCTTTCCCGAAAATTTAACGATGCAGCTGCTCTCCTATTTGGAGGAGCGTTCGCCAAGCCTTGCGGTGCGCAAGCTGAGCACGTTCACGATGCAATATATCGAGCTGTTCACGGAGCTGGCGGTGAAATACAATGTGAATATTATCGGCGGTTCCCATTTCGTCGAGCAGAATAACCGGATTTATAATGTAGGGCATCTGTTCCGGCGCGACGGCACGATTGCCCAGCAATACAAGCTGCACATTACGCCAAATGAGCGCAGATGGTGGGGCATTAACGGCGGTTCGCGGCTGGAGGTATTCGATACGGACTGCGGCAAAATCTCGATTCAGTTAAGCAGCGATATCGAGTACCCGGAAATTTCGCGGGTGGTTGCGGAGGAGGGGGCGCAAATCATTTTTGTGCCATTCTGCGCCGAGGACAGGCAAAGCTTTCTCCGTTACAAGTATTGCGCGCAAGCAAGGGCGATCGAAAACCAAGTGTTTACCGTTACCTCGGGCACGGTCGGCAACCTGACCCACGTAGACAACGTCGATGTTCAGTATGCGCAATCCGGCATTTATACTCCGGCCGACTTTGCGTTTCCGCGTGACGGCATTGCCGGAGAATGCAGCGAAAATACGGAAACGGTCATCATGGCCGAGGTCGACATGGAAATTTTGCAGCGTCACCGCAAATCGACCGATGTACTGACATTCCGCGACCGCCGCACCGATCTGTACACGGTACAAAAAAGGCCGCGCGAATAAACGGTTGCAAACGCAGACGAGCAAGCTAATCGTCCGTTAAACCGAAATGACAATGAAAAGGAAGAAGCCGATGACTACGTTGACTGTTGCTGTATCTCAATACGATCTTGCCTCGCTTGATTCCGAACAGGCTTTTTGGGAGCGGCTGCGGCTAAAAATCAGCGATGCCGCGCGCGCGGGCGCGGAGCTTGTCGTATTCCCCGAATACATGACGGCCCATCTCTTGAGTCTGGAGCCGATATTGACCCATGACGAGGCCTGCCGCCGATTAGATGCGTATACGGAGACGTATCGCGTGTTCTTTCGTCAATGCAGCCGGGAGTTTGGGATCATTATTCTGGGCGGCACTCATATCTGCCGGAAAGGCAGCGGATTCGTTAATCGCGCGTTTCTGTTTTTCCCGGACGGGACTATCGAAATGCAAGACAAAATCCATTTAACGCCTGAGGAGCGGAACCGCTGGTCTCTGACGGCGGGCGACGAATTGCAGGTTATAGATACCAAATGGGGCAAATGGGCAATGCTTACCTGCTACGACATTGAATTTCCAGAGCTGGCCAGAATGGCTGCGGAGCAGGGGGCGGAGCTGCTTCTATGTCCGTCCTATACCGATACCGCCTTTGGTTATTCCCGAGTACGCCTGTGCGCGCAGTCGCGCGCCATTGAGAACCAGCTGTTCGTAGCGCTTAGCGGCATTGTCGGCTCGCTCAGCGAGGAACGGCCGCAGGTTGATCAAGGTTATTGCCAGGCGGGGCTGTTCTCGCCTTGCGATCTGCCGTTTACGGAGGAGGGCATTATCGCCGTCGGTCAGCTAAATGACGATTCGCTCGTTATCGGGGAGCTGGACTTTGCCAAGCTCCAGGATAATCGTCATGCAGGGGCGGTTGCGCCATTTTATGATCGCCGTCCTGACTTCTATGCTCGCAAAGAGCGTTCTGTTGCGGATGTGCGCTAAAATTGCCGCTCCCCCATTATTCATATTACCCTTGCAAGGTTGAGTGGAATGGTAACAGCCCCTTTCATCATAACGGTGAAGGGGGCGATTTACGTGTGGTATTGCTTTGCATGAACACTTGCGATGAAGAAGACAAGCTTTCATGAAGCAATGAGCTGTTTTTTTGCCCGTTCGGTCAATTCAATAAAATTATTAAATAACCAATTGAAATTTACTTTAAAAAAGTTATAATGTAAAGGTACCATTTAAACATGAAGGGAAGTCATACTAATGTCAACTGTTTTGTACATCACTGCACACCCACACGATCACTCTACGTCTTTTAGTCTTGCTGTTGGCGAGGAATTCATCAATGCTTACCGCGAGGCGAATCCTTCTGATGAAGTTGTGCGTCTGGATCTGTTCAATCTGGATATTCCTGCAATCGACGCTGAAGTATTCAGCGGCTGGGGCAAGCTTCAATCCGGGAGCGCGTTTGACCAGCTTACTGCTGCCGAGCAAGCCAAAGTTGCTCGCTTGGGCGAGCTCGTAGATCAGTTTGTTGCAGCTGATAAATATGTATTTGTTTCTCCAATGTGGAACTTTTCTTTCCCGCCGGTACTGAAAGCATACATCGATGCGGTGTCCGTAGCGGGCAAAACATTTAAATATACAGCAGAGGGTCCTGTAGGCCTGCTGACTGACAAAAAAGGTCTGCACATTCAAGCTAGCGGCGGCGTATATTCCGAAGGCCCAGCGGCTGCGATGGAAAGCGGCTTTAGCTACCTGAAAAAAATCTCGCTGTTCTACGGAATTCCTTCGTTTGAGCCGCTATTTGTTGAAGGCATGGCTGTATCGCAAGACCAAGGTCAAGCGATCAAAGCGGCAGCAATCGTTAAAGCGAAGGAAATTGCAGCCAGCTTCTAAGCTCCAACAAGCGATAAACCCGATGACTGCCATTACGGCAGTCATCTTTTTATTGTGCTTCAAAGCTACACGCCAGGTACATAAATGTGGGGTAGTATGTTAAACGCAGCAGCGACAGCAGTTCCTGGAAAAGAAAAACCGGCCTTCGCACACCTGGAGCAGGTAAATGAAGGCCGGTTTTTGATTTCAAATTATAAGCACATACAAATGTCGCCTGTATAAATAGCTTATATATCAACGAGAAACGTTAGCTTTGCGCCAGTGGTCGGCGTCAGCCGTTTACGCTTGTTAAACGGAAAGGGAGTGCCTGATTGACTGCGCTGTTAGGACCGATGTAGGCGATGAACTCGCCGGCATCGCTGGCATGACGCAGATCGGCGTGGTAGTAGCGAAGCTGCGGCTCGGTGAGCGTAAACGACACCTCGCGGCTTTCGCCCGGCTGCAGCAGCAGCTTGCGAAAATCCTTTAGCTCTTTGACCGGCCGGACGACCTCCCCGGACAAATCGCGAACATAGAGCTGGACGGTTTCCTCGCCTGCCACCGTCCCGGTATTGGAAACGGTCACGGTGAGCCGGATCGAGCCATTTTCTCTTAACACTTGAGAGGAAAGCTCAGGCTCGCCGTAGATGAAGGAGGTATAGCTTAATCCGAAGCCGAACGGCAGCAGCGGCTCATTAGGGATGTCCAGATACTGGGAGACGTACCGCACTTGCGCGTCCGGAGCGCCCTGCGGCCGCCCGGTGTTATAGGCATTGTAATAGACCGGTATTTGTCCGACGCTGTAAGGGAAGGACATCGTCAGCCGGCCCGACGGGCTGGCATCGCCGAACAGCAGGTCGGCGATCGCCGGTCCGCCTTCCGAGCCTGGAAACCATGCTTCAAGGATAGCGTCCGCCTCGTCATAGATGCCGTGCAGATCAAGCGGCCGGCCGTTGAACAGGACGACGGCAAGCGGCTTGTTCAGCTCCTTCAGCCTGCGGACCAGCTCCAGCTGCGCGGCAGGAAGCTGGATGTTGGCGCGGCAGCCGGCTTCTCCGCTCATATCGGAATGCTCGCCGAGAGCAAGCACGATGACATCTGCCGCCGCCGCCGCCGCTTCCGCCGCCTGCCATTGCTCTTCCGTAGCGGCGGACTCTATTCCGCAGCCTTCGGCGACAAGCAGGCTGGCTGCATCGGCGAGCTTGCAGCCGATGCTGTCGGCCAGCTGTTCGACAGCATCGCGCGAGCCGGTCCAGGACCACGGCCCGAGCAGGTCGCTGTTGCGGGCGAATGGACCGATGACGGCAATCTTCTGCTTGTTGTGCATCGGCAGTACGCCGTTATTTTTGAGCAGCACACAGGATTTGATGGCGAGTTCTTTGGCTGCGGCCCGATGCTCGTCGCAAAAGACGATTTCGCTTTCGCGCTGCGGATCGGCTGCCCGGTAAGGATTCTCAAACAAGCCCAGCTTCTGCTTCAAGGTCAGGATGCGCATGACGGCATCGTCCAGCAGCGATTCGGACAGCCGGCCGGTCGAGATCAGCGCTGCCAGATGCTTGGCGTAGCAGGCGGTCATCATCTCGATGTCTACGCCCGCGCGCATCGCCTTGAGCGCCGCTTCCTCTTCATCGGCCGCAATGCCGTGCGCAATCAATTCCTTCACGGCTCCCCAGTCGGAAATGACAATGCCCTCGAAGCCCCATTCCTCGCGCAGGAGCTTGCGCATCAGCTTTTCATTGCCTGTAGCTGGCACGCCGTCCACCGTATTAAAGGAGGTCATGACCATTTCGCAGCCTGCGTCCAGCGCCGCCTTGTATGCCGGTAAATAAAATTCCCTTAATTGCCGTTCCGACAGATCGACCGTGTTGT
The DNA here is from genome assembly GCF_005222705.1 of Paenibacillus sp. SY21-1. Taxonomy (GTDB): domain Bacteria; phylum Bacillota; class Bacilli; order Paenibacillales; family Paenibacillaceae; genus Pristimantibacillus. The sequence goes on along the minus strand of NZ_STGF01000002.1, from coordinate 120,770 downwards.
AGTCGCGTCCCGCTTCGGCCGCCCCATAAGCGGCAAAATGCTTGACGCAGGCCGCTACGCGATCATAGTCGCCCGCCAAATCGCTGCCTTGAAAGCCATTTACAAAGGCTCGCGCGAACAGCGAGTTCAAAAACGGATCCTCGCCGGTCGACTCCATGACGCGGCCCCAGCGCGGATCGCGCACCAGATCAACCATTGGCGCATACGTCACATGAACGCCCGATACCGACGCTTCGCGCGCGGCAATCGCGGCGCTCTGCTCTGCGCGCTCCAAATCCCACGAGCAGCCGATCGCCAGCGGCACAGGGAATATCGTTTTAAAGCCGTGGACGATGTCCGCCATCATAAGTAAAGGAATGCCTAGCCGGTTGTTTTCGAGATGCTTGCGCTGCACGTTTATCGTCTCGGCGGCGCCCGCCATTCCGAGCACGGAGCCGCTGTTATGGACTGTACGCTGCGTAATGCCGAGCGAGTCCATCGGTCCGGTAATTTGCCCTTCGTCTTCCGCTCCTTCATAGAAGGGGACGGCAAGCTGCATAAGCTGGTCCACTTTTTCCTCGATCGTCATTTCTGCAAGCAGGTTTAGCAATTGCTGCTGTTCTTTCGTTTTTTCTACGGCTGTTTGTGTATGGGACATGTTGTTCGCAACCCTTCATTCGTTAATCGCATGCGTCGCGCTCCAGCTTATCGCCATATGCCCCGTTAGGCATGACGGCTGCGGAAAACAGCGCTGCGGTAAAAAAGTAACCCGAACGGCGCCCGCAAGCGCCGCCCGATCTTGCCCTCCGGCTATTCCTTCACGGCTCCTATGACGATGCCCTTGACAAAGAAACGCTGCAGGAATGGATAGACGATCAGAATCGGCAGCGCTCCGATCATAACCTGCGAGGCGCGCAAGGTGCGCTGCGACAAGCTTTTGACGACGGTCGGGTCGAAGTGGGTCATATCCGCCTGGACGATAATCGTCTGCAGCAGGCTCGCGAGCGGAAGCTTGCTCGCCTCCTTGATATAGATGAGTCCATCGAAATAAGCATTCCAGTGCATGACCATGGTGAATAGGGAGATGGTCGCGAGCGCCGGCAGCGAAACCGGCAAATAGATGGCGATAAAGCTGCGCAAATGGCCCGCCCCGTCCATAAAGGCCGCTTCCTCCAGCTCCTTTGGCACGGTGCGGAAGAAATTGAGCAGCAGAATCAGATTGTACACCGAGACGGTCAGCGGCAGAATAAGCGCCAGCAGCGAGTCGAGCAAGCCGAGCTTGAGAATGAGAATATAGCTTGGAATAAGTCCGCCGTTGAACAGCATCGTAATGACGAAATACCACATGTACACGCTTCTCATCCGAAAAGAGCTCGTTTCCTTCGATAAGGCGTAGGCGGCAAGCGATGTCACGGCCATTGCAAGGGCTGTGCCAAGCACCGTTCTTTCGACGGAAATCCATAGCGATTGCAGAAAGCTGCTGTTGCCGAACGTTTCGTTATACGCCTCAAGCGTAAAGTCGATGGGCCAAAAGGTGACCAGACCCGCATTTGCCGGTGCGGCGGAGCTAAGCGACACCATCAGCAAATGATAAAGCGGCAGCAGGCACAAGATGGCGATTACAGACAGCAGCACATTGTTGAACACATTAAAGATGCGATAGGGCAGCGTTTTATGATACATAGGAAAGGCTCCTTTCTAAAAAATTCGGTAGCCCGCGAATTTATAGGCAAGCCGGTAGGATATAATGATCAGCACCAGGCTGATCAGCGATTTGAAGAAGCCGATTGCCGTCGCGAAGCTGAATTGTCCGCTCAGCAGCCCTTGCCGATAAACGAAGGTGTCGATAATGTCGCCTTGCTGGTAGACAAGCGGGCTATACAGATTAAACACCTGGTCGAAATTGGCGTTCAGCACGTTGCCGAGCGCAAGCGTTGCGATGACGATCATAATCGGAATGAGGGCCGGAATCGTAATGTGCCTCGTTTGCTTCAAGCGGCTTGCTCCATCGACCTCGGCCGCCTCGTACAGCGCAGGATTAATGCCGGAAAGCGCGGCCAGAATGACGATTGTATTAAAGCCGAACTCTTTCCATACGTCGCTGCCGATAATCGTTGCCCGGAACCAGCTGCCCTCGCCGAGGAAGAAGATCGGCTTGATGCCGAACACGCTCGTCAGAAACTGGTTGACGATGCCGGTTTGCGCAAGAAGGTCCATCAAGATGCCGGCGAGCGTGACCCAGGAGAGAAAGTGCGGCAAATAGACGAGCGTTTGAATCGAGCGCTTGAGTCCCATATTGCGTACCTCGTTCAGCAATAGCGCGAATACGAACGGCACGATCAGATTCATAATGATTTTGGATACGGCAAAAAATAGAGTGTTCCATGTAATTTGCAGAAAATAATCATTTTCCAGCATATAGCGGAAATGCTTGAGCCCGACCCAGTGGGAGCCAAGAAACCCCAGATTCGCTTTATAGTCCTGAAAGGCCATGACCAGACCGGACATCGGGAGATAAGAAAATATGAATACGAACAAAACGGCGGGCAGCACCATGAGGTGCAGCGTCCAAGCGGCGTTCTGGCGCCGTTTGTTGGCCCTTTGGCGTGCCTTCTCTGGTTGTGCTTGCTTGGATGGCATGGCGTCCATCGTTCTCCCCCTTCGCAGAAAACTTATTTGTGTATTGGTCGATTCCCTGATATATATAGTAACGTAGCGCCTTTGCGCCAAACTATAAGACAATGTTAGGATCGATAGCGTTTTGTTAGGCAAAAGCGAAAGGGGAGCCGCAGCGATGGAAAGTGCAAAATTAGCGTCAGGACAGAGAAAGCAGAGCTGGAGGTTAAGTCTTTTTGCAAAAATGAACGGCCTTATTCTTGTATTGTTTATCCCGATTATTCTGTTGTTTACCTATTCGAACGGGGTATCGAACGAAGTCATAAGCCGGGAGCTTCGCGATTCGAGCAGCAAGCAGCTGTCCTTTCTGGCCAGTCAAATCGACTCGCGAATTAAGCAAACCAGCGATTTTGTCATCACCTTCTCCAGCGATCCGAACGTTCAGAAGTTCAACGGCTTGAATATTTGGGACAGCGCTTACGACCGCATGCAGACCCGCTACGTCATTCAGGAGAAAATGCAATTGCAATCCGGGGTCATGAATATTTGGCCGGTTAATTTTGTCGTCTATTCGCAGCAGAACAAGCAGGCGATTTCGAACAACGCCAAATCGGTGACGTACGATGAAGACTATTTGGAGAGCAATATGACCGGACAGTGGACGTACGAGGAAGGCGGAGAGACCGGGGCTGCTTTCCATTTGTTTATTACGAGCGCCTACGGTTATCAAAATTCGCTGAAAGGAAGCAGCCTTGTCGTGCAGGCCAGCTTTGGCCAGGCGAACGTTCAGAACATGCTGGATACGTACAAGTCGGGGGGGCACGGCGATCCTATTTTTTATCACAAGGGTTATGCCCCGATTGCCAACCGGTCCTCTGACGCCTCGATTATCGGAGAGCTTGCGGCGTATTTGGACAAGCAGGAGCTCGGCGACACCGTACAGCAGACTGTCAGCTTGAACGGCAAGCGCTACCTGCTTAGCGCGGTGAATACGCCTCAGCTGAACTGGCATTTGATCGATATTGTGCCGCTTGAGGAGGTGCTCGGTCCGATATCTGCGAGCCGCAATCTGTTCTACCTGGGCATGGCGCTGCTGTTTGCGGTCGGCCTATCGGTATCCGTTCTGCTGTACCGCAACGTGCAGCGTCCGATTCTACGACTGATTCGCGGGCTGCAAAGCGTGCAGAGAGGAGATTTCTCCGTTCAGATCAGCGCGAAGGCCAGCCATGAGTTTTCGTTTCTTTTTTATCGCTTTAATGAAATGTCCAAGCAAATTCAGGAGCTGGTCGAGAAGGTGCTGGGGGAGAAGCTGCGTGCCAGGGAAGCGACGCTCAAGCAGCTCCAAGCGCAGATTAATCCGCATTTTCTGTACAATTGCCTCGGCTATATTATCAATATGGCCCAGATGAAGGACGAGGAGGCAGTCGTCAAAATGGCCTTTAATTTGAGCGCCTACTACCGCTACGCTACGCGAATGGAGCGCCGGGAAGCGTCGCTGGAGGAGGAGCTTAAGCTGATTGTCAATTATTTGGACATTCAGAAGCTGCGCAATCCCCGCATTGAATATACGATCGATGTGCCCAAGGAGATGCTGGCGCAGCAAGTCCCGCGTCTCATGCTGCAGCCGATTGTCGAAAATGCGGTCCTCCACGGGGTATCCAAGTCCTATTCGTCCGGCGAAATCCACATTCACGGCGAAATGTCCGGCGGCTTCTGCCACATTTTTATCGACGACGACGGACCCGGCTTGTCGGACGAAGCGCGCGAGCAATTGAATCACAAAATGTTTGAGCCGCTGCAAGAGGAGATGGGCTGCGGACTTTGGAATACCAATCAGCGGCTTCTGACCCAATTCGGACACCAGTCCCGCTTGCATTTCACGAAATCGGCTTCCGGCGGCTTCCGTACAGAGGTGCTTTGGCAAATTCCTGCAGCCTCGGACAAGACCGGAGGCGCGCAGAGGCCGCCGGGAATGGTGCCGTCGCTTGCTGAAGACTGAATGCGGGACGAATTACAGCGATATCATTTGACGTGAAAAAGGGAGCAGCATGCTATGCAACTATTGATTGTTGACGATGAGGCCCACTGGGCCGACAATTTATCCATGAACAAGCCTTGGCACAAGCTGGGCATCGAGCAGGTCCATAAGGCGTATTCCGCAAGGGAGGCGCTGGAACTGATCGAGCTGCATCCGATTGACATTGTCATCTCGGATATTCTGATGCCGGAGATGACCGGAATCGAGCTGATTGAAGCGATCCGGGAGCGGGACAAACGCATGAAATGCATTATCTTGTCGGGCCATTCGGATTTTGAATACGCCAAGGAAGCGATCCGTCACCAGGCGCTGCAATATTTGCTCAAGCCGCCTACAGACGAGGAGCTGCTTGCTGCGGTAGGCTTAGCTGTGGATCAGCTCAAAGCGGAATGGGCGAGCATCAGCTCCTTCGAGCGCACGCAGTTCACGCTGCGGGAAAATTTGCCGCTGCTGCGCGGCAGGCTGCTTTTGGACGCCTTGCACGGCGAGCGGCTGAGCGAGGAGGAGTGGGAGCGCAAGCTGGACACCTATTCGCTGCCGTTCCGGTCCGGCGAAGGTCAGCTCCTGCTTGTGCGCATGGAGGAGGAGTTTGGCCAATACCGTCATAACGGGCAGCATTTGATGGAATATGCGGTTATGAATATTGCCGAGGAAATATTTGTCGATTATGCGCAGGTATGGAGCGTTAAGGAGGAGCACGGCTATTTGGCCTTTCTGCTGCAGCCTAAGGCCGACGCCTCCATTCCGGGCAAAGACAAGCAGGTTGAAAAGCTTGCGGTGCAGCTTCAGACGAAGGTCAAGCAATTTTTGAAGGGCTCCTTGTCCGTCGTTATGACGGAGCGCTTCCGCTTCCCGTCGCAGCTGGCAGACGTATACCGTCAGGCAGCGGCCTCCTTTAGACGGTTTGTCGGCGAGGAGCGGGAATTCGTCATGCGGCTGGGCGAGCGAGAGCCGTACAGAAGCCCAGGGACGCTTGACGCGATTCATTCTCCGCCCGGACTGATCCAGCTGCTCGAGGCGGGACGGTTCGAATCGGCCGAAGACAAGCTGAACAGCGTGTTCGCCGAATTGGAGGCCAACTGGTCGGATTCATGGGAGCACTGCATGGAAGCCGGTTTTTTGATCGCTTCGGCATTTGCCCATTTTGCCCATCGGAGCGGCCGTGCGCTTGGGGAATTGCTTGGCGGCGACATGGAGCTGCTGCAGAGCGGAGAAGCGTTTGCAACGATTGCCAAGCTTAGGAGCTGGTCGCTGCTTGCGCTGGGCAAGCTGAAGGCGGGCACGGAAACCGATATGAACGACGTACGCTCTCAGTATGTCAAAAAAATTCAGGAGTACGCCGAAAAAAACCTGCATGAGGACGTTTCGCTGCGGACGCTCGCCGATCATGTCAACCTGCACACGACCCATCTTTCCAAAATCTACAAGCTGGAAACCGGCGAGGGCATCAGCGATTATATTGCCAGGCTGCGAATGGACCGGGCCAGCTTTATGCTGCGGCATACCGATAAAAAAGTTTATGAAATAAGCGCGGAGATCGGTTACTTGGACCCGGCTTATTTTATCAAGGTGTTCAAAAAGCAGTTTGGCGTCACCCCGCAGGAGTACCGTGAGCAAGGGCTAACAACCTGACAGAGTCCTATCGAAACTAACAAAATCCTATAGATGTCAACCCCGGGCAGTTGGTAAAGTAGCAATGTGGTCATCTTGAGACAAAGGGGAATCAGACATGGGGAAATTCAGAAAAACGTGGGTGCTCCTTATTGCGCTGGCGTTTATCGCAAGCGCCTGCAGCGGCAACAACGGGACAAACGGAGGCTCTGCGGACAACGGGTTAAGCGAGGATGCGTCAGCCGCCGCCGACGCGGCGTTCAAGGCCGGCAAATACGATCCGCCTATCGAAATCAGCACCATCATTATGCCTAAAAAATATACGAACGGCGACACAAAGGAAGATAATGTGCACGACCGCTGGATGCTTGAGCAATTCGGCATGAAGCACAAGGATACGTGGTATCCTGCCGGCAGCGATCAATACAAGCAAAAGCTCCAGCTTGCTCTCTCGTCCGGCGAGAAGCTGCCGGATTTCGTCATGGTGCCGACGGACTCGATCCTCACCAACCAGCTGATCGATTCCGAGCAGTTTATGCCGATTGACGAATTGTTCGAGAAATATGCGAGTCCTATTCTTAAAGAGCATGCGGAGAAGCACCCGGATTTGTGGTATCCGTTCACGAAAAACGGAAAGCGCTGGAACATGCCGGTGCTGGAGTATACCGACAATGACAATACGCTGTTATGGCTTCGCGAAGACTGGATGGAGAAGCTTAATCTGAAAGCTCCTGAAACGATCGCCGACCTGGAGAACGTCATGGACAAGTTTAAAAATGAAAATCCGGACGGCTTGGCGCCTAGCGAGGTTTTCCCGCTTGCCATCTCCCTGAAGAACAACACCAACACCTGGATGGGCTCGCTGGATTGGCTGTTCGGCGCTTATGGAACGATCGAGGAGCAGTGGAACAAGGATGAAGAGGGCAACCTGATTTACGGTTCCGTGCATCCCGGCGCCAAGCAGGCGCTCTCGAAACTGAAGGAGTGGATGGATAAAGGCTACATTCACCCCGACGCAGCGCTGTGGGACGAAGGGAAAACCGCGGAAATCTGGACGAACGGCAAGGCGGGTATTTTGCCGGGGGCGAACTGGGTTCCGGATTGGCCTGCTCCCGATCTGCTGAAAAACGTTGCGGGTTCCGTATACAAAGCCTATCCGATTCCTGCCGGACCAGACGGCCTGATCGGTACCAAATGGCAAAACTCTGGCGTGAACAGCAGCTTTATGATCAACAAGGACGCAAAGCACCCTGAAGCGCTGTTTATTTACTACAACTACTTGCTGGAAAACCTGGCGAACCCGGCTGCAGGCGGCGAATATGAGCACGGCTTTGCCCAAGGGTATGACTGGGATATCGTAGACGGCCAGCCGACCAACAACAAGGACAAAATTAAAGATTACAACAACGAGTTTCCGTTTATTACCGGTCCGGCACGTATTCCTGATCTGTATATGAAGACGCTGGTCGATCTTGCCGACGGCAAGGAGCCGGCTACGCCTTACGAGAAGCAGACGGCCGAGTTCCGCAAGCCGGAAAACTGGTATTCGGCGAAGGTCGTGATGTCGCAGGCCGATATTCGCAGGCAAAACTTCTTTACAGGGGCGGCAACGCCGACAATGATCGAGAAGTGGAGCCTGCTGCGCCAGTCCGAGCTTGAAACGTTTAACAAAATCATTTACGGCCAGCTGCCGGTTGACGCTTTCGACACGTTCGTAGCCAGCTGGAGAAGCAACGGCGGCGATCAGATAACAGCCGAAGTCAATGAATGGTTTGATTCGGTATCGGAAGTCCAATAATGCAAGGACACGGCCCCGAGGACGCGCGCTTTCATACAAGCGCCCGTCTCCTCGGGGTTTTTTCTTTAAAATGTGCATGAACAAACCGGTCGTTTCATGCGTGTTTGTTTGACAAGCCGCCTAGCAAGCTTTTACTATTAACGATAGTTGAATGACTTGGAGCGGGCTGTATGAAGCGGCCGTCCTCAGACGGGAGAACGAGCATGATTTATCGGAATTTAGAACAATGTGTCGCCGATTTGGAGCAGCATGGGCATTTGGTCCGTATTCGCGAGGAAGTTGACCCTTATTTGGAAATGGCGGCTATCCATTTGAAGGTGTTTGAGGCGGGCGGGCCTGCATTGCTGTTCGAAAATGTCAAAGGCTCCACATTCCGCGCCGTATCGAACCTGTTCGGCACGGTGGAGCGCAGCAAGTTTATTTTTCGTGAAACGTGGGATTCGGTGCAGGAGGTCATCGCGCTTCGCAACAACCCGATGCAAGCGCTCAAAAATCCGTTTAAGCATGTGCAGACCGGTCTGGCTGCCTGGAATGCGCTTCCTGCCAAAAAAGCGGAAGGACCGCCGCCGGGCTTTCAGGAAATTTCGATTTCCGATCTGCCGCTCATTCAATGCTGGCCGGACGACGGAGGGGCGTTCATCACCCTTCCGCAAGTATATTCGGAGGACCCCGGCAATCCGGGCATCATGAATTCCAATCTCGGCATGTATCGGATTCAGATTAGCGGCAATGATTATGAGCTGGACAAAGAGATTGGCGTGCATTATCAAATTCACCGCGGAATCGGCATTCATCAGCACCGGGCCAACCAGCTCGGCCAGCCGCTCAAGGTCAGCTGCTTTATCGGCGGACCTCCCGCGCATACGCTGTCGGCCGTAATGCCGCTTCCCGAGGGCATGAGCGAGCTTACGTTCGCCGGATTGCTGGCGGGACGCCGTTTTCACTATGGCTATGACCAGGGCTATTGCGTCAGCCACGACGCCGATTTTGTCATAACGGGTGAAATCTATCCAGGCGAGACGAAGCCGGAGGGGCCGTTCGGCGATCACCTGGGCTACTACAGTCTGACGCATCCGTTTCCCTATATGCGCGTGCATAAGGTGTATGCGCGGCCGGGCGCCATTTTCCCGTTTACGGTTGTGGGCAGGCCGCCGCAAGAAGACACGGCGTTTGGCGCGCTGATTCATGAATTGACGGGCGATGCGATTCGTCAGGAGATTCCGGGCGTCAAGGAAGTCCATGCGGTTGACGAAGCGGGCGTGCATCCGCTTCTGCTTGCAATCGGCAGCGAGCGCTATACGCCATATCAGGAGGTGAAGCAGCCGGCCGAACTGCTTACGATTGCCAACCGGATACTGGGCACGGGCCAGCTCAGCTTGGCCAAATACCTGTTTATTACGGCTGAAGAAAATCAGCCGCTCGATACCCATCGCGTCGAGGAGTTTTTTGGCTACATTCTGGAACGCGTGAATTTGCGCCGCGACCTTCATTTCTATACGAATACGACGATCGATACGCTTGATTACTCCGGTACGGGACTTAACAGCGGCAGCAAAATCGTTATTGCCGCCAACGGCGGCAAAAAGCGCGAACTGTGCCAGGAGCCGCCGGCCGTTCTATCCGAGCTTGCCGGCTGGGGAGCGGCCAAGCTGATCATGCCTGGCGTGGTGGCGCTGCAGGGACCGGCGTTCGGCAGCTATGAGCAAGCGCAGCTGGATATGCAGCAGCTGGGCGATGCTCTGGCCGCTGCGGGGCCGCTGCCATCTTGTCCGCTTTTCGTCGTATGCGACGACAGCGCATTTATGAGCGCCTCGTTGCCGAACTTCCTGTGGGCTGCCTTTACGCGCAGCAATCCGTCGCATGATATTTACGGCGTGAACAGCGGCTACGAGAACAAGCACTGGTCGTGCGACAATCTGATTCTGGACGCGCGGCTCAAGCCTCATCAGGCGCCTCCGCTTATTCCCGATAAGGGGGTAGAGGAACGCATCGGCCGTTTGTTTGCGGCAGGGGGCAGCCTGGAAAAGGCAGGCATAGGGGCACGGGCCTGACGACTTGGGCACAAGCAGAGCATAGTCTTGCTGACAGTCGAAATCATCTTGCATTATGCCATGTAAATGAATCATCCTGACATTCAATGAATCTCTGTGTTTCGCTTATAATCGGACAGAGGCCGCTTGAGGGACGTCGAAATTCCTCTATAAATAGGAAGCTGCGGCGAAATCGTCAAGAAGGGATGATTCATTCGTGCCATACCAAGCTAAGGATAATCGTTATGACACTATGCAATATAATCGTTGTGGAAAAAGCGGCGTCAAGCTGCCTGCCGTCTCGCTCGGCCTGTGGCAGAACTTTGGCGGCAATATGCCGCTGGAAAACTCTCGCGAAATGCTGCTGCGCTCGTTTGACCTCGGCATTACCCATTTTGACCTGGCGAACAATTACGGGCCTCCAGCGGGATCGGCTGAAGAAACGTTTGGCCAAGTGTACAAAAAGGATCTCGCGCCTTATCGCGACGAGCTGTTTATCTCGACCAAGGCAGGCTACTATATGTGGCCGGGGCCTTACGGCGAATGGGGCTCGCGCAAAAACCTGCTGGCAAGCCTGGATCGCAGCCTGAAGCGGATGGGGCTGGAGTATGTCGATATTTTCTACCACCATCGTCCAGATCCAGACACTCCGCTGGAGGAGTCGATGAGCGCGCTGGCGCAGGCGGTTAAGCAGGGCAAGGCGCTATATGTCGGCTTGTCGAATTACGGACCGGAGGAAACGCGCCAGGCGGCGGAAATCTTGCGCAGCTTGGGAACGCCTCTGCTTGTGCATCAGCCGAATTATTCCATGCTGAAGCGCTGGATCGAGGACGGGCTGCAGGATGTGCTTGACGAGCAAGGGGTTGGCTCGGTAGCCTTTTGTCCGCTTGGCCGTGGACAGTTGACCGGCAAATATATCGACAAGCTTGAAGCGGAGCAAAAGTCGGGCGTGTTGACGCTGAAGCCGCACGCGGTCACGCCGGAACGGATTGCCAAGCTGCGCGGCTTGGAAGCGATCGCGGCGAGACGCGGCCAGTCGCTGCCTCAGCTAGCGCTTGCCTGGGCGCTGCGCGAGGGGGGCGTTACGTCGGTGCTGATCGGAGCCAGCCGCGTCAGTCAGATCGAGGAGAATGCGGCTGCGCTGCATGCCGGTCCTTTGACTGCGGATGAGCTGGTGGAAATCGACGGAATGCTTGAGGGCTTGGCGGATGTGCCCTGGTAGGCAGAGCTGAGCTTGATCAGCCGGCTGAGAGCAGCAAAAAAGCCGTTCATGTCAAGTGTAGGTAGGTCATTCGGTTTCAGATGTAGTATGGTAGAAGTGACTAAACATGTGGGTTAATACAGGACATTGATGTGAAAAAGCGAAATAACATATCGAAAAAGAATGTAGATCGGCGTACTGTATATAGGTAACAACAAATAAGACGCTTGGGAGCTGCCTCCTGAGCGTCTTATTTGTTGTTTACGAGAACACTATTTTAAATTATTTACTAATAATTGTAATATATTTAAAATAATTCATAATGAAAGCGACTCGATACTGGACGAAGGATAAAGGTATACCTGGTATAAATGAAAGGGATGCAAGGAAGGAATTACGGAATCGGTTCTTATATATTTTACACGTTAGTGTCGTTTCTGCTATGGAACTGGGGAAAAATATATCGACGACTGGACAGAAGAAACAGGAGGAGCGAATATTGAATGTGCTGTAACGTCGGGGCATGCGGATGAGTGACTGTCGGATAGCGCATTAAGCTACAGTTAGGTGATTTTGTTCTTATCTACTAAAATAGGAAAAAGGAATTATAATATTCTGCGTCGAAAGTCATATGAGGAAGAAATTTCAACATGGAGGAATGTATGGAATGATTGTTATATCGTTTTTTACGAAGTGGTATTTTTTTGCAGGCTATATTGCGTTGATGTTGACCTTTGGAGTATATCAGTTTAGAAAAATATACCCTAACTATCATAAAGCCAAAATCGACGCAGCGAAAGTAGGGCAACAATTAGAGCAACTAAAGGATGTCATTGATCTGACAGAACGTTTTAATCTCATGAATGATTGGATAATAGAACAAAAATCCGAATACATAACGAACTATGTGGAGCCAAGCTGGAGAAAATTTTATAAAAAGTTTATGGATTATCAACGAACCGGTGTAAGTATTACTCCCGATGTATATGATTTTTTCCATGAAGAGAACTTTATTCAGAAATACGGCAACCGAAAATTAGCTGAAATAATCCCAGGACTATTTTTGGCGATAGGCATATTTGGGACATTTCTCGGTATAGCAACTGGTGTTTCAGGACTAGACCCAAATGGCGATACTGCGGCGATGAAAAGTGGCATAGGGCTGCTCCTTAGCGGTATGACAGTTAAGTTTATGTCCTCTATGACAGGAATTGCATTGTCAGGGATATGGCAGTATTTGGATAAAAAAAGATACCTGCCAACCCTGCAGGAAAGTTTTCAAACGATACGTCAAAACATGGACGAGGCTTTCCCGATTCAGGAAGAGAGCACGGTTCTCTTTCGGATGCTGCAAAATCAAGAAAAGCATATGCAGGACTTCCAGGTTTTTATGTCCGAACAACTAATTCCGCAAATGATGACAGGTTTCACCAATGCGCTAAGTCAGTCGATTCTTCCACCATTAGAGCAAACACAGATGTTGATGGGAGAACTTATTACAAACGCGAGCGCTAATCAAATGGACAGTGTCAAACAGCTTACGGCTGAAGTAATGAGCTCCTTAAATGAAATAACAGGCGAGCATATGAAGAGCTTGGGCGATGCGCTTCAAACAACTGTGGAGTGGCAGCAGCGTGTGCATGAAGAGATGAGCATATTGGTTGAATCGATGCAACAGTCTGCTAAGAATCAATCTGAGATGGTGGAAAAGACAACCGTTCTTACAGAGGAGATCCATCATTATACAGAAAATATTACAGACTATCAAAAGGTGCTTGAAGGAACTGTGTCACAGCTTAATGAAACGACGTCCAAAAATAGCGAGCTTCAAATTGCTGTGACGGGACTTCTTGATCGAATGATTCAAGAACGGAATGTTTTCCATAATCACTTTGATGATCATATGGGGCGATTGCAACTTAATGTCGAAACGATCGTTTCCCAGTCTAAGCTTCAAGCTGAGGTACAGTCTCATCTAGAACAAAATTTGAATCGGATGACCGATATGTCGGAAAGCCAGCAATTGCTGGTTGAAGCTCTATCGGAGCAGGCGACGCTTTCAAAGCAGTCTGGAGTTGAATTGGAACAATTAGTTGTTCAATTTAATAATCATGCTTCTTTATTTAACCAATTGCAAGTGGGAGTGGGTAACTTATTAGAGCAAACGATGGAGGAGCGTACACGAGTCGACAAACTGGTAGAACATATTCAAGAGGAGCTCGCTGAACAAGTGGAGTCTATGGACGAACGTGTTCAGGTAATGACCGGTGTGTGGGAAGAGAACAGCGATATTATGACCAAAATGAACAAACAGCTAGGAACCTCAATGAATCAGTTTACTGATGATATGCATCGCGGAATTATGCGAACGTTTGAGCAATTTGATGAAGAACTCACAAAATCCGTAAATCTGCTGGCAAAGGGCGTGGATTCTATGCGCGAAGGATTAGTCGAATTGCCGGAGGTTATTCAAGAATTAAAGTTATCGGTGACGGAATTCAACAAACAGGCCAAACGTGCCACGTCTACTATATAGTGAAAGGAAGATAAGCAGTGGCACGAGGTTTTCGTCATTTAAATCGTCATTCAATATCAGTGCACGAGGAAGAGAAGGAGAGTTCATGGATTTCTTATACGGATCTTATGTCAGCTCTGCTAATTATTTTTGCGCTAGTTATTATGGTAACGATGTATGATACTCAGAACGCTTATGAGCAGCAGAAGGAAGCTATGGAGAAAACGGCTGAAGCGATAAAGCAGAAAGAGGACGCGATAAGTCAAAAGAATAAATTAATTGAAGATGTGATTGGCGTCAAATCTAAAATCATTCAAGAGCTGGTTGAGGCGTTTAAAGACTCCAATTTGGATTTGCAAATTGATCAGCAGACGGGAGCCATACGCTTCTCTGGTGGTGTGTTCTTCGATAAGAAGAGCAGTGTTGTTTCTGCTAACGGAAACGACTATCTCATACAATTTATTCCGCAATATATTGATATTCTATTGTCAGATCAATTTCGTAATGAAATTGCCCAAATTATTGTGGAGGGTCATACAGACAGTGACGGAGGCTACTTGTATAATCTTAAGCTCTCGCAAGATAGAGCATTGTCAGTTGTTCAACAGGTGTTTGATCCCGCATTCCCAAAGTTTAGTTTTCAAGAAGAATTGAAAACTGTAGTAACGGCGAACGGAAGGTCGTTTAGTGTTCCTATATTGGATAACCAAGGTAAAATGGATCTCGATAAATCAAGGCGTGTGGAATTTAAGTTCCGCCTCAAGGACGAGCAATTACTGGAGAAGCTTCAAGGACTAATGGTGGAAGATGGACAATAACACGTATATTTTTAACTTTACCTTTACTCCTAAAAAGCTGTCCGAGGCGAGAAAGCACGTACAAAAGCGTTATGAGGATATAGATCTGCTTACCGCATCCCAAATCAGTGGTATGAGATTGCCCAAACTATTGGAGTTAATTCGGCAGACATCGGAAGATGAAATAGAGGCACTGGCAAGGCAATTGAAAAAAACGGATATTATGGTGCTGCTTTATCAATTTCCGCATCATATGGAGACCAATGAGACGCAGAAGAAAATTAACCTGTTAGTTAGTCTTCGCTGTAATTCAACGATTGGTAATTATGTATGGGGAATCTTTCAGCACGATTATCAGAATATTTTTGTCCAAGATCTGCTCAGAAGATTATTTGCTGTCGAATCATTTAGTTATCTGAACGTAAACAATGATGAATTATTGAAAGGAATTGCGCATGCTTTAGTCGATAAAACGGGTTTGGCCCGTGGTATGGTTCAGATTTTTATGAACGGAAAAATGAAAACGGAGCAATTATTAAAAACGCTAAAAATTAAATCAGAGTCACCGATTGAGGATTTTATTATGTATCAGATGCTATATGGGAGCTTGAATAAGGATGACGTTATTCGACGTGACGGCGAAGCTTTTCTTTGTCAACTGCTTGATCGCTATCCCATACATTCCTATCAGGAGTTAATGAAAATCTATCTTGAGGCTAGAGAGCACAGTCAATTTCACCCGAAAATAATTGAACAAGCTGTCATCCGACTTCATGACCCGAGGGAGAGGATGGCTGACTGGGAGTTTCTTTCTGAGTCTTCCTTAAATGAGGTGAACAGATGGCTGCTTGAAATTGAATTGCAGAAGTTCTTTGAAGGGGATACGAATCGTCGTTTCGAGTACTGGAAGAGGTATTTGCATTATATTACTAACGTTGTTCAATTGAAGGGCTACAATGATCCTAAAGTAGCGTTTATTTATTTTGACCATTTTGTTGTCGTGGAGTTTGGTAATATTGGAGCTGCGTATTTTTACCATAAAAGAGGGTTTGAACGATTTATCCTCAGTCGAACGCAACAATCGGAATTTAAGAATAAAGGACTATCCGCTAAAGAGAATCTTCTTAAGGAAACAGATAAAAGCAAGAATGGTGAGCTGCTTTATATTCATAAACTAGGGCATCACGGCTACTTTGATACTTGGACAGCCAAATTCACAAGGCACATGCAAGAATACATGGATGGATACTTTGATTATTTGGAGTGACTTCAGCATGAATTGGTTTAAACGCATATCAGGGAAAAACAAGCAATCCTCATATATACCTATACAATGGCTTTTTGAAAAGCATGAGAAAGGTCTCATTATCCGTTTATTTCGAGGGCAGGAAGTTGAACAGCTTTCGTTACCTGTTAATATGTCGGTTGCAGAATTGAGACAACAGCCTGGCCTTGAGACGCTTGAGTTAATTGAAACCATGTGGTTCGAGGAATGGTTAATTGAAGTCGAACAAGGGTATTTACTTCCTTATGAGCAATTTGTAAATGCACCTAAAGAGATCAGGGAGTTGCTAGGAATACCTGATCCTGTGCATCTGGATCTGATTTTAAGTCATGATGGAGCTGTTGGTTCGTCACATTTCCGTTTTGTATTAGAAAAGCAATACGAGGGGTGGAAGCACCTCGAAAGAACAGCGCAAACAATTGGCCCGTGGATAAGGCTCCCTGATCGTAATTGGCTTCTTATGCAACCAGAGCAGTGCCAGCTTCAACAACTGATCAACCATGCGCCAGCCGCACTCGACAAAGACAGCATATTTCAGTATGTTGCAAAGGTACGATCCGCTGCTAAGCGGATGAATGTTCCGCTAGATGCCTATCTAGAAAAGCAGGATTATAAATTTGCAGATGGTTTTGATATTGAAGTGACTTATACAGGCGAGCAGATTGAATTGAATCCAATCTATCTCTCCGAAGATGAAGTGCCGGCTGATTTGTTGAAACAGATGAGTGCTGGAAGTTTTTCATATGCCAACGATCCTAAGCACGGAAAAATATTTGTTTCGCCTGAGCTCACGAAGACAGCCAAAGAGGTTCGAAATATAGATCCAATTAAGGGACAAGACATCCCGAGATTTGCAGAAAATCCAGAAGCTTATCTCCCGGAAATCAAAGGGCTTGATCTGTCGCTTTTTGGAGAGCGAGTCAAAGCACTGGGCATAAGGGTTTACAAAGCGCAGCCGTACGTTCATGCCTCGGATAAGGGGCGTGGTTGGTTTGAACTAGAGGCGGGCATTTCGATAGTAGACAGTGAAGGAGAAGTACAGCATTCTTATTCTCCTGAAGATTTTCAATCTTTGGTAGGGGAGACTTTTGCATCAGAAGATGAGTATTTCCATAAAGAAGGTGAGTGGATTAAAATCCCCGCCAACACAGAAGCCTTCTCAGAAGCTGCTGACCGATTGCAGGAAACGTTAGGTAGAGAGTCTCGAATCGATATTACGAAGCTGCCATATGTTCTGGAAATATTCGAAAACATAGGACAATTAGATTTTAATCAGCCTATACTCACTGCGCAGCAGGATATGCTTGATCAGGGAGTGCTGGATAAGATGCCTCCGGCAATTTTTGAAGCAACCTTAAAGCCTTTTCAACAGGAGGGGTATGTTTGGATGAAGTCGTTGCATTACCGTAATCTTGGAGCATTGCTCGCTGATGATATGGGTCTAGGCAAAACGATTCAAGTTGTTTCGTTGCTCGCCTATCTTCACCAAATTGGAAAATTAACGCCAACATTAGTCGTTGTGCCTAAGACATTAATTGAGAACTGGATTGGAGAGATTGAGAAGTTCGCCAAGCCCCTTGCCGCACAGATTTATGTGCATGGGGGGAGCTCTCGAGTAAAGGATCCGGAATTATTAAAGAAAACAGGAATTACACTTACTACTTATCAAACTCTTGTAAGAGATCAATTGGCGTTCGGCCAGGTTGAATGGCAATCGATTATTTGTGACGAAGCACAGGCAATCAAGAATCCCTCAACTGCAGCAAGCAAAGTCATTAAGGCGATGAATACAAAGTTCAGGTTGGCGCTTACCGGTACTCCTGTTGAAAATGGATTAAGTGAACTATGGTCTATTCTGGATTATGTACAACCGGGTCTATTAGGCAGCTTAAGTGACTTTAAGAAAGAGTTTATGGATAAGCTCGAAGCAGAAGAGAGGGATCCGTTAACGGAACAACGTCTGCTTGCACGTATAGCCATGGTGTATAAACGGAGGACCAAGTCGGAAGAATTGGCGGGACAGCTCCCAACGAAAACTTCTATGGAAGTACCCGTATCATTGGGGGAGGAGCAGAAATTGCTCTATTCCGAAGTTTTATCTCAAGTGAAAAACAAGAAAATGAGCGGACTTCAAGCGATCCAGGTACTGCGAGAGCTGTGCTCTCATCCGGGATTAGTCCTAGGTCAATATAAGTCGTTACCAGTTCATTCAGTGCCGAAGCTGGCAAAAACCATTCAAATTATAAAGGATATTCAGCAAAAGGGAGAGAAGATACTCGTATTTACAGAACTGCGTGAAATGCAAGAGCTTCTTAGAGATGCTATCCGTGAACAATTTGAAATTAATCCTGCAATCATTAACGGTATGACTGAACGTCGGCAAAGCGTTGTAAACCAGTTTAATAGGAAACCTGGTTTTGACGTCATGATATTGTCTCCTAAAGCCGCAGGTACGGGGCTTACGATTACCTCAGCCAACCATGTGGTTCATTATACTCGGTGGTGGAATCCGGCTGTAGAAAATCAGGCAACAGATCGAGTGTATCGAATTGGGCAGGAAAGACCGGTACAAGTGTATTATCCTATCGTAACGGATCAAGACAATACACTTAAATCGGGAACGGTTGAGCAAATTGTCCATCGTATTCTAAGTGAGAAACAGGAATTGGCTTCTTCTATTGTTGTTTCTAGCCATAAGTTGGATATGGAAAATGAAGTGATGGCAAGTATTTTTGAATAATATTTAGTTAATAAATGAAATTATTGGTATTTAGAGTGTATTCATTTTGTTATCAATGGTTTGATAATGTAATTCTAACAGAAAGAAACTGAGATTTATGTCAGGGCCTGTCCGCAAACTGTATAACCCTTAGTATGGAGCAGGCACAAAAGGGGGTAGGAGCGCCAAGCCATCCTGATCGCATTCCTTGGCCAATGGCGGTCTACTTGCTTTTTATGAGACGCAAGCAAGAACTATTGCTTTGGTATAATAGCGTGGATGGAGCGGGAGCGGATAGATGGGTAACACGGCAACATTTCAATAACAGCAGGAAAATGTTGCGAATCTTAGCACTATAATAGGGGGGGGAAAAGTGGGGCTCTTCCCGATACCGGATCATGTGAACGATAAGTTGTCCATTTTGTTTATCGGTTATAATCCCAGTTTGCGTTCAAGTGAAACAGGGCATCATTATGCGAATCCGAACAACCGGTTTTGGAAAATTCTCCATCAGTCCGGCTTGACGCCGCGTCTGTATAAGCCGGAGGAGGACGGAGATCTGCTTCGCTTGGGCTACGGGTTTACGAACATTGTGCCAAGGCCTACGAGGACGGCCGAGGAGATAACGAAAGAGGAGTATCTCGCCGGCAAACAGCGTCTGCATGCGCTATTGGAGAAGCGCCGCCCTGCTGTCGCCTGCTTCGTCGGCAAAGGGGTGTATGTCCAGTACAGCGGGAGACACCGGGCAGACTGGGGATTCCAGCCGGAGCCGCTGCTGCCGGGCGTACTTGGGTTTGTAGCCCCGTCCTCCAGCGGACTGGTGCGCATGAGTATGGAGGATTATGTGGCGATTTTTCGTCCATTGGCAAAGTTTGCGTTGGAGAGGCGGACCGCCGACAGCGGCGGGCAATCTTAACAAATTCGTGAACAAGGCTGGGAAAGGAACAGTTGTCGCGCAAATGCTGTAGAAAAAAGTCTGTTTGTAGGCCGAAGCTGCAGGCAATCGTTTGTTAGATCAGGGAGGAACCTTATGGGTTCCTCCCTTTTTTATTGGAAATATAAAACAGTATAGGCGTTGAGCTTGCAGCATTATTCGTACTCGCAGCGATTTTCACGATTGTTGACCTGACGAAGGGTAAGCGCTTAACAGTTCTGTCGAAAAAAACATATACAAATGCCCCAGTTTCTGACAAACATCGTATCACTCTTTTGATAGTATGTTCATTGAGTTTCATTTTCGGCTTAGGAGCTGACTATTATTGGATAAGGGGATGATCCGTGTGACTCAAATGAATTGTGTAGCAATGGTACTGGCTGGAGGAGAAGGCAAACGGCTTGCTCCGCTGACGCACACGCTCGCTAAGCCTGCAGTGCCGTTTGGGGGGCATTATCGCATTATCGATTTTTCGCTGAGCAATTGCGTAAATTCGGGTATTCGCTCGATCGGCATCATGACGCAATACAAAGCGAAGTCGCTTCGAACGCATGTCGGGGATGGCAGCAGCTGGTCGCCTGAATCGGATACCGAAATCAGTCTGCTCGAAGCAAAGGGGACGTTATGCAGCAGCTACCGGGGCACTGCAGACGCCATATTCAAAAATATGGACTATATAGAAGCGAGAAATCCGGAGCATGTGCTCGTGTTATCTGCGGATCATGTATACAAGATGGATTACGGCAAAATGCTGCAAGCGCATGAGGCCAGCGGGGCGGAGGCGACCATTGCGGTTAAAAAAGTGGCTTGGAAAGACGCCCATCAATTCGGCATTATGAGCGTTGACGATACGCTGCGCGTCACCCATTTCCTTGAGAAGCCGAAGGTTCCCGTAAGCAACCTGGCTTCCATGGGCATATACATATTCCGCTGGTCCTTTTTGAAAAAATATTTGCAAGCCGACGCCTTAAACGAGCAGTCCTCCCATGATTTCGGCAAGGATATTATCCCTTGCATGCTGCGGGATCTGGCCAAGGTGCATGCTTTTCCGTTCGACGGTTATTGGAGAGACGTGGGCACAATCGACAGCTTGTGGGAGGCGCACATGGAGCTGGTGGAGGGCGAGCTCTCCTTGGACGGCGCCCGCTGGCCGCTATACACCAATGAAGCGGCCGGTCCGGCCGAGGTGTACCGCCAAGCGCAAGCCGAAATTACCGATTCCGTTGTGCATCCGGACAGTATGGCGGCGGGCAGCGTGAGGCGCTCGGTCATATTCAGAAATGTTCGGATTGGGGAAGGCAGCGATGTTCGGGAAAGCATTATAATGCCGGGGGCCGTTATAGGAGAAGGCGCGAGGCTGTACCGCGCAATTGTGGGCGAAGGATGCGTGATTCCCGCAGGAGAGACGGTAGGGCAGCTGGATGGGCCAGTGACCGTTGTATCGGCAGAGGATTACGCAGCAATGGCGGGGAAGCATGACCGCTCGGATATTATTCCGGCTTGAGACAGCGGGAGACGGATTAGAAAGGCTGCAGCAAGGCGTGTGCCGTTGTAGATGACAGGGAAAGCTAATCTGATTGCTGCAGATTGGATATGGTAGTAGCCTGATATTTGTCCGTTATGTGGTTTAAATACCACATTTAATGAGTAATGGGTTGCATTTATTGATTTCTGCCAGGCAATTGATTTCCGTACTGCGAGCTTAAAAATCTCAAGTAGCTAAGAACATGCTCCTGCTGTTTTTTGGCGAGCGTTGAAAAAATATTCAGCACCAGCACCTCCTCTTCGCTCGCTTGAGAGGGTGGGAGCGGCGTGTCGGGCGAAGGCTGCGGGCATTCCTTGGCTAACACCAGGGGGGCCGAGCCGATGCCCAGCAGCAGCCAGTCCGACGGGACGGAATAATTTTGCAGCACGGAAATAATGGTGTCGATGGAAGGGTTGTTTTTTCCTTTTTCAATATCGCTTAATCGCCCCTGAGAGAGATGTATAGAGCTTGCAAATTGGTGCTGCGTTAATCCTGACAAAGTTCGCAAAAAAAGAAATCTTTCCGCAATCGTACTCATAGGAGCCCCCTTTGATTATCTGATTTAGGATATTTTTTCGTAAAACGTTTGAATTAATTCGCAATCGGATATAAACTATTTAAAGTAGTGCCATAGTCCTTTCATTATATCACCAGAGGGTATTATTATAATCCAGACAGTTTTTGAATACGTATATTTCAACCATATTAAGCCAAGTCGTTTTCCGGATATACTTCCTAAGCACCAACACCTAGATTTATTCGGAATCGGCTTTTTTTTGTAATCTTTTTTTGTTGAATTATGGCGAAATGTGTAAATCTTACATAAGGAGATAAAACAATGAACCGAATTCTCGTAGTTGATGATGCTGCTTTTATGCGAATTTCATTAAGACAGATCTTGGAAGGGAGGGGCTTTGAGGTCGTGGGAGAGGCTGAAAACGGGCTGGAGGCGATCAAGCAATATGAGCAGCTAAAGCCCGATTTGGTCACGATGGATATTACGATGCCCGGCATTAACGGGGTGGAAACGATTAAGCAGCTGATGGCCATCGATGCCAAAGCCAAGGTGGTCGTGTGCTCGGCCATGGGGCATAAGCAAATGGTGCTTGAGGCCATCAATGCGGGAGCAAAGGACTTTGTCGTGAAGCCGTTCCAGGCAGAAAGAGTAATCACCGCGATTCGCGGCGTGCTGGTTTGATACGATAACGAAGAAGGGGGTCTTGGATGGCGAATACAAGAGAATATACGGAGTTTGGATTGGCCATAAAAAGAGCCTTGCTTGAAAAGCGGATGTCGCAGAAGAAGTTTTGCGAAAAGGAGGGCATTCCGGTCAACCGGCTTACCGAAATCATTTACGGACTCAGGCCGGGCTACAAGTATCGCGAACGTATTGTGGATGCGCTTGACCTGTATGGAGATATGAACAAACGGTAGAAGGGGGACTCATGATTGTGCAGCAGTCTGATCAGG
Source organism: Paenibacillus sp. SY21-1 (assembly GCF_005222705.1). Lineage (GTDB taxonomy): Bacteria > Bacillota > Bacilli > Paenibacillales > Paenibacillaceae > Pristimantibacillus. The sequence goes on along the minus strand of NZ_STGF01000002.1, from coordinate 98,252 downwards.
TTCAATATGTTCAGTTCGGCATCGACAAGGAAAGCTATGCAATTAAAATATCCGATGTCATAGAAATTATTCGCATGCAGGACATTACGGACATTCCGGATACGCCGTACTATCTGAAAGGCGTCATTAATTTAAGGGGAAGAATTATTCCTGTGCTAAGTCTGCGCAGCCTGTTCTCGTTGGGAGAGGATCAGCATACCAAGGCGACGAGAATTGTGGTGGTGCACCATGAGGAGGAGGCAGTCGGCATTATCGTCGATCGCGTGCAGAAGGTGAATCGATATGAGCATATTCAGCCTCCGCCGGATCGGGTGGCAGGCATTAACGGAGCCTATTTCACCGGTATAGGCATCTCGGGTTCCGAGCTGGTCGCCATTCTAAAAATAGACGAGGTGCTGCTTCGTGAATAATGGAGGTGAGCGTAATGTCGGATTCCTATGATTTGAATGCTATTTTTCTCGAAGAGCTTGACGAGCAGCTGAGCCTGATGGAAGAGGAAATCTTAAAACTGGAGCAAGGAGGGGCGCAGGCCCATAGTCTCCAGAGTCTGTTCCGGGCAGCCCATACGATCAAGGGATCGTCTGCGGCGATGGGGTATGTGGAATTAAAAAATTTAACGCATGAGCTGGAGCATTTGCTCGATCGTTTGCGGCGGGACGATCTGGAGCTTAGCTCCGGGCTTACCAATCTATTTTTTGAATGCCTCGATTTTCTGAAGCTGCTGCAGCAGAGTATTCTGGCTGGAGCGGAGCTGGCGGATTCCGCGCCTGTTATCGCCAAGCTCAAGCAGTTTGACGAGCCTAAAGGAAAGGGAGCCTTGAAGCGCCAGGAGCCGCTTGCGGAGAGCTTTCCTGCGGAAGCGTTTGCCACTATGGCTTTGTATAAAGGGAAGGACCGCCATACATACGGAATTACGGTAAGGCTAAGCGAGGAATGCATGATGCCGGAGGCGAGAATGGCGGTCATTACCGCCAAGCTCCAAGGCTTAAGCGACATCCTGTGGCAGTCCGGCGAAGAGACAGGCGATTCGGCTGGCGGAAGAATGGCGCCGGCTATGTGGTTGATTGCCACGGATTGCGATGCGGAAGAGCTTCATCAAATGGTTGCCGCTTTGATCGATATTCACGAGGTGGCCGTCCGGCCTATAGAAGCCTTGAGTTCGCCGGGAGCGGAAGCGTGCGAAGGAAGCGATTCTGATCCGGACAAGGATATGATTGAAGCAGGTGACAAAGCTTTGACAGCAGGCGCTCGCACAAAATCTCAGACTATTCGGGTAAATGTGGAGCGTCTGGAAAACGTGCTTAACCTGCTCGGCGAGCTTGTCATTGATCAGACGAGACTGGGACAAGCCGTGACCGTGCTTAAACGGGAAAAAGGGCCGAAAGAAAGCGTTGGCTCGCTTACCGAAATAAGCGATCATATCTCGAAGCTTGTTGGCGAGCTTCAGGAGAATATGATGAAGGTCCGCATGCTGCCGCTTGAGCAGCTGTTCAGCCGATTTCCCCGCATGGTCAGAGATTTGGCGCAAACGCTGCACAAGGAAATCGAGCTGGTGATGGAAGGAGGCAACACGGAGCTTGACCGCAACCTGATCGAGGAAATCGGCGATCCGTTAATTCATCTGATTCGTAATGCGGTCGATCATGGCATTGAGAAGCCCGATGTCAGGGAGGCGGCCGGCAAGGATAAAAAAGGCAGGCTGCTCATTCGGGCGACGCATGAGAACAACCAGGTTGTCATCAAATTGAGCGATGATGGAGCGGGCATCGATTCGCGAAAAATTCGGCAATCGGCAATCGACAAGGGGGTCATTACACAGGAGGAAGCGATGCTGCTTGACGAGCAGAAGCTGCTTCAGCTTATTTTTCACCCCGGCTTCTCTACTGCGGCGAAGGTGAGCGACGTTTCGGGAAGAGGCGTCGGCATGGACATCGTACGGACGGAGATCGAACGTCTAAACGGCATTATCGACATCGAAACGACGGTTGGAGCGGGAACGGTTTTTACGATCAGGCTGCCGCTTACGATGGCCATTACATCCGGGCTGCTTGTTAAGGTAAGCGCTCAACTCTTGATCGTGCCGACAAGCTCTATTGTGGAGATCATGAGAATTGAGCAAAAGCAAATCAATCAGCTTAGAGGCAGGCCGGTCGTGACGATACGGAATCAAGTCATCCCGATGATATGGCTGCACGAGCTGCTCGGGTATGAGCGGGATCGGCAAAGCTATGCGAAGGTTCCGGTTGTCATCATCGGCAGAGCGGAGAAGCGGCTGGCTTTATGCGTCGACGAGCTGCTTGGCAATCAGGAGATCGTCATTAAATCGCTGGGGCAATACATAGGCAAGATCGAGGGCATTACAGGGGCCACTATACTCGGGAACGGGGGCATCGCACTGATTTTGGAAACAGGCGGCGTGCTTAGAAGGGCGAGTTCACTGTAGGTCGCAAGCAGGCTTGATAAACTGGGGAGGTTGACAGTCATGGGTTGGTTCAATAATTTGAAAATTGCTACAAAGCTCATTTCCGCATTTCTGGTATTGGCCGTTATTATCGGAGTAGTCGGTTTGTTCGGCATGTATAATTTGGGGCAGATTAACGACAGTCAGGACGATATGTACAACAATAACCTGATTCCGACCAGCGAGATTCAGAGCGCGCTTGTGAATTATAACCGCATGCGCATTACGATTCGCGACGTTTATATGGCCGATACGGAACAGGCACGCATGGAGCTTATCAACAAGGCGGACGATACGAGGCGCTTGCTGGAGGAAAATGTAGCCGTGTATCGCAGCACCAAGCTAAGCGAAGATGCGAGGCGGCTGATCGATCCGTTTGATGCGCTATGGCAGCAGTACAACGTCATTTACGATGAAGGCATCCAGCTCGGTCGCGAAGGCAAGCTGGAGGAGCTCAGGGCGCTGATTAACGGGCGTTTGGTAGAGGTAGGAAATCAGGTTAGAGATTTGTTCGAGGGCAGCGTCAGCATTATGATCGAGGAGGCAAGCGAAGCCAACGATGCGGGAGCGAGCTTGTTCAAATCTTCCTCGGCGATTACCATTGCCGTCATCGTCGTTTCCTTCCTTTTCTGCATCTTCCTTGGCATTTTGTTGGCGAGGATGATCGCCAAGCCGCTGGAGCAGATCGTCAAGCTGGCCAATCGGGTCGCAGACGGCGATTTGCGCGAGAAATCCGAGCTTGCGACGAAGGATGAAGTGGGCATGCTGGCCCAGTCGTTTAACAATATGATCGAAAGGCTTAACGTAACGGTTGGCAGCATTATTTCCTCCTCCCACAGCGTTGCCGCAGCGGCAGAGGAGATATCGGCCAGCACCCAGGAAATTGCCGGAAGCAGCTCTTCGCAGGCCAGCTCCGCGCAAACGATAAGCGAATTGTTTGGCGAGCTGACGCAGGCCATTCAGTCGGTAGCCGTCAGCACGGAGCAGGCTTCCGAGCTGTCCAGCTCGGCGATGAGCCTCTCGAAGGAAGGACGAGCCGTTATTGATTCTTCGTTAACGAGCATGGAGGGCGTTCGTGTGCAAATGGCTAAGCTGGAGCAGGATTCCCATCAGATCGGCGATATTATAGAGGTCATTGAGGATATTGCGGATCAGACGAATTTGCTTGCCCTTAACGCCGCTATCGAAGCGGCAAGAGCGGGAGAGCAGGGACGCGGCTTTGCGGTCGTAGCGGACGAGGTGCGCAAGCTTGCGGAGCGAAGCGGGGAAGCGACCAAACAAATTACGTCTATTATTCAGGGTATGCAGGACAATACGAAGCGCAGCGTCGGAGCGGTGGAGGAAAGCGCGTCATTATCGGAGAAAACAGGCCAGGCGTTCGAGCGGATTGCGGCAATGGTCAACGATACGGGCCATCGCGTATCCGAAATTGCAGCGGCGAGCGAGGAGCAGGCGGCGCAGGCTACTACGGTGCTGGCTTCAGTGGAAAATATTTCTGCGGCAACGGAGGAAGCGGCGGCCAGCAGCGAGCAAACGGCGGCTACGGCCCAATCGCTTGCGCAGCTCGCGGACGATCTGCAGCACAGTGTTTCAGCTTTCAGAATAGCTTAATGAATAGGGCGATGAGATGTGGCGGCAGCTTGGTCTGCCGAATCTCATCGCCCTGTTTTTTTGTATATCATCGTATATCATCAGGCTTGAACAACCGAATGAGCCGTGAGTGAGGACGGCAGCAGCGAATAGACGTGTCTCAGCATGAATACTTTGCTGCTTAATTTGAATTTGGAGCCTTTGAAGGTGCAGCGGTCGTAATTGAAATTCAACGATGTAATATGGATCGTGCAATTTCGAAAAGAGCACCCGATATAATGCTTGTCATCCATATAAATGTCCTCGTTCTCGAATGTTTGGTTCAAAATATACTCCATAAGCTTGTCCTCCTCTTAATGGGTTGTTTGTTTCTCCCTATACGGATAGTTAATTCGTATTACCCCTTCATGAAGATAGTGAAACAGGGCAGAGATGGCTGCGTGAATGTATTTCACTATATGTTAATATATATAACACAAATATACATGAAAAAGCTAGAATGCAAATGAAATGTTAAGTAAATGATAGAAATAAACCTATGAAAACGATTTTTCAGTCTTTTTTTCGGTTGATAGTTGGACAGTTCCTTCCTATACTGAAGAAACTAATGTTAAGTTAGTTAACTTTTTTTGGAGGGATCTTATGAAAATCAATTGGATGAGGAAGCTTGGAGCAGCCGTAATATCTGCTTCGCTATTCACGACGCTGGCTATGGCGGCTAGTCCTCTACAAGTTTATGCGGCACAAGAGGAAATTACGACAGTCACACCCGAACAGGAAGTTCCAATAGCAGACAATGTGTTGGCGCTGGCAGCAGGTTCTCCTTCGCTTGTATTAAGCGGACCGGTTCTAGCGCGGGTAAACGAAACCTTCGATGTTCATGTAGCGCTTGCCTCCATCGAGAGCGGTGTAAAAGCCGGTAAATTCGAGATTCAGTATAATACTTCGTTATTCGAGTACATAGCTGCAGCCGCAGGTGACGAGAAAACACAGATCGTCAGTGACAGCAAGGGAATCGGCCAGGTGACGGTCGTTACGGCGGCGTCTGACACAGCTCTGCAGAGCGGCGACAAAGCGCTGATTATTACGTTCAAGGCGAAGGCAAGAGCCGGAATCAATCAGATTCAAGTTTCGGCGGAGCTTGGCTTGGAAAATTCAGGGGATGTGACGGTAGCCCAGCAAACGGCGCATGGCATTTCGATAGCGGCGTTGGATACGGGGGTTAAAGGAGATTTAAACGGCAACAGCGTAGTAGATATTGGCGATCTGGCAATATTAATCTCGTATTTTGGCATTAGCTCGGAGCATGCAGATTGGCCAAGAGTTTCGGCAGCCGACCATGATGCCAACGGCATTATTGAAATTGCCGATTTGGCTGCGCTGGGCAAGCTGATTGCATTTGATGCAGGTACGCCATTTGACGTTATGGAGGCGTCAGTTATGGACATTCAGAATGCGATGGCAGCAGGCACATTGACCGCTGAACAACTGGTGGAGATGTATTTGGCTCGCATTGATGCTTATGACAAGAATGGTCCTATGCTTAAATCTATCATCTCTACTAATCCGGATGCGCTCAAAATAGCGCAGGAGCTGGATCAAGAGCGTGCAGAGAAAGGGCCGCGGGGCTTGCTGCACGGCATTCCGATTATCGTCAAAGATAATTACAATACGATTGGAATGGCGACTACAGCGGGCTGTACTTGCCTGAAAGATAATTTTACGACAAGCGACGCTTTTATGGTCGAGAAGCTGAAAGAGGCTGGAGCGATTATTCTGGCTAAAGCAAACCTGCATGAGTTTGCATTTGGATTGTCCACAGTCAGCTCACTAGGCGGGCAAACGTTGAACCCTTATGACCTGACCAAAAATCCAGGCGGCTCCTCAGGCGGCACAGGAGCGGCGCTGGCGGCAAACTTCGGCGTAATCGGATTGGGTACGGATACCGGCGGCTCGATTCGTGTCCCTTCTTCGTACAATAACCTCGTCGGCTTGCGTCCGACAATCGGGCTTACGAGCCGCGAGGGCATCATACCGCTGGCATTGACTCAGGATGTAGGCGGCCCGATTGCGAGAACGGTTGAGGATATCGCGATTTCCATGGACGTCATGAAGGGCTATGACCCTGACGATGCGGCGACGTTGTACAGCGTTGGAAAAACGCCGACGACCTATACCCAGTTTCTTGATGCCGACGGCTTGAGGGGAGCGCGAATTGGCGTCATCCGGGCCTCTTCAGTGATGGGTACCAATACGAAAGTCATTGGTCTGACTAATAAGGCCATTGAAGACATGGGCAAAGCCGGTGCAACTGTCATCGATGTGGAAGTGCCGAATCTATCTACTATTTTGAGTTACGGCAGCCTAAGCGGATATGAATTCAAGTCGCAGCTTAACGATTATTTTGCCAAATATATTAATACCGTTCCTGACACCAAAGTGCCGTACAAATCATTGGCGGATATTATTGCATCGGATACGGATATGCTGGCCAGCCAAAAAAGCTCTTACATCACCCGTAACAATATTGAGGATTTGGCTACGAATACGGCGTACAAAGAGATTCTTCTTACGCGCCCGAAAATTACGCAGGAGTCGCTGCTAAAAGTTATGGCCGACAACAATCTGGATGCGCTGCTCTATCCTTCAACCGCGAATCCGCCGACCAGCTTGACTGGAACCAGCGCAGGCAACGCCAACCGACTCAGTCCGTTCTCCGGCTTCCCGGCTATTTCCGTGCCGATGGGCTTTGTAGATAACGGAGCGAATCCGAAGCTGCCGCAAAATCTTGAATTGCTTGGTCGTCCTTTCGATGAAGGCACGCTCATTAAGCTGGCCTATTCCTACGAGCAGCACACCCATCATCGCGAAGCTCCTCCACAAGCGCCCGCCCTTCCGGTACTGGAAGAGCAGCCGGCTGCCGGACTTCAGCCCGCAGCATAATGAAACCTGAGAGGAGGAGTACGGTCCTATGAAACGTAAAATCCACATATGGTGCAGCTTGCTGCTGGTTTTCACCCTTCTGCTACCGGCAGGAGCGAATGCGGCGCAAGCTCCGTCGCTGGCTCTGGCTGCATCGAACGAAAAGCCGGCTGTTGGCGACGAAATAACGATAACGGTTAAAGGAACTGATTTTACCGATTTATACGCCTTTGAATTTAAGCTCTATTACAATGCCACAGCATTGGAGTTCGTGACGGGAAGCGAGCGCACCGCATTGTCCGGCTTTAAAGTGCCGGTCAAGCTGTCGAGTGAAGGCGGCAGCCATCTCGTATTCGCTCATACGAAGACGGGCTCCACAGCAACGGTCAATGGGAGCTCGGAGCTTGCAACCTTTACCTTCAAGGTGAAGTCAACGGCTTTATCTGCCATCTCGCTAAAGCAGGTGCAGCTTGTGGATTCTAAGTTGGTCCAAACGAAACTCGCCGCCGGCGCGGAGCTGACCATTGGAGTGGCGGCCACGCCGACGCCGAGTCCTTCAAGCAGCCCGACGCCAAGCCCAACCACGAGTCCGACGGCTAGCCCCACGCCTAGCCCTTCGACGAGTCCAACCGGGAGTCCAACAGCAAGTCCGACGGGTAGTCCGACACCAAGTTCGTCGCCGAGCCCAACAACGAATCCAACGCCAAGTCCAGCTACAGGCTCGACGCCGGCTCCGACTTCAACCGCGGCTGCGGATACGCTCGTCATTACAGCCAGCGAATTGGGAAGCGGGGCAGGGGACAAGGCCATTGTGAAACTTGCTTCAGGAGCCACAAAGGTAAGCTTGCCTTCCAATGCGGCCGAGCTGCTTGGCGAGCGTGAGCTGGTTGTAGAAGCAGCCGGCTTGCAAATGACCGTGCCGTCAGCCGTTCTGCAGCAGCTTGCGGGGATTGTAGCAGACGAGACGTTAAAAGGCGGCGTGCTGATGCTTGAGACGATTCCTGTTCAAGCGGCAAAGCTGGCCGAGACGGCAGAAACGTTAAGCGGAGATTTGACGGCCGCCGTTCAAGCAGGTCATGTATATGAGTTTAGCATGTATGTGCGGGACGTAAATGGCGGTGTTCATCCGCTTCGTGCGTTTGAATTTCCGCTAACGGTGCAGTTCAATGTAGATCCCGCATTAAACCCGAAGCTTACAGGCATTTATTATTTGTCAGGTGAAGGAAAGCCGCAATATGTGGATAGCGCCTATGCGGATGGGAAAATAACCGCGGAAATTAACCACTTTAGCACGTATGCTTTGCTGGAGATTAACAAGACGTTTACAGATGTCCGCGCAGACTTCTGGGCTTCCGATGCCATCAAGGTTCTTGCCGCCAGACAAGTCGTCAGCGGCACAAGCGAACGCAAGTTTGAACCAGGAAGCATTGTAACGCGTGCGGAGTTTACTTCCTTGCTCGTCAGAGCGCTTGGACTGACTGAACAGGGAGACGCGACATTTGCGGACGTGCCTGAAGGCGCTTGGTATGCGAAGGATGTGAGCATCGCCGTCAAGGCCGGGCTAATCAAGGGAAGAAGCGCCGAACGATTTGCGCCTTCGGCAAGTATAACAAGAGAGGAGCTTGCAGCGCTTATTGTTCGGGCTTACGAGTTGAAGCATGGCAGCGTACCTGAAGTTTCAGCTTCGAGCTTTAAGGATCTTGCAGCAGTAAGCGCGTGGGCGTCCAGCGACGTTAAGAAAGCGGCAGCGCTAGGGATTGTCCATGGAAGAGCAGACAGTCTGTTTGTGCCGCAAGGTACCTCCAATCGGGCAGAAGCTGCACAGGTCGTGTATAAGCTGTTGATGGAGCAGCCATAATAACGAATTCATATGACAGGATCGCCCGGCAGGTGCATGATGGCCTGCCGGGCGGTCCTGTCTGTGTGCTAGTCGTCTCCGTTCGTTGCTTGACATTGCTAACTGTATCATTTATTATAACAGTATTAATTGCAGTTACAGTTTGAATCGGTCAACAGACATGAGAAATGAGGTATTTATGATATGAGCATAAACGCTGCCTATAAGCCGCTATTTGAAAGCTTCACATTTAAGAACGGCACGATGCTGAAAAATCGGATCGTTATGGCGCCGATGACTAATTTTGCATCGAATGAAGATGGTACTGTATCCGAATCGGAGCTTGCCTATTATGCTCGCCGGGCGAACGGTGCAGGCATGGTCGTAACGGCATGTATCTATGTATCGCCTAATGGAAAAGGCTTCGCAGGCGAATTCTCGGGAGCATCCGACGATATGGTTCCGGGCTTGGCGCGCCTTGCTTCAACGATTAAGCAAAATGGCGCCAAGGCGATTCTGCAAATTTTTCATGGCGGACGTGAATGCCCGCCTGGGCTGGTGCCGAACCAGGACGTTGTGAGCGCCAGCGCGGTGCGATCGGAGCAGCACGACAGAGCGCTGCCGCGCGCCTTGCGCGATGAAGAGATTGAAGCCATCATTGGCCACTTTGGGGACACGACCAGACGCGCGGTCGAGGCGGGCTTTGACGGCGTGGAAATTCACGGCGCCAACGGTTATTTGCTGCAGCAATTTTATTCCCCTCAGAGCAATGTGCGCGAGGATCGTTGGGGCGGCAGCTTGGAGAAAAGGCTAAGCTTCCCGCTGGCCGTCGTGGATGAGGTGAAACGGGCAGCGGCTGAGCATGCGAGTGGTGAGTTTCTGGTTGGCTATCGCTTTTCGCCGGAAGAAGCTACCGAGCCTGGACTGACGATGGAGGACACGTTCAAGCTGCTTGATGCGCTTAGCGAGAAGGAGCTTGACTATCTTCATGTTTCGCTGAACGATTTCCGCTCGAAGCCGCGGCGCGGTGCTGATGAAAGCAAAACGCGTCTGGAATGGATTCAAGAGCGTGTTGGGGCACAGGTGCCGGTAATCGGTGTCGGGGCCGTAGTTACACCCGAGCATGCCGTTGAAGCTTTGGAAACTGGCGTGCCGCTCGTGGCCATTGGGCGCGAACTGATTATAGAGCCGGATTGGGTCGAGAAGGTCGCGTCAGGAAAGCAGTCCACGATTCGCAAGGTCATTCAGAGGACTGATCAGGACGAATTGGTTGTGCCGACTCCGTTGTGGCAGGCAATCGTTCATTCGCCGGGCTGGTTTCCGGTAGGCGATTAATATAGATGAAATAGGCTGTCTCCTTGGGAGGCGGCCTATTATTTTGGGTCATTTTCTGCAGTTGTTTTAGTACTAAAGTTATTGTAAGATAGCATTAATAGATAGGTAGGCAACCTAACTAATTTTTTGGGCATAAGCATGCTAAAATTGGGGTTGCCTGGTTACCCTATAAAAAACGAGTGGGAGTGCACAGTCATGGAGCAATTGACACACAAGAAGAAATTGACCATTATGTCGGCATTAATGGCTGCGATGTTTTTTGCGGCGATTAACCAGACGATTGTCAGTACCGCAATGCCTAGAATTATCGCTATTTTGGGCGGGATTGAATATTACACCTGGGTACTGACCATCTACATGCTGACATCGACGATCGCGACCGTTCTGGTCGGCAAGCTGTCCGATATATACGGGCGCAAGCCCTTTTTGCTTATCGGCATCGTGACCTTTATGATTGGCGCTTTTTTGTGCGGGACGTCGTCAACGATTTATCAGATGATCATATACCGCGGCATACAAGGCGTCGGAGGCGGCATTCTGATGTCAGCGACGGTAACGGCGGTCGGAGATTTGTTTGCGCCGCGGGAGCGGGCGAAATGGACCGGAATCATGATGGCGATTTTCGGATTTTCCAGCGTGATCGGTCCGACGCTTGGCGGCTTTATGGTTGATCACATTGCGTGGAAGTGGATTTTTTGGATTTTCCTCCCTCTAGGCATAGTAGCATTGGGAATGATTGGGGTGATGTTTCCTAAGACAGCGCGAAAAACGACGGAATCAATCGATTATATGGGGTCGCTCTTTCTGTCGCTTATGCTGGTGGCGCTGCTCCTTGGATTTTCATGGGCAGGCACGAAATATGATTGGGGCTCGCCAGAAATTATAGGGCTAATGGGCGCGGCAGCCGTATTTCTCATGATACTGCTGCTCATCGAGCGAAAGGCTGCAAGTCCCGTATTGCCGCTATCCATGTTTAAGAACAGCATTGTTACCATCTCCAACACGGTAGGTTTTCTAATGAACGCCGGGATGATGGGAGCCATGATGTATTTGCCGTTTTTTGTTCAAGGCGTGCTAGGTATTTCCCCCACCTATTCGGGCTTTGTCAACATGCCGATGTCGATTGCGATGATTGTGCTTAGCACGTTGTCCGGCCGTTGGATCTCGAAATCGGGCAAATACAAAAGGTTTGCTTTGGCGGGCATGCCGTTTATGGTAGCAGGGATGCTGCTTATGGCGTTTATGAGCAATGTGGTCGTTGCCGTTTTGGCCATGATTATATTCGGAATCGGGCTGGGGATCGCCATGCCGGTATTTACGCTGACGGTTCAAAATGCCGTATCGCCGTCCCAGCTAGGAGTGGCAACCGCAACGGCAACGCTGTTCCGCAACCTTGGAGGCACGATCGGCATTGCGGTGATGGGCACGATCATGAATGCGACGCTGTCTAATAAGCTGGAAGCGGCTGTAAAGGCCGGAGAGGGGCCGGATTTAAGCCAGCTGGAGCCGGAGCAAGCGAAGCAGCTTGCCAGCTTTCTTAATCCGCAAATGCTGCTGGACCAGCCTAAGCTAAAGCTGCTGCATGATTCATTGCCCGATCAATTGCAGCCATTGTTCACTCATACGATCGATATGGTTCGGCATGTGCTGAGCGATTCGCTTACCGTCGTCTTTTTATTCGGCATGTCCTTGCTCATCGTAGCTTTTCTGCTCGTCCTCCTGCTTAAAGAGATTCCGCTACGAACATCGAACCAAGCAAGCCACGAGACGAAAGCGGAGCCTTCTGCCGACGTCAAGGAAGGAGAACGGCTTAATAAAAAGCCCGCACTCCGTTAAAAACGGAGTGCAGGCTTGCGGGAAAAGGATTTGCGGCGCCGATTGCGGGCGCATGCGAATCCTTTTTTTGTTTATTTACGCTTCGTATTTGTTCGTTCCTTCCGGCTCAGCGTCCGATGCAGCTTCCAAATATTCGAACACTTCCAGCAGCAAGGAGGTCAACTGGTCGGTTTTATCTTGTCCAAGCTTGTCAACGATGCCACTGAACAGATGAAAGTATCGCTTGATAGCAAGCTCGGCCAAGTGATGACCTTTATCCGTTAGCGTAATCGCCGTTATTCGGCGGTCATTCGGATCGGTTGAGCGTTTGATATAGCCGGTCTTCAACAAATTGCCGGCCATTTGCGTGACTGTCGGCGAAGTAACTTGCAGCTTCTTGCTCAGCTCCGAAACAGTCATATGCAGCTGTCCGTCATCGTATCTGCGTTTCAAGCAGGCCAGCAGCCTGACTTCGCTTGCTTTAAGGCCAAGCACCGTGTTTTTCCGCCAGCCTGCGCGCGCGAACTGATGGAATACATCCATGAGCTGCTGAATATGATCTTCATTATGTTCGCTCATGCCCGGTGCCTCCTGTTCGGTTATAGGGTGTAATAGGTTTATGTCATTATAGTTTTTATCGCGAGTACCCGTCAACATTCGGCGGCCCTGGCAAAATGGCAGTGGTGAACCGCTGTTCATACGCATACAGTGAAAATAGGTATGACGGATGCACGTGCGAACACGACGCGGGGGAGGTCGCGCGATGGTAATAACGAATATCCAGCAGTTTATTTCCGTTTTCGGGCTGCCGATATCGATGAGCTTTATTGGCGGTTTGATTGGCCATTTTGTCAAAAACGGAATCGTCGAAATGCCTAAACTCGTCATAGAATATGAGGAAGACGGATTGCCGCTGTCAAGCAACAGGCTCGTGAAGGGGATCCAGCGCGTTTACTATTTTTCGATATTTGTTGTCGGCTTACGGGACCAGCGCAATGCCAAAAGCAAGATTTTTTTTGATCTGGGCTTTCTCGGCGATTTGCTTATCGCGATCGGCACAGGCATTTTGGCCAAAACGGCGCTTGCCATGGCGAACACCAGCGACAACTTCGCGGTCATAAGCAGCTCGCTGCTTGCCGGCTACGCGGGGCTCTCCTATTTGAAAAGCAAGCAAAACCGCGAGCTGGCGGACCTGTTTCCCGAGGAAATGGACGAACAAAATCCGCAATCGCCGATCAAATAAGCAGAGGATTCGGAAAAGCGCGTTGCGTATAATGACGATAGAGATAAAGCCGTCGGCAGCTGCTGGCCGAAATGACATGCGAGGAGGGCGGATAGCATGGGGAAAATAACGGTAAAGGTTACCCCTCAAGAAATGGAGGAGCTTAAAAAGCTGGCTGAAATCGTCAAAAATGCAAAGCTCCCGATGTCGGAACGGCGGATCGCAAAATCCCAATATGAATCCATCATAAATTACGCTAAAAACTGTAATCGGGGCTTTGCCTGAAGGCTGTCGCAGCCATGTGCCCCTGCCGCTTGATGGCGGTAGGGGCAAAGGTTGCGGCATACGAACAGACAAAGTGCGGTCAAAGCTGACGTGCCAGCGCTGCTGGCTGTCGATTGCTGCCGGCCAGCAGCGCTGGCAGCTGCTGGACAAGCCGCTGCTGGGCAAGCGCGCTGCCGTAGTTCCAGCTTTCCTCCAATAGATGAACGCGGCCTTGCGCAGCGGCGGGCAAGCTGCGCCAAAGGCTGCTTTCCATTAGCCGATCCAACCCTTCCGCAGACTTTTGCTCCTCACTCCGAATGGCAAAGATACGGTCCCCGGTATAGAGCGGGAGCAAGGCAGCCTTGATTTCCCGATACGGCCGGCCCGTTTGGACAATTTCCTTCGTCTTGCCCGCAGGCTGAAAGCCTTCCTGGTGGAACAAAAAAGCGGACAGGCCGATTGCTCCCATGACAAACAACCGGTCGCCCCGATCTATCGTGATTACGGATGTTGTCTCTCCCTGACGAATAAAGCTTCCAAGCTGCCGCCACATGCCCTTCACGGCAGCTTGATAATCGCTTAGCCAACGGCTTGCTTCTTTGCTTTTGTCCAGCCATTCGCCAAGCGCAATCAAGCGATTCTCGACAGAGTCGTGTGTGTTGTGGGTAAGCGTAGGTCCAATTTTGGAAATTTGACTATATAGGCGTTCATTTGAATGGGTCAAGATCATTAAATCCGGTCCCAGTGCGGCCGCCTCTGCAGCAAGCTTGCGGCTGCTTTTGCCCGCCACATTTTTGCATCCGCTTGGCGTTATTCCCAGAACCTGCAGATCTTCCGCATATTCCCCCAAATACACGATATTCTTCGGCTGCCGCGGAGCCTGTACCTGATGTCCGGTCCAATCCGTCAATGTAATCTGGAATTCGGTGGATTTGGAAAATTGTCGGGGAGTCATGCCCGTGAGCGCACGAAAGCGGCGATTGAAATAATATTCGTCTGCAAAGCCGGACAATCTGGCGATCTCGCGGAGCGGGAAATCGGGATGGCTCAGCAGCTCTTTAGCGCGAGCTATACGAAGATCGGTCAAATAATCCAGCGGCTTAAGCCCCGTCCATTCGCGAAACATGGATGTATACTTCCATGGGGGGATCTGGACCAATTCGGCCAGCTTTCTGACGGTAATCGGCTCTTGAAAATGCTGCTCCATGTAACGAATCGTTTCGTGCAGCCACTGAGCGCCTTGCTGCTCCTGACTGTTGTGCTGCAGCAAATAAGCAAGCACTTGCTGGAAGCGAACCTGCCGATTGAAGGCTCCCATCGCAGTATGATCCTTCGTTGCCTCAGACAAGGCTTCAAGGCCCACTGACCAGTCGGAAAGCGGCGCTACGTGAAGCTCGTCGCGGCCTGGGAACAATTCCCCTGAATAACGTAGAGGCTGAGCGGAAGGCTGCTCAAATACACGGAATTGGATAAGGTCGTATGACACCGCAAGTCCGTCAATATTCTCGAATTGACAAGAGCTGCCGGGCTTTAGCAGAAACGCAGCGAGCGGATTAACCAGCTTGTTTCGCCCATTCAGGTAGATCCGGTTTGTTCCGCTTCTGAATATAAGCAGCGTATATTCGCTTGATGTAAGCTCTCCAAGCTCCTCGGCCTGCAAAATATGGGTAAGGCAGCTGTCCATATAATACAAGAAGGTGGCAACCGGCGGTTCAGCGTGTGGGGGCGGGTGCATAGTCATGTCGTTACCTCGCTTGCGTTTGAGAATTGTTATCAGTAATAAACAGTATAGTGAAGCGCTCGCTCTCCGTCAACAGACGCAAGAAAAACCTCTGCGGCAGCGTTTGGCTGCTTGGCAGAGGTTGGGTGGAGGGGAGGTGCGTTATTGTTGGCCGGCAAGCGCTTTTGGCAGCTCGTCAATCAGCCATGCGCGGGAGGTAGCGTCGCTGGTGGCTTTTACAATGTCAAAATAGTAGACATGGCCGGCTTGAACGGCGGGAAGCTTGCCCCAAACCTCGCTTTTCAGCAGCTCGGCTGTGTCGGATTGGGCTTCGGCGTCGACGGGATTGAGAATAAAGATGCGATCCGCCGCGTAGTCAGGCAGCAACTCGGTCGATATTTGGGCAAAGCCCTGCTCCTCATCCATTAGCTTCTGCACGCCGTCCGGCGCGCGGAAGCCGCCGCCTTCATAAAGAAACTGCGGCAATCCGGCGTTGGCCATTACGAACATTCGGTTGCCCGGATACATGGTGAGGACGAGCGCGCTCTCATCGCCGATTACGCCGTCATCCTTAAGCTTCTTCCACATGTCGGACGATTTGCTCTTGTATTCGGCAATCCAGTCGGAGGCTTCTTGCTGTTTGTTCAACAGATCGCCAAGCGTTGTAAGACGATCCTCCAGCGGAGCGAAGGAGTCGAACGTAACCGTCGGCGCGACCTTTGCGATTTGCTCGTACTGCGCTTCATCGGCATTGGAGAATATGATAAGATCAGGCTCCAGCGTCATCGCTTTTTCTACGTTGAACGGGAAGCCGACATCGTCCGCCGAAGCGACGGAGGACTCGTATACGGTGCCTACTGCGCTTTTTTTATCAAGGCCGATTGGCTGAACGCCAAGCGCCAGCAAATCGCCGGTCACTTCTCCGTGGTAGATGACACGTTGCGGGGTGGTCGGCACTTCCACATCATGACCCGTCCAATCTTTGAAGGAGCGGGTGGCGTTTTCCTCCGCCTGAGCCGTATTCGTAGCGGTATTCGTGCTGCCGGTGTTTGCGGACTGCTCAGGGACATTGGCACCTGCGTTGTTGCTGCTTCCGCAAGCTGCCAGCAGGGTCATGCTAAGCGTCAGCATGCAAGTTAAAACGCTAATACGTAGTTTCGTGGTGTTCAATTTGGTTTTCCCCCAATGTATGTTTTATCTCGTATAATGATAATCATTATCGACAAACCTATGCTAACGAAAATGGGGACAGGGTTCAATGGACAAAACAAAAGGTTCCTTTTTATTTTGTGCAAAAATGGACAAGCTCGTCCGTATCACAAGCAAAGTCCGCCATCTGCCGGGGGGAGAGCGGCCTGATGGCGCTTCGCTGTTCAGAATCGGTTGAGTATGCAATGGTATAATGAGTCGACTTCGCAATTCGACACAAATCGCTAAAATAACGATGAGATTGTCCAGCAGATAACGCAATAAGCAGGTGATATACATGATGATAAACGTTGCCAGCCCTGTATGGATTGTGCTGGGAGCTATTCTATTGGTGCTCATTATCACTATGGCTGTCATTATACTGAAGCAGTCGACTAAATCGGAATAAACGCGCATTCGCCGGATGATCAGACCCCATACAATTGACGATACAAGGTCGGCGTCATCCCTTCATGCTTCATAAATTTTTTATTAAAATAACTGACGCTGGGATAGCCCGCATCCATGGCAATTTGTCCAATATTGGCGTCCTTTCGCTCCAGCAGCCATTGCTTGGCTGTCTGCAATCGGCAGCGCGTCACAAATTCCACCGGCGTCATCTCCATTTCGCTGCGGAACAGCTTGCAGAAATAATGCGGGCTTACGCCAGCCAGGTCAGCCCAGTGCTCCAGAATGAACGGCTGTGAAGCCTCTTGCTGCATAAGCGGCAGCAACTCGATAATTCTTCGGGAGGAGGCTGCCGATTTATTGCCGGCCAGCGGCATCGCTTGCTCGACGAACGCCGCCAATATCGCATAGGTGAGCGATGACAGCTTGCTGGGATGAAGCATTCGATGCTGCTCCGCTTCCAGCAACAGCTCTTCATGCGCTTTTTCCCACGCGCTGCGATTGCGAAGCACCCACAGCTGACTTCTCCGAAATCCCCGTTCCACCATGTATTCCTGCAGTCCGTGCCCATAGAAATGCACCCAACGGATATTCCAAGGCTCATCCTTACTGCTGTAATAATGCTGTCTTTGCAGCGGGAAGTAAAGCACGGCCTCGCCCGCTTCCAGCGTGTGCGTTTCCCCATCCCACTCCACATACCCTTTTCCAGATTCAACATAATGGATGTTGAAATTATTAAGCGACCCCGCTTCCCGAAAGGTATAGTGCTGCGGGTGGTTCCAATAATTTCCTACCGATTCGGGAAAACAGAAAAATGGATTATCGGGCAAGGTAAGCAAATGGCTCTGTCTCTGCATGCAATCACCTCGATGACAATATTGTTTCAATGAAGGACAAAATATTATTATTTTAATTTTAAATTGATCGCATTATAATCGCAATATAATCTTATGTTCTAGGAGAGGTGTTGATTTGATGTCTGCAAGAAAGCTGAAGTGGGGCATTCTCGGTTGCGCTAATATTGCCAAAAGAGCGGTCGTACCTGGACTGCAGGAATCGGAGCTGAACGAGGCGGCGGCGATCGCAAGCCGCGATGTGGAAAAGGCGAAACGGACGGCGGAGGAGCTTAACATTCCGGTCGCTTACAGCAGCTATGAGGAGCTGCTCGAGGATGATTCCATCGACGTCATTTACATTCCGCTGCCTAACCATTTGCACCGGGAGTGGACGATTCGCGCCGCAGAGGCGGGCAAGCATATTTTATGCGAAAAGCCGCTAGCGTTAACCGAGAAAGAAGCGGCAGAAATGGTTGAAGCCTGTGCCAAATCGGGCGTGCTGCTAGCCGAGGCGTTTATGTATCGCTATCATCCGCGATACGAGAAAATTCGCGACATCATTGCGGCTGGAGAAATCGGCGATATTCGCGCCATTCGCAGCGCCTTTACGTTCAATTCGGCGGCAAACAGCGCCAACGTCAGATTTCGCAAGGAATGGGGCGGAGGCTCCATCTATGACGTAGGCTGCTATCCGATTACGGCGGCAAGGCTTTTGCTTGGCAAAGAGCCTGAGGCGGTAACGGTGCAGGCGCTGTTCTCGGAGGAGCATGGCGGCGTCGACATGATGGCGTCCGGTCTGCTTGAATTTGAAGGCGCGGTATCGCTTTCATTTGATTGCGGCATGTGGGCGGCGTTCCGGAATCCGCTGGAGGTAGTAGGCACCGACGGCATCATTGAGGTCCCGTCCGCTTATGTAACCGGAACGCCGGGAAGCGCCAACTTCTTCGTTACGGCTAAAGGAGAGCGCAGAGAGGTTGACGTTCCTCATGTTAACCAGTACGCGCTGCAAGCCGATCATCTCGCCCGCGCCATTACAAGCGGATCGCCGCTTGCGTTCGGACCGGACGATGCCATTGCCAATATGCGAATTATTGATGCTTGCCTGAAATCCGCTGAAGAGCGGACACGGATTACCATTTAATAACGAGGAGCGTGCGTATACATGGAATATATTAAAATTGAAGGCTGCGAAAAGCCGGTATCCCGACTTATGAAGGGAACGGACTACTTTTTTCACACCAATTATGAGAAAGCGGCAGCCAACCTGGATGCGTTTCTAGCTATCGGCGGCAATTCGCTGGACACGGCGCATATTTACTGCGGCGGACAAAGCGAGGAAGTCATTGGCCGTTATATGAAGGAAAGAGGTAACCGCGAGCAGATGATCGTGCTGACCAAAGGCGCGCATCATGACCAATCGGGACCGCGCGTTAACAAGGAAGCGATCCATTCCGACTTGACGACCAGTTTGGAGCGGCTGCAAACCGATTATATCGATTTGTATGCGCTGCATCGCGATGATCCGGCCGTTCCGGCTGGCGAGGTGATTGAAATATTGAACGAATACGTTCGCACTGGCGTCGTCAAGGCCATTGGCGTATCCAACTGGAGCTGGCAGCGGATTGCGGAGGCCAATCAATACGCCAAGCTGAACGGCCTGACCGGTTTCTCGTTCAGCAGTCCGAATCTCAGCCTGGCGAAGGCGAATGAGCCGTTCTGGTCCGGCTGCGTGTCAGCGGATGCGGAAACCTGTCAGTGGCATGAGCGCGAGCAGCTGCCGCTTCTGTCCTGGTCTTCGCAGGCGCGGGGCTTCTTCACCGGGCGCTTCACGCCGGAAATTCGCGACAATGCGGATTTGGTGAGAGTGTTCTATAGCGACGATAACTGGGAGCGTCTGGAGCGTGCGAAGCAGCTGGCGGAGCAAAAAGGCGTCAGCACGATTCAGATTGCGCTTGCCTACGTGCTGAATCAGCCATTCCCGACCTGCGCCCTGATCGGCGCGCAGACTGCGGAGGAGCTGCATTCCTGCGAGGCCGGCGCGCAGATCAAGCTGACTCGCCAGGAGCTGGATTGGCTGGATTTGACGGCTGCGCAGCTGTAAGGCATAACATCCAACCGATGTGGGAGTGTTGTCTCAAACGGCAACGGTTTGAGTCCCTCGTTGAATCGGTCTAGTCTAAGCAAAGAACCCCAATTTCCACTTTATGTTGGAAGCCGGGGTTCTTTCGCGTACAAATCGGGACGTTCCCATGTTAAGCGAACTATTTTGCGAAAGCCGGCTGCTTGTCAGGCAGCCGAGACCTATTCGTTTTCGGATTTCTAGCTCATGGCTTGGGGCCGGCCCTTTTGTTTCTTATAGGTCCGTGGACTGCAGCCATACTGCTGGCGGAACATGGCGGCGAAATGATTATAGTTGTTGAAGCCGACGTCTAGCGAGGCCTCTGTCGCATTACGGCCCATGTGGGACATGAGCAGGGCGGCTTGCCTCAGTCTAAGCCGGTTCAGATGCTCCAGCACGCTTTCCCCCGTTTCTTGCTTGAACAAGTGAGAGAACCTCGACGAGGACAAGCCCGCCATGCGTGCGAGATCCTCGATCCGGATGCTTTCGCCCATATGCCGGGATAAATAGCGAAGCGCCAGTTCGATGCGAGAGTCCAGACGCTGCTTGAGCTGGGCGGCAGCGAGCAGCACGACCTGACGCAAGGAATTTTCGCATAGCATGCTCCAGAAGGTTGAACGTTCGCGCGAATCGCTTAGAACATCCTGAAAGGCATGACGCACCCTCTGCTGCAAATGCCTCTCGGGAATCGACACGACGATGGCCTCTTCCTGAGGCAAGCAATCGATTTCCGCAATTTTATGAAAATGTACCCAGTAGAAATTCCAGCGTCCCCCCGGTATCGTACCATATTCATGCGGCACTCCGGCGCGCAGCAGCGCAACGTCTCCCGCCCGGCACAGCTTTTCCCCCTGTGGGGTACGCAGGTATCCGCCGCCTTCCAGCGTATAAAAGATAAGCCAGTCGGCCATGCCTTCCGCCCGCCGGTATTTATAGGCCTCGGACTCGTCGAAATGCCCTCCGAATAAAACGTTCGAATGGCTCCCGGCCGTATATTCCCAATGATTGGATGCTTCCGTAGCCACCGCCTCCTAAATCGATAATAGCATAATACGATGAGTTTTCAGCAGATTTCTGTCTTCATTTAAAATAGCGAAAAGTCTATGCTTATGTCAAGCGGCTACGGACGATGAACGACGTTTCCATTCATCTCCAGACCGGAACGATATGGCCGAATTACATGAATTTGGCCGCAAAGGAGAGAGCATGATGAAAGCAGGCTTGCAAGTGTTGACAGAAGAACAAATGCATCAGTTTCAAACGGAAGGCTACTTGATCGTCAAAGGATTATTTTCGCCCGATGACATTCGCAGCATAGAGGATACGTTCGAAGCAATCAGCCACACGGTAGTTCCCGGTTTGTTCGAGCCAAAGGTAGAGGAGGGGACGGATGATCCATTGAAGCGCTACCCGCGCGTTATGCATCCGCATCGGTTTAACGAAACGGCCAAAGCCTATATGCTTCATCGTCCGGTGCTTGACGTGCTGAGCGATTTGTATGGAGAAGAGGCGCTGGCCGCTCAAAGCATGTTTTACTACAAGCCGCCCGGCTCGCGAGGGCAAGCCCTGCATCAAGACAATTTCTATTTGAAAGTAGAGCCCGGCAACTGTATTGCAGCTTGGACGGCAATCGATGCGGCAGATATGGACAATGGCGGCCTGCTCGTCGTGCCGCGTACGAACGAGCTGGAAATCAGCTGTCCGGAGCTAGCGGATGTCACTGAGTCGTTCACCAAGCATTACGTTAAGCCTCCCAAGGATGAAAAAGCGATTCCAGCCATTATGGACAAAGGCGATGTGCTGTTTTTCAACGGCAATTTGATACACGGCTCCTATCGCAACAAGACGAAGGACAGATTCCGCCGCGCTTTTATTTGCCATTACGCAAACGCTTCGGCTACCCAAATCAGCGGCTTTTATCGCCCGCTGTACCGGGCGGACGGCACTCCTGTCGATATTGAGGCCACTACGACCGGCGGACCTTGCGGCACCGAGTTTGATGCCCTGTACCCGCATTGAGGACTATCCGATGACTGTACAATTGCAGGTAGAAATGTCATGGTGGGGGATGAACGGGCTCGCGTTAGAAGGAGAAAGCGAGGATGCGCTGGAGACGCGATTTCAGCGGATAGCGGATAGCGGCTTTGACGGCATCAACGCCTTTGTGCCGGCGCCGAAGGAAGCTGATCGCTGGAGGGAGCTGCTTCACAAGCATGGACTCGGCTTCAGCGTCAATGCGTATCCCGCATCGCTTGAGGAGATGGCCGCTTTTCTGGAGCGGGCCTTGCGATTTCCGGAGATTGCGTATATTAATGCCCAGGTGATGAGGCCGTTTTTGGAGGGCGAGGAAGCCCTTCAACTGCTTGAAGGCATTACGAAGCTGTCGCTGGAAGCGGGAATACCGGTTTTTGTGGAAACGCATCGCGGCACGATTACGCAGGATCTTCTGCGAACGATTGACTATGCGCGCAAGCTGCCTCGGTTGCCGCTTACGATCGACTTCTCGCATTATGTAGTGGCAGGCGAGCTGCACACGATTTCGGAGGAAGCGGAGCGGCGCCTGCAAAGCTTGCTGCCTCATGCCCACAGCATTCATACGCGAGTGTCCAACGGCGAGCAGGTGCAGGTGGACATAGGGGAAAAAGGCGGACATCCGATGCTGCCGCATTTTGCGCGCTGGTGGGAGGAAGCGATGCGGCAGCGTCGCAGCAACGGAGCGCCTTTCGGCGGGCGAGACACGTTCCCGGTCGTCATTGAGCTTGGTCCGCCGCCGTATGCGATTACGCGCGACGAGGCGGGCAGCCGTTCCCTTGAAATAAGCGACCGTTGGTCGCAGTCCCTTTATTTGCAGCAGCTTGTAAGAAGGCTTTGGACCAAATCAGCGACCTAACGGCTGTTTCATTTAAACGGTGGAAGCAGCTTATAATTGCAATGGGAGCCTTTCGGCCACAGAACGTGGTACGGGGGCTCTTTGTGCACAGGTTTAAATATGTCCAAGCCAAATGGCTAACGCAGTCCAATTCAAAGCTGACAGCCTGCCGTTATAATGAAAGCGTAATCATGACGATCATAACGAAATGCGGCTATTAGGCAATGGGGGGACTGTACTCATGAGTAAACATAAACTGCACTGGATCGAAAGCACGGAGACGGAAAGGTGGCAGCGACGCACGGACGTTGCGGCTTCAGGCGCGCCGGCCAATTTGACGATAACCGACCACGAGCATCAAATCATGGAAGGATTCGGAGGCTGCTTTAACGAGCTGGGCCATGTCGCAATCAGCCATCTTGCTGACGAGGAGCGCTCCCGGGTGCTGCATGACCTGTTTCATCCGGAAGGCGCGCACAAGCTTAGCGTATGCAGGCTCCCGATTGGAGCGAGCGATTACGCTCTCGATTGGTACAGCCTTAACGAGACGGACGGCGACTTGGCGATGGAGCATTTTTCGATCGAACGCGATAAGAAGCATCTGATTCCTTACATCAAGGAAGCGCTCGAGCTGAACCCGGAGCTTGTTTTGTTCGCATCGCCATGGAGTCCGCCGACCTGGATGAAAACGCCAAAGGCGTACAATTACGGAACGCTCCGGTGGGAGAAAGAGATTCTGGAGGCGTATGCCCTGTACTTCGTAAAATTCGTGCAGGCGTATGCGGAAGAAGGAATCACCATTCACCAGGTGCATGTGCAAAATGAGGTTGTCGCCGATCAGAAGTTTCCTTCCTGCGTATGGACCGGCGAGCAGCTCCGCGAGTTCATTCGCGACTATTTGGGCCCTGCGTTCGAGAAGCACGGGCTGGATACGGAAATTTGGCTAGGCACGATCAACGCGCCAGAGGCGTGGGACGAGTGGCTGAAGAAAAAAGCGACCGATTTCGACAGCTATGCGGGAACCGTGCTTGGCGACCCCGAGGCGTATAAATACGTCAAGGGCGTCGGATATCAGTGGGCCGGCAAACATGCGATTCAACGAACCGCGCAGAGCTATCCGGAGCTCCGATATATGCAGACCGAGAATGAATGCGGAGACGGCGAGAATACATGGTTTTACGCCAAATATATTTTTAATCTGTACCAGCATTATTTGTTCAATGGCGTCAACGCTTATGTCTATTGGAACATGGTGCTTGAGCCAAAGGGCAGGAGCACATGGGGCTGGGAGCAGAATGCGATGATAACCGTCGATTCCGGCGAGCGGCAGGCAACCCGCAACCCCGAATATTATGTCATGAAGCATTATGCCCACTTTGTTTCGCCGGGCGACCGAAGAATAGGTCTTCAAGGTCCATGGACGGGACATGCGATCGCCTTCCGGAAACCGGACGGAACAAGGATTATCGTGTTGTCCAACCCGTACGCCTCGGAGAAGGAACTGCGGCTTGGCGTTGACGGAGATATCTACAGCCTTAGCTTGCAGCCGGAATCGTTCCACACAATCGTGTTGGAGTCTTGATAGCAGATGCTGCACGGAACGTCCCGGTTACGCGGGACGTTCTTTTTTTGCAGCGCATCTGTTGAGCCGGCCGATGGAAGGCTATAATGGTTGCATTCGGGGGTGAGACAGCAATGATACGAAAAGCGATAGGCAAACTGATCGAGCCGTTCAAGCGGAGCATCAGAAACAAATTAATTTTGACCATGATTTTGCTGGCTGTCGTTCCGATTGCGGTTATAACCGGCTTGGCAGCCGATAAAAGCCGTCAATCGATGGAGACGGAGGTCGTTCTTACCAACCAGTCCAATATGAAATGGACGGGGGTTTATTTGGGCGACCAGTTTGCGCAATTAAACAATTTGATTTACGGCGTTCTGATCAGTCCGCATCTCAATGAATATTTGGCCAATGCGGGGGAAGAGGGAAATCTGTCTACCCAATTTACGGTGCAACGAAACCTGCTGGATACGCTGACCAATTTATTTTATTCCGCAGGCAATCAGATTATCGGGGTAGAGATGTATTTGGCCGAGCCTGACAAGCTGGTTGTTATTAACGCGTCCCAAAACGACATCGAGTCGGTTAGCGCGCCGCCGGAGCCGTTCAACACCCTGCAAAGCGATGATCGGGATTTTATCGTGCGCACCGTCAAGACGCAGCCGGATCAGTTTCAGCTGATCCGAAGCATTAACCGGTTTGAGACTCAGGAGCGAATCGGTTATATTGCCTTGAAAATCCGCTGGACGCTGTTTGATCAGACGCTGGATTTAATAGGGCGCGGCGACCAGCAGCAGGTGCTGATCGCCAACGAGCAGGGAGAAGCGCTCTATTTGCCCGGCGAAAATAATATGCCCGTCGCTTTGCTGAACCGGATTCAGAGCATGGACGGCGAACAGGGGTATTTTCAGACGGATAAGGAATACGTATTCTACAATTCCATCGACCCTGTCGGCTTGCGCCTCGTCAATATCATTCCGCAAAGCGAGATCAACGCAAGCGCGCTTGCCACGATGCGTTTTGGCTTTATCGTCGGTACGATTTCTGCCGTCGCCGCCGTTATTATGGCCGTGTTTTTGGCTTGGCGGATGGCTACGCCCATCGTGTCGCTTGCCCGCTCCATGCAAGGCCTGGGCTTGATCCGCGAGACGGAAGTGCAGCTCAGCAACCGCGTGGATGAAATCGGTCTGCTGGAGACGAAGCTGAACAACATGTCGCTGCGCATTAAAGAGCATATTAAAAATGAATACAGCATCACGCTTGAGAAGAAGACGGCAGAGCTGAAGGCGCTTCAAGCGCAGATCAACCCGCATTTTTTGCAAAACACCCTGCAAATGATCGGAAGCATGCTGTTCACCAAGCCTCCTGCCGAATGCTATGCCATTATTCGTTCGCTCAGCGAAATGTTCAGATACGTGATACGCGATCCTGATCATCTGGCTACCGTGAAATCGGAGATGAACCATCTCGACAACTATATGAAAATACAGCAGCAGCGCTTCGGGGCAAGACTTCAATATCGCGTAGGTCTGGACGAGTCAGCGCTCAACAGCCCGATTCCAAAGCTGACGCTGCAGCCGATTGTCGAAAACGCCTTCTTTCACGGGCTGGACACGAAATCGGGAGAGTGGCTGCTGAGCGTTGATGTGTACGGATGGAAGGATACGGTTCAAATCCGCATACAGGATAACGGCATTGGGATGAGCGCGGACCGGCTGGCGCTGGTGAGAAGCAGGCTGAACGGCAACTATGGCCAGCCTTGGACGAGCGGGAACCGCATCGGCATTCAGAATGTCGCTTCCCGCATCAAGCTGCATTTTGGCAAGGAAGGCACAATTGCCATTCACAGCGAGCCGAACAACGGCACGACGGTAACGGTAAACATACCAATGGGCGGGGGGAATCCGAATTGAGCGATCGCATAAAGGTGCTGTTAGTAGACGATGAAGGCTGGACACGCGATATTGTAAGGACGTTTGGCAATTGGGAGCTGCTGAATATGGAAATCGTTGGGGAGGCGGATGACGGAAAGGAGGCGCTTAAGCTGGTAGAGCTGCTTGAGCCTCAAGTGGTCATAACGGACATGCGGATGCCTGGCGTCGACGGAGTCAAGCTGCTGGAGCTGTTGCATGAACGGTTTCCGGACATGAAGTCGATTGTGGTCAGCGGTTATGACGACTTTCAATACGCCAAGCACGCGCTGCGTTATCAGGCCGTCGATTATTTGCTCAAGCCGGTTGATCCCGCCGAGCTGAATACGGCTCTGCAGAAATGCAAGGAGCAGGTAGAAGCCTTGTTGGCGAAGCAGAACGTGCTGGGACTCGATATTGATGTATCTTATTTGCTTTCGCCCTATAAATCGCGGCTGCGAAGCTATTACAACGAGCTGAACCAGCAGGGAATCGAGACGGCGCTTAATCAGCTTCGCGCAGAGCTGGACGATAAATCGGTGGCAAAGCCGATATTGCTGGAGCAGGTGGCCCAGGAGCTGCTGCTGCTGCTCAAGGAGCTGATGGACGTCAATTCGCAGAGCCCCGACCAGTTGAAGCTGGCCTATGAATCAAGTACGTTTGCCGCCCCCGGAGGAACGATCGCGTTTTTGCGGGTATGCTACGGTCGCATGCTTGAACAATTGACGCAGGCCCGTAAGTTCAAGAACAAGCTGAATCTGGAAGAAGTGCGCAAATTTATGGATACCCACTACGCAGAGCCGATTACGCTGGAGCAGCTTGCGCGAAGCTTTTATGTAAGCAAGGAATATTTAAGCAAAATGTTCAAACAGGAATTTGGTCATAATATTACCGACTATTTATTGCAATTGCGGATGGAGAAGGCCAAGGAATGGCTTCAGGATGAATCCATTCCGATTAAAGCGATTGCGGAAATGGCCGGCTACGAGGATGTCACCTATTTCTATCGGGTATTCAAAAAAAGATTCGGCATCGCGCCCGGTGAAATGCGCAAAAACAGCGAGGTTTAAAATTGTCCAAGGAAAAGGTACAATTCCGTCCAATTAAACGCTTTCATAAATCGGTTACACTGAGAACGTAAACAAAACAAGTCATTCGGGAGGTCGCTACAGATGAGAAAAACAGTAAAAGGCATGTTGATTACAGCACTTGCAGTCACCCTATTGGCGGGCTGCGGAAATAATGCCAACAGCGGCAGCAATAACGAAACGGGAGGAACGTCGGGCGGAGAAGCGAAAAGCGTCAAGCTGAAAATGTTTATCGCCCAGCCTCGTTTAAAAGAGCATTACGACAAGTTTATCGCGGACTTTGTAGCCAAAGAGAAAGCGGACAAAAACATCGACGTTTCGGTACAGCTTGAAATGCCGACAGCTGATAATGCGGCGCAAATTCTAAAAACGCGGCTTGCCTCCAACGATGCTCCGGATATTTTTGCCCTGCATGCGATCAACGAAATTCCGACCTATTACAAAGCGGGCTACTTGGAGGATTTGACGGCCCAGCCTTTTGTAGGAAAGCTGCTGGAGAGCATTAAGCCTGCCGTAACGACGACAGACGGCAAAGTCGTGGCAGTTCCGCTTGAAACGTTGTCGTGGGGCTACCTGTACAACAAAAAGATATTTAGCGATTTGGGTCTGACGCCACCGGCTACGCTGACGGAAATGAAAGCAGTAGTCGATAAGCTCAATGAAAACAAAATTACGCCATTTGAGCTTTCCTATAAGGAATCCTGGATTCCGCAGCTCATTCTTCCGCTTGCGGCAGGGGCGATGATCAACACCGAAATTCCTGATTTCATCGATCGCATGAACAAGGACGAGGGTTCCTTCCAGGAAATTAAATCCGCAATGTTCGATGTGTTCGATCTGATCAACAGCAATGGCACGGAGCGTGCGACCGAGGTCGGCGGAGATGACGGAGCGGCTGCTTTTGCAGCGGGCAAAGCGGCCATGTGGCTGCAAGGACCATGGTATGCCGAGACGATTCTGAAGTCGAACCCTGATCTTGAATTTGGCGTAGCGCCGCTGCCGATTAACGACAATGACAAAGCGACAATGATCAACTTGAGCGCTTCGACTTCTCTGGCCGTTTCGAAATCGAGCAAAAACAAAGAGGTAGCGCTTGACTTTATCAATTATGTGCTGGACGATACCGCATCAAACGATTTCTTCCAGGCGCTTAAGTTCAATCCGATTGCAACCGTTCATACGTATGAAAGCTATCCATGGGTAAATGACGCAACTGCCTATGTAAAAGAGGGAAAATCGTACCAAGACCCTTCGATTCCGCAAGCGGTTAAGGACGAGGTAGGAAAAAGCCTGCAAGCGTACTATGCGGGTCAGATCTCGCAGGATGACGTGCTTGCCGCGCTGGACAAATCATGGAAATCGTTTAACAAAGTAAATAAATAAAGCCGGCTTGACGGCTCGGGCAGGGGCTTTGCGTCCCGGTCCGGGCCGGACAAACGGACAGATTATGAGATGGAGGGGGCGTAACCGATGCTCGCCAAAGGCTTTCGCAAATATGCTTCGTTTTTCACATTCATTGCGCCTGCATTCGTATTGTATGCCGCTTTTCTGCTGATTCCGACAATCGGCGGGATGTTCTACAGCTTCACGGATTGGAATGGACTAAATACGGACTACGATTTTATTGGGCTTGGAAATTTCGTGGAAGCGCTTAAAGAGGACCCGGATTTTATCAACTCGCTGCTTTTCACGCTTAAATATGTGTTGTTCATGGTCGTCCTGCAAAATGTATTCGCGCTCGGGCTGGCCGTGCTGATTGAAACGAGAACGCGCTCCAAAGGATTTTTCCGCACCATCTTCTTTATGCCGAATATGATCAGCATGATTATCGGCGCCTTTATGTGGACGTTCGTATTTGCGCAGGTGCTACCGCAGCTGGCGGAGAAAACGGGAATTGCGTTTTTCGGCCAATCGTGGATCGGCGATCCCAACGTCTCCTTCTATTCCATCCTGATCGTTTCCTTGTGGAACGGCGTAGGCTACATGATGATCATTTATTTGGCCGGCCTGCAGGGCGTTCCGCAAAGCTTGAAAGAGGCGGCCGTTATCGACGGAGCTACGCCGTTTCAAACCTTCCGCAACGTTACGCTGCCGATGATTACGCATGCGATTACGATTTGCTTCTTCCTGACGCTGAACGGCGCTTTTAAAGTGTTCGAGGCGGTGTACGGTTTGACGGGCGGAGGTCCCGGCCGAAGCACCCAGGTCATCACGATGAACATTTATGAGGAAGCGTTCTCCAATAATTTTCGCTACGGCTATGCCAGCGCGAAATCGGTTATTCTGTTCATTATTATTCTCATTTTCACCTTTATTCAAATTCAGGTGATGAAGAAGCGGGAGGTAGAGGCATGAGACAAAAAACATCGACATCGCTGCTTATCGGCATCGTGCTGACAATCGGCGCAGCCGTCTCCTTCTTCCCGATTTATTTGGCCATCATCAACTCGTTCAAAACGCAAGGAGACATGTTCCGCTCGTTTATCGCCTTGCCGACAAGCATCAGCTTCGACAACTATGCGCAAGCGTTCGATAAAATCAATTTGATCGGCAGCACGTTAAACTCGGTGGTCATCTCCGTGCTGGGCATCGGCGGCATCGTGCTATGCGCCTCGCTTGCCGGCTACAAGCTCTCGCGTACAAAAGGCAAGCTTAGCCAAATTATTTTTTTCCTGTTCATCGCGTCCATGCTCGTTCCGTTTCATTCCATCATGATTCCGCTGACGAGAATGGCCAAAGCTTTGGCGGTACAAGGCAGCACGTACGGGCTGGCGATTATTTATATCGGCCTTGGGGTCAATATGGCGATATTTCTGTACCACGGGTTTGTTAAATCGATTCCGCGCGAGCTGGAGGAAGCGGCTCAAATCGACGGCTGCAACGAATACCAAACCTTTTTCAAAATTATTTTCCCGCTGCTGATTCCGATTACGGTGACGATTTCCATTCTTGATTTTCTATGGATCTGGAACGACTTCCTGCTGCCGCTGCTGATGCTGACCGACTCGGCAAGCTTCACGCTGATTCTGTCTACCAACACGCTGTTTGGCGAATACAACAAAGACTGGTCCTTGATTTTGTCCGCGCTCGTGCTGACGGCAATTCCGGTCGTAATTATCTATGCCTTCTTCCAGCGCTTTATTATGCATGGCATTGCGGAAGGCGCCGTTAAGGGCTAACGAAAGGAGCGAATTCAACTTGAAGCAATTATTGTACGGAGTTGCCTATTACGACGAATACATGCCTTACGAAAGACTCGATGAGGACATTCGCATGATGAAAGAGGCGGGCATTAACGTTGTCCGCATTGCCGAATCCACGTGGAGCACCCATGAGCCGCAAAACGGAGTGTTTGATTTCAGCTCGGTCGACCGGGTGCTCGATGCGATGCATGCGGCAGGCATCCACGTCATCGTAGGCACGCCAACTTATGCCGTACCGACCTGGATGGTCAAGGAGCATCCGGACGTGCTTGCGGTGACACCGCGAGGACCGGGCAAATACGGCGCCCGGCAGATTATGGACATTACAAATCCTACCTACTTATTTTTCGCAGAGCGCATCATTCGCAAGCTGATATCACGGGTGGCGAAGCATCCGGCCGTTATCGGCTATCAGACGGACAATGAAACGAAGCATTACGATACGGCAGGAGCCAACGTTCAGTTGAAGTTCGTGAAGTATATGCGGGATACGTACGGATCGCTGGACGTGATCAACAAGCGCTTTGGCCTTGACTACTGGAGCAACCGAATTAATAGCTGGGAGGATTTCCCTTCCGTGGTGGGCACGATCAATGGCAGTCTCGGCGCTGAATTCGCCAAGTTTCAACGATTGCTCGTCAACGAATTTCTGGCATGGCAGGTCGCTTTGGTCAACGAATACAAGCAGCCCGGCCAGTTCGTCACGCAAAACTTCGATTTCGAGTGGCGCGGCTATTCGTTCGGCGTTCAGCCTTCGGTCGATCATTTTGCGGCAGCGGCTCCATTCGATATTGCGGGGGTCGATATTTATCACCCGTCCCAGGATAAGCTGACCGGCGCGGAAATCGCCTTCGGCGGCGATATGACTCGTTCGCTTAAACACGGCAATTATCTCGTTCTTGAGACGCAGGCTCAGGCTTTTCCCGACTGGACGCCGTTCCCGGGCCAGC
This sequence comes from Paenibacillus sp. SY21-1, assembly GCF_005222705.1. GTDB lineage: Bacteria > Bacillota > Bacilli > Paenibacillales > Paenibacillaceae > Pristimantibacillus. Next base: position 66,954 of record NZ_STGF01000002.1, on the reverse strand, counting down.
TCCGCCAGCTTGCCTTCAGTCATCTCGCGTCAGGCGCTAACATGGTTGCATACTGGCACTGGCATTCCATTCACAATTCGTTTGAGACGTATTGGAAGGGATTGCTAAGCCACGATTTGGGACCGAATCCGGTATACAACGAAGCCAAAACGGTGGGCGCCGATTTCCAGCGTTTAAGCCCGGAGCTAGTCAATTTGCGCAAAACGAACAAGGCTGCCGTACTGGTCAGCAACGAGGCGTTAACGGCCATGGAGTGGTTCAAGCTGCCTGACGGCAAGCTGTACAACGACGTTGTCCGCGCGGTCTATGATGAATTGTACAAGCTGAATGTGGAATGTGATTTTATTTCTCCATTAACAACGGATCTGGAGCGATATAACCTGATTGTTGTGCCTGCCCTGTACGCGGCGCCAGAAGAATGCTTGCTGCGATTGAATGACTTTGCGCAGGCTGGCGGTCATGTCGTCTATACCTTCAAAAGCGGCTTCGCGGATGAAACGGTGCAAGTTCGGCAATCGCTTCAGCCGGCGATAATACAGGAAGCTTGCGGCGTATCCTATCATTTGTTTATTGCGCCTGACGCAGTAAGCCTGCGCGGTCCTCTGGTTGCCGAGGGAGAAGCTCCGGCGGTCTCGTCATGGATGGAGCTATTGACGCCGGACACGGCTGAGGTGCTCGCCCGGTACGAGCATAAGCAATGGGGAGAGTATGCGGCCATAACCCGCAATCGCTATGGAGCAGGAACCGTTACCTATATCGGCTGTCTGCCGGATGCCGGTACGATGCGCAAGGTGCTGGCAGGAGCCGTGCAGGAAGCGGGGCTGTGGGGAAGCGAGCAGGAGTATGCTTTCCCGATTATTGTCCGCGCGGGAATCAATGAAGCGGGCAAGCGCATTCGATATTTCTTTAATTATTCGGGCGATGAGCAGAACATTGCCTATGGATACGAGGATGGCGCAGAGCTGCTGTCCGGCGCATCCGTCCGTTCAGGCTATTCGCTCAAGCTTGCCGCTTGGGGCGTGGCGATTGTTGCGACGCAGCTTTAATATTGTGCTTTAACGGTCCACAAGCCGTCTCTGTCATCCAAGGTTTTGCAGCTGGATGATGGGACGGCTTTTTTTAATGATAAGCGTGTACAAGCTTCGGGCTTATCGTCGGTATCAAATGCAACTCGAAGCGTTGGCTTTGCCGCCGGAAGCTGAAATTAGCCGTTGATGCTTGTGTTATGCAGCTGTTGTATACGCTATCGCGCTAATCGGTCTTGCTCAAGGGGGAAGGGGGTGACGAAATCGGGCTGAAGATAATCCCGCTTTTCGCTAAATAGTTCGCCAGAGAACATATGTTCAAGTGTCACATTAAATGCGACAGCTACCTTCTGAATGTTGACGATGCTGATATTGCGTTCTCCTCTCTCTACGCTGCTGATATAAGATCGATCCAGGCCGGCCAAATCGGCCAATAGCTCCTGCGAAATTCCCCTGCTTGCGCGAAGCTCCCTGACTCTCTTTCCAAATTCGAAACGAATATCCATAATAAACCACCCCCCGACATTTTCATTTCTTCCTATCTTTTATATCGGCCAGACAGGGAAATATTTGTAGAAATATGTCGATACTTAGCGGATGTTACTTATAGTCCGTGGAATAGTTACCACAAAATTATTACAATCTATTCAGGCGCTCTTAGTGAGTCTAACGACCCATAATCGTCTATTTTGATAGTTCTTAGGCTTTAATCAATATACATAAAGTTGGAAAGGATTAAAATTAATGGATGATCTTCACAGCTCTAATGAAGCGTTGGTGGACATGTTTATTTTCGAAACCTCGCAGCTTATTGATCAGCTTGAAATTTCCATGTTAGCGATCGAGAAAACAAACACCATTTCGATGGAATCAATCAATGAGATTTTTCGGGCGATGCATACCATTAAAGGGTCCTCCTCCGTCATGATGCTGGCGAATATCGCCTCTGTATCCCATGCGATGGAAGATTTGTTCTACTTCATTCGAGAAGAACGAATACAGCAGATTGATCTGCCGACGCTGTCGAGTCTCATTCTTGAAGGCGTAGATTTTATTAAGGTGGAGCTGCACAAGTTTCAGCACGGTATACCGGCTGACGGAGAGGCCGAGCAGCTGCTTCAGCACATCAGCGAGTATTTGCAAGTTTTGCAAGCGCCTCCGGGCCAGCAGCAGAAGGTGCAAGGCGATCTCTCAAAGGGATACCAAGCAACGGTGCATTTCGTTGAAGATTGCGACATGCTGAATGTCAGGGCGCTGACTGTCGTGCATTTTCTGGCGGAGCATGCCACCGATATCAAGCATGAGCCTGCCGATCTCATGGAGGACGTGCGCAGCGTCGAGCAGATCACGGAGCGCGGACTGTCCCTTCAATTTGAATCGGAGCGCTCCTATGAGGAGCTGCATGCCTTTTTTGCGCGAACGTCCTTTATGAAAAGCTTTGAGCTGGCGGAGCAATCCCCGCCGGCCGATGCGATCAGGGAGAGCGAGCAGGCGTCAGCCGAGCAGGCAGCCGCTGTGGAACAGGAGACCGGCAAGGATATTTCGCGCAGCGCTACCAGCATTATTAGCGTTAGCGTCAGCAAAATGGACAGCCTGATGGATTTGGTCGGCGAGCTGGTTATCGCGGAGGCGATGGTCACCCAAAATCCCGAGCTGAAAGGAATGGAGCTCGACGACTTTCATAAAGCGGCCAGACAGCTTCGCAAAATTACAGGCGAGCTGCAGGATCTGGTTATGTCGATTCGGATGGTGGCGCTGGCTCCGACCTTTCACAAGATGCACCGCGTGGTCAGAGATATGACCCGCAAGCTGGACAAAGAGGTTCATCTGTCTATCATCGGCGAAGAGACCGGCGTGGATAAAAATATAATCGAGCAAATCTCCGATCCGTTAATGCATTTGGTGCGCAATGCGGTCGATCATGGCATAGAGTCTGCAGCGGAGCGACTGAGCGCAGGCAAGCCAGAGGCTGGAACGGTGACGCTGGAAGCCCGCAATGAGGGGGGAGATGTGCTGGTCTTCATCAAGGATGACGGCAAAGGCCTTGATACAGCCAAGCTGCTTGCCCGCGCGCAGGCGAACGGATTGCTGCGCAAAAATCCGGAGGAGATGACGGATAAGGAAGTGTTTCAGCTTATCTTTTTGCCGGGCTTCTCCACGAAGGAGCAGGTCACGGAGTTTAGCGGACGCGGTGTCGGGATGGATGTGGTAGCCAAAAATATCGAATCGATCGGAGGAACCGTTTCGGTCGACAGCACTCCGGGCGCCGGCACGACGATGATGATTAAAATTCCGCTTACGCTGGCGATTATCGACGGAATGAACATCAAGGTCGGAGCATCCAGCTATACCGTGCCTACCGCCATGATCAAACAATCCTTTCGGGCGTTTGATTCGGATATTATTGCGGACCCGGGCGGCAATGAGATGATTATGGTGCGGGGGCACATTTATCCGATCCTGCGCTTAAATGAGCTGTATGCGGTTCAGTCGCCGGTTCGCCGACTGGAGGATGGCATTCTTATGATGCTCGAATATGGGGAGCAAAGCTTCTGCCTGTTCGCCGACGAGCTGATCGGTCAGCAGCAGGTCGTAGTCAAGGCGCTGCCAGCCGCGCTGCAGCATCTGAAGAAGGTGGAGGGAATTGCCGGATGCACGCTGCTCGGAGACGGCAGCATCAGCCTGATTCTCGATGTAGGGGAGCTTTATCGCGCTCATATGGCCCCCGTTATGTGATCAGGCATCGAGAAAACGCAGACGAATAAAAAAGGAGTGTAGCAACCATGTCGGGAAACGTTCAGCGCGGGGAAGAGCTGGAGGAGGACACGCAGCGGGGCAAATATTTGACCTTTCTCCTCGGTACCGAAAGCTATGGAATTGAGATCGTATACGTAACGGAAATTATCGGGGTTCAGACGATTACGAGCGTCCCGCAGCTTCCCGAGTATATTAAGGGAATTATCAATTTGCGCGGCAAAATTATTCCGGTAATGGACGTCCGCTTGCGGTTCGGCAAAACATTCCGGGAATACAACGACCGAACGTGCATTATAGTCATTGAAATCAAGCAGATGTCCATCGGACTGATCGTCGACAGCGTGTCAGAGGTGCTGGCCATTCCCGAGGAAAGCATCGTGCCGCCTCCGGATTTCAAAAGCCAAACCGGTAAAAACCGGTTTATAAAGGCGATCGGGCGCTTGGAGAACGATGTCAAGCTGCTGCTGGATTGCGAGAAGCTGCTTACCGAGAACGACGCACTGCAACTGAATGAAATTTAACCATCTGGGGGAATTCGCGATGAAATGGTTTTATGATCTGAAAATAGGCACGAAGCTTATCCTTTCGTTTGTCATTGTATCCGTGCTGGCGGGCGTGCTTGGAGTGGTGGGAGCCATCAATCTTAAAAATTCGGATACTGTGTACTCCGATTTGTATACCGACTACGGCTCGGGCCTGGCGGAGCTTGGGTATGTGGGCATGAACGTTCATAAAATACGCGTGCTGACTCGCGACGTGATTCTTCATACGAACCCGCAGGATATTCAGAAGGATGAAGCGGATCTAAAAGCGGCAGACGCCGACATCCAAAAAAGATTGGCTACTGTTGAGACGAATTTGCGTTTTGATAGTGAAATTGCCGTGTTCAACGCCTTAAAAAAGAGCATGGAGGCGTACAACGATGTTCGCGACAGAGCGGTTGCGCTGGGACTGGCCAATCAGAATGAGCAGGCGACGGAGCTGCTGTACGGCGATTTGGCTGCTTCTTCAAACGAACTGCTAGGCAATCTGGATGAGCTGATATCGCTTAGCTACGATAACGGCAACAAAATCTCGAGCGAACTGACCGACAACACGAACAGAACGGTTGTCATTATGATTGTACTCATTCTTGTCATCATGCTGCTCGCTATATTGCTGGGGATCTTCATTGCGAGAATCATCAGCCGTCCCGTATTCCGGATGGCTGAAGCGGCCAATAAGATGGCTGCGGGCGATTTGAACGTAGAGATAAGCGTAACCTCGAAGGATGAAATCGGGGAGCTGGCAGCGGCGTTCCAGAAAATGTCGGACAACACAAACGAGGTAATGACGAACATTCGCTCGGCGGCCGAGCAGGTGGCATCCGGCGCAAGACAAACCTCGGATTCCAGCATGGCGCTGTCGCAAGGGGCGACCGAGCAGGCAAGCGCGATCGAGGAGCTGACGGCATCGCTTGAACAAATTGCGTCGCAAACAAAGGTGAACGCCGACAATGCCGGACAAGCCAGATCGCTTGCGGAGCTGGCGCGCGATAATGCGGCGCAAGGCGATAGCCAAATGAAAGAAATGCTGGTTGCGATGGAGGATATTAATGAATCCTCGGGGAACATTTCGAAAATTATTAAAGTCATCGATGAAATTGCGTTCCAGACGAATATTCTCGCGCTTAATGCGGCGGTCGAGGCAGCCAGAGCCGGGCAGCACGGCAAAGGCTTCGCGGTTGTGGCGGAGGAGGTTCGCAATCTTGCGGCTCGTTCCGCAAATGCGGCCAAGGAAACAACGACAATGATTGAAGGCTCGATCAAGAAGGTCGAGGGCGGCACGAGAATTGCCAACGCGACCGCTGTAGCTCTGAACGAGATTGTAACAGGCGTCAGCAAGGTGGCGACTATTGTTCAGGACATTTCGATCGCGTCGAATGAACAGGCAAGCGCGATTTCGCAAATTAATCAGGGAGTGCTTCAGGTTTCCCAAGTCGTCCAGACGAATTCGGCGACGTCGGAGGAAAGCGCGGCGGCTAGCGAGGAGCTGTCGGGTCAAGCGGATCTGATGAAGCAGCAGGTTAACCGGTTTAAATTAAAGGAGTCCGCAGCTTCCTCCTACAGAGGCACAGAGGAAATGAGCCGCGAGGTGCAGAACCTGCTGAACAGATTGTCCCAGCAAGAGGCTGCTTCGGCCAGGGAAGCAAAGGATGACGACGCCGCTCGGGGCGGCAAGAAAATTTTGTTAAGCGACAGCGAGTTTGGCAAATATTAATCAAGCAAGGGAGAGTCTAAAGGGCTCTCCTCTTCTTGCAGGTCGGCGGTGCATAGATGATTGCGATGACGGAACATGAATTTACTTTGCTGGCGGGCTATATTAAACGCAATTACGGGATTCAGCTGAAAGCCGAGAAGCAGTCGCTTCTGTCCGGCAGGTTGCAGCAGGTGCTCCAGCAGCTGGGCTATGACAATTTCTCGGATTACCTGGAGTATTTGAAAACCGAGCGGAGCGGCGAGGCGATGAGCACGCTGATCAATAAAGTTTCCACCAATCATACGTTTTTTATGAGAGAGTCCGGTCACTTTGATTTTTTTCAGACGAACGTGCTGCCTTATTTGAAACGGACGATTTCGGATGGCGATTTGAGAATATGGAGCGCAGGCTGCTCTTCGGGGGAGGAGCCGTATACGCTTGCGATGATCGTGGACGAGTTTCTGGGCAATGAAAAGATGAACTGGAACGCGCAGCTGCTGGCGACCGATATTTCGGGCCAGGCGCTTGCGCTGGCAAAGGCGGGCGTGTATGATAGCGAACAGGTGGACTTGCTTCCCAAAACCTGGCGGCTGAAATATTTCAACCGCGTTGATGCCAGCCGGTATACGGTAGCGCCGCAGCTGAGACAAGAGGTTATTTTTCGAAAGTTTAATCTCATGGATGCCCAATTTCCGTTTAAACGAAAATTCCACAGCATTTTTTGCCGCAATGTCATGATTTATTTTGACGCCAGAACGCGCGAGGCGCTGGTGAAAAAGTTTTACGATTTTCTGGAGCCGGGCGGCTACTTGTTTATTGGACATTCGGAGTCGATTGTGCGGCATTCCACCGCTTTTCATTATGTCATGCCCGCCGTCTACAGAAAAGGATAATTCCGCACATAAAGGATGAACAAGCTTTGAACGCCAAAAAAATAAAAGTGCTGGTCGTGGACGACTCGCTCCTGTTTCGGGAATTCATACGCAGAAGCCTTTCCACCGATCCGGTGATCGAGGTCGTAGCCTTGGCAGGGGACCCGTTCGAGGCGCGCGATCAAATTCTGCGGTTCGAGCCCGATGTCATGACCTGCGATATTGAAATGCCGAGAATGAACGGGATTGAATTTTTACGCAGATTGCTGCCCCAGCATGCCATTCCCGTCGTGGTCGTCAGCACGATCAGCGAAGCGGTGCTCGATGCCATGCGGGCCGGTGCGGTCGATTTTGTCGAAAAGCCCAATATGGGACGGGTCCATGATGTGGAGCAGTTTATCCGATTGTTGATTTCCAAGGTTAAGGCTGCAGCCCAGGCAAGAGTCGCGCATCCGGCCCATGCGCTTCCCGGAGAGCAATTGAATCAGGCGGCGGTCAAGCCCAGCGATAAATTGATTGTGGTTGGGGCCTCTACGGGAGGCACCGAAGCGATTTTTCAGCTGCTTAGCTCATTGCCGGAGCAAATGCCGGGTTTTGTTATCGTTCAGCACATTCCGGCCGAATTTTCCCGCATGTATGCGGCAAGGCTAAACGCAACGACCAAGTTCCAGGTCAAGGAAGCGGAATCGGGCGACTATGTAGACAAGGGCAAAGTGCTCATCGCCCCTGGCGACAAGCATGTCCGGCTTAAAAAGGTCGGTGGCAGATTTCGGGTAGAATGTTTGCCTGGCGAGCGGATAAACGGGCACTGCCCTTCCGTCGACGTGCTTTTTGAGTCAGCGGCCAAAGAAGCCGGCACACAGGCAATCGGCATTATTTTGACCGGCATGGGCTATGACGGGGCGAGGGGCCTGCTGGCCCTAAGGCGCAAAGGCGCCAGAACGATCGGCCAGAATGAAAAATCTTCTGTCGTATACGGGATGCCCAAGGTAGCCTTTGAGCTGGGCGCCGTCGAGAAGCAGGCGAGTTTGCAGGACATGCCGCGAATGCTGCTGTCTATGCTGTAAGGATGCGGCGCGAAGCCGAGTGCTGGTTGGAGCTTTCAGGGAGTTGCGGACATAAGCGCCGCGCTCCCTGTTTTTTTATACTCCAGGCGGATCAAGATTGACATTTCTCAATAACTTATATAATATAACTTACTATAAGTAACTAACTATTATAAGATTGAAGCATATGCGGCCGGGTACGGACAACGATCAATCTGCGGCATAGGCAACGGGAGGAAGCAAGATGGTAAACGATGGGCAGCAGGCAGCAGTGCCGGAATTTGAATTTGGAATCTATACGCTGGGGGATTTAAGCATCGACCCGACAACGGGAAAAGCGGTTCCGGCAGGCCAAAAGATGAAGGAGATCATGGCGGCCGCACAGCTGGCGGACGAATCCGGACTGGACGTATTTGGCGTCGGCGAGCATCACCGCCTGGACTTTGCTGCCACATCGCCGGCGGTCGTGCTGGCCGCTATCGCTTCCGTCACCAAGCGCATACGGTTGACGAGCGCTACGACCGTGCTCGGCACCTCTGATCCGGTGCGCGTATTCGAAGACTTTGCGACGCTGGACCTGCTTTCGGACGGGCGGGCGGAAATGATTGCAGGCCGGGGCGCTTATACCGAATCCTTCCCGCTTTTCGGCTACGATCTTGCCGATTACAGAGAGCTTTTCCAGGAAAAGCTGCAATTGCTGCTGGAGCTGAATGCCCATGAGCGCTTATCCTGGAGCGGACGGATGAGGTCGCCGCTCGTGGATGCCGAAATTGCTCCGCGTCCTGCGCAAAGCAAGCTTCCGGTATGGATCGGCGTGGGCGGGACGCTGAGCAGCGCCGCGCTTGCAGGTACGCTTGGGGACGGCATGGCGCTGGCCATACTTGGCGGCCAGCCTGAAGACTGCAAGCCGCTCGTTGAGGCCTACAAGACGGCTGCGCTCGCAGCCGGGAAGCAAGCTAGCGAGCATAAGGTAGCTATTACAAGCCATGGCTTTATTGCGTCGACCTCGCAGGCTGCGCGCGAGCAATTTTATCCTCATTATGCCAGCTACGTTTCGGCCTTTATGGGCGGCGGCCACCTATCGCGCGAGCGGTTCGGGCAGCTTGCGCTTCCCGGCGCCGCGCTGATGGTGGGGAGCCCGGAGGAGGTAACGGAGAAAATTTTGGAGCAGCATGAATGGTTCGGCCACACGAGGTTTATGGCCCAATTCGATATTGGCGCCGTTCCCTATGAACGTGTTGCGTCCGCCATCGAGCTGCTGGCTGTCAAGGTTGCCCCTGCGGTAAGAGCCGCAATCCGCAATAAACGCGCCGCCGCCGTAGCCTCCGTACTCTAAACGCTTACCAGAGGCGGAGAGCGGGAATCAAGACTCGAGGAAATGATTGGGGAGAAACGGTTTGAGGCTAGCCCAAAATGTGTATTGGACTTAGAGTACATGCCCTTTTTATGGTACAATAGTCGAATGAACCCGCTTGCAGGAGCGGCGCATGGAGGGAGAGAGCTTCGATGATCGTCTATGAAACGGATGACGCTTATGTGTTGATTGCCCAGAAGGATCATGCGCGAATTTCAGGAGATTTGATGAAAGCCTGGAACGGGTCGCTGTTTATCGGCAATGCCCGAACGGAAGAATTGATACTCGGCGCATACGAGCATGATCATAGCTGGCTCGAGCTGGACCGGATTCCGCTCTGGAACGATGCGGCCGGCAGCCCCTTTTCGTTTCGGGACTATCCGGGCAACATCCGGTTTACTTTCTATTCGCTTGCCTTGGACAGGCTGGAGCGCAAGTCAGCATATGCGGCGCTGCTTGGCAGCATCTTGTATACGGCACTGGCTGAGCGCTTCCGCAACGAGGATACGATCGCTTTCGTGGAGCGGGAATTTGCCCGCCAGAGCGACATTATCAAGCGGCTGAGTGTCGATGTGAAGCTGCTGCAGCAGCACGCGAAGGCGCTGTTTTTGTGCGATGAGCTGTCCCTGTTCGTCTGCATGGAGCCTCCCGGCACGCCTAGAGCGCATTATGAGTGGTTTGCCGACGGCTTTGCCTACTGGTTCGACCGCTCCGGCCAAACAAGGCTGATCGCCGAATGGGCGGATGAGGAGAGTATCGAGCTGACGCCGTATCCTTTTACCGGACCTGTAGAGAGCGAGCTTGCCTATCGGCGGGTGAGCAAGGAGCAGGTGCGCATGCACGGGATAGCGGAAGCATACGCGGCGGCTCAGACCCAACGGCAGCGACTTTATTTTCTTGGCAAAAAGGGATGACTTTCGTGCTGGCCAACAAAGCGGCGCAAAAAAAGCGCAAGTTCCGGGCTGCGTCTGCCTGTGGAATTTGCGCTTTTGCTTTACCGTTTTCCCAATTAATGAACGAGGCTTGTATATTCAGCTTGCGCTGTACAGCAGCTGTCTTATTTGGCGTTGCTCAGAAACAGATTGTCCAAGGAGCCGCCTTGGCTGATGATGCGAATGGCAGTTCCGATAAGCGGAGCCATTGGCAGGACAATGAACTTGTCCGGACTGTTATCGTCGAGCGCAATCGTATCGGTGATGACGACCTCGCGTATGTTAGGGTGGTTGAGCTTCTCCAGCGCATTGCCGGAAAACAGGCCGTGCGTGGCGCATATGTAGGCGTCCTCTGCCCCGCGCTTGTTCAAAGCTTCCACGACATTGACAATCGTGCTGCCCGTGTCGATCAAGTCCTCGATAATAATCGGCGTCATCCCCTCGACCTCTCCGATAATATGCGTAATTTCCGACTGGTTGTGAGCGGGGCGGTTTTTAATCATAATGGCGAACGGACAATCGAGCCAGCCCGCCAGCTTTTCTGCGGTAGTCGCACGCCCGGCGTCAGGGGATACGACTACCGGATTTTTAATGTTTTTGTTTTTCAAATAGTCGATAATAAGTTTGAGAGCTGTTAAATGATCGACGGGAATTTCAAAAAAGCCCTGGATCGGGTCCGCATGAAGATCAACCGTTATGATTCGATTGGCTCCCACTGTCGTAAGCACATCCGCTACCATTTTGGCCGAAATAGGCTCGCGCGGCGCCGATTTCCGCTCCTGACGCGCGTAGCCGTAATACGGCATGACGATGTTGATCGTCCGTGCCGAAGCCCGTTTGGCGGCATCGATCATGACCAGCAGCTCGATTAAGTGCTCGTTGACGGGATAAGATAACGACTGCACGATAAAAACGTCGCAATTGCGAATCGTTTCCTGGTAGGAAACATGAATTTCGCCGCTTTGCTGACGGGAAATGGCAACGTCGCCGAGCGGCTGCTCAAGCTGCTTGCAAAGCTGCTGGGCAAGCCGTATATTGGATGAACCTGAGAAAATTTTGACCTTTTGCATGATAGCCTCCTGTATATGCGCTCACTGCTTTACATCATCATAACAAACCTGACTGCCTAGAACAATTGTTAACTGTCGCTCCTGCCTATTTTAGTCCAGTTGAAGGTGGTATCGCTATGTCGCGGGAAATCCGGCCTTATGAACTTGCTGCGCTCAAAGAAATTGCCGAAATGCTTAACAGCACAAACGATATGAATCAGATGCTGAACGATGTGCTGCAGAAGCTGCTGGACGTAACCGGTTTTACGACTGGCTGGATTTTTATGCTGGACGGTACGGACGGGGAGCCGTGCAAGGCGGCTTGCAGCCTTCCTGCTGCGCTAGAGGCTCATGATCGGGCGGTCATGCGCGGCTCGGAATGCTGGTGCATGGAAAGCTTCAGGCAGGATAAATTAAACCGCGCCGTCAATATAATTGAATGCTCCCGTATTTCCTATGCCATTAGCCATCAGCTTGGGGATACGGAGGGGATATCCCATCATGCAACCGTACCGCTGCAAGCCGGCGACGACCGCTTTGGGCTGCTGAACGTAGCGGAGGCGGGACGAGAGCGCTTCACCGACGAGGAGCTTGAACTGCTGCAAGCCGTTGCTTACCAGATCGGAACCGCGATTAAACGAATCAAGCTGTACCAGGCGCAGGAGCGCCATGCAGCGCTGTATGCGAAGCTGAACGACGTCATTCAGCAAATGAACACGATTCAGGATGTCCGCAAGCTGCCTCAATCGGCGGTGCAATATATCGGCGACGCGTTCGGATGGCCGCATGTGTCCCTGTTTATTCAGGAGCAGCGCGATCTGTCGCTGCGAGCGCTCTATACCAACGGGGAGTCGCACGCGGAATGGCGTCCGCTGAGCCTGGAGCATGCCGGCCCGGTCGGCTCCGCTTTTCGGGAAGGGAAGCTGGCGCTAATCTCTGAATATACGGCCGGTCACGGGGCAAGCCAGTACCCTTCGCTTGCTCCCATCGGCATCCCGCCCTTTGCGGCTGCCGCGGCCATACCGCTGCGCAACCGCGGCTGTCCGATCGGCGTTCTGCTTGTAAGCAGTCAAACGAGCGGGGAATTTGATACGTATCATGAGGATTTTTTATATGCGTTAGGCAATCATTTTACGTTGTGCGTGGAAAATTTGCGCGTCTATGAGCAGCAGCGCGAGCTGGCCAGGCTGGAGGAACGCAACCGCATGGCGCTTGATCTGCATGACTCGGTCGTGCAGAAAATGTTCTCGCTCAGCTTTATGGCTCGTGGAGCCGAGACTGCGCTTGCGGGAAAGGAACCGCTAATCGAGCGCTCGCTGCAGGAGATCAGCCAGCTGGCCAGAGAAACGCTCAAGGAGATGCGGGAGCTGATCTGGCAGCTGCGGCCGGCAGGACTGGAGCGCGGCTTATTGGCCGCTTTGAAGCAGCATGGCGAAAGCTTGGGGCTTCAGGTACACGAGCAGGCTGAGGGGGTGCGTGAATTGCCCCGTCAGACCGAGGAGGCGCTCTGGCGCATCGGACAGGAAGCGATTAATAATGTAAGCAAGCATGCGGGCACCGATTCCGTATACATACGTCTCGTCAAATCGGGACTTAGCGTTAGTCTGGAAGTGATGGACAAAGGAAGGGGATTCCAGGAAGCGTCGCTGAAAGGACGGATGACGATGGGGATGCTGTCGATGCGCGATCGGGCCCATGCGCTCGGCGGCGAAGTCGCGATTGAAAGCGGCGGCGGCAAGCCGACTGTCGTCACAGCGACGCTCCCCCTGGAAAAGGCGCAGATCGCTGAACAGGAAGAATGAGAGGATATGCCGTGAAGATAAAAGTTATGCTTGTGGACGATCATCAAATTGTGCGGAAAGGGATTGCGTTTTATTTAAGCATGCAGCCGGATTTTGAGCTGGTGGGCGAAGCCCAGAACGGGGAAGAGGCTGTGGAAAAAGCAGGCCAGCTGCAGCCGGACGTCATCCTTATGGATTTGAACATGCCGGTGATGGATGGAATCGAGGCAAGCCGACTTGTGGCGGAGCTTTATCCCGGCATCAGAATTGTCGTGCTCACCAGCTTCTCCGATCACAGTCATATTGTGCCCGCGCTCCAGGCCGGAGCGGCGGGCTACATGCTGAAGGATGTGGAGCCGGATCAATTGGCGGAAGCGATCCGCAGCGCGTACAAGGGCAATATTCAGCTGCATCCCGATATCGCCGCAGCGCTTATTAGGAGCAGCGCGACGCAAATCGCCCAGCAGCCGGCCGTTCAGAATGATCAGCAGGAGACTCCCCCCTTGGAGGCGTTGACGCCGCGCGAGCGGGAGGTGCTTGAGCTGCTGTCGAGAGGAATGAGCAACAAAGAAATTGCGGCTGAGCTTGTCGTCGCCGAAAAAACAGTAAAAACGCATGTCAGCAGCATTTTAAGCAAGCTGAATGTTGCAGACCGGACGCAAGCCGCGCTGTACGCCGTTCATTCACGCAAAGCTCCTCCAGGCGGCGTCTAAGTCTTTAGACGTAAGACCGGTCCTCCGCCTAAGGCGGCATTTGCTGCCGAATATTCGGTCTATATGCTGATGAAAGCAGGCTCAAAACTTAATACAATTAAGGTACTTACAAAAAGTAAATAACAATCATTCTGGAGGGAAAATAATGAGTACTGTATTATTCGTTAAAGCAAATGACCGAGGCATCGAGCAGGCAGTCAGCGTAAAGCTGTATCAAGCGTTTCTGGACAGCTATAAGGCATCCAACCCGCAAGACACAGTAATCGAGCTGGATCTGTTTCAGGAAGAGCTTCCGTATATGAACGCTGATATGATCAACGGCAATTTCAAGGCGCCCCGCGGCTATGAGCTGACGCCAGCCGAGCAAGCGGCGGTTGACGTATCCGGCAAATATATCGATCAATTCCTTGCCGCTGACAAAGTCGTATTCGGCTTCCCGCTTTGGAACCTTACCATTCCGGCTGTGCTGCACACCTACATCGACTACATCTATCAAGCGGGCAAAACCTTTAAATACACGGAAAATGGTCCGGTTGGCCTGATTCCGGACAAAAAAGTAGCACTTATAAACGCGCGCGGCGGCATCTATTCGGAAGGCCCTGCCGCTGCAGCCGAAATGTCGCTGAACTACGTCCGCAACATTATGGCATTTTTCGGTGTAACGAACTTTGAATTTGTAGTGGTAGAAGGTCACAACCAACTGCCTGCTCAAGCTGAAGCTCTTATCGCAGCCGGCATTGAGCAAGCAAAAACAGCTGCTGCAAGCTTCTAATATTTCGAACCAATCATGATCGGGACAACTCGGCTGCAGCCGCCGGGTTGTCTTTTTCGTTGCGAGGGCAGGGCGAGAGGGATGGGGCCGCAGTCGGATATTTACCATTTTATAATCGTTTTTCCCCTTGACTATTCACGAACGTATGTGCTATTCATAGAAGTAATGCTTTGGTTATTGGAGGAGCCAGGCTGTATACGAGTATAAAACCATATAGAGAATAATGGGAGAGTGTTACGCGTGCAAGCTTCAATCGCTGCGGGAACGCAGCAAACGGTTCAGTCCTACAAAACGTTTCCAATTCTAGTTTCTTTATTGTTAGCCGGCTTTATCGGCATGTTCAGTGAGACTGCGCTCAATGTGGCGCTTAGCGATTTGATTCAAATTTTTTCCATTAGCGAAGCGACAGTGCAATGGCTGACCACAGGCTATTTGCTCACGCTGGGCATTCTGGTTCCGCTGTCGGGCTTGCTGCTTCAATGGTTTACGACCCGCCAGCTTTTTTTGGCGGCATTAAGCTTTTCCATTATCGGTACGCTGATTGCCGCCATGGCGGGAAGCTTTGAAGTGCTGATGACGGCAAGGGTGTTTCAGGCGATTGGCACTTCGCTGCTGCTTCCCCTGATGTTCAATACTATACTTATTATCATTCCCCCTGAAAAACGCGGTGCCGCTATGGGCGTAATCGGTCTTGTCATTATGGTAGCGCCGGCGGTCGGCCCGACGATTGCGGGTTTGCTGATCGCCAAGCTGACCTGGCACTGGATTTTCTGGCTGTCGCTCCCTGTTCTGATTATTGCCCTTATATGCGGAATATTTTTTATGCAGAATGTGTCCACCATTACCAAACCGCGCATCGATATCTTATCGCTGCTGTTGTCGACGGTCGGCTTTGGCGGCGTCGTATTTGCATTTAGCAGCGCAGGCGAGGGAGAGCATGGCTGGAGCAGCGCTAAAGTAATTATCTCCATGATCGTTGGGGTAATAGCGCTGATTCTGTTCGTCATTCGTCAGTTGACGATGAAGCAGCCGATGATGAATTTAAAGGCGTTCAAGCATCCTATGTTTGTTGTAGGTACGCTTATGGTGTTCATTTGTATGATGGTTATTCTGTCTTCGATGCTGGTTCTGCCTATGTTTCTAATTCGCGGGCTTGGCATGAGCGCCTTGTCGGCAGGACTTGTCCTGCTTCCCGGCGGTTTGCTGAACGGCATGATGTCGCCAATCATGGGCAGCCTGTTCGATAAATACGGGCCGAGGTGGCTGGTCATCCCGGGTCTGGCTATCATGGCTGCCGTCCTCTGGTTCTTTTCCGACATTACGCTTGCATCGACGGTAACGCTGCTTGTAGTGCTGCATTCCAGTCTGATGATCGGTATTGCGATGGTGTGGATGCCGGCTCAGACGAACGGGCTTAATCAATTGCCGCGTGAGCTGTACCCCGACGGTACGGCGATTATGAACACGCTCCAGCAGGTTGCCGGTGCAATCGGCACAGCGGTTGCGGTAAGCGTCATGACAGCCGGCTCCAAAAAGTTTATGGAGGGCGTGGAGAATGCAAGCGACCCTGCCAACCTTCCGCTAGCGCTTACGGCAGGCATTCAGAACGCGTTTGTGTTTGCCATGATTGCCGCGCTTGCAGGGCTGGTGCTTGCCTTATTCATCCGGCGCGTTCGCACGACGACGGAAGCTCCGACCAAGTCATAGCAAGGATGCTAAGCTGCTTATGCCGCGCGGGACCGCCCCGTGCCGGTGTAAGCAGTTTTTTGCTTGGCTTCCAACGTGCATGCTCGGGTTGACGGTGAGAAATATTATCATTTACAATGGAAGGATTATGGACAAGCCATTAGAGAAAAGGCGGGTATTCGGGAATGAAAAAAATTCTGCTCATAGAGGATGAGCGGAGCATGGCGAGGTTTATTGAGCTGGAGCTTACTCATGAATCGTTTGCGGTGCAAATCGCTTCGGATGGATATGGGGGGCTTGATCTTGCCTTGCGCGACGAATGGGATGTCATTTTGCTGGATCTGATGCTTCCGGGCATCGATGGACTTGAGGTATGCAGACGAATCCGCGCTATAAAACCGACGCCGATCATTATGCTGACGGCAAGAGACAGCGTGACGGACCGAGTCCACGGACTCGATAGCGGAGCGGACGATTATTTGCCAAAGCCGTTTGCAATTGAAGAGCTGCTTGCGCGTATCCGCGTCATTATCAGGAGACAGGAGCTGCTGGGGGAGGAGAAGCGCTCGACGCTCGCCTTTCATGAGCTGACCGTCGATCTGGACGCTATGGAGGTTCGCAGGCGCGAGCAGCTTATTGAGCTGACCAAACGGGAGTACGGCTTGCTGCTCGCTTTTATGCAGAATCCGAACAGAGTGCTGTCGCGGGAAACGCTGCTTGATAAAGTGTGGGGCTACGAGTCCGTCGTCGACACGAATGTCGTCGACGTTTATGTCCGATATTTGCGCAACAAAATCGATGAGTCGGGCGAGCCCAGTTATATTCAGACGCAGCGTGGCATCGGCTACGTGATGAAACGATGAGTGGCAGGCGCTGGCTGGGCAGCGGACTGCCCTTGAAATGGAAGCTGACGCTGGGTTCTGCGCTGCTTCTGTTTTTGCTGTTTATCGCCTACAATCTGGTGCAATATGCATTCGTCGAAGGCTGGATGAACAATCAGGCGGAGCAGGTTGCCCAGCAGGATATGAGGGAAATATTAAACGACCTGCTCGAAACGGAACGGTCCTTTCAGCAAGAAGAGCTGCCGGCCATCCGCAATAAGCTGGAGAAGATCAACGAGCGGGGGCAGCTGATTCGCGTGCTGAATCGGCAAGGCGAAGTTCTCATCAACGTGGAGGATGAAATGCCGGGCGGCTGGGAGGCGCATTATCCCGAGCAAGGCTTGCTCGCTTCCGGAACGTGGTTCCTTGACGGCCAGCTGCTGCTGGCCCGCAGCCCGCTTACCATTTTTGATTTTGACGGGACGGTTGAAATCATTAGAAGCGTAGCGGAATTCGAGCAGCTGAGCTCGGCTTTTTTTCGGATCATGCTCATTTGCTGCATCGGGGCGGTCGTCATAAGCGGCATTGGCGGGTGGCTGCTTGCCAGACAGCTGCTGAAACCGCTGAAGGCGATGAACGAAACGATGCTGAACGTCAAGGAAAAGGGTCTGCACGAGCGCATAGCGCTTCAGGCCGATGATAAGGACGAGCTTACCCTGCTGATGCTGCGCTTTAACGAAATGATGGATCAGGTCGAACGGTCATTCGAGCAGCAAAAACAATTTGTCGAGGATGCATCGCATGAGCTGAGAACGCCGGTTGCCATTATGGAAGGCCAGTTGCGCATGCTGCAGCGCTGGGGCAAGACGAATCCGGCCATTGTCGATGAAGCGCTGCAGGCTTCGACGGAGGAGCTCTCCCGGCTGAAGCAGCTGGTCGAGGAGCTGCTCGTGCTTTCGCGTGCGGAGAAATCGCTGCCTGACGGGGACGCGCTGTGCGAGGATGCCGTCACGGTTATGCTGCGAGTAATCGCGAAGCTTGAGGCGATTCACCCTCAATTTGTGTTTGATCTGGAAGCAGCTGAGCTTTCAGGCATCCCTATCCGCGTTTCCGATCGTCATTTGGAGCAGATTTTGCTTATTTTGCTGGATAATGCGGTAAAATATTCGGAGACAAGCACCCGCATCAGACTGACAGGCACGCTGCACGGACAGACCGCCGTCCTTCAAGTCATTGATTACGGCATGGGCATTGATGCGGAGGATTTGCCGTATGTGCTGGACCGGTTTTACCGGGCTGACAAGGCAAGAAGCCGGCACAAGGGCGGCTACGGGCTGGGACTGTCGATCGCCAGACGTCTGGCGGAAAGCTATGGCGGCTCGCTGGCGCTCCGCAGCGCCAGAGGACAAGGAACGACGGCGGAAACGCTGTGGAAAGCGGAGCTTCGGGAAAAATGAACCGTTGACCGCTTTTTTCACAGCGTTTTCTCATTTTCATTCGCTATAATGAAACTGTCGAACGGCTGGTAATGATATTCATTATCACGAATAGAACAGAATAGAATGAAAAAGGAGTAGGGGAAGATGGTAAAGAAATATGGGACAGGCATGATGGCTGTCATGCTAATGATGGTGCTCGTGCTTGCAGGCTGCGGAGCAGGAAACGGAAATAACGCAGCAGGAAACGCTGCTTCGCCATCGCCATCGCAGGAAGCGAATGCTACGGCTACAGAAACGCCAAGCGAAGCGGGCAACGACGGCAAGGAACAGGTCGTTAACGTATATACGGCTAGACATTACGATATCGACAGCCAGCTTTATGATGCGTTCACGCAGGAGACAGGCATCAAGGTTAATGAAATTAAAGGCACGGCGGAGGAGCTGGTTGAGCGTCTGAAGCGTGAAGGCGAAAGCTCGGAAGCGGACCTGTTCGTTACCGTTGACGGGGGCGTGCTTAATTACGCGAAGCAAAACGGCGTGCTTCAGCCGATTGAATCGGCTGCGGTGGATAGCCAAGTACCGGCAGAGCTCCGCGATACGGATAACAACTGGGTTGGCATCGCAACGCGCGCGCGCGTCATTGTCTACGCGAAGGACCGTGTAAAGCCGGAACAATTGTCCACATACGAGGATTTGGCAAGCGAGCAATGGAAGGGGAAGGTGCTCGTGCGCTCGTCATCAAGCTTGTATAATCAATCGCTGCTTGCTTCGTTTATTGAATTGAACGGTGAACAGGCGGCAGAAGCCTGGACGAAAGGCATTGTCGCCAATTTTGCCCGTGATCCGGAAGGCGGAGACCGCGACCAAGCGAAGGCGATCGTAGCCGGAGCGGGAGATGTAGCGATTATGAATACGTATTATGTCGGACAAATGCTGCATTCAAAGGAAGCGGAAGAAGTGAAGGTAGCAGAGCAAATCGGCGTATTTTTCCCGAACCAGGATACGACCGGCGCTCATCTGAACATAAGCGGAGTGGGACTCGTCAAGCATTCCAAAAACAAAGAGAACGCAATCAAGCTGATCGAATATTTAACAAGCGCTCCGGCACAAACCAAGCTGACCCAAGGCAGCTACGAGTTCCCGGTGAACGCAGAGGCGGAGAAGCCTGAGTTGCTGCAGGAATGGGGACCGTTTAAAGCCCAGACGCTTGACTTTGCGAAGCTTGGCGAGCATAACAAGCAAGCCGTGGAATTGATGAATAAAGCAGGCTGGAAATAAGGATGCAAGCTAGAACGGCTTGGAGAAACGTAAGAAAGCAAACAAACGGTTGGACGATGATGACGGTGGTTGGCGCCTTAGCGGTGCTCGCCCCGTCTCTCTATCTTTTATTTGGGTTGTTTGGCGAGCCCGGCGAAAATTGGAAGCATATTCAGGAATACGTCCTGCTGGATTCGGCGCTTTATTCGCTGCAGCTGGTGCTTGGGGCAGGTTCAGGCGCAGTTCTGCTCGGAGTTGCGCTCGCTTGGTTTGTAGCGGCATACGATTTTCCGTTTAGGCGTTTTTTTCATTTTGCCTTTGTATTGCCGCTGGCTATTCCGCCGTACATTGCCGCCTATACGTATGGCGCGATGCTGGGGTATACAGGAAGCGTCCAGTCTTTTATGCGCAACCAGCTCGGCATGCAGCCCAACCAGGCTTATTTCGATATCATGTCGATGAAGGGCGCTATTTTTATTTTTACAATCTGCTTGTTCCCGTATGTATATTTGCTGGTCAAAACGATGCTGGAGCGGCAAAGCGCCTCCTTTATCGAGAATGCCCGGCTGCTGGGCAGGGGGCCGCTCGCTATATTCATCCGGATTGCCCTGCCTGTTTCCCGAACCGCAATCGCGGGCGGAGCAAGCCTGGTGGCCTTTGAGGTGCTGAACGATTACGGGGTATCCAAGCATTTTGGCATTCCTTCGTTCACGACGGCTATATTTAAAACCTGGTTCGGCATGTATGATGTCGATTCCGCCATTCGCTTATCGGGGCTGCTGATGTGCTTCGTGATCGGCGTGTTCGTCATCGAAAGGCTGATTCGCAGGCGCGAGGCTTATCATACGGCTACTAGCAGGCTGCGTCCGCTGGCCCGGCGCAAGCTGCGCGGTGCGGCTGCCTGGGCCGTTCCGGGGATCGGACTGCTTGTGTTCGCATTCTCGTTTGCGATTCCGGTTCTGCAGCTGATCGTATGGGCGGGCTGGACGTACCGCGAGGTGCTGAATGCCAAGTTTGCCACGCTGCTTGGCAATACGTTAATGATTGCCATCGTTTCGATTACATTGCTCATGGTGCTGGCGGTCATTGTAGCGAATGTCTGCCGTTTCTCCAAACGCTCGCTGCCAAGCGTCGGCCTGTCCAGACTGATCGCCATGGGCTACTCCATTCCGGGCGCTGTGCTATCCATCGGCGTGCTGGCCGTTTTCATTTCCCTGGATCGCCAGTTTAGCGGCTTCTATGAGCGGCTCGGCTTGGGAGCGGGCAAGCTGGTGCTTAGCATGTCGCTGGCGATGCTGATTTTTGCGTATGTCATCCGTTTTTTAACCGTAGGCTTCAACGCGGTCGAGGCGGGATTTGCCAAAATCGGCAACCGTTACAGCGAGGCTTCGCGAGCGCTTGGGCACGGGGTTACGGCGACCTTTTTTCGGGTGGATTTGCCGATGATTCGAGGGGCCGTATTAACGGGCTTCATCATGACCTTTATGGAAATCGTCAAGGAGCTGCCGCTTACGCTGCTGCTTCGCCCTTTCAACTTCGAGACGCTGGCTACGAAGGCCTATCAATACGCAAGCGACGAGCAGATTCATCAAGCCTCGGTGCCGTCCTTGTTCATTATAGCCGTCGGCATCGTATCGGTTTGCTTCTATTACTGGCTAGGGGAGAGAAAAGCGGCATGAGTTATTTTGAGGCGCGAGGGATTACGTTCGGTTACGGAACAGGCAGGGAGGATGTGCTGGAGCAGTTCTCCATGCAGGTCGAAAGGGGAGAAATCGTCGGCATCGTCGGCCAGAGCGGTGGCGGGAAAAGCACGCTGCTTCGCATTATCGCCGGTCTCGAAACGCCGCGGTCCGGCACAATCCTGATGAACGGGAGAACGCTCGTCGACGACGGTTGCTTTATTCAGCCCGAGCGCCGGGGAATCGGAATGATTTTTCAGGATTACGCGCTATTCCCGCATATGACGGTCGCCCAAAACATCCTGTTCGGCTTAAACCGTCTGTCCGGCAAGCAGCGACAGCAGCGACTCCAGGAAATGCTGTCGCTAATCCGCATGGAAACATACGGCCGCTTATATCCGCATGAGCTGAGCGGCGGACAGCAGCAGCGTGTTGCCTTTGCGCGCGCGTTGGCCCCCCGCCCGGAGCTCCTTCTGCTTGACGAGCCTTTCAGCAGTCTGGATGCGGAGCTCAAGGCGAGCATCAGGACGGAGCTGAAGCGTATGCTGCTGGCGTCTGATATGACATGCCTGCTCGTAACCCACGACAAGGAGGATACGGCGGCTATTTGCGATCGGGTCATGTATTTAAACGGCAAGCAGAGCCAGGTTCAATAATCTCCGGCATGCAAAACTTCGCGCAGTCGGCGAATACATGCTACAATGTAAGAAAAACCGGAGAGGACGAATCGGTGCCATGTCTCAAGCTGACGTTCCACATGAACGATTGGACGACGACGAGCAGAAATTGCGAAAAGTATGCAAGGAATGCCAGCAGCTAAAGCCATTGTCCGCCTTTCTGCGCCGAACAGGCAAGCGTTCGGGCGCCGGAGCGCGACGCGGAACCTGCCGCACCTGTCGGAAAGCCAGAGATAAGTCATCACCGCCCGTTAAGGAAGCAGCTCCGCAGGTTACGGTCAAGCAAGCGAGGAAGAACAAGCCGGGGCTTTCTTCTCCGCCGCGCAGCCCAAGCTGGGAAGCGCTTCACGCTCTTCTGCCGGACAGCAAGCGGGCGCATAAGGAGGCCGGGCTGCTGCGTACGACGCGCAGAGGCATGATCTGGATGCGGGGCAGAACGGACAAGGGGCGCAGATGGCATCAGGAAATCGAGCTTGAGCTGGCCGTAACGCTGGTAAGGGAGCGAATGGCCGTATTGGTTAACCGATCGACGATTCGCCGTTTGTACAGCAATCGCGAATTCCGCCGTTACATATTGGAGAGGGACGGCTTTATTTGTTATTTTTGCGGCGCGCCGGGCGACACGATTGACCATATGCTGCCGCGTGCGAAGGGCGGGCATACAACGCCTGATAATTGCGTTTGCGCATGCAATACATGCAATCAATCGAAGGCCGATCAAGACATTCATCGATTTATGAATAGCGAGCAAGCCGATCTGTAGTCCGGGAGGACAAACAGATCGGTTTTTTTAATTAAAGCGCCTGATCGTTCCTCGAGGGACGATCAGGCGCTTTTTTGTCGTTTATAGCAGGAACGGGTAGTTGAGGATATGCAAGCAAAAGGGAAAGAAGCTGCGTTTGGCCGTTATCCAGCGACTTCAATAATGCGGAGCTTGGCAGCCAAATGGCACGGGAAATGAGCATGGAAAACGATGCCGATATTATTTTTGCCGCAGCCGGGTTTACAGGGGTTGGGGCGCTGCAGGAGCAGCAAAGGCTTGGCAAGCTTGCGATTGGAGCCGATTCCGATCAGTTTTTTCTTGCGGAAAAAGCGGTAATCACCTCAATGGTGAAAAACGTTGATATTGGGATTTATACGGCAATACGGACTTATTTGGAGCAGCATGCGTTTCCTGATAAACATATGATTTTTGGATTGGAGCAGAATGGGGTGGCCATGGCACCGCTGCAAATCATTACGATGACGCCGAAGGAAAACGCGCTTGTTGATGAACTGAAACAAAGCGTGCTGGATGGGTCAATTGCAATTCCGGAGGGCAGACCCTAACTTTATTTGCAGAGGAGGAGCATGTCTATGAAACTACGAAGCAAGCTACTAATTAATGCATTTGTTCCTCTTGTGCTGGCGTTTGGCATTCTGATCTATATTGTCATTCGGATTACGAGTCTTCAGACATCGACAAGCGGCTTGGTTGACTTGATGATGAAGATGCAGGAAATGAAGGGGAGCATGATTCTAGGCCAGCAAGCACTGAGCAATTATTCCTTTCATGCGAGCGAGAACAACAAGGCAGAGGCTTCAGCGTATTTGAAGCAGGCGGACGAGCAGTTGGAGGTCATTCAAAATCAACTGAACCCGGTGCAGAACTTGCGTTCAATGGCTTATTCGATTGGCGAAGCAGGGGCGAAGATTGATCTCACGGCGAATGAAATTGAAACGGAGAATCAGACGTTGACTAAAATCGTCGAACAGATTGCAATTGCAACAGATGAGCTGGCAACGGGCAATCAAAATGTTTCTGAGGATATAGTGAACGTTGTTACGCTCGTTGAGGATTTACAGCAAGGTTTTGTCATGAATCTGCAGGTGTCGAACGAATCCAGCGCACAGA
This sequence comes from Paenibacillus sp. SY21-1, assembly GCF_005222705.1. Lineage (GTDB taxonomy): Bacteria > Bacillota > Bacilli > Paenibacillales > Paenibacillaceae > Pristimantibacillus. Next base: position 42,962 of record NZ_STGF01000002.1, on the reverse strand, counting down.
GCAAGGGCGCAGCCGAGGCGGTAGCAGAAGGACAGAAGGCGGTGGGACATCAGGAGCAGCTGATTAAGCAGAATCGCGAGTCTATGCATGTCATACAGCAGTCGGTTAACGATTTGGCGGAGAGCGCGTCCGAAATTCAGTCGTTGACAGGCTTGGTAACAGATATTGCGCAGTAGACGAATTTGCTATCGTTAAATGCTTCAATTGAGGCGGCGCGAGCGGGCGAGTCCGGCCGTGGCTTCGGCGTTGTAGCCAATGAGGTGAAGAAGCTCGCTCTGCAATCGGCAAATACAGCGACACTGATCTCAAGTCTGGTCAACAGGATGATGGATCGAATGAGTCGAATGTCCGCTTCTACAGACAACGGGCTAAGTCTCGCCAATGAGCAGTATCAAGCTATGCGGGAGACAACAGCGGCTTTCACGGTTATCGAACAGAAGGTAGAGCGCATAGTCGGGCAGCTGCTGCAATTAAACGAGGAACTGCATCATTCTCAGGAGAAGAGCGGCAGGGTGCTCCAGTCCATAGAAAATATTAGCGCAGTTACAGAGCAATCCGCTGCCGGCAGCCAGGAAATCGCCGCGTCCACGGCCGAGCAGCGGACAGCGTTCGCAGCGTCCTATGATAAGCTGAAGCATTTAATTCAAATCGCCAAGGAGCTGCATTTGGAAATTGAACGCTTCAAGCTCGATGAGAAGCAGGCCGTCTAGCGGCCAAGCTCTCGCGACAAAAGGTCTGAACGCATCTACCTCGGCAGGACGTTCAGACCTTTTAGTTGAAACAGGGGTAGAGCTGCGGACTTAACGCAAATTCGAAATGGCGACGTTCGGATCTACATCTGCTTCGTAGTCGATACCGTCGGTTTCAAAGCCGAACAGTTGGAAAAACTCGCGGCGGTAGCCTTCCAGGTCCGACAGCTCGTACACGTTCTCGGTGGTCAGCTCGGCCCAAAGCTTGGCGACCTCCGCCTGAATTTCAGGGCGCATCTCCCAGTCGTCGACGCGAATAAGGCCCTTGTCATCGACAAGCGTCTCGCCTGCGCCATATAAACGCTCGGAGAAGAGACGATACATTTGCTCGATGCAGCCTTCATGGATGCCCTGCTCCTTCATGACCTTGTACAACGCCGAGATATAGAGCGGAACGACGGGGATGGCCGAGCTGGATTGCGTCACGAGCGCCTTGTTGACCGACACAAAGGCGCGGCCGCCGCTTGCGGTGAGCTGATCGTTCAGGCGGCGCGCTGTCGCCTCCAAATCGTTTTTGGCTGCGCCAATCGTGCCCTCGCGGTATACGGCATGAGTAATCTCAGGCCCGATGTAGGAATAGGCCACCGTTGTCGCGCCTTCAGCCAGCACGCCTGCCTCCTGCAATTGGTCGATCCACATTTGCCAGTCTTCGCCGCCCATAACCGCAATGGTCTGACGCAGCTCGTCTTCCGTGGCAGGCTCGATAGTCGCTTGCGTAACCTCGCCGCTGTGGAAGTTGACGGTTTTGTTCGAATAAGTGCCGCCAAGCGGCTTGATAACGGAAGAGAACGTTTCACCGGTCTTCGGGTGGGTACGGCGCGGAGAAGCGACGCTGTACACGACCAAGTCGATCTGGCCAAGCTCCTTGCGAATGAGCTCGATCGTCTGTGCCTTGATCTCGTCGGAGAAAGCGTCACCAACTACGCTGTACGATTTGCGGCCGGCCGCCGAGGCCGCCGCTTCAAACGCTGCGGAGTTGTACCAGCCTGCGGAGGCGGTGCGGGCGCCCTCTGCGGCCTTGTCGAAGTATACGCCAATCGTGTTCGCCCCTGCCGCGAAGGAGGATACGATACGCGAAGCAAGACCGTAGCCTGTGGAAGCGCCGATGACGAGAACGTTGCGAATGCCGGAAATGCCGGGTTTGCCTTGCACATATTCAATCTGACGCTGAACCTGCTTGGCGCAGCCTTCCGGATGCGCGGTGGTGCAAATAAAGCCGCGTGTTTTGGGTTGAATGATCATAATGGATTATTCCTTTCCATGGTAGAATCAAGCGATTTATGTATCGTTTTGCGATGAGGACAGTCCTCTTACATTCTAACGATTTTTACGCTCAAAGGGAAGTTTTGCGCATAAAAGAAATAAGCGCCGTACGGCGGTGGGGGTGCCGTGGCGCTTGTGATAAAGGGTTAGCGTGTTCCTGCAAGCTGCTGCTCCGCAATTTGAATGAGCCGTCTGGTGATATAGCCGCCGATGGAGCCCATATCTCGAGTCGTCATATGGCCGTAATAGCCGTCTTGCGGCAGTTGTATGCCAAGCTCTTGGGCGACTTCGTATTTCATCTGTTCAAGCGCCGCCCTTGCTCCAGGTACGACTAGCTGGTTTGTTCGATTTGCCATCTTCTCTCAGCCTCCTTCTAGAACGTATTATGCGGCAACGTCAAAAGGATTATTCGCTAATTTCGGTTAAAATTACCGACGCATCTTTGCATGCTCCCGTGTTAGAATGGGCACATAGGGGGAAGGGCGTTATGGACATTACACCGATGCTTGCTGCCGCACAGCGGGAGCGGCCTTTTGACGACTCCGCATTTCTTTTTGAACCCAGCATTGACGGGCATCGGCTCCTGTTGGAGTTTCGAGGCGGGAAGCCCAAGCTGTTCACCAGACATCGCAATGATGTGACCCGGCAATACCCGGAATTACATAATGTGCCTGTGCGAGAGCCGGTTGACGTGGTTCTGGACGGCGAAGTTGCCTGTGTCGATCCGGCAACGGGAACGGTGCAGTTTCAATGGCTGATGGATCGGTACAGGCTAAGACGGGAGCCAAGCATTCGCGATGCCAAAAAGCTGTTCCCTGTCCGCTACTTTGTTTTTGACCTGCTCTTTTATAACGGAATGGACTTGCGTAAGGCTCCGCTATGGCTGCGTAAACGGCTGCTGGACGCCTTGCTTGAAAATAACGATTTTTTTGTGAAAATCCATTTTGCCGACGGCACGGGTACCAACCTGTTTCAAGAAATCCAGCAGCTTGGGCTGGAGGGGATGGTCGGCAAGCGTAAGGACAGCCCGTATACGGCCGGCAAATCGGAGAGCTGGCTGCAGGTTACGAATGCGGTATAGCGACTAATGGTGCAGAATAGCCATACGAATGCGGTATAGCCCGTTCAGCTCAAGGAATGGGATTGCCGCACATTGGATAACGCGAGGCGGAATGCTGCCGGCCTCTATAGAAAAAGGCCCGATATTGCGGCGGAAGCCGATATCGAGCCGTGTCTTTCAAAGGTCATAGGTGCTGCTAAACGACGCGTCTAGCCGTTACGTATTTGGTCTTCCAATAGCTGGTATTCATGCTGGTAATCGTCACGCCTTTGCTGGTGGAGCTGTGAATGATGTTGCCGTTGCCGGCGTAAATAGCCACGTGGCTGATCGATTTGCCGTTTGTTTTGTAGAAGACGAGGTCGCCCATGCTGAGCATGCCCTTGTCCACTTTCTTGCCTACGGCAGCTTGGGCCGATGAGCTGCGGGGCAGCTTGACATCAAGACCTGCAAACAGAAATTGGGTAAAGGACGAGCAATCGAATGCGTATGTAACGCCAGCCGGTGCTCCGAATTTATATGGCGTGCCCAAATATTCTTTGCCCGTTTCAATTAATTCCTTCGTTTCGGGAGTTGCGGCATGCGCCTTGGAGGCAAATGCGCCAAAAGTGATGGATGTAAGGAGGATCGCGCTGCAAAGACTTGCTTTGGCAATCGATTTCAGAAGGTTCTTTGTTCTCATGCTGTCAGGATGTCCCCTCGCGTTTCGTTATTTGCAAAATATAAGTATGCAGATTGATGACAATGACTATGCACTTATATTAATCTGCGCAATGCTTGCTTGAACCTGCTGGTCGGCAATACGATTGACGCTTGCATAACGACTATAACACAAGTGAAACACCCCGATTTCGCCAAATGAGAACGAAAAACGCTTAACGGACAGCATTATGAGCATTTATGAGAAAAAAATGAAAAATTATTAATAAATTTACGATTGCCAACGATTACGGCGTATGAATCGTGCGCGCGCTGACCAGCAGCGAATACCATTGGTCGCGAGTCATGAGCTCCGCTTGTCTTGCGGCATCCTCGCAAGCGATAATCCGGTTGGGATTAATGGTGCCGATTACCGGCTGGATGCGGGCGGGATGCTTCATTAGCCATCCAAGCACGATCGCTTCAGGCGTCGTCTCGTTTTGTTCGGCTAGCTGCTTGACCATAGCGGCGGTGTTTCGTTCCCCTTCGTTTGCTTGCTCCGACAGCTTGCCCGACAATCGACCCTGCGCAAGCGGTCCCCATGCCTGCAGCTGAATGTTGTCCATTTGGGCCATCTCCATCATGCCATCGGGAAAGCTGTCGTTAAGTCCCGCCTTTTGATTGACATGGACGCCATGATCGATCCAGTCGTGGCGCAGCAGACTGAGCTCCAGTTGGTTCACGATCAAGGGCTCGGAAAGCGAGCGCTGCACGAATTGGATTTGCGCGGGATTCATGTTCGAAACGCCAAAATGGCGGACCTTTCCCGATTGTTTAAGCGAAGTGAACGCTTCCGCAATTTCGTCCGGCTCCATAAGCGGGTCTGGGCGATGAAGGAGAAGGATGTCGAGATACTCGATTCCCAGCCGCTCCAAAATGCCGTCCACGGAAGGAAGAATATGCTCCTTCGAGAAATTAAAGCGTCCTGGCAGTCCTTCCTCTGCGAGCTGAATGCCTACTTTGGATTGAAGCACCATTTGTTCGCGCAATCGGGGCTGCTTTTTCAGCACCTCGCCGAATACGGATTCGGCTTTGCCTCGCGTATAAATATCCGCATGGTCAAAAAAAGTAATGCCAATCGACATCGCCGCATCGATGGCGGCTTCCGTCTGCTTCACATGCTCGGCGGTGTAGGCATCCGCGCGATTCCAGCTCCCGCCAAATCCCATACACCCGAGCGCTAACCGACTGCTCGTTATTCCCCGACTTTCCAGCGGCATGACTTTCATCAGTGATCGACCTCCAGCAAATTGAATTTAGTTGCATGCTTAATGCTTGTACATCCAGACAATTCCTATTATACCTGTCATTGCGCTTACAGATAAGCACTGAAAAAAAGTTCACTAACTACCCTTAACGCGTGTTTATGAGCGAAATGGCAAGGCAACTTTGCAACATTTGCATGAGCCTTCCTTAAAATGTTACATTTAAGTAAGCGTTTTATTATTTATTTTATTTTACTGGGAGGCATGAACGAATGGCCCTATTGAATTGCCGCTTTTTTTCGGAAGCGCTTGGCATGAGTACCACGATGACCGTTATTTTGCCGCAGCAAACCTCTTCGCAGATCGGTCTGAACAACCGCGCGACAGGAAAGCTTCATCCCGTCTTGTATTTGCTGCACGGGTTTTCCGACGACGATTCGATCTGGTCCAGAAGAACGTCGGTAGAGCGCTACGTAGCCGAGCTGGGGCTGGCTGTCGTCATGCCTAATGTTCATTTGAGCTTTTATACGGATATGGAGTACGGCAATAAATACTGGACGTTTTTGACCGAGGAATTGCCGGCGGTGGCGCGCTCGTTTTTCCCTTTGTCCGCAGAACGGGAGGACAATTTTGTAGCGGGGCTCTCGATGGGCGGGTATGGGGCGTTTAAATGGGCGCTGCAGCATCCCGAGCGTTTTGCGGCGGCGGGCAGCTTCTCGGGCGCTCTCGATATGGCCGAGCATGTGGGCAAGCAAGCCAATGATCATATGATGCGGCACTTTAAGCTTATATACGGGGACAAGCAGCTTAAAGGCACAGAGCACGATTTATTGCATAGCGTGCAGGAGCTGGCCGGGTCCAAGCATCATAAGCCAGAGTTGTATCAATGCTGCGGCACGGAAGATTTTTTATATGCCGATAACCTTGCGTTTCGCGATCAGTGCCTGTCCTACGGCTTGCCGCTTACCTATGTGGAAGGTCCGGGCAGCCATGAGTGGGGATATTGGGACGAGCATGTCAGGCTGTTTCTGAACTGGCTGCCGCTTGGCGGACGCTGAAGCTCATCCAGCCGATAGGATGCAGGCTTGTCAGGCCATGAATCGCCGGATTTTTGCTCATCATATAGCAGCGCCAAGAAAGCCCCGTTACGGGGCTTTTATTTTTTTGAAAATACAGGAAAGCATAAGGCTTCTCCCCATTCTCTACATGTCTCGGAATGAAACGCGCCGGGCAGCCAAAGGACAATGCAAGCCATTTCACCTTGTATTTAAAGGTTGCAAAATGGCTCGGCTGCCAGTATGCTGTATATAGAATTAATAAATTAGTTTTAGGATTAATAAATATATTATTCTAAAAGGAGCTAATTCTATGACGAACCGTATTACCATTAACGCCGATCAGGCGGCAGGCACGATCAACCGCAACATTTACGGACATTTCTCCGAGCATCTGGGCCGTTGTATTTACGAGGGCATCTGGGTCGGTGAGGATTCGCCGATTCCGAATACAAACGGCATTCGCAACGATGTAGTCGCAGCGCTCAAGCAGCTTCAAATTCCCGTGCTGCGCTGGCCGGGCGGCTGCTTTGCCGACGAATACCATTGGAAGGACGGCATCGGTCCGCGCGAGGAGCGCAAGCGCATGATCAACACGCACTGGGGCGGCGTTGTCGAGAACAATCATTTTGGCACGCATGAATTTATGGAGCTATGCGAAATGCTGGATTGCGAGCCGTATATTTCCGGCAACGTCGGCAGCGGCACGGTTCAGGAAATGTCCGAGTGGGTCGAATATATGACGTTTGACGGCGTGTCGCCGATGGCGGAGCTGCGCAAGCAGAACGGCCGCGAGAAGCCGTGGAAGCTGAAATATTTTGGCGTGGGCAACGAGAACTGGGGCTGCGGCGGCAATATGCGCCCCGAATATTATGCGGATGAATACAGAAAGTTTCAAACCTACGTCCGCAACTACGGCGACAACAAGGTGTACAAAATCGCATGCGGCCCAAATGACTTCAATTACGAATGGATGGAAGTGCTGATGCGCGAAGCGACGCGCTTTATGGACGCGATCTCGCTTCACTATTACACGGTGACAGGACCTACCTGGACGGAGAAGGGGGCGGCTACCGGCTTTACGGAGGATGAGTGGTACACGACATTGCGCAAAGCGCTTGTGATGGACGAGCTGCTCACGCGCCACTCCACGATTATGGATAAATATGATCCGGAGAAGCGGGTCGGCTTGATTGTTGACGAATGGGGAACGTGGTTTGACGTAGAGCCTGGAACGAACCCGGGCTTCCTGTACCAGCAGAATACGATTCGCGATGCCTTGGTGGCCGGAGTAACGCTGAACATTTTCCACGATCATTGCGAACGGGTGCAGATGGCGAACCTTGCCCAAGTCATCAATGTGCTGCAGTCCGTTATTTTAACCGAGGGCGAAAAAATGGTGCTGACGCCGACTTACCACGTATTCGACATGTACAAGGTGCATCAGGATGCGACGGGGCTGAAGACGACTGTAGAAAGCCAGCCTTACACACGCGATGGGCAGAGCATCCCGCAAGTGTCGGTATCGGCTTCCAAGGATGCTGCGGGAAGCATTCATATCAGCCTGTGCAATCTTGACAGCGATGCGGCGGCAGAGGTTGAGATCGATATTCGCGGTCTGGCTGCAAGCGGCTTGAAGGTGGAGGGCACGGAGCTTACGGCTGCGATACAGGATGCGCACAATACATTCAACAATCCGGACTCGGTAGCGCCAAACGTCTATCGCGCATTTTCGGTGGAAGGCTCATCGATTAAAGCGAAGCTGTCCCCGATGTCGGTTACCGTGCTTGCGTTGTCCGTCGAAGGCTAATGAACGGGAGCAAAAGCGGCTGCAAGGGCTGCGGCGAGCAATACCGGGTATCGTCCGAGCAAATAGACCGGATGCTTGAGCGTCCGATGTTCCATTCGGAAGAACTGTGCGTAACGGACAGCATCTATGAAGCCCGGCTCTCCCAATGCCGTACTTGTCCAAGGCTGCAGGAGGAAACGTGCACCGTATGCGGCTGCTTTGTCCGAATTGCGGCCAAGTATAAAAATCGCGGTTGTCCGCTCCCCGGGGCCAGCCGCTGGGATAAGCAGCTGGCTATATAACGGCGCAAAGCGCCGAATGGAGCCAGCTGCTTCGCAGGCGGCAAGTCATGCAAAGAGGCTGTGCGGGCGCAAGGAGCCTGCACAGCCTCTTTGTATGGACAAGCAGCATCATTAATCTGCGATATTGCCCGCCTCTTTAAGGCGCTTGGCAATCTGCCGAAATTCCTCGGCGGATATGCCTGGCGCAAATTCCTCTTCCACCCCGGGAGCCTCGGGAATCGGGTAGCCCTGCGGAACGCCTTGAATGACTTCGAGCTGCGCTCCGTCCTCGGGATGCGTTCCTTTCCAAATTTCGTTAATCGTGGTAAAGTCCTTGTCGCTGTATGTGTACAGCTTCGTATGAACGCCTTTCTCCTCATATTTCCGCGTCTCGTTAAACGCTTTGTTGCTGAGCGAGGGGATTGGCACAAGCTTGGTTACATTTACGCCTGTGGCCACTTCAAGCGCTTTGGCGTAAGCGACGACATGCACGCCGCCGCGAACGAGCAGATAGCCGACAACTGCGCGTGCTGCAGGGTGATCGGTCATTTCGTACACTTTCATTTTGTGGGTGCGCGCACCGCATTCCAGAAAAAAGTTATGAAGCAAATCCTCAACCAAGTTGCCGCTGTTGAACACGTAAGCGCCCGTCCACGGATTGCCCATCGAATCGAAGGGCATGGCGCCTTGCGCTCCGGCGAGGAAATGATACGATAAGCGGGCATCCTTGACGCCGCCGAGCGGAGTGCTGTCAGGCTGTCCAGCAGTAGTAGAGCCATTTAGGCATTTGTTAATCGCGTGGGCAACCAGCTCGACGTGGCCAAGCTCCTCCCCGGTAATGCTCATGATTAAATCGTAGAACGGCCTCAGCTTCGATTTGGAGCGGAAATTAAACGATTGGTACAAATAGTTGTTCAACGTCGACATTTCTCCGAATTTGCCGCCAAGCAGCTCCTGAACCGCGGCCGCGGCATTCGCATCCGGCTTTTCGACAGTCGGGATTTCAATCAGCACTTCATCCATACGCTTGAACACAATACGCTCATCCTTCCTGTAGTGCTCGCAAGCGAGCTTTGTTCCATACAGAAAAGTACAGGATCTCTTCCTGCCTTTCCTATATTGTTGCGCGAAACGTTAACGCCTACTGGAAGGATGAGACTTTGAGCCCCCTTTTATACGCCAGGCGGCAAACTTATGCAGACGGAGAATGGCAGCCTGCAGGCGGCCCGATCATGACCGTTTTGTTGAGCGGTGCCAGCGCCTGCTTGAGCTGCGTTTCATTCAGGCAATAGCTGTAGGCCAGTATGCCCGGCGGCGTCAGCCGCAAAATATCCGAGCCGAAAATAACTTCCGGCACTGGGGCATCAAAGATAGCCAGCAAATGCGTGTGATCCGCAATGGCGAAATCGTAATGCCACCAGCCCTGCGGAATGTTGGCGGCCTGGCCCGGAAGCAGGCGATAGTTCATAAACGCATTGGTAAACGGATTGAGCATGGCTACCTCGACGGCTCCCGAGATGCAGTATACAAGCTCGGAGGCGTTCTGGTGATAGTGAGGCTCGATCAGGTTTCCTTTGCTGAGAAAAACGTCAAGCAGTGATGTGCCCTTCAACGTGTTGATTTGTTTGGAGGACAGAATATTGATATAGTTGTTTGCGTCCTTGCGGTAAAAGGTGCTCTGATTTACATCGTACGCAAATTGCGCGCCAGGCGCTGCGTAGTCCACATAAGATGTCATAGAGAAATGCCTCGCTTTCCCATACGTGATGAATGCTTATGCGACTAGCATATGAACGCGCCTAGGCGTTGGTGAAGCGTTCCTGCAAATCCAAGCTTTATCCGGTAAAGGAATAACCCGATGCAACCCGGCATTTTCTTTCGCCGGCAATGCCGGTTTGCCGCAGTAGCCCGCAAGTCTTTAGGTATAGCTCGGAAGCCAGCTTCCATGAGCTTCGATCAACTCGTCGCACATAGCTGTGATATCGTCCATGGACAGCTCTGCGGACGTATGCGGATCAAGCATGGCCGCATGGTAAATATGCTCGCGTTTGCGCGTGATTGCGGCTTCGATTGTCAGCAGCTGCGTATTGATATTCGTGCGGTTAAGCGCGGCAAGCTGCGGCGGCAAATTGCCGATGTAGGTTGGCGTTACGCCGTTTGCGTCCACCAGGCAAGGCACCTCGACGCAAGCTTCCCTTGGCAAATTGGGAATGAGCCCGGTATTCATGACATTGCCGCCGATTTTGAACGGCTTGTTCGTTTCGATGGCCTCTAAAATATACGAGGCATATTCATGGCTGCGCGTATGCTCGAGGTTTTTGTCGTTAATGAGCGACTCGCGCATCGTCTTCCAGCCTTCGATTTGATTGACGCAGCGCCGCGGATATTCGTCGAGCGGAATGTTGAACCGGTCGACGAGCTCCGGATAGCCGCGTTTGATGAAATAAGGATGATATTCGGCGTTATGCTCCGAGGACTCCGTAATGTAGTAGCCGAATTTAAGCATCATCTCGTAGCGGACCATATCATGATGCTTTTCCTTTTGCTTCTCCGCCGCAAGCCGCTTGATTTCCGGATACAGGTCGACACCGTTCTTGCTGACCTCCAGCAGCCAAGCCATATGGTTGATACCGGCAATTTTGGCCACGACGCCTTCCTGCTCAATGCCCAGATGCTCGAACAGATGCGGAACGCAGACCTGAACGCTGTGACATAGGCCGACGGTACGGACGCCGCCGTAGGTGTTCATAACATTGGTTAACACCGCCATTGGATTCGTGTAATTCAGGAACAGCGCATCCGGGCATACCTCCTGAATATCGCGCGCAAAGTCGAGCATGACCGGAATCGTGCGAAGATTGCGAAAAATTCCGCCGATACCGACCGTGTCGGCAATCGTCTGGCGAAGGCCGTACTTTTTTGGAATTTCGAAATCGGTTATCGTGCAGGGATCATAGCCGCCGACCTGAATGGCGTTAACGATGTATTTGGCCCCGCGCAGCGAGTCCTTGCGGTCGCTGTAGGCGACGATCCGGCAAGAGCTGCCGCTTGTTTGCTTCAAATTGAGCAGCATCTGCTCGGAGTCGGACAGGCGTTCGGCGTCGATATCAAACAGGGCGATTTCAAAGCCTTGCAGGGCTGGCGTCTGCATGACATCGCCTAAAATATTTTTGGCAAAAACGGTGCTTCCGGCTCCGATAAACGTTATTTTGGACATTTGGAAAAACCTCCTGATTGTTGTGATGGAACCCCTTCAGTATAGGCGCTCCAGCAGGAAATGAATATGGAAGGAACGAAGCATTATATGGATTAATGTTGCATTTTGAAAGGGGATTCACTATGGATACTCATCATCACCACAAGTTAAGCATTAACAGCGCGCCGTTAAAGGGCGAAATGTCGGTATTGTTCAGCGGAGTCGGACAGCCCGTTGCAGGCCATTATATCGGTCCGGCGGTTCACGATTACTATTTGATTCACGTTGTGCTCGAAGGAAAGGGGATGTTCGAAACGCTGGGCGAGCGGCATGAGCTTGCAGCGGGGGACGCTTTTATTGTTTTTCCGGATATATTGGTTACCTACGAGGCGGATGAGGTGCAGCCATGGAAGTATATGTGGGTAGGCTTCTCGGGCGACGTCGCGTTGCAGTCGCTGCGCGCCATCGGCATTACTCCCGATAAGGGAGTGATTCGCACTTGTCCGCTGCCCGAGCTTAAGCAGCTGTTCGGCAGCTTGCGACTAAGCCTTGAGCGAAGCGGACGTGCCGAGCCCGGCAGCATGGAGGCCTCGGGATGGCTGCGGCTTATTCTGGCGGAGGTTTCCCGCCGTCAAAAGCTTTCTGAGACGACGGAGCAGCCGCAGCCCCGGGCATACCGTCAGATCGACCAAGCGCTGCGGCTGATCGCCCTGCAATACGGCCAGCAGCTGTCGATTGAAGGCATTGCGAGAATGCTGGGCTACCATCGGGCCCATCTAAGCAGGCTGTTCAAGGAGGCCACTGGCCTGTCGCCGATGCAATATTTGTTTAAGGTAAGGATGAAAAAGGCGGAGGAGCTGCTTGCAGGCGAGCTTACAATTGCGCAAATCGCGGCCTCGGTCGGCTATCAGGACCCTTTGTTTTTCACAAAGCAGTTCCATAAGTGGTGCGGCATGTCACCGAGCGACTACCGCAGAAGCCTAAGCGGCAGCGGCCCGGCAGGCTGAAGCGCCAGCCTATTCGGCACGCATGGCCGATTTGCGGATCAGCAGCTCGGCCGGCAGCACGATTTTGCGCCAGGGCAGCCTCCCATCGCGCTCCTGAATTCGCTCGATAAGCATTTGCATGCCCATATAGCCGAATTGGTAAGCCTGCTGCGAGGCTACCGTAAGAAACGGCTCCGCCTCCGAATACGGGCCCAAATCGTCAAAGCAGACGAGCGACATATGATCCGGAACGCGAATATGCCGCTCCCGCAGCAAGCGCAATATTTCCGTCGCCAGCACGTTGTTGCCCGCTACGATCGCGGTCGGCTGCGGGTCCATCCGGTCAAGCCACTGGCCCATTTCAGTCAGGTCGCTTAACGGGCCAAAGCTCGTTTCATAAATATAGCGCTCGTCGAAGTCCAGATCGGCCAGCTTCAAGCCTTCGCGGAAGCCCTGCAGCCTCAGGCGCGCGCTTGAGATGGAGGCGGAGCCGTTCACCATCGCGATCCGCTTATGGCCGAGCTCGGCCAAATGGCCGACGAGGCTGCGCGCTCCCTCCTTGCTGTCGCCGAGCACGATGTCGCATTCGATGCCCGGCACCTCGCGGTCGAGCAGCACGAACGGAACGTTATGGGATCGCAGCTTTTCCAGATGCGGCAGCGACGGATCGCCCGCCGGAGCGACCATAACCCCGTCGACGCGGGTAGTCAGAATCGTCGTTACATAATCCGATTCCTTCTCCAGGCTTTCGTCGCTGTTGCCGAACAGCAGACGATAACCGGATTTTTTCGCCGCATCCTCCGCACCGCGCGCCAGCGTCGTATAGAACGGATTCATAATATCGGTTATGAGCAGAAAAAGCAGACGCGTCTGCTGCAGCACGAGGCTGCGCGCCGTCTGGTTCGGCACGTACCCAAGCTCCTCCATCACGCGCTTGACCTTCGCTCTAGTTTTGTCGCTAATTTTTCCAGTGTTATTGATAACTCTGGACACGGTCATTGCGGACACATTTGCCTGTGCGGCAATATCGTAAATCGTTACCATGCCTTCGTCCCCTTGTCGTTAAATCGTAATCCTAATCATACAAAAAAGTAAGCGTTGACATCAAGCATTATTCTTGTTATTTTAAGGTTATCGATAACATTTTATGTGCTCAGGAGGTTATTTATTATGGCTGAAACGAATTTGCGCTTTTCATCTTCCTTTCCTAAAATTGGAATTCGTCCGACAATCGACGGCAGACGCAAGGGGGTGCGCGAGTCGCTGGAGGAGCAGACCATGAACATGGCAATCGCTACAGCCAGGCTGATATCGGAGCATTTGCGTTATCCAAACGGCGAGCCGGTCGAATGCGTAATCTCCGACAGCTGTATCGGCGGCGTTGCGGAAGCAGCGGCAAGCGCCGAGAAGTTCGCCCGCGCCGGAGTAGGGGTATCGATAACGGTAACTCCATGCTGGTGCTATGGAACGGAGACGATGGATATGGACCCGTCCATCCCTAAGGCGGTATGGGGCTTTAATGGTACGGAGCGCCCAGGCGCGGTTTATTTGGCGGCCGTGTTGTCCGGCTATGCGCAAAAAGGACTGCCGGCGTTCGGCATTTACGGCGAGCACGTTCAGGATGCAGGCGATACGAGCGTGCCGGACGATGTGAAGGGCAAGCTGATCGGCTTCGCCCGCGCCGCGCTCGTTGTGGCGATGATGAAAGGGAAATCGTATTTGTCGATGGGCTCCGTGTCCATGGGCATCGCGGGCTCAATCGTTAATGATGCTTTTTTCCAAGAGTATTTAGGTATGCGTACGGAATATATCGATATGTCGGAGTTCGTTCGCCGGATGGAAGAGAACATTTATGACGGCGAGGAATTCGAGCGCGCGCTCGCTTGGGTGAAGGAAAACTGCAAGGAGGGGCCCGACAATAACCCGGAGTCTATCCAGTCCAGCCGTGAACGGAAGGATCGGGATTGGGAGACGGTTGTCAAAATGACCCAAATCGCCCGCGACCTGATGGTCGGCAATCCGCGACTGGCCGAGCTTGGCTTCGGCGAGGAGGCGATGGGGCGCAATGCGATCGTATCCGGTTTCCAAGGCCAGCGCCAATGGACGGATCATTTTCCGAACGGCGACTTTATGGAAGCGATGCTGAACTCCTCGTTCGACTGGAATGGCATTCGCGCTCCCTATATTGTTGCGACGGAGAACGACAGTCTCAATGGCGTCGTAATGCTGTTCGGTTATTTGCTGACCAATACGGCGCAAATTTTCTCCGATGTACGGACGTACTGGAGTCCTGAATCGGTTGAGCGCGTCACCGGACATAAGCTGGAAGGCGCAGCAGCCGGAGGCTTGCTGCATTTGATCAACTCCGGCCCCTCGACGCTTGACGGCACGGGCGAGCAGACGAAAGACGGCAAGCCCGCGATGAAGCCGTTCTGGGAAATCAGCGAAGAGGAAGCGCAGAACTGTCTGGACGCGACTTTATGGCGGCCGGCTTCCGTTGAATATTTCCGCGGCGGCGGCTACTCCTCCGACTTTTTGACACGCGGGGGCATGCCGATGACGATGTCGCGCATCAATCTGGTCAAAGGCATCGGCCCTGTGCTGCAGATCGCCGAGGGCTATTCCGTCGATCTCCCGGCCGAGGTGCATGATACGCTGGACAAACGCACCGATTCGACATGGCCGACGACCTGGTTCGCGCCGATTCTGACAGGCGAGGGCGCCTTCCGCTCGGTTTACGACGTTATGAACAATTGGGGCGCGAATCATGGCTCCATCAGCTTCGGCCATATCGGGGCCGATCTGATCACGCTTGCGTCCATGCTGCGCATTCCGGTGAATATGCATAACGTTGCCGAGGAGAAGGTGTTCCGGCCGCGCGCATGGGGGCTGTTCGGAACGGCAAGCGGAGAAGGCGCAGACTACCGGGCCTGCCACAATTTTGGCCCACTCTATAAATAAAACGGAGGCATGCATAAGATGAGCCATACAGACATTCGCCAGGAGCTCTGCCATTACGCCCGCAAAACGGTCGCAAACAAGCTGGTGGTGGGGCCGGGCGGCAACATCAGCGCCAAGCATGAGGGAAAAATGTATCTTTCGCCAAGCGGCTTTGCCCTGGATGAGATTAAGCCCGAGCAGTGGGTCGAGGTCGACATCGCCTCAGGAAATATTACGGACATCGGCTTGCGTCCTTCGTCGGAGGTGCTCATGCATTTGTACGCGTATCGGGCCAACCCGGACATTGGCGCAATTGTGCACACGCATCCGCCATACTGCATTGCATTTACGCTGGTGGAGACGGAGCTGCCGATTATGTTCCCCGATCAGGCTGCGCTCGTCGGCAAAACCGTCTACGTGCCGTATGTATTGCCGACGACGGATAAGCTTGCCGACGCTTACGTGGCCAAGGTAAACGAAGCAAGCTCGGTGCTGCTGGGCAATCACGGTCTGGTTACGTCCGGCCGCAACCTGCGGGAGGCTTACTACCGGACGGAGGTCGTCGAGGAAAGCGCCAAAATTTATTTGACGGCCAAAGCCGTGCGCGAGCCCAAGGTGCTGACGAAGGAAGAATTTGAGGAAATTGCTTCGCTGGAGAGCGAGGCGTACCGGATCGAGCTGCTGCAGAAGATGAAATAACGTTCGCCGAATCGGCAAGCATCGGGCCGGTGCAGACATCGTGCCCGGTCGGGCGAGCGTACAACCTTGATTTAGTGGAGGCTGACAATGGAGACGAGACTTGCGCAGGTTCTGGCCTTTGATCTCGGGGCAGGCAGCGGCAGGGCGCTTGCCGGCACGCTGGTTGAAAGCGGCCAAGCAGGACGGAAGCTGGAAGTGGCGGAAATTCATCGCTTTCCGAACCAGCCGGTGGCGATTCACGGACGGCTGCACTGGGATATTCTCCGCTTGCTGCAGGAGCTTAAAGCAGGCATTCGCAAGGCGTTTCAGGGGGGCTACGCTCCTGAAACCTTCGGGATCGATACCTGGGGCGTCGATTTTGGACTGCTGGACCGCAGCGGAGAACTCATTGGCAATCCGTATCATTACCGCGACCCTCACACCGAGGGAGTGGTCGAGGAATTGGCGGCGCGGTTTGGCAAGGAGGCGCTATACGAGCAAGGCGGCCTGCAATTCATGCCCTTTAATACGATTAATCAGCTGTATGCGATGGCGAAGGCAGCCTCGCCCAAGCTTGCCGCGGCGGAAACGCTGCTGCTGACACCGGATTTGCTGGCCTACTTCCTGACCGGAAAAAAGGTATGCGAGTTCACGATGGCGACGACGACCCAGTTGTTCGAGCCGCTTGCGCAGCGCTGGAATACAGCGCTGATGGATCAGCTCGGCATCCCTGCGCGGCTGTTCGCGGAGCCGATTCAGCCTGGCACGCTTATTGGACCGCTAACCGAAGAGGTGAGCGCCGAGCTTGGCGTGCCGCGAATAGCGGCGGTTGCGGTAGCGACCCATGATACGGAGTCGGCGGTTGCCGCAGTGCCCGCCGCGGACGGAGAGCCGTTTGCGTATCTCGTATGCGGAACCTGGTCGCTTCTGGGCACCGAGCTCGATAAGCCGCTCGTCACTCCGGAGGCGATGGCGCTTGATTTCTCGAATGAGGGCGGGGCTTGCGGAACGTACCAATTGCTCAAAAATATTATGGGGTTGTGGATTTTGCAGGAGTGCAAGCGGGAGGCGGACGAGCAGGGCGGCGCCATCTCATACTCGAGTCTGGTCGAGCTTGCCGAAGCGACGGAACCGTTTCGCAGTCTGATTTATCCGGATGCCGACGAGTTCTATTCCCCGTCCGGCATGAGCGACCGCATTCGCGCCTATTGCCGCCGTACCGCACAGCCTGAGCCGCTTTCCGCTGGCGAGCTGGCCCGCTGCGTGCTGGAAAGCCTGGCGCTTCGCTACCGGCAGGCGCTTGAGCAGATGGAGGAGCTTGCCGGAGAGTCGTATCGCGGGCTTTATATGGTCGGCGGCGGCATTCAGAATGAGCTGCTGTGCCAGTTCACCGCCAATGCGCTGGGCCGCCCGGTTTGGGCGGGGCCGGTCGAGGCAAGCGCAATCGGCAATATGCTGCTGCAGCTCATTGCCGGGGGACACTGTGCGAGCCTGCAGGCTGCCCGTCAGCTTGTTGCCGATTCTTTTCCGCTGAAGGTGTATGAGCCCGAGCGGACGGACAGATGGAACGAGGTTTATGGTCGCTTTGCGGGGCTGGCCGCAGACAGGTAGTCCTTGAGTATAAAATTCCCGTCATGCCGGTCATTTGGACTCGCTGTTTAAGGGACCGGTGCTGACGGAATGGCTTATGAATTGAATTGCGAGGTGAGCAAACGATGTTAAAGGGTATATCCAAGCTTATATCTCCCGAGCTGCTGAAGGTGCTGAGCGAGATGGGCCATAGCGACGAAATTGTGTTTGCGGATGGCAACTTTCCGGGTGCAAGCCATGCGGCGCGCTTAATCCGCGCTGACGGACATCACATACCGGAGCTGCTCGATGCGGTGCTGAGGCTCTTCCCGCTTGACCAGTACGTGGAGAAGCCGGCAGCGCTTATGCAGGTTGTGCCGGGCGATACGGTGCAGACTCCGATCTGGGACGATTATCGCGCGATTATCGCGCGGCACACCGGACTTGCGGAGCCGTTCGAGGTTGTTGAGCGCTTTGCATTCTACGAGCGGGCCAAAAAGGCTTATGCCATCGTCGCAACAGGGGAAGGCGCGCTTTATGCCAACCTCATTCTCAAAAAAGGGGTCATTGCAGACTCCGAATAATGCTCGGGAACCGGGTTGCCGGACGTCGCTTACGTCTGCTGCAGCCTTTTTTTTGTCTAAAGCCGGCGGGGAGCTTTATTTGGCTATTATTCGTTGCTATGAAAAACGTGAACAGGGAGTTAGTCCGAATTTGGCATTATGCTTCCATTCCTTGTAACCTTACGGGAGATGTAACGTAATAAGCAGGATGGACGAATGTTGGAGGGGGAAAACGAATTGAATCGCAATCTGATGTTTCCGATATTTTTTCTGCTGGGGCTGCTGCTGCTGGTGGTAGACCATACGGGACATTCGCTAGGAGACCGACTGTTTTTGTCGCTTGGCATCCAGCCGTGGACGGGCGAGCATCAGTCGGGCGCCCATTTGTCGGCGATCATTGGCATCGCGCTGCTTATGATGGGAATGATGTGTACCGTCACCTACTATAAAAAGAAGCTTCCTTCCATTTTTGCCTGGTGTCTGCTCGTCTGTATAGCCGTATACGGGGCATTCCCGTACGCTGCGGAGAAAACGATGTTTATACTCAAGCAGAACGCGGATGGGGTGAACTCCATGGACTATTCCGTGAAGGACAACAGCTGCCATTTCCAGCAGGAGGAAGTGGAGGAGGGCGACGGCAAACGAAATCATGTGTTCTGCAACGTCAAGCTGTTCAATTACGGAAACGCCGAGCATGTGAATATCAGGCCGCTGTTTCCTTATTACTACGAAGTTAGCGATTTTGCGCCGGCAACCGTCTCCGTTCCGCCCCACAGCACCGTTACGGTCGAGTTCGAGCTGTGGGAGCTGGAAGGGAATGACATGCATTTTAGCGGCTGGATCGAAAATATGGAGTTTGAGCTGACGCCGGCGACAGCGCCGGGCAACCTCTTCGGATGAGCGGGCATAGGACTTAGATTGGTCGCTTGCGCGCCTCCGACGGCGTATGCCCCTTGTATTGCTTATACAGCTTCGTAAAATAATTCGAATTGTCGCAGCCCACTGCTGCGGCAATTTCTGTTATAGTGGCTGTCGTTTGCAGCAGCAGCCTTTGCGCTTCGTTGACGCGGCACACGTTGGCGTACTCGATGAAGGTGCGGCCGGTCAGCTTTTTGAACAGCTTGCAGAAATGAAAGGGATTTAAATTGACCTGTTTGGCCGCTTCCTCCACCGATATTTTAGTCTGAAAATCGGTTTCCAGCTTTTTTATCAATTGTTTAAATCTCTCGCGATGGGCCAGATGCGAAGCCGCGGCGGTTTTGCCGCCCTGCGCCTGCCGGTTATCGAATCGTCTGGCAAGCAAGGTCAGTATACTGTAAAGCTTTGTTTTCACGAGCAGCTGATAGCCCGCCTGCTTTCGATCGAGCTCGACCGTCAACTCGTCTAGCAGCCTTCTGATTTGCCCGTCAAGCTGCGGATCTTCCGGACAGGCATGCGCAAGCGGTTTGACCGGGAAGCGGAGCGTTCCTTCCAAATAAGGCGCAATCAGCTGCGCATGCACCGGATCATGAACCCATTCGTTGAACAGCGAGGGGTTAAAGACGATGCAATCATGGCGAATATCGCCTGCTTGAAGCGCGTAGCCGACATGCAGGCTTCCTCCCGGAACAAAAATCAGCTCACCCTCTGCTACCTCATAAGGCTTGCTGTCAATATGCAGCACAGCGCTTCCTTCCCTCATTACAATCATTTCGAAATGCTCATGCCAATGCAAATACAGCATGTTATCCCCAGGCTTGATGCCAAGCGCCCGATTATGAAACAGCTGTATGGGATAAGCCTTGTGCTCCAGCCTCGTGTTTTCCCACAGCTCTTTCGGATACGTCATAACCTGTTCACCACCACAAGATTGGACTATTTTTGCTCAAGATTGTTTAGAGTCATCGTTGATATCCCTCGTTATAATGAAGGTGTTACGAATACTATAAGCCAATATTGGAGTGATACACAAGATGAGCAAGCAAATGCGCATTGGTACCCTTGTAGGCGGCGGCAACGCCGACGCCGTAATCCCGCAAATCGTAGGACACGGCTTTGAGTCATTTAACCTGACTTTCTGGCAGACGACGGGCAAGACGAATCTGGAGGAGCTGGCCAAACGCATCAAAGCTCTTTCCGAAGAGCATGGGTTTATCATTTCCGCGCTCAGCGTTTTCGGCAATCCGCTGACAGGCGCCGGAGACAATGCGGACACGCTGGCGAGCTGGGAGCGTTTGATTGATTGCGCGCCGCTTTTTGGGACTGATATTGTATCCGGTTTCACGGGAAGGCTGACCGATCAGCCGATTGATGAATCGATTCCGCGCTTTAAGGAAGTGTTCGGGGAGCTGACGAAACGGGCGGCAGACAAGGGGGTGCGGATTGCATTCGAAAACTGCGATATGGGAGGCACTTGGACGCGCGGTGACTGGAATATCGCCCATAATCCGACCGCATGGGAGCTGATGTTCAATGCGGTGCCTGAGGACAATATCGGACTGGAATGGGAGCCTTGCCATCAAATGGTCAGCCTGATCGATCCGATCCCGCAGCTGCGCAAATGGGCGCCTAAAGTTTTCCATGTACACGGCAAGGATGCCACTATCGCTTGGGACATTGTGAAGGAGCATGGCGTGCACGGGCCGCAGCCTTTCGTCTGGCATCGCACACCGGGCTTTGGCGATACCAACTGGAGCGATATCATCACCATTTTACGCCAAAACGACTACCAAGGCACGATCGACATCGAGGGCTGGCATGATCCGGTGTACAAAGGCGAGCTGGAAATGACCGGTCAGGTGCACGCATTAAACTACTTGAAGCGCTGCCGCGGCGGCGACTATATTCCAAATCCAATCGTATAAAAGCTGCTGGAAGAAACGGGAGGAACACGAGATGACGGCAACCTATCGGATTATCGTCGCAGGCTGCGGCGGGATGGCAAACAAATGGGTGGACTACGCGCAAGGCAGAGAGGATGCGGAAATCGTCGGGCTTGTCGATATCAAGCAGGAGTTCGCACAGGCGATGGCTGATCGCAAAGGGCTGGCTTGTCCGACCTTTACCAGTCTGGAGGATGCGCTGGCGGCAGCGGATGCCAACCTTGTTTTTGATATTACGATTCCATCCAGTCACTACAGTATTGGAAAAACGGCGCTGGAGCATGGCTGCCACGTATTCGGGGAGAAGCCGCTTGCGGAATCGATGGAGGATTGTCTGGCGCTTGTTCGGCTGGCTGAGAAAACCGGACTGACCCATGCCGTGATGCAGAATCGTCGTTACGACGGACGAATTCGCGCTCTGCGCCGACTGCTTGCGGACGGACGCATCGGAAGAACAGGCTTTATCGGCGCAGATTTTTTTATCGGCGCACATTTCGGCGGCTTTCGCGATGCGATGAACAGCCCGTTGCTGCTGGATATGGCGATTCATACGTTCGACCAGGCCCGCTATTTGTCCGACGCCAATCCTGTGTCCGTATACTGTCATGAATTTAATCCGCCGGGGTCCTGGTATGAAGGGAACGCAGCCGCACTGTGCATTTTTGAAATGTCCGACGGCTCCGTATTTAATTATCGGGGTTCATGGTGTGCGGAAGGCGCGATTACCTCCTGGGAGGCTGATTGGCGGATTACGGGCGAATTCGGCACGGCTATTTGGGACGGCCGCGGCGAGCCTTATGCCGAGATTGTGGCTCCCGGCGAGCAGGAAGGCAAGTTCATTCGCGATTACGTGAAGGTGGACGGCGGCTTGGTCAAGATGGAGAACGAGTTTCATGAAGGCTGCCTGGATGAAATGTTCGCCGCGCTTGATGAGGGACGCCAGCCTGAGACCGCCAGCAGCGACAATATTTACAGCATGGCAATGGTGCTTGCCTCGCTCGAAAGCGCACGCCTTGGGCAAAAAGTATACATTGCGGATTTGATGAAATAGACATTCTGCGGAGCAGGTTGCGCCGGATGACAGGGTGCTGCACTCGTTAAATTCCGGTATATGGAAAGGCGAAATGCTGCGGGAAGAGGTACAACAGCTCACTGCCGCTGTTGTACCCCGCTTCCTTGCTGGCGGCCAGCGCGGCATCGGCTTGGCGAAGCGAATCTGGCAAGCTGGGGGTAGAATGCATCGACCTGTCTAGGTTTAAGCAGACTTCTCCTCCGCCAAAATTGGAACTAGCTTGCGTTCATTGCATTGTCGATTTGTATGGGTCTCGCTATCAGTAGTTGTACCGCCTGAACGTGGCATCGCTTTTAAGCGTAGCCGAGCTGGAATTATCGACGGCTGCCACCGACAGCACGTAGTTGTAATGTCTGATAAAAGCGCCGGGCTGGCTGTAGGATTCGTATGAGTATTTGGAGCTGTCGGCAAAACCGCTCCGTTGGAGAAATGTCGCATCGGCTTTGAAAGCAGCCGTGTTCTCATATACCTGTAGCACAAGCTGGTTGGAGGCATTTCGTTTCAAATAGTAGCCTGGGTAATTAAGCGATTCGAAGGAGACGCTGGATGCTCCGGCGAGACCGGGAACGATCCGAAAGTGGGAATCTGCAGCAGGGCTGACGCCTGTATCGATGCGCGCTTCGTAATTGTAATGTCTCCAGTAGCGATCCGGATAGTTGTGCGATTCCAGACGGCTGTAGCCGGTTGCATCGGCAGTAGCCGGACCGAGCAGACGGACCTCGTGCAGCGTCGGCGTATACCAGTTGTTCGGATTATTCCATAGGACGGCATTGACCAGGTTAATGCGAACGTATCGAGCGGTGAATCGCACAGTATCGGTCGTAAACCCATACCGGGTATTGCCTGTACGATCGATGGACGCGTAGTTGACGCCGTCGTTGCTGATTTCAATTTTGTATTTGTAATAAGCTTCCGACCCTTTATACATAAACCAGGAAATGTCTACCTCGGTTATCGTTTTGGGAGCGCCGAAGTCGACCTGCCACCAGGCAGGCCAGGAACTGCTCGCTCCGTTCCAGCTCGTCTGAGCGTTGCCGTCATTGGCATTGCCTGCAGCCGAGCCGCTGCCGGTAGAATTGGCTGTTGCCGTTTTGCCCTGGGCATGATTGACGAGCGAAGGCAGCGTTACGACACCTGTCGTCGCATCGATGCTCCAGCTGCTATGCCAATCGAGCGTAGCGGTTTTGCTTGCGTCATTAAGGGTGAGGGGCAGCCAGATATAATGATGATCGCTGAGATTAAGCGGGTTCCAGCGGTCGCCCATATAGATGTAGCTGGTGGTGGAGCTGCCGGTAATCGTAGCAATACTGTGGATTTGCGAGCCGTATGCGGCGGGATCGCCAAATGGCGAATTGGAGGACCATGCGCCGGACATCGAGCTTGCGGTGGCGTAGCCGCCTTGGTTCGGATACCAACCGGAGGCCTGCGAGGTGAACAGGTAGTAGGTGTTATTTTTTTTGACAACGGCTGGCGCTTCCCGGTATTGATTCTCAAAAATCCAGCCGACAAACGATTGCACCCCGGTATAATCAGCTGTCAGGCGGAAGATGGCCATCGTATCGTTGGCGCCGCCATTTTTTCTCGATGCGCTCACCAAATATCCCGTACCGTCGCTATCGACGAACACCGTCATATCGCGCGATTCGTAATTCAGCGGCCGAAAGCTGCCAAGATAAGTGAAATTCCCATCTGGCGTGCTGCTTGTCGCAACCGCGACGCGGCCAAGCGAGTAATCGGTCCCATTCTCGTAGTGCATCCACATGACATACTGGCCTGTCGCTGCATTGTAAATGACCTTTGGCCGCTCGATTTTGCTGGATGCGAGCTCGGGGGCCGAATTTTTAGTCAGAATGCTGTTGCCGAGCGTCCAGTTTTTCAAATCGGTCGAGGTGTATACGTTTACTCTGTCAAACGTCCAGTTGATCGCCTTTTCACCATACATGTAATAGGTAGAGCCAACCTTCACAATATTGCCGCTGTGCGCATCGATGGGATTGCCTGCCGTATCCAGCCATTCCGTGCCGTTCGCGATGCTGACGCTCGCTGCGTGCGCTTGCTCCGGTTTTACCCCCGCGTAACCAGCGAGCAGCGCCAGACAGAGCATAAGGGCCACCCACTTGCCGCCGACCTTCGATACTGACATGTTATTACCCTCCCGTTTCAATAGGATGATTCTGGAAACAGAATCTCAGCTCCAAAATACCTGAATTTGTAAACGCTTTCTAGTGAACAATTGCAAGATTTATGTAAAAAAGTGATTTTAAATGAGTGAACTTTTTAATAGGAGGCTTGAGGGGCGCGGTATGCGGGGTGTCTTGACTTGCTCGCCATAGCTTAAAAAGCTGCCCCGTCCAGAAGGTCTGGTTGTGGATAAACGATAAGCGTCATGGAGCATGCATATGCTAGAATGAAGAAAAAAGCGAAGCGAGGCGACGCAGCATGATCATCGATTTGACGCATGTCATCCGAAACGGACTTCCGCCATTTCCCGGGGATAGAGAGACTGTGCTTCATCATTCCCATACCTATGCGCAGGATGGATTTAATAACCACGAATTGACAATCAACATGCACGCAGGTACTCATATTGACGGGCCTATGCACCTGCTCGGCATTCATCGTTACCTGAGCGAGCAGCCGGTGGATGTCTTTATTGGCGAGGGGGTGCTGCTTGATGCGCAGGGGCAAAGGATAATCGATTACAAGGAGGAATACGAGGAGCTGCTGCAGGAGAATAGAATCGTGGTTGTGCACACGGGCCATGGAGCGAGCTTCGGCGAACCAGGGTATTTTGATAATTTTCCGGTGCTGACGGAACGATTCGTACAACTCCTCATTCGCAAGCGAGTCAAAATGCTGGGGCTGGATACGCCGTCGCCGGAGCTCGGATCAGTGCGACTGCATGAGCTGCTGCTTGGAAGCGACGTTCTCATTATTGAGAATCTTGCCAATGTGGACAGGCTGATCGGAGCGGGACGTTTCGAGATTACGGCGCTGCCGCTGCTGATTGAAGCTGATTCTTCCATAGCACGCGTTATCGCTCGACTCCTTTAGCATAAAAACAGTTCATCGGTTATAGTTCAAGCCTCTTTAACAGCAGTGGCCCGGCACAAATCGTCCGCACATAGTAAATACTTTCTGGCCCAATCTGGTTTCGTCTTCCAAGTGTGGTATTGGATCAGCCCAAGGTTGCGAGCGCGGGCCACTGCTTCCGTTCTGCGTTTGAGGTGAAGCTTGTCGAATATGATGCGACTGTAGCCCTTCACGGTACTAAGCGCGATATGCAGCCGCTCGCCAATTTCGCGATTTGACAGTCCGTCGGCCATTAGCTGCGCTACCATGGTCTCTTTTTCACATAACGATTATAAAAGCAGACCTCCGAAATGCCAACGATATTGTCTTTGCTCTTATTTCCGAAGTAGAATAAATCCGGTCCATACAAACCATACAATAGCGCCCAAGCCAAACACATAACCCAGGTTGTATAGCCCCGGTATAGTGGTCAAAACGCCCGAGCCGCCGACTACCATTCCCATATAGCCAAGCGGAATCGGGAGCTTGCGCAGCCGCACGGCCGCCAGACTGACCAAAGCCATCCATAAACCGCCGGGCAGCTCGATGCCGCCGCCCAAGCCTTCCCCTACAGCGGACATCGCAAGCCATACCGTCTCGGCTTGCTCGGGATTATGGTTATAAATGGGGACAATGACATTCAGATTATGAATAATAACCATCCCGCTGGAAATGATTGTGGCCACCCATACCAGTCCGACGGCAGCCGCAATTTGCGATAATGTTGGCATCCCCTCCTTAAATCGCTCATGAAGAGCCAGCGTTAGTGGGATCATGAAAATACCGGCTACCAGATAAATAATGATATGCCACAGGATCAGGAGCGTCTTATTTTCCTCTATTAGGCTCAGGTATTCCAACGGCTCGGCGTCCAAGACAGGAGCAAGCACCGTAAATACAATCACCATCCCTACCATATACGCCGCTGCATTGATTAGTGCGGACAAACCGCCCGTCCTCTGCAAATGATTCATTGCGTATTTCCCCCCAATTCGTTAGATTATCCCTATCATAATTGCGAATTGGAGCGGTTCATACATCCTTTAGTATGTTTTTGCACGCTCTGCGTTATAAGCTTTTTTAATGTTATTTGGGTTTCTTGCTGCTAAGCTGCTGGCAAATGACGTGAAATATAGAAAGAAGGGGTGAAGCGGCCAGTTTCATAAGCAATAAAATAGTATAATGTAATCTGCGGAGTATAAGTTCACCTTATCCGGTGGGCTCGGCCCGGCAAGTGTTATGACAACTTTGTTGATAGAAGAAGCTGTCCATACGAAAAAACCATATGGGAGTAAACAACTCCATATGGTTTGGCATGTTTGGATTCAAGGCGCGAGGCCTGCCCGGTTAATCGCCATGTCATGTCGATTAACGGGGCAAGCCTAAATGCGCTACTCCACCTTCGTAGAAGCGATAAACACATCCACGCTCAGTACGGGTACGGACTCGGCGCCGTTGGCGATTACTGTCGGGAACATATGCCGCATCATGGCGTCAGCGTCCTCGTTGTCGGAAATCGCTTCCTCGGAGGCGGTAATGGTATGCTCCAACTCGTCGACCAGCAATACGGCCTTGTACCGGTTCAATAAAATATTTTTGCCCTGGTCAATCGCTTCGTTTGTTTGCAGTCCGAGCTTTTTGCCGATGTTCAGCACCGTGTACAGCTCGCCGCGAATGGTAATCATCCCCTCGTGCCAAGGCTCGGAAAAGGGGAGGGGCGTACCTTTTTTACCATTCTGGATTTCATCTATTTCGTCGAAGGGGATAGCAAAACTATCGTTTCCCAGTTTAAATAAAATGAAGGGAATCACTTCAAGCACACTCCTTATCGTGTCAGCCCGCTTTGCTGCGGTTCATTATTGTCGATTCCTATATTCTATAGCCAATTATGGAAGAGTTCAAGGCTGAGAGCCGCTTTGCCGGCGCAAATACAACAAGAAGGAGCCGTTCATGATGAAGGGCTCCTTTCTTTTATCCGTTATGGGTTAGAAATTAAAGTTGTCCGGGTCGGACCCGAACCGCTTGTTCTGATTAAGCGCCGAGATGAGCGCCATATCCTCGCTTGAGAGGGTGAAGTCAAAAATATCGGCGTTCTCCTGCTGACGGGATGGGTTGACGGATTTCGGAATCGTGACAACGCCGTTCTGCAAATCCCAGCGCAGCACGACTTGTGCAGCCGATTTGCCGTATTTGGCGCCGATGTCAGCGAGCACCTGATGATCCAGATTGCCCTGCATGAGCGGACTCCAAGCAGTCAATTGAATGCCGTTCTCCTTGGTAAAGGCGAGCAGCTTCTCTTGCGTAAGCAGCGGGTGATATTCCACCTGATTGACCATCGGCACAAGCTCGCTTGCTTGCATGACATCTTGCAGATGGTGAATCTGGAAGTTGCTGACGCCGACGGCGCGGACTTGACCGTCCTTGTACAGCTTCTCCAGCGCGCGCCAAGTGTCGACGTATTTGCCCTTAACCGGCCAGTGAATCAGCAGCAGGTCGACAACGTCAATGCCGAGCTTGCGACGGCTTTCTTCAAAGGCGGCCAGAGATGATTCATAGCCCTGATCGGCATTCCATATTTTGGTGGTAACAAAAATCTCGTCGCGGGATACGCCGCTAGCCCGGATGCCTGCGCCAACGCCTTCTTCATTGTTGTAGGCGGCAGCCGTATCAATCGCTCGGTAGCCGGCTTCAATCGCCGACGCTACGCTTCTTTCCGCCTCGCCGTCATCCTTTACCTTCCATACGCCAAGGCCGAGCCAAGGCATTTTCACTCCGTTGCTGAGTACAGTAGATTCCGTTTTTGCATTCGACATGAAATGCCACCTCCGTTAGTTGGTATTGAGCGGTTCTTAAAGCGAAAGTTCAAGAATATTATAGACGTCCTGCTTGTCCAGACGTTTGAAGTTGCCAATATTGCCATAGCGTACCGCTTCCCCGGCCATCCGGTCGAGCTGGTCGCTGCCAATGCCGAAATCGGCAAGACGGGCTTCTGCTCCGATACGTGTAAAGAAATCGCGGGTCGCTTGAATGCCGGCCAAAGCCACTTCATCGTCTGTTTTGCCTTCAGGATCAATATTCCATACCCGAACGGCATACTGAACGAAACGGTCCACACGCTCTTTGTACACATATTTCATCCAGTTAGGGAATACAACCGACAGGCCCGCTCCGTGAGGAATGTCATATACCGCGCTGATCTCATGCTCTATCATGTGCGAAGCCCAATCGTTTTGTACGCCAACGCTGATAAGTCCGCCGTTAAGCGCCATCGTGCCGCACCACATCAGATTTGCCCTTGCAGCAGCATCCTCCGGATTGGCCAGCGCAGGCTCAACATTTTCAATAACCGTCTGAAGCACCGATTCGCATAGGCGCTCCTGCAGCGGAGCGTTCTCCGTCAAGCTGAAATATTGCTCGAATACATGCGACATAATGTCGATAGAGCCGTTAACCGTATGGTTGCGCGGAACCGTATACGTAAGCGTAGGATCAAGGATGGAGAATTTAGGGTAAACATGAAGGCTTCCCGCACCGCGCTTGAGATTCTCTTCCCAATGCGTGACGACGAAGTTGCCGTTCATCTCGGAGCCTGTAGCCGCAAGCGTTAAAATGGTGCCAAGCGGCAGCGCTTCCTGAATGGTAGCTTTGTGCGTGAAGAAATCCCATACGTCGCCTTCATAAGGCACACCTGCGGCAATCGCCTTGGCGGCGTCGATTACGCTCCCGCCTCCGACAGCCAGAATGAAGGAAACGTTTTGCTCGCGGCAGATGGAAATGCCTTTTTTTACTGTGGACAGCCGAGGGTTCGGCTCTATATTGGCAAGCTCATGAATCGTCACGCCGGCTTCTTGAAGCAGGGAAACCGTTTTGTCGTAAAGGCCGGTTTTTTTGACGCTGCCTGAACCGTAGACGAGCAATACGGTATTGCCGTAGTTCGCTGTTAGCTTGCCTACTTGATCGACGGAGCCTTCTCCAAAAACGATATGCGTCGGGTTAACAAATTGAAAGGAATTCATAGCTAGCCTCCTAAAATGTGATTTGATTAACTTGAAAAGCAACTAAATATCATGTAAGTTATGTATACGCCGTTAATTTTAGTGATAAAGTACATCAATGTCAAGTGAGACAAACCTATACGGGTTTTTCAAAATATAAGAATTTATCGGTTTCACCCTGACAATTGGCATGCGCTTCAGCGTGAAGCGTTAGCTTTTCCGCCAGTGGGCGGCGTCGGCCGTTCACGCTTACAGGTTCATCATTTGTCCCGCAGAGTGGATTAGTTAACTTTAAGGTTATGTAAATGGGTGCAAAGGCATAAAAAGGGGTAGCGATATGGAAATAGAAGTAAGCAGCCGCAATATGCGATTTTTGGAATGTTTCTCGTCGCAAACACGCGTGAATATTATTGAGCTGCTGAGCGTGCAGCCGATGAATATTAAAAGTCTGTCGGAGGCGCTTGCCATAAAGTCTCCTATCGTGACCAGACATATTCATAGGCTGGAGGAGGCCGGTATCGTTCGCTGTGAAAGCGTAGCAGGCAAGCGGGGGATGCAGAAGATTTGTCACTTGCAGCTTTCGCAGGCTACCTTGCTGTTCAAAGGCGTTCAAGCAGCGGACGCGAAAAAGAAATATGCCGTATCGATTCCGATTGGGCATTATTCATCCTACCAGGTGAAGCCTACCTGCGGTCTGGCATCGGAGACAAGCATGATCGGCATGTGCGACGACCCGCGTTATTTCGCCGATCCCGAGCATGTGCGCGCACGGGCGTTGTGGTTCGGTTCGGGATTTGTAGAATACCGGATTCCCAACTATATGGTCGCGAACGAACGGGCGGAATCGCTGGAAATTACGCTGGAGATTTGCTCGGAGACGCCATGCGCGGTTAGCCATATGCCGTCCGACATTTCGTTTGCGATAAACGGTGCAAGCGTCGGCGTATGGACGTATCCAGGCGATTTCGGAAGCACACGCGGGGTATATACGCCGGAATGGTGGTACAAAAATATTCATTACGGCCTGAATAAAACGATTCGCGTTAATCGCGAGGGCACGTTTATTGATGGCGTCCGCGTATCGGACACGACGATCGATACACTGGACATTTCGTATGAAAAAGAAATTTTGTTCCGAATTTCGTGCAGCGCTGCGGCCAAAAACTGCGGCGGCGTAACGCTGTTCGGCAAAGGCTTCGGCAACTACAATCAGGACATTGAAGTTGCGCTTCGCTGCGAGTAGCGCTAGCCGCAAATGGTGCGTGAATTGTCAAGATCGGATGCGGGTGCTGGGGTGCCGCCATGGTACAATTCATGTAGATACCATTGTAATAGAGCAAATGCATGGGAGCATGCGGCTCTGAACGGTCAGAGAGGAAGATCGCGTATGCAGTCAGGTACAAAGCGAGGCTATCAGACACAGGATCGCACGGCGATTGCGCTGCCGGAAGCGCAGCGGGCGCTGCTGCGGCATGTTCGTCCCATCGATAAGGCCAAGGTGCGTCTCGAGCAGGCGTTCGGCTATCGGCTTGCGGCAGCGGCGTATGCGTCGGAGCCGATACCGCATTTCCGCCGCTCCGGCATGGACGGCTACGCAGTTAGAACGGAGGACTTGGCCGAATTGCCTGTTACGCTGGAGGTTACTCAGCGTATCGCCTGCGGGACTCCGCCCGCCGGCGCGCTTGGAGCAGGGACCGCCGCGCGGATTATGACCGGAGGCATGGTTCCGGACGGCGCGGATGCTGTCATCATGCAGGAGATGGCGGAGGAAACGGCTGACGGACAGCGCTGCTATGTACGATTTACCAAGGCTGTGCCGTCCGGCACAAATATTACGCCGGTCGGTCTGGAAGCGGGTAGGGGAGAAAAGCTGCTGGATGCGGGAGAGAGGATTGGCCCGGCCCAGGCGGCACTGCTCGCCGCCATTGGCTGTGATGAGCCATCTGTATATCGCAAGCCGATTGTCGCTATTATTTGCACAGGGGACGAGCTGCTGGCCATCCATCAACGGCTGCAGCCCGGTAAAATAAGAAACAGCAATTTGTATATGCTTGCGTCACAGATCAGGGAATATGGCGGGGAGCCGCAGCTTATCGGTTCCATACCCGACGAACCGCAGGAGGCGCGGCGCATGCTGTACGGCATCATGGAAGGGGAAGCCGATCTGGTGCTGACAACCGGCGGCGTCTCGGTTGGCGATTTCGATGTCGTTGCTGCCATATTGGCGGACTGGGATGGCGATACGTTGTTCAACAAGATTACGATGCGCCCTGGCAGCCCGACCAGCGCCGGCGTTCGCGGCGGCAAGCTGCTTATCGGGCTGTCGGGCAATCCGGCAGCATGTTTGGCAGGCTGCGAGCTGCTTGTGCGTCCTGTGTTGAGGCAGATGCAGGGAGAGAGGGCGATAACGGCCGACGAGCACGGCCAGCAGGCGATACTCGCCGAAGGCTATGGCAAAGTCAATGCGTACACCCGCTACATCCGCGGCATCCGCTATACCGATGGAGCTACCGTCTATGTCAGACAGGCGGGGGCGGACCGCTCCAGCGCCATCGTCAGCTTGAAGGAAGCTAATTGCCTGATCGTCATTCCGCCAACCAAGACCGGCGTCTTGGCAGGCGAGCTTGTGACGATTATCCCTTTGTAGCTGCCCGACGATTATCCTCAGCTTCGCCAAGCGCCTCCTCTCGGAGGCGTTTGCGCGTATTCCAGTCAAACCGGCGCGCCTTGCTCCAGAAGTTGTATTCGCCGGTATAGAAGCCCTGTTGATCGACGGTCAGCCGTCTTCTCGCAATCATCTTGACATACCCGATTACCCGGCTAAAGGTGGCCAGATCGTCGCTGCCGCAGGTTGGGCAGACAGAGATCGTTTTCCCGTCGGCTGCCGCGATTTGCTGTCCGCAGGCCAGACAGCTCGTCAAGGTAGGCGTTAAGGTAATATATTGAATCGGCTTGCTGAATATTCTCCGTACATAATCGGCCAATTGTGCAGGCGATAGCTTGCTTTCCAGAAAATGATGCAGAATGCTGCCCGAAGTTGCATAGGCCTGAAATTCCGCGCTGTTCTCGATTTGACGCATAAAATCGTCCTCGCTAAAGGGCAACATGCAGCCCGCCGTTAGAAAGACGTCCTCGCCAGTGCCCTGCACCGCCACCTTCCGTCCTTGCTTGGCCGCCCATTTCACATCGTGGCGCGCCAGCTTGATTGCTGCATTTTCACCCGGCGCATATTCGATTCCGCAAGCAACCTGATCGCGTACGATAAAGCCATTGATCGTCTCCGTCATAAATTGCATGATTCGGTGAGCGAGCTTCCGGCCTTGTTCATCGTTCATTCCCTGCGCATAGCCGCTGTTGAACAGCCCTTCATGCATCCCGGTTACGGCAAAAACATGGAAGTAGTTGGACAAATCGCGATTAAAGGCAAAGAAGGTCGGATACAGCTCCTTGTGTTCTTCAATCCAGCTCCGTTTGGCAAGATGTCCTTGCTGCATGATGTCCAGATAGCCTTTGATTGCGTTCATCAGCAGCTGCTCGTCATGTCCGTACTCCATCAACACCCGGTTCATGTTCAGGTTCAGCACCTGGACCGCTCCGGTCGAGCCGGTCGAGCTTCCGAAAATACCGCTCCCGACGCGCGACAAAACGGTTAGATCGATTTGCAGCCGGCAGCAGAGGCTTCGGCTCACCTCGGGATCGCGGGGCTTGATGTACGGGTTCAGCTTGCGGTAGTGCTCATCCAGGAAAGGCTGGGTCCGGAAATTCTCAAAGTAGACGCCGCCCCACTGATACATTCCGTCCAGCATATCGAGAAACAGCGGATTGCCGTAATCAAAACGATCGTCGATCGGGACGGTCAGCAGCGGAAAGGTAAACGGTATGCCATTGCCTGTGCCCTGCTTCATGACGGCGATGATTGCTGCGTTTATCCGGTCAAAATAGACGGAGGGAATATCCTTGTAGCGCATATTCAGAATCGTGCCGCCGATCACGATATGCTCCTCGCGAACTTCGTCCGACGGCTTGCCAAATTCCAGCGTAATATTGGTGAACGCGGATTGGGAGCCGCCGCGCAGCGGCATATTCATTTCCCAGACGAGGCTTTGAAACCACTGCTGCAGCTCGTCCGCCTCGATTTTGTGGCCCAGCTCATGCTCTTCGTAGTATAAATAGGACGCCGCAACGGTCGTCATTTGCGACAGCATGACGGCTCCCGATACTTGCTGCGACATGAGCACGACGAGATTGCTGAAATGGCGGAACAATGTTTCCAGCCGTTTGGTCGGCCGGGAGGATATCATATTTTTAGCTAAGGTGGGAATGCCCAGAGTGGCAATATCCTTGCAGGAAACGCTGAGACAATAAGGGCTTAGCTGCTTGTCGTGAATATAGACGATGCCTTGGCGATACAGCTCTGTCAGGTTGGGCGGCAATATATGATCCAGCAAAAACTCTTCCTCAGCCAGATTGGTCAGGTTATGGCGCAGCAAGGGAAGCGAATAGACAAAGTTGCTGTTCTCCCGTTTCAGGTAATCGGCTTCCTTCGTTTCGGAGCGGGAAGTAAAGGTGCGGATGATATCGGTGGATTGATTAAACATAATCGGCCTCCGTTCTGTTTTTCATATAGGAAAGGGGGTGTTTTCGCCATCCTTTCTCTATATTTCTCGGAATGATACGCGCTTTGCAACCAAAGGATGGCGTAGCCGGTTCACCTTGGCGGTGGGAAATAGGGATTTAAGAAATAAGGGACGATGCTGTCAAATTTGCGTTGCAGCTGCCCGACATAAGAAGCGATTTGCTCAAAAAACTCTTCGCTGAGCAGCGGATAACGGACTGTACGCACCTGGCTCAGCCTGCTGTTGTGGCGGATGACAAGCTCGACGGAGGCGAGGATGTCCCGGCATAAGCGAGCGCTCGGGGTAACGCCGAGGATCGCCTCGAACACATCCGCATCCTCCTTCGGGTCGAGCGTATGGAAGGGCAGCTTCATATCGATATGGACGCCGTCGATTAAGCCAAGCTCAAGCAGCCGCCGCAGCTTTTCGGGAAACGTTCCGTTCGTCAAGATAACTATTTTCCCGTTAAAAATTGTGCGGACGCGCCCAAGAAAGCATTCCAGCTCGGCCATGCGGGCCATTAAAAATTCGCCGCCGCTGAATAAAACGGCATCCATCATCGTGTCGCTGCCTGCAAGACGCTCAAGCGTCTGCTCGGCGTTGAGCTGCAAATGCGGAATCGGCCGCTGGGCGATCAATTCCGCATCGTTATGGCAGCCATAGCAACGCATGTTGCAGCCGTTCCAGGCGTGAATCAGCAGGGACAGATGTCCGGGCAAGTCCGTAAAAGTGCGGATAAACCGGGGGTAGAAGGTCAGCATCCTGTTCTCCTTTCAATGATTTATCTATATGTTGTATTCATTTATCATTTTAATACAATATATAGATTTTTGAAGTGATAAGGATCACAGCAGCCCTCGTATCAGCAACTTCACTCCGAAATCTATACGACCGCCCTTGATTTTGATGAATGACGACGAAACTGTATTCTCTAGACAGGGATTACATTTCTCGGATTGAGACGCACTGCCCTGTCAAAGGAAATAGAAGGAAATGATTCCTCGTATATAGAATGTATACAGTCTGTGCGCATGAAACGGCAGACTGTATGGAGATTGTTGAAATAGGGGGATAAGCTTAATGCGGATGCAAGGAAGAATTGCATTTCTGTGGATGAATTACTTTTTGTTAGGGGTAAGCGTTTTGTTTTATATGGTTATCCTGCGGGCACCGAGCATCTTTTTGGTAGGGGCCGCTGCCGGGTTGATTGTGTATGGAGGATGCTACGGGTTGATCCGTATCGGGTGGCATCGGGTCGTTAGAGGGGCGCTGCTTACAGCAGTCTTTGCCGTAGTTGCTTTTGTATTGTATACAGTATGGTATGTTCTAGAGAAGCAGTAGCATCAGCCTAACGGTAAAGCTTTATCACTCCATGCAAAAGTCCTCTTCAGTATGCAGGGGCGTAAGAAGGCTTTGTTTTAAACTGCAACGTTTAATAGGAATTCTTATTAATAATGTTTGTGATTCAATAACACATCGTTATGCTTAGGGGAAACGATAGCTCAATAGTACAAAGAAAGCAGCAGATCGACGCGATTTGCTGCTTTTGTTCAACGATCGGGCAGGGTAGCTTGGCGAATCTTCAAAGTTAAGGTAGGGGTCGGGAACTTTGTTTATAACAATTTTATACCAATCATAAAGCATGGATTGGCAGTATACTATTGGATGTGTGTTCATGATTGAAAGGAGTGTTGTGGTATGAAGAATATCTATGCTCTTGTGCTTGTTACAGAGGAAGTTCTATTCTAATCACAGAGGGAATTCCTCTGTGCTATCAAATTCTGGAGGAATTTACTTATGGATATGGAGTTAAAGCCAGTATCACTTGAGAACTGGTATGATTGTACCAAGCTAAATGTAAAATCAGAACAAAAAAATGTTTTTCCAGCCCCTGTTGTTTACTGGATTGCAGAATCTAAATACGTTCATGATTTTGAGTTGCGCGCAATTTATTCGGAAGCCTTATTGGTCGGTTTTACTGTCTTTTGTAAAAATGCCGACGAAGACGGCAACCATTGGATATCAGCAATCATGATTGATGAGAACTATCAAGGGAATGGCTATGGCAAAAAAGCAATGGGAAAATTAATTGACCTTATGAGTCAAATGGGTTGTAAAAGAATAATGATCGGACACAGACCCGACAACTTGATTGCTGGGAACTTGTATGAATCCTTAGGGTTTCAAAGGGCTAGCGATGAAATCATTGACGGTGAAATTATACGTATACTACAACTTAATTGAAGATCCCTAAATAAAATTATTGTGGCTGTCAGTATTTGCTGACAGCCATTGTTCAACTGGGAACTTTAGTTCAGCGCTTCATGATGACATTGAACTAACGGGCAGTTTAGCAGAATCAATTGTATGATAAAGTGGGGGACGCAATAACGCCTTGTAGGTTTCACTTTCAAGACTACTTTCAGGTAATGAATCAGGAAGGAAATGAAGTATATGCAAATAGAATCGCTTATATATAGCGATAAGTTGTGGCAGGCCGTTGCTGATTATGCGCAAAATTGTACATGGAAAGCAGGTCCAAACTTATCGAAGCTAATGAAAGATGGTCATTTTTCAGATTGGGAAAGAGTTTTTGCAGCGTTTGATGGCGAGCATATTATTGGTTATTGCACTTTAGCAAAAACCGACTGCATACCCGATGTGCCTTATACACCTTATATTGGGTTTATGTTTGTGGGCGAGCAGTACAGAGGCAATCGAGTAAGTGAAAAGATGATTATATCTGTTTTGGCTTACGCGAAAGAATTGGGTTTTGATAAAGTATATCTTGTCAGTGACCATGTTAATTTATACGAAAAATACGGTTTCGTAAAGATAGATGAGAAAGAAGCGCCCTGGGGTGCAGTAGAAACCATATTTATGCGCCTGACGTAATGTGCTGTCATTTTACAATGAGCCGTCCCGCAAATGATGCCTCGTTACACACAGCAGGGTGAGCCGTATCGCAAGTTGAACAGATTATTCCGCTAACGGAGAACTTTAGTTCAATGCTATATGAGGCAGATTACAATCCGGTAGTTCCTCCATTATCATTAAGCTAAAGGGCAGGGGCCTTATTTTTTTTGAAAATATGAAGTGGATTCTTTCTAAAAGGAGAAAAAATGAATATCAGAAATCTGAATTCAAATGAAAACTATCCAATGGGGCTGTTGCTTTTAGCGGACCCCTCTCTAAAAATTGTTGAGGAATATGTAAAAAGAGGGAATTGTTTTATAGCTGAATCTGAAAATCAAATTATAGGAACTTATGTGCTTTTACCAACAAGACCTGAAACGGTTGAATTAGTGAATATTGCAGTTGCGGAAGAAATGCATGGGAAAGGGATCGGTAAACAGTTGGTTTTGCACGCAATTCAAACAGCCAGAAGGAAAGGTTTTAAGACAATCGAAATAGGTACAGGAAATTCAAGCATAGGACAACTAGCCCTTTATCAAAAATGTGGCTTTAGAATCGTTGGGGTTGATGCCGACTTTTTCATCAGGCACTACACAGAAAAAATTTGCGAGAACGGAATTCAGTGCAGGGATATGATTCGACTATCTCAGGATTTATAGGTGGACTACGCTAAAGGATTTTTTATTACTGAAGAATCGTTGCGCTAACGGGAAACGTTAGACGAACCCAACTTAAGGTGGAATAAGATTGGATATTCAATAACGAAAACATAACAGATACATAAATGGAAATGGGGCATTATTGTTTGGAAACAACAAATAAGTTCAATGAATTTATAAATATTACAAAAACGCTAAACGGTGAACTCGGTATTGTTCCAGTTCTTTATGGTTCTCTTGGGTTGCAAATAAAATCGGGGATTGATTTGGAGCCACAGGATATTGACGTTCTTGTGCCATTAGAATATCTGCAAAAAAAGTGGGACGCCTTACGACAGACAGTTGAAAATATGGGTTATACGTTTGTGGACTTGCGAGAACGCGAATTTCGTAAAGAAGAATTCAAGCTGGCGTTTGCTTATATTGAGGATTTGGCTGATTTTGCAGGTATTGATTACAAAAAACTTGAAATAACTGAATGGAATGAGGCAAGGTATCACTCATTAAGTTTAGAAGATTTTTTAAAGGTTTATTCTAGGTGCTTAAATGATGGATACAGAAGGACAAAAAACAATGATAAAGACGTGACTAAAATAGAGTTACTTAAGAAATTGCTTCATCATGATTGAACAAATAGTAACTATAGCTTAATAATCACCAAGATGAGGCTACCTGAATAAATAGCTGGCTTCTTTGAGCTTACGAGCAGTTTTATCACATCAATCCGCTAATCTAAAATGGATTTTGAGACGATAAAAATGGCATCATGGTTATGGGGAATTGTATAATAAATACTAATATTTATGGTATTTAAGTGAACTTAAGTTGGGCGATCAAGATAGGAACAGTTGCCGCGGCAGCTGCTCCTTTTTCATTGAAGTAACTGGCAGAATTGTTTAATGATCATTCTTCGTTAAATTAAATTTGTAGACGGTCAAGCGTGACTGTGTACATTAGCTATCCATGAGAAACCGGATATGCTGTTGAATGATAGAATGCAGACATAAAGATAAATGGAGGTTGCATATGGAACGTGTAATCTTGATGATAGATGTGCGAGAAAACCAGGGAGGAGAGTCAGTAGCATGGCGAGGATCGTTTTCGCAGTGAACCAGACACTGGACGTATTTGTCGACCACGACCACCCGGCATTTTAGCCCGACCCCTTACTTTTCCGTCATTTCATCGACGACGTGCGCGGCCTGTCAGGCATCCTGTGCGGGCGCCGCATGTACGAGAACATGCGGTTTTGAAACGGAAACGAATGGGGTGCTCCGGAACGGGGATATGCAGCGGTGTGGCAAAGCAACCGAAGGGGGCGGTATCGAGGACGTTATAATCTGTCGGTCCGAACACTTCTTTGATCGAGGGCGAACTCGCAGCGGCTTTAAGGGCACGTTACTTTAATAGGGATTCTCCGGCTGTCGGCAGTCAGAGAATCCCGTATTCTTTTTAAATTTATTCAGTTATGCGAAGTGACATCGTTTTTTAAGGAATTGACGATCCATCGCTGATTTTGCTTTGCTGCAAGCATCTCCCGGATTGAGAGCAATATTAAAGTGTACATATCCCAAAGATCCGTACGACGACAATACCCTCAACCAATCTCCTGCGCCGTCTCTTCTCGCAGCCTTTTGATATCACTGATCGGCGGGAGACCGAACAGCCTTGCGTATTCGCGACTGAACTGCGAGGGGCTCTCGTAGCCGACACGGTAAGCAGCATCGGCGGCATCGAGGGATTCGGCCAGCAGCAGACGGCGCGCCTCTTGAAGGCGAATCCGCTTCAGGTACTGCAGCGGACTCAGTGCAGTCACTTCCTTGAAATGACGGTGCAGCGACGAGGGGCCCATATGGGCCATTCTCGCGAGCTCGTCGATATGAAGCGGCTGGGCATAATCCAGCTTGATGCGGGCAATGACTCTGGCGATCCGGCTAATGCCGCTACCAGCGAGGCCAAACTGCTTAAAGGCTCCACCTTGGCCTCCCCTCATTATCCGGTAATAGATTTCGCGGACGATCAGCGGCGCCAGATGAGGAATGTCGCCAGGCGTATCCAGCAGCCGGACGAGCCGAACCGCCGCATCCAGAAGCTCGGGACTCGTCTGATCGACGAACGCGCCTCGCTTCGCCACCCTGCCGTCTTCCTCCTCATGCTCCACGTCTTTCATCACTTCCAGCACCTGAGCGGGATTCAGACCAAGCCGCATGCACAAATAAGGCGCTTCGGGGGAAGCCTGAATAAGCCGTGAGGTAACCGGCAGATCGACCGATACTACAAAATGCGAGGAGGGACCATAGGTAAAGCTGTCTCCTCCGAGCATTACGACCTTCGTGCCTCTGGCGACGATGACGATTGCTGGCTCATAAACCGTATTGACCGGTAGCGTGGTTTTTGAGCTGCGAATTAAATGCAGCAATGGCATGGATGTTCCGAACATTCCGTCTCTGCCCGTATGACGCTCGATCAACCAGACCAGCTCGGTGAGCATGTCAGCTGACTTAAGGCCACAAAAGAATGATTGCCTGTCTTGATCGTCTCCTAACAGCGGCCCTGCAAGTTGTGGTTGCGGCATTTTTCTCCTCCATTGTTTATCCCCTTTGGTAGGTTCATTATAACACCGATCTGCTGCACCGTCTGTTCAGTCGGAGGATTAGGCAATAACTTGATACGAATTAGTTACCTGGTAGGGTATCCATCGTTGCATAATAAAGGCGAAGATCAAACTTACCTGAAAAGTGAGGCGAATCCGAATATGAAAAGAAGAACGTTAGGCAAGAGTGGCCTTGAAGTGTCGGCGCTCGGACTTGGCTGCATGGGAATGTCCGACTTTTACAGCGGCAGGGACGACGAGGAGTCCCTGCGCACGATCGACCGCGCATTGGAGCTAGGCATCAATCTGCTGGATACCGCGGATATGTATGGAGTCGGCAAAAATGAAGAGTTGGTCGGCAAAGCGCTCAAGGGACGCCGCGACAAGATAGTAGTGGCGACCAAGTTTGGCAACGTTCGTAGCGAGGACGGCAAGTACCTAGGTATCAACGGCCGTCCAGAATACGTCAAGGCCGCCTGCGAAGCGAGCCTGCGTCGTCTCGGCGTCGAATACATTGATCTTTACTATCAGCACAGAGTCGATCCGAACACGCCGATCGAAGAGACGATCGGCGCAATGGCCGAGTTGGTACGCGAAGGCAAGGTGCGATACCTTGGTATGTCCGAGGCGGCTCCGGCTACCATTCGTCGTGCGGCAGCCGTGCATCCGATCGCCGCGCTGCAGACGGAGTATTCGCTGTGGAGTCGCGACGTCGAGGACGGCATCTTGGCTGTATGTCGGGAGCTGGGCGTCGGCTTCGTGCCGTACAGCCCGCTTGGCCGCGGATTTCTGACCGGACAGATTCGCAAGTTCGAGGATCTGGCGGAGGACGATTACCGCCGATTTTCCCCTCGCTTCCAAGGAGAAAACTTCCAGCGCAATCTGGATCTCGTCGAACGGGTCTCCGAGCTGGCCGCCGAAAAGGGTTGTGAGCCGTCACAGCTAGCGCTTGCCTGGTTGCTGGAGCAGGGAGACGATATCGTGCCAATCCCTGGTACAAAGAGAATCAAATACCTGGAGGAGAATGTAGGCTCGCTTGCGGTCGAGTTGACAGAAGCAGACTTGGTGCGCATCGACGAAGCGGCTCCGCGGGGAACGGCCTTTGGCTTGCGTTATCCCGAAGCTGCGATGAGTGGCCTCAACCTGTAAGGCTGGTACTCACTCTCACATCAGTGAAATATTTTATGAATCAAGCTGAATTTTTCAGATTGAGTAATTGAACGAACCTAAGAACGTTAGTGAAAGTGGCAGAAGGAGAACCAACAATAAGTAGATGGTAACGATAGTTCAACCGGAAGAGGGCGCAGACGGCCGCGGCGCTGCTCCCTCTTCTATTGAAGTAGCGGGCAGATATTCGAAAAAATATCCATTCACCTGCAGATTTCTCAAATTTCAGTTCCTTTTTGTTTTGAACGTGAACCTGTCAAGCCAATAACCAATGAAGCAATGATAAAGAGGACTGCAACCCCCGCTAGTATAGCCACAAAGGATTGATCAAATGCTGTTCGGCCAGCTTCCTTTAAGGCTTCAGAGGCATGTCCAGCCAGCCCTTCTGCAGCCAATAGAGCTTCATCCAAGCTGTCCTTTACATTTGCTGGAACGTCTATACCTACAGGGATTTTCATGGACAATGTGTATACAAGACCTGACATACTCCCGATAATTGCAATTCCGGTGGCCCCACCAAGTTCATATGCTACTTCCTCAATAGATGCAGCCATACCAGCCTTGTGAGCGGGTGCAGAGCTCATAATGGAGTGTGATGCGGCCATCATTCCTGCTCCCAAACCTGCCCCTGCTAAGGCAAGCCCGAAGATTTGTCCAACCATTACGGAGTCTAGTTGAAAGATATAAATAATCATTCCTGCTGTTGCTATTAAAAACGAGAAGATTTGGAGACGGATTACATCATAGCGATAAAGTATTTTTCCGACGAATGGACCTATGATTAGAGCAGCTAACGGCATGCTTAGTGTTATCAGACCAGCATGCAGAGGCCCTAAACCCTCTACCAACTGAAGTCGCTGAGTTACGATATACTGAATGCCCAATTGTCCAAATAGTGCGACCAACGCTGTTATAAACCCAGTGGTAAATGGTCTTATTTTAAAGAGAGACAGGTCAAGCAAAGGGTTTGAGCTTTTGAGTTGACGGCGAATAAAGATGGTCAATGCAATCAAACCGATGATGGTGCCAATTACAGCAAGTTCAGGGGAACCTTCGCGCCGAGCAAACTCCTTGATCGCATAAATAAGGGCTACCATGGCAATCAAGATCTGTATGGATCCGGTCAGATCCCATTTTTTATTCTTGTCACCTGCATGTTTAGGTACATAGATTAGGGTCAAAATAAAAGCTGCGATGGCAATTGGAACGTTTATCAAAAATGCTGCTCCCCACCAAAAGTATTCTACAAGCAATCCTCCTGCGATAGGACCGAGCCCAGCTCCTCCAGAGGCAATTGAGCCCCATATTCCAATCGCTAATCCTAATTCTCGAGGATCGGTGAATGTTACTCTGATGATTGAAAGCGTAGCAGGCATCATCATTGATGCTCCTACGGCAAGCAAAACCCTTCCCATGATCAGAACAGCGGGAGTTGGAGCGAAAGCAGCTACGAGGGAAGCTCCCATAAATGCGATCAACCCAATAGAAAATATTCTTCTGTGTCCGTAGCGATCACCAAGTGATCCCATTGCAGGTAGCAATCCAGCCATAACAAGCGAATAACCATTCAAAATCCACAATTTTTCCGAGGCGGAAGCACCTAAATCATGTGTTAAGCTTGGCAAAGCAGTATAAAGAATCGTGGCATCCATCACAATGAGCATGAGCGCACTGGATACGACAGCCAGAATGACCCATTTTTCAAATTTGTTCATGTTGTTTTTTCCTCCATGTCCTTAAACCTAAAATTCATATATGAATAACTTTAAGGTATCGGGTAACCCTATAGTCAAGAATGGATTTATTGCGTAAAATTGTGAATCTCAGATGTTGAAAGAAGGAGGGAAGAAAAAATGTCGGATCACTAGCGTTGCATAAAGTCGTGCCACTTCCGAAAAATGAATATTCAGAAAATGAGTTTTCGCGCTGAAATGAAAAAGGTCGAACAGCTCTCAAAGGTAGCTTGTCCATTTGGTTGAAT
>NZ_STGF01000001.1 GCF_005222705.1 Paenibacillus sp. SY21-1 | reverse complement strand
AAACTCGTTACAAATCTGCAGTTAGCTTCGTTTACAGAGTAGCATAATTTGGTTCCGATGAACATTTTTTTAAGCGGATTTTCCATCCGCTTGTTTGCTTTACCCGTTTTTATTCATTGTACAAAAAAACAAACGGCATAGGAGTTTTTCCCATGCCGTTTCGGATTCATTTTCTATACATGATCTAGTCTCTGAGTCTAACTTAATGACATTGCCGTAATTGCGGTAGCTTTTTATTGTGGTATTCATACATCCAACATCATGGCCACCCGCCACTAAAATTCACAAAAATACTCAACTAGCCAAGCCTTCCCAAAGTCGTCACCTTCAAGCTATTCATTAGCTTCCTGTT
The DNA here is from genome assembly GCF_005222705.1 of Paenibacillus sp. SY21-1. Taxonomy (GTDB): domain Bacteria; phylum Bacillota; class Bacilli; order Paenibacillales; family Paenibacillaceae; genus Pristimantibacillus. The sequence continues at coordinate 426,058 of NZ_STGF01000001.1, read as the reverse complement.
GACATCGTTCGTTTACACATGTAAACTTTCATTTATCGTTTACGATTGTAAACGTCGATTTGATAAAAAAAGAGGTGGCGATCATGAGCAGTCTCCCCCATATTACGGATGCTGAGCATAAAGTAATGAAGCTGCTTTGGGAGAAAGAGCCTTTATCCGCAAATGAAATCATTCTCAAGCTGACAGAGGAAATGGAGTGGTCGGATCAAACAATCAAAACATTTCTGAATCGGCTGCACAAAAAGAAAGCGATACGCTTCGAAAAGGTCGGCAGGAATTATGTGTATTATCCGTTGGTTTCATATGAGGAATACGTAACATCAGAGAACCGCTCCTTTCTGGACAGAGTTTACAATGGGGCGGTAGGCATGCTATTTGCGAAGTTTATTGAGGAAGAGAATCTTTCGGACAAAGATATCAAGGACCTTCAACAACTGCTGCAAGAGAAGAAAAAATCATGATCGTACTGCAAACGATATTTTCTCTTATTGTGCATGCATCGTTGGCATCGGCTGTCATGGTTTTGCTGCTGCTCATCATTCGGGGCATGTTTGATAAGCGACTTGCTCCTAAATTTATTTATTTGATGTGGGTTCTGGTATTGATCAAACTGCTTATCCCTATCGCTCCGTCGAGCTCGGTCAGTTTTTTTAACCTGGTGCCGCAGTCGATAGCAGATAAATGGATAATAGGGCATAGCAATCTCGCAGACCTTACTGGACCGATGAAGAATGAGGAGATTAACCGACCGCCTGCTCCTGTCGCTCTCGAATCCAACGGGGGAGAGATACAAGGAGAAATTCCGTCCCGCGATTCATCCGTAAATCGGCTAGAGGGTCATGGTTCGGTACATCGTACAGCTCACGCACGCACAGGCGAGGTAAAATCGGATTGGTCAAATTTGCTGACAATAGGCTTATTCATCTGGCTTGGAGGATTATTGTTACTCGGAATTTATTATATTCGTGTGAGGCTGCTATTCAGAAAACGAGTCAGACTCTCCCGTCTCATTCATAATAAAGAGGTACTATCCGTTCTTAAAGCATGCAGTGAGAAACTGGGCATCAAACACACGATTCCTGTATATGCGATTGGCAATTTTCACAGTCCTTATATCCATGGAAGGATAAAGCCAAACATTTATTTGCCGGATGATATTATCGTAATAGCGGACTCCAGACAGCTAACACATATCCTTTTGCACGAGTTGGCACATTATAAGCGCAAAGATTTATGGCTTAATTCCTTTTGGACGTTCGCGGTATGGCTGCATTGGTTTAATCCGTTGGTATGGCTGGCCAGGAAAAAAATGATTGCCGATAGGGAAATGGCCTGCGATGCGGCTGTGCTTGAGGCGCTGGGAGAAAAAGAATCTTCTTCGTATGGTCTGACGCTTCTTATGCTGTCGCGGTTATCTTCCCGAAGCTTGTCTCCGCCGATTCATTTATCTTATTTCTTCAACAACAAGAATGAGACGAAACGGAGGATTACCATGATTGCAAAATTCAAAGAAGGATCGTCCAAGCTGTCTGTCGCCGCTATATTGTCGATATTCATGTTGGGAGCGGTTTTGCTCACCAACGCTAATGTCGAATCCAATGCCGCTAAGTCGATAGAAGCAAGCAAGGAGAATACGGTATCTTCTTTTCAGATTGACAGGCTGATTCCCTCCTATAAATGGTTTAATAATCTGGACAGGGCGCTTGCTTTTGCGAAGTTCGACTTTAAGGTGCCAGACGATCTGCCTCAAGGGTATCGCCTAGAAAACATTGATTTGGGCGAGAATTTCAGCAAAGCGAACAAAGCAGACTTGGTTGAATATGTATCGCTCACGTTTGTATCGAATTTTGGCCAGCAAAACGAACGGAATATGGAGGTGTACGCTGCGAGAGGGAGCGGCACTTTACTGGAGCATCAATTATTGTGGGGGGCTGCGCATTCCCAAGAGCAGGGCCGTGCTCTTTCTTACCGGCAAGAAGATGTGACTTTCGGAGATAGGCAAGGCGTTGTATACACATCTTCAAAGGCCAAATATAAGCAAAAGCCTGAAACCGCCCAAAGTTTTGTATGGCAGGAAAACGGTATAACATATGCGATCAATTACTACAGCAAGGATCTTGAACAAGAAGAGCTGGCGAAGGTTGTACAATCGGCGGTTTGGCCGGACAAGGTGCAACATGTAGACTATAAGGGCGGAGGAAATTCATTCCCGTTATACGACGAGGCGGATTTGCATGAAGCGAAGAGCATTCTTGGCTTTCCTGTGAAGTTCCCGTTTGACCTCTCAAACTATGGCTTTAGGCTTTCTGATTCGACTTTGCTGCAGGCTGACGATCAGAATACCGGGTTCTACATTAGGCCCTATGAAGACGCCTTGTGGCATTCTTATCGCGTTCCTTCCGATTCGTCTATTTACGAAATCAATGACGAGATTAATTTTTATCAGAGCAAAAAGCCCGTCGTGGACGCGAACAAGCTGTCGTTCCTGCGCAAGCTTGAGATTAATGATATCGAAATTTCCGCCTATTCAGATAACAATCATACTTATTGGAAGCCTATTCCCTCAGATAATCATAAGTCGAGGTTCAAATCTCAAACGTATTACATCTGGGAGCAAAACGGTTTTTATTATACGGCCTTTTTCCTTGGGGTGGACAAGCATCAGGAGGAGAACCTGGAAGCCTTAGTGCTCGCCCCCGCCCAATGATCTCGTGTATGTAACTGTAGGATAATTTCAGCGTAAATAAAGAAAATTGCGCCCAAAACAGCACCACTCCTAAAACGAGGGTGCTGTTTATTTTTAATTAGAAGTTTTACACTTATAATCGCGCCTTCTATTTCAACGCAAACCGATAACGCTGCCGCCAGAGGGTGGTGTAAGCCGTTCCCGGTCGCCCCTTGGCTCCCGGCTCAATACTCTCCTTTAATTACAAAAAACGATCCGCGAATCGTGCCGGCCAGCTTGGACTTCTGCTTGGCAAACTTAAACTTCCCTTCTAGCTCAGCAGGCACCTCCATTCCCTCGGAAAGCTTGATGCCGACCGCGCGCTTCTTAGGGTTATCGATCGTATACAAAACATTGATTTCGAGTCCGTCTTCATAGAAGACGAAGGTCCACTGTATATTTTCCTCTTGAAAGCGGGATGTTTCCAGAGGCTTGGCGGCAAATTCGATGCCACGTTCCTCCTTCAAAATACGTTGCACGTACTCAAGGGCCTCTTGGCTTTCGGCAGCCGGTGTCACCGTAAATTCGTGTTCATATTTGTTCATGAAGTAACGGGCTTCATTCGCCCGCAGTCCAGCGAGAGCCTCTTGTACAGGAGACGATTCTAAGCCAACCGTGGACACTTGTTTAAAATCTACAGCATAGGACATGACTATACCTCCCATTTCGTTATTATTTCCTGACGACGGGAATCCACATTTCACCGAAAACCAAGCCTTCGCGCTTGCCCATCTCGACTGTTGCATTTGGTCCGCCTACATAGGCGAAGTCTTTTGCTTCCGGAAGGATTTGACCGAAGGCGACACCGGTAAGCGTATTGCTAAGCGCATCGGACGTCTCGGCTTCCCCTTGGACGACCAGATATTCGCCCTTGGGAAATTGAATTACACGGGTTGCTTCAGGCAATGTTTCATCCGTCAACACGCCGGCATAATACATCATTTTATGATTTACGGCTTCATTTACGGCAAAAATGTAGTCATTCGCGGCGACCGCTTTGAGCGCGTCGAGCCTTCCGTCTTCTTTGACCGCTTGCCAGAAGTCCAGCTTCTCCTTATGGATACCGGCATAATCGGTATAATCGCTTTTAAGATCCGTTCCCATTCCCAATACGGTAAAGCTTTCTTTTTCTTCAAGGGTGTAGCTCGCCATTTGTCATCCATCCTTTTTGTGGGATTTGATAAAGGTGTTTCTTTTCACCTGCTGAGTTTATAATAGCTTTAAATCATGTCAAAAAGTGAAACTGTTTAGGAGGCCGCGATGAAAAAAGTAGAACGGATTAACGTCATCATGCGGTACATCAACAATCGCGCTTCCTTCACCATTTCCGAAATCATGCGGGAATTCAACATTTCCCGTTCGACTGCGATTCGGGATATCAGGGAAATTGAAGCTATGGGGATGCCGCTTGTCGCCGAGGTTGGCAGGGACGGCGGTTATTTTGTCATGAACAATTCGGTTCTGCCTGCGGTTCGTTTTACCGATACCGAGATTAAGGCGCTGTTTATCGCGTTTATGGCGACACGGAACCAACAGCTCCCTTATTTGAAGAGCCGTCAGTCTTTGGCGGAAAAGCTGTTAGGGCTTATTTCGCAAAACCAGCAGGATGACCTTGTTCTCTTAAATCAACTTTTGCTGTTTGAAGGGACTAACCCCAATAATCCGGACCTGCTCGAGCTGTCTGACCTTCCTCATCCTATATTGGAGAAGCTTATTGAAATCCTTTTGTCGAACAGCTTCTTATTGCTCACCCTTCGGGAAGGGAACGCAACAAAGTCCTATCCCATTTTCCTCTTGCATCTTTATCGCGAGAAAAGCCTTTGGCTGATCGAAGGCTTTGACTTAAATGATGAGAAAAGACGTCTTTTTTCCGTCGATAACCTCACCGCTGTAGAGCCATATCCCGCGAATAAGAGGTTAAGCCGCAAGAAGATTCAGGAGAAGCTAAGGAAAGAGGAGGAAACGTTCAACCTTGTCCTTGAACTTGGACCTAAGGCGATTGCCCAGTTCAAAAAATATCACCCCTTAAAGGTCTTCCTCTCCTATACGGACCCGTTCCAAGCGAGAGCGCTTCTGAACATGCATGTCCATGCTGACCGTTCGGAGGAGTTGAGCGAAATACTCAATTGGGTGCTTTTTTTGGGTGGAGATATCAAGATCATTGAACTGCCGAAAGAAATGGCGGAAGCTTTGCAAAGGAGGCTCGTCCAGTATGGCCCTCAGGCATAATATTCCCCGGAAGGGACGAAATAACGCAGCCTGCGGGCTGCGTTATTTTATGGATCGCGTGATCGCCAGCTTCATCTATTCGTTGTATTCCGTGGCCGGCTGCAGTTTGTTTCGCAATACGTACAGCATGAAGGCTCCAACCAGAAACGCGACGGCATCCGCGATGACAAGCGACCACACGACCCCGTGAAAGCCGTTCATGCGATTGGCGATGTAGAGCACAGGGATGAGGGTCATACCTTGAATGATCGACATGATAAATGCAGCCGTGCCTTGTGCTGTTGCTTGGAAGATTCCTGTAAACAAAGTGGTTATTCCGGTAATGAACAAGGACAAAAACGTTACATGCAGGATATAGCTGCCCATTTCAATTAACTGCGGATCATTCGTAAATAAACCAACCAAATGGTCGGAAATCAGATAAACCATAACGCCGAATACGGCGGCTAGTGCGGCAATCGCTTTGAGCGTAAACCCAATGGTTTGTTTCATGCGCAATTTGTTCGCGGTGAATAAGAAGGCAATGAGCGGCACGACACCCTCGCAAAGTCCCATCAGAATAAATTCAGGAAATTGCATTAATCGGGATGAAATGCCGTAAGCGGCTGCAGCCTGATCCCCGTATTCGATAAGAAAATGGTTCAAGACGAGAGACATTGCGCCCAAGAAAAGGCTCATAACAAACACGGGAATGCCTATTTTAAAGACATTGCTTAGAATGTCCAAGCTTATTTTGAACCATTTTGCGGAGATCGATAAGAATGAGCTTTTATATCCCAAATGGATGGAATAGAAGACGCTCGCAGCCAAGTTGGCGACGATTGTAGCGCATGCAACGCCGATTACGTCCCAATGGAAGACGAAAATAACAAGCGCATCGAGAACGACATTTACGATAACACTGAGGATCATGCCGGCCATCGACGTGATTGCCGCGCCCTCCGAGCGTACGATATTCTCCAGCGTGAAGAATAGTACGACAAACGGTGAACCGATAAGCATAATCGTGACATAGTCCTTCGTGAAGCCGAAGGAGTCGGGTGTCGCCCCCAGGCCACGGACAATTGAATCGATGAGCGGGAAACCAACGGCCATTACGATAAGACCGAGAACGAGACTGCTGTAAAAGGCGAATGAAGACACATGTTTTGCATCATCGTACTTTTTCTCCCCCAGCAAACGGGAAATGAATGTGCCGCTGCCCATGCCAATCAAATTGCCTAGCGCCATAATGAGCGCGAACAACGGCAAGGTGAGCGCAAGCGCGGTTAGCATGGCCGTATTGTGGAGCGTACCAAGGAAAAAGGCGTTCAAGATGGAATAGATGACGCTCATAGACGTGCCTAGCATCATGGGAACAGCAAAGTGGGCTACGGCTTTTGCAACGGGCGCTTTTTCAAAATAATGCAGGTTTTGTGCATCCATGCGGATCACTTCTTTCTTTGTTTTTGATCATCTAACGGTGTTAGATTGAACCTTACAGTGTTAGATGATATCATGAACGTATATACCTGTAAACTACAAACTTACACTGTTAGATAAAAGGGCGGATACGTATGAGAAGGCAGCAGCCTCAGATATCGGAGGATAAAATTTTGGAAGCTTCGTGGGAGATTCTAGGGGAAGAGGGCATCGAGAAGTTCAGCATGAGACGACTGGCCGATCGGCTGGGCATTCAGGCACCCTCTTTGTATTGGTATTTCAAGAGCAAGCAGGATATCTTTCAACGTCTGGCCAATCAGATATCGAAAATCATTGTGGATGAATTTCACTCCGAGGGGGATTGGAAGGAGCAGCTGGCGGAGTTTGCGGTAACTGTACGCGCGGTGCTCCGCAGGCATCCTTGCTCCACGCAGCTCATGATGCAGACGCTTCCCCACGAACCGGACATTATCCGGTTTACCAACCGAATGCTGCAATGCGTGGAATCGACGCCGCTTGAGCAGGAGCAGAAGCTGCAGGCGATTCTGACGTTTGTAAATTATGTTTTTTACTTCGTTCTGGATGATTATGAGCATCAACGCAATGTAACGGCAATATCCAAGGCGCAGGGCGAGCATCCGAGCGAGGAAATGATTCGCCTTCTGGACTCCATGAACGAGACGGATGCCGGACTGTTCAGAGTTATGTATAAAAGCGGGATGTTCGAGCTGATGGGCACCGACGGGGCGTTTGAATTTGGCATAAAGCTGATTATTTCCGGAATTGAGCAGGTGATCAAGGAGCAGAAGAAATAGAGCGCAAAGACCGCTTGTCCGATAGTGGGGAGCGATCGCGCTGGAGCTGCAATGAAATGCGGGATACCGTGTGACAATCGACGTCAATCAGTTGGCAGAGATTCCTTTTCAAATACAAAGAGTATATCGTTACACTAGTCTTTCGGGGAGTACCTCACGCTGACCATACAGGTTCGTATCCCGGGCTTTCATTTCCTCTAACTGGAAAAATAAAAATGGTTTCGCCATGCCTGATGCATGCAAAAAAGGACCTGTGGATGCTCCCGGCAGGTCCAATAAATTCAAATAAGCTGAATTTCATTTCTTCTTCGACGTCTTCTGGTTCTCCCATTCTTGAAATTCTTTAATGAAGTCTGGCCGAGTAATCAAATTATAGTTTTGCTCGTCTGTTTTTATTATAATGTCTTTGACATGATCGTTGCCGATTTTCCATACACCCTTCTCATCCTTCTTAGACTCTGCTGCATGATTCATAGCCATTGAACGAGCCAAAGATATCTCTTCGGCATTTTTATTACCAGATTTCTCTTCGAATAATTTAAATACTTCAGTTACATAAGTCCAAAATAATTTTAATTCATGTACAAACAAAAAATCGCTTATTTCAAGCCCTTTTGTAGTTTCTTTTGGCTTAGGTTCCGCTACAGCTAATTCGGGTATTTCAAAAGTTTCTGTTAAGTTTGACCAAAAACCGCTCAAACTCTGCCTATAATTCTTGATAATCTTGTTTAGTATCTTTTGTTCAGATTCATCGCTGACGATAAGCGTGCCATTCTCATATTTTTTTAGTTCTTTAAAAAACGCATTAAGGTTTTCAGTTATATATGGTGTTACAGTTACCCAATTATTTATGTAGTTTTGTTTAGCTTCTGGTATATCACCATTCAATTCATCATGCCGCTGAATTAAAGTATTCAGATTTAAAGAATACAGGTAATCCATATATTGGTGCAGTCTATGAAATGTAGGATCAGCCCTGGCACCGTCTAAGGTTTTAAACTCAGGTTCTTGCCAATAGTTTGGAGATCCCGTCTTCTCCGCGCTAAATGCCCTCTCCAGCTCTCTTTGTGCGTCTGATTCAGGGTGTATCTCGCCCGCAACATTCAATTTATCTTTACTTAGGGCTTTCCTTTGAACAATTTGTTGGCTGCCTCCCTGATGATTGGAGACTTTATTAATGCCCATTAATTGGGATATCGCTTTATTCCCCACCAATCTTTGCATTTGCAGCACATTTCCTATAGGCAACGGTACGTTTGAGGTCATATTATTAGTTCGCTCATTGGATTCAGCAGGAGAAGGCAGGGATTTTTTATTTGAAACTGGCTCTTTCATTTCTTTTTCCAACTTTCTCTAGATTGTACCCTAATTCTATAACAGTTAACTTTATTAAGCGATATTTTATATGGGAATTCATGTATAATGGCCGAGAGCGGTTTGAATCAAGATGAGGAGGAGCGACATCGCCCAAGCGATGCTGCCGGCGTGTATCCATCTGCGGGCGATCTTCCCGTCCGTATTTGCACGCTCAACCAGCCAACCGAGCAGCGAAAGTGCTTGCAGCGCATGGAAACCCAGCCCATGGAGTTGCAAGCAATAGGGTGAAGACGATGATTACAAGCGATTCCAGACCGAATAAATAGCCAAAAATCGAATCGGTGATTGTGCCGACCTTCGTGTATCGCGGATTGATGCCGCGCAAATGCTGAATCGTTTCCACAAACTCAACGCTTATACGATTTTAACCCCTGCACGACTTTGACATGCAAAAGATCGAGATTGGAATATTACCGGTATCCGGTAAACTTATCGGTTTCGCTCGGATGGACTAATCCGATCTTGTCGTAGAAGCGAAGCGTTTGAATGCTTAAATTGCATATTTTTGATGCTTGGCCAATGGAATACCGTTGATCCTTGCGCATGAACCGCTGCTCCCTTCACTGGTGAAATTGGCAAATTCCATAGGTAATAATGATTTCTCTCCTAGCGTATCACAAGTAAGGAAACGCCATAAGCTTCCGTCAGATCCGAATGCCGCCTGATAGATTTGCAGTACATCCCTAAACGTCATTATGCTATATTTAATGGAGGAAGAAACCGATTTCCCAAGCAGGGATGAGAGGAACAGGGTACTCATGAAAATCACAATTACGGATATTGCGCGTGCAGCCAATGTTGCCAAATCGACCGTTTCCAAGGTGTTAAACGATTCGCCCAGCATTTCGGCAGAAACCAAGGACCGCGTTCGAAAAATTATGAAGGACATGAATTACACCCCCAGCAGCATGGCGACGCGGCTTGCCAAGCAGAACACATTTAATATCGGCCTGTTGATCGACATGTCTCAGGAGCAGGCGTATTTGAATCCTTTTTTCTACAATATAATGGTCGGCATTGAGAGTGCGATTGGTCCGCGCCACTACGATCTGACTGTAGTTAACGTTCAAGCAAGCGAAACGCAAGAGGAACGGCACTATATGAAACGTCTTGTAATGAGCAAGCGGATTGATGGACTGATCACGAATAATTCTATTCTGACGGCTGAGGATGCCGAGCGGCTGCAGAAGCTTTCTTTTCCCTATGTGTCTATGGGCGAGTACACGGATTCGGAAGTATCATGGGTCGACTTCGATAATGAGAAGGGAGGCCGGATGCTCACGGAGCACTTGCTGTCGCAAGCGTATCGGAATATTGCTTTTGTCGGAGGTGTGCAGGGGGAGCGGCTGTTCTCCAAGCGCTTCCAGGGTTATGCTCAAACTTTGCAGGAGGCGGGTCTGCCGCTGCTGGCTGAATGGAACGCAAGAGGGATTGCCGATGAGGAGCTAGGCTACAGGGAAGCCGCAGGATTGCTTGCCCAAGCCGCTCCACCCGATGCGTTGGTTTGTATGAACAATCAGGTGGCCTATGGCGTCTTAAGGGCGGCGAAGGTGCTGGGTCTGCAGGTTCCAAGGGACTTGGGAATTGCCACATTCGATGATGAGCCCTATTCCTCGTATATCAGTCCTTCGTTAACCAGCCTGAAGATTAATACCTACGAGCTCGGAGCATGCGCGGGGCAAATGGTAACGGACCGTATTGAGCAGCCCGATTTGCAGCACAAAGGCGTCCTGCTTGAGCCGGAGATTATTGTGCGCGATTCAACAAGGCGAAACTAAGACAAGCCCCTGTGCTCCCGCATGTAAGAGGAGCACAGGGGCTTGCTGCATTTTAGCATAAGTTGCTTGCTTTACAAACCTTATATATCCTTCCAGCGCTGAACGGTCACATTCACAATCTGGGCGCCGCCCGACGGAGTGAGTGTACGGTTTGCCACGTCGCTGCCATTGGCGTTCGCCTCAACGTTCGCCCAGGTTCCGCGTGTGACCTTGTATTGAATAGCGGCGCCAGCCGGCAACGGCAGGGTCAGCGTATACACGCCGTCCGTACCCTTGACCATCTGGTAAGCCGGATCTGCGGGCAGCCAGCTATTGAATGATCCGCTCAAATAGACAGGGCCATTCGCCGGAGTAGAGGCTGGTACACTAACGCGGAAAGTAACGCTGTCCGCTTGCGGAACGCCGGACGCAAGGCTGCCGTTGACCAGCGTCCAGGTTCCTGCAGCAATAGAATAATTGCTGCCGCCGTTGTTGTCCCATTGTCCGCTGCCATTGTTAAAGGCGGCACTTATGCCGCTTGCGCTGCCAAGCTGAAGCGTAATGCTCTTATAGGCGGGATACGCGCTGGACGTCTGCATAGCTGCGCCTGGAAGCGTAGTCCATGCGGCCGAATTGTCGGGCTTGTAATGAATATACGAATTGGCAAAAGCCGAGTTTTTGTAATAGATCGTTAAGCTGTTGCCAGCAGGAGTCGTAACGGAAGCCGGCGAGCTTTCGGCGGAACGATTGCCGGCGGCATCAACCGCTTTGACGGTATAGCTGTAAGTGGTTGATCCGGCCAGACCCGTATTGGCAAACGAGGTTGCAGAAGCCGCTGCGGTGCCGACCAAGGAGCCGTTGCGGAAAATTTCATAGCCGCTTACCGCGACATTATCGGTTGAGGCCGCCCAAGTAACAGTTGCAGCACCGGCAGAAGTCGCGACAGCCGAAACGGATTGAGGCACGGTCGGAGCTACCGTATCCGGCGGCACGACGACGGGTGCGCCTGCTGTTATACTGCCCGTAGGCGTATAGGTCCAGGTGCCGACGCTGAACAAATAATTTTGGGAGTTATTGCTGTCCCATTGTCCGCTGCCGTTGTTGAACGCCGCTTCAAGCTGGGAGGCTGCGCCGATGTTAATGGTAATCTTGTTGTAGCCGCTCACCTCGGAAGCGGGAATGGCCGCTCCGGGAGCGGTCGTCCAAGCGCCTCCGACAGGACGGTAATGGATGTGGGGCGTTGCAAACCCTTTTTTATAATAGATAGTGACATTGTTGCCTGCCGGCGTAGTGACCGCAGCCGGAGGATCGCTGAATTCGGAACGGTTTCCGGCGGCATCATAGGCTTTGACCTTGTAGCTGTAGCTGGTACTGCCGGCAAGGCCTGTGTCGGTATAACTGGTAGCGGCCGTTGTTCCAACGAGATTGCCGTTGCGGTACACCTCATAGCCGGTTACGCCCACGTTGTCGGCAGCGGCCGTCCAGCTCACTTGAACCGAGGAGGCGTTTACGGTCTGGGCATTTACCGCGCTTGGTGCGCTCGGCGCTTCGTCATCCGGAATAATCGGCTGGTCCGTAATAAACGGGTGCGTGCCGTTTACCGTTCCATTTACGTCCTCTACATATTTGCCGTTTACCAGATTGTACTTGCCTGCTCCAACGTATACTTGCTGAATATCGCTGCGTGTCACATTCCCTTTGGTATCTGTCGATTCGATGTAGTAATCCAGCAGTTGATCTCTGTAATCGGACAGATAGGTGTAATAAAGGTTTCCAATTTCCTGCGCAGGCACTTTATCCATAACGAATTGGCTTGATGGCTGCCAGGCTACTCCGTTAATGTCAGGCGTCAGGTCACGCATGGTCATGTCGTATTCTTCCCATTCGCCGACTTTGCTGGCATCAATGTTTGGCACGCCTTGCGCCTGCAGCGCGGCAGGGTCATAAACCTTATACGTATTGTCGGTTGCGGTTGCCCGTTTGGCATTGTGGACGCGAACCTTTACCTTCATGCTGGCAATGCCGCTCACATCGTGGGCGTAGGAATAAATGGCGAATTTATTGTTAAAATGGTGCAGAGTCCAGCCCTCCGCTTTGCTTACGTTAGCGCTGCCCGGGTTGTACGGATAACGCTGCGGCCACCAGACGGAAGGTCCCGTCTTATCCTTCGCCAGCTTTTGCTGAACGTACGGCTTGGAGAAATACAGCGACTGATTGAAGGACAGTGTCGGCTTTACATTATCATCAACATTTTCATCATAATATCCGAATCCCGAATCCATAGCCGGCAGCAGGAAATACCACGATAGCTCGGCAGGATTGGCTCCTCCGGCATAATTGGTTAGCGGATTGCCTTTCACCGGATAGGACATCATCCAAGGATTCAACTGATTGCCCGGATGCGTAATTTGATTGTCAAGGGCAGTGGTAGGCTGCCAATGGTTCGGATTTTCCTCCAGCCAAATTTGCTCAGCCGTCTTGGCATAGTTTAATGCGGCCTGCAGCAAGGCAAAGTTGCGTTCCAGGTAATGGTAGCCTTTTTCAAGGGAAACCGTCATCCCGTCATCTACACCGGATAAATTTTTCTTGGGAGCGAGCTGTGTCTGATTGGCATTGTTAAAGGCGGAAAATTGCGATTTCCAGATGCCAAAAGGCAAGCGCCAGTGGTACCAAGTCGGGTCTGAGGAGGAGTCCCGCGTATCGATCCACGAGCCGTCCTGTACGTGGACAATATCATTGGCGGCGGGCAGGTTCGTTCGCAAATACTCATCAATTCCTTGCCCTTTGACCCCGGAATCGGAATAGGTGACATTGCCGGCATTGCGCCAGGTTTCCTCGGACCCGGCCCTGCCTGAAGAATTATCTCCGTCATGGGCGATAACAAAAAATTGCTTCTGCGGCGTCAAGCCCTCAAACGGCTTTAGCGCGCTGGCTTTTACTTGACCGAGGTAGCCTTCCTCCCACGATTCGGCTTGAGCGACCGGAATACCTACGATTTTGGAGGAGACTCCTGTGTCCGGATTAACATATTGCACCCAGTGAGGCGTCGAGGCAAATGGAAACTTGTTATGGGTGACCTGTTGTTCATTGAACATCGGCTGACTTACCCAAGAGCCTACATGGCTTACATTCTGCAGGTCTGCACGGTTGGGCGGCGATATGAGCGTATCTGCGCCCGGGCTGTTAAGCAGCGGATAATCCTGCAGCGTGCGAGAGAAATGGTTGTTGCCGATGACCGACCACTGAATGCCCAACTTTTCCAGAACCGGAATAATTCGTTCCGAGAAGCCAAGCTCCGTTGGAAAGAAGCCTTTGGAGGAGGTATAACTGCTGCCCAAGAAATAAGGCTGCGCGAGGGTGGTCGCCTGGTAGATCAAATCCTTGAGCAAATATTCGTTTCCGACAAGCGGACCCATCGTATGATGACCCGCAAAATGAATGGCGTCGAGCGTTCGTTTGGAATTTGTCGTTCTTAGCGTGTCATAGGCTGTTTTCCACGGCTGCCCCCAGTTCGGATTGTTGTATCCGGCTACCGTTCCGGTCTGGACCAGACTGTTCACATTGTTGATGAGCGAGCCGGACATGGTAACATGCATCTGGGCTTCCGGATGGTTGTTGTCCAGCGCCCCCGCTACGCTCCAAGGCCAGCTTAAATAAGCTCCCGTCTTGGCATGATGGGAGTAATACGAAACGAGATCGTCATGTGGCATCGGGGAGCCGTTCGGCAAATAATAGGTGTAGTTCGCTGGAGGGTTGTTCTTGAGATTTATAACCTGTCCGTCATACGTATAACGAATCGGGCTGCCGACAGGCGTTGAAGCGTACTGGCCGACATCATAGTAGGCCCAGAAGTTTGGCATATGATTGTGATATACATGGGAAGCTGCAATTTCCGCCGATACGGGACGGGCCCACGCTTGCAGCGTGAGCAGTAAAGCAAGCAGGCAAATGCCCGCATGTCGCAAACGGTGCTTAAGCTCCATACGTATTGGTCCTTTCTCTAATGTAAGCGTTTTTATAAAAGGCATTGCAATAGGCTGTTGTTGGTGCAGCACAACAGCCTATTGTTTCATTATTGATCCTTCCAGCGCTGAACCGTGATTTGAACCGTCTGGGCACCGCCTGTCGGGGTAAGTGAACGATTCGCTATATCGCTGCCATTGGCATTAGCCTCGACCGTTGCCCATGATCCGCGCGTAGCCTTATATTGAACCGCTGTTCCAGAAGCTAGAGGGAGCGTTATGGTGTAAATGCCGTCTGTGCCTTTGACCAGCTGGTAAGCGGGATCGGCGGGCAGCCAGCCGTTGAACGAACCGCTTAAGTAGACGGGACCGTTCGCCGGTGTGGAAGCAGGCACGCTGACGCGGAAGGTGACGCTGTCCGCTTGCGGCACGCCGGATACCAGATTGCCGCCAACCAGCGTCCACGTTCCCGCAGCAATCGTATAATTGTTGCCGCTATTGTTGTCCCATTGCCCGCTGCCATTGTTGAACGCGGCGGTTATGCCGCTTGCGCTGCCAAGCTGGAGCGTAATGCTCTTGTAGCCCGGGTAAGCGGCGGCCGTCTGCATGGCTTGACCCGGAAGCGTTGTCCAGGTAGTGGAGGTGCCAATCTTGTAATGAATATAGGAATTGGCGAAGGCCGTATTTTTGTAATAAATGGTTAGACTATTGCCTGCCGGAGTGGTAATGACTGCAGGCGGATCGCTAAGCTCGGATCGATTTCCGGCGGCATCAAAGGCTTTAACCGTATAGCTGTAGCTGGTGCCGCCTGCGAGTCCGCTATCGGTATAGCTGACGGAAGCGGTTGTTCCGACGAGCGTTCCGTTTCGGTAAATCTCATAGCCGGTGATTCCCACGTTATCTGTCGACGCCGTCCACGACACTAGAGCGGTCCCGGCAGATGTAGAGGCTGCACTGACATTTTGCGGTACTGAAGGTGCCGTTGTATCCGGGGCCGCTGTCGTGGCGGTTGCCGGCGGGCTTGCTGCCGAGCGATTGCCTGCCGCGTCTACCGCTCTGACCGTATAGGTATAAGCCGTATTAGCCGTCAGATTAAGATCTGTAAAGGATGTTCCCACGGGCGAGCCGACCAACGTGCTGCCGCGGTACACTTCATAGCCGGTGACGCCAACATTATCGGTCGAGGCCGCCCAGCTTACGGTAATCGAGGAAGCGCTTTGTGCTTGCGCCGTAACGTTGCCCGGTACAGAAGGAGCCGTCGTATCCGATACGGCTTTGGCATAAATTTTGGACGAATTTGCTGAAACGTTCACCGTAATCTGTTTGCCGGTAATGCCTCCGCTTTGGACCGTCACAGATTCGGAAGGATTAAGCTGATTGACCAGTACCGTGCCCACGGGAAGCGTGCTCTCTACACGAAGCGGGATGGTGACGGTTTGCGAACCATTGGAGGCATTGCTGAATACGGAAATAACCTCTTGACCGCTATTGGCCCCGCTGTCGACTCTCCGGGAGAATGCGTACAGATTTTGTGCCGACCACATTTCCCGTTGTTTTCCTACGCGGAGCGCTTCATAGTTTTTGCGAATCTGGTTCAGCTTCGCTATATGCTGATAAGTGCTCGTATTTTCGTTAAAATAGTTTTCCAGGACATTTCCGTTGCTATCCCGTTTCACCATTGACCAGCGGTTCCAGGTATCGGCAATGCCGCCGCCAATAATTTGACCGTTTCCGTTGCCTTTGTTCTGCTCGGTGCCTTGGAACACAACAGGCATGCCGCGTACGGTAAAAATAAAGTTTAGCGCGTTTTGCAGCTTTTGTACGCTGCCGCCGGCTTCAGTCAAAAAGCGGTTGCGGTCATGATTGTCGATAAAGGTTGCCATATGATTTTCGTTGCCGTTGTAATAGAAATCCTGAGCCAGCGTGCTTTTAATGTTGGCATCAAAGGACTGGCCGTAGGCAAAACTGTTCAAGACGGAGAAGAAGAGAGGAAAGTCCAGCATTCCCCATTCCTTGCCGTTTCCGAGCCAGCGAGAGACATACTCCGCATTGCCGTCGAAATTTTCGCCGAACGTGTTCACGCCAAGGTAATCCTCCAATGCCCCAATGTCGGCCGGATGCATAAGCTTGGCGGCATCGACACGGGCCCCGTCTGCTCCGGTATAATCGAACCAGCCTTTAATGGAGTCGAACATGGCTTGCTTGGCGGCCGGTACATCAAAGTCCAGGTCGTCCAGACCGGCCAAATCATGATTTTCAAGATAGTTTTGCGCCCATTGATCGTATCTTCCATCCACCAGGGACCAGTTAATGTCGCCGTTATGGTGGTACCATGCCGGATTATTAAACGGCGCGGCCGGCTGAAGCGAAGGAATATCGTAGTAGGCTTGCGTGCCTAGCATATAATCGCCGACGTGATTAGGCACGACGTCGATGACGACTTTTATGCCTTGCGCATGGGCGGCATCCACCAATTCCTTCAGTTTTTCTTTTGTGCCGAAATAGGGATTTGCTTTGTTGGGGTCTTTGACATTATAGCCGTGGTAAGCCGTATTGCGGCCCGTTCCGTTATTCTCGCGATTGGTCATTTGCGGCTCTGCAACCGGTGAAATCCAGATTGCGGTGTAGCCCATATTTTTAATATACGGGAGCTTGTCGATGACGCCCTGCCAATCTCCGCCCTTCATGTGACGGAAATCCTCCTCGGATGTTTCTCCGTAACGAATGGCGGCGCCGGTTGCATTGTTGGAAGGGTCTCCGTCGTGGAAGCGGTCAACCATGATCTGATAGATGGTATCGTTCTCATCAATGGTGCCGATGCTGGCGGCATGAGCAGTCTGCGGGGCTCGCAGAGCTGCGTTCATGAGCAAAGAGGCTAGCAGTGCGATTAGCAATACGGTGGACAGCGATTTCTTAATTAACATAAGTTCCCTCCTGACAGAATAAATGAAGCGCTTACAGGTTGTTGCTGAGCATGTGCTTCTTAAGTCTGCGGTGGTTCTAGTTGTAGGGGGAAGGTTGTAAGCATTGTGCAAACGATTGTCCTTTTGGCAAAAAAAGAGCAGGCGAGCGATAATGCGCCAGGATGGGGTGGGGAGATAGGCCTGATCAGGGCGTTACTCCAATCTTCACTTCAGGAAACCGGTTTCCAAGCCAAACTTACCATCTTCTCGCAAGGATTGTCAATAGCAAATGTTCGAAAGCAGCTTTTTATGCTTGAAACAGCAGCACTTTATAGGCATAAGGGGCAAGGAGAAGCTGGCTATTGCCGTCGCTCAAATCCTGTTTTTCCTCGGTCAATGCATCTGTCCAGCTGCCGAACTGCTCCGCGGGTACGTCTATTACAGTGGGTTGCTCTCCTGCATTCATGGCGATCATCATTCGCTCGTTATTTGCGCCGCGGCGTTCGTAGAGCAGAACGGAGCTGCCGGCATCCGCCTGAAGGAAGCGAATGTCCACGCTGCGCAGTGCGGAGTGGCGCTGTCTTAAACGGATGGCTTGCTGGAAAAATTGCAGCAAATCGAGATCCTGTCCGCCTTTCTCCCATACCATGCATTTGCGGCAATCGGGATCGCCTCCGCCGGTAAGGCCGATTTCGTCTCCGTAATAAATGCATACGGCTCCAGGATAGGTCAGCTTGAATAAGGTTGCCAGCTTCATTCGCCCGACATTCCCGCCGGAAAGGGTGAGCAAACGCGGCGTATCATGACTGCCCAGCAGGTTGAATGCAGTCTCCGTTACCTGCTGCGGATAGGCGGCAAGCTGCTCGCCAAGCAAATGCGCGAAGTTAGCGGCATCCATCTCGCCTTTGGAGAAGAACGACAGCACGGCTTCCGTAAAAGGATAGTTCATGATGGCATCGAATTGATCGCCCTGCAGCCACATCATGGAGTCATGCCATATTTCACCCAGAATATAGACATCGGGATTAATGGCTTTGACGGTCTGCCTGAATTCCCTCCAGAAGGCATGGTCAACCTCGTTGGCCACGTCCAGACGCCAGCCGTCAATTCCGATTTCCTCAATCCAGTAGCGGGAAACATCGAGCAGATAAGCTTTGACATCGCTGTTCTCCGTATTCAGCTTTGGCATAATTGGCTCAAAGGCAAAGGTATAATAGTTCAGTTTGCCGCCCTGCTCTGTCAGCGGGAATTTCTGAACGTGGAACCAGTCTTTATAGGCCGAGGCCGCGCCCTTTTCGACAACGTCAACAAAAGCGGGGAAGGTATGGCCGACATGGTTGAAAACCGCGTCAAGCATGACGCGAATGCCGCGAGCGTGACAGGCCCGGACCAGCTCCTTCAGCTTCTCGTTGCTGCCGAAGTGCGGGTCGACCCGCATGTAGTCAGTCGTATCGTATTTGTGATTGGTAGTCGCTTCGAACAGAGGGTTGAAATAGATGGCCGTAATGCCCAGATTCTGAAGATGGTCGAGATGATCGATTACCCCTTGCAGATCGCCGCCGAAGAAGTTGCTTGGCGTAGGCTGGGCGCCCCAAGGCTCAATATTCGCAGGACTTATGGAAGAATCTCCGCAAGCAAAGCGCTCGGGGAAAATTTGATAGAATACCGCTTCCTTTACCCAGCTTGGAGGCGTAAACACATCCACGGGATTCAGAAACGGAAATTCGTAAAAGCCCTCGCTTATTTCCGGCTCCTCAGCCATAAACCCTCTTTCCGAGCGATAAAGAATCTCTTCTCCGCCGATGAATTGAAAGACGTATCTAAGCCTCAGGAACGGCGGCTTTACATGAGTCTCCCAATAGTCGAACAGCTCATCCGAGGCAAAAATGCGCATGGGCATCGGAGTGCGCGTTTGCTTCCAGGCGTATTTGTCTCCTGTAATGGCAATGACCTGCTCGACATCCCCGCGTTTTGTGCGCACTCTGACATGGATGGTTTGGGAATCGTACGCGTAAGACCAATTTTGCTTCGCCCGGTGGTAGATCGCTTCACGTTGCATGAACAACACTCCTTAGGTTTTGAAATAAATCATGGGCAGAACACAGGAGTAAGAGCAGCCTCGTCTAGTCATAGAAAAAAGGCACACCTTCAGCCTGTTTTCTGCCGAGGTTGTACCTTTTGGGTAGCATTGCCTTTATGATTTGGCCCCATTATACATGAGGATGATGAAATTGGCTAGCCTGATTTTTTAGAGGTGATGAAGCGAGGAAGCGCGTACGACAAGCTTGTGCGGGATCAGAATGGGGTTCTGATGCGGCTTCTCTCCCTGAATGAGTCTTAGCAGCGATACAATGGCCGTGTAGCCAAGCTGATAGGTGCCGATGTCGATAGAACTGAGCGGGGGGGCCGCAAGCTCCGCCAACGGAATGTTGTTAAATCCTACGAGGCATAGATCCTCGGGAACGCGGTAACCAAGCTCCGCAAGACCGCTTAACACGCCAAAAGCGACATTGTCGTCAATGGCGACAAGCGCAGTGGGGCGCTCCCGCATGCTCATATACAAAGACATGGAGCGAAATCCGCTTTCCTGAAGGAATTCACCCTCTACGATCCATTCCGCTCTGCTCTCAAGACCCGATTCTGAAAGGGCTTTCTGGTAACCCTTCAAGCGGTCATGCGACAGAGTCAGGTTCGGGGGCCCGCTAACAAAGCCGATACGGGTATGACCCTGCGTAATCAAGTGCTTGGTCGCATCATAGGAGGCTTGAACATTGTCGTTATCGACCATAAGCGCGTCCTTATGCGTTTCACTGCGCCCGATGACAACGAACGGAAACTTATTTTCGCTCAAATAGGCGATTAACGGATCGTCTCTGCGGGAGCCCAGCAGCACAAGCCCATCTACTCTTCTTCCCCGTGCCAGACGGGAAATCGTGTTGAGCTCATCTTGCTCGCCCGTAACGGTAGTCATGAGAAGATCGTAGCCCATGCGTGTGGATTGCGTGACAATGCCGCGCAGCAGCTCGCCGAAAAAATCGTTGCGGAACAGCTCCTCCGCCGGTCTGGGCAGCATGATGCCCAATGTATGAGTCGTTTTGGATACAAGACTTTTGGCCATCTCATTCGGGTGGTAGCCATGCTCATCCATAATGCGCTTAATTTTGTCCGTTGTCTCCCGGCTGATACGGGGGCTATTGGATACAACCCGTGATACCGTGGAGGGAGATACGCCTGCCAATTTGGCGATATCCTTGATTGTGACCATTGACGCACACCTCTTTGCAATCGTTTGAACCAGAATAGCTTAATGGTAATCCATACCCCTTGGCTTGTAAATAGCAGACCCTTCTCCAGCCTGTCAGCCTCTAAAATTTTTCGTAAAACAGAGGAAAATGGTGAAAACGAGAGGAAACCACCTTTAAAAATGTCATAATCACCCAAAATGGGTTGTGCAATCGTTTTTACAACTTATTTTTCATGTTGTATGATGGGGGCACACAAATGTAACGCTTACATCGTTTAAATGGTCCTTTTAAGAGCAGGTATGGCGATTTTAGCGCGGTTTTGTGTTTTTTTGACCCTTCGTGTACAAACGTTTGCGCAAACGATGCGCACGATTTGGATCAGCTGTCGATTTGCGCTTTTCGGGCAGTCGGAGCGTTTCTAAAGAGGGGCCGCAGACGATGAATGGCAGACCAAAAGAAGATTTGAAAGGGGCAAGCAAGATGAAAAAATGGTTGAGCACGACAGCAATATCCCTCATGGTAGTGACGCTGGCAGCGTGCAGTTCCGGAGGAGGAAATAACGTTACTCCTTCGCCTGATGCGTCTCCCGCCGGCAACGATGCAAGTCCGCAGACGACCGGCGAGGTTGCAGAGGGCTTGCAGCCGGAGGCGGGAGCGAGCTTGGTGATTTGGGAAGACAAGAATCAGCGCTCCTTCATCGAGCAGCTGGCCAAAGAGTTTGAACAGCAATACGGCGTATCTGTAAAAATGGAGGAGCTGGCGCCGCCCGACCAAGTAACGAAGCTGACCACCGACGGCCCTGCCGGTCTTGGCGCGGACGTTGTCGTATTCCCCCATGACCAGATTGGCCGGGCTGCGCAGGCTGGCCTTATTTATCCGAATGAGGAGTTCCAGGAGCAAACGGTCAGCGAAAATGCCGAGAATGCGGTCAAGGCCGTTACGTTCGAGGACGTTCTATACGGCTATCCGTACGCAGTTGAAACGTATGCCCTGTATTATAACAAGAAGCTGATGCCGACCCCGCCAAAGACCATGGAAGAGGTCATTACGTTTGCCGAATCATTCAACGATGTGAAAAATAACAAATTCGCGCTGATGTGGGAGCTGCAGCAGTTCTATTATGACTATGCGTTCCTGGTTACCCCGGGCGGCTACATGTTCGGTCAAGAGAATACGGATAAAAACGATATCGGGCTGAACAATGACGGTTCTATTGAGGGCGGCAAGTTCTTGCAGACCTTGAAGGAAAAGGTGCTGCCGCTCAAAATGGGCGATGTAAACTATGATATTAAGAAAGGCCTCTTCACAGCGGGTACGCTCGCGATGGATATTAATGGGCCGTGGGCGCTGGCTGATTACAGAGCAACCTCCGGTCTGGAATTTGGCGTTGCGCCGCTTCCGACGATTAACGGCAAGCCGATGGTATCGTTCTCGGGCGTCAAAGCTTATTACGTAAATGCCAACACCCAGTACCCGAACGCTTCCAAGCTGTTCGCCCGTTTCCTCTCAACCAAAGAAGCTCAGCTCCAAAACTTCGAAATTAACGGTCTGCTGCCATCCAATACAGAAGCTGCAGCCGATCCGGCCATTAGCAATGACGAGGTTACCAAAGCATTCCTGGAGCAATTCAACAATTCTACGCCTATGCCGGCTATTCCGGAAATGGGCAATGTATGGGGGCCGATTACGGCAGGAATTGCGGAAATTTGGGATGAGGGCAAGGATGTTAAGGAATCCCTGGACAAAGCGGTTAAGCAGATCCAGGAAGCGATTTCTTCCTCCTAGGCCGGCAGGCGATTATAAGGGTTCATCCGCCGGAGCGCCGCTCCGGCGGATGAAAAAGTGGGAGGAGCAGAGACAATGACGAATTACAGGGCAACCGCAACGATTTTATCCGTGCTGATACAAGGGCTGGGCCAAATGTACAACCGGCAATGGATGAAGGGGATTGCATTTCTGCTCGTTTACGCGCTTGGTATTGTTTATTTGGTTCCGCGGCTTGGTCCAGCTGTATGGGGCATTGTGACGCTTGGAGAAAAGACGCAGAAATTCGTGAAGCAAGGCGCATCCAGCCAATTGGTCAAGGGTGATCACTCCATCTTCTTGATGCTTGACGGACTTCTTATTCTTTTTGTCCTGTTTGTTTTTCTGATGATCTACGTTGTAAATATCTATGATGCTTACCGAACGGGCAAAGCCTTCGACGACGCCGGCGGCGACCGCAGCATACTGAGCCTGAGACGGGGCTCCGCAGACCGATATTTTCCGCAGTTTTTATTGTTTTTCCCCTCGCTCGGCGTTTTATTTTTTACAATATTACCCATTATTTTTACGGTTATGCTTGCCTTTACGAATTACTCAGCTCCCGACCATATTCCGCCAGCCAAGCTGGTAGACTGGGTCGGCTTTAAGACGTTTACCGATTTGCTGCAGCTCAAAACCTGGAGCCATACGTTTTTTGGCGTATTGACGTGGACGTTGATCTGGGCGGTTCTGGCAACCGTAACGACTTATTTTGGCGGCGTGCTTGTGGCGTTGTTAATCGAGCAGCAGGGCATCCGCTTCAAGAAGCTGTGGCGAACTCTGTTCATCCTGCCTTACGCGATTCCCCAAATTATTTCGCTCCTGCTGATGAGAAATTTATTTAACGGTCAATTTGGACCGATTAACCAGTATTTCCGGGCGTTCGGTTTGGAGGGACTGCCGTGGCTGACGGACCCCTTCTGGGCCAAAGTGACGGTTATCGTCGTCAATATGTGGCTGGGCATTCCGGTTACGATGGTGCTTATTCTAGGAGTGCTTACGTCTATTCCGCGCGACCTATATGAAGCGGCCGAAGTCGACGGAGCGACCACGCTGCAGAAATTCCGCATTATTACGATGCCTTTTATTCTGTTCGCGACAACACCTGTGCTAATTATGCAGTTTGCGGGCAACATCAACAACTTTAACGTCATCTTTTTGCTCACCAACGGCAATCCGATCAAAGGGGATTACCAGTTCGCGGGGGCGACCGACCTGCTCGTAACCTGGCTGTACAAATTGACGCTCGATAACAGCAAATATAATATGGCTTCCGCTATCGGCATCATCATATTCCTGATTGTAGCGTCGTTCTCGATCTGGAACTTCCGTCGTTCACGCTCATTCAAAGAGGAGGATATGATTCAATGAATCGCAAAAAAAGCTTCGTAAGGCTGGGATTAAGCTACATCGTTCTGCTCGTTTTGACGGTTCTGGCGGTATATCCCGTATTGTGGATTGTCCTGTCTTCTTTGCGGCCCGGCGCGGCTCTGTACAGCGAAAGCCTATGGCCTAGCGAGCTCACGCTTGACCATTACCGCGAGCTATTCAACAATCCTTCGTTCCTCTACGGCAGGTGGTATTTGAATACCCTGAAGATCGCTTTTTTAACGATGATATTCTCGACTACGCTCGTTACGCTCGGCATGTATGCCATGTCGCGCTTCCAGTTTCGGGGACGCAAGACGGCACTGACCGCCATGCTGGTGCTGGGCATGTTCCCTAGCTTTATGAGCCTGATCGCTATTTATATTATTTTGCTTCAGCTTAAGCTGCTGGATACGCATACCGCGCTTGTGCTCGTCTACTCGGCAGGTGCCGTGCTGGGCGGATTTATCGTCAAAGGCTTTTTCGATACGATTCCGCGGAGTCTCGATGAAGCGGCAAGAATAGACGGGGCAAGCCATCTAACGGTGTTCACCCAAATTATGCTGCCGCTCTCTCGTCCGATTCTGACTTATGTCGCGCTGACCAGCTTTACGGGGGCATGGGTCGACTTTATATTTGCAAGGCTTGTGCTGCGCACCAAGGAGAATTGGACGCTTGCCGTTGGCATGTGGGATTTGGTCAACAGCTTCCAGAATAGCAACTTTACCATGTTCGCCGCCGGCGCCGTGCTAATTGCCATACCGATTACCCTGCTGTTCGTCTTTCTGCAGCGGTTTCTCGTACAGGGGCTCACATCGGGCGCGTCGAAGGGATGAGGAGGCTGAAATTGCGCACAACTGCGGCGCCGCTGCTTGGTCTAGCGCTTCTTTCTGCAGGCTGCTTTAGCGGAGAGAATACCGCCGAACAGCCTGCTTCCGTTTCTCCTCATGAGGAAGTGCCTGTGAGCTGGGATGCGGATGAGCAGCCATCTTGCGTCTATTATGAAATTTTGGTCCGCTCATTCTACGATACGGATGGCGATGGCATCGGAGATCTAAAAGGAGTGACAGAGAAGCTGGATTATTTGCAGGAGCTTGGAGTGGGCGGGCTCTGGCTGATGCCGATTACAGAATCGCCGAGCTATCACGGTTACGATGTGACCGATTATTACCGTATTGACCCCGATTATGGGACGATGGAGGACTTGCGCGAGCTCATTGCGGAGGCCCATAAACGGGATATCAAGGAGGAAATGGTCTTGCTGGACGGGAAGCTGTCCATGCCGCCGTATTTGACGGCAGTTTTGAAATAAACATTGGATGATAGAAAGGATGGTGAACGGCTATCCGTTTGGAAGTCTCACACTCGACGGCCGAAGCTGCCGGCGTGACGGGCAGCAAGCCGTTGCATCGCAACAGGGCTTATATCTGGCTGCTGAGCGGCAATGTCATTTCGGTTTTTGGCGATTGCTTTAGCGGTGTGGCGCTAAGTTTGTGGGTGCTGCAAACGACAGGAAGCGCCAAACAGATGGCAGCTGTTCAAATTTGCTATATGGCCGTAAATATATTGCTCGGCTCCTTCGCGGGTACGGTTACCGACCTGCTGGACCGCCGCAGGGTCATGCTGCTATCCGATCTTCTCCGGGCAACGGTAGCCGCAACGCTGGCCGTCAGTCTTTTTCTGCTGGAGGCGCCGTTTATCGTCATGCTTGTGCTCGTTACCTTATCCGCATTCTCCAGTCTCTTTCAAGCTCCTGCCTTTCATACATCTGTCACTCATCTTGTCGGAAGGGAGCGGGTTCAGCAGGCAACAAGCGTTATACACCTGACGGATAACATCGCCCGAATCGCAGGCCTCTCTATGGCAGGCGTAGTCGTTGCGCTTTTCGGAGGATTTACGGCTATTCTTGCCAATTCCGCCACCTTTCTTCTGTCCGCTGTCTGTGTGCTTGCTGCAGGCAAATTCGCTTCGCCGCAAGCACAGCCCCAGAGCTCGGAGAAAACCTCCTTTCTGAAGGAGTGGCGGCAGGGGCTCTCTTACATTCTTGTCGACCCGCTGACTCGTTCTCTCGTTCTTCTTAATCCTCTGCTCATCATGTTCTTCATGTCTTCTCTGATGCTTATTCAGGTTATGGCTATTCATGTCTGGAAAGCCGGCCCCATTGCGTTTGGACTCATTGAAATGTGTATTCCGCTCGGCTATATGCTGGGAGCCGGAATAATCATCAGCTTGACCAAAAAGCTGAAACGCAGAGGCTGGCTTATTTTTATGGGCTTGCTGCTGCTTGGTCCGATCTTCTACTTCTTGTCTTTAATGAATGTCGCTCTGACCGCACTTCCGTTTATTCTGCTTGGCGGTATTTTGTTCGCCTTTTGCACCATGCTGATGCAAATTATTCTGAGAACGGAAGTCCGCATCGAAATGCAGGGAAGAATTTACGGTTTTATGGGCGCAATTACGAGCGTCGCTCCCGTTCTTGGCCTTGGCGTAAGCTCTGTGCTTGCAGACAAGCACGGGGTGCAGCTCATTCTGGGCTGGCAAGGCTTGCTGATGCTCCTTGTGGGAGCGGTCGCTTGTCTGCTGTTTGGTCCCGTTCGCAAGTACAATTGATTACAAAGGAAACCCCCCGTTGCATATCCGATGGACATGTGACGGGGGTGACGTTTGCCGCTATGAAAGGGTTACAGGAGCTATGCCGGCTAATTAAGCTATGGCTGCCAATTGACGGTAACGGTTGCCGTTCCTGAAGCCGGCGATGTGAACGTATGGTTGCTGCCGCTTTCCCAGGTTACCGCTGAGCCGTTCTTTTTAATGAATTTAAACTGCAACGCCGTGCCTGCCGGAACGCTTACATCAAAGTACCAGCTCGGATAGGCGGTTATAATCTGGTTGAACATAGGGCCTACTGCTTTAGCGGGGTCCCAATTGCCAAGCTCGGCCGTATTGCCGACCAGATAGACGTTTTGACCGAGTGCGGTCGTGGCGTTATTGACGATAAAGCGGACAGAGATTTGAGAGCCGGTCAGCAGATTAAAGCCGTTATAGGCGTTGCTGTCGACAGCGCCTGAGGTTCTGATTTTAACCTGTTGCAGACCTGCGGCAATGGCTGGCGCGAGCACTTTAATCTGCGTATTCTCCCAGCTGAGAATGTTGGCTCCCGTAACCGCTGTTGTGCCAAAATACACGGTGCCTTTGGCTGCGCCGAAGCCGCGGCCGTCAATCGTTACGACCGTGCCAGCCTTCCCCATAACAGGTCCTACATGGCCGAGCGCCGGTGTTGTCTGCTCAAGCGTCGATTGCCATACGGCTGCAGCGCCAGGAGCCAAGGTGAAGGTGGAAGCCGCTCCTCCGCCCCCTATCGTAATAGGGTTTCCGCCAAGCAGGCCGCCAAGCGCATCTGTATACGTTCCTGCTGGCAGACTGGTGAGTAGGCCGCCAATGGAGCCTGAGGTCGACAGGTTGCGATTAATCGCTACGACGGCAACGCTGTTTCCGAACTTTCTTTCGTAAATGTAGATGTCATTATTGATCCAGCGCTGCTGTGTTGTCCCGTAGGCAATAGCCGGATTTGATTTGCGCAGCGGGGCAAGGATTTTGATAACGTTAAAGGCGGTAGTCGTTTCCGAGAAGGAAGTCATTGGTCCGCGGTTCGCGGGATCGCCATTGCCCGTCTGATAATGCTCGGTGCCGTAGTAGATGGCAGGCACGCCCCGCGAGGTGAGGGTAAGCGCCAGCGCCAGCTCCAGGCGTCGATTGTTGACGCTGCTTGTTTTGAAGCGATCCATATCATGATTGTCGATAAAGGTGACCTGATCATTGACCTGTGCATAGCTGGTTTGAGTAGAGGAGAGCATGCTGTCCAGTCCATACATCGTGTCCGTATTGTCCCGGAATACTTGCCGTACCTTCTGGTTGAACTCGAAGTCCAGCAGACTCATGCCGGATTCATTCGCGAATTTATGATTGTTCGGATCGACCTCGTTCACGCCGAGGAACCACTCGCCGAAGGTGAAGACTGGCTTGTATTCGTTAATGTAGGACATCCAGTTTTTCTGCCAGCCGAACGGCATATGCTTGACCGCGTCTACACGTATGCCGTCGATGCCAAGATCGAGCCACAGCTTGATGGCTTCCTTGAAGTAGGTATCGATTTGCGACTTATTGTGATTAATATCAGCGAGATCGTAGAGGTTTTTGTAGATGCCGTTTTCAAGCGAGGAGAAGTCGGTGCCCCCATTGTGATGAAAAAGGCCGTTCGTATCGCCCGTATATCCGCTGAGAAGCGTGCCGTTATTGTAAAGTCTGCCGTTGTCCGCGAAGGAGGCGTCGGTTTCCATGGCGGGCGAGGTATGGTTGGGAGCAAAGTCGATTATGATTTTAATATTTTTGGCATGCGCGGCGTTAATTAAATTCTCAAAATCCGTAAAGCTGCCGAAATAGGGATTCGTTTTCTTGAAGTCGCGGGCCCAGTAGCCATGGTAGGAGGTTATGGAAGTGCCGGAGTAGTTGACAATGGAGAAAATATTTTCGACCGGTTGTGAGATCCATAGTGCGGTAATGCCCATGTTGGTGAAGTAGTTGGCGTTTATTTTGTCCGTAATACCCTGCCAATCACCGCCGCAGTACAGTCTCAGATTGGTGCAGCCGGAGCTGAAAGCCCCGCCGGTAGGATCGTTTGCGGCGCTTCCGTTGTGAAACCGATCCGTAAATAGCTGATAAATGACATCGGTACTGAAATTTTGTTTGTTGCTGACCGAGGTGTCGGGAGCAGCGTGCGCGGTTGAGTCGGTCGCTCCAGGCAGTTGGACGCCCCCGATTAAGAGGGTTGACATAAGTACCGCCGCGCAGGTGATTCGTCAATTCTTTAACATATGATTCCGCCTCTCTGAAATTACTCGCCTTATTGGACTAGCTGGCATCCGGCTAATGAGTCTTCTCGCCAAGCCTTGGCCCATCACTTCCTTTCTTAGACCGCGAAAAAACCCCGCGCAGCTCCGATTGACGAAGATACCGGGGTTGTTTCCGACATAGGCCGCAGCGAGTGCGCCCCGTGTTAGAAAAGCATGGCCCTTAAATTATTTGACCCTTATATCATAAATATAACGTATAATAAATGTCAATATATATATATTTTAATTTAATTATTTACAAATTAATTGAGATGGATTACGATATGACTGAAGAAAACGAATGTCAATTTGAGGGCCATGCTTTTTTTAGAACGGTAGCCGTTTTAAAAAAACAACCCCGTCTACTCGCAATGAGAGACGGGGTTGTTTGTCGTCAAGCTTCAAAACAAGCGGCAATCGAATAACCTTGGCTCCCGGCCTTGTTAGTCGGCATTCAGAGAGGAGGTCGCACGCTTAGAGATACAAGCAGGGGAGGAGGAGGAAAGCTTTGCAAGCAGTCTCGACAATTAAAACCATAACTGACTTTTATGCAAGCAAGCTCGGCAACTTTAGAACCATCTACATTTATTTGCCGCCAGGTTATGGGGAGGAGCCAGACAGGCGATATCCGGTTCTCTATATGCACGCCGGCCAGCGGGCCTTTCAACAGACGCATCCGGAGGGCGATTCATGGAAAATAGACGAAACTTGCGATCGGCTTATTGCAGAAGGACGTATGGAGAAAATTATGATTGTGGCTATCAGCCATGTCAGGCCGGTAGCCTCCAATGAGTTTTATCACTTCAAGGCTCCGGCTGAGGAGGCGGCGACGATTGCCTGCACGGGCATCGAATACGAGCATTTTATCGTTCATGAGCTGAAGCCGTATGTGGATGCTCATTATTCTACGCTGCCGGATGCAGCAAACACTGCTCTGCTCGGCGCTTCCGCAGGCGGATTATCCACCTATCATATCGGGTTTCGTCATCCGGAGCACTTTGGGAAGCTGCTGATGCTGTCCCCCTATTTTATTAAGGCCGGCCTGGATGAGCATTCGACAAACGGGCTGCGTGAGGAGCCGCTGTACCGCGACTACAACGGTCATCCATCGCTTCGTATCTGGCTGGACATCGGCGACGCTGAAGGTTTGTTTCTGCCGGAGCATGTTCGGTCGGTGGTCGACCGCCTGCTCGATAACGGCTTTCAAAGCGGTGATGAAATAGCTTTTCTGCTGCAGCCGGATGCCGCGCACGAAGAGCCTGCATGGGCTGAGCGGGTAGAAATGCCGCTGCTCTATATGTTCGGCCAGCCAAGCAGACCTGTTTCCTTGGAGCTTCAAGGCGGGACGAGAGTCGGCTTGCAGGGCCGCCGCCCCCGGCTTAACCCAATCATCCGCTATGAGAACGGGCTTGCAATGACGGTTCTGAACGGTGAATTTCGCTCGGAGCATCCGGAGGTGCTGGATATCGGGGCAGACGGTGCATTGCTTCCGAAGCGGGAGGGACAAGCGAGATTATGGGTTAAGGCGGAGGGGCTGGAGGCCACAGGTATGTTTGAAGTAGTGGCGAGCTTGTCGGAGCTTGTTTCCGTGACCGTTACTGCAGAGCTGGCTCCGGGCATTGAGCCCACGGGATTCCTGTATGGAGGAATGGGCATGAAGCTGGCCCATGCAGGCGAAGGCAGATACACCGGACGCTTTCTCGTCCCGCGGGACAGCGGCTACCAGTTCCGATTTACGCAAGGCTTCCGCAGGTTTGAGCTGGATGCCCAGGGAAAGCGAATGCCTAATCGGCGAATTAGGGCTGACAGAGAGCTTGATTTGAATTATCGAATTGAACGCTTCGCGCAGCCCAAGCCTAGCGAGGCGGAAAGGAGGCATGGCAACCATGGAGGCATTTAGCCCTCTAAACGATATTCCTTACTATTATCCGTGCAATTTTCCGCTTATTCATGAGGTGCTGCGGCGGCAAAATTCATATAGCAGCTTAAGCTTGTTAGCCAATGCGCGTATGTACGGCTTGCCTGCATGCTCGAGCAGCGGGCTGATGAAAACGTACTTCGACAAGCTGGATTACAAGGAAGCCGTATGGCTGATGAATGGGAAAACAGAGCTTGGCGGCTTGGAGGAGGGCATAAAGCTTGCCCGTGAAGCAACGGCCAGAGGAGAGCTGCTGCTCACCACCGGGACCAGCTATTACCTTCCTTATTGCGACGATTATTTGAATCCCCTGTACATCGACAAGCTGATTGATCCCCATTCGCGCCTCTATCTGGTCGATCACTGGCTGGCCGTATACGGCGTTGAGGCGGAGCAGGTCTGGGTGTACGATCCGGTGCCGTCCCGGTTTCAAGGCGCTTTGCCTTTATCCGTTTTTGATGACTATTGGAAGGGAAACAAGTGTATTCCCGAGCTTGAAGCTGCGAAACGAAGGGAAGAAATCCATTCGTACTGTACGGTGTCCATAGAGAGCGAGGCGATTCTAACCGAGTCCGCTTATAGGGAAGCGCTGCTGCGTGTTCTGCTGACGCAGGCTCATGAGTTTCTGACCGGGCGGGAGGTCGAGAAGGGGGGGCGAACGTATTACTTTGGTTATGCCGTATCCATCAGGCTGCTGAAGCAGTTAACTGCCGGACTTACGACGGGCCAACCGGCTTTTAGTCAAATCTCGGGATTTTTGTTCGATATGCGCTGGAGCCGTTATTTCTTCCGGGATTTGCTCCATGATCTAGCGCGCTTGCCTAATGAAGCTTATACTCCCTTCACCATAGAGTTTGACGAAATTATTCAAGACTGGGAGCAGGCGCATAAGCTCCTTGTCAGCTCTGGACTTCCGCACCGGGACGGGGTGCAAATCAATCAAATCGCGGACTACATCGGAAAGCTGGCGAGGCGGGAGTATCATTTCTATGAGCGGCTTCAAGCCCATTACCAAGGAGAGGCCCCTCTGCTTGAACGAACGGGAGCGGATGGTAATTTTCAAAGTTTGCCTAGTCAAAATGATCTGCTGCGCATCGTGCTGGACGGCTGCCGCGAGGTGACGCTTGCTTATGCAACGTCTGCTCCGGGAGAGCTTGGCCGGAATACGCCTTTGTATGGACGTGACGGGTACTTGGACTCTCTGGGCCTCGTTTCCCTGCTGGCAGTTGTTGAGCAATCGATTGAGGAGCAGCTTGGCAAGCGCATTGAGCTTACGGAGCTGGCGGCTTCGCAGCTTAGCGATCATCCTTTTCGTACAGTTGAGAGTCTGGTAGTCTATTTGGCCGGACATATGGAGGAAGCGGGATGAGCGGCGAGTGGCTAATGGAACGTTTTGCCGATGAGTACGCGGTGCGTCCGGCGATCGTCTGGCGGGATCAGGCCCACTCGTATGAATGGCTGGTTAAGCAGACTAAACGGTTCTCAGAGCAGTTGAGGCTCGCTCATCTCCAGCAAAGGGTGGTTTCGCTCGAAGCGGATTATTCACCCGATACGGTCGCCGCTTTGTTCGCGCTGCTCGGAAGCGGCTGCGTGATTCTGCCGCTTGATCCAAAGCTGCCTGAGGGAAAGCGTAGCGAATATTTGGAGATTGCGCAAGCATCAGCGCGCATTCGGCTTTATGACGGACATCTCCACGCGGAAGAACAGGCAGAATGTGAGGTCAAGCATTCGCTGCTAACGACTTTGCTGCAGGAAGGTGCCGCTGGGCTCGTGCTCTTTTCTTCGGGATCGACAGGCAAGAGCAAAGCGGCCGTGCATCATGCCGACCGGCTGCTGCAAAAGTTCCGAGCGGCTGGCCGCAGCAAAAAAACGATCCCCTTCATGATGTTCGATCACATTGGCGGCATGAACACGTTGCTGCAGACGCTGGCCAGCGGAGGCTGTCTATACGTAGCGGAGGACCGCTCGCCGGATGCGATATGCAGCCTAATTGAGCGGCATAAGGTCGAGGCGCTGCCGACCTCGCCTACTTTTATGCGATTGCTGCTGTTAAGCGGCGACTATATGAATTACGATTTATCCAGCTTGCAGGTGGTATCCTGCGGCTCCGAGGTGATGCCGCTTCATACGCTGGAGCTGTGGAATCGCCAATTTCCCGCTATGCGCACCGTTCAAGCTTATGGGATGTCCGAAATCGGCGTGCTTCGCACACGGTCGCAAAGCGCCGGCTCCCTTTCCTTCTCGCTTGCTGATCCGGATACGGAATACCGCATCGTCGATCATATGCTGGAATTGAAATCGGAGTCTGCGATGCTCGGCTACTTAAACGCCCCGAGTCCATTTACCGAGGATGGATGGCTTAGAACGGGTGACGAGGTCATCGTGGAGGGGGATTCCATCCGCATACTGGGCAGACGGTCTGAAATTATTAATGTCGGCGGAGAGAAGGTGTACCCCGCAGAGGTGGAAAATGTGCTGCAGCAAATCGACAATATTTCCGAGGTCGCGGTCAGCGCAGAGCCAAGCGGCATTACCGGGCAGTTGGTCAAGGCGACGGTCAGGCTGCATAAGGAAATGAGCTCGCAGGAGCTGCGCGGATTAATCCGCTCCTATTGTATGGAGCGCTTGCCGTTCTACAAGATTCCCCAAAAAGTTGTAGTTACAACAGAACCATTAATCAACAGCCGAATGAAGAAGATCAGAAAACCGGATTAGCGGACTTGGTCCTCCGGTTGTGCAATGTTCCGCCCGCGATCAGGCGGGTCAAACTTATAAGAAGAGGTGGATTGGTCATGTTAAAGACGGAGAGTGTATACGCAGAGCAATTGGAGCAGCTGCATCGGGACGGTTATGTCGTATTTCGCAATGTGCTCACCCCGGAGAAGACGGCAGCCATCAAGGAAGGCATTGCCGAGGCCTTTCGGGGGAAAGGGCCGGAGGTCATGCTGCAGGGCCCTATGTTCGAGCGCGGGGAGATATTCGAGCAGCTGGTAGATCATCCCGGCATTATCGAGTTTATCGAGGAGGTGCTTGGCTCTGACTGCCAGCTTAGCAGTATGAACGGTATGCGCACGATGAAGCATAACGGGGTCAGCAAGTGGCATGTCGATGAGGCGTTGTTTTTCCCGCTGCCCGATGACGTAGAGCTGGACCCGCGTATTCAGATGCCGGTGTACTTAATGAATGCCCTCTACTATTTGGATGATATTACAGAGGAGCTGGGACCAACGCAAGTCGTTACGGGCTCTCATCGAGCGGGCAAGCATTTGCAATTCAGCGAGGAAATTGGAGATTACAAGGGTCATGGTCCGATGTCCATTTTGGCCAATGCAGGCGATTGCCTCGTTTTCAACAGCCAGCTGTGGCATAGAGGGGCCCCGAACCTCAGCGATGCTCCCCGTTATGTACAGCAGATTATCTATCGCAAAAAGTTTATCGTCCCGCACATGAGCCACGATGTAAACAGCGTCTACAAGCCGCCGGTCCATATTGTCGAACGGGCTAATGCCCGCAGGCAGCGGCTGCTCGGCGTAAATCGTCAAATTTTCTAATTAGCATCTCTGTACCTGCTCCAAAGAGATAAAGAAACCAGGTCGACTGACTTGACGGGATAGCTTGCTAAATCGAAATTTAGTGAAAAA
This sequence comes from Paenibacillus sp. SY21-1, assembly GCF_005222705.1. Taxonomy (GTDB): domain Bacteria; phylum Bacillota; class Bacilli; order Paenibacillales; family Paenibacillaceae; genus Pristimantibacillus. The sequence continues at coordinate 392,004 of NZ_STGF01000001.1, read as the reverse complement.
TAAGAAATGGCGATGCCAGGGAGGTTGTCCTGCACCGCCATTTTTGTGTTCAGTTTCCACCATTATCCTCTATCCGGGAGGAGTGCTGTTTGTATGTTAACCACACCGGTTGACAACAAATTGTTTCCATAATACAATACAATCGTATTATATAATACAGTTGTATTGTATTAATCAATGCAGCCCGGCGGAGATATTACTCCTGCCTGAAGGGAGATGCTTATGCCGAAAATTGTAGATTACGACGAACAGAAAGAAAAAATTACGCAAGCAGCCTGGCGTGTGATTTACCGGGAGGGTGTGGAGCATGCGTCAGTGCGCAAAATCGCCAAGGAAGCAAAGGTGTCCTCGGGTGCGCTTCAGCATTATTTCAAGTCGCAATCGGAGCTGCTGGAGTTCGCAATGAGACGGGTGACGGAGCAAGTGGAGCAGCGATTCGTAGAAGTGAATGCACAATTCTCCGAGGTTACGCTGCCGGCGGTCAAAGGACTGCTGCTTGCGCTTGTGCCAGTAAATCGAGAGCAGGAGCTTGAAACGGAGGTGTGGCTGTCGCTAACGATCAAGGCGTTCCATGACGAGACGCTAAATGAGATTAGCCGACAGACGCATGAGTCGATCTACCAGATCATCTTGGCGCTGCTGCGGCAGTCGGAGCTGGAGGGGCTGATCCACCCGGGGCTTGACCTGACATATGAGGCTCAGCGCTTGCATCTGCTGCTGGACGCGCTGTCGCTGCACCGCAAGATTAGGCCCGAAACCATGAGTTATACGGAGATTGATATCATCGTGACGAAGCATCTGAACGGACTGGCTCAAGAGAATCACATTATCGGGATGATTACTTAATTGAAGAAAGAAGGCCTATCGCATGGGGAAAAATAAGTCATCCCGCTGGAGAAAAGGGACCCTTGCGGCATTTGCCGTACTGCTGCTGCTTATTGGAGCAGGCTTTGCTTATGAAGCAATCGCCTCCCGGCTCGCCAAAGAAGAATATCCGCCGCCGGGTCGGCTGGTCGAAGCCGGAGGCTACAAGCTGCATTTGAATAAGGAGGGGGAAGGGCCTGTGACGATTATTCTGGAGTCGGGCAGCGGTGAGACCAGCCTTTCCTGGCAGGACATCCCGGAGAAATTGTCGAAGCACGCAACGGTGGTCAGTTACGACCGTGGGGGCTACGGCTGGAGCGAAGCGGCAACGACAGAACGGATGGGCGAAAACATCGTAAGCGAGCTTCATAATGCGTTGCAGCAGGAAGGGATCAAGGGTCCGTATCTGCTGGTAGGTCACTCGCTCGGAGGGATGTATGTCCGCTTGTTCGCCGAGAGGTACAAGGAAGAAGTTTCGGGACTTGTACTGGTCGATGCCCGCCCCGAGGATGATGAGCGGCGGACGGCGCCAATTTATGCGGGCGAATCCTATCAGAACAGCAAGCCCCCTTCAGGCACGTTAATCTGGCTGAAGCGTTCCGGCTTGCTACGTCTGCTTCAGGACTTTTTGCTTGAGGGAATGGTGCCGGAGGAGGATCGTGGACATTTTATTAATGTAACGGCGACACCAGCGTATTTCCGAACAGTTGATGATGAGGGCAGGCTGTCATCGCTGACAGAGGATGCTATCCGAGGGCAGCGGCTCGGGGATCTGCCGGTACGCATCATTGCTCGAAACATCGCCCCGGATTATGCGGCTGCAGGCATCTCCGATGAGGGGGGCGGACAAATCGAGGAGATTTGGCGTGACGGTCAGCGGCGGATGCTAGAACTCTCCACGAATGCCGAGCTTATTATTGCCGAGCGTAGCGGACATATGGTGATGCAGGATGAACCGGAGCTAGTAATGAACACTATACTGGATCTCATTAACCGATAACTGGAAACAAAGAGCGAATACACGTCAGCCAGTGCCGTCGGCGGTGCAGTTAGCCGAGGAGGCCAGAGCTGGCGATTTATGAACAAAGGGGATAAGCTTGGCGGTCAGCCTGCCAATATTGCGGCAACAAACCGCCTGTTTCCCCGCGCCGTACTATTTGTTCCCAATACGGGCATTCAGGTTTAATAAATCGACAAGCTCGAACACGGATTTGATCTCCTCGTAGGTATTGTGAATGGTGCCGGTATCCAGCCTGTTTAGACCGTTGGTTTCAAAAAAATCGACATAATGGATAGCGAGCGCGAGTCTCCCATTGTGCAGGCAGATGGTGATTCCTTTATCGGGAAACTTGCTGTATAAAGCGATTAAACGCTCAAGCATGCCGTTGGACAGCAAAAAGCGAGCAGTATTTTCATCGGTCGTTGTTATCCGGAATAACCGGTCAAACGAATCGTTCATGGATTTCATTTTGGAGCCAATGGATGTTTTTAAAGAAGAGGCTTTTCCTGTTCTTGATTGAAATACAGTTGTTCCCTCAAAATGCTTGTGGAAATCAGCCAGAAACACAAGACCGGTAAACGTGGTCACCTTGTTTCTCGTATCTATATCTTCCGTCACTTCCCAAATGTTCATTTCGGCCAGTTGAAAGTCCGTCAGGCCCAAAGTTCCGACAAATAAGTCCTCGCCAACCGATTTGTGAGAGTCCCGGATCATTTCGAACATCGGAAAAGCTCTCAATTGAGCCAGAGGGATGCCCTCGTCAATTTTGTATTCGCAACTGTAACGGGCATTTGCCAGACTTGTTGATGAGGAAGCCTCCGCAATCAGGCTGGTGACGAGCTGCGGAACAATCAGTTTCTTGTAATGATAGCTATATTTTTTGTGCATTTTGCGACTGCCCTGCCAGATGGCATACACACCGAGTAAGACAATCATAAGACAAAGGAAGGCGCCATAAATCGAGCCCTCTGATTCACCCTCAGGGGTTTGCGGCTTGGCGAGAAAAAACAACCAAAACAACCAGATGCCCGAAGCGGAGACGGCTGCTCCGGCTAGCCATATTAGTTTGCGTAGTTTAATGTAGAAATTGCGTTTTTTCTCTAAATGATGCCAGGCATCAGTTTCTGTAAGCTGCTGCGAAATTTTCTCGTACGCTGGGAGCATGAATGACCATCCTTTTTTAGGTAGCTGTATTTATTGTAGAAAATATTGTATGTACCCTGAATGCATAAGAAAACTTTACCACTGCATGGCTTTGATGAATAGCCCGCATTTTCGCAATCGGCATGATTACATTCGTCCTCATTAGGTGTTTTGTCTAATTGTGTTATGATGATAGGAGATAAGGCATCGTTCAAGGAGGTTTTATGATGACGAGTGAGAACAGGAATTTGTTGCCGGAACAATATGAGGAATTGCTTAAAGCGATGAAAGTCAGGTTTGAGAAAAATATGCAGCGCCATAGCGACATGGACTGGGCTGATGTACAAGCCAGGCTGGATGCTAATCCAGAGAAGTTGTGGTCACTGTACGAAATGGAAAAAACCGGCGGTGAACCGGATGTGGTCGGCTATGAGGCAGATTCGAATACGTATATTTTTTATGACTGTTCAACGGAAAGTCCTAAAGGGCGCAGAAGCTTGTGTTACGATGGCGAAGCGCTGAGATCGAGGAAAGAACACAAGCCGGCCAATAGCGCTGTCGAGATGGCAGCCGACATGGGCATTGAGCTGTTGACAGAGGAGCAATATCGGGAGCTTCAGAAGCTTGGACATTTCGATATGAAAACATCCAGCTGGGTAACAACACCTGTGGAGATTAGAAAGCTGGGTGGCGCAATTTTCGGCGATTATCGGTACGGAAATGTTTTCGTGTATCATAACGGGGCAGAGTCCTATTATGCCGCCAGAGGGTTCCGCGGATCGCTCAAGGTCTAATACGGCACTGGACGGGAAGGCACAGGCTGCAATTGGAGCATGGCAGTCGTGTCGTGTAACAAGCGGAAGCGGAGCCAACGGAGTTGAAAAAACGGGGATAATGAAAATGCATTGAGACAATTTCCTGAACTTCTAGTAGAATGCATATAGTGGATGGGAGGCGCGCAGCTGCCATATTCACGCCATTCGTCAGATTGAAAGGATTGAAGTTCAGCATCATGGAATTGACACAACAGGCCAATCGCCGTCCTGGAGCGGCCAAATCAAACTTCCCTATCTCGTTGCTTTCGTTAACCGTCGGCGCGTTTGCCATTGGCATGACCGAGTTCGTGATTATGGGCATTTTGCCTAACGTTGCCGAAGATCTGCATGTTACCATTTCGGCTGCGGGGCAATTGATTACCATGTACGCGCTAGGCGTTGCCGTGGGAGCGCCCATTCTAACCTTGCTGACCCACCGGATTCCTCAGAAGAAGCTGCTCATCTTCCTTATGCTCCTGTTTATTGCAGGCAACGGGATATCCGTGCTCGCGCCCAACTACGCCGTTCTTATGGGAGCGCGAGTGCTTACCGCATTGACCCATGGCACCTTCTTTGGTGTCGGGGCGGTCATCGCCGCTGGACTGGTACGACCTGATAAACGGGCGGGCGCCGTATCCCTGATGATGGCCGGACTCACCATTGCTAATATTCTCGGCGTGCCGCTCGGCACTTATATCGGACAGCATATGGGCTGGCGGTCTTCGTTCGGAGCGATTGCCATTATGGGCGTGATTGCCTTGATCGGCGTTATACTCCTGATCCCGCGCTTGCCCCAGGAAAAAGCGACCGGAATCCGGCAGCAGATGGCGGCTCTCGCTAACCCCAAGCTGATGGTGTTTCTGCTTATTTGCGCGCTTGGGAATGCGGGACTGTTCGCGGTCTTCACATATATTGCGCCGCTGCTCGTCGATATTACCGGCTTCGCCGAGCGCAGCGTGACCTGGATTTTAATCTTGTTCGGGATTGGCGTTACCGTCGGCAATATCGTTGGCGGCAAGCTGGCGGATTGGAAGCTGATGCCTTCCATTCTTGGCACTTATGCCGTTATCGTGCTCGCGTTAACGACATTGACCTTTACGATTCACAGCGAGATCGCAGCGCTGCTTACGATATTCGTCTGGGGAGCCGGCTCATTTGCCGTCATGCCGGGCTTGCAGGTTCGCATCATGAGCATCGCCAAGGGCGCACCCGCTCTGGCGTCTACCTCCAGCCACTCTGCAGGAAATCTTGGGAATGCGGTTGGCGCCTTTGTTGGCGGTTGGGTGATCACCCACTTGTCGCTAGGCGCTCTTCCTTGGGTGGGAGCGATTCTGGTTGGACTTGCTCTGGCAGTTGGAATCGGGAGTCAGCTTGCTGAACGGCGGACGGCGAGGGGATGAACCAGGAACGTATGCAGCGGACAGACAAGCTGTAACACTTTTGATGCATTGGAATCCTTCTATATCGTCAAGGGCCGTTGCCAAAGTTGCTTTGTGATTTTTCGAGCCCCGCCCGGAGCAAATGCATTTCGCACAAAAGGACCTGAATTCCCATGGTTAAGCGGGAATTCAGGTCCTTTTGCATGTAAAATGGGATGCAGCTCTATCACGCCTGCAATTGCGGGACAGCTCCATCTGCTTATGTTATTAGGCCAGTCTTACTTTAAAGTCTTCATAGCCGAATTGGCGTACAACTCTGCAGTCGCCGTCATTGTCTTTAATCGCGATAGCCGGCAGCGGCATTCCGTTGAAGGTATTGGTTTTGACCATGGAGTAGATCGCCATATCGCCAAACACGAGTCGATCGCCGGGTTTAAGCGGCTGATCAAACGAATAATCGCCGATGACGTCGCCAGTCAGGCAGGTTTGTCCGCCAAGGCGGTAGGTGTGAGCCTTCTCGTTAACCTCGCCTGAGCCGTAGAGCGGCGGACGATAAGGCATTTCCAGCACATCCGGCATATGACACGTAGCCGACGTATCCAGTATGGCGATTTCCATGCCGTTCTGATGAAGGTCAAGGACGGATGTAACCAGATAACCCGCATCCAGAGCAATGGCCTCGCCCGGCTCCAGATACACCTCAAGGCCGTATTTGTCCTGCATTCGCTTAATGCAAGCCTCGAGCGTTGCGATGTCGTAATCTTCTCTTGTAATATGGTGGCCGCCGCCAAAGTTAATCCATTCCATCTGCGGAAGGAATTCGCCGAACTTTTCTTCCACGGCGTTCAATGTCGTGGCCAGATCATCCGAATTCTGCTGGCAGAGCGTATGAAAGTGCAGCCCTGTAACGCCTTCGAGCAGCTCCGGACGCACCTGATCGCGTTTGGCGCCGAAGCGGGAGCCTGGCGAGCAAGGATCGTAGATTTCATGACCGACCTGGGTGGAGCACTCCGGGTTGATGCGGAGGCCCACCTTTCTGCCGGCTCCAAGAGCTTTATCCTTGAATTTCTCCAATTGGGAAAACGAATTAAAAATAATGTGATCGCAAATCGAGATGATCTCGTCGATCTCATCCTCGCGGTAGGCAGGGGCAAAGACGTGATTTTCTTTGCCCATTTCCTCGTAGCCTAGGCGTGCTTCGAACAAGCCGCTGGCCGTTGTGCCGCTCAGATATTCTCCGATAAGGGGATACATCGCCGTCATGGAGAACGCTTTTTGGGCTAATACAATCTTGGCGCCTGTACGCTGCATGACGCCGGCAAGAATTTTAAGATTGTTCTCGATCCTCTCGTGATCGACTACGTAGCAAGGAGTCGGCAATTCTTCAAAGCGCATGTTAGCGAACCAACTCCGGTTGTTTAACTTGAGCGCTCTCTTCGTCGACAAGAACAGGATTGAAATCCTCTACCCATGGAAGTCCCCATTTGTTCAGCTCTTCCATGAACGGGTCCGGATCAAACTCCTCGACGTTGTACACGCCTGCCTTGTTCCATTTTCCGGTCAGAATCATCGCAGCGCCGATCATTGCCGGAACGCCTGTTGTATACGAAATCGCTTGGGAGCCCACTTCTTTGAAGCATTCTTGGTGATCGCATACGTTGTAGACGTAGTAAGTTTTAGCTTGGCCGTCTTTTTTCCCTTGGAAAATGCAGCCGATGTTTGTTTTGCCCACTGTGCGTGGTCCGAGCGATGCAGGGTCCGGCAATACCGCCTTCAAAAATTGAAGAGGGATGATTTGCTTGCCTTCGAACTCGATTGGCTCGATGGAAGTCATGCCTACATTCTCAAGAGCCTTCAGGTGTGTCAGGTAGCTTTGGCCGAAGGTCATGAAGAAACGGATACGCTTCAGTCCAGGCATGTTCACAGCAAGGGATTCAAGCTCTTCATGGTACAGCAGGTACATATCCTTTTCGCCGACTTCAGCGAAGTTATACACGCGCTTGATTTCCATAGGCTTGGTTTCAATCCATTCGCCATTTTCCCAATATCTGCCGTTAGCCGAAACCTCGCGGATATTGATTTCCGGATTGAAGTTTGTTGCGAACGGATAGCCATGGTCGCCGCCATTGCAGTCCAGGATGTCGATATATTCGATTTCGTCAAAATAGTGCTTGAGAGCGTACGCCGAGAATACGCCTGTTACGCCAGGGTCGAAGCCGCTGCCCAGAAGAGCTGTAATTCCTGCTTGCTCGAAGCGCTCGCGGTAGTCCCATTGCCATTTATATTCAAATTTTGCCGTATCTTCAGGCTCGTAGTTAGCTGTATCCATGTAGTGCGTTTTAGTCGCTAGGCAAGCGTCCATGATCGTGAGATCTTGATATGGAAGGGCCAGGTTCATAACGATGTCCGGTTTTACTTCCTCGATCAGCGCGATCAGCTCATCCACATTGTTCGCATCGACTTGGGCTGTCGTGATTTTTGTTTTGCCGCCATCAAGTTTGGCTTTCAACTCGTCACATTTGGATTTAGTACGGCTTGCAATGCAAATTTCTTTAAAAACGTCGCTGTTTTGAACGCATTTGTGGATCGTTACTGAGGCTACGCCACCGCAACCGATAATTAGTGCTTTGCTCATTGTTTTTAGCTCCTAACGTTGTGGAATTTGTAAAACGGAATGCCTTTAACCCGACTCGCTCAGTATCTGCCGCTTGCCATTATTTGCAGGAAACGTCCTATAAACAAAAAAGCAAATGCAAATACGCCTAGTCGCGCATCACACTTGCTTCAGATATAATCGCATATTAAAAAGTACAGGCTATGCCTGTTACAAAAGTAATCGACATACTTCTGTAAATAAGCTCTTTAATATTCGGGATATATCATAAAAGGATCAGAGTCTATATAGCAAATAATCACTTTTACCACTCTTATTGACCGTTTCACAAGTTGATGTGCGGATGCACAGGTTGTAAAGTAACCAACTTATAAAATTTGAGTTTTGAACTCAATCAATAAGGCAACTAAAGTTGCCGATCGGCATTTGACCCGGCTGTCCGTATGGCCTTAACATCTCTGGCGAGATGTGGTCAAAAATTATCTGCTTCAAAGATCCAGATATATTGAATATTAACTTGCTCACTTACCACGTTCCTATATTAGCACAAAAGTCATATTTAGCAATAGGTAATTTTATTAATTTTTTGTAAAGACGACAACAGGGAAGGGGCGGCCTGATCCTTGCAATACAAACATTCGGGATAGTTCCGGGAAGTCGCCTCCTCTGAAGGGGATGAGCAAGTTCAAACTCTGTACGTATTATGCCTGAAAGCCGGCTTTTCCATTCCATCCGCAATGAAAGGTTAAGTTCACGGACGCTTCGCGTTTCCTGGCAATGGACGTTTTATGGAAATGGCCAAGCGGGATAGGGTATGATTAGGCGCAAAGGTACAATCGAAGGGGAAGAGGAGAAAGATGCCTACTATAATGGTTGCTGACGACGATGAAAATATTCGTGAGCTTGTCTGTTTATTTCTTCGCAACGATGGATTCGAGACAGCCGAAGCGGCAGACGGCAAGGAAGCGTTAGCTCTCTACGCCTCAACGCGCGTTGATCTTGTCGTACTCGATATTATGATGCCGGTGATGGATGGCTGGGCGCTGTGCAGGGAGCTTAGAAAAGCGAACCCCGATCTTCCTTTGCTTATGCTGACTGCAAGAGGGGAAACATGGGAGAAGGTCAAAGGGTTCGAGCTTGGGACCGACGATTACTTGACAAAGCCCTTTGATCCGCTGGAGTTGACGGCTCGTGTCAAAGCCTTGCTGAAGCGGCATCGGATAGGCTCTACACAGACCATTCAGCTAGGCGACGTCATTCTGGATCGGCAAGCTTACAAGGTTATAAGGGGGCAGAAAACGCTGCAATTGCCGTTAAAGGAGTTTGAACTGCTGTATCGGCTTGCCGGAACGCCTGGACAAGTCTATACGCGCGAGCAGCTGATCGACCAGGTGTGGGGAATGGATTTTGCCGGAGACAATCGGACCATTGACGTGCACATTAAACGCCTGCGCGAACGGTTCGCGCATACGCCCGGTTTTCGTATCGAAACCGTGAGAGGGCTTGGCTACAGGCTTGAGGCTGACGAATGATTCGCTCCTTGTATACACGCGTCGTCCTGACATTTCTAGTATCCGTAATTGGAGGAACCGTTTTATCCTTTTTTGTGGCCACCTGGATTTATAAAGATAAGCTTAACGAAAATTTGAAAATTCCTTTGCTCTCCTTTGGACAAGACATCGCCAGCATTCTTGAGACGCTGCCCGCGCAGGAGGCGGAAGCGTTCGTAAGCGGCATGCAGCAGCTCAAATCCTATCATGTCCGTATTTACGAGCCGAACGGCCATTTCCAATCGTACGGAGCGACGGATGGCTACGAGCCGGCCGCTGTGACGATGGAGCAAGTAGCATTGGTGCTTGGCGGGGGATTCGTTCAAGTGAATCCAGGCGTTTCGACCACTCTGCTGGGCTTCCCGTTCAGTACAGCTACGGGCGTAAAAGCCATGTTTATAGAATCGATCGGCCCCCCGTCATCGTCGTTTATCATCACATGGCTGGTGAACTTTTCTTTCATTTCATTGGCAATAGGGAGTCTGTTCGTTCTGATCGCGGCCATCTTTTTGGTCAAGCCGATCCAAAAGCTGACGAAGGCGACAAGGCTTGTGGCGGGCGGAGATTTCAACGTTAAGCTGGATATTAAGCAAACGGGCGAGCTGGGCGCTTTGGCTCGAAGCTTCGAGGAAATGGCCCATGACCTGCAGCAGCTTGAGCAGCTGCGCAGGGAGTTTGTCTCCAACGTATCTCATGAAATTCAATCGCCGCTCACCTCGATATCGGGCTACGCCATGGCGCTGAAGCAAATCGACATCAAGGAAAGCGAGCGAAGCCGTTATCTCGATATCATTATCGCCGAGGCGCACCGCATGTCCAAAATGAGCGATAGCTTGCTGAAGCTTAGCATGCTGGAGTCGGAGTCACAACAGCTTCGCATGATTACGTTTAGCCTCGATGAACAGCTCAGGCGCGTGATTGTTGCGGCCCAGCCGGAGTGGTCGGCTCGCAAGATCCGATTTGAGCTTGATCTGAAGGATAGCCGGCTGACGGGAGATTATGAGCTATTGAATCAGGTGTGGACGAACATTATCGGCAACAGCATCAAATTCTCAGAGGATAGCGGAGTTATCGATGTCAGCATCGGTCAAGATATGAAAAAAGTGTCTGTCCGCATATCCGATACAGGAATCGGCATTGCTCCGGAGGATCAGACGCGTATATTTGAACGCTTCTTTAAAGCCGATCGTTCCCATAGCCGCAAGTATGGCGGCAGCGGCATGGGACTTGCCATCGTGAAGCAGATTGTGTCGCTTCATGGAGGAGATATTCAAGTAGACAGCGAGCTCGGGCGGGGAACGACCTTCACGGTTATTTTGCCCAATGAAAGCGCGACATAGCTTGATTCGCAAGACCGCTCATACAGCCCTCGCTAAGGCACCAGGTGCAAGCTTTTTTTGCACCTGATGCCTTATTTTCTCTTGTTCATATTCCGTTCATATTAGCGTCACAGCCCGTACATCTTGGTCGTATAAGCTCTCCTTAGAAGTCCGATAAGATAGCCGGCAAAAGAGACATGAACAGGAGAGGATAGGAATGGAGCACAGAGAGGCATTGAGCATGAGAAGAAACGCGGGTATGAAAAAAGCACTGCGTATAACCCTTAAAACCGTTGGGGTGCTGGCTATTGTAATAGCCGTCTTTCTAGCTGCCGTGTTTATTGTCAATCAGATAAGCACCAAATCGGAGCAAGGAAAAATAGAAACCTATGGGCAATATGTTACGGTAGACGGGAAAAATATGAATGTCCTGATCCAGGGGAATGGCGAAGAAACCGTTGTCCTCTTGCCGGGCTTCGGCACAGCTGCGCCGGTGCTGGATTTCAAGCTGCTGATTGACGAGCTGGCTCCCTTTTACAAAGTTGTAGCGATTGAGCCGTTTGGTTATGGATTAAGCGACGGAACCGATAAAGAGCGGACGACGGAAAATATTGTGGCCGAAATCCATGAAGCGTTGCAGCAGCTGGACGTAGAGCGTTATACCCTGATGGGCCATTCCATCGCCGGCCTTTATGGTATAGATTATGTCAACAAATATCCGGACGAAGTGAACGCATTTGTCGGAATTGACAGCAGTGTGCCGACCCAACCCGGCGTGGATGAGGAGCTTCCGGTAAAGACCTTTGATTTTCTTAAAAAATCCGGCTTGTTAAGGCTGGCCAAAAAAATAAGCGGCGATCCTTACGCTTCATTGGCGTTCGATGACCATACGAAGGAACAAATGCGAATGTTCTCGAATGTACACGGGAATAACGCTACGATGCTGAATGAGATGGAGCATATAGGCTCCAATTTCCAAGGCTCTAAGCATCTGACGTTTCCAAGGGAGCTTCCCGTTATTCTCTTTGTCGCGGCGAACGATACAAGCTTGGAAGGCTGGATTCCCATGCATGAAGAGCAAGTCAAGGATTTAGCGCATGGCCAAATGGTAACCCTTGAAGGGGAGCACTATTTGCATCATACGAGATCAAAAGAAATCGCAAAAGGGTTTATGGATTTTATGGAAAATATAAAATAATATACTATTCATCATACTAGCGGCAGCCGGTCCATGACCTGCTGCCGCTTCCGAATTATAGGCAGCTTTCGTTTACATGGTAGGAAGCTGGCCGCCGCCGCAACGGCAAAAGGGAAACGCTCTTGACGCGTCGAATATATGCGGAATGCAAATAAAAGAAGCGATCTTTAATCCCGTGTGCGGAGGCCCTTAATTATGATTAGAAGCACCAACTTTCTTATTCCGCCTGTGCGGAAGTCCTTGGTGGCAAGACCGCAACTGAAGCGCAAGCTGGAGGAAGGGATGGAGACCAAGCTGACCTTGTTGTCCGCCCAAGCCGGCTACGGTAAAACGACAGCGTTAAGCGAATGGGCGAGGCAAAGCGATTGTCCGGTTGCCTGGATCTCGCTTGATAAATACAGCAACGATTGGAGCGCGTTCTGGGGCTGCGTCTTGGCTTCCATTCGGGAAAGCCTGCCGCAGTTCGGCCAAGCGATTGAATTTATACTTGAGCAAGAGTCGGCGTCCTCGATTGATTCCTCCATTTCGGCGTTTATCAATGAGTTGAATAGCATGGAAGGCGACCTGGTTCTTATTCTGGATGATTACCACGTCATTGATTGTGCGCCAGTCCATGAATCGATACGCTATTTGCTTGCGCATATGCATCCTCATATACATCTATATATGGCAAGCCGCAACGAGCTTCCCTTTCCAACGGCCAGGCTGCTGGCCAAAGGGGAGATGACTGTCATTCGAGTCGACGATATGCGCTTTGAGCTGGAGGAAGGGGTTGCTTTCTTCCGGGAAACGACTGACTTGTCATTGACGGAGAAGCAAGTGACCGAATTGTTCCAGCAGACGGAAGGATGGGTGAGCGGCTTTCAGCTTGCAGCCATTTCATTGAAACGTAGCGGCAATATGGCCGAAACCATAAGACAGTTCAATGGAAAGCAGCGTCACATTTCCGACTATATGCTGGAAGAGGTTTTTGTCCATTTATCGGAATCCTTGCGGGAGTTTTTGTTGGCTACTTCGGTACTTGGACGGTTGAACTGGGAAATATGCATGGCGGTAACGGAAAAGGCCGATAGTCAGGAGCAATTGGAGCAGCTGGAGCAATTGAATTTGTTTATTGTTCCGCTGGACGATCAGCGCAATTGGTTCCGCTATCACCACTTATTGTCCGACTTTCTGCAGCAGCTGAGCGCCAGAGAATACACGAGCCTGTGGCGGCGCTCGCATTATCGGGCAGCCAAATGGCATGAGAACCAGAGGCTATATGAAGAGGCGGTCGAGCACTACATCAAAGCGCAGGAGATCGCCGATGCCGTCAGGCTTATCGACCGCATCATGCCGGAATTTATGCAATCGAAGGGCGGTGTGCTCGCGAAATGGATCACAGCTCTGCCGGAGAGCAGCTATGAGCATCTTCCCGCATTCGAATTGTTCTATATATCGAATTTGTTGTTGGAGGGACAATGGAGTCAAGGGCTTGAAAGGGCCAAGCAAGCGGAAAAGCGCTTTGAAGCGATGAGAGCGTTCATCCCTGAGCCGGAATGGTCGCAGCTTATGGGCAATATCTATTATTTATGCGGGATTTTCGCTTATTTGCATCAGGATTTACCGCTTACTTCTACCTATTTTGAACTGTCGGAGCAGCATTCGCCGGAAGGGAGCGGCTTCCAGCGCTCTTCCAACAACCGTTATCTAGGTCATGAAGGGTTTATGGATCTACTCTCGCTGACCCGGAATCTTCGCGAGGTTGAACGTTTTCTGCTCAAATGGCTAAAAACCTGGGAGAATAGACCAAACTATTCTTATGTGGGCTACATCTATTTATCGTATAGCCTGCTTCTGTATGAATGGAATCGGCTGGAAGAGGCGCAGCTCTATTTGAGACAAGCCATGAGTCGGGAGGATGTGCGCGCCAACGTATGGATTTGGATTCATCTGGGCATGACTTCCGCCTGGGTACGGCTTGCTTCGGGAATGGAAAGCCAGGCGATCGAATGGTTGGGCGAATTTAGCTCAAATGTGAATTCGCCCGATCGGCACATTATCGGCAAGAGAATTATGGCGGAGCAGGCTCTCCTGCTTTTAAGTCAAGGAAAGCCTGAGCAGGCGTATGCTTGGCTGGAGCCGAGCGGATTGTCGCATATGGACGAGGTTACGTCGCGGACTTTTGAAGAATACCTGATTATGGTCAGAATTCTCGCCGCGAACAACCGGGTTGAGGAGGCGCAGCACTTGCTCGGGAAGTTAGAGCATATAGCGGATGAGGAAAACCGTCTCAGAGGCAGAATCAGGCTGAAGATTGTGCAAAGTATGGTGCTCAGGCAATCGCCCCGTCCCGAAGAGGCGTTGGCGCCCTTAGGGATAGCCTTGCGGCTGTCGGAGCAGGCCGGCTATATCCGCAGCTTCCTCGATGAAGGTCCGTTAATGGTCGCGATGCTCAGAGAGCTTGCGCTGGATCAGCAACAGGCTATGAATCCGGTGGTGGCACCCCTGCCCTATATCCGTAAACTGCTTGAAGCTGCCGACGGTGACCACTCCTGCGGCTCCCATTCCAATAAGGCTCTGACCGAACAGGAAGCCAAGGTGCTTGCATATCTGGGAGAAGGCATGATGTATAAGGAGATAGCTTCCCGACTGAATATTACACTTGATACGGTCAAGTTCCATATGAAGAATATTTACCGCAAGTTGGGAGTCTCCAACCGGGTGCAAGCCATTGAACGCGCTAAGCGCCATCAGTAGGGAGCCGAATGGTGAAGCCGACGACACCGTTAGCGGGCATATGATCGACTTTCCAGCTGGCAACAGGAAGTGGGCGGGCGGGATCACGTCATACAGGAGCCAAACCATGTCATATACACGGATAGCCGGTTATAGCCAATAGCTATAGCCGGCTATTAGTCATTGGTAGAACCGTATAACCAACCGGGTATGCTATATTGGTTTTAAACTTATGAGACGAGGAGACTAACCAATGAGCACACAAACCGAGCCTAAACAACGAGCCGTTACTCCTTTCCGATATGATATTGTTGGCAGCTTCCTGCGCCCGGGCGTACTGAAGGATGCCCGACTAAAGTTTCAAAATGGCGAATGGACGGCAGAGCAGCTGAAGGAAGTCGAGAATGCCGAAATCGTCAAGCTTGTGCAGAAACAAAAAGAGGTCGGCTTGAAGGCTGTAACCGACGGAGAGTTTCGTCGCTCCTGGTGGCATCTGGACTACTTCTGGGGCTTTGACGGCGTAGAGCGGACCATTATTGATCAGGGCTATCAGTTTAACGGCGCCCAATCCAGACCGGAGACAGCCCGTCTGACCGGCAAAATAAGCTGCAGCCGTCATCCTTTTGAATCGCATTATGTATTTTTACAGGATATTGCCGGCGACGACGCTGTAGCGCGTCAATCCATTCCCGCCGCCGCGCAGTTTCTGTTCGAGTTGGATCGGGCGGAAAACAAGGAAAGCACGCGGGCTATTTATCCGAACCGGGAAGAGCTTGTTGCAGACATCGCTCAAGCGTACAGGACATCGATTCTTGCTTTCTACGAAGCGGGCTGCCGCAGCATTCAAATTGACGATTGTACGTGGGGAGCGCTCTGCGACGAGCAATTTATGGCCTTTATGGCGCAGATCGGCGTCAATGTAACCGAATATGCGGATGAGCTTGCGAAATTGAACGGAGAGGTTGTAGCGGGTCTGCCGGACGATCTCGTCGTTACGACCCATGTATGCCGCGGCAATTATGTTTCGACATATGCAGGGGTTGGCGGGGGCTACGAGCCCGTCGCTCAAACTCTGTTGGGGATTGATAACTACTCCGGTTATTATCTGGAGTTTGATACGGAGCGGGCAGGCGATTTCAAGCCGCTTCGTTTCCTGAAGGATGACCAGCAGGTGGTGCTCGGCCTGTTCTCCTCCAAATTTGGCGAGCTTGAAAGCAAGGAAGAGATCTTGAAGCGTATTGAAGAAGCCAAGCAATACGTTGATTTAAACCGGATTTGCTTGAGTCCGCAATGCGGCTTCGCTTCGACGGAGGAGGGCAATCACCTGACAGAGGAGCAGCAGTGGCGCAAGCTGGCCTTCATTAAAGAAATGGCCGAGGAAATCTGGAAGTAAGCGATGAACCGCCGTCAGGCAGCTTGGAAGCAATAGATATGGCAAATAAGCAGAGCTGTTCGCGAGCGAACAGTTCTGCTTATTTGTATTCAAATTATTCAATCTCCAGCTCTTTTACCGTTTCGCCGTCAATCAGCACAGGCTGGTAGTAGGTGCTGGCGGGCAGGTCTTTTTTTCCTTGCAGCTGCTTGATCACCCAATCGGCGGCATCGCGGCCCATTTGCTCTTGGGGATGCGTCAGCGTAGTCAGTTTAATGTTGGCGTTTTTGGCGATATACGAGTTGTCTTGGCCAATAATCGACAGCTCGTCCGGAATTGAAATGTCTAGCTTTTTGCAGACGTGGACGACCTCGAGACCGACTTCATCGTTGTAGCAGACAAGAGCCGTCATTTCATCCCTATTTTCGTCCAGAAATGCTTCCAGATTGTCAGACAGACTCGGCTTGGCCGCCGTATCGAAAGAGAGTACCTGCTCCGGGCGAAACCGCAATTTGGCTTCTCCAAGCGCTTTGATATATCCTTTCATTCGAAGCTTTCCCTGCAAATCATCCATTTTGGCAATAATGCCGATCTGCGTATGTCCTTTGGCAATCAGCTCCCGGGTCGCGAGATAGCTCGACTGCACATCATCGAGACAAAAGAACGGCACCTCCAGCTCTTCGTAGTAGGCGTTAATCATGGCGAATGGAACCTCCTGCTCCTTAAAGGACAGGTAGTAGGCGATATTCGGATTGTAAATATTGCTTTTGGTTGGTTCAATAATCAATCCGTCCACGCCAAAAGACAGCATCATTTCGAGCGCTTTTTTCTCCTGCATAATATCGTTGTTGGTGCTTGCCAGCAGCAGGGAATAGTTGTCTTCATTCAAACGGCTTTCAATACCGCGAATAATGGAGGGGAAAATATAGTCCGAAATGTAGGTGGTAATGACGCCAATCGTTTTTTTCATGGCGTTGCCGCCCGATCTGGTCCTGTATTGGTTGCTGACATATGTCCCGGACCCTTTTTCGCTTCGCAAAAACCCTTCATTCGATAATTCCAAAATCGCCTTTCGAACCGTCTGGCGGCTGACCCCGTAGCTTTCCTGCAGGGCCGACTCCGTAGGAATTTGCTCGCTTACTTTATAGGTTCCGGACAAAATATGGCTTTTTATATCATCAATGATGACCTGATACTTAGGCTTCATAAAATCCACTTCTTTCATTGTTGTTCAGAAAGTTGTACGTACACATTCTAACATGATTTGCGCGGAATGAAAATGCAGTGTTCGTTTATCCTTATAACAGGGCAATTTCACCTTCAGTTTAATGATTTGTAAACGTGATAAACGACAAAGAAATGATGGATGAAGCGGAAGTCCGATGCAAATAGGTCTTTTGTAAGTATAACTGATACATCTTATTGACAAATGTACGTACAAAAAATATACTAAGGCTGTCAGCAAGGGTAAGCGCCTTCTTTTATCTCGGGGGGTACGGTTCTCTCGCTGGGCCAAAGCGTTCATTTAGAAGAAACGATTATGGAAATAGAATAGTTCTGCTATCGGTTTTGTCATACTCATTTAATGGGTCATCCTGCCGGTTATAAACCGTGGATAGAGAGGGGACATACGTGATTATGAGTCATGTAGATTGGAAAGAAGCGATTACGAAGGGAGAAACCTCCCTCGGCATTGAGTTTGGCTCGACCCGGATCAAGGCGGTTCTGATCGATCAACGATTTGAGACGATCGCATCGGGAAGCTATGAATGGGAAAATGAATTAAAAGACGGATATTGGACATACAACCTGGAGATTATTCTTGCAGGGCTGCAAACCGCTTACCGTGAAATGAAGGAGGAGGTGCTCCAGAAATACGGAGTTTCCTTGCGTACGGTAGGTTCAATCGGGTTTTCGGCTATGATGCACGGCTACATGGCTTTTGATAGCGCCGGAGAGCTGCTCGTACCGTTCCGGACGTGGCGCAATGCAACGACGGGCGCGGCGGCAAGGGAATTAACGGACAAGTTCCAATTTAATATTCCTGAACGCTGGAGCATAGCCCACTTGTATCAAGCGATCTTGAACAAGGAGGAGCATGTGCCCCGCATCGATTTTGTGACGACGCTGGCCGGATATATTCACTGGCTGTTGACCGGCGTGAAAGCGATTGGCATCGGGGACGCCTCCGGCATTTTTCCTATCGATGAAACCACGCATAATTATCACTCGTCGATGGTTAAGCAATTTAATGAATTGATCGCAGCAAGCGGCTATTCGTTGAAGCTTGAGGAGCTTCTGCCGAAAGTTTACCTTGCGGGAGAGTCTGCGGGAACGTTGTCGGAGGCGGGAGCAAGCATTCTCGATCCGTCAGGGGAGCTGCAGGCGGGTATTCCGCTATGTCCTCCGGAAGGCGATGCCGGAACAGGAATGGTTGCGACGAATAGCGTGAGGAAGCGTACCGGGAACATTTCCGTGGGCACCTCGGTATTTGCAATGATTGTTCTGGAGAAGGAGCTCTCCAAGGTTTATCCGGAGATTGATATGGTCACGACGCCGGATGGCAGTCCGGTCGGCATGGTTCATGCCAACAACTGCTCCAGCGATCTTAACGCCTGGATGGGTCTGTTCCGCGAATTTTCCGCGGCTATGGGTTATGAGGCGGATAGCGGGAAGCTGTTCAGCGTGCTGCTGAATAAGGCATTGGAGGCCGACCCGGATGGCGGCGGCTTGCTCAGCTACGGCTATTTATCGGGCGAAAATATTACGGGAATCGACAAAGGCCGTCCTTTGTTCGTTCGCTCGCCTGAAAGCAATTTCAACCTTGCAAACTTTATGAGAACGCATTTGTTCACCGCATTTGGAGCGCTGAAGCTCGGCATGGACATTTTGACCGAAAATGAGCAGGTGGCCATTGACAGTATTTTGGCGCACGGCGGCTTGTTCAAAACTCCTGTCGTTGGGCAGCGCATCGTTGCCGCCGCAATGAATGTTCCGATTACGGTTATGTCCACCGCGGGCGAAGGCGGAGCATGGGGAATGGCGCTGTTGGCTTCCTATATGATTAACAAGGATCAGGAGGAGCGTCTGGACGATTTCCTCGAGCAAAAAGTATTTAAAGATGTCGAAGGACAGGGAATTTCACCGGTTGAGTCGGATGTGAAAGGCTTCGAGGTGTTTATTGAACGCTATCGGAGCGGTTTGGCCATTGAACAGGCCGCTGTAGATCATCTGCTGGAAAACGGCAGGAACTAATTTACCAACTACTAAATGAAGAAAGAGGTTGATCTGGATGACAGCAACAGCAGCAAAACAGTTTTGGTTTGTCGTAGGTTCACAGCATCTGTACGGGGAAGAGGCGCTGGCCGAGGTTAAAGCGCACGCGCAGAAGATGACGGACGCTTTGAATAATAGCGGTTTACTGCCGTATCCGCTTGTACTGCAGGATCTGGCCGTTAGCGCCGATACAATCACAAGCATTATGAAAGAAATTAACTACCGCGACGAAGTGGCAGGCGTCATCACTTGGATGCACACCTTCTCGCCAGCAAAAATGTGGATTCGCGGGACAAAGCTGCTTCAGAAGCCTTTGCTTCACCTGGCGACCCAATACAACGAGAGCATTCCTTGGGCTACGATCGATATGGACTTTATGAACCTCAACCAAGCCGCACACGGCGATCGCGAATACGGCTTCATCAATGCCCGCCTGAACAAACAAAATAAAATCGTTGTAGGCTACTGGGAACGCCAGGAAGTGCAGCAGCAAATTGCAGACTGGATGGATGTTGCGGTTGCTTACAATGAAAGCTTTAAAATCAAGGTTGCCCGTTTCGGCGACAACATGCGCAATGTAGGCGTAACGGACGGCGACAAGGTTGAAGCTCAAATCCAATTTGGATGGACGGTAGACTACTTCGGCATCGGCGACCTTGTGCAATACGTGAACGCTGTTACTGAGCAGGAAATCGACGATCTGATGGGTCAATACGCCGAGCTGTACGAATTCGATTACGGCACGAGCAGCAAAGAATCGTGGGAAGCCAGCGTGCGAGTTCAAGCGAGCTATGAAATCGCTATGAAACGTTTCTTCGATGAGCGCGGCTACAATGCCTTCACTACGAACTTTGAAGATTTGCATGGCATGAAGCAGCTTCCGGGTCTTGCCGTTCAACGTCTGATGGCGCAAGGCTATGGTTTTGCAGGCGAGGGCGACTGGAAGACGGCGGCGCTTGACCGCTTGCTGAAAGTGATGAGCCACAACCAGAACACAGGCTTTATGGAGGATTACACCTACGAGATGGCTATTGGCCAAGAGGCGATTCTTCAGTCCCATATGCTTGAAGTAGATCCGACCTTGGCAAGCAACAAACCTAAAATTATCGTATCCCCGCTGGGTATCGGCGACCGTGAAGACCCGGCGCGCCTGGTATTCGACGGCAAAGCCGGCGAAGGCGTCGTTGTGTCCATGGCTGACTTCGGCACGCACTACAAGCTGCTGATCAACGAGGTTTCCGCGTTTGAGCCGACGGTTCCGGCTCCTAAGCTTCCGGTGGCTCGCGTACTGTGGAGCGTGAAGCCGAACTTCCAGGATGGCGTTAAAGCTTGGATCGAAAATGGCGGCGGCCACCATACAGTAGTGTCCCTGAACCTGACGACCGACCAAATCGTAACGTACGCCAAGCTGGTGAATCTGGAGTACGTTGTCATTAAGTAATCGTCCATATTCAACTCGCTATCTCGGCCGGAGGCATGCCTCCGGTCTTTTGCTTGTCTTTATCTTCTTCTTTAAATGCGAGAGCCACTATGCAAGAACGGAGGATTGGAATGCGAGGACTGGAATACCTAGTCATTCAAAGTATTACTAAGTAGTATTAGTTCGTTGGCAAAAAATCGAAAACAGGCTCAGCATCATATTTAGACGGAAGATACAGGGAGTGACGAAGCGGATATTTGTGTTAAAATAATAGGGAAAGATGACCATTTCCACTAATGGAGGCGCTTACGTATGGACCAACAATTGCAGCAAGAGGGGTACTTCGGGGAATTTGGAGGAAGCTTCGTTCCCCCGGAATTGCAGGAAGTGCTGAACTATTTAAGCGAGCAATTTTATAAATTTCGGGATGACCCTGAGTTTAAGGAAGAGCTAAGCTACTATCTGCGGGAATACGTTGGCCGCAAGAGCCCGCTAACCTTTGCGGAAAGGCTTACCAAAGCTTGGGGAGGCGCCAAAATCTACTTGAAGCGCGAGGACCTGAATCATACGGGCGCGCATAAAATTAACAACGCTATCGGTCAAATTTTGCTTGCCAAGCGGATGGGAGCCAAACGAATTATAGCCGAAACAGGCGCCGGTCAGCATGGTGTGGCGACGGCTACGGCCTGTGCGATGTTTGATATGGAATGCGTCATATACATGGGCGCTGAAGATACGCGTCGTCAGGCGCTTAACGTGTTTCGCATGGAGCTGCTCGGAGCAACGGTGATTCCTGTCGATAAAGGACAGGGGCGCTTAAAAGACGCGGTAGACGAAGCGCTCGGCGATCTGGTCCGAAATTATAAAAATACATTTTACCTGCTTGGCTCTGCGGTAGGCCCGCATCCGTTCCCGACTATGGTGAAGCATTTCCAGGCGGTAATCAGCGAGGAGTCGAAGCAGCAGATTCTGGAGAAGGAAGGCCGCTTGCCGGATGCGATCGTGGCCTGCGCGGGCGGCGGCAGCAACGCCATTGGCGCCTTTGCCCACTACATCGATGAGCCAAGCGTTCGTTTGATCGGCGTGGAGCCGGATAAAGCGCCGACCTTAACCGAGGGCGTTCCTAGCATCATTCACGGCTTCAAGTGTCTGGTTCTGCTGGATGAAGAGGGCCAGCCTCAGAAGACCTATTCGATTGCCGCAGGACTCGATTACCCGGGAATTGGACCCGAGCACAGCCATTTGAAGGTGACAGGGCGGGCTGAATATGCGACCGTAACCAATGAGGAGGTTCTGGCCGCTTTCCAGGAGCTGTCCCGTACAGAAGGCATCATTCCCGCTCTGGAGAGCGCGCATGCGGTGGCACACGCCAAGAAGCTGGCGCCGACAATGGATGAGAATCAAATTCTCATCATCAACCTGTCCGGTCGCGGAGACAAGGACGTTGAGCAAGTGTTTCAAATGCTAAAGTAATCATCATTGCTTCGAGGCCGTCAGGATGCTGTCCTGGCGGCCTTGTTTATTTGCAAATCATGAGAACAAACCTTGCGAATAAAAGAAGCCGACACCTGGAAGACGAGTTAGGCGCCAGTAGAAGCTTGAGTGAAAGCATACTGGACATGCAATAGGGACTGAAGCGATAAGTTGAACCTTTTGCGGAAAACGAGCCAATAGTTAGTGTAACACCTGAATGGAGGCCGGTCCTATGAAGGATATTGATTGGAGCCTATGGCTTATCCGGATGAGCCATGGTGATGAAGAAGCTTTTCGAATAGTTTACGGCGCGACGCGCGAGCATGCCTACAAACTGATCAGCTATCTCTCTCCGCGAGAGGAAGACGTAGGCGACATCATGAGCGAGGTATACATTGAATTGTTGAGATGCTCCGATAACTACCGCCCGGAGCAGTCATTTAAGGCATGGTTTAATGGATTAATCGTCAGGCAGGTGCGAAATTGGAAAAGAAGGAGCTGGCGGCTTTTTCGAATTACGGAGAGATTGAAGGCTTCGACAGGAGAAGCGTTCGACATGAAGGCGGAAGCGCGGTTATCGGCCATCGGGGATCAAATAGAGCTTCTGCCGCTACTCAGAACGCTCCCTGATAAGGCCAGAGAAATTATCGTTCTACGCTATTATCAGGACTGCTCGCTCGAAGAAATTGCATCATTGCTGGGCGTTCCACTAGGCACGGTCAAATCGAGACACCATCATGCTCTGAAAAAATTGCGCCGTCGATTCGAAGCTATGCACGGCGAAAAGGAGAGGAAAGGCTATGTCTATTGAGCGCGAATTAGCTGAAGCGTTCAAGCGCAATGACTCCGCACTCGAATGTCCCCCTTCGCTGGATATCCGAATTGCGGCGGAATACAGAAGGGTGAGGGTGGATAAAAGGGGAAACAGGCATATGAAGAAAAAATGGAGTTTTCCAAAGGCTGTAATTGTTGCTATGGTCGTAGCGCTTATATGCGGCTTCGGCTATGCGGGCACCAAATTTCTGTTCGCGGATTCGCAAGGAAAGTATTCCGTTCGCTTTCAGTCTAGCCAAGCGATTGATCTCGATTCGAATGCACTGAGCAGCGCCCGCGCCTCCCTTGCAGCTGTCCAATCACAGCTTGCGCCAGGGGAAACGGCAGTCGTCTATCTTCCTGAGCTATTTGCCAAATTCAAGGGAATTCCGCTGGCGATAGGAGTCACAAATTCCGAGTTTGTATCCGATGTGCAGCAATGGAGAGGGCTGCTGGAGCAGCAGGGAGTGGCGGAGACTCTCCCGGATTCTTTGCTGGAGGGCGAGTATTCCTTTGCAGGCGGGACTACCAACAGTCCCTTCCATTTCGTTATGGGGCTGGATGCGCTCGATTTATTAAAGGATATGAAAGAGGAATATAAGCAATCGGGCGGACAGGAGTTATTATGGCGTTTATCGGACGTGCCCAAAGATGGAGCGGTTTCACCATATTCCTCCCTTTATCGTAATGCTGACGGCGAGAGCATCTATTTGACATGGGAGATTGTTGGCGATACATCCATTAAAGTAGAAGGCTTGACCGCGCCCTCCACTGTCTACGAAGAAATCGATTTGAATGGACGGAAAGCCCATTTTACCAAAAACACGCAATCGTTGTACGGCGAAAGCGCCGTGCTTCAGAACATTATGTGGGTGGAAGAGAATAGCGGTGATACCGTCGTGTTTTATGTGGAGTCCGATTCTGCAAGTATGTCAAAAGAAAGGTTGATTGCAGCGGCAGCAAGCGTGCAGTAGCCCCCGAATGACGCCTTGATAGTACGAAGGGCCATCGAAGCTTCGCCTCGATGACCCTTCGTTTCATTTGGTTTGCATCTTTATTGAGCGGTATAACCGCCATCTACGATAAGGCTGTTCCCGGTCATGAAGGAAGAGTCTTCGCTGGCAAGGAACAGAACGGCTTTCGCCATCTCCTCCGGCAGGCCGAGACGCTTGAGCGGGGTCGCTGCAGCCAGCGCTTGCTTGCTTTCCTCCGGAATGATCGGCGTATCGATAAAGCCCGGGCAAAGCGCGTTTACCCGAATATGATGCTCTGCGTATTCGAGCGCAAGCGAACGGGTCAGGTTGACTACGCCTCCTTTGGCAGCGTTATAGGCAGCCGAGCCGGGCGAGCCTACCCAACCGTACATCGAGGCTGTATTGACGATTGTGCCTCCGCCGGCTTTCAGCATTTCGCGAATCGCTTCGCGTGCGACGAGAAAGACGCCGTCAAGGTCGACATTGACCGTGTTGCGCCACTCGGAGTATTCCAATTCATGCGAAGGCTGAACATGGCCTATGCCGGCGTTGTTAAAGACGATGTCCACCGCTCCGAAGGCTTCGATAGTTTGTTGAAAGAGTTTGGCGACTTCCGCTTCGTCGGTAATATTGGCTTTAATAAACAACGCTTCCGCCTGCTGCGAAGTCAGCTCGTTTTCGAAGGCTTTCCCTTTTTCCTCGTTTAAGTCGACGATTACGATTTTGGCCCCTTCGGCCGCGAACAATCTGGCAGTTGCCGCACCGATGCCCGATGCTCCTCCAGTAATAACAGCTACTTTGTTTTGCAGTTTACCCATATCCATGTCCTCCAGTACAATAATATCGTTCAGACCTTGATCATGTAAGCGCATAAGTGTGATCAATCGCACACAAGCTAATTTTACATCTTTGCGTAAGGCTAACCTATCATCAACATTTAGCTGACTGTTCAATTCATAGACACTTTCGGCGCAATTGTCTAACTTGGGGGAGATCATGATAATGAGCAAGGACCAATCCACGCCAACTCAGCGGCAGCACCGGACACAGACGCATTTGGCTTCCGCCTTTATCAAGCTGATAAAAGAAAAGGGATACCACGCGGTTACCGTAAAGGATATTGTCGACACGGCCGCTTATAATCGCAGCACCTTCTATGTTCACTATAAGGATAAAATAGAGCTGTCGGAATGGCTGCTTGCGTCCGTGTTGAACGGACTGGAAAGCTCTGTCGGAGCCCCATACGTGCCGGGACAAAAGGTGTCAACCGCCAAGCTGGCTGCCGCATCCTTTCGTATCGTCTCCTACATTTACGAGCAACGTGAATTTTTTGAGCTCATTAAGTACGATGATACATTGCCACGGCTGCACACGGAATTTCCGCAAACCATTCTGCGCATTTATCAACAGCAATTCAAGTTCGAGACGATAAACCGAATGCCTGTCAATATGGATTATTTCAAACGTTATACTGCGTACGGCTTCTATGGGATTATCCTTCACTGGATTCAAACCGGTTTTGCGGCTTCCCAAGAAGAGTTTATCCAGGAAGTCATTGATTTAACCAAAACTCATATGCAATCCGTCGAATATGTAGCCAAGCCGTAACGCTGCAGATACGATCTCCACGGTAATATAGATTACGCTTATCGGCAGCTTCTCCAGACACGGTCAAGATTTCGCCAAAGCGCATAGTAGAAAGAGGAAGCGGAGCATTCGCCGCGACAAGCCATCATAGAAAAAAGCCTTCCCGGCGCGTCTGCCGGAAAGGCTGATTTTATAGAAGTCTTATTGGACGGAATGCTGGCGATACCAGTCGTCTGCCTCCTGCAGTACCTGACTGCCGCCTGCTTTTAAAAACTCCTGAACGAAAGCATCAAATTCATCCAGAGGCCGTTCGCCTGTGATAAAGGCAATGTAAGCTTTATTTTTTAGCTTGATCAGCTCCTGGGCGTTTTTGGTCAAGGAGGGCGTGGCAACGGCTAGCGCATTATAGATGCCGTCCTGGTCCAGACCCAGTGTCGCTGCCCACTGCTCCCGTCGTTCTGTCGGAATTAGTGGGACCGTCATCCCCAAATTGGCGCCAATCATATTCTGATAGCTGAACATTCTGTCATAGGGAGGAAGCACGACAACATCCTCTTTGGATAGGCCGGCCCACTCCCAATGCTTTCCTTGCTTGCCGTATTTCATGGCGGTGGACTCGTCCAGATCGGGATTGGCGCTGACATAGTCAAGGATTTGCAGAATTTTTTCCAGCTTGCCTGGCTCCTTTACCGCATTGGCGCCGATGGCGGTGAAGCTCATCAGCAAATCGTAGGCTTTGGAGCCCCGTTTGCCTTCCGGACCGCTGAAGGGGCGGCCGAATGCGATTCGGGCGCTTGGGTTTTTGGCCGTTAATTCCTTTGCATTGAAGGAGGCTTCCACGGGAACGTCTTTTCCGCTCGTATGATCCTCCTCGTCATAGGTGAAATAATCGCCCTTCTGAATCCAGTGATAATAATTGCCCATGGAGGTCATGCCGATCCGGCCGTTGATGAAAGCATGGGACAAATGCTTGTAGCCGCCTTTGTTCTCCCCCGTAATAAATTCCGGATCAATAACGCCATCCTTGTACCATTTGCGAAGATATCCCAAGGCCTCCTTCATCTCGGGCTGCAGCGCGCCGATTGCAAGGCTCCCATCCTTCTCTCCGAAATAGATTTGGTCGGCAAATACGATTTGACCGAAGGAGCCGAAGACGATATTCATGCCTTCACTCGATAGGCCATACGTGTCCTTGACCCCGTTGCCGTCAGGATCGTCATTGGTGAAGGCGTAGATGACCTTCTCGAAATCATCGAGTGTATCGGGCACGTTCAGACCGAGACGGTCAAGCCAGTCCTGACGGTAGACGACAGGAATGCGGTAAATGTTCGTCGGATTCACGACAGGTATGCCATAATACTTGCCGTCTATTTTGCCGTATTCCAAATCATCCGGCGCATGCTCTCTAATGGCATTTACCAGATTGGGCGCATATTGCTCGAGCATCGCCTCCGGAATTTCGGCGAGCAGCCCTTGCCGCTCATATTTAAGCAAATCCTGCGGCTGCCTGATTCTGAACAGGTCCGGAATGGCGCCTTGCGCCAGCTTCATGTCGAGAAGCGCCTCGTAGCGGTTGTTCTCCAAATTCCAGATGTCTAAATCGACATTAAATTTATCCTCGATATACCGGACCATTTCCGCGTTCTCGGGTACGGGCAGATTCAGATGCATCGTCCAGGAAATCGAGTAGCGCGAGGTGCCTGCGGCTGTCAGAGCTTGCTGTTCTCCGGCGTGGGACGGCTGCTCGGAGCGTATCTCACAGCCGCAGAGGACTAACCATAGAACGCCAAGCAAGGCCGTTAGCCGCCATAATTGCTTCGTCTCCATTCCGTATCCTTCCTTAACCAGTATCCCGTACGCGCCGGCTGCCGGGGCTACGCTTGGTTAACCGTATTTCGCAAATAATTTCTCGGCGTGCAGCCGTACATTTCCTTGAATTTCTTGATAAAATATGCCGCTGTGCCGTAGCCGACCATGGCTGCAACCTGTTCGACCGTCATATCATTGCTTTCGATCAGCAATCGTGCTTTCTCCATACGCTGACTGGTGACGTATTCGGTGTAGGTAACGCCGTTTTCTTCTTTAAAAAGCTTGCTTAAATATTTGGGGCTGATAAACACTTGAGCCGCTACCGTTTCGAGAGACAGATCATCGGCCAAATGATCGCGGATATATTGCTTGACGGAATCAATGCTGGAGCTGGCCCTGTCGCTGTTCCGCTTCTCCATATGAGCGATGCAGTCTGAGATCGAAGCGATCAGCCACGCCCGGAAATGCTCAATATGAAACGTATCGTTATACTGGTGATAGACATCCAAATTTCCTTGAACGGGATGCTGATATCGAACGCTTTTTAAATAATCGGAATAAATGAAAACGGCGTTCGACAGGATAAAATGACAATAGCTGGCTGAGTAGGTTCCTTCCCGCATCGCCGCCACCAATTGATCGACTGCCGCAACAATATCATCAAGCTGCCTGGCATGCAGTTTCTCTTTGAATCTGGCGAGCATGGATTGGGGAATTTCCTCGCCGCTGCTCTCGCGCTGCAGCAGCCCCCGATCCCTCAGAACAGCCGCATCCGGCAGGAAGTAGCCGTATTTAATCAAAGTCTGAGCTTCCTGAAAGCTTGTATGAACCTCGCTGATGTCCTCCACCCATGCGCCCCATGACATTTGATCATCCAGCGCAAGCTGCTGTTCGTCCTCCAACATGATTGCATGGGCAAGCTGCTCCAGAAGCGTATCGTCCGGCTCGGACGAGCAAATCAGGACAACCACCTTCTTGTCTGGCAGCTCTGCGGCAATGCCGCGGCTTGTTGTCCCGCATGCTGCCTCTAGTCTCGCCATCATGGAGCTGGCCGCATACGGCTTGCTTCTCGAGCTTAAACGTGCGTGAGCCTCGCGTGAATGAATGATTGCACAGCTAAAATAGCGATAGTCGCGAGAAATGCCCAGTATGTTCAGCTCCTTTGCCAGTTGCTCGCGTGAGTAGCTGTGTTGGAGCATTTTCATTAGCGCATTGCGCCTGATGGCGGGACTGTTCGCCTCGAGCGTTTCCTCCAGACTGCTGACTATATCATTGAGCCGATCGAAGGCGGTATCAATCATGCGGTATTCATTGACCAACTGGCCGTGCGCGTGCTCCGGCAAGCCCTTGGCTCTGCCAGCAAGCCGTTTGATCGGGCTGTAATGGGCTTTGGCGAACAGTCCCGACAGGACCATCCCGATTACAATGGCAAGCAAACAAATGCCAAGCACCAGCTTTTGCACCATAAATAGCTTTTTATAAAAAATATCGGATGGAACGGTGCTGTACAGTTTCCAGCCTGTCAGCGGGACTGTGTGATAGGACACGACATGAGAAGAAAGATTCAGCGTTTTCTCATAGCTGCCGCCGTCGTTGGTCGCCTCGGACAGCAGTTCACCGGTTGTGGCCGCATCATACGGATTTCGCAGTGCGGGGCCGCTTTTAACCGATCGGCTGATCATGCTCCCCGATTCATCCAGAATAAACGTGTTGGCATGCTGCCCCTGCATCATCGTCTCGAGCACGCTGCTAATGGCGCTTTCCTTCACATCAATGGCAATGATCAGATCGCTGCTCTCGCCGGAGCCTCTAAAGGGATAGGTATGTGCGTAAGTGATCAATGCGCTGCCGCTTTTGTCCGGGATGCTGGAGAAAATATCATTGGGAATCTGCCTCGTCGGCGTCCAGAGGCTGCTCTGCTTGGCGCTTCGCATCGATTCGACCCAGTCTGCCAGAAATAACGCGCCGTCATCCTGACTGGCATTAAATTTTAGTCCATATAGCGATGAAAGCATGATATTGGTTTCGGGGTAATAAAGGTGCACAGCCTGTACAATATCCGAGTTGCTGTTGACCTCCGACTTGAGCAGCGCCTGCAAATCGACTGTCCTGCTAAGCTTGTCTTGATAGGAAGAGTCGGCAAATAAGCGAATATCCGCCGTTCTATCGACGGAAAGATCCAGATACACCTGCCGGACCCGCTGCAGAACCGACGTTTCAATCGTTTTGGCTGTATTCTCCAGAAGCAGCTGGTTTTTGTTGCGCAGCTCCTCTTTGTAGTTGTTTGAGAAATAGATATAGAAAACAGAGCAGAGCAAGAGCACGATAATCAGCACGATAGCTGCATATGAAACGGCCAAATTAGCAAATACCGAGTTCCCCTTTTTCACGCTTAACTCCCCCCCACCGCCTAGATTATACAACACACAAGGGACGGACTTATACACATTAATCAAATCTTAACATGAGCAGGCCCATCTTAAAAAGCGTATTACGCCCTATTTTTAAAAACGCTTTCATAGTTGCCGGAATACGAAAAAAACCGCTCCAAAATGCTGGATTTGGCGAAGAGAATACCATTCTTATACTATGAGGAAATTGTTATATTGAACGGCAGTGCGTGCCGATGCTACGTTGAAATCGATCCATATTCACGCTTAATTGGCGAGAGGATGATGCGAAGAAGATACTTGCGGACAAGCTGGAGGATCGTTTGGAGGTCTTGGCCATTTGTGGTATTTGGCATCGATTAGCAAACTAATTAGATAGGAGTAGAATCGATTTGAAAACCAAATCAACAAAAAAACTAGTTTCTGTCGCGTTGGGATTGACGCTGCTTTCCAATACCGTAGCAGGTCATGCGGTTATGGCAGCTCCTGCCGTTCCCTCTATTGAAGTGCCGACAGCGCCGGCATGGGGACATTTTGTAGACAGCTATAAAAACAACAACTCGGGGAATTTGAGCGTAGCGTCGAATCCGACGATTGGCATGCTGTCCGGCTTCTTGGAGCTGTGGACGCCGGGCACCGAGTGGAATAACGGAACGAAGCTGAACGCAGACGTTCTGAACTACAACATCGACTATGTAGCCAATCTGTCCAAAACGCGCACAGAAGCGGATGAAATCAGAGCGTACTACGATGATCGCAGAAACCAGTCCTATGGCGCTACCGAGGGCCTTGGCGCGCTGGCGGACGTGTATCGCGAGAAATCGGGCACGTACACGACGATTACAAGCATTCCGGCTGACGCTACAAGCGTGAAATACAATGACGGCAATGGAGCCAACAAAGCGGGCGACTCGAGCTCCGAGCTGGGCAAAATGGTCGACCTGATCGGCGCGCTGCGCGGCAATTACGCGTCGACGACGCCGGCGAAAAATTTTTACAGCTACATGCGTCCTTATCGCTGGGCGGAGGATACGTCGCTTATCGTTCCCACGCTGGTGCCTGCTATCAGCGCGACGCCGGCCACGGACGGCGGTTTCCCGAGCGGGCATACGAACGCATCGTTCCTTGCCTCCTATGCGCTGGCTTATGCGGTGCCGGAGCGGTTCCAGGAGCTGATGACACGCGCCTCGGAGATGGGGAACAGCCGTATTGTGGCGGGCATGCACTCTCCGCTTGACGTCATCGGAGGCCGCGTAATGGCGACGGCGCTGGCGGCGGCAGCGTTGGCCGACCCGGACAATGCCGAGCTGAAGCAAGCGGCCTACGATCAGGCGCACGATGTTCTATTGAAGGAAACGGGCACATCGGAAGACCGGTTCACCGACTACGAGCAAAATAAAAAGCGGTTCACCGAGCGTCTGACCTTCGGGTTTACGCAAATCAACGACACAACCAAGCCTGTCGCTGTGCCGAAAGGCGCGGAGGTGCTGCTGGAAACGCGTCAGCCGTATTTGAGCGACGAGCAGCGCCGTGCGGTGCTGGCGACAACCGCCATCGCATCGGGTTATCCGGTGCTGGATGATCCGGAGGGCTGGGGCCGCCTCAACCTGTTTGCAGCGGCGGACGGCTACGGCGCCTTCCAAAGCGATGTTACGGTTGTCATGGACGCAAGCCAAGGCGGCTTCCATGCGAAGGACCTCTGGCGGAACAACATCGCAGGCGCGGGCAAGCTGACAAAAGAAGGAAGCGGCGAATTGACGCTTGCGGGCGACAACACGTATGCCGGCGGAACCGAGCTGAAGGCGGGTACGTTGGTAGGCGGCTCCGCGGCGGCGTTTGGCGCCGGAGCCGTGACGAACAACGGCGGCACGCTGGCAGAGAGCGTAACCGGCAAAGTAACCATCGGAGGCGACTTTACGCAGTCCGCCGAAGGCACGCTTGAGCTGAGTCTGGCAAGCGCAAACGATGTGCTAGAAGTGAAGGGAGCCGTGAAGCCAAGCGGCAAGCTGCATGTAAGCTTCGCGGACAACTATGTTCCGGCTGCAGGCACGCTTACCCTGATTAGCCATGGCGCAAATCAGCGGACCGGACAGTTCTCAGCCGTTGAGATTGAAGGCTTGCCTGGCCAGTACAATGCGCAGGTCGTATACCAATCGGGCTTTATCGGTTTGCAGATTACGTCCAAGACAGGCTCCGACAACACGTCGGGATCGGGCAATACAAATCCTTCTACAGGCGCTAATAACGGAACGATAGATCCCGTTGCCAACACGCTTACTGTAACTGCACAGATTGACTCGCAAGGAAATGCAACAGCGACCATTAATGATGCGCATATTCAAACGTTGATCGGTCAAGCCCAGTCGGGCGGAACGTTGACGTTGAACGTTGCACCGGCTGACAAAGCCTCTGCAATCGGCGTTACCCTCTCTAAAGCAGCCGTATCCAGTCTTGCTGGAAGCCGTGTAAAAGAGACAGTTGTTGTCACTCAATGGGGCACGTTGACTTTTGACGAAAAAACGCTGGATGCCATTGCAAAAGCAGAAGGCGCTACTGTTCAAATTAAAATGGCGACAAGGGATGCAGGTGTGCTCTCTACCGAAGCTAAAGCGCTGGTAGGGGCGAGACCAGTGCTGGATATTACAGTGGTATCCGGTTCCGCGAACCTGTCAAGCTTTGATGGGGGAACCGTCCAGCTTGCTGTTCCTTATACGCCTGCCCAAGGCGAGGATACAAGCGCCATCGTTATCTACTACATCAATGCGAACGGGAAAGCTAACGTTGTCGCCAACTCCGGCTATCACAACGGCAAGGTTGTGGCAACGACCGACCATCTCAGCCAGTATGCCGTAGGCTACAATAAAATCAGCTTTGGCGATACAGCCACCCATTGGGGCACCGACTATATTTCTTATCTCGCTGCTCGCGGATTGGTTGACGGCAGCGGAAGCAATCAATTTACGCCTAACCGTTCCGTTACAAGAGCAGAATTCGCGAAAATGCTGGCAGGCATTGCAGGAGCCAATACAACGGCAGACGCTGTCTCCGGTTTTGACGATGTTCAAGCGGGCGCCTGGTACGTTCCTTATGTGGCTTGGGCTGCCGAGCATGACATTGTAAAAGGTTCCGGCAACAACCGCTTTAATCCGAACGCGGCGATCAGCCGCGAGGAAATGAGCGTGATGCTCAAGCGTTTCGCCGATTATGCAGGCTATACCCTGCCTAAGTCGGTCAGCGAAGCGACATTTGCCGATCAAAGCAGCATTAGCGGTTGGGCTGCCGATGCGGTTAAGGCCCTTCAGCAAGCAGACGTTCTTGCGGGTAAAGGCGCAAACGCCTTTGATCCGAAAGGCAGCGTAACCAGAGCGGAGGCGGCCAAGGTTCTTGCCTCGCTGCACCGGATGATAAATAACCGTTAAGATCAGCCTATTGACGCAAAAGCTGCGGCTAGACGTTTGCCTTGACTCACGAGTGAGGCAAGCTTAAAGAGAGAACCCTGTATACTCGCTAGACTCCGGATTACCGGGTCTGATCGAGAACGGGGTTCTCTTTTTGTACCCGTGGGCTGAATGGCTGCATGAAGCTAAAATAACATTTTTAACCAACCTCGCTCCTGAGCGCCTAAAATGTCGAGCTACAGTAACATTTTTAATCAATTTCGCTCCTGAGCGCCTAAAATGACGATCTATAGTAACTTTTTTAATCAATTCCGCTCCTGAGCGCCTAAAATGTCGAGCTACAGTAACATTTTTAATCAATTTCGCTCCCGAGCGCCTAAAATGACGATCTATAGTAACTTTTTTAATCAATTCCACTCCTGAGCGCCTAAAATGTCGAGCTACAGTAACATATTTAACCAACTTCGCTCCTGAGTGCCTAAAATGCCGAGCTACAGTAACATATTTAACCAACTTCGCTCCCGAGCGCCTAAAATGTTGAGCTACAGTAACATTTTTAATCAATTTCGCTCCTGAGCGCCTAAAATGTCGAGCTACAGTCACATTTTTAACCAACCTCGCTCCTGAGCGCCTAAAATGTCGAGCTACAGTCACATTTTTAATCAATTCCGCTCCTGGGTGCCTTCAATGTCGAGCTACAGTAACATATTTAACCAACTTCGCTCCTGAGTGCCTAAAATGCCGAGCTACAGTAACATATTTAACCAACTTCGCTCCCGAGCGCCTAAAATGACGATCAATAGTAACTTTTTTAATCAATTCCACTCCTGAGCGCCTAAAATGTCGAGCTACAGTAACATTTTTAATCAATTTCGCTCCCGAGCGCCTAAAATGACGATCTGCAGTAACTTTTCAAACCAGCGTTGCTTTTGACGTCTAAAATGAGCTGCACTCAACATTTTTCTTGGTGGCTACACTCCTGAGCGCCCGGCATTTCGGTATTCTTCTTAAAAAGATATCGAGCTTGTAGCGTTTACGAGGATACAAACAGCGTTTCATCTCTGCGATAGTCCAACAAAACCTCATAATAGGTGAAGGTGGATGCCCGATACAGTTTTAAGCTGAAGCCCTTGTCATATTTTTCAACTGCTGATACTATACTTATTATCATGTTGATAATATTAATGTAAATGTATGAAAGGAGTGGATCAGGATGATTTACAGTGTAGAAAAGCTGCGCAAGGCCCATTCCGCAGGTAAAAAGCTTGCTTTTTTATACTTTTGGGGACATACTCCTGCGAGTGACGGCAGTATTGATAAAAGCTGCTTGAGCCAGTGGTGGATGAGCCCATTTCAGGTGGGAGATGTCAGCTACACATGCGCCGAGCAATATATTATGGCGGAGAAGGCAAGAATGTTCGGCGACAACGCGAATTTGGAGCGTATTCTGGAGTCCGAAGATCCGCATGAAATGAAGGCGCTTGGCCGCTCTGTAAGCGGCTTTGACAAGGATGCATGGGACAGTCGCAGTTATGAAATCGTCAAACGCGGAAGCATAGCCAAGTTTATGCAAAACCCGTTGCTTGGCAGCTATTTGACATCTACTGGAAGAAGGGTGCTCGTGGAAGCCAGTCCTTATGATCGTATTTGGGGAATCGGCATGAATCAGGCGCAAGCAGAAGCGGCGGGACCAGCCAAATGGCGAGGAAGCAACTTGCTGGGTTTCGCGCTGATGGAGGCCAGAGATAGGCTGAATGAAAACGAAGGCGATTAAGTTTGGCAGCAACCCGCTGGGCCGTGCTGACGAAAACCGGAGCTGAACAAACACGATGGTGACTTCGTCTTGTCTAGCGCTTCCGCGGAATGAGGCAGAATAGACGGTTTTCCCGGCGCAGCGGTGTGGTGAATGTCCAATTTATGCTATGATTCCATTAACGGCTTAATCGATGGGTATGCTGCCCCTTTTGCGGAGCCACTGGGCTTCTAAGCTGCTAATCGATGAGCGCATTCATTCCATTAGTGAGGAGATAGATATGAACAAACTAGATGCTGGCGAGCACCGGGTCGAGTCCATAGAAGAGTTGAGAGAGCTGGTAGGGAATCCGCATGAAGCCGTCATTAAAAAAAGCATTGCGCTAATTGACGAGCAAGCCCGTGCTTACATCCAAAAGTCGCCGATGATGTTTTTGTCCACCTCGAACGAACGAGGACAATGCGATGTTTCCCCGCGTGGCGACGAGCCCGGCTTCGTCCATGTAACCGAGGCGGGGCAACTGGTTATACCGGATCGCCCGGGCAATAGACGGGTAGATTCGCTGAGCAATATTTTGATTAATCCGCATGTAGGCATGCTGTTTATTATACCGGGGATGGAGGAAGTGCTGCGGGTGAACGGGCAAGCATACGTCATCCAGGGGCATCCTATATTGGAAGCGCTGACGTTCAAAGGCAAAGCTCCTGCGCTGGGCATCGTCGTGGATGCGGAGGAATGCTTCATTCATTGTCCTAGAGCCTTGAAGCAAGCGGGAATCTGGAACCAGAGCAGCTGGCCGGCCAAGGAGCAGCTCCCGTCCTCGCAGGATATTTTTCATGCCCATTTAAAAATAAACGGCTACAACGTCAACTAAATCATTACGCGGTCCATTTCCGTTATCAGAGCATCGGCCAGGTCGGCCTGCGCTACGTTGATTCTAAACGAGCTAGCGCTGGAAAAAATTAATTGAGGCTTCCCCTATAAAAAAAATCGATCAATACTATAACCTATAAATTAATGATACACTAGGGAAAAGGTGATTTTCGATCCAGAAAAGGGTGTGACATGGCCAGGTCCTGGCATGCTGTGCGCTTAGGCAGGAGCGCCTGCATCCTTTCTGCAAATCTTAGGGGATAAGGACGGTAATAATGAGCAACAAACAAACGAAAACAGACGTGATCTTGATTGGAGCCGGCATCATGAGCGCGACTTTGGGGTCGCTGCTTAAAGAATTAGTTCCGAGTTGGGACATTAAGGTGTTTGAGCGACGCGGGGCGGCAGGCGAGGAGAGCTCAAACGAATGGAACAACGCAGGAACAGGACACTCTTCGTTGTGCGAGCTTAACTACACAACCAAAAAACCGGACGGAACAATTGATATAAGCAAAGCGATTAAAGTAAACGAAGAGTTTCAGGTTTCCAAGCAGTTCTGGTCCTACCTTGTGAACAGCAAGCTGATCCGCAATCCGCGCGACTTTATTGTGCCGGTGCCGCATATGAGCTTTGTGCAAGGCGAGCAGGACGTATCTTTTCTGAAGAAACGTTTCGAAGCGCTTTCGGGCAACCCGCTGTTTGACGGAATGGAATACTCTGAGGACCCGAACAAGCTGATGGAATGGATTCCGCTGATGATGAAGGACCGTGCTACAAATAAGCCAATCGCGGCAACCAAAATCGACTCCGGGACGGACGTCAATTTCGGTTCTTTGACGCGTATACTGTTTGACCACCTAGGCAAGAAAAAAGTCGATATTAAGTTTAAACAAAATGTTGATGATATTAAACGGGCCAGCGACGGCTCGTGGAATTTGAAGGTTCGCAATGTGGATAGCGGCGCGCTGGAGCGCTACAATGCCAAATTCGTCTTTATCGGCGGGGGCGGCGGAAGCTTGCATTTGCTTCAGAAGTCAGGCATTCCCGAAGGCAAGGGGATTGGCGGATTTCCGGTTAGCGGACTATTTATGGTGTGCGATAAGCCGGAGGTTGTCGCGCAGCATCGCGCCAAAGTATACGGGCAGGCTCCAGTTGGCGCTCCGCCTATGTCCGTTCCGCATTTGGACACCAGGGTGATCAACAATAAGGAATCGCTGTTTTTTGGACCATTTGCGGGCTTTTCGCCGAAGTTCCTGAAATTTGGCTCCATGTTCGATTTGATTACCTCGGTCAAGCCGGACAATCTTGTAACGATGATGGCTGCAGGCGTGAAGAACGTGCCGCTAACAACCTATTTGATCAAGCAGGTTATGCTGTCCAAGGAAAATCGGATGGAAGCGTTGCGCGACTTTGTTCCTAACGCCAAAAGCGAGGACTGGGAGCTGCTCGTCGCAGGCCAGCGCGTACAGATTATTAAGGATACGGCTGCCGGCAAAGGAACACTGCAATTCGGCACGGAGGTTATCAGCGCGGCTGACGGCTCGATAGCGGCTCTGCTCGGCGCTTCTCCCGGTGCGTCTACCGCTGTTTCTGTCATGCTGGAAGTCATCAGAAAATGTTTCCCGCAGCATATTCAGGCGTGGGAGCCTAAAATTAAAGAAATGATTCCATCCTACGGCGTTAAGCTGCTGGATAATCCTGGTCTCATTCATGACATTCATCTTTCGACAGCGCGGACGCTTGGTCTCGAAGGAGCCAAACAACCGAGCTTGGCATAACGGTATAACCGCTGCAATAGGAGAACCACGAGCTCGCGGAAAGGAGCTGCCTGTTGTGAATACAAAGATGTTGATGGCTTCGAGCGCCATTTTTATGGCGATTCTGGGCTTGCTTGCTACGTTTATGCCTCAGGAAATATTGGATTATGCAGGCGTCAAGGCGGAAGGCATTGTGCTGTTAATCGTGCAGATGGCGGGCGCTCTCTATATGGGCTTTGCGTTTCTTAACTGGACAGCACGGAGCAGCCTGATTGGAGGCATCTACAATCGGCCGGTTGCGCTCGGCAACTTCCTTCATTTCACGATGGTTTCGCTTGCGTTGCTGAAAGCGTTGGGCGACGGACCAAGCGCCGAAATCGTAGTGGGAGCCTTGCTCTATTTCGCATTTGCGATCTGGTTCGGTGTGGTTCTCTTCAAAAGGCCGTCCCGTAACGGCAAAAAGTAGCGTATTACTTGCGCGAGCAAGGGGCTTGCATGACAAGTAATCTGATGCCAGACTGCTATCGCTTCTAGTGAAGCCAAATGATCCGCGGAAAAGGCTGATGCCCGCATGATGGCGTCAGCCTTTTTTTCTGCGCAGCTCGGGTATTTTTACAGTGCTGTGGTGCAGCGCCATGCTTGTTTTTTGTGGAGGCTCGGCTTTCATCCCTGAGCTTTGGCGTAACGCCGTCGTCGATTGCCGTGAAAGCGCCGTTTTCAGGTCGGGGCTGCGGCAGTACGACACGGCTTTTTTCTGCTTGCCGCAAGACCTGGCCTCTATCATCGCGATAAGCGCCGGACGAATAGATTTACCGATTCTACCAGTATTTTAGCGATGATGGAGGGCATCTGCCTTTGGTATAATGCGAGGATTGATAGTCAAAGGAGATGCTAGAATTCCCGTGAAAAGACTAATCGGCAGGTGCGTTGCTCTAATCCTTGCTTCCGTGCTTGCAGTCAGTCAAGGCGTGCCTGCGGTGGGCGCTGCCAGTAAGCTGCCCTTCGACGATATTTCCAACAGCTATGCCAAAGATGCCATTATGGAATTGTACAATCGCCATATCGTAAGCGGAACCTCGAAAACAAGCTTTTCACCTGCCGGAACGATGACGAGAGCCGAGTTTGTAACGGCCCTTGACCGGCTGCTGGGGCTTGAGCCTGTAGCCGGCGCCGTTTCCCCGTTCCGGGACATGCCTCGGGAGGCATGGTTCTATGGCTGGGTCCAGGCAGCCGTGCATCTGGGTCTGGTTAGCGGCCTATCGGCCACAGCCTTTGCCCCTTCACAGCCGGTCACGCGCCAGGAGGCGGCTGTATGGATCGCAAGAGCGATGAAGCAAATGGGCCAACCGACGACGGCAAAGCCGAAAACATGGTTCAAGGACGGCGGGCAGGTAGCCGAATGGGCAAGCACGGCCGTTTCGCTCGTCTATGAGCGGGGATTGATGAAGGGCGATCTCGCCGGCTATTTTCATCCTGCCGCCCCGATCTCCCGTCAGGAAACGGCCGTGCTGCTGCATCATGTATTGGAGCAGCCGGATTGGGCAGCCGCGCTTGCTTCGGACCCCGAGGAGCGAATCACGCTTGGCTGGAAATATGGCCAAACGAACGAGCAGTATGTGCAAAGCGTGATTGAGTCGGGCGTCAACACGTTATCCCCGCGTTGGTACGTTGTCGGCAAGACGGGAAAAGCATCGGATGCGACGGATGTAACGCTGGCGGCATGGGCAAAAAGCAGCGGCAAGCGATTATGGCCGATGGTGACGAATGGCTCGGATCAGGAAGCCACCCATTTGATGTTGTCCAATGCGACAGCGAGAAATACGGCCATCGTTCAATTGGCTGCTTTGGCCGGCACTTACGGGCTCGACGGGCTGAATATCGATTTCGAGAATGTAGCGCCTGCCGACCGTACGCTGCTGACGACTTTTATCTCCATGCTGGCCGCCAAGCTGCATGCGGCGGGCAAAACATTGTCCGTAGATGTTTCGCCGGATCGTGGGACGGACTGGACCGAGGCCTTTGACTACGAAGCGCTTGGCCAGCATGCGGATTATTTGGTGCTGATGGGCTATGACGAATATTACAGCGGCAGCCCGTTGGCCGGACCGAATGCGTCCTTCCCTTATGTGCAAGCTGCGGTGTCCAAGCTGCTGCAATCGGTGAAGCACGATAAGATGATATTGGCGCTTCCTTTTTATAATCGCGATTGGATGCTGAAGGCAGACGGCAAGGCTGCTTCTGCCGCGTACACAACGCTTAACGAGCAGAATGAACAGATTGCCCGTTATGCGCTCAAGCCGGTATGGAATGCTGCGCTCTGGCAGTATGAAGCAAGCTATATGAAGCAAACGCTGCGGCATAGGATTTGGTTGGAGGAAGGACGCTCCCTGACGGCCAAATACAGGCTAATCGCCAAACATGATTTGGCTGGCGCAGCTTATTGGTACTTGGGAGGCGAGAGCCCCGACATCTGGTCCTCCATCCGCAATGCGGAGCGATATGATCATTACGCTTTTTAGCGGCATGATTGTTATGATGCTTAATCGTCAATCGGCTCATGCGAATATCCGCTGCCCATCCGTCGATTGACGCAAGACAGAAGTGAACCCGGCACCGCAATGGTGGCGGGTTTGTTGTATACTGGACATATCCATAGGCTCGATTGTCGAGCCCGGAAAGGCAGGCTGAGATGAAGATAATTATTGACGAGCAAGGACATTCCAGAGTGGCGATTATCGAAAGCGACGGCATTATTCTAAGGGATGTGCAGGACGCGCTGGATCTGATGGCCACTGTACAGTATAACCATGACGGAGTAAGCAAGCTGCTGCTTCACGAGTCCGCAATTGCGGGGGAGTTTTTTGACCTCAAAACGAAGCTTGCAGGAGAGATTTTGCAAAAATATGTGAACTACCGAGTGAAGCTTGCCATCGTTGGAGATTTTGAGAAATACACAAGCAAAAGCCTAAAGGATTTTATCTACGAATGCAATCATGGCAAGCAAGTATGGTTTCTCAGCAGCAGGGAGGACGCGCTTAACGCTCTGCACGCTTGTTAGCGCACAAAAACCGTATACAACATGGCCCCTCGCTGGAAGCGCGGACCGGGACTGCACGGATGAGCGAAGTGTGCCGCTGCCGATGCAGATGCCTACAGTAAATCAGGATAATCAAACAGAGAGCAGGCAAGGATAAATGACAGGTACAGCAAAGCGTTATTACCGCTTCAGTGAAGCGCCAATCTGGGAGCTTCAGCGGGCTTATTACGAGCAAGAGGGACTGAAGGCCTGGAACAACGACCAGGTGCCGCAATATATTACAAGCAATCCGATGATCGCCGGAGCCTATGCGGACTTGATCCTCGGATTTCTTCAGGATCGCGCAGCCCAGGGCCACAGCTCCGAGCCGGTATGGATCGTTGAACTGGGAGCAGGAGCGGGAAGGCTCGCGTTTCAAGTGCTGCATGAGCTGGTTAAGCTAAGGGATTGCGCAGGGAGCGGAATTCCTCCGTTTCGTTACGTCATGACGGATTTGGCGCAGCGAAATATTGAGGCTTGGATGGAGCACCCGGCGCTTCAGCCGTATGTAAAAGGAGGCTTGCTCGATTTTGCGCGTTATGATGCCGTTCATGATGATGAGCTGAAGCTGGCTGCAGCCGGCACGGTTATTCAATTGGGAGATTTGCAGCAGCCTTTGATCATCATTGCCAACTATTTTTTTGACAGTATCCCGCAAGAGCTGCTGTATGTCGGCAATGGTCAAATCTATGAGACCGATGTGTGTATGGAATGGCCGCAGCGGATGGGCGCGTTAAAGCCCGCCGATGCCTTGAAGCATTTGACG
Organism: Paenibacillus sp. SY21-1; assembly: GCF_005222705.1. Taxonomy (GTDB): domain Bacteria; phylum Bacillota; class Bacilli; order Paenibacillales; family Paenibacillaceae; genus Pristimantibacillus. The sequence continues at coordinate 350,667 of NZ_STGF01000001.1, read as the reverse complement.
CTGCGTTATGAGCATAGACGGGAGCCGTTGTATGAGCGCGATGACTATCCTTATCGGGATCTTATCGACTTGTATTGCGAGCGGCTGGAGGATTCGCATATTTTGTTTCCTTTGGCGGGACTGGCATGTCTGGAGCGCCTTAAAGGACTATCGCAGGACGGTTTTTTGCTGATTACAGCGGACAAAGGCGATCATTTACTGGATAACTGGCGGTTTGCCGACCCTCCAGAGCTTATTTTCCACGGCAGCTTTTCATTGACGGCAAATTACCACGCCATTCAATATTGGTATGAACGCCAAGGGGCAATGACCCTGTTTCCATCCCAGCATTACAGGAATATTAATGTTGGCTGCGTCCTGCATGCTGCCCAGCCGCAAGGCTATGCGCATACCAGATTGGCGTACCGGCGCTCGATCGAGCGTTTCGGGCCGGATGAATTTTTTAGTCTCAAGGAATGGATGGATCGGCATATCGACCGTATGGAGCTGCCGCAATGGTTAAGCTTCTGGCGTCTTGGCGGGTATGATGCGGAATTTTTTATTCATGGCGCAAAAAGGTTATCTGTTCTGCTGACGGAAGCCGCGGATGAGCAGCTGGAGGATATAGCGCAGGGCATTGAACGGATGTGGTCCTCGTATTATGTGATGGAGCAGCGCTACGATTTGGCGCTGGACGCCGGGTTGATCCTTTTCGAAATGGATAGGTACGAGCAAGCCAAGCAATACTTGGAAATATCGGTTCAGGAGGACGAAGAGACGGTAGTCTCGCTCGTCTACTATAGCCTGGCCATTTGCTGCTTCGAGCTGGGTCTGGAGGAGCTGGGCGTACATTATACGCGGAAGCTGCTTGAGCTGGAGCCGGAACATGAGGAAGCGCTGGCTTTGCTGGAGGGCTTTGATGGGCTGGATTCCGGGCATTAACGATGGCAGGCGTTCGGATTCGGCATAGAAACACGTCTTTTGGCGCATGTTAGGAGCAATTCAGCTGAAGGGAGCGAGTGTTATGGCAAGAAGAAGGCGCTACGCTGTGCCGGGAGTCGAGCAAAGCATGCAAGCGTTCAAAGCGGATGTTATGAAGCGCGAGGGTTATTCCGTTCATCCCGAGCGACCGGACGACGTGAAATACGAGGTGGCCAAGGAGCTTGGCGTCAAGCTTGTCCCCGGCTACAACGGGGATTTGAGCACGGAGGAGGCCGGTCATATCGGCGGAAAAATTGGCGGTTCGATGACGCGTGAGCTGATTCGCCTGGCGCAGGCGCGGCTTGCGGAGGATGAGCGCTCCTAGCAGGCGGCGAAGCCGCCCGGCATACGCGATTGCATACAAACAAGCCGGTAATCTGATCGCGGGATACCGGCTTGTTCACATTGCAAACGCTTCGCAGAATCTGGTCGGCAGGTCAAGTCCCGCCATCCCGCTTGTTCAGCTCCATACGATAGTGAAGGTTGTCGTTTCCCCCAAGTCGCTTTTGGCCGAAATTTTCCCCTTATGCTGCTCGACAATCGATTTCGCAATGGCCAGCCCAAGTCCGTAGCCTCCCAGCTTGCGGGCCCGCGAGGCGTCAATCCGATAGAAGCGGTCAAAAATACGCTCCAAATGCTCAGCGGCAATGCCTTCACCCGTATTGCTCACCTTGAGCACAAGGTCGTGTCCGCGCTTTTTGAAGCTTAGCGTGATGGTGCCTTGCGAATTGGAATATTTGATGGCATTATCGAGCAGTATCATGACGACCTGCTTGATCTGCTCGCTATTGCCATGCAGCATCAGATCGGGTTCAATATCGTAATCCATCGATAAGTTCCGCTCGTACACCGATGCCTCCATAGTAAGAATGACGCTTTCGATCGAATCGCTGGCGTTAAAGGGAGCGAACATGACGCTCGTCCGGGCGTCGTCCATTTCCGTTAAATAAAGCAGGTCTCCGGTCAGCGTCTTCATCCTCTCCGTCTCGGACTTGATGCGGTGCAGCCATTTCGCTTGACTGTCGATGCTCTCATCTCCGTTGGCCAGCAGCACGTCCGCATTCGTGTTGATGATGGCAAGCGGCGTTTTTAATTCATGCGAGGCGTCGGCGATAAACTGCTTTTGCTTGTCGAACGCTTCGCGAACCGGCGCGATAGCCCGATTGGCAAAGAAGCGGCTGGTGAAAAAAATAACGATCAGCATGCCTACAGCCACGGCGGAGAAGGTGTATATGAGCGTCGTCAATATTTTTTGCTGCGCCGTAACATCCAGGCAAACGATGCCGCTCTCGCTTCCGGCAGGGATAATGGTGTAGGCCCACTTATTTCCGTCCAAAACGAATTGTCCGGTCTCCCCGCCTCCCGCTACCGTTAAGGCAGCCGCTTCTTCATAGAAGCCAGCGTCCATGGCAAATTTGGAATCGATGCTTGTGACTGTCCCCTGTCCATCCGTCTTCACCATAAATGACACGGATCGCTCCGGCGGCGGTTCGCCATTGCCTCCATCGGGCTTCATGCCTCCTCCCCCGCCTCCGCCAGGGCCGGAATCATCCCGGAAGTCGCTCGATTTCAAATAAAACTCCGAAACGCGGTGCAGCTCCATCTTGATGTCATTGCGCACGTTCTGGTACGTAATCGTATAGATCGTTGCAAAGGCCAGCAGCATAATAAACGAAAAAATAACCAGATTCAGAATCAGGAAGCGATTGCGCAGCTTGTTGAACATCAATCGGCCACCTCCAGCACGTAGCCTACGCCGCGTATCGTGTTAATTCGCACAGAGGAATGAAGGAAAGTCATTTTTTTGCGTAAAAATGAAATGTATACCTCCACGTTGTTATGCTCAACCTCGGAATCAAAGCCCCACAGCTTCTCGATAATTTGCTCCTTGGACGTAACTGCCGTCTTGCGTGTCATCAGCAGCTCCAGCAGCTCGCTTTCCTTCAGGTTCAGCTTGATTTCCTTATCCTTGCAAGTCAATTTAAGCGTCCCCGTATTCAGCACCAGATCGCCGAAGGACAATCCGTCCTCGGGCACCACCTCTCCTCTGCGCCGCAAGGCAGCCCGCATTCTCGCAAGCAGCTCCTCCGAGGAAAACGGTTTGGACATGTAGTCGTCGGCGCCGTAGTCCAGTCCGGTAATCTTGTCGGAAATCTCGCCTTTGGCGGTCAGCATTATGACCGGAGTCGAGATGCCTTTGCGCCGCAAGGTTTTGAGCAGTGTAATGCCATCCATTTCAGGAAGCATGATGTCCAGCAGCAGCAGGTCGTAAATGCCGCTTGTCGCGTAATCCAGTCCGGATTGGCCGTCATGCACCGCATCGACCGAGTAATGATTTTTTTTCAAAATCTGGGTTAAGGCTTCTGCCAGGTGAATTTCGTCCTCAACTATTAATATTCTCATGTGCAGCTTCCCCTTTATGTGTTCGAAATCAAGCTCTCAGCTTTAGCTTCATTATTAGGCGCAAACCTTTAATCCACCTTAATAGTAGCATTGAATCGACTTTTACAATAAATTAATTCGTTTAAGTTTCGTTAAAGGTTCGGGGTCTATGATACAGACATGAAGCAGCGAGCACGATCGCAAACGAGAGAGGGGCGTTACCCAATGGCCATTGAAGTATTCAACCGATATGAAAACAAATATTTGATGGACAGCAAAGCCTTCTATGCACTTTACAACCGGTTGCTGACTTATATGGAGCTGGATGAATACAACAAGAACGATCAATTCTACTCGATCAGCAATTTGTACTATGACACCGAGCACGATTCCCTGATCCGCAACAGCCTGGCGAAGCCGAAGTACCGGGAGAAGCTTAGGGTCAGAGCGTACGGCGTACCGGCAAAGGATGCCAAAGTGTATCTGGAGCTAAAGAAAAAGGTGTTCGGGCTTGTGAACAAAAGAAGGACCGCGCTGCGGCTGGAAGAGGCATATGCGTTCGCGGGAGAGCACATCAAGCCCGAGCTTCAGCCCTATATGAACCGGCAGGTCGTACAGGAAATCGATTATTTCCTTGGACGCTACGATTTGCAGCCCAAAGTGTATCTGGCCTATGAACGGATCGCGATGTTCGACAAAAGCGGCCGCGATCTTCGCATCACCTTTGATACGAATATTCGCTCCAGGCGTTACGATCTAAGGCTGGAGGACGGCGATCACGGCGAACCGCTCATGGAGCGCGGCAAATGGCTGATGGAAGTTAAGGCGGAGAAAACGATCCCGGTCTGGCTATCCCATATGCTGTCGGAGCATCAAATGTTCCGGACGAGCTTCTCGAAATACGGAAATGAATACCGAAAAATGCGAATGAACGAAAAGCTGGAAAGGGAGAGAATTCACCTATGATCGAATCATTGTTTACTACAGTATCCGCCGACACGGAGTTGTCCTTCAGCCACGCGATGATCACCATCCTGCTCGCGATTGCGCTGGGCGCCATTATCAGCTTTACGTATATGAAAACACAGCCGTCCTACGGGCACAGCTTTACGTTAACGATGATCGTGCTGCCGGTTATCGTAGCTATCATTATTCTGCTGATTGGCAGCAACATTGCAAGAGCCTTCAGCCTCGCGGGAGCCTTCTCGATTATCCGCTTCCGCAGCGCGCCCGGCGACCCAAAGGATATCGCGTTCGTTCTGTTCACGATGGCTGCCGGTCTGGCTTGCGGCGTCGGAGCCTTCGGCTACGCCGTGTTGTTCACGCTTGTGCTCTGCGCGCTGATGTTCGTGCTGAAAGCCGTCAAGTTCGGAACGCGCAAGGCGTCGCAGAAGCAGCTTAAAGTGACGATCCCTGAAAATCTTGGTTATGAAGAAGCTTTTGCCGAAGTATTCAACATGTTTGACATAGCGTACGAGCTGAATAAAGTAAGAACAACCGAGCTGGGAAGTCTGTACGAGCTGGTATACACGATTACGATTAAAGACAACACGAACCAGAAGGAATTTCTGGATGCGATCAGATGCCGCAACGGCAATCTGGATATTACGCTTACGATGACCCCGACAGTGGCCGAATATTAAAAACCGACTAAGAAAGAGGTAGACTACCATGAAGAAAAGAATTGTGAAAATGCTTAGCATCGCTATTCTGTGTACGGTATTGGCATCGGCTTGCAGCAACGCGGCGACAACCACCACGACAACTTCAAGCGCAGCGACAACGACCGAGGCGACAACGACGGCGGGCTCCACCGCCGCGGCCACCACAACGAGCGTCGCTACAGCCGGTCCGGCTGTCATTCAGCAGGTCGATTACGACGAGAACGACGCTTATGCCGATTGGAGCGCCAGCGATTCCACGGCCATTACGTTAAGCGGCGGCAGCGCTTCGGTTAGCGGAGCGGGAGCGGCGGTATCGGGCAGCACCGTATCCATTACGGCTGCAGGCACTTACGTATTAAGCGGCACGCTTGACGATGGGCAAATTGTTGTGGATGTGGCCAAAACCGACAATGTTCGCCTGATTTTAAACGGCGTAGACATCCATAACAGCAGCAGTGCGGCCATTTATGTCAAGGAAGCGGATAAAGTGATTGTGTCCCTGGAGGAAGGGACGGTAAACAAGGTGTCTGACGGTACGGAGTATGTATTTCCGGATGCGGACACGGATGAGCCGAATGCTACCATTTTCAGCAAGGGCGATCTGACGATTAACGGCAGCGGCAAGCTGATTGTAGAAGCGAATTACAACAACGGCATTACGAGCAAGGACGATTTGAAAATCACAGGCGGCGTATATGAGGTAACCGCAGTCGACGACGGGCTGATGGGCCGCGATTTGCTGGCGGTGCAGGATGGCGACATCACGGTGAAAGCAACCGGACACGGCCTTAAAACGACAAACGATAATGCCGATTCCTTGGGATACCTGGCGATTGATGGCGGAACGCTGAACATCGAGGCCGGCCAGGACGGACTGCACAGCATTGGAGGCATTCATGTTGCGGCGGGCACGTTGAATATTGCGGTTGGCGATGATGCCATTCATTCCGATACATCCATTGCCATTACGGGCGGTACGATTGATATTGCCGAGAGCTACGAAGGCATCGAGGCGCCGGTTATCGATATTGCAGGCGGAGACATTGCGCTCGTATCCAGCGATGACGGCCTGAACGCGGCGGGCGGGATTGACGACGGCACAACGGAAGAAACGGGCACCGGTCAGGGTCAAGGCGGGCCGGGCGGACAAATGCCTGGCGGCGATGACAGCTACATGATTAGGATTAGCGGCGGAACACTCAGCGTGAATGCGAACGGCGACGGTCTGGATTCCAATGGCTCCATTGAAATGACAGGCGGTACCGTTGTTGTGAACGGCCCAACGGAGAACAACAACGGCGCGCTTGACTACGACGGCACGTTCAACATGACAGGAGGCGTACTGATCGCGGCGGGCAGCTCCGGCATGGCCCAAGCCACTTCCGATCAATCGACGCAAGCGGGCATCATGATGACTTATACCTCGGCCCAACAGGCAGGGACGCTCGTACATCTGGAAGACGGCGAAGGCAATACGATTGTGACCTTTGCTCCAGCGAAGGCTTATCAATCCGTATTTATCAGCTCTCCGTCAATTCAACAAAACGGATCATACACATTGTATTCAGGCGGCTCGTCGACGGGCACGGAGCATAACGGATTGTATGAAGGCGGCACCTACCAAGGCGGAACCAAGGTTGTGACGTTTACCCAGTCCTCGATGATTACATGGTTGAATGAATCGGGCGTTACGGAAGCCAGAAGCGGCATGGGCGGCTTTGGCGGAGGCGGCGGTCGCGGCCAAGGCGGCGGCAGAGGCGGCATGATGGGCGAAGGCGGCGGAACGCCTCCGGAGGGTGGAGCAGGAGGCATGCCTCCTGCAGGCGGCGAAGGCCAGGGCGCAGCACAGCCGCAAGCCTAAGCCGCAATAGGAATCCGGCCCGGTGAAACGCCCCTCGGGCGAGGCTATTTGGTCACGATAGCGGGTGCCTTGTAATCCATAAGCGGAGCCAGCCAGACCATTCCGGTACCCCGATAAACGTTGACAAGACCCTCGCCTGAAGCGGCGGAGCCCAGCAAGGTTTTGCCCGATTTTTCAACTGTAAAATCAAGCGAGCTGGACCACATCAGGGCAAAATTGCCGTCCACCTTCAAAACATCGTTCTGAAGCTCGACGACTACGGCCTCCTCGGATGGTATCGGGGCTTCCAACGCAAGAATGCCTTTTCCCTTCGCGCTAAGATTAAATAAGCCTTCCTTCCCCAGCACGGCGGAGGACAGGCTTTTTCTTGCGCTCACGGCCAACGTCAGCGAGGATTCGCAGGCGAGGAACATGTTGTCCTCTACGACGATTTCATCGTTGTCCACGTTAATCAGCCATAGGTATTTGTAGGTCGTCTCCAGCATGATCGTCCCCGTTCCCTTGTACAAGGGCTTGATGGCGCTCGTCCCTGTCACGGAGCTGGAAACCAAATTGCGCATGAGCCCGCCTACCCCCTTGACCCCGGAGGTCATTTCAATATGGCCTGCCATGTATTGCATGGCTCCGGCGCTCAGGGTCACCTCGCTATTGCGGAGCTCGATCATTAATTGTTTTTTGCGCATATTGCTTCTGCTCATATAATAATTCATTTGCGCATCCATCGGCGAGGTGTTGCTTAAATCCTCCAAATACTCGAGCACCGTAAAGCCGCCAAGCTGCTCTTTTACCACAACATTGCTGTTATCCTTCAGATTGTTGATGACGAAAGCCATATAAAGAAGTACCTCCCTGTAATGGAATATGAACAACTGCGGGCAATCTCTATGTAGCATTCGACAGCATTCGTTCATTTCCTTGTTTATCCATTCAGAATGGCATTCAGGAGACGATTTGGAAATATCCGTGCTATACTTGTACGTGCCGGCGGCTTGCTTATCGCAAGCAGGCTGGCGTCATTCTAATGAATCGAGGAAATGATGATGTCTACTCTTCCAAATTGCCCTGAATGCGGCTCTGCCTACACCTATGAAGACGGGAGTATGCTCGTATGCCCGGAATGCGCGCATGAATGGTCCCTGCATGCCGATGCTGAAGCAGGCGGTGAACAGCGCGTTTATCGGGATGCGAACGGCAATCTTCTGAACGACGGCGACTCGGTTTCGGTTATCAAGGATTTGAAGGTAAAGGGCAGCTCGTCCGTGCTTAAAATGGGCACGAAAGTAAAAAATATCCGACTGATTGACGAGGATCATGACATTGACTGCAAAATTGACGGATTTGGCCCGATGAAGCTGAAATCGGAGTTTGTGAAGAAGATTTAGTCCTGTGCAGGTTGCAGCCAAACGATAGAGAAGGGAGCCGCGCGCACGCGTGGCTCCCTTTTTTTGATGCATGGCACGAAGCTGCAATGTCGCTCCAGTCTATCCGAATACCTTCGTCTGAAGCACGGTCAGAGCGGCGGATATTTCCTGCCTCTCGTCGGCGCTCAGATGCTGAATACGCTGGCGGAAGCGCGCTTCAATTACCGCGAATGAACGGTCCATTTGCGCGCAACCCTCAGGAGACAGGGTAATAAGTTGCTTTCGCCGATCGGCAGGATCGTTTATTTTTACGCATAAGCCCCGCTCGGTGAGCTTCTTCAGCTCACGGCTTGTATTCGGCATGGACATATGATGGCAGTCGCTTATCTGGCTGAGCGTGGCCGGCGGACTGACCGCCAAATACTCCAAAATTCGATATTGCAAAGGCGTTATATCCCCGGACTTCACGTCTTTTGTCAGTTCCATTTCCACCTGATGGGCGGAACTCAAGAAGGCCACAACCTGCTGGAATAGCCGTTTTTCCGAATCCATCGCAATCCCTCCATCTATATACTGCAACCCTATCAAAATATGTATCAAAAAACAATTATCAAAAAACAATTATCATTTGACAACTAAAAAGAGGCCGTGTTAAGATTCGTTTACAGAGCAAGGCGGTGTGCGCGGTTCCTGCAGCGTCGGCTGAGACAGCTTTGCAGACGAAGGAGTCGCTAACCGAATAGGCTTGCCAACGAAACGTAAATGAGGGATACAATGAACGTACTGGTTATCTATACACACCCGAATCATGAAAGCTTGAATTATGCCTTTTTGCAGAAGGTTCTGCAGGGCTGCGGGGAGAATGCCAACCTGAAGGAGGTGCAGGTTCTGGACTTATACGAGGAGTCGTTTGATCCGGTGCTCGTCTTCCATAAGGAAAAGCGGAGAAGAGATATGCACATCGATCCGGAGCTGGCGAAATATCGGGAGCAGCTGATGTGGGCGGATAAAATTGTATTTGTCTACCCGATCTGGTGGGGGCGGCCTCCGGCGATGCTGATGGGCTACATCGACAAAATGTTTGCCACTAATTTTGCCTTCCGCTATAAAAAGCCGGGCGATTTATTGCCCGAGGGCCTGCTGAAGGGAAAGTCCGCCGTCATTATTTCCACAATGCAGGGTCCCGCCGGCTACTTGCAGCTTTGGCTGAACAACGCGCATAAGGTGCTGATGCGCCGGGCGCTGCTCGGTTACGTTGGCATTAAGCAAGTGAAATTTTTTGAATTCGGCAGCATGGAGAAGGCCGATGGACGGCAAGCGAAGAAGCTTGACAAGGTGTATCGTTATTTCAAGACGGTTGTCGGATAAGCGCCTTGCTTGCCGTATGCTCAGGTGAAGGCGATGCGACTGCAGGTGGGGGGCTGTAAGGCCGCGTTCAGGCTTGCGCAGCCGGGAATACCGCCGACTCCGGAATAATGACCTTGAGATGGCGCGGCATGATGCTCAGCTCTATAGGCAGAACGGGCCCCTCCTCGCCGTCGATGTTGGTCTGTACGGAATCGAGCGAGCTGATGCCGACATGCTTCGCTGTAAAATATTCGACATCCTTATGATTTTTTAAATTGCCAAGCAGCAGAGAGAGGCTTACGGTAACCGTATTAAATATATTCAAATCCTTGATTATAAAGCAGTGAAGCAGACCATCGTCAATGACCGCGTCCGGAGCAAGCTTCTCGAACCCGCCAACCGAATTTGTGAGCGCGGCCAGAAACAACGAGCAGCTGCCTTCCCAGACCTGGTCGTCGTAGCGAATATGCAGGGGATTGGCAGGGGGAGCGGTTAATTCCTTAATGCCTTCCTTGAAGTAGGCAAGGGCGCCCAAACGCGATTTGTCCTCGGAGGAGACGGACAACAGCGCTTCTCCTAGCGGGCCAACCGCTACCGAGTTGGCGAATAACCGATCGTTAATACGCCCCATGTCCACCGCTCTTTCTCTTGAAGAAGACAGAGTGGCTATCGCCTGCTCGGGCTTAAGCGGAATTTGCAGCGCGCGTGCATAGTCATTGACGGTTCCGAGCGGAACGATGCCGAGCTTGGGACGATGCTCCTGATTCATCAAGCCGTTTATAACCTCATGGAGCGTACCGTCTCCGCCGATGGAGACGACAAGATCGTAACAGGCTTCGCAAGCGGAGGTGCAGAATTGCGTGGCATCCTGAGCCTTCGCCGTTTCCCGAATTTCGACCGCATATCCCTCTGCCCGCAAAATATCCGCTGCGCGTTACGCACATATTCCTGCGCCTGTTCTCTGCCGGATGTCGGATTAACAACCATCATCGCTCGCTTCATCCTCGTGTGCCCCCTCAAAACATAATGAACGGTATACGTATCAATACCCACTGGAAGGAAGCTTAAACGTTATGGCGGCAGAGTGCGGGCGGCAGGGCATCTCAAGCAAGATTAAGGAAGCTTGAGCGAAACTCAACACAATACAAGAAGGATTATGCAGCTTGAGCGCAACTCAACAAAGTACAAGAAGGACTGCGGAGCTTGAGCGCAGCTGAAGAAAGCACAAGAAGATTTTGTGGAAGCTTGAGCTTTACCTTCAAGCCTTATCCTCGTAGAGGCGCACAATCTCGACGATCGTCTGAACGGCCTTCAGCATCGTGTCCACCGATACATATTCATAACGCCCGTGATAGTTTTCTCCGCCGGTGAACAGGTTAGGCGTAGGCAGACCCATATAGGACAACTGGGAGCCGTCGGTTCCGCCCCTTATCGGCTGAATAATCGGCTCAATTCCGAGGTTCAGCAGCGCTTCTCTTGCAATATCCACGACCTGCATGACAGGCTCGATTTTCTCCCGCATATTGAAATATTGATCTTTGATCTCTATGCTGATTCGATCGGCGCCATAAAGAGCTTGCAGCTCCGCTACAATACCGTTAAGCTCAGCCTTGCGCGTCTGGAACCGGTGCCTGTCGTGGTCGCGAATCAAGTATCGGAGCTGTGCCTGCTCGACATCGCCTTCCATAGAAATCATATGATAGAAGCCCTCGTATCCTTCCGTGAACTCAGGGGCTTCCTGCTGCGGCAATTTGGCGTGCAACTGCATGGCCATTTTGCCCGCATGCACCATTTTTCCTTTGGCGGTGCCGGGATGCACGTTTTTACCCTTGAAGGATATAAGAGCGACGGCTGCATTAAAGCTCTCGTATTGCAATTCGCCTAACGGACCTCCATCCATCGTATAAGCGTATTCCGCGCCAAATGCGGCTACATCGAATTTATGCGGTCCACGTCCAATCTCTTCATCCGGAGTAAAAGCGACACGAACCTTCCCCCGTTTAATGTCCGGATGAGCAATCAGATAGGCCATCGCCGTCATTATTTCCGCGATGCCTGCTTTATCGTCCGCCCCAAGCAGCGTTGTGCCGTCCGTTGTGATAAGGGTATGGCCGGCATAGCCTGCAAGCTCCGGAAAATCCTGCGGCGATAATACGATGCCAAGCGCTTCATTCAGCACAATCTCCTGGCCGTCGTAGCTTTCGCGAATTTGCGGATTCACGCCATTGCCTGTGAAATCGGTCGCGGTATCGACATGAGCCAGAAAGCCGATTACAGGGACAGGCTTGTCGGTGTTGGCAGGGAGGGTAGCCATCACGTAGCCGTTGGCGTCCATCGCGACCTCTTGCATGCCCATCGCGATAAGCTCATCGGCCAGCTTGCGCCCCAGCTCGAGCTGGCCCGGCGTCGACGGACAGGTATCGCTGTTGTCATCGGATTGCGTATCGATTCGGACATAGGAAATAAAACGGTCTACAAGCTCCTGTTTCATGTTCATCATCTCCACTCCAGTTCACTAGGTTGATCATAAATTATGGGTTATAGCCGGTGAGACTGAGACATGCCAGTTTCGGCATACCTTCCTCTATCCGAATTTTGCTCATCGCGTCTGATTCCCCTCATTATAGCCATCCGCTGCAAGGCGGGTCAATTTGGAACGCTAAATTTGAAAAACGTTTAATTACTCTTATAGAATATGGTCTTGGGGGACAGTTACTTGAAAGCGATAGACTGTGCATTGTTTCGTTAAAATGGCCATTTTCTATTTTTTTAGTGAATACATTTTTTGCTCGCAAAACCAATTAAACCAAAGTTTTTATTGGTATTTAGACAGCCGTTTTATCAACGGGAGCCGGCATTGCAAAACCAAATGTCGGGGTAAGCACATCATCCACATTAACTGCTTTCGGTTCTACATGGTCTCTTTCCTTGACAAACTCCTTTGCTCAAAAACAATGCTAAAACCTCTAAGACGCCAATAAGTGGAGTATGTCAGGGCAGGAGGCTTATACGGAAAAGGGATCCCATCTGCGAGGATCCCTTATTCGTAATTACTTATTTAGTTCCGAAGCGTTCTGTAATGGCGTTGCAGCTAGCAGAGCAGTCAGGCTCTTTTACGAAGGAGAGGTATTTCCTGCATAGGCTTGTCCTGAATAGCCTCAAGCTGATAGGGACATGGCTTGTGAATGATGAGCGCAAGCAATGCCAGATTCAGAGGAAGCGCTGAAGGAGGGCAGGCGAGATAAATATCCTTCCACTGCGGCGCAAATTTATTTTTATACTCGTAAAGCCCTTTGAAGTTGTACAGACGGTTGCCATATTTATAAATAAGCTTCATAAGGTAGACGTGATCCACGTTGGCCAGGGGAGCGACGCCAAGACTGCATTGCTGATAGCCGCGCTCCTTCGCCCAGAGAAACAAGGAAACAAACAGCACCTCCATTGCGCCGTGCGGACATGCGCCCGTATAGCGCATCAGATCAATGGTAATTTGTTTGGTTCCTTGCTCCAGTCCATAGCTTGCTTCCATTCGGCTGCTCCCGCCGAAGGAGGCGAATGCTTCGTATTGGCCATCGGGCCCAATCCATACAGCGACAGGAAAGCGGCTGACGTACTCGCGTGAGAAGGAGCCGACGGAGAAGCTTTTTTCTTTGCGATTGCCGAGCCATTCATCGGATATGATTCGCAGTCTGTTGAGCAAAGCGTCTGAATGGGGCGGGTGCAGCACCTCGAACACGTAGCCGCTGCGTTCCAGCTTGCTCATCCGGTTGCGAAGCTTGAGCCACTGCTTGCCGCCCGTGTGAAAATCCGGCAGCTGAATAATCGCCTCCTCGCCAATTTTCACGGGCTGCAGGCCGAACGCGCGATACAGCTCAAGATGGGCCGACTTGATTTGATAAAAGACGGGCGCGTGCTTATGCCGCTGGCAATCCGCGATGAATTGCCGGATGACCCGTTGTGCCGCGTGCGGCGCCCCAACCGGGTCTCCCAGCACCATCCTTTTTTTGCCGACCAGCCGGTAGACGATGACTGCCTCATGCTTAGAATCCCAGTACAGCTCCTTGTCGCCAAGATAAAATAGATGGGTATGCGAAGAATGTCCGCAGCGCGCAAGCAACTTTTGGAGCCGTTTCTCCGATGCAGCGTCAATCACGTTAATGCCTCCAATTATGCTTGAAGCCAAGCTGTCCATAATGTCGAATTTACTCTATTATATGCGATAAAAGGAAGGCTTCATAGACTTTTGGCAAAAGCCGCGATTGGTCATTCGCCCAAGCGGGCCATGCGCCGAAGGCAGGCGCAAATGCCCGTCATTCCTCCCCAACGGGGAAGGAAAACGAAACGATTCGATCCAGCAAAATATAGTTGCTTTTTCCTCCGTCGTCAACGATTTGAATATAGGCCGATGTGTAATCCTCCAACAGGCCCGTTTCTGCTCCGGCGACCGTCATCACGGAAATTTGCTTCCCGCGGTTGCGGCTAAGCAGGGAATGGAGCGGAGTCCCGGGCAGGACGAGATTGCCTATTCCTTCTATGGCCAATTTGTCAGTCCTCCTTTGCCGTTTCATATAAAGAGTGATTTCATGCGGTGGGGCAGGCGCTTAAGCTTGCGAATCGCTGCCCTCATTCGTTAAGGATTGCGGTGCACATAAATGATATTGGCATAGAAGACGCGCAGCTCATACAGAAAGCCGCCCTGCTCAAAGGAAATGAGAATATAATCGTTGCCGACCCGGTCCAGGCGGCCGGTCACGGCCAATTGCCCGAAGGCGTTCGTAAAAGCCGTGACTTGAGATCCGATGAGCGGAGCGAGATCGCCAGGCAATGTAGTAAACATTAGTTCCCTCCTCTCGATGGCGGGAAGGGCGTATCGACATTCGTAATAAACGCGTAAGGGACGGCCATGATGGAGCCGGCGACAGTGGAAAACGTAGCAAGCGTTGTGCCCAAGGTGTTGACAAAGCCGCTAAAGCCTCCGGGGTTCCCAGGCGTCATAACGACGACCGGGGTTACTCCTTCGCCGTACAGCGTGAGCAGTTCAATGAGCTCGGTAAAATCGGCCTCTCCGGCCGGCCCCTGCGGACCTGGAGGGCCTTGTACGCCGGGAGGCCCGGCAGCGCCTGCCTCTCCTTGCAGTCCCTGCGGCCCAGCCGGACCGATCGCTCCCTGTGGTCCGGCGACTCCTGCGGGGCCTGCGAGACCGCTAGGTCCGGCCATGCCCGAAGCCCCTTGCGGTCCAGCCGGTCCCGGGACCCCTGTTGGAATATCGACGACGACGGACGTCTTGCAGGGACAAGTTCTTTTTTTGCGGCATTTTGTCCGCTTTTTCTTATGGCGGTCAGGTCGGCAGCAGGGCGACGGTGTTGGCAGGCAAGGACGCGGCCTTTTTTTGCGGCATTTACGACCAGCGGCAGCCGGAGCAGAGCTTGTGCGGACTGCTTTTGTCGGGCCGGCGCTTGCCGTCTGGATCAGGGGCTCCTTCCCGCTCCGCGCGCCGCCCATTGCGGGCTGGCGAGAGGAAGAAGAGGATTGAGAGTGGCCGTAGCCGCCGGATTTGCGGATAGGCCGGAATTTTGACATGGAATGCGCCTCCGTTTCATCATGCTGTCTACTTATTGCTGATAGTTGTCTCTACAAGATATTAATCTCGCAGACATTTGGTATAAGCATTAAGCCTACAGGCAGCATATATGTGCGGATTTGCAGCGGAATAACGCCTTCGGGGCGGTTAGAGGAATCTATTAAAAGGAGAAAGGCCTAAGCCGCAACGCGGGCAAGCGCAGCATGCTCAGGCTTTTGCATGCGGATTGGGCCGCGCGGCGACATAAGGAATGAACATGGAGATTACCGCGCCCGACAATAAAGTGAAGAGAACGGTGCCAATCCCGATCGGGCCGCTGAACGCAAGTGCGAGCAGCAGCAGGAGAGTGCTGACTATAGCCCGGGAAATGGCGATATTCCAGCCCGTCAGCTTGTGAATGACCATCATCGAGCGGTCGATAGGACCTAACGCGACATGGCCTTGAAGGTGAACGGCGATGCCGAAGCCCGCAATGAAAAAACCGGCGGCGAGGAGGGCGAGCCTAGCGGCCAAAGAGGCGGAATCCAGCCCGTCGCCGATAGCAAAAAGCCAAAAGTCGATGCAGCCTCCGGTGAGCAGGGCGGTCAGCAGCGCCGCATAATCCGGCTTCTCTCTTCCGATCGCGCCATTTAACAAAACGAGCAGCAAGCCTGCGATTATTTCCCAAGCGCCGACAGTGAGGCCGATCCGCTCATGGAGTCCGACAAGCAGAGCGTCGAACGGCCCCGTGCCCAGCCTGGCTTTGATTGATAATGCGACGCCAAGGGTCAGAATAAGAATGCCGACACTATAATAAGCCCAGCGTCTGCTTCCGCCCTGCATTATTCTCCGCCCAGCTCGGAAGTCGGCGCCAACGTTTTGATCATTCTCACATGTGGGATGCCATCCTCCATGAACACGGGAGAGT
Source organism: Paenibacillus sp. SY21-1 (assembly GCF_005222705.1). Classification (GTDB taxonomy): domain Bacteria; phylum Bacillota; class Bacilli; order Paenibacillales; family Paenibacillaceae; genus Pristimantibacillus. Next base: position 334,604 of record NZ_STGF01000001.1, on the reverse strand, counting down.
CGGTCGTATACCCCAGCTTTAGATAAAATCCCTCCGCATGCGTTTGTCCATGCAGCTTGGCCTTGGCAAGGCCGCGTTCGCTTGCGAGCCGCTCCAGGAACCGAATAATGTGTTTGCCGATTCCAAACTTGCGGTAATCAGCCAGCACGCAAATTCGCTCCAGCTTGGCCACTCCATCCACTTCCCGCAGTCTGCCTGCGCCGGCAGGTTGACCTTCCCAATAGGCTAACACATGCTCGGCAAGCGATTCGTGGGCGTCGAATTCAAGCTCTGCGGCAACGCCCTGCTCCTCTACAAATACCGTTCTCCGTATATCAAATACATGCTTTAGCTCGTCTTGCGATTTGACGGAAATGACTTTCATTCCACTCACCTATCCCTTTTGTATGGTTATGTTAAAACAAATTTCCTCGAAGCGGTTCAGGGCGTTTGATGCCCTCCCAGAAAATGAACCAAATGCTGTCGAGTCGTCTCAGAAACGTTTCCGTATCATAAAAAAACATTTGCATCGAAATGCCGTCCAGCAAGCAGTAGAAGGAGGCCAGCAAATCCTTCGTATCGCGCGCCGCAATGGAGCCATCCTGTATGCCTTCCCGAAATACGGCTTCATAGAGAGCGGACGAGCGCTGCTCCATTCGGGCGATTTCCCCATGCATGCGCGTTTCCAGAAAAGGCGGAGGAAATTGCACAGCGCGTTTGTAGAAGGCGGTCAGCTCGGGACGGTCGGCACGATACCGGTAGCTTTGATAAATGATTTCCTTCAGCTTCCGCTCGGCGGGTTCCTCGCGTATTTGATCGTGCAGACGGGACATGAAATGAAAGTAATCCATAGCCATGTCTTCAAATACGGCAAGAAACAGCTCTTCCTTCTTGGAAAAATAAGTAGCGATCGACTGCTTGCGAATGCCGACTGCTTGGGCGATATCGGTTAGCGAAGCGCCATCGTAGCCTTTTTTGGCGAATTGGGCCAGTGCTTCTTTCTTAATTAAGGTTGCGGTCAGCTATATTTCCTCCCTTCCTGACGATCGTCAGGAAATTGTCGCATGATTACCGCAAAAAATCAATAGGTGGTTGACTTGAAAATGCATAGATGTCTATGTATAATGATTTTATGCTTAACTATCATACGGCTTCCTTGATTGGGAAGATTAAAGAGCAGGTACACCTTAGAATCGTGTCCGAGCTGGCCAAACGCAACATTGAAGGGATTGTGCCTTCGCATGGCGATATTCTGGTCAAGCTGTACGAAAACAACGGTTTGTCCATTAAGGAGCTTGCAGAGAACATTCGCCGGACTCAGCCTACCGTAACCGTGCTGGTGAACAAGCTGGAGCAGCTTGGTTACGTGGAGAGAGTAAAGCAGGAGGAGGATGCGCGTATCACCTCGATCATGCTGACGAAGAAGGGAAGGGAGCTGGAGCCCGTTTTTCGCGAGGTTTCGGCTATTCTGAACGATACGCTGTACGGGGGGTTGACCCAGTCGGAGAGCTTGCAGCTTGAGGCTTTGCTGGAGAAGGTTTTGAACAGATTCTAACACACTATTAAACATGCTGGAGGGGTTTTCTTATGAAACATTTGATCGTTTACGCACATCCTAATGCAGACAGCTTTAATCATGCGATATTGGAAACGACGGCGGCAGCTTTGAAGGCAAACGGCGACGAGGTTGTCGTCCGCGATCTGTACGCCCTTGATTTCCAGCCGGTGCTTAAACCGGCCGATACCGAAGCCATGAAGGCGGGACAAACGCCGGAAGATATTCGGGTGGAGCAGCAGCATATCTCGGAAGCCGACACGATCACGTTTATTTTCCCGATTTGGTGGACTGGCTTGCCTGCTATTCTGAAAGGATATGTTGACCGCGTATTTGCATACGGCTTCGCTTACGCATACGGAGCTGCGGGCATCGACAAGCTGCTCACAGGCAAAAAAGGCCTGATTATTAACACGCATGGCACGCCAAAAGAAATCTATGATCAAATCGGCATGACCGCCGGTCTCAAGATCACCTCCGATATCGGCATTTTTGATTTTACAGGCATTGAGCCAGTCGAGCATCTGTTGTTTGGCGGAGTGCCGGCCATAGGAGAAGAAGCGCTGACTGACATTCTGCGCCAAGTGGACGAAAGAGTGCGTACCGTGTTTGCATAAAGAATGAGGACCGTTCGATTGGCCCCGAGGCCGCCCGCCTATTGTGCAGGGCGGCCTTTTTATGCGGCATGGGCAGCGTGCCCGCCTGGGTGCAGGCTCTCTGCCATGCCCGAACGCATCGCCCCGAAGCGCGGCCTGAACCGAATGGGATTCGGGACGGCATCGGCAAGAGCTTTGCGGACTTAGGCGGAGGTTTTGAACAACATTCGGTTATTGTCGCACCACACCTTCCAATCTGTATTTGGTGAAACCTGCTGCCGTTTCGGCACAGCTTGCGCGAGCTGCACGGACTGCTGGGCAGGGTCCTGATATTTGCGGGGAGGCAGGGGACGCAGCAGCGTCTTTTCCGGCACATAGGCTTCAAATGAGCAGATGAGGCCGAGTCCTGGCGTTCCGGCATTGGCCGGTTGTTTATCGGTTTGAGCGAGCAGCTTGATCAAGCTCCACAGAATTCGGAAAATCGTTTTCATCGTCCATTCCTCCAAATAGTTAAATTTGAATATGCCGCTATGCGGACAAGCACTGCGCGATTCGCCCCTGCGCATCCTTCGTATGAAACCATCGTTACTTCGTCGGCATCTCCGCCCTTCGTGTATGTCGTTAGTCTTGAAGTTGTGGTAAAGTCGCCTCCTTGTCGTATGAATTTGCTTTTAGGCTGTAAGCGCCATGTTTATCTCGCGTTCAAGCCGAGCTCAGAAAACGGGATTTGCGCTGGCTGCATCGAATTTGCCACTCCTCGCGGCTGTCGCGGGGCGGGCGTTGCAGGTCCGATTCAGGAACGGCTTTTGCCCTTCTAGGCTGAAGGGAATGCGCTTTCTGCTTCGCTCGCTGCTTTTCTTTTATATAGGCGTCAAAGGAATAGATCGTTGCCTGGTGCCGGGCAGCCCGGCGTTGTCTGCGAGCCTGTACAGGCTCGTCCATGCCGCGTGGGCGGGCAGCGCCGAATCGTTTAGTCCAGGCTTGCATCAGAACCGTAAATAACTTGCGGATGATTAGGAAAATAGCTTTCATATTTTCGTTCCTCCCAACATAGTTTAAGGTTAACTGGATTAACTAGAGTATAACAACGGCGAAATAGGAAGTGCTGTCGCATTATGGGCCTGATCCCAAAAAACTTTTAGACAAAAAATTAGGGTGCGCGCGACTGGCATGAAGGACCGTTTGAAGGAGGGCGAAAAGGGGCATTCTATAAGGAAAAACATTGCAGGCGGGCCCCTCTTGCTTCCGTATGGAAATAAGGGTTGTTGTCGCATGGCGCAAGCTTCATCGGCGACAATCGTCGTTGCGATGTAAAAAGGTGTTGTAGGTTTGTGTTGGAATAGCGTAAAAGGAGAAATAGGGATTTTATGGTGGGATGGGACGCAATATGATAGAATCAAACTAACTTACATAATGAGGTGATGGTTTCATGATAGGCCGCAGTGGCAACCCGACTTTAAAGGATAACATTTTTGAAAAGCAAGGCTCCTTTTCACAGGATTCAATGACCATTAACGGTACTGTGAACAAAACATTCATTACGCTGGCGATCCTGCTTGGCGGCGCGTTCGCGTCCTGGGCCATGTATATGGATGGGCAAAATGTCATGCCGTTCGTTATTGGCGGGGCGATTGCCGGTCTCGTGCTGGCGCTGATTATCAGCTTTGTTCCGCGTACCGCTCCGTTTCTGGTTCCTTTATATGCCGCATTCGAGGGCTTGTTCCTGGGCGGTTTATCCGCCAGCTACGAATCGTTGTACAATGGCATCACGATGCAGGCCGCTTTGCTGACGATGTGCGTGTTCTTGGCCCTGTTGTTTGCATATAGAATGAGGCTGATCAAAGCTACGCGCAATTTCAGGCTGATGGTTTTCTCTGCTACGGCGGGCATCGCGCTTATGTATCTGGTAAGCTTCATCCTTGGCTTCTTCGGTCTTAGCGTGCCTTACCTGCACAGCAACAGTCTGATCGGCATCGGCATCTCGCTTGTTATCGTAGCCGTCGCTGCGCTGAATCTGGTGCTTGATTTTGATTTTATTGAAAGCGGGGCGGAGCAAGGGGCGCCGAAATATATGGAATGGTACGGCGCATTCGGCCTGATGGTCACGCTCGTGTGGCTCTATATTGAAATGCTGCGGCTGCTAAGCAAGATTATGAGCCGCGACTAAACGCCATCGTTTATAGAGATGTAGGCTAATCCGCTCCAATAGAAGCTAATAAGAAGGGACCTTTGGCGTTCGGCTTTTGCCGTGCGGACAAGGGTCTCTTTTATGTGCCAGAGAGAGATAGGCGCTGCAAGCCAGAAAGTTGTTCTACGTACGAAGGCTGTGCCTTGATTTACTCCTTGTTTAAAGCGTGAAAAAGTGGGAAAATAATAAGCAGTCCTGCGCATTCGTAAATAGCGGCGCGGTTGACGGGATTCGGCGGAAAGGCGGCCGAACGGACAGCGGGCTTCATGCCGGGGCCCCGGGAAAAGAGGTTTATTATTCATGAGCAAACCATCCATATACGGATTAACGCAGGAGCAGCTGATCGCATGGCTTGGGGAGCGCGGACATAAGCCGTTTCGCGCGACACAGGTCTGGGAGCATTTGTACCGGAGACGAATCACCTCCTTTGCGGATATGACCGATGTTCATAGAGAATGTATAGCGTTATTGGAGCAGCATTTCACAACCCGCACGCTGACGGAGAACATGAAGCAGGAATCCGCGGACGGTACAGTGAAATTTCTTCTGAATTTGCAGGACGGCAATTTAATCGAGACGGTTCTAATGAAGCATAAATTCGGGCTCTCGGTTTGCGTGACTACACAAGTCGGCTGCAATATCGGCTGCAGCTTTTGCGCAAGCGGCCTATTGGCGAAAAGCCGCGATTTGTCCGCTGCCGAAATTGTAGAGCAGATCATGCATGTTCAGCTTCACTTGGACGATGCCGGCAACGGAGAAAAGGTGAGCCATATCGTCGTTATGGGCATCGGCGAGCCGTTCGACAACTTCGTTCACATGACAAACTTTATTAATGTAGTCAAGGATCACAAAGGACTCGCCATCGGCGCCCGGCACATTACCGTCTCTACGAGCGGCTTGGCAGGGAAGCTGTATGAGTTTGCAGACAGCGATCTTAACGTGAACCTGGCGGTGTCGCTGCACGCGCCGAACAATGAGCTGCGGACCCGGATTATGAAAATCAACCGGGCGATTCCGATCGAGAAGCTGATGCAGGCGATCGATTATTATTTGGAGAAAACGAAGCGCCGCATGACGCTTGAATACATTTTGCTGCGCGACGTGAACGATCAGAAGGAGCATGCGCAGGAGCTGGCCGAGCTGGTCGGAACCCGCAGGCCGCTGGTCAACGTCAACCTCATCCCGTACAATCCGGTCGATGAGCATAGCCAGTATCAGCGAAGCGAGCAAGAGTCGATTCGCGTGTTCTATGACACGCTGAAGAAGCAAGGCGTCAGCGTCAGCGTGCGTCTGGAGCATGGCGCGGATATCGACGCGGCTTGCGGGCAGCTGAGAAGCAAGCAGATGAAGAAAGCCAACTGAGGATAGATGATATAGAAACGGAGCTGTTATCGATGTCGAACGACGAAATTATTTTGACCGAAGAGGGATTGGCGCAATTGGAAGCCGAGCTGGACGAGCTCAAGTATGTGAAGCGCAAGGAGCTTGCGGCGCGTATCAAGCTTGCCATCAGCTATGGCGATTTGAAGGAGAACAGCGAGTATCACTCGGCCAAGGAAGAGCAGGCGTTTATGGAAACGCGGATCTTGCAAATCGACCGGATGCTGAAGAAAGCAAAAATTGTGAAGGCCGACAGTATGGACCTGTCTTCTGTGCAGATTGGGACCGTTGTCGTATTAAACGATATCGAATTTGCAGAACAGATTGAATACAAAATCGTCGGTACGGAGGAAGCGGACGTCGTAGAAAACAAAATTTCTTATGAAAGTCCGTTGGGCAAGGAGCTGCTAGGCAAAAAAGCGGGCAGCATTATCGAGGTTAATGCGCCGGCGGGCATTATCCGTTATGAGCTGCTGGAAATTAAAGCGCAATAGCGAAGCAGGACCGCAGCAAACAGGCTGGGCTGGCGCGTATGCGATATTAGTTGGCAGGCAAGTAGTGGCCCCGCAGTGCGGCAGCTAATCCGGACTCGATTCCCGAGAAGCCAATCGGCTATCCGATTGGCTTCTTTGCCGCGTCCGGAGGGGGATTGGCTAGCTTTCTGTATTTTCCGACAAATAATGATGTGAAAAGTTTAATGTGAACTAGGGCCGAAGCGGGATGAAAGCTAACACTTCGTATGGTAAGGTATTACCTACAAACGCTTTGCGATTCATCCATTTGGGAGGAGATAGAATATGAATTTTCACTTTTATGTAGGCAATGACAACGGCAACAGCGAGCATGACCTGATTATTGATGGGAAACTCATTCAGCAGCCCAATGTCAACTGCACGGTGGACGAGCTTCCCTGGAGCGAGGAGCAATCGCCGGAAAGCTTTGTTAAAAATTTGCAGGATCAGCTTGTCGTAACGATCGACTCGCCTGCTGCGAGGCCCGGCATGTATTATGTGGGCAAATTTGCACTGGAGAGCGGAGAAATTCTGGACAACCTGCAGATTGGCATTGATCTGAAAAGCGATATGGATTTGCCCGTCATCAACACGCTGGCGCAAATCGCCGCCATCGCTGTGCAGCGCGCCTATGACGAGGAAAAGCGGATTCCCGAGCAAATCGACGTAGAGGTGGATATGGCGACAGCGCTGCCGGTAACGCAGCATACGGATGAAACCTCCGCCAAATTCGAGAAGCGGTTCACCTCGGGGGCGCATCATGTCACGGTTCATTTGGGCATTCAGCGTGTAGTCGTCAAGATCGCCATTCCGTTTGCGAAGGTGGTGCCTGAAGCGACGCCGGTTATTTTCACGCTGCAGAAGGATGGCGAAGGCAACTGGCGCGAAGGCGATATTTTTGACGAATTTATTCAGGAATATGGCATCGAGAAAAAGTTTAACGGCAGCTACTTCAAGGATAAGCGGATTCTGCACGTAGATATTGGCGACGGCTCCACGGAATATCCGATTACCGAGGGCAACAAGTTTCTGCGGCAGTTCGTCCACGGCAGCCATCATGGGGCGGGCTATGCGATTGAAGAGGCGCTGGACGAATTTAACCGGCTGATCCATCTGCCGAACAGTCCTCGCCAGTTTTTTAGCGATGTTATCAAAAATCCCAAACACAAATACCATGCCCGCGCGCTCAAAACGCTAAAGCGTCCGCTGGAGAGCCAAGTAAGGCAAATCGTGCAGAATGTGAAACGGCAATTGACGAAGGCTCGCAACGAAATTGATCTGATCTGCGTCTATGGAGGCGGCAGCATTCTGATGCGTTCCATGCTTTATCCGCAAATTCAGGAGCTGTGCGCGGAACGCGAAATGCAGCTGTTGTATGTGCCTGCCGATTACGCGGTTAAGCTGAATGCGATGGGGCTGGACGCTTTCGTGCGCGGCAAAATCTACGAGGCGCTCAAGAACAAAGCGGCACAACCGGTATAAGGAGCGCGACAGCGCGGGAAAGCATTAGAACGGACATAGTCAGGCAGGTGAATGAAGTTGAAGAAAGTAAAAATGCCCGGTGAAAATATTAGCTTGAAAACGAAAAAAACGGAGGACCCGCTTATCATGCAATGGCTGAACGCCCAGACCAACCTGATGGACTCTCTCCGTTATTTGATGGAGAAGGAGATCAGCGAGCATGGCGTTCGCAACCTGCAAGCCTATATTCCGATGGAGCGGAATATGCTCGGCAGCGGAGCAGCGGCAATTCCTGTACAAGCTGCGCCTCAAGCGCAATTGGAGGCGCAGGCCCAAATCGCCGCCGCTACTGCAGAGCGGGAAAGGGAGGTCGTCGTCGGTCGCGCTGCTGCCCCTAATCAAGCTGAGCACCCTTCTTCATCTCCCGAGCGGGATGAGGAAGAAGAGCTGGACGAGGACGATATCGAAGCCTGGATTTAGCAGCACCCAGCAATACAAGGTATTCCTTTTGAATACTTTGTATTGTTGGGTGTTTTTTTGTGTTTCTTAGTATTACTTAGGGATGCTTGGAAACACCTCTGTGCGATGCCTCTTCCATGAACGTGTCTACCCTAATAAAAGACCGATTCCAGAGTAATGATGCTTAGGGTTGGAAGTATGAAAAGTAAAATGCGGCCAACCGCTTTTCAACCATTCGACAAAAGGGTAATAGAATTTTATGATTCAGGCGAAGCTACATCATGTAATCATTGACAATTCATCTATCCATCCTATAGCGTAGATATGAACAACGAAATGATGCAAATTTCGACATTTTGTTTGAGAAATGGACAGGGGCTGTCGGACTTGAAAGGTAATAAGCTCATCATACTAAGTGCTGCGCTTGCGTTGGCAGCCATGCTGCTTCAGGCATGCCAGCAAGGAAAAACGGAAAAGGAGATTGCCCCGCTTGTACAGCCTGAGCTTCTATCGACTGCAGGCTACGGAGAGCAATTGCAGCTGAATCAGCGCCGAGACGCTTTATACGGCTATATTACCCAAAAACTGTCTGATGATAACGGCGTTTTTACGAATTATACGGATACCAAGCAATCGGCAGAGGTGGCGACCGGTCATGAGCTGCTGAGCGAGTCCTTCGGTTTAAGAATGCGCTATTATGCGTTGACGGGACAAAGCGGGGCTTTTGATCAGGAATGGGAGCGGGCGAAGCGTACCTTCGATATGGCATCCGGCTTCAGCTACCGATATAGTCCGCTGCATAACAAACGGTATCCGCTTAACGCGGCAGTCGACGATCTCAGGCTGATCAGGGCGCTTCATGAAGGGGCGGAGGCGTTCGGCAATAAAGAGTACGCTGAGGAAGCGAAGCGATATAGCGAACGATTTCTTGCTTATAACGTGAAGGACGGCAAGCTGTTCGACTTTTACGACGAATCGCTTGACCAAACCAATACGTTTATTACGCTTTGCTACATCGACTTAAAAACGTTGGGGCTCGTTGCCGATACAAATATAAAGCAGCATGATCTGAATGGAGAGCTGCTGCGTGTAATAGAAGGCGGATATTTAACGGACGATTTCCCCTTTTATGAAACGCGTTACGATTACCAAAGGAGCGAATACAGCTCGGAATCGATCCGGACGGTCGAATCGCTGCTGACCATACTCGCGCTTGCCGAAATGGGCCAGCAGAAGGAAGCGAGCATTCGTTACATCAAGGAGCATGTAGCCGCAGGCACTTTATATGGCAGCTATACAACACAAGGAAAGCCCGATACCGACATACGGTCAACGGCCATTTATGCCATCACAGCGATGATCGGCTCCGAGCTTGAAGACCGTTCGCTGTTCGAGTCGAGCATTAACCGGATGAATGAATTGCAGGTATGGTCGCAAGACAGCCCGTACTACGGAGGATTCGCCGATCCGCATAGCGGACAGGCCTACTCGTTCGATAATTTGATGGCCTTGCTGGCTTATTCGTATTAGAAGCAGGAGGTGGCCGGTGAGCATAACTAACGAAACGAAAAAACAGCAGGCGCTCAGAGTGCTGACTAGACTTGGCCGCTATATGACGCCTGCATGGCTGGCGGCGATGTGCGTATTCGCCATTGCCTCGGCAACGCTTCTTGTCCCTCCGTATATCGGAATGGCGGATAACGGAGACTTTTTTCGTATCGCCTACAGCAATGGCCTTTATTTCAACGCTCCCGATTACGATGACCGCTACTTGGGCTATTTCGTCAAGGATTACGGCATTTTGCAATACTACAATGAAAACGGGGCAACGATGTCCTCCTCCCAATCCTTGTTTATTCGCGGGGCCATCGTGCTTAATCAGCTTTTCTTCAATCAAGAGACGTTCGATATTCGTTTCCAGGCCGCTATTTACATCCTGATGCTTAGCGCAGCGGTCTACTTGCTGGTAGAAAGCCTGACCTGGAAATTTCCGGGGAAATATGGATATCCGATTGCCGTGCTTGCCGTCATGATGTTCGCAGACAGCGCATACACCGCGTTTTTCAGTTCCTTTTACAGCGAGAGCGTTGTTTATTTGTCGCTCATGCTGCTGCTTGCCTCCGGGCTGCTCATCTACCGCAAACGTTACAATGATTATGTGCTGCTTGGCATATTCGTCTTAAGCGGCCTTTTGCTTACGACGAGCAAGCAGCAGAATGCTCCCATTGGCGTCATTATCGGGCTTCTCGGCGTGCTGTTTATTTTTGTTCGCAAGCAGAAAACGTTCCGCGCATTAATGACAGCGGGGCTGGCGCTTGTTCTTCTGGCGGGGGTTGCAACCTATGTGCTTATTCCGCAGGAGTTCGTAAATATTAACAAATATCATGCCATGACAAGAGGTGTCTTGCTGGGCGCGGATAGTCCCGAGCAATCGCTGGAGCAATTTGATATCGACCGGCAATATGCGATTTTGAGCGGCAGCATCTATTATGAGCCGTATACGACGGTAGATGTGGACTCCAAGCTGCTTGAGGACCATTTTTATAACCATTACGGCTTTGGAGCCATACTTGGCTATTATCTGGCGCATCCCGAGCAGGCGCGGAGCATGCTGAATCTAGCAGCCAATCATGCGTTCACAATAAGGCCTGCGGCTATGGGCAGCTTCGAGCTGTCCGAAGGCAAGGCGTTCGGGGCGCAGACGATCTTTTTCTCGGCCTATAGCGCGTTGAAGGAAAGCCTGGCTCCCCGCACCTTCGGTTTTATCGTGATCTGGATGATCGTTGTTGTGGGGCTATATATTCCGTCGTTCGCAGCGGCTATCAAGGAACGAGCGATTCGTCGGCTGTTGCGGCTGCCGCTCATTCTGATGATGCTGGCGATTGGCTTGTCAGGCATTCTGGTTTCGTTAATCGGCGCCGGAGATGCGGATTTGGCCAAGCACCAGTTTCTATTCACAGCAGCCTTTGATCTTGTCACCTTCATGACTATCAGCGATCTCATTCGGAGACAGACATGGCAAGAGGAAAAGGAAGAGGGTTCAGCCGCTGCTGCCTGATTCTACCATACCAACACAGTAAGGCGGTGAGCGAGATGCGGACCAGGCATCTATTTCGCGTTATGCTGCTGCTGCTCGCGCTTGCGATAGCATGCACGCCTTGGCAGGCAGCGGCGGAAGAAGCAAGCGAAGCCGGCGCTGGGCAAGAGGCTTCCGTTGCGCCCTCTAACGATAGGAAGGTGCTGTTTGTCTACGATAGTCTGGCGATCGGAACGGAGCTGGAAGGGAATGTGGAAGTGCTGCAGCGCCTGCTCTCCGCAGTGGGCGCTCAGGTCACGATGCAAAGCGAGGACGGCTACTATACGGGGCAAATGCAGGACTACCGCGCGGTGATACACATGCGCAATCAATCGGCTTTGCCGCCGAGCGGTGCATTGTCAGCGGATTTGGCTGATTATTCGGGTCCCTATCTGCATATCGGCGCGAATCTCTCGCCTCGGGCAGCGAGGCTGCTCAAGCCGGTCCTTGAAGGACAGGAACCGGTGTTTGGGGAGCAAGCAGGCAAGCTGGCGTATGTGCCGTCGTTTCGGCCTAATGCCGAGGATACAGCGGCTATGGCGGCCTTGCTGGCCGACTGGATGGGGCCGATCCCCAGTCCTAGCGCCTATTTGCTTATAAAAGAAATGTATCCATTCTCGGATTTGAATTTGCTGCTGACGCTTTCCGACCGCTTGTACGAGGCGGGCATTCCTTTTATGCTGGCTGTGCGTCCTGTCTTTAACAATCTGGACCAGCCCGCGATGAAGCGATATGCCCAATCGATCAAGTATGCCCAGTCTCGTGGCGCAAGCATCGTCATTCAAGCGCCGGTCGTAGCTTCGACCATAGCCCGCGGAGACGGGCAGCTAAAGGTCAAAATATCCTCGTTCATCGATGTGCTCGCAGCGGAAGGAGTTGCGCCGTTAGGCGTGGTGTCCGAGCTGTACTGGAGCTTTGACAGCATTTATGCAGAGGAAGGGATGTCGCTGTTCGATTCGGCGGTGCTCCTGCCCGATGAGAAGCGGATGCACAGGGCGCGCACGAATGAATCGAAACCGTTCAGCTCCTCCTTGTTTGCCATAGATTCGTCTATTTGGCTGCCGGAGCTTGGCTCCGCCGGCGGGAGTGAGCAAGCATCGGATTACCCGCTGTCGTCGGCGCAAACCGCCAATATGCCGAACACCGAAGAAGAGCTGGACGAGCTGGTGGAGCGGCTGATTGCCCATTGGATGCAGTACGGGGACTACCGGTTTAAAGAGCATGCCGTTCGCACAGCATCCCATACGATTCAATCCGATTCGGGCGTCTTGCTCATTAACGGCAAATCCATCGGAATCGACATGGAGAAACCTGCTTTGGAGCAGATTCAGGATGAGGCTGCAGTGGATGAAGAGTCGCTGCTCAGTATGGAGAACAATATCCTGATCGCCGTTATTATCGTCTCGCTGCTTATTTTCGGGTATCTGATCTATTTGGGATACCAGCTGTATAGAAGGAAATATTACAAATAAGGAGTCCGCCATGACTATAGCCGATATTCTCATGCTGATCGCCGTCACTTGTATTTGGTCGCTGCTTTTGGTCAACATTGTACTGATTGTAGCCGGCTATCTTTATTACATGCAAATCGAGAACGAGGGCATTCCGGCTCTTCCGGATGAGATCCCCTTTGTTTCCATCATGGTTCCCGCCCATAACGAGGGCAAAGTGATTGTACGAACCGTAGAATCGCTGCTGGCGCTCGACTATCCGCGTGATCGGTATGAGATTATTGTAATTAACGACAATTCCTCCGATAACAGCAGCGAGCTGCTTGGCGCGCTGGCGGGCAAACATCCCGGCCGCAATCTGATTATCATTAATACGGATTCCATAACAGGCGGCAAGGGCAAATCTAACGCCCTGAATATCGGGTTTGCGCAGAGCAAGGGCGAGCTGATCGCCATATACGATGCGGACAATACGCCTGAGAAAACAGCGCTGCGTTATTTGGTCGGAGAGCTTATGAACGATGCGAAGCTTGGCGCGGTCATTGGCAAATTTCGTACACGCAACCGCGATACGAACCTGCTGACCCGTTTTATCAACGTAGAAACGTTGTCGTTTCAATGGATGGCGCAGGCGGGCAGATGGAAGCTGTTCAAGCTTTGCACCATTCCCGGCACGAATTTTATTATGAGACGCCATATTGTCGAGGACATCGGGGGATGGGATACGAAGGCGATTGCCGAGGATACCGAGATCAGCTTCCGTATCTATCAGATGGGCTATCGAATCAAGTTTCAGCCTAAAGCCGTTACCTGGGAGCAGGAGCCCCAGACGATCAAGGTGTGGTTCAAGCAGCGGACGCGCTGGGCGAAGGGGAATATTTATGTCATTGTGAAAAATATCCCGCTGCTTTTCGAGCGCTCCGCGAGCAGAGTCCGGTTCGATATTTTATATTTCTTATCCATCTATTTTCTACTTCTTACTTCGTTAGTGGTGTCGGATCTGCTGCTCATTCTGAATGCGCTTGGTTACGTACATACAACGCTTGAAGGGTTCAGCTCCTTTCTCTGGCTTCTGGCCATTACGCTGTTTATCGTCGGCACTTATATTACGTTAACGACGGAAAAAGGGGAAATGCGGCTCTCCAACATTTGGGTCATCATGCTGATGTACGTATCCTATTGTCAGATGTGGATGGTAGTTGCGGCTTACGGCATGTATACCTACTTAAAGGATCTTGTATTGAAACGGGAAGCCAAGTGGTACAAAACCGAACGCTACTAACGACGGGAGTGAGCATCATGAGAAAAAAATGGATCGCCGCCTTGCTGATCGCCTGCTTTACGCTGCTTGGAACGGCAGCTCCGGCATCTGCGGCGCAACAGTCGTATAAAAGCTCCTTCTCGGAGGGCGGAAGCTTGCTGATGGGCAGGAGCGCCTCCAGCCAGCAGTTTTTTGAGGTTCCGGATTATTGGACGGTGGATAAGGTCCAGGTGCAGCTTGATTATCAAATATCGCAGCTGGCGCTTACCGACAGATCGAGTGTGACGCTGAAAATGAACGGCACGCCGTTTCATTCCTTTCGCCCGGACCCCGCCAATTCTTCCAAGCAGCGGTTGTCGGTTGCCGCACCGAAAGAACTGGTCGTTAAAGGCGTTAATACGCTGACTGTGGAGGGGCAAGTAGAGACGCTGGAGGTTATGCAGGCCTGCATGCCGGACGATAATCGGGGGAATTGGCTGCAAGTATACGGCTCATCGACGATCGATCTCGGCTACACTGCCGCTCCGGTCAAAAATAGCATCAGCGATTTTACCCGTCATTTCATCGGCATCGATACGATGCAAAAAGGCAGCAATGCAATTCTGGTTCCCGCCAATAGCGAGCCTGTGGAGCTGGAGGCTGCCGTTCATGCGCTGTCCGGCTTTGCGAAGGCGACTACGCTCAAGGATAAGCAAATTCCGATTTTGCAATATACGGAAGCGAATCTGAAGAGCGCCAAGCTGGCAATCGTCGTTGCTTTATACGACCGTTTGCCCGCCGCGCTGAAAAGCGAGGTGCAGGCGAGCGGACTCGACGCCAAGGCAGTGCTGAAGCTCGTTCAGAAGGATGGAGCTTCCATTCTGATTATGACTTCCGGCAACAGCGAGCTGCTCGTCAAGGCGGGACGGCTGGCTGCCAACCAGGAGCTTGTGGGCCAATTGCAGGGCGCCGTGAAGGAAGTGGACGAGAGCACTGACGTCACAACGCCGGAGGTTAGCATTACGCGTACGATGGCGCTGACGGAAAGCGGAGACGAGCTGAAGGGCGCCGCTCCGGAACGAAGCTTTTTTATCTCGTTGCCGTCGAACCGCTCGGTGGCGGAAGCCAGCAAGGTCGATTTGCAAATACGCTATGCCAAAAATCTTGATTTTGACCGTTCTCTCGTAACGATTAAAGTGAACAATACGCCGATCGGCAGCAAACGTCTGACGGAGGAGCTTGCCAACGGCGACACAATAACGATTAATATACCGAAAAACCTCGGAATTTCGGGGAATTTTACGGTCACCGCGGCATTTAATCTGGAGCAGGACGGCAATTACTGCGTGCAGAACGATGACGATAAGCCGTGGGCCTACATTGCGAAGGAATCGCGTCTGCAGGTGAATACGAAAGACCGGACCGAGCTGCTCTTCAACAACTATCCCTATCCGTTTCTGAGAGACGGAAGCTTTAATCAGGTGGCCGTGGTGCTGCCCAAGGAGCAAGATATCTATACGTATCGTACCGTAACGAATCTGTTTAATTTGCTGGGGCAATATGCGGAGGGGAATACGGGAGAGGTCCATTTTGTAAGCGAGGATGCGCCTGCAGACGAGCTGAAAGACCGCAACCTGATCGTAATCGGTTCTTACTCAAGCAATAAGCTCATTCGCGAAAACAACGACAAGCTGTTTTTCCGGTATAATGCCAACGGCGATGCGATTGCGTCCAACGAAAAAATGAGCGTGGACAGCGAGTACGGCAAACGAATCGGCACGCTTCAGCTGCTCGATTCGCCGTTCGGCTCCGCAAACGGCATGCTGGCGGTAACCGGCGCTTCCCCGGAGTATCAATATCTGGCCTCCAAGCTGATCGCAAGCCAAAGCACCATGTGGAGGATTTTCGGCGATGGAGCGACTACGGACAAGGATGGGAATATCCAGGCGTTCCGCTTTAAGGAAACGAGCGGCGACGAGTCCTCGCTTGATGTAGTGGACGTGCTGCAGCGGGGCGATGTGCTGGCTTTTTCGGTAACCATGCTGTCCGTGCTGGTGCTCGTATTCGTTTCGCTGCTGCTGCTCGTCCGCAAATACCGTAAAGGACGGAGGGATGGAAGGTGAAGCGCAACGCCTATAGCCTGTTGTCCGACGGAGGTTTTCTGCTGCTGCTGGTCGTAAGCTTTGTATGCATCGTGTTTATGGCGGGAGAACCGGACCGTTATTTGCAAAATATTATTTTTCTTAATGTTGCGTTTCTCATTGCGATTCTGACTTACTTTACGAACGTGACTACCGGCCTGCTGCTCAACATTCTGTTTATTTTCGGCTACGGCACGTACACGCTCTACCAGACTGTCGTGGCCGGCAACGTAGTTGACGCGGGCAACTACTTCTGGCTGCTGCTTACGCCGGCATTTACGGCCGTCACATGGATGATGACCCAGTCGAGCAAGCAATTGCAGGTCGAGAACGCCCAGCTGAAGAAAAGCAATGAATCGCTGGGTACGCTCGATGAAAATACGAATTTGAAAAACAGCAAGCTGTTCCAGACTGACGCATCGATCTTTATGGCATTGTCGAGCAGGTACAACATCCCGCTGACGCTGCTTGTCGTGAATGTAAAGTATTGGGACGAGCTCAAACGCATGATTAACGAGGACGAGATCACGAACGCGATATACGACGTATCCGTGCTAAGCCGGGAGAGTATTCGCGGCAATGACTCCTTGTACATGCTGGATCGCGACAATCCGACATGGGGGCTGCTGCTGTTCACGGATCGCGAGGGTGCCGTCGTCGTTATTGAGCGGCTCAAGCAAAAGGTGATGCTGTTCAATAATGTCGAGAATCCGAATAAATATAAAATCGAGCTGAACCTGCGAATCGGCGCCGCGCAATACGAGCCGGAGGAGTTTAATACTCCGCTGGAATTCATCGTGCAAGCGAGACGGCAGCTGGAATACGATGTGTAACAGCTCGCATGCCGGCCGGTCAAGCTCTGCCAAACGTCCCCATGTCCGCATGCTGCGGGCATGGGGACGTTTGTTAGGCATACATAGGACATGGGGCGGCTCCGAACCGGGCAGGTTGCAGGATAGCGGCGGCAGGAGCAATAAAATTTCGCCATGTGCACGGACTATGGAAACAGCAAAAAGAGCATCGTAATCGATGCTCTTGATAGGGGATGGAGAAAACCGCGGCGTCTGCCCAAGGGCTCGCACAGTTCTCTCCGTATAGCAGTAAATTAGTAAGCCAAAGCGAACATGCCGTGGATGTGCGACAGGTAGCGGATGTTGCTCGCTTCCTTCATCAGCGTGGCAGGAAGGCCTTTAAGCTGAGTGGCGTTGCCGCCGATTGTGCCAACGCCGTCTTTGCGGCCAAGGCTGCCCAGCGTGCCGGAGAAAACAGGCGTAAACTTATCCATGACGCCGCCTTTCACGACAACGGACAGGTTGTAGCCAACCGTTTCGCCCATTTGCCAAGCCAGCTGTGCGGTTGGCGGGTATGGACGGTCGCTTCCTTCCGGGAATACGACTGCGCAGTCGCCTGCAAGGAATACATCAGGATGCGAAGTCGATTGAAGCGTAGGCGTAACCGTCGAACGGCCGCGATCTTCAGCCAGCCCGCTGCTGCCTACAACCGGATTGCCTTTAACGCCTCCAGTCCAGATGATTGTGCCGGCTTCGATCGTACGGCCATCCTTCAGGGAAACGGAGCCCTTCGTCGCTTCTGTAATAGCAACGCCTGTAATAAAGTTTACGCCGCGTTTCGTCAAGCTTTCCGCTGCGCGCTCGATCAGGTTTTTAGGAAGCATTGGCAGAATCGCAGGCCCTGCTTCTACGCAATAAAGCTTAACATCGTTGAAATCGATGCCTTTGGCACGGCAAACCTCTGGAAGCTTGTCGGCAAATTCGCCAACGAGCTCAACGCCTGTCAAGCCGCCGCCGCCAACAACGATTGTTGCATCGGCTTTGTTGCCGGATGCTTTGTAAGCGTCCAGACGAGCTTCAACATGCGCGCGAATTTTGTTGGCATCGGCAACGGATTTCAGTACAAGGCTGTTCTCCTCGAGACCAGGAATGCCGAAGTAGTTCGTGTCGCTGCCAAGCGCTACAACGAGGTTGTCATATTTCTGAACGTGGCCGCTAGCCAGTACGACTTGTTTGTCGTTTGGCTTGATTTCTTTAACGGAATCCACGATGATGTTTACTTGCTTGTCGCTAAGCAGCTTGCTAAGCGGCAGAGAAACCGCGCCTTCGGCGATCGTTCCGCCGGCAAGACGGTGAAGCTCGGTAATAATTTGGTGAGTCGGGAAACGGTTTACGATCGTAATGGACGCTTCAGCAGGCGTAAGGTGCTTGCGAGCAGTCAGAGCAGTCAGAATGCCGCCATAGCCGCCACCGAGAATTAGAATTTGCTTGGACATGGTTATCCTCCGTTCGTTAGATGGTCAGATGTTAGACGTTTTTGCGCTCAGCAAGTACGCTCAGGAACGATTGCGCGAAACGAAGCGTTTTTTGTACTTCAGGGTCTTTCAGCATTTTCAAGATAGCGAACAGGCCAACTGTAGTGCCGGCTGCTTCCTGCGAACGCTCGCCTGCTTCGATAGCGGCTTGGGCAATGCCTTTGGCTTTCTCTTGCACCGGCTTGACGAACTCGCCGATACCGTGAGCGAAATCGTTGATCAATACTTTGTCCGTAGCGACATTTTGCGCGAAATCATAGGCTTTGGTCATCAGCGCAACCATTTCAGCCAGCTTCGGCAAGTTGTCCACCAGTACGGTTAAGGACTGTTGAACCTCAGGGTTCATCAACTGGTCAAGAATGTCCAGCGATTGTTTTTGATCGGCAACGCTTACTGCCACTTCTTGCTCTGAAGATACTTGTGACATTGGGAATGTCCCCCTTTGCGTGAATTTAAAAAGTAGTTGGTCTCAATCGAGTCAGCCGCATGTGCTTGGGCTACACCCCAGAAGATTGTTACACTTTTCACATAGTTTTCCGAAAGAATGTTGAATGAGCGTCAGATTACTTGTGACTGTTCTTAGGTATAACGCCTTTAGCGAAAATGACGAATCGAAATTAAACCCTATGCTTACTATTCTACATCGTTTGATGCAAAATTAAAAAAGAAATTTTCACTTTTGACAAAAAAATTTTTGGAGGCGTACCTTCATGCAGCCATTTACCCGAAAAGTTGTGGAAATCATTCAGTCGATACCCGAAGGACGCGTAATGACTTACGGACAAATTGCAGCCGAGGCGGGCAGTCCGAGGGGAGCGAGACAGGTTGTGCGCATCCTCCATTCCATGAGCGCCGCCTATAGCTTGCCCTGGCACCGAGTGGTGAATGCAAAAGGCGAAATCTCGCTTCAGGATGACGAGGGGCGATTCAAGCAGCAGCTTTATTTGCGCGGCGAAGGGGTGGAAATTAGCGAAGAGGGGCGTGTGGATCTGGAAGCATACCGTCATGCCAGCAAGCCTTCGGAGCAGGCCGAATCCTTTTTTGACAGGGAGGACGAGTCGGACAAATGGTAGACGCTTCATGATAAAATTCTAATCCGGTCTCATTTGAAGCTCCCATCGCGAACCTTTATGATGAATAAAAGGAACGGGAAGGGAGCCGACATCATGTCAAATGAGCCATCAACCGCTCAAATCCGCAATTTTACCGTATCGACCGAAATTTTTTACAAGCCTGAACTGGATATTTATTCGCAGATGATTTATATCGTATTAAGCTCAAGCTCGGGAGAGAGCATAACCCTCTCCGTAGAAGATATTGCCGCCAAAGGGCGCATGACGACCAGGCAAGCGGTTAAAGCCATGCAGGATCTGGTAGCCGCCCATCTCATTCCCCACAAGCTGTTCCGCCGTTTGATCGGCGAGTTTCAGGATGACCGCCTTTCATGGGCTGCAAAGGGTTTGTTGACCTATTGCAAGGAGCATCGGGACATTACGCTTGGCGAGCTGCTGCAGCTGTCCGATCAGTCGGGAGAAAGCGAGCACAACATACGCCAGGCGCTGACCGAGCTGGAAAGCAACGGCTATTTGGAGGATTACCCCGAGCTGGGCCGCTTGGCAAGATAGACGGGCTGCCAAAAAGCCAGCCAAGGAAGCGGCGTCCGGGAGCTAGCTTTCGCTCAGCCGCTCCAGAACGGCGTCGCCGCGCGCGCTTACGCGCACATACGCATACTTCGCCGACTGCTCGGTATCGCGGCCAGTGCCTTCCGGCACGAACCAGGTTTCGATGCCGTAATAGACCGTCTGCCAGCCGCTGACCCGGCCGTTCAGCACAACCTCTCCGTCTGCGAGCGGCTCGCCGCGATGCAGACGATCGAATACGTAGGCGTCCGCTTCGATACCGGGGCGCACGACCACCTGGACGCGGGCCGTGCTTCGCGGCCGCTCCAGCTCCTCCCGCACCTTGTCAGGCGGTGTCGAGATCGAATAATTCAGGCGGACATAGTCGCCCTGAAGCATGGACCTTGGATCAAGCGGCTCGATTTGCAGCTTGATCTGTTTGCCGTGCGCCAGCAGCGATTCGCTGGACGCGGTGAACCATGCGAGATAGCCTAGCTGGAGCAGAATGACGATGAGCAGCCAGATAATGCCTGAGCCGCTCCAGGGCTTGTAGCCGGGCTGGTCGGCGGGAACGGAAGCCGCCCTTGTCCGGTATGCGTAAGCGTAGGTGACGCCGAGGAACAGCGCGCCCAGCAGTGCCAGCGTAATGGATTTGTGCATAAGCGTCCACAGCAAATCGTAATATTTGACACCGATATAGACAAACCAGAAGGCGAGGCTGATTCCCGCTTCCCAGCCTTTGTTCCGATTAATGAAATGGAAGGCAAGCGCAGTCACGACAACAAAATTGATCAAGCTGAACCAAATTCCCGAATGCGGAAAAATATCTTCCATAAACGTCAGCCAGAGTAGAAACAACAGCATATAGAAGAGTCCGGCCTCGCGCAAATGCTGCCGCCTTTTGCTGTCCTGAAGCCAGTGCTGGGCCGTGTACACGAGCGTATGCAGCACAGCCAGCGTCAGCACGATGTACGCAGAATCGTGCGGCAGCGAATCGAGTAGCTGGAACAGCAAGATTGCCGCATTAATGTTGAGCAGCGAGTAGATGAACAAATGCTGGGCGCGGCCATCCAGCCAGAGCCAGCCGAATACGGCGATTGCCATAAGGAGCAAGGACAGCAGAACCGAATCGATCCAGGCGATTGACACCAGCCCTGCGGCGAAGCCTACAGTAAGCACCGTATAGCGAATAGCCGGGTTGAGCTTGGGCAGCAGTATAGCGGCCAGCAGCATGATAAGCGAGATTGCATAGAGCAAATATTCCGGCTCTCCCCCAAGGTCCAAGGTGAGCACCAGGCCGATAAGGGAGGCGCTTCCGATGAGCACGCCGACAATGATGACGATGCTGGATACGATTTTGCCGCTCAGCGCGCCTTTCTTGCGCTCGTCGGTATCCTTTTCGCGAACGGCATCCGTTTCCTTATCCTCCTCATCCTCGCCAGAGTGAATGCTGTTCAAAAAGCGAAAGAAAAAGACGTTGGCGGTCAGCAGCGCAGCTACGAACAGCAATCCCCCGATATAGAATTCGGTTGACGAATGTTCATCCAAAAGCTCCAGGTAACGAATGACCGCGTACGCGGAAGCCGCCAGCCCGGTAAATGTAAGCATGGTTACGTTCAGACGGATGCGGTAGTAGAAAAAAAAGCTTAGCGCGATTGCTGCCAGCGACGCGATATTGGACAGGATGTCGTACTTAGAGGTTTCGAATAAGGCGGTCATTGCCAGCAAGGCGACTTGAAGCCCGACAAAAGCGAGCAGCCGCAAGACGGCCGATTGCAGCCAGCGGCTGTGGGCCGCTACCAGCACAAGCGCGTTGAGAAGCGCGAACAGCGCGCCTATCCCAAGCAATTGCTCCTCCGTATGCACGACTGACAGCGACGTAGGGAAAAACAGCTGCCATAGCGTCAGGTGAACGAGCGCGTAAGCAAGCACATAGAACGGGCTGTAGCGTGTCAGCAGCGCCAGCAGCAAGGCGGGTATCGACCAGACCAGAAAAATCTCGAACGTGTCGGCATGCGAGTGATAGACCTGGTTAACAAGCGCGGCGGAGGCGCCGAACGAAATACAGCCCGCGACGAGCAGCAGAGAGGAGAGGAAGGAAAAATGCTGCGGCATTCCCTTTAGCTTCGCGAACAGAAACGATGCCCCGTAGAATAGCACAATCAGCCCTGCGGACAGCAGAATTTTATCGGCGCGACCCAATCCGTCCCAATTGGCGGCGAAAAAATACACGATAGCTGCCAGCAGCAGGGACACTCCCATCAGAAAACCGACTCTCGTAACGTTTAAACGGACCATTGCACTCACATGCCTTTCATGTTGAAGGTTATGTCTGTATTATAATGACTGCTTGGCATGCTATATAGTACCCACTTTTTATAGTACCATCCCGCATTCACGCATGAGCGGACGCCTCTCGCAAGCTCTCTTCCTATACGCGCGCAAAAAAACCGTCCGGGCATGCAGGCCCCGAACGGCTTTTTACAATTTGGAAGATAAGTAGCGCCGAAGCGTTGCAGACTGTCTGGGCTAGCTGCGGGGGCGCCAGTGCAAAGTCATTGCAGGTCTTGCCCGCCTAACGGAGCCTGCCAGCCACAGCAGCGAAATTAAGCTGTTTTTTCAAGCATGATGGTCCAGCTGTCGTTTTGCCATTTCACGCTCCAGCCAAGCCATTCAGCGATAAAGCGGAGCGGCGCCTGCGTGCGGTTGTCCTTTATGAAAACCGGAGCGTCAAGCTGGACTGCGACTCCATTAACCAAAGCCGTCTTTTGTCCCAGCCAGAACTCTACGAGATCATCGCCGAGCTTCAATTCGACCTTCCTCTCCTCAGGGAGATAGAACAGGTTGGCTCCAAGCGTATCGGTCAGCGTTCTTAGCGATACGAACGTCACGCCGTCGACCAGACTTGGTGCGACGTCCATAAATTGATTTTCACCGTCTACGTTCACGACCTTGCTGTCGATCTGGAACCAAATCGATTTCACATCGGTAGGAATGCCTCCCTGAACCGGCGGAGTCGGCACCGGGAACAGCTCCGGCTTTTGCGCTACGATGGCGCTGCTCAGCGCTTGACCAACGCCGAACATGTACTTGTAGCCTTCGCGGAATTTGTCGTACAGGCCGGTTTTATCCGAGCTGCGATAGATGTCAAAGGCTTCGAGCACAAGCTTCTCATGCGCGGCCACCGCCGAGCTTGCGGCTGCGGCAGGCAATTTGCTCTCCGTAGCCGTGCCAAGGAAGGCGCCTAAATCGTTGGAGAACGTGGTCAGCTTCGCCTTGGCGGCGTCCAGCGCCACGCTGTTTCCGTTAAGGGCAGCAGTCACGATATCCTCTTGCGCGGTCAAATGGTTGTTCACCCATACATCGGCAAAAGCTTTTCCTCCTTCGGAGCCGTAGACGGAGCTGATCGCTGCGGTAAAGTCGGCTGTGTTAAGCTTTTGAGCGTCAAGGAGAGCGCTGTATGCGGAGGACTTATCATAGCCCTTCTGCATGCTCAGAACGGCAAGCGCATAATGCTCGGCGGCCAGATGATTCAGCGAAGAACGCAGGTCGCCGGCTTTCGTCTTGGAGCTTGTATAATCGAATTTCTCTGGCAGCTGGGCCGTGATGGCGCCTGCCAGCGCATCGCTTACACTGAACATGTAGCCCAGACCTTCGCGGAATTCGCTGTATGCCGTTTTATAATCGCCTTTGGCATAGGCGTCGAATACGTCAAGCACTTGCATTTCATGGGTGCGAACGACCGATTTGGCCGTGAGGGCAGGAAGCTTGCCGGCAGTTGCCGTCCCAAGGAAGGTGCCGAATTCATCGGCAAAGGCTTCCAGATCCTTGCGCGCCTCCGTCTTCATGTTTTCGTTGTTCCATTTCACGCCTTGCACATAGTCCTCTGTATAGCCGTTGTGGGCGGTGAAAATTCGGTCGAATTCGTTGGCTCCCTCTTGTCCGTATAGGGAGGAAATGGCAGGAAGCATATCCTTGGCGTTCCGGTCGAGAGCCGCTTTGGCCGCAGTAGCGTCGGCAGCGCCTTCATAAGACTTGGTCATCGCTACGACCGCCAGCGTAAAATGTTCGGACAGCAAGTAATCCAGGCCAGCGCGCAGCTCTACGCCGGGTGTCGCAGCCGACGGAGCTGCGGATTCGGCATTAACAATCTGTGCAGCGCCGATTGTCGGAACAAGCAGGGACAGGCCAAGCACGGGAGCCAACCATTTTTTCATTTTCATTCGTTTACACTCTCCTTGGGATGGAATGTTATGTAATTCATGATGTGTTCTTACCCAAGCAAACGAGAAATGCAACAGGTTGGATCACAAAAGATTAAAATTTTTTAAAAATTCTTATCGCCACCATATTCCTGCGCATTCCGGCAGCACGGTCAGCTGCTCGCCGGCGACGCGATCGGCAAGCTCGTTTCCGAAGAAGAGGCGAACCAGACGTTCGGCGGAAGCGATGTCGTCAAATTGATAATCAAGTCTTCTGCATCGATGGCTGAATCCGTAGTCCTCCACGAGACTGGCATAATAGGGCTCCAGAAAGCTTGGCGGCTGCGGTGACGTATGCCCCGTGCCCATCGTCTCCAGAATGATGATTGTGCCGCTTGGCCGCAGCACGCGCTGTATTTCAGCCATCACTTGCCGGAGGTTTTCCCTCCATTCGGGTATATCGGAGCTGACCAGATAGCAGATGCTCCAGCCGGAGACAATGAGATCGGCGCTGTTATCCGGCAAGGGGAGCTGGCGATGATCTGCCGGCTGTGTTCGCCAGTTATCCAGGCCAAGCCTGTGCAATCGCGATGCGGCTAGACGAAGCATCGCTTCCGAAGCGTCCAGGGCAATAAATGATTTTGCGCTTTTTGCCAGCTCGCAGGATAATCTTCCCGACCCCGCGCCGAGATCAACAATGTCGAGACCGGAGAATGGGCGAATGTTCTCCAACTCTTCTCCCAGCAGCGGTTGTTTGGCGATTAGCTCGTGATATTGCTCCGCTTGCTGCTCGTAAATATAAGCATGATTAGGCATGATGCTTCCTCCCTGAATCGATGTGGACGTTGCCCGCCATTGGGGCAACTCTCCAGTGCAGTTTAAACGTTGCCGCAGCGTTAAAGTCAAGCGCGCAACTAAAACCAATTCCTGAAATTGGACAATGGCTCCCCTGTTTCAAATACAAGGGGCCAGTGTAATCATAAGTACATCAGCAACGAACAATTGCAACTCGAAGGGAGCAGATCAATATGGGACTTATATGGGCACTGATCGTAGGCGGAGTTATCGGTTGGCTTGGCGGACTGATCGCCGGTCGCGATGTACCGGGCGGGATTATCGGCAACATCGTTGCAGGCTTCGTAGGCGCGTGGCTGGGAACGTTATTGCTTGGCGAGTGGGGCCCTGTCATTGGCGGGTTTGCCTTCATTCCGGCACTTATCGGGGCAATCGTAGTCGTGCTTATTCTTAGCGCAATTATGCGTTCGGCAAGACGTGCCTAGCGCGTATCCAATAGTTGGACTGGCGGTTAATTTGCAAAAAAAACCGTCGATGAAGCGGCTTGCGCGCTTTATCGGCGGTTTTTGCTGTTAGTGCGCTTTTATCGGCCATTTCTCAACGCTCCATCTGCGGTGAGGCACCAAATTTCGCTGCTTCTGCTCATGCTCGCCCAGAAAAGCGTTTTGACGATTTGACAGCTTGAATTTGAAAAAATACCCATATACAATAAAAATAGCTTGTTCTTATTATAAGTTGAACCTGCAGCGATAGGGAGAGGATATACATGAACGTATTCCAGAATGGCTTACAGCAAACCGATATTCCTGACTTGAAATGGATCAATGAGCCAGCCGTATGGGCTTTCGACGAGCAGCACTCTCTTCGAATCGAAGCGCCGGCAATGGGCGATTTTTTTATTAACCCGTCAGGGGAAGAGGTGAAGGCGTCGGCGCCTTTTTTGTACACGACGTTCCGCGGCGATTTTGTGGCGACGACCCGCGTGAGTGTAGGGATGAAGGAGCAGTACGATTCCGGCTGCCTGATGGTTATGGCCGACAGTGAGAACTGGGCGAAGCTGTGCAATGAATTTTTTTCAGGGGAACGCTCCATTTTAAGCGTTGTGACCAAGGGGAGCTCCGATGATTGCGTATCGGGAGAGGCGGGCAGCCTGCGGCCATATCTCCGCATCGCCAGATCCGGCGACTGCTTCGCTTTTCACTATTCAACCGACGGGAAGGACTGGCGTCTGGTCCGTTATTTCGGTATGAGCTGTCCAGACGAGCTGAAGGTTGGCGTTGTAGCGCAATCGCCGATCGGCGCAGGCTGCGAGGTCGCTTTTGAATTTCTTGCATTCGAGCCGCTTACGCAAAAGGATATTCGAATCGTGGAATAAACGCAGGCATGAGGCCTGCAGGCCGGCTTAGTTCATTCATTTGTAAAAAAAGTTAGCGAAACGGTTGACATTAAGTTTAAAATGTATTATCTTTAATTCAAGATAAATGAAATTGAGATAAGCCGGAGGGGAGTGAACGATATGACGGACCAGCAGCGGAATGACGCTTTAGCCTTGTTCATCTCATTATCGCGGGCGGCGCAGTGGGTAAACGCCCATGCAGATCGCGATATTCGCAGCCATGATATGAATAGAACGGAATTTGGCGTCTTGGAGCTTCTTCATCATAAGGGACCTCAGCCTCTGCAGCAAATCGGCGGCAAAGTGCTTATGAGCAGCGGCAACATCACCTACGTGGTCGATAAGCTGGAGAAGAAAGGGCTTGTAAGAAGAAGAGCTTCGACAGAGGATAGAAGGCTCATCTACGCGGAGCTGACGGATCACGGACAGACCTTTATTACCGGCATTTTCCCTGGTCACATCAGTGTCATTGAATCGGCGGTTAAAGGGCTGACCCAGGAAGAGCAGAGGGCCGCGGCGGAATTGCTAAAAAAGCTTGGCAGGTACGCCCAGGAGAACTACAAGTAGCCTCGCCTTTGGAAGAAGAAGCGGTGTTCGGACAAAAGAGTCCGGTCGCTTTTGCTCATAAATCTTAAATTAAAGATTCACAAAATAAAAATTTTACTTTTGGAGGAATTTAAAATGAGTATGGCATTAGGTTTGTTGATTGTTCGCGTGGTCGTCGGGTTGTTGTTCGTAGGGCATGGCGCTCAGAAGCTGTTCGGCTGGTTCGGCGGCTATGGTCCCAAGGGGACGGGAGGATGGCTGGAGTCGATCGGCGTGAAGCCTGGTGTCGCAATGGCCGTTGTAGCCGGCTTGCTGGAGCTGGTAGGGGGTCTGCTGTTTGCCCTCGGTTTGCTTACACCGGTTGGAGCGGTGTTGATCGTGGCGACTATGATTGTAGCGATTGCGAAGGTACACGGGCCAAATGGCATATGGTCTACAGCCAACGGCTATGAATACAATCTGGTGCTTATAGCCATTGCGATTGCCGTTGCGCTTACAGGCGCAGGAGATTATTCGATCGACGCTCTTATGAACTAAATTGACGCTCTCATAGACTAATTTGAATGATAAAACCAAAGGAGACGGATGAACAATGACTACGCAAACAGCGGGTATTCATCATATTACGGCTTTTGTAAGAAATGCGCAAAGAACGGCTGATTTCTATACGGGTGTGCTTGGTCTGCGGTTGGTTAAAAAGACAATCAATTTCGACGCTCCCGAAGTATACCACCTTTACTTTGGCGATGGCGCGGGCAACCCGGGCACCATTATTACCTTTTTTCCTTACGAGCGTTCCCGTCAAGGCAAAATCGGAGCGGGGCAGGTCGGCGTAACGACGTATGTGGTGCCTGAAGGGGCGCTTGATTTCTGGAAAACCCGCCTTGCCGAGCTTCAAGTATCGGCGGAGGAGGTTGCCCGTTTCGGTGAACGGTATTTGCAATTCGCCGATCCGGATGGCTTAAAGGTGGAAATCGTAGCCCGGGCGGCAGGAGCGGCAAGCACGTGGTCTTCCGAAGGCATTCCTGCGGATAAGGCGATAAAAGGCTTCGGCGGCGCCATTCTCTACAGCGCTGCGCCAAGCAAGACGGCAGAACTGCTTGCCGATGTGATGGGGCTGGTCAAAGTCGGACAGGAAGGGGCATATGCCCGGTACAAATCGTTTGGCGATATCGGAAACATTATTGATGTTAACGTAACTGAGATGGAAGCTGGGCATGGAGGCGCGGGCACCGTTCACCATATCGCCTGGAGGGCAAAGGATGATGAGGAGCATGCAGCTTGGCGGAGCCATGTGGCAGGTCACGGCTACCAGCCGACGCCGATCGTGGATCGCCAGTATTTCCAAGCCTTGTATTTCAGAGAAGCAGGAGGTATTCTATTTGAAATCGCCACGGATCCGCCGGGCTTTGCCCGTGACGAGGAGCCGGCAGAACTGGGCGGCAAGCTGATGCTGCCGGAGTGGTTCGAGGCGCAGCGCGATCAAATCGAGCGCCTGCTGCCGCCGCTTGAGATTAAAACTTCGAAGGAGGGCAAATAAGATGAAGCATATTTATGTAGAAGGAACGGACCGCAAAGCGCCAGTGCTGCTGCTGCTTCACGGGACAGGCGGAACGGAGCGGGATTTGCTGCCGCTCGCGGATCGGCTGTCGCCCGCCTCCTCCGTGCTAAGCGTAAGAGGCAATGTGCTGGAGAACGGCATGCCCCGCTTTTTTCGAAGGCTGGCTGAAGGTGTATTCGATCTGGAGGACTTGGCTTTCCGCACAAGGGAGTTAAAGGAATTTCTCGATAGCGCAGCCGAGCAATACGGTTTTGACCGGCATCATGTAATGGCAGTCGGTTATTCGAACGGAGCCAATATTGCAGGCAGTCTGCTCTTTCATTATAAAGATGTGTTAAAGGGTGCGATTCTGCATCATCCGATGGTGCCTATTCGCGGCTTGGAATTGCCCGACTTGGCAGGCGTTCCCGTATTCATTGGGGCTGGCACCAACGATCCCATCTGTTCGCCTCAAGAAACGGAGGAGCTGGAGGCGCTGCTGAAAGGGGCGGGAGCTTCCGTAACAACGCACTGGGAACGTTTTGGCCATCAGCTTACAAGCTCCGAGGTTGCCGCCGCTGGCGCATGGCTTCATCAAACGCTAAGCGCCAACGGCTGACAATGTACAGACATATAACGATTACGAAAGGCTGCCTTTATTCCGATGAAGGCAGCTCTTTCCATCCACAGGGAGGGATACGTATTTATGCTATCGATTAATCCGGAAAGCCAGTCTGCCAAGGATAATTACAAGCTGCTGATCGGCAGCATTATCCCAAGGCCGATTGCATTTGTTACGACGCTGTCCGAGGAGGGCGTGCTGAACGCCGCTCCATTCAGCTTTTTTAATATTGTGACGGCCAACCCGCCAATGGTTGCCGTTTCCGTCCAGCGCAAGCCGGATGGCGGCATGAAGGATACGGCGCGCAATGCAGCCGCTCGCGGGCAATTTGTTGTGCATATTGCCGATGAAAGCTATGTTGATGCCATGAATGAGACGGCTGCGCCGCTAGCCTCCGATCAGAGCGAGGTTGCGCTTGCGGGATTGACGCCTGTAGCCAGCGAAGCGATTCAGGTCCCGGGCGTTTCGGAAGCGAAGGTGCGTATGGAATGCGTGCTGGAGCAGTCCTTGCCGCTTGGAGGTACGGCAGAGGAGCCGGCATGCGATATGCTGATTGGTAGGGTTGTCCGTTTCCACGTACAGGAGGCATTATTCGATAATGGCCGTATTGACGCCGAAGGTCTTGCTCCCGTGAGCAGGCTTGCCGGCAACGATTATTCCCGCCTGGGCGAGACCTTTACGATTATTCGCCCCGTCTAACAAACGTATTGGCGTTTATACAGGATATTCCTCGAAAGCTGTCGAAATAAATACGATAACAACTTAATTTGTAGTCGTGTTCTTGCACAGACGGCGGGGAGACAAGTTCATGTATAGTCGGACATGGTCGATTGCTATAGCTTTTATAGTTGTATTTGTGGTTCCTGCCTTTTTGCTGGTGTACTTTGTGCTGCCTGTCAGTAAACAGCCAAAGGCGATCGACGGCGTCATCGATTTGTCCGAATGGGATTTGGACCAGAAAAAAACGCTGCAGCTGAGTGGGGATTGGCGCTTTTATCCCAATCAGCTGCTCGGGCCGGAGGATATGGCCGTTCTGGATGCTGGCGCTTCCGCGCCGCCCGAATGGATTCCGGTTCCGAGCAAGTGGAACAAGCATTTGCGGGACAGCGATGGAAAAACGACATCTACCGGATTCGCCACCTATCGGCTGACCATTAAGCTAGGCGGCTGGCGGGATGAAATCTTTGGGATTCGAACGACGAATATACGAATGGCTAACCGGATATTCATGAATGGTCAAGAGGTTGGAGCCAGCGGCAATCCGGCGGCCACAGCCACAGATTCGGTTCAGGGCAACATTCCTTATGCAGGATTTACGGCAATTGAAGGCGACACAATCGATTTGATTGTGCAGGTAAGCAATTATAATTATTCCTCGGGGGGAATTATTCTCCCCGTTTCCTTCGGCAACCAGGCTGCCATTCTTAAGGAACGGGAAATAGCCGTCTTTAAGGATGCCATCATTTTGGCAGGCCTGCTTGTCCCTACGCTTTTTTTCCTCCTGATGTACAGAATGAGGAAGGAGCAAAAGGCAGTGCTGTATATGGGGCTGTTTTGCGCCTCGTCGGTGCTGTTTTTTCTCGCTCAAGGCGAGAAGCTGATCGCATCCCTAATTCCCTTTATGGTCTATCCCGCCGTGCTGAAGCAGCAAAGCATCTCGTCGTTTTTTGTCTACTTTTTTATGCTCAGGGCAGTTGCGGCTTTGCTGCCTGGCTTTGTCCCCCCGCTCTATCTGAAAATATCCAAATGGTTCACGATCGCCTGCGTAATATGCACGATTGTCATGCCGACCTTGGATTTCACCCGTTATGAAGGCATGATCGTACTGGTCGGTTTTCTGTCGGTGTGCTACGCCATGTATTTGATGCTGCGCGGCTTGCGCCATTCCACCTATGATTTGGTCTATGTGCTGATCAGCGCGCAAAGCCTTCTTGTCATTATTATTATGACGATTCTTCAGGTTGCTGGCATTTATAATGACAGGCACATTATTCCGTATGAAATTTTGCTGTTTGTCATGGCACAGGCGTTTCTGCTCGGCATGCAGTTTGCTTCGTCTGTCAGAGAGGTAAAGGAGCTGTCAAGGCGGCTGCAAGTGCTGGACGGCATGAAAGACGAGTTTATGGCCAAAACCTCGCATGAACTGCGTACTCCGCTGCATGGCATGATCAATATCGCCGAATCCTTGCTGGAGGGAGCGGCCGGCCCGCTTCGGAATCGGAAGCAGTCGGAGCATTTATCCATGATCGCTACGACAGGCAGGCAGCTGTCGCTCATTGTCAATGATTTGATTGATTTCGCGCAGCTCCAGAACGGGGAGCTGGGCCTGCGCAAGCGTCCTGTCCAGATCCGTCCGGTGGCGGAAGCGGTGGTAGAGGTCATATCGCATCTTCTCGCCAAAAAGGATGTGCGTCTCACGCAGCATTGGCCCGAGTCGCTGCCGCTAATAAGCGCGGATGAAGACAGGCTGCGGCAGATTTTGTACAACCTGCTCGGCAATGCAGTCAAGTTCACCAGTCATGGCGAAATCCAGCTGCGGGCGGAGCAAATGCCGGGCTTTGTTGCCATTCAGGTGACGGATACCGGCCTAGGCATTTCCTCGGACCGCTTCGAACGCATATTCGAGCCTCTTGGCGAAGACAACATAGCGGTTCAGCGAGCGTTCGAAGGCAATGGGCTTGGGCTCAGCATCACCAAGCAGCTGGTGGAGCTTCACGGGGGTACGATCAAGGTCGAATCCAGGCTGGGCAGAGGCTCGGCGTTTACCTTTACGATTCCGATCGCCAATGATACGGAGC
Source organism: Paenibacillus sp. SY21-1 (assembly GCF_005222705.1). GTDB lineage: Bacteria > Bacillota > Bacilli > Paenibacillales > Paenibacillaceae > Pristimantibacillus. The sequence continues at coordinate 302,722 of NZ_STGF01000001.1, read as the reverse complement.
TGGAAGGCAATTACGGCAGCGGCATTTACACGGAGGAGCTGGCCGCTGCATCTGCAGAGGGACAGCTGGTATCGCTGGCTAAACCCGAGTTTCAGGTTCTGGTCGTTGACGACGATGCCGTTAACCGGCAAGTGCTGATCAATCTGCTGTCGCTCGAGCGCTGCGAGGTAACGGCGATGTCCAGCGCCATTGAGGCGGCGGAACGGCTGAAGCAGCCTCAAAACTTTGATTTGGTCGTTACGGATTGGATGATGCCGGAGATGTCGGGGCTGGAGCTGACCCGAATTATTCGCCAGACGCATTTGCTGTCCGAGCTGCCTGTTCTGCTGCTTACGGCGAGAGCTTTGCCGGACGATATTAAGGCAGGGTTTGAAGCGGGCATCAACGATTTCCTCAGCAAGCCCGTCGATGCCGGCGAATTGCGTGCGAGGGTGCGCACGCTTCTGGAGCTAAGGCGCTCGGTGCGGGTAGCCATACAATCGGAGCTCGCTTTTTTGCAGGCGCAGATCAAACCCCATTTTTTATATAATGCATTAAATACGATTATCTCTGTTTGCCCAAGCGATCCGTACAAGGCAATGGAGCTGCTTACGGAGCTGAGCCAGTTTTTGCGCAGCAGCTTCGACTTCCGCAACAGGGAACGGCTGACGACGATAGCGAAGGAGCTGGAGCTTGTTTCCTCGTACCTGGCGCTCGAAAAAGCGCGATTTGACGAACGCTTGCAGGTAGAGCTCGATATCAGGGGAGACGTTGGGGCGTTAATTCCGCCTTTCTGCATCCAGCCGATTGTGGAGAATGCGGTCAACCATGGGGTCATGAAGCAGGAACAAGGCGGCACAGTCCGGATCGTCATTGACGATACAGATATGGTGGTGCAAATCGCGGTGATCGACGACGGGGTAGGCATGTCCGAGAAACGATTGTCGGAAATCCTGTCTCCGGAAGGGGCGATACGGGTCGGGCTGCAAAACATTCAACGCCGATTGCTTGCGCTGTATGGCGCGGGGCTTGAAATCAGCAGCAGTGAGTCGACGGGTACTCAGGTGCGCTTCCAAATTCCGAAGGGAGTCGGGCGGGCTGGACGTTAGTCGCCAGTCCCGTCTCCTCCATTTCATGGCATTAGAGCGGGGCGGCTCTCAGCTTCTTATAGGTTTGTTTCGTTAAAGCTTCGGGCTCGACATTGAGTTCGGTACGCATGAATTGAAGAAAGGAAGCATAATGGTTGTCCAACGCTTCGTAATGGCCCAGCTTGGCGTATACCGTCATAATCATTCGGCAAATAGGCTCGGAATACGGGTCTTTTTCCTGTGCGTTCAGAAGCATTTTGAGGGCGTCGGCGGGTTGTCCGGCCTCCAGATCGGCATGGGATACCGCGATTAGGAAATCGATAAATTTCTGGTGCAAGTAATCCATCCGTGACTTGGCCCACAGGTAATCATGCTCGTAAAGGTATGGACCGGTATATAAGCTGATGACTTGTTCTCTGGCAGCCTGATTTTGCTGTGCCGGCCGCTCCAGCAGCGTGGAAAGCGAACGCTCGAACAGCTCGACGTCGGTCATGACGCCGTCGGCCGTAAGTCGGTAGCAATCCTGGGCAAAATCGACCGTTGCTTCCTCGCCCCATTCTTTAAGCATTTTGCGGATTTGGTAAATGGACGTATGTAAGTGTGTGGTTGCTTTCTCTGCGGAAAAGTCCGGCCAAATCAGTTCGGCAATGTGATCCTTGTCGACCCAACGTCCATGAAACTGCAGCAGGTAGGCAAACAGCTCTTGAGCCTTGGCCGTCCGCCATTTCAGTCTGGTTCCGTCGCTTCTGCTCGGGCTGAGCTCCAGGCGCTGAAACATCGTGATGCTGGGCTCCGACTGCTTTTTTAATGCCGCCCCCGCTTCTCCGGCGGACATTTCCGAGTATTGCAGCATCCTCTCGACCGTACGGGACAGCCTGCTCGAATGCACCGGCTTGAGTAAGTAATCAAGTGCGTTCAGCTCAAATGCTTCAATGGCATATTCGGAGTAAGCCGTCACATAGACGATTCGAATGCGGCTGTCATGCTGCTGGAAATGAATCGCGGCCTCCAGGCCGTCCATCTCGGGCATGCCGATATCGAGAAATACAAAATCGATTTTGGTCTGACGAATGTAATCGATGGCTTCTCGCACCTTGGTAAATGTCGCCGCAACCTCAAGCTGTCCGTTTTTTTTCAGCATGCGTTCCAAATGCAACAGCGCTGGCTTCTCGTCATCTACTAAAATAGCCTTCATATTCTAGCTCCTTGTTGATGGGGATGTACAATGAACGGCGGAAGCCGTACAAACATTCTAATATATGTATTCTGGCTGCGTCTCCAAAATCCTCTCTAATCCTGCAAGGCGTGACATAAATCCTTCACATCAAGCTGCCATAGCAGCTTTTCATTCGACAGGCTTCGCATGTTTCCGCTCCTAAACGGGCAGATTACCTTAAAAAAGGAGAATGGCGTCATGCGATTCCAAGCCATAGTATATGGGGTCATAGCGCTGCTGGCTGCTTTGACGGCCAGTGCCCCGCAGCCAGTGCTTGCTGCAGGCCATAGGGAAGGCATTTCCGCTGCGTTTGTGCGTTCGGGAGATTTATGGTTGACAACGGGAAGCGAGGAGCGCAAGGCGGCTGCAGGTCCGGCTATCGCAACCCCTCTCTGGTCGGAGGACGGTCGCTGGGTTGCCTATTCCAAGGGCGATTCGTTCGTCAAAGAGCTGTGGCTGCTTCAAGTTGAAAGCGGAAAGCAGCTTCTGGTGAACAGAGCCGTTAGCGGCCGTTATGAATGGGCGCCTGACGCAGAGCGGCTTGCTTATCAAACGGATGGGCGACTGCGGGTCATTGAAGCGGAGCATCCTGACAAGGTACTGGGTACGGCGGACGAAATCGGCAGCTTTTCCTGGCTGCCTGGGGGCGACGGATTTATTGCCGCTCAAGAAACAGAGCTGCAGGAAGGAGGATTTACGCCGGTCCGGATTTTTCGCATGACGCTCGCACAGATGGGGCAGCCGAATTTATACAAGACGCTGCATGTGCTGCCTGGTCAATCCGATGATTTTTTTGCAGTGAGAACAAGTTTGTTCAAATGGTCGGCAGATGGCCATTGGATCGCCTTCCTTGCCGAGCCGACCGCTTCTTTGTCCGCAGACAGCAATACGCTGTGCGTGCTGCGGGAGGATGGAGTCGTATTGAGGACGCTTGATCATATGGCGCGCAACGACAATTGGTTCGAATGGGCCCCCGCAGGAGCCGAGCTTGCCTATATAGCGGGCGAGGGCAGGGATGCCGGGACGAATAAACGGTTAAAAATCACGCGGATTGACTCCGGCCGGACTGCGCTTTATACGCCTAGAGGCTATACCGACAATGATTTTGCTTGGCAAGGTGTCGGACAACTAGTCGTTTCAAGAGGAAGGGAAACCGCGGATACAGGAAGTGAAGGAGTTCCGAGGCGCAAATTGATCGCTGTCGCTTTACAGAGCGGGCGGCAGAAGACGCTGACCAGACCGCGTGGCCATACAGGCGATTATGCGCCTCAAGCGTTTCCGAATCGCCTTGCTTGGATAAGACGAGATGCCGAACACGCGGATGTGCTCCTGGGTACGCCGGATGGGGATGAGAGCGTGGTATGGATTGCCGATCTGGAGCAGGGAGAAAGCTATTACGGCCAATGGGACAGCCGGCGCGTTCTTGATCTGATTGTCAGAAAGTGAACGAAAACCGGCTTATGGCTTGGACAGCCTATATCCCAAGACCTGCAAGAGCTTCTTCTGCGGTTGCTTCGCCCAGGGCAACGGATAGCAGCGCATCCGAATAGAGCTGCAGCAGATGGAGGATGAGCCCTCCTTGCGCATCGATTGCCCGGATGGAAGCCTGCTCCCCGATGCTGGTCAGCATGAGGGTATTATGCTTGAAATAGAGCGTGCCGCTGTCCTCGAACAGTCCAAATGCGCCTAGAGGAAGCGTGATGTTCAGACGTGCCATCAAGCGCAGCAGCTCCGGATAGCATGCCGGCTCAGCGTTTTCCGCAATAGAGGCGAAGGTTTGCAGAAAAACGATGCCTTCCGCCTCCGCCGCCTCCATATGCGGCAGAAAGCACAGCTCCAGCCGCAGAGGAATTTGTCGGTCTCCAAGCTCTCCGAACAAAATAACGAGCGTACGGTAAGGATCGGCCTCAGTAGGCTCAATCCAGCCGGTAGGCACGCCTTCCGCCCGATAGCTGCTGTCGAGGCTATGCAGCAGGGTATCTGTATAAGGCATCGATTGGGTCATAGGGTCCTCCGTCTCTATTATTTAAGTATGAAGCTTTTTGGCAATAAGCTCCGGTTTAGGGGTCCGTTTGGCCGGGTCCGGCTTGAGCCCGATATTCTTGATCAGCGTCAAATATTGCTCGTCCGATTCCAATACGCCCTTCTTGAAAATCGTGTGGGAGAGATCGGTGATAATCTGAGCATAACATTGCGCAACCGAGTTGAAGCCGTTTTTCTGAAGCAGCTCGGTGCGAACCTTCGATTTGTCCACCTTCGCCTGCGGGTCCGCTTTTTGCTGCGCCTCAACCGTCTCGTCCACCTTCAGGAAGCGATCGACGATTTCTTCCTTGCGGGTCCGTTTCTTGTAAAATTTATAGATAGCCGCTACGCCGCCGATGGCTCCAGCTACGCCAAGCAGCAGCCAGCCGACCGGCGTAGCCGCGCTGGCGAGCAGCAAGCCTCCGCCAATAATCATGGCCGCGCCTTTAACGGCAGTGGCGGCGCTTTTGTTGCGGTTAATCTTCTGGGTGCTGGCGCCAATGTTCGCGGCCAGGTTCAGGTCGCCGTCCGTACCCTTCGTATCCTTCTCCAACTGGTCCAGGTTGTTTTTGCGCTGATTATGCTTGTATGTGCCGGCTATGCCGCTTGCTAAATAAGCGGCTCCCCCGGCCACGCTCGCCGCGCCAGCAGCTGCGGTTGCCGCCGAGCTGACGGCGGTGCCCAGCATCTTCTGCGTGTTGACGACGCCGGTTGCCCCAAAGCGGGCCAGATCGGCCACGCCTCCGCCGCCTTCCGCGCCAATGTTCTGGGCCTTGTCGTGCGTATCGAGCGACTCGTCATGGTTTTGTGTGGCATTGTAGATTTGCATGCCGGATGTAATGCCGCTGAGCCCTGCGGATGCCGGTCCCAAGTCGAGAACGGCGCCTAATGCCCCTTCATTGGCCGCTCCTAGCAGGCTTTGCGTCTCGCCCACCGCAGTTGCGGCCGCGCTGGAGGCGCTGACGGAGGCCGCCGCGCCGATTGAGGCGTAGGTCACGTAATCGCGGTCCTTGTCCTCGTTGTAATTTTTGGTGTTTTTGCTTCTTACCGCGCGAACAATGGTTGAAAACTTGTCCCAATCGACGCTTCGTCCGAGCAGCCCCGTAATATGTTTCTTTGCTTTGGCCAGCGTAGGAGGAGTTCCTGTTCCTCCTGCAAAAAGGTTGATTGCGATTTTTTTGGCCATCGGTCCTAAAGCATCGAAATAGCCGAACAACGCGTCCTTCTTGTCCTTGGAGGCTTCCCCCTTCAGCCAGCTTGTTATCGCTCCCGCTTCGCTTGCGACTTCTCCGTCCTTCCGCTGGAGCACCGCTTGGGCGGCGCGGTTGCCCGCAGCGCGCTGCATTTGCAGGATGCGTCCCGATCCGGCCTTGTCCGAAGCGTAATCGGAGGATATGGATGGTTGTCCGGGCGTACTTTTAATCGGATCTTTATAGGCAGATGGTCTGCTTGCTTTCAGCTGTTTGGCCAACCTGACCCCTCCAGTAGTTGTGAACTAGGGCAAAACATAGTAGTGCTTTTATCTTAGCATCAGATAAAAAAATATGCCATATAAATAGGTATTAATGCCTTTTTATGCTGGAAATGAAGGGGGCGGGTAACAAATGGATTGCGCGATCATTGGCGGAGGTCCCGCGGGCCTGAATGCGGCGTTGGTGCTGGGCAGGGCGCGAAGACACACTCTGTTGTTCGATCACAATCGTCCGCGAAACGCCGTTACGCGGGAATCGCACGGTTTCATTACGCGGGACGGCATATCGCCAAGCCAATTCCGCCAGCTTGCCCACCGGGACATCGCCAAATATCCGGGAATAACCGTAAAGCCCGACAAGGTGACGGGTATAAGCAGGGCTGCCGGGGGATATATCGTTGAGACGGGCAGCGGAGCCGGATTTAAGACAAGAACGGTCATTCTGGCAACCGGTCTCAAAGAAGTTCTGCCGGCAGTCCCCGGCGTTGGCGCCTATTACGGCATCAGCCTCTTCAGCTGCCCCTATTGCGACGGCTGGGAGCTCCGCGATCAGCCGCTTGTCGTGATTTCGGAGAGCAGCAATGCGTTTGTCACCGCGCAGATGGTTGCCCAGTGGAGCAAGGATTTGCTGCTTTGCACGAATGGGCGTGCGGTTCTTGACGCGGAACAGGCGGACATGCTTGAGCGAAAAGGCATCAAGGTTGAGCGGCGGCGAATTGCCGCGTTGGGCGGTGAGGCGGGAATGCTTCGGACTGTCGCGATGGAAGGGGGATACGAGTATCGGCGCAGCGGCGGCTTCGTCATCCCGGCATGGGATCATGCGTCCCCGCTTGGAAAGGCGCTTGGCTGCTCCATGACGCCGGACGGCGCGCTCCTGACGGACGCCCTCGGACGGACGAGCGTGCCCGGTATTTATGCGGCGGGAGATGTGTCCGTCGTTTCCCCGTCTCAGGTTGTAATTGCTGCAGGCGAGGGCAGCAAGGCGGCGATCGGAGTCAATACGGATTTGACGCGGGAGGATTTTTATCGCTAGAAGACACGAGAAGAAAGCGAGATTAACGATGGCGGAGCTGTTGGTATAGGCCGGCATGGAATTTTTTACACGGAAACTCCGCTTGTTGCAAAACAAAAAAAGACCACGCTTCAGGAAACGCCTTGCGTTGACGCTCCTGTGCGGTGGTCTTGTTTTGTTGGAGCCGATGAAGTCCCGTCGACCGTTCAGCAGGCAGCGCAAGCGCAGCCGGCATTTATCCGCGATAGTCTTCTACAATAACTTCCAGCTCGCCTGTCTCAGGGGAAATAACGAAGCCGTGGACAGGAATTGCTTTTGGAAATAGCGGATGATTGCGAATCATTTTGACGCTGTGCATTACGCCTTCATCGGGGCTGCGGAAGCCGCGCAAAAACTTGTCCATGCGAATGCCGGAATTTTCAAGCGTCTCTATGGCGAGCGGATCGACGCCGTATTGGACAAACTTTTTAACCATGCCTTGCGTATCGAGATTGGTCATGCCGCAGCCATGGTGGCCAACCACGAGCACCTCGCGCGCTTTCAGCTCATAGACGGCTACGAGAATGCTGCGCATCGCCGAGCCGAAGGGCTGTGTAATGACAGCGCCGGCGTTTTTGATGAATTTGGCGTCGCCGTTGCGAATGTTCAAGGCTTTGGGCAGCAGCTCAACAAGTCTTGCATCCATACAGGTGAGAACGGCAATTTTTTTCTCCGGAAATTTATCGGTTAAATAGGTCTCGTATTGCTTATCTTTAACGAATTGTTTATTGAACTCTAAAATATGCGGAATAATGGACATGCTTTCCCCTCCGTTGCCAGTGAAATATCTGTTTGTACTTATTATTCATACATTTGTGGCATCAGTCAATCTTTTAACGCTGGATGCAGGCTGAATGGCAGATTTTAAATGAGGATAAATGGAAAATAGTTGCAATGTTCAGCGGTTGACGCGAAACCCTTTGGTATCCTATAATAAGTCCAAAAGGAAACCTAATGGTTTCGTAATGGGGGTTATGAAATGACGGACAACGGAAAAAGGTTGCCGGATATTGTACAAACGATTCAGCTTCAAGCGCCAATCGAAAAGGTGTGGCAAGCGGTAGCTACGGCTGAAGGCATTGCGGCATGGTTTATGCCGAGCGATTTCAAGCCTGAGCCGGGCTATGCCTTTCATCTGGATGCAGGCCCGTTCGGACAATCTCCTTGCAAGGTGACGGAGCTTGATCCGCCGAAACGGCTTTCGTTTACGTGGGGGAGAGACTGGCAACTGACCTTTGCCCTCGCGGAAAAGGCTGGCGGCACGGAATTTACGCTGATTCATTCCGGATGGAACGAGGATATGGCAACGGAGTTTGGTCAGCCTCATCCGGTTGTTCGGGAACGCATGGGCCAGGGCTGGGTCGGTATCGTGAACAAGCTGAAGGAGCAATTCGCGGGGCAGCATGGCTGAGCCGGCTATTAAACCGGACGTCTTTCAAGCGATTGCCGATCCCACCCGCCGAAGATTGCTGGAAGTGCTTGGCGATGGGGAAATGCCTGTTAATCAGCTCAGCGGGCATTTTACGATGACGCGGCCCGCGGTGTCCAAGCATTTGCGAATATTGGCGGCTGCCGGATTGGTCAAGGATCGCAAGGTTGGCCGCGAGACGAGATACCGGCTTGATCCCGAGCCCTTGCGGGAGCTGAAGCGCTGGCTCGCTTATTACGAGCGCTTCTGGGAAAACAAGCTGTTGGCGCTAAAGCATTATGTCGAGGAAGACGGATAGTCGCAAAATGGATAGATGCGCAAACAAGCTCCGCGAGGCCGATTGGCTTCGCGGAGCTTGTTGTTCGCCCTGTAACCGGACTATGGAAACACGGGCTGCAGCCGGCGCATGTCCCCTGCTCGCACTAGCGAAGCAGTCCCGGATCGAAGGCGGGCACGAGTCCTTCCTTCGCCGCGCGGCTTAGCAGAGCTTCGACTGCGGCGTAGCCGGAGTCGCCAAGGTTGGCGGTAAAATCGTTGACGTACAGCGCGATGTGGGAGCTTGCCACCTCGGGCGAGAGCTCCTGGGCATGCTCCATCACATAGGCTCTGGAAGCTTCGGGATGCGACCAGGCATAATCGACGGAAGCCCGAATCCAGCGGGCAATTGCATCCGTATCGAGCGTGCGCCGGGCGATGATGGCGCCAAGCGGAATCGGCAGACCGGTATCTTCCTCCCACCAGCTTCCGAGATCGGTCAGCATCGTCAGGCCGTAGCTGCCGTAGGTAAAGCGGGCCTCATGAATGACCAGCCCGGCGTCTATATCGCCGTTGCGCACAGCGGGCATAATTTCGTGAAAAGGCATAACGACGATTTCGCCGACGCCTCCCGGCACGTTGTCGGCAGCCCAAAGCCTGAATAGCAAATAGGCGGTGGAGCGCTCGCTTGGCACGGCAACCCTTTTGCCGGATAACGCGCTGCCCGCTTTGGAGCCTGCCGGGGGCTCGCTGTTAACGAGCACAAGCGGACCGCATCCTCGCCCCAGCGCGCCGCCGCACGGCAGCAATTTATACGTATCCAGTACCCACGGCAGCGCGGCGTAAGAAATTTTCATCACTTCCGGCCCTTCGCCATCCAACGCCCAGTGATTCGTAATATCAATATCGGCGTACGTGACGGACAGCTCCGGCGCTCCTTCAATTAGACCATGTGCAAGCGCGTGAAAAACAAAGGTGTCATTGGGACAAGGAGAATAGGCAATATTCATGTTAAAACCTCCTGTAGTGAGCGGCTGGCTGCCTCCAACGCGGCCAGCGCTTCTCCGATGCGCCATGCAGCCCGGTCTCGCGGCCCGACTGCGTTGGAGATGGCGCGCAATTCCGCGCATGGTAGGCCAAACGCCTTGGCGGCAGCGGCAACGCCATGTCCTTCCATCGCTTCCGCTGCGGCGCCGGGCACTCGCCGGGAGAGCTCGGCAGCTTGAGCGGCCGTGCCTGTTGCCGTGTTGACGGTCAGCACCGGGCCGCTGCGGACAGGCAAGCCTTCCTTTTGCAGCGCTTTTAATATTCTATTGCTCCAACTGGAGCTGACGTCCAGACGGGAGGAGCCGAAGCCAAGCTCGTCCACGCTATGAAAACCGCCCTCTGCCGTCTGCGCTCCCAAATCGGCGGCAATGATGCTGTCGGCCAGAACAAGCGAGCCGATGGCGGCTTGTCCGCTAAAGCCCCCGCCTATGCCGGCGCTTATAACTAGACCGAAGCGGCTGCCGGCAGCGGAGAGCGCGGCAGCCGTACCTGCCGCCGCCATTGCGGCGCCGACTCCGACGGCCACGACGCTGGCGCCTGGCCAGCCGCGCAGTATGGCGTCGCGTTCCGCTTCTACCGCTGTAACGAATAGAACGGGCGGGATGATGGCAGGGTTCACAGCTTCGCTGAACTCGCCTGACTCCGTTTGCTTCCGGTTGTGTTGAAAGTCGTTCAATACATTAATCCTCCTTGCGTATGCCGCTGCCTGTCTTGCATTGGACCCGTGCCGTCCGGGCATGGCGCAAGTCAAGCATGTCTAGCGATTCGCCTGGAAAAGCCACTCAGCCTAAGCTGACGGCTAACCGATTGTTATTTTGCCTTCCGGGAAGCGGTACAGTTCCTTGCGTGACTTGGTATTAAGCGCAAAAGCAAGCGTGACCGGCCCCAGCCGCCCGATGAACATAAGCGCGATGAGAATGAGCTTGCCGGGGTCCGATACATGCCCGGTCAAGCCGGTTGACATGCCGACTGTGCAATAGGCCGAGGTCACCTCGAACAAGATGGACAGAAACGAACCCGATTCGGTAATCGACAGCAGCATCGTCCCGACGCATATGATAAAAAACGCAAGCATTGCAAACATGATCGCTTGGTGAATCTGGCGTTTGGCGATCCGGTAACGGAACAGCACGACATCCTCCCTGCCGCGAATCATGGCGACCATCGCGCCGATCAGAATGGCGAACGTCGTGACCCGGATGCCGCCGCCCGTCGAGCCTGGGCCTGCTCCGATGAACATGAGCAGCACCAGAAAAAACTGCGACACCTCGCGCAGCATGCCCGGATCGATGGTGCTTAGTCCAGCCGATCTGGCGGTTACGGACTGGAACAGAGCGCCGAGAGCCTTTCCTGTTCCATTCAGCGGCTGAAGCGTTTGCGGGTTCGAGAATTCCAGGGCAAACAGGACGAGCGCGCCGAACACAGTCAGCAAGCCCGTCATTGACAAAACGACCTTGCTGTGCAGACTGAATTTGCGCTGCTTCGGGAACGAAATGAGCTCCGAGATAACGATAAAGCCGATGCCTCCGAAAAAAATAAGCAGCATCGACACGATATTGACGAATGGGTCCTCGACATAATGAATGAGGCTGGAGGCCCGATCGGGAAATTGCGAGAACAAATCAAAGCCGGCATTGTTGAAAAAGGAAATGCTGTGAAACAGGCCGAAGTACAGCGCTTGGCCGACAGGCATTTCCAGCATGAAGTAGCTGCTCAGCAGGACGGCGCCTGTCAGCTCAATGACCAGGGCGTAGAGCAGCACCTTGCGAATCATGCGCACAACGCCTTCTGTGGAGCCGTAATTCAGCGATTCCTGCAGAACCAGACGTTCGCGGAACGAAATGCGCTTGCGAAACAGCAAAGCGAATAGCGTAGCCATGGTCATAAAGCCAAGTCCGCCAATCTGGGCAAGTACGATGATGACGATTTGGCCAAAGGTGGAAAAGTGTATGCCCGTCGTCAGCACGGTCAATCCGGTAACGCATGTAGCGCTCGCCGACATAAACAGCGCATCGATATAGGAGATGGCTCCTCCCTCGGCGATCGATATCGGGCGCGATAAGAGATGGGCGCCAGCCAGAATGATAAAGATAAAACCGAGAAGCAGCACCTGAGGCGGACTCGGTCGAAAACGCAGCCTGCTTCGCAAGGCCTGAAGCCTTAACATGGCATAAGCACCGTCCTATCGTAAACTATCGCATGTTGACCGCTCTTTGCATGACACCTGCGGCCTGGATGCTTGCCGGCTGCTTCTCTAACGCGCAAGTTAAGCCAAATGAACGCAATTGCGTCCGTTATGCTTCGAGCGGTATAGCGCAATATCGGCCTCGCGCAGCAGCACTTCCAACCGGTCGTTGCTGCTGCGCGTTTCCGTTACGCCGAAGCTGGCCGTCAAATGGATCGTTTGAGCAGAGCTGTACATTGGCGTGGAAGCGATCGTCAGCCGCAGCCGTTCGGCAGTCTGGGCAGCCTCCTCGATATCTGCACCCGGCAGGCATATCGCAAATTCCTCTCCGCCATAGCGTCCAAGCAGAGACGACGGTTCAAGCTGCTGCTTGCATATATTGACGATATGCTGCAAGGCGAAATCGCCGACGCTGTGTCCGTAGCCGTCATTGATTTGCTTGAAATGGTCGATATCCAGCAGGATAAAAGAGATGGAGCTCTGCTCGGCATGTGCGGTTTTCAACAGCTCCCGGCTTTTCTCCATAAAGGTTGTCCGATTCAGAGTAGAGGTCAAGCCGTCGATTTCGGCCAGATGCCTTAAGCGGTTCTGAAGCAAGGTGTGCTCGGTTACATCGATCATGACGATGGTTCTACCGGCAAGCTGGCCGTTGGGCTTGAGCAGTCGCGATGTGCGGATTTGGTAATAGTATGTCTCTTTTCCGCGAATCCATTTAAACTGATGCTCATTCTGGCGCTCCATATTGTCCTCCAGATCAAACGAGAAGACTCCCGATTCCGCGCCGCGCTTCCAAACATCCTCCAGCTTCTTGCCGATGGCTGCGGGCGTGAGCGCAGGGACGATTTGCGCGGCCGCGCTATTGAAATCCATGATTTGGTTCGACAGATTCAGGACGAGCACGCCATCGCGCATGCTTTCGAATATATGCTCCCTGGCAATGGGCGATACGGTCAGCAGTCCTGCAGAGAAAATGGAATACAAATGCAGCGTTGACGTAATGCCAAGCAGCATAGGAACCGGATCTATCCCCAGAGGCGAGACGCCGAACACATACACGAGGGCCCCGATAAAAGGAATCAGGAGGCCAAGCGACATGGTAATCATTTGCTTTCGATAAATCGATTTTGTTTTGCGCCAGTGACTGATGAGAAGCAGCACATTAGCCAGCATCAAGCCGGAGGTGAAAATACCGTGAACGTAGTACCAAAAGCCGGGAGAAACATCGACGATCGGCGACGGGGCATCGGACCTCAGCTCGATAGCCTCATAAAACAAGCCGTGAAAATCGTTGGTCAGCACCATTAGCAGCGTGATGGCAGGAATCACAAATAGCCACCAAGCCTTTTTGAGCGATGCATGCTTGTCCAGTCCAACATAATGAAGGACGAGCAGCCAGTTCAACGGCGCGATAAAGGGCATGGCCATATACTCGATATTAATCCAAAAGCGGATTTCGGACAGCGAATTGCTGGTCAGCTCGAAAGCAAAGGCAAACGTATACCAGGCCGAAAGCGTCATAGACGCAATAAAGGCGCGCATGCCCGAGAAGCCGCTTTTATGGAAAAAGGCGTAGGTAGCCAGCAACAGGCTGAGTACGCCGGATATAATAACGATGACAACATATTGCGATAGTGGAGAATCCATTGGCATGGGCATAGTAGGCTCCCAATTCGGAAAATAAATAGTAAATGAATCGTCAACAGTCGGACTTGAACATTCATTATTTTATCATAGCGCTCTTGATTTCATCAAAATAATCTGATTTTCGCGTAATAACTACAAAAATCGGGCTAATTAACGGATTATTCCGCAAGCTCGGAACAGCTCTTGCTCCTTGCTCGCCCGTTAGCGATCCGGCTCCGATTGGGGCAGACGAATATGAACGGAAGTCCCCTGGCCCAGTTCGCTGCTGAACAGGATCGTTCCTCGGTGCGCGTCGATTATTTGCTGGGAAACCATGAGGCCCAGACCGTTGCCGTTATCCTTGCGGGTAAAAAAGGGCTCGCCGAGCCGCTGCAAATCTTCCTTTGAAATGCCGACGCCTTGATCGGAAAATTGCAGCTCCAGCATTTGGCTGTCCGGGTCGAAGGCCAGTTTAATGTCCAGCAAGCCGCCTTTAGGCATAGCCTCCATCCCGTTTTTGACGATATTGACGAATACCTGCTTCAGCTGGCTGGTTTCGCCGGTGACGGAAGGCAGGTTCTGCTCCAGCTCGGTACGAAACTGCACATTGTTTAATTTCGCTTCCGATTCCAGCAGCATCAGAATGTCGCGGATCAGGCTCTCCAGCTGGACAGGCTGCTGCTTGCTCGCTTGCGGCTTGGCGAATACAAGAAATTCGCTCACAATCATATTAATCTGGTCCAGCTCGCCCAGCATGATATCCAGATGGGACGCGTTAAGCGTGCCTTGCTGCTTCTGCAGCTGGACGAACCCCCGCAGCGTTGTCAGCGGATTGCGGACCTCGTGCGCCACGCCTGCGGCAATCTGGCCGACTACGGCGAGCTTCTCGGAGCGTCTGATCATTTCCTCCGTCTGCTTGCGGGACGTAATATTTCGCGAGATGGAGGCGATGGCGATAATTGCGCCCAGCTCGTCGCGAATCGGGGACATCGTCATGCTGACATCGATCTGCTCGCCGCCTTGCGTATGCCGGACCGTTTCGACGTCCGTGACCGACCCCCCGCGCAGCACGGTCGCCTCCAGCTCATGATACTCGCTCTCCAGGCCGTAAGGAATGTGGTCCAGCGGCTTTCCTAAGATGCTTTCGCTGCTCCAGCCGTATATTTTTTCGAACGCCTTGTTCACTTGAATGACTCGTCCGCTCAAATCCGTTACATGAATCGCATCGGACGTATGATTGAACAGCGATTCCAAATATTGCTTCGTGCTCCGCAGCTCCTCGGCGGTATCCTTCAATTGGCTGGTGTAGCTGTGCAGATTGCTTCCCATCGTATCGACGCGCGAGGCGAGCAGGCCAAGCTCATCCTCGCTGCGGATCGTAATCATTTCGCTGAAATCGCCCTCCGCAATGGCGTTGACCTTGCGAAAAATCTGATTCAGTCCGCGCAGCATAAAATCCGCAATGAAATAGCTGATGAACATGGTTGCCAGCATCAGGACGATCGATATAATCGTCTGCAGCAGAAGCTGCTTGCGCAGCGGCTCATCGATAATCGCGTTATCGAATGTAACGCCGATGACATACGGTTTATTGAGCGAAAAAGGGATAAAGGCTTTAATAACCTCTTTGCCTTGAACGGTGGTTTTGACGGTCACTGTGCTATTGCTCTCAATCGCCTGCGCGATCACCTCGGAGTCGCTGGTCTCATCCCGGTAGGTGTACGTTCCGAACGTAATCTGACGTACATCCAGATTGTTGACGGCGATGCCCTTCTTAATTTTGATGATCGGCTTTTGGCCAAAAAACTCAGGGTCGAAGCCGGTGATTTCCAGCAAGCCCTCATGGTCGCTAACCAGCTTGCCGATCAATTGATCCGTCACCTCGGTCAGATTGAACGATTGCCGCGATTTGGCGTTAATGAACGGGTTAATCATGTAATTTGTAGTGCCGTCGTAATAATTGCCCCATTTGCGAATGGCGTAAGGGTCGCTGGTGGCAAAGTTGATGGGACCCGACCAGAAATTTTCCAGCTTTTGTCCTTGCTCTATGGTAACCTCGTGCTTCTCGAACAGCTGTGTAAAGGCGGTATACCAGTAATCCCATGTCATGGAGCTGGAGCCCAATTCCTCCGGGAGCGAGGAACGCCTGATGACAATATCGTCACCCTCCTTGCGCCAAAGCGAGATGCCTTCCACGCCTAACTGGGCGCTCAGCGCAACCAACTGCTCGTTGGTCACGCTGTTGATGTCGGGATCAAGCTGGATTTTGACGGAGATGGCCGCAATCCTCAGCTTCTCGGCCAGCGTATCTTCCATAAATTTAGCGGAGCTCTCCGATGATTCTATCGTATAGCCGACTTGCTTGGCGATGAGATCAACCTGGTTTTCAAGTCTGCTCTGCAGCTCGTTTTCGGTGGAGAAGTAATAGATGACGATGCTGAGCGCCAATGTAATGGCAACAATGATGGAGATGGAGAAGGAAAGCTTTGTTTTGATGGACAATATGATTCCTCCCTGTATTCTAGCTGCATGTACTACAATTAGACATTCAGAGACAAAATCCTGTTTGCTGAGCATGAAAAAGGAAGAGACCCGAAAAAATGGTCTCTTCCTTTTTGCGTTGCCCAAGCTTATGTACATCGCAATGAATGGCCGGAGCAGCAAGCGGAGAAATGTCCGTCAGGTTGACCATGTTGCGGATTAAGCCTGGCGGGTGAACTGCTCTTCCTCCAAATATTGCACGGCTTCCTCGTACGTTTCGAACACGCAGTCCAGGTTCAGCCCCGCATAGATGTACCACATATCCTCTTCCAGTGTGAGCGTCAGCTTCGATCCGCTCGGACCGCTCCATGCTTCTTCGGAAGGCGGCTGCCGTTTCTTGGCCTTCTTGGGGTTGACCGGCTTCTCCGGCGGAGCCGAATCGAGCGAGGAAATGGACTGCCTGATGAGGGAAGTCAGCTCTTCCTCGCTATAGTCGCGTATGTTCACCAGCCCTTTTTCGTCTGTGTCGACGCCCGCTATCAAGCCGGCGAATACGAAGCCGTTGCCGTTACGATGCAAATGCTGAACGACGGTTTTTTTATCATGCTTGCTGTCCTCATAATGAAAATTGACGCGGCCCAGCGAAATATCCTTGCGCGTCAGCTCGGGAAATTGACCGATGAGAGCCAGTTTTTGTTCAAAGGATAACAACGATAGCTTCCTCCTAATATTCTTTTTTCTTCCTCATTAGGATAGCCGCTCCGGCCACAATGAACAAGATGGCAATGACGGGCTGTCCGAGCGAAAGCTTGCCGAGCATGGAGCCAATCGAGAATACGGCGAAGAACAGGATCGACAATACGGTCAAAATATTGATGGGGATCAGCAGCCACTTATTGCGGTTGCCGAACCAGTAGAACTCGAACAAGCCGACGGCAACTGCCAGAATAAAGCCGGGCCACATATAGCCCCAGTTGTTAAAGAGCATGGAGATCTGACAGACAATGCCGACCACAAGCAGGATGCCGCCCGGAATCAGCACGCCGACGCCTTTGCGTCCGACCATTACAAAGTATAGCCAGTGGAAAAACAAACCTAGCGGAATGACGAACATCGTCGGCCAGAAATAAGCAAACAGCTTGCCCGGCCCCCACAGCTCGCCCTGATTCAGAAACATGAATGCGCCTAGCAGCAGCAAAACCAAGCCGCCAATTGTTCTTAAATTCATCTTATCCAACACTCCCGTCCTTATGCTTTTCAATAAAGCCAGAATAGCATATTTGGAAATTGCCTGTCGTCGTTCTGCAGGTAAACAGACGCACTGGACTTAGGTCCAGTATAAGCGCGCTTAGCCAAAAACGGACTTTGCCAAATCGGCTGAAAGCGCATTATGACGGCATTTTTCCAATGTATGCGTTACCGAATGCCTGTTCGAATTTAAATGTTCGTAAAAGCAAAAAAGGTTCGTGCATAGGGGGAAAAGATGTGCTACGATACGTTGTGCTTGATTTTCATTTGTAAAAGAAGGTGATCGGTTTGTCAACGGCTGCGGTCGATAAAGGGCAAGTGGATAAGGATCAGAACAAGCTTAATTTGTTTCTGCTCACTTGGCCGATTTTTTTGGAAATTTTTCTGTTTATGTGCATGGGGATTGCCGACACGCTCATGTTGAGCAGCATTTCGGATAATGCGGTTTCAGGGGTAGGAGCGGCGAACCAATACCTGCATATCGCGATTCTGCTGCTTGAGGTTATCGGCAATGGGGCATCGATTGTGGTGGCGCAATATATCGGCTCGCGCAAGTTTATCGAAGCGGCCAAAATTTCCGCGCTGGCCGTCACGCTTAATTTAATCGTAGGCTTAATGATCAGTATTGCAGTCGTTTTTTTCGGCGGCCAGCTGCTTCAGAGCATGAATCTCCAGGGCGAGGTGCTGGAGCATGCGCAAAGCTATTTCGCGATTGTGGGCGGAATGATCTTTTTGCAGGCTATCATTAACTCGGTTGCGGCCATTATTCGCGTACACGGCTTTACGAAGCAGGCGATGCTCGTATCGCTCGGCATGAACGTCGTTCATATTATCGGCAACTATCTGCTGATCTACGGCAATTGGGGCTTTCCGCAAATGGGCGTACAGGGCGCAGCGATTTCTTCGGTCGTCAGCCGGCTGCTCGCGATAATCGTATTTTTCTGGCTGCTCTACCGGATCATGCCGGTGCGGATCAAGCTTGGCTATTACTTCTCGCTGGCGAAGGAGTACATTCTGAAAATATTGAAAATCGGCATTCCGTCCGCGCTGGAGCAGGTTATGTATCACGCCTGCCAGCTGGTATTCCTGTTCTACACGACTTACCTTGGCGAAGCGTCGCTGGCTGCGAAAAACTACGCCAACAACATTTCGATGTTCACCTATTTATTCGCTTTCGCAATCGGAATGGGCACGGCCATTATCGTAGGCAGGCTGGTTGGCGCGGGCGAGCAGACAACGGCTTATCGCCGCGTATGGAAAAGCGTGTATGCGGCAAGCGGGGTCACGCTGGCGGCGGTGCTGCTCGTTATTATTTTCCGCCAGCAGCTGATGGGTATCTTCACGGATGATCCCGAGGTCATCCGGATCGGCGTCCAGGTGCTGCTGCTAAGCTTTGTGCTGGAGACGGGAAGAACGATCAACATTGTGCTGATCAACTCGCTCCGGGCGTCCGGGGATGCCAAATATCCGTTATACGTAGGCGTATTTTCGATGGTGCTGATGAGCTTGCCGCTTGGTTATTTGTTCGTGTTCCAGCTCAACATGGGCTTGGCGGGCGTCTGGCTCGCCATCGCGGCGGATGAATGGCTGCGCGCCGGAATCATGTCGCTCCGCTGGCGCAGCCGCGCATGGGAGAAGCATGCGCTGGTCAACCGTCAGGAGCCGACCGCAGCCGCAGCCGCGCATTCGTAGACGGCTGGTCTTGGCGAAACGGCAGTCAACCGGTCGGGAGCCGGATAGAACAAGAGGGACAGGAGCCTTGCTTCCGCGATGCGCGGGCTGCGAGGCTTCTTTTTTGCGCAAGGGTGACGGAGTCCGGTTGTCTATTGTCGCAAAGCGCTTTCAGAGGTAGGATAAAAGGAAAGGAACGGTCAGGAGAGGTAGGAGCATATGCAAAGGAAACGGCACCACGGGCAATCATTAAGAAATGTCGGCATATTCGCGCACGTCGATGCCGGGAAAACGACGACGACAGAGCGGCTTCTCTATCTTAGCGGCCGTATTCGTTCGCTTGGGAGCGTAGATGCGGGAACGGCGCAGACGGATTTTCTGGAAGTAGAACGCGCGCGCGGCATTTCAGTAAGGGCGGCGGCGACGCGGCTGGAATGGAACGGCACGACGATCAACCTTGTCGATACGCCCGGCCATGCCGATTTCCTATCCGAGGTCGAGCGTTCGCTGCGCGTCATGGATGGGGCGGTGTTGATCGTATCGGCGGTAGAGGGCGTGCAAGCGCAAACCGAGGTCATCTGGCATGCGCTGCGGGAGAGGAACATTCCGACGCTGCTATATATAAACAAGATGGATCGAGTTGGCGCTGATCCGGCCCGCGTGCTCGCGCAGCTGCGGAAGCTTCTGTCGCCGATGGCTGTGCCGCTTCAGGCGCCGATAGGCGCAGAAGAGCGGTTTACGGGCTTGGTCGGCCTGTTGGCGGATGGGGACGGCAGGTTCAGCGATACAGCTAACAAGATGGATGGAGCCATATGGACTTCGCAGGAAGCTTACGCGAAAGAGGCAGCCGCAACAGCGAGTGGCGCTGCGGACCTATCGGTATACCGCACCATGCTGGAGGAGACGATAGCCGAGCGACAGGAGGAGCTGCTCCTGCATTATTTGGAGCACGGCTCCCTGCCGGAGGGAGAGCTTGAGCAAGCGCTGCCTGTTCTTGCGCGAAGCGCCGAGCTGTACCCGGTGCTGTTCGGCGCTTCGGGCAAAGGAATCGGAATCGAGCCGCTGCTGCACGCGCTTACCGAGCTGCTGCCCTCGCCTGCGGTCCGGGAAGAGGAGCCGCTATCGGGCGTTGTGTTCCGCATCGAGAGAGATGCGGCAATGGGGAAATTGGCTTACGTCCGATTATATAGCGGCACGATTCGCAATCGCGACTCCGTGTACAATGAGACGCAGGCGCTGGAGGAGAAGGTTACGCAAATACGCAAAATCGACGGCCAGCGCTCCGAGGACGTCGGCTTGCTGGAGGCGGGCGACATTGCCGCGATTTGCGGCTGGAGTCAGGCGCGCATTGGCGATATCATCGGCACCGGAGCCTCTGTTCCCGCTGCGACGCGCCTTGCGGTGCCGTTGCTGACGGTTCAGGTCCGCTGGCGGTCGGAGGCCGACTATCCGGCCGCCGTGGCGGCTCTGCACGAAATGGCGGACGAAGATCCGCTGTTGGACGTGCAGTGGCTGCAGGATCAGCGCGAGCTGCATGTGAAGGTAATGGGCTCGATACAAATTGAAGTGCTGACGCATATGCTGGCCGCTCGGTACGGCCTGAACGTCGATTTCGGACAGCCTTCCGTCATTTACAAGGAGACGCCTGCGCAGGCCGGGGAGGGCTTTATCGCCTACACGATGCCTAAGCCGTGCTGGGCGATACTCCGCTTCAGCATCGAGCCTGCGGAGCGCGGCAGCGGCATCCGCTACAGCTCCGTTGTTCGTTCGGAGCGCCTGCTCGACAGCTACCAGAACGAGGTTGCCAGACGAGTGCCGGAGGCGCTGCAGCAGGGGTTGTTCGGCTGGGAGGTTACAGACCTGAAGGTGACGCTGATTGAAGGCGAGCATCATGTCTGGCATACGCACCCGCTGGATTTCGCCGTAGCGACGCCGATGGGGATGATGGATGGGCTTGCTCGGACAGGGGTGCGGCTGCTGGAGCCGGTGCTGTCCTTCCGTCTGTCGGTACCGGAGGAGACGGGCGGCAAGCTGATGAACGAGCTTGTGCTGATGCGCGGCGAATTCGACGCGCCGGTGCTGCGCGGGGACCGCATGGACATTAGCGGCACGCTGCCGGTTGCCACATCGCTTGATTTTCCGGCCCGTCTGGGCTCTATGACGAAGGGCCGCGGAATGTTGTCCACTGCGTTCGCAGGGTACCGCGAGTGTCCGCCGGATGTGCAGGCGGAGCGGCCGCGCCGCGGCGTGAACCCGCTAGAGCAGTCGAAGTATATTTTAGCTGTGCGGAAGGCGCTGCTCGGATAGAGCTAGACGCTTCTGCCGAAGCGATTTTTACCTGGAAGGCCAGAGAGATAAGGGATAGCCTCGGCTCGGGGCTATCCCTTACATGCGTCCCGGGCGCTATACTGGCTTTCGCCCGGCAAGGACGGCATTTGCGCCCAGGCGCAAATGCCGTTTAGCTCTTGCCGCCTGCGCTGACTTTGGGCAGCGGCTTGCCTGCTGCGATCAGGCCAACGCCTTCGCGGCAGACGCCGTACCTTTCCCAAGGGCAGGTTGTGCAAAGCAGCGCAACATCGGTCGGAGCGACGCGGCTTGCGACTCTGTCGCAAATGCTGCGCCAGCTTCCTTTGCCGCCGGGAGCGAGGCCAAGCTGGCGCAATATTTTTTCATCAAGCTCGTAGACCGTCCCCTCGCAATGTCCGGGCTTGTCGGGCGGATATGCCTGGCAAATATCGTCCGGCCCCTCGATAATTTCAATTTCCGTGTCAGGCTCGGTGCGCAGCTTCTCGTAGATGATCAGCATATTGGCGCAGAAATCGTCGGAATATCCCATGCCCCGAAAACCAAGCAAGCATAATAAATGATGGCCGCGCAAACGAATGGTCATGCTGCATAACGCTCCCTTATCCCTGCAATTGACGGACCGCCGGATGCGCCGCATGGGGAAGAATGGCGAATCAAGGCTCCGTCTTCCCGGACGGCAGACGAAGGTCCGCTCAGGCTGCCAATTCTTGTTCAAGCCTCGGAGGTGCTTGGCGCAACGCAGACGAAGCATATTCGGCTCGCGCGCGGCAAGCGTTATGGCTTCAGCATAGCGCCTGCGGCTCCAAAAGTAAATGCTGCCGCGGTCAAGCTCAGGCAGTCCTATCCCGTTCTCCGTTTCTCGCGATACTGGCCGGGAGTAATGCCCTCCTGCTTGCGGAACGAGCGAATGAAGTTCTGCGGATTCGTATAGCAAAGCTTGGCGGCGATGTCTTTGATCGGAAGCTCGCTCGTTTCCAGCCATTTGCGAGCCATCTGGAAGCGGTACATCGTTAAATATTCGCTAAAGGAATAACCTGTCTCCTTGCGGAACACGCTGCTTAAATAATTGGCGTTGTAATGCAGCCGCTGGGCGCATTCCTCCAGCGTCAGATCCGTATCGTAGCAGCGCTGGACCAGATCGATAATCTGTTCCGATAAATTGTGGTATTGCTCCTCCTGCCGGTCCTTGAAAATCCGGATCAGCGGGTTAATCGCTTTTGTCCAGAACCAATCCTCGATTTCCGCCGCAGTCCGGATGCCGAGCAGTTCCTCCAGCAGCGAGCCGCTGGCCGGATGAAGCTGGGCAAGTCCGATGCCAGACTCCTGCATGACGACAAGCAGATTGTTCAGCAGCCGCGCCAGCGGAATCTGGTATTCCTGCGGCGCCAGCTCGGCGGCAAAGACGGCTTGCATGAAGGAGCGCAGCAGCTCCTTGGCTTTCTCCTTGTCCGCCAGCTTGATCGCGTCAAGCAGCTCGTTCTCGATATGGGCGGGATAGCCCAGGCTTAAATAAGGCTGGCCCGCATTGACGTTGGCATACGGAATAATAATGCCGCCGCCCAGCTTCATGCGATGCTTAAGCGCCTCGCACGCTTCGCGGTAAGCCGCAGCCAGCGATCCGAACGACCGGAAGGAGAGGCTGATGCCGATGCTGACCTGTACGCCAAGGAAGCTGTCGATCTGCTGCTGCATTCGCTCGGTAAGCTCATAGATCATCGTGTCGAATGCCTCTGCTTCCTGATCGGCGCTGCCGATGACCGCGACAATCATCTGATCCATGATGAACGGCGCCAGCTGCTGATGGGCGGGAATAAGCTCCTCCAGCATGTTGTGGACGGCAAACAGCAGCAATTCCTGGTCGTCCCGCGAATAACGGCTGTCCTCGGAATAGTCGATTTGCAGCGTAACCGCCGCCATCGCCCGCCAATGCTCAAGCTGTTCGCTGTATCCGAACTGCTTCAGCTTGGCCGCGATTTCGCTTGGCCTGACGCTTCCTTGGCAGGCGCGAATAAGGAAGAACGTCCGCACCTGAGGCGCATGCTGGCGAAGCTCCGATTCCAGCGCGGATTTCGATTGGAACAGGCCGGTAACGCGTTCGCCGATCGCCTGAAACTCGTTCGTTCTGCGATTGTGCAGGTCTGTCGCGCGTTCGCCAAGCTGGAGCAGCAGCCTGCGGATTGGCGAATACATGCGGCGTGAGCCGATCCATGCGACCAAGGCCGATAGCAGCAGCATGGCAAGGCAGACGTAAAGCGTATAGCTGCCGATGGAATCGGCTTGCTTCGTCATGCTGGCCACGGACGTAGTGGACAGGTAGAACCAATCGTTCAAGCCGGAGCGGTAGTAAGAAACGGAATAGCTGCTATGGTCGATCAAGGCGTTAAATTGGCCGTTCTGATCATCCAGCTTGAGCGGGTCAATGCCTGCGGCGGAAACCGGCTGTCCGATCAGCGCTTCGTCGCTATGCAGCAAAATTCGGTATTGCTCGTCGATGATCATGATGCCGGAATCGGCGCCGCTATCCTGCTTCAGCAGCTCCAGCATGCTGCAGACGGGGATATTGGCAAGAGCCAGCCCGTATTGCTCGCTGCCTGCGGACGGGAGCTTTTTGACCAGGCTGATGTTGTTCCCGCATCCGGCCGCGCCCGTCGCCTCCTCGCTGTAGAACCAGTCTGCGGGCGTCAGCCGCCAGCCGCCCCCGTCCACGGTATCCGCCAGCCGTGCCAGCTCGTCGCGATACGGATATTGGTCGAACGCATACAGCCCCGAGTTCTTGATCATCCAGTTATAGCGCTGGTTAATAAGCACGACATCCTCAAGCCGGGTATCGAAGGACTGCATGTAGCGAATTTCGCTGCGCAAATTATCATAGATCATAAAATCGCCCGCCGTCAGCGTTTGGGACAATGCCCTTTTCATGACGGTTGAATTAATGACCTGGTTGAGGGTGTGGTTGACAGTTGTAAGTTTCTGCTCTACATTGGAGTTAATTTGCATGAGAAGCTGAATTTTTCCTGCGCTTACATTTTTCTGAATTTCTCCGGCCGAGGTCACATAAGCGTATGCGCCGATGAAAATGACCGGTACGGTGGCCAACAGGAAGCCGAAAATGGTAAGCTTGCTTAAGAAGCTCAACGAGCGCACAGCCATCATCACCTTTCTGATCATTAGATCAGGATTTACTACTATTTTAGTAAACGCATACATTTTGAGCAATAATCATCTGGCCGTCTGATAATCATTAGCTCGGATTACTGATTGCAGCGGCATGAACAAGGGGGGATTATCGATGGGGAAGCAACGATTTGGCGCGCTGACGGGTCTGTTCGCCCGTCTGACCATCTGGCTTATCGCAGTGGCGTCGCTTGCCTCCTGCGCAACTGCAGGCAGCGAGCAGGAAACGCGCTCCGCCGCTCAGGGTCCGACTATTTCCATCATGGCGCCCCTGCATTTTCCCCATGCGCCAAGCGCTGAAGCGATCAGCCAATTGGAAAATATGACGCAGACGAAGCTGGATATCCACTGGGTGCCGGACGGCATCTACATGGACAAAATGTATACGGCGCTGTCTACCAACTCGTTAAAAAAAGTAACGTTTGTCAAGCATACGGACTACATGTTTGTCAAAAACGCGATACGCTCGGAAACGTTCTGGGAAATCGGCCCGTATCTTGACCGCTTTCCCAACCTCAAGCATCTCGACGCCGATATCCTCAAGCAAACGGCGCTTGACGGCCGGATTTACGGGCTGTATACGGAGCGTCCGTCCTCAAGGCAAGGACTGATTATTCGCCAGGATTGGCTCGACAAGCTCGGCCTTCCCAAGCCGTCGACGATTGAGGAGCTGTATGAAACGCTGAGGCAGTTTACGGTTATGGACCCCGACGGCAACGGCAAGCAGGATACGGTCGGGCTGACGGATCGCAACGATCTGATTTATGGAGCATTCAAAACGTTAAGCTCTTATTTTGGCACGCCCAACAATTGGGGAATGGAAGACGGGAAAATCGTGCCGGAGTTCGAGACTGAGCCCTATATGGACACGATGAACTTTATGAAGCGGCTGTACGACGAGAAGCTGATCAATACGGACTTTGCCGTTTCCAGCAAGGAAATTCAGCGGTATCAGATTATTCGCGGAGCAGCAGGCGCCTATATCGGCAGCATGCCCGATGTGCAGCGCATACAGGATGAAGCGAAGGAGCTGAATCCTGACGCAAGATTTACGCTGGTGAACCGCATCGCGGGGCCCGACGGCTTTCGGGTATGGTCGATTCCGAACTATAACGGCCTCTACCTGTTTTCCAAAAAATCGATCAGGACGGAGGAGGAGCTGCTGGCCCATCTCGCTTTTTTCGACCGGACGATGGACCGCGACGCAGCCAATTTGCTCCGGTACGGCATTGAGAACATCCATTATACGGTGAAGGACGGGCAGGTGCAGCTGTCCGAGGACACGTCCCAGCTTCGCGTAACGGAGGTCAATGCCTTGTACGCGCTGATGATCGGAAATTTAAGCAACCCGAATGTCCTGAAGGTAGCGGAGCAGGAGCCGATGCTGGAGCTTGCGGAGCGGCTTAGCGCGGATAATGAGAAGTTTATCGTTGCAGATCCGACTATCGGTCTGGAATCGGCCACCTATGACGAAAAAAGCGTGGAGCTGTACAAAATCATCAGCGATGCCACCTACAAATATATTTTGGGGCAGATCGACGCGGCCGGCTTCCGTCAGGAGGTGGAGCGCTGGAAGCGCAGCGGCGGCCAGCAGATGATGGACGAATATACCGAGGCTTATTTTGCGCAGAAGTAACGGCAGAGAAGTGTTTTCTTCGGCTGTCTGACGGCAAATTGCCTGTCCAAAGGGGAATGAGCGAGCGCCCGAGAGGGATTCGTTCATTCCCCTTGCTATTATTTGGGTATTTTGCTATTGTTATAATTGTAAAAATCTTAAATTGGAGGGAATTAGATGAGGTTAAAAAAGGGCTTTATCATCGCTGTTATGGCTATGGCTTTTTCCATCACTCCTTTTTCGGCAACAAATGTAAGCGCAGTCAATGTAAAAATGAAGATTTGAAGCCTGTGTACTCGCTGGTTATTAACGGCTACGATTGGGGTCCGAGCGTAGATAAAGTTATTTTCAACACGGGAAGCGTCATTCAGGGGGAATCGGTAAACAAAAACAGCTTCAAAATATTCGTGGAGCGCAGCTATCCTTCGTTCAATCTGGAGACGGGAGCGGGTTACGAGGGAATCGATAGCGGCAGCAGAAAAATTACTAACGCTTACCTGTCGGACAGCAAAGGGAACAAGCTAACCACAAATTCCGGTCAATTTATTGCGTTTGAAATGGAAGTTCATCCTGACCTGGCAATCGCAAGTCCCTTTCATTTTGATTTGCGCTCTTTCACCAATCAATACACGAAATTGCAATATACGATTGTCCAGCAGAAAGCTCTAAAGGACACGGCGGGGAAAGCAATCAACCAGTTAAGCACCAACCATGAAACCCCGTATTCGGTCATTGAACCTACAGTCGATCCGTTTGATACAACCGGCAAATACAATTACAAAGATGCCGATTTCGGCAATATCGCGCTGACATACGCCTCGTATATGCCAAAAGAAAAGAAGCAGAAGCATCCGTTAATCATTTGGCTGCATGGGGCAGGAGAGGGAGGAACTGATCCGCGCATAGCGTTACTGGGCAATAAAGCGGCGGAGCTGGCGGAGGATTCGATCCAGGCCTATTTCGGCGCAGCGGCCGTGCTTGTTCCTCAAACTCCAACCTTCTGGATGAACGACGGAAAAGGGCAGTACACGCAGGATGGAAGCAGCATGTACACCAAAGCTTTGACTGCTCTAATCAAACAATATGTGGCTCAGAACAAAGCGTCAATCGACGTTAGCCGCATTTACATCGGAGGCGGCTCCAATGGAGGCTTTATGACCCTCAATATGCTGTTGGCGAATCCGGGCTATTTTGCCGCAGCCTATCCTGCCGCTGAAGCTTATGCGGACGCCTGGCTGACGCAACAGGACATCGATAAGCTGAAAGATATGCCTATTTGGTTTACGGCTTCCGGAGATGATAAGGCGGTAGACGCCTCCCGAACTTCGACCCCCACCTACAAAAGACTGATGGCTGCCGGCGCGGAGAATGTCCATTACACCCTTTTCGATACCGTTACGGATAGAAGCGGCCAGTATATCCAAGGCAAGGGCAATAATAGCCCCTATAAGTATGATGGACACTGGTCCTGGATTCATGTGCTCAATAATGACGTTTCGGAAGACTTTAACGGCTTGCCGGTCAAGGTTAACGGCAAATCGGTTACGCTTATGGAATGGCTGGCTAGTCAGAAAAAGTAACTTAGAAGCTGCCTCATCCTCATTCTCGTATCAAGCAGCGAATGCTCCAGAGCCCGCCGACGGCTCGAGCATTCGCTTTTTTAGCATGTCCGGCCCCTTTTGCTCGATCGCCTCGATTCTGCAAGCTTCATCTTCAGACCTTATGCTCCCACAACATTTATCGGTTTCCCCTTAACCTTTCATCCTTATCGCCGCATCAAGTGTCCTTCTCCTTCGTTATAATCATTTGCTCACATCCTGTATCAGGCAAGGCGAATCGGTCGAGATGATTGTTTCGGCACCGCAATCGCCGATGGTAGTCTGATCGTGCAGCAACCACAACGATTAATAGGGGGTCAACGCTTGATGAAGACAAAATCCTTTTCGATGACGCTCAGCTCGCTACTGGCTATAAGCTTGATGCTATCGGCATGCTCGGGCGGCAATGGAGGAAACAACGGCGGCAACGGCGCAGCCGGAGAGAATGCTTCGCCAACATCCGCTGTCAAAGAGGAAGAGAACAAGCCGGAGGAACCGACAGAGATTACGATTATGCTGCCGCTCAATATTGCGGAAACGCCGCCGGATACGATTAAGAATGAGGTGGAAAAGCTTACGAATACGAAGCTGACCTATCAGTTTTTCCCGGCTGATACGTACGAGGAGAAGCTTAATACCTCATTCGCGACCAGCACGCTGCCGCAAGTGACCTACCTGAAAAACCAGGCGACCTTCGTACAGATGAAGGAAGCGATTCGCGACGGTCAGTTCTGGGAAATTGGGCCTTATCTCAGCGAATTTGAAAATCTGAGCAAGCTGAAAGAGGACATTCTGAATAACACGAAGGTAGACGGCAAGCTGTATTCGCTTTACATCGGCAGACCGCTCGCCCGCCAGGGGCTGATCTACCGGAAGGATTGGGCCGACAAGCTGGGGCTGAAGGCGCCTGCGAACGTTGACGAGCTGTTTGCCATGATGGAGAAGTTTACGACCGGCGATCCGGACGGCAACAATCAGGCGGACACGATTGGCTTGGCCGACCGCAACGATCTTGTATACGGGGCTTTCAAAACGGTCGCCTCCTGGTTCGGCACTCCGAACAACTGGGGCGAGCAGGATGGCAAGCTGCAGCCTGAATTCACGTTCCCGCAATATGTCGAGACGATGGATTTCTTCAAGAAGGTGCGCGACGCCAAAGCCATGAACGTCGATTTTGCGGCTACAAGCAAAACCGACCAGGTCAATATGTTCACCAGCGGCAAGGCCGGCATGTACATCGGCTCGATGCAGGACGTGAACTCTCTCGTTAAGGATCTGGTTAAAAATATCCCGACCGCCGAAGTGGATGTGCACAGCATGGTGGCCGGTCCGGACGGGCAATTCGCCTCTTGGGCGATTCCGGGCTACAACAACGTTGTGTTGTTCCCGAAAACGGCTGTTAAGGATGAGGCCGAGCTCAAAAAGATTCTTGCTTTCTTCGACAAAATGATGACGGCGGAAGTAGCCAATATGATGTATTGGGGCAAGGAAGGCGTACATTACACGGTGCAGGACGGCAAGGCGAAGGCGACCGAGAATCAGGAGCTGTCGGAGCGCGAGGTCAAAGGCTATAAGGACAGCGTCATCGGCGAGCCGGAATCGAATGGCATGTACGAGGGCTTCCACGATCTCCCTGCGCGGATTCATGCGGAGCAGCTTGTTATCGAGAATGAAAAAATCGCGATTCCCGACCCGGCGGCGGCGCTCGACTCCGCTACGTTTACAGAGAAGGGCACGGAGCTGCAAGAGCTGATCAAGGATGCGACGTACAAGTATATTTACGGCTCGATTGACAAGGCCGGCTTTGAGAAAGCGATTGAGGATTGGAAGAAGCGCGGCGGAAACGACATTATCGACGAATACAACGCAGTTTACAGCAAATAGGCCTAATCCCAGCGCTGCAGCAGACTTGAGCCGTTCCCTTTGCGGGGACGGCCAGGGCGCGGCAGTCTCCCGCAGAAAGGAAGATTCAGCATGCAAGAAACTGTCGTTCAGCAAGCGCGAGTGCCGCAGCCAAGGACGAGCGAGCTCAAGAAACGGCTCTGGCGCAATAAATTGCTCTATATCATGGTGCTGCCGGGCATTTTGTTTTTCATCATTTTCAAATACATTCCAATGTTCGGACTCGTCATTGCTCTGCAGGACTACAAGCCGTTCAAGGGCATAGCCGGAAGCGAATGGGTGGGCTTCAAGCATTTCGAGCGCCTGTTCACCGAGCCGGACTTCCTGAATATTTTGACCAATACGCTGGTGCTGTTCGGTTTGAATCTGATTTTTTTCTTTCCGATCCCCATTATACTGGCGCTTATGCTGAACGAGGTACGCATCAACTTTTTTAAGCGAACGTTTCAGACACTGGTCTATTTGCCGCATTTTATGTCATGGGTCATTATCGTCTCGATCAGCTTTGTCATGCTTACGTCGGACGGCGGCATTATTAACGAGCTGCTGGTCTTCTTCGGATTCGAAAAAATCAACTTCCTGCTCAGTCCCGAGTGGTTCAGACCCACCTATATCATTCAAATTATTTGGCGGGAAGCAGGATGGGGCACGATTATTTATTTGGCGGCGATCGCCTCGGTCGATCCGCAGCTCTACGAGGCTGCGCGGATGGACGGAGCCGGCAGGCTGCGTCAGGTATGGCATATTACGCTGCCTGCAATCAGGAGCGTCATAGTCATTCTGCTTATTCTGAAAATTGGCGATGTGCTGGAGCTAGGCTTTGAGCATGTATACTTGCTGCTGAATTCCATGAACCGCGAGGTGGCGGAAATCATCGATACGTATGTCTACACGGCGGGTCTGCAGCAAGGCAAGTTCAGTTATAGCACCGCGATCGGTTTCTTTAAATCGTTTGTCGGGCTTGTGCTCGTCATGCTGGCGAACAAGCTTGCCAAAAAAATGGGCGAAGAGGGCGTATACTAGGACGCCAAGGCCGAATGGAGGTTGCATATGGTAGAAGACAAAACGTTTGGCGGTCGCGTGTTCTCTTTCGTCAATTTTACGCTGCTGGCTATTATCGCGCTTGTGACGGTGCTGCCTTTTGTGCATGTGGTGGCAGGCTCCTTTACGACAAGCGCGGAAATGGCGGCTAAAAAATTCATACTCATTCCGACGATATGGAGCTTCGACGCCTACAAATTCATTTTTTCCACGGATAAAATTTTCAAGGCGATGGGGGTTTCGGTTGGCGTCACGCTGGCAGGCACGTTCATCAGCATGCTGATTACTTCTCTGATGGCCTACGGCTTGTCCCGGCGGGATCTGGACGGCAGACGCACGATCATGTTTCTGGTCGTTTTCACGATGCTGTTCAGCGGTGGACTTATTCCGACCTTTCTTGTTGTCAAGGAGCTGGGCCTGATAGACAAGTTCGCAGCGCTTATCATCCCTTCCGCCATCAGCGCTTTCAATCTGATCATTCTGAAAAACTTTTTTCAGAATATCCCGGAAGGGCTTGAGGAATCGGCCAAAATCGACGGCTGCAACGATTTCGGAATCCTGTTCCGAATCGTGCTTCCGCTATCGATGCCTGCCATCGCCACGATTTCGCTGTTCTATGCCGTTACGTACTGGAACACGTATATGAGCGCTATTCTTTATCTCAATGACAGCGCCAAATGGCCGATTCAGGTACTGCTGCGGCAAATCGTCGTACTCGCCAGCGGCATGGACTACAGCGCCGATCTGGACGCTGCCGTGCCGCCGCCCGATCAGACGATAAAGATGGCGGTTATCGTAGTGGCTACGCTGCCGATCCTGCTCGTGTATCCGTTCTTGCAAAAGCATTTTGCCAAGGGCGCGATGATCGGATCCATCAAGGGATAGAAGCGTACAGAGCTGCGGTGCGACAACGGAGCTGCAGGTCTTGATTAATGAAGCTCGGGGTTAGAGGGCAAATTAAACGACAAGAGGCAACCAGCCGGATTACGCGGCAGTTGCCTCTTGCTGTGTTGCCTGGTTTTTTTGTTTATAGCACCTGCTCCAGAAAACGAGCGGCCCGTTCACTCTGCGGCTCTGTGAAAAACTGCTCCGGCTTCGTGCGCTCGACTAGCCTGCCGCCGTCGAGAAAATAAATGGTATCCGCCGCTTCGCGGGCGAATTTCATTTCGTGCGTTACGATGAGCATGGTCATGCCGCTCTCGGCGAGCCCGCGGATTACGTTCAGCACCTCCTTGACCATTTCGGGGTCAAGGGCGGATGTGGGCTCATCGAACAGCATAATGTCAGGCGCCATCGCCAGACTGCGGGCGATGGCGACGCGCTGCTTCTGGCCGCCTGACAGCCGCGCGGGAAAGCTGTCGGCTTTGTCCGCCAGGCCGACGCGGTCGAGCAGCTCGCGCGCTTTGTCGCGCGCCTCATTGAGGGGTATGCCCTTTACCTCGACGGGGGCGAACGTAATATTGTCAAGCACAGTCATATGAGGAAACAAATGAAAATGCTGAAACACCATTCCGATACGCTGGCGGACCCGAGCGACATCGGTGCGCGGATCGGTAATCGTCACGTTGTCGATCTCGATCGTGCCTCCGCTCGGCGCCTCCAGCAGGTTGAGACAGCGCAGGAAGGTCGATTTGCCCGAGCCGGACGGACCGATGAGCGCGACGACCTCCCCTCTCTCAACGGTAGTCGTGATGCCGTTCAGCACCTGATGTTTGCCGAAGCTTTTGGTTAGATCCGTTACATTAATCACTGCGGCGAAGCCTCCTTTCCAGCATGCGAGCGAGCGAGGTGAGTATAAGCACCAGCACGTAATAAATAGCAGCGACGAGCAGCAGCACCTCAAAGGCGCGGAAGGTGGAAGCTCTGACGACGTCTGCGCGGCGCATCAGCTCGGTTACGCCGATGACGGAAACGAGCGAAGATTCCTTGAGAAGGGCAACGCACTCATTCACCAGCGCGGGCAGAATCGTGCGCAGCGCTTGCGGGAATATGATGCGGACCATCATCTTGCGATACGGCACGCCAAGCGCAATGGCAGCCTCGCGCTGGCCCTTGTCGACGGCCATGATGCCGCCCCGGATCGTCTCGGACAAATAAGCTGCCGAGTTCAGGCCAAAGGCAAGTCCCGCCGCAAGGAGCGCCGGTATGTCATAATGGAGCAATTGCGGCGTGCCGTAATAGATAAGCGTGAGCTGCACAAGCAGCGGCGTACCGCGAAAAACCGATGTATAGGCGGTGGCGAACCATTCCAGCGGCTTGACGCCTGATATTTTGAACAGCGATAAAATCGTGCCCCAGATCAGGCCAAGCAGCGCAGATACAAGGGTAAACAGCAGCGTGACATAGATGCCCTTCAAGATAAAAGGCACATAGCCTTGCAGAACGGAAAAATCGAGAATGCCGCCGCCGCTGGAACGGGACTCTTTCTCGGCAAACCACTTCTGGACGATTTCCTCCATTTTCCCCGACTGCTTCATATCTGCGAGCACCCCGTTAAAAGGGGCGACTAGATCGGACTGCTTGGGGAACGCGATGGCATAGCCGTTCTCTTCCGTGTCGGCGGGCAAAAAGGTCATCATCAGCCCGGGGTTGGATTCCGTCATTTCGATGGCGACGGCATCCTCGACGATGGCGGCATCGATTCGTCCCGTGTTCAGCTCCTGTATAAGGTCAGGCACCTTGTTAAGCTTCTTGAGCCGGGCACCGTCAATGGTTTCGGCGAACTGGTCCTGCGTAGAGCCAAGCTGCGTGCCGACCCGTTTGCCGACAAGGGATTCGAGCGTTTCTAACGGGTTGTCTTTTTGTGAAACGATTGTATTTCGCGCAGCGTAATACACATTGGAGAACGCGACATTTTTCCGGCGCTCGTCCGTAGCCGACATGGCGGACATGACAAAGTCCACCCTCCCCGACTGAAGCGCGGCAATCAGACCGTTAAAATCCATGCTCGCGATTTCCAGTTCATATCCGAGCGTGTTGGTGATATACTTGGCTATATCGATATCCATTCCTACAATTTCGCCATTGTTCTTGACATCCACGTTCTCGTAGGGCGGATAGTCGGGGGAAGTGCCCATCACGATTTTGGGCTTGGGCTCAGCGGCGTTCGCGGTTTGCAGCGCAGGCATTGATTGTCCAAACACGGCAACAAGCAGAACAAGCATGCCAGTAAACGCAGCCCACAGGTTGAGAGTTTTTCGATTCATGTTGTCCTCTTTCTTCTAGGTTGATGGTCTCAAAGGCGGCGTCTGCCGTCTGCGCTTGAATTCTTCCTATATAAGGCAAGGGGCTTGGTTCTCCATGCGGGACGACAGCTCATGCAACCTAGAAAGTATAAAGTGATGTCCGTCTATTGTAAATAAACGATTTGCGCTCATTTTACGCATTGGCATTTAAAAAAAATCGGCTATTAGCGGTTAGGGCTAGCATTTCCCCGGCCTCAGCAATTGACCTATGTAAATATTGGAAGGGAGGTGAATGCCTTGTTCGAACTTGAATTGCATGATCTGATACCTTATCTGATTTCCATCTGCCTGCTGTATACGCTTGCGTATTCGTGCGTATCGTTTATTCGCGCGGACGGTCACGAGCACTGGCAGCGCGACCAGACTTTATTGGTTATACTCGTTGTCATTCCGTTTCGACTGCTTGGGACCGTCCCAATCCGACATTGGCTCGTCCGCAAGGTCAAACGCAAAGAATCGCCCGATGACGATAATTCAGCCTGCAAATCCTCGTTTGCTGTCGCACCAGCCAACAAACGAGGAGGATTTTCATGTTCAATACCCGTGTATTCACTTTCCCGAAGGTTAGCCGTTTAGCTGTAATTGGCATTATGCTCGCAGGTTTGCTGCTGATCAGCGGCTGCGGCACAACGACAGGCACCATTGACGGCGATACGCCGGGCTTCTTCAACCATTACGTGATTTACCCGTTATCCGCGGTTATTCAATATTTGGCGGGCATGTTTCATGGCAATTACGGGCTGGCGATTATCGGCATTACCCTGATTATCCGTCTGCTGCTGCTTCCGCTTATGATGCGTCAGTACCGTTCGCAGCACCAGATGCGCGGCAAGATGGCGGCGCTCCAGCCCGAGCTGAAGCAGCTTCAGAGCAAATATAAAGGCAAGTCCGATGCGGATTCCAAGCAAAAGCTGCAGCAGGAGACGTTCGCTTTATATCAGAAGCATCAGGTCAATCCGCTGGCCATCGGCTGCTTGCCGATGCTGATTCAAATGCCGATCCTGATGGGCTTGTATTCGGCTATCAAGCTGACGCCCCAGCTCGCCGACCATTCCTTCTTATGGTTCAAGCTGGGCTCGCCCGATATTGTTTTGCCGATTATCGCGGCGCTCGTATATTTTGTCCAGTTTAAAGTATCGCAGACGACGCAGCCTGGCGCAGATCCTGCCCAGCAGAAGCAGCTTGCGTTTATGGGCTACTTATCTCCGGTGCTGATGGGCGTATTCGCTCTATCGGCGCCAGCGGCTATTTCGTTGTATTGGGTAACCGGCGGCTTGTTTATGATAGGTCAGTCCTATCTGGCGAAAAAAGTATATGCCGCCAAGCCGGTTGAAGTCGCTATCGGCGGCGCTTGATCCGCATGGACGTGGTTGGTGTTCCCAGGTATGACCGTTCGGCAGCGGCCGCCTTATCCAAGGCGGCGCAGCCGTTTCGCTAGCACGAGAATTGTATTTGTTACATAAGGGCGCGATCATTCTATTTTTTGCGGAAAGGCAGCTTTGCCTGAACATAACTTGTACAGTTGTGTACGCATGTTAAAGGAGAGGACTACGTTATGACGGTTGCTTTATTGGCTCATTTGCACGGAGCCGTTCCTTTGAAGGAGCTTGGAGAAAAAATTTCTGCAAGCGGATTCACCCACATACAGCTGGCTTTGTGGAAAGCGGTCAGCGATGTGGATTTCAGCGAACCGGGACGCTTTAGTCCGGGCCTTGCCACCGCTATTGGCGCGCAGCTTGCGAAGCATGGCGTATCTATTGCCGTGCTGGGCTGCTACTTGAATATGTGCGATCGCAATGAGCGGCAGCGACGGATAAACATCGAACGCTTCAAGGAGCTGCTTCGTTACGCCAAGTTTATGGGGGCGCCAATGGTGGCCTTTGAAACGGGCAAGCTGGAGGGCGGCTATACCGACAACGATTGGGCGGTTATGCGGGCTACGCTCGCCGAGCTGGCGGAGGAAGCCGAGAAGTGGGGAGTTTTTGTCGGACTGGAAGCAGCGGAAGGCCACCTGGTAGGCACGGCGCCGGAGCTTGCACGCATGCTTGAGGATGTGCCTTCTAGACAGATCGGCGTTGTTATCGATCCGGGCAATCTAATGACGGCTGATAATTTCGGGCGTCAGAACGAGGTGATCGAGGAAGCCTTCGTCTTGCTGGGTACGCGTATTATCGCGGCTCATGCCAAGGACCGCCTCTGGCTGGAGGACGGCTCGCTGGGGGTTGTTCCGGCAGGACTCGGCACCATGAATTATGAGCTGTACATGAAGCTGCTGAATCAGTACAAGCCTCATGTCCACATCATTATGGAAGAAGCCAAGGAGCATCAGATGGCTGCAGCCAAAGCGTTTATTGAGGAAATCCGGGAGCGTGTATGAAGGCTCTCTTGATTCGTTTCTATGCAGAAGAAGGGCAGACGGGAGGTGCGACAGTTGAGAGGGTATAACTTTATTCGTCCGATTACGTTAATTGTAGTGGCGCTTTTGATGAAAAGCCTGGTTACGAACCTTTGCATGATGTTCGGCATGGGCGAAGATCCTGCAAGCAACCTCGGGTTCATTGCCATGGTCGTGACGGCCGTCATTATTTATTCGCGTTTTAACAGGGCGCGCAGCAAAAAGTAGCGAGCCTGCACCCTCAGGCGATCAATCGACGTAGCGCGGCAAGTAAATGATGAACGTTGTGCCCGGCTTTCCGGCGTCATGGTGCATCGCTTCCAATCTGCCTCCGTGTGCATGCATAATTTCCCTGGCAATAGCGAGACCGAGGCCGCTGCCGGGGATGCTGCTGTTTCGCGAGGCGTCGACTCGAAAAAACGAGTCGAAAATATAAGGCAGCGCCTCGTCCGGAATGCCGACGCCCTCATCGCTGACCGAAAGCATCAGCCAATCGTCCGATTGAGTCAAATCTATGCTGATTAGCGTTTGGGGCGGCGAATATTTGATGGCGTTGCTTAACAAATTATCGAGCACCCGATTCAGCATATCCTTATCAGCCAGCACCTCTCCGTCCACATGCGGATCCATATCGATCCGCAGCCTTCGCCCCGACTGCAGCACCTCCTCCGACCAGCCTGACGCAAGCTCTATAAACAGCGGCGCGGCCGGCCGGATTTCCAGGCGAAGCTGTGTTTGCTTGGTTTCCAACAGGCTTAAATCATTTAAGTCCTTAACCAGCCTGCTCATCGTGTCCATCCGGTCATGAGCCTTCTGGAGAAAACGCAAGGATTGCTCCGGCTTGATCGTGCCATCCTGCAGCGCTTCCAAATACCCCCTTACAATCGTAATTGGTGTCCTGAGATCGTGCGACATATTGGCAATCCACCGTTTGCGCCAGCTTTCCAGCTTTTTCAGCTCATCAAAGCGGACCTGCAGCTCCATATGGGCATGCGACAACGCCTCGGTCCGTTCGGCCACTTTCAGCTCCAGCTCCTCGTTAAGCTGCTTCTGTTGATTGAGCAAGTCGCTTATCGTATCGCTCATTTGGTTGAACGTTTGCTGTAGCCGGTTAAATTCGCGGATGTTGCCGTCCTGCAGCTTAACCGAGAAGTCCGCGAGGCTTGCTTTGCCGAATGCCCTCATCAGCGTAGTCAGCGGCTTGGAAATACGGGTCCACAGCAGGAGGGATAGCGATAAGCAGAGCAGCAGGGCCGCAAGCAAAAAGGTCATAATCTGCCTAAGCAAACGTGAACCGGTCTCTGCGACGAGGGAAGAAGAAGCCTCTACGACAGGGAGCAGCAGCTCGCGCTTGGGGACGACGTAGCCTAGCAGCCAGCCGGAGGATGGAACGCTTTTGACAAAAAGCAGCTTGGGCTCGCCGCCCAGCGTCACCTCTCTGCTCCCCAATTGGCGCTCGGCGTTGCTTAACGCTTGCGCGGGAAGCGTCAGAATTTCCGCCTTGCCCTGGCTCTGAATGGCAATCACGTCCCCGCTGGCCTCCAGCAGAAACGCATAGGCGTTCTGCTCGGTGAAATGCACATCCAATACATTGCGCACAAAATTGTTGATGGTCACATCCGCGCCGATTGTGCCGAGCAGCGTGCCGTCCGGTCCATATACCGGCGAAGTCGCTGTAAACATCCATCCATTGGGCGTAATGTCGTAGTAAGGCTGGGTCCAGATGACTTTATTCTCGGCTTGCTTTACCCGCAGCGCATCTTTGTAAAAGCTGTACTCCGTGAGCGGCATCGTCTGCATGCTAAGCGCCTCGTTATTCGGAATTGCGGGGTAAAGAAAGCTTCCGGAATCGGGATGAATGTAGTACATCGCCGCGATGTTCGGGTTCTGGCGAACCTCTTCTTTGAATTGCGTTTCCAGGTAGCGGCTGCGAGCCAGATGCTCAAGCGCTTGCTTGCGGAACGGTTTTGGACCTGTATAGCTGATCATGCCCTCCCCGGCTGGAGAATTGTCGTGATAGCCAGGACGATACCGGTTCGGAACAAGCGTGAGGGCGGGAACCGGATAGCGTTCGGGATGCGCGAACAACTCCTCTGCATTGGCGCGTGCCAGCTTGACGGAGTGCTCGACCTTCTGCAGCTCGGTTTCAATCGATTGAATATGGGCTTCCATATAGGTCTGATAAGTTTGAATATAGCTTTTCTCGGTCAGCAGCTTCTCTCTTTCAAAATATCCGTCGAGATGCTGCTTGGTCGTCCTTAATGTCAGCGCCCCGGACAGGACGAGCGGCACCAGCGAGCAGACCAGAATCACCAGCAAAATTTGCGACGCTAACGAGGACGGAAGCCATTTGAATCCGTTTCTACGCATGCTGCTCCTGATATTTGTAGCCGATGCCTCTTATGTTGATAATGGCGGAGGGCTTCGCCGGGTTGCGCTCAATTTTTTTGCGAAGCGTTCCAATATGCACTTGAAGCGTCTTCGTGTCCGCCTCGCTATGATAGCCCCATACCCGCTCCATAATCTGCGCAAAAGAAAGCACTTGCTTGGGATGCTTCATCAAGAGCGCCAACAGCTGAAATTCTTTGGCAGACAGCTCGATCATTTGTCCCTCAAGCGTTACCTCATGAGACAGCGTATTTATCCTTAGCGGTCCTGCTCCAATCCAGGCGTTGTCGACGGGGGCTTCCTTGCCCGCCGTTCCCAGCTTGCTTCGTCTAAGATGGGCCTTCATGCGCGCGAGCAAAGCGACCGGGCTAAACGGCTTGCTCACGAAATCGTCTCCGCCTACGCTTAGTCCGATGACGGTGTCCATTTCGGTGTCCTTGCAGGTCAGGAACAGAATCGGAACATTCGTTGTCCGCCTAAGCTGCGTGCATAGCTCATAGCCCTCCATATCGGGAAGCTGAACATCAAGAACGATCAGCTCGGGGTGAAGCTCTGCATTCAGACGAATCGCTTGGGCGCCGGTCGTTGCGGCAGTAAACGAATAGCCTTCCTTTTCCAAATACATGCCAATCAATTCGGAAATATCCGGTTCATCGTCTACGATCAGGATTTGCGCTTTCGACATGTTCACCCGCCCCTTTGCATGCTGTTTCGGTATCACTTAACCATTAATATAGTAACTTCACCCGGTAAACGCAATGTTTATGTCAGATATATTTACAGGAAATTAAACGACTTTACTATTCCTTTACTAATAATTTCATTTCGCTTTTGTTTTCTACGGTTTTTTCTTTAGTCTAGTTCGCTATGATGTGAAAAAAAGAGAGCGTTCGAGTGTTTGTGTTAGATAACATAACAAAACTCGATAGCCCGCAATTTTTTATCACAGCAATGGAGGGATAACGATGAAGAAAAAAGCAATATCGATTGCAGCGCTCGCTTTATCGGGCATTTTGCTGACGACGGCTTTGCCGACTGCCCAGTTCTCGACCTCTGCGGCGATTGTCGCGCCCAAAGCGGAGAATGATCCGCTTAATCCGCTGACGCCGGAGGAAATTGACAAGGCCCGCGGCATTATAGTGAAAAGCGGTCATTACAAAACAAGCATGGTTTTTAACGAAATCACGCTGCGCGAGCCGGATAAGCAGGCCGTATGGAAATGGGTGCTGGAGTCGTCCGCTTATAAAGCCAAAACCAAACTAAAGCGCGAAGCCAATTTTGTGATCTCCGACCAACGGGACGTATACGAGGGCGTTATCGATCTGGATAAGGGTACGTTAACCTCATGGAAGAAAAATACGTCAGGAGGCTATTCGTATCTGGGCTCCTCTGATGAGGCCAGCAAAGCGCTGAGCGAAAACAAGGTATGGGTCGCAGCGTTGAAAAAACGCGGCATTACCGATATGTCCAAGGTGATTGCCTTTGGCCTCTCGCTGGGCTATTACGGCCCGAATGACGCGGACCCGAGCCGACGCCTGGTGAAGTATACGGCTTACTATAATACGGGCGACGGCAATTTCTTTACCCATCCGATCGAGAACCTGGTTGCAACGCTCGACATCGACAAGAATGAAGTGGTCAAAATCGAGGAAGGCGACGTGGTTCCGATCCCGATGAACGACCACGGCTTCGTCAAGGACGACAAAACGAGCGCGCGGGAAAAAGCCAAGCCAATTTTAATCATGCAGCCCAAAGGCGTTAACTATCAAATCACCGGTCAGCAAATCAGCTGGCAGGGCTGGAAGTTCCACGTCCGTCTTGACCCTCGCGTCGGTCCGATCGTAAGCGCGGCCGCCTTTAACGATAACGGGAAGGATCGCAAGGTCATGTATCAAGGCAATCTTGGCGGCATGACAGTTCCTTACGGCGACCCATCCATGAACTGGTACTGGAAAACGTATATGGATGCAGGAGAGTACGGCGTTGGCAAAAACGGCCGCCCGCTGCTGGTGGGTTCGGACGTGCCGAATAACGCGAGCTTGATCGATGCAACGCTGAATGACGACAATGGCAAGCCTTATACGTCGCCAAGCGTAATCGGCGTGTTCGAGCGTTATGCCGATGCGGACTGGACGCATAAGGAAGGCGCCGTGACGGATGCCCGGCCGCGGCTGGAGCTTGTCGTGCGTTTTGTGGCAACAGTGGGCAACTACGATTATATTTTCGACTATGTGTTTCAGCAAAACGGCAATATTAAAATTAATGTCGGCGCCTCCGGCGTTGCGGCCATTAAAGGCGTGACGACCAAAACCGTGTTCAGCACGGACAAAGCGTATATTGACGAGAAAAACAAAGATCTGGCGCACGGCACGCTGATTGAGGACAATGCGGTCGCCGTCTATCATCAACATATTTACAACTTCCGTCTGGATATGGATGTGGACGGCCAGAAAAACACCGTGCTCGAGCTTGATCCTTATGCCGCGCCGCTCAAGGATAATCCGGTGATGAAAAGCTCTATGATGCTCAAGCAGAAAACCTACTACAAGGAGCAGGATGCCATCCAGAAATTCGATCCGGATAAAATCGTGCTGGTCACAAGCCCTACGACGAAAAACGAGCATGGCTACTTGACGGGCTATCAGGTCATCGCCAATGCGGGCGGCACGCATCCATTCGCGCAGGATGCGTTGTTCGCGGACGACGATTGGCTGATGAAGCGCGCAGGCTATCTGAAAAACCACATTTGGGTCACGCCGTATTCCGTCAATGAGCAATATCCGGACGGCAAATACATTAACCAGAATCCCAAAGATACGGGGCTGGCGTCTTGGGCGAAACAGAATCGCAACATTTACCAAACGGACAATGTCGTCTGGATTACGACGGGCACGACGCATATTCCGCGCGCCGAGGAGTTTCCGATGATGTCGACCGAGTGGGCCTCGACGATGCTGAAGCCGTTCAATTTCCTCGACAGAACGCCTACGCTCGATCTGCCTAAGACGATGATGGAGGAATAGCTATCACGATGCAATGAATTCGCCGCGCTTGGCTATGCAAAGCGAGCGCGGGAGCGCTTCTGCCTTGAACGGCGTGTGGCTCCGCCGCGCCGCGCAGAGAAGGGCGGGGAGTAGCAGAAGGACTGGAGCGAACGACGGCTGAAGGGGGGGACGGAGAGCGATGCGACTTAACAAATGGTTTTGGCTTCTGGGCGGTGTAAGCCTCGCGATAGCGGCTTATGTCTGGGCAGCAAACGGGGCTGATGCAGATAGGGGCGGGGCGTCCCTCGCTGCTGCCCAGCTCCATGCAGGACATGGGGGAGCGCCTGCCGTCATTCCGCTTGCGGCCGATCTGAATGATCCTTTCCTTGACCCGGTTGCTTTGCA
Source organism: Paenibacillus sp. SY21-1 (assembly GCF_005222705.1). Taxonomy (GTDB): domain Bacteria; phylum Bacillota; class Bacilli; order Paenibacillales; family Paenibacillaceae; genus Pristimantibacillus. The sequence continues at coordinate 260,902 of NZ_STGF01000001.1, read as the reverse complement.
AATGAGCCATGAGCATGCGGGAGCATCGGAGCAGACGGACGCCGAGCTCGCCGTTCGGATGAATTGGAGCTGGCTGGAGGGCTCGCCCAAGGCGGGGGAAGAAGTCTTGCTGCGCATGGCCATCTCTGATGGAGGAGGAAGGCCTGTCCCGGAGTTCATGGTATTTAGCGAGAAGCTGCTGCATCTGATTGCGGTGAGCGACAACATGGAGGATTTTCAGCATGTGCATCCGGTGCATCTTGGGGGTGGCGTGTTCGAGCTGCCAATTAAGTTCAAGCACGGCGGAGGCTATAGGCTGTATGCCGATTTCCAGCCTGTCGGAATGACGGAGCTGACCCGGACATTCAGAGTGGACGTGGAAGGCGAGTCAGGCGGAAGAGCCGAATGGGCGGCGAGCAAGTCGCTTGTGCAGCAAGCGGGTGAGATAGAAGTGACGCTGCATCTCGGACATGTAATGGCGGGAATGGCCTCGGAGATGACATACAGCTTCCGCGACAAAAAAACGGGCAAGCCGCTGCGCGACATGGAGCCGTATCTGGGTTCGATCGGCCATGTTGTCGCCATCGACGAATCGATGGAGCAGTATATTCATATTCATCCGCTCAATTGGGCATCCTCAGGACCGATTGCGACCTTCGCAGCCGCTTTCCCAAAAGCGGGGTTATATAAAGTGTGGGGACAGTTCCAGCGGGCCGGACAGTCGTTTATCGTTCCATTTGTGGTGGAAATTCCGGAATGAGCATGATAAGAGGAAGAACGAATAGGAAGAACTGAAGCAGGCCGAATTGCGGTCTGCTTCTTTTTAAATATATGAGTTTTAAATTTCACATCGACCATCGGGTTATATTTCAACGCGAAACATGCGATAGTCAGGATAAGAACGATTAGGCTTGCCGTCCAAGAAGGAAAGCGGCATTCATTCGGTGAATTGTAACGAGGAAGGCACATAGCGTGGCATAAGCAGGCCGGTAAAGCCGTCCAATGGAGGATACCTGACTGGTCTGGCTAAAATCCATCAAAGGAGTTCACAAATGGCTAACGATACGAATGAAGCGTACGAGCAATGCATTTATCGGGTATTGGCAAGGGCCTCCATTCAGGCTGGGCGCGAGGAGGAAGCGCTGCAGGCGGCTAGGGAGGATCGGTCTGGTCCGTTGGCGATAGAGAAAGGGGAGGTCATGACGTTAGGATGCTTCCGCTGGGAGCGCAATCTGTTTATTTATGCGGAATGCGTCGGGCGCCCAATCGAAGCGGGCGAGCTGCTGCCCGGCGCGGCCCCGTTTCTGGAGAGCTGGCCGGGGCAAGCGAAGGAACGCGGCTGGATCACCATGATTGATGTATTCCACTTCAATGAGCCTGCGAGCCTGGAGCACTGGCGGCGCAAGGCGGCCGTTGAGCGAAGAGTCGGACGTGTGGCGCATCTGAAGCCTGAAATGGCAGCCAGCTATATTTACTACCACTACCAGCTTCAAGAGGAGCAGGCCTTTCACGGCCCCAAATACGAAATCATCGCTATGCATGAGAACCTGCTGTTCGGCTATCAGGAGTTTCCTGCCGTTGTGGAAGCGCCGGCGTTGCCTGGGAAGCTGGCTACCAAGGGAACGCCGGAAAACTGGAGCGATTCGCGAATGGATTTGCATTTCCAGCCATGGCCGGACGGGCATTTGTTTTTTAAGCCGGTGGAGCAGGTATTCGCCTATTACAAGGAAAGCTAGCCGATTGCGGCAGGCCGTATACGGCGCTCTTCCGAACCGCTATACCCAATGTACATGCGGAACGACCAGCGCGCCGTATGCAAAGGCCGCGACAATGACGATAGCGGGATGGATTTTGCGAATCTGCATCGCCCAGAAGGCTACGGCGGCAATGATCAGCGATTGAATGATGCCAATGGATGCAATCGAGCTTTCTCCCATTTGCCAAGTGAGCAGAAGCATCATGATTGCGATGACGGGCTGCACAAGCAGTGTCATTCCCTTGACGACCGGCGATTGGCGATGCTTTTGCAGCACCTTGAGAAGCAGGATAAGCGCTGCGGCTGAGGGCACGATCGTTGCGGCCAGCGCGAGCAGCGAGCCGATCCAGCCTCCGGCGTCATAGCCCACAAAGGCGGCGATCTTGGTGGCGATCGGTCCAGGGAGGGCGTTCCCAAGCGCCAGAATGTTCGAGAACTCGCCCGGCGTCGACCAGGCATGATTCGTGACGATCTCGCGATACATAAGCGGAATAGACGCGGGTCCGCCTCCGTAGCCAAGCGCATTGGCAATAAAAAATCCGATAATTAAATTCAGCCACTCAATCCATTCCACGAGTGACGCCTCCTCCCTTATTCCGATCGCTAGGCTTACGTTTGCTTCGCTTCCGTTCGGCTCTTTGTTTTAGAGCGCCAACCACACGAAGGTGAACCGCTCCATAGGCCAGAAATAGAATGATAACAATCGCCGGATGAATGAGCAGCCCCTGCAGCATGCCGAACGCCAAGGCGAAAAAAGCGATGCCGGCATACAAGCCTAGTCCCTTTACCGCCCGTTCTCCGAATTCGTACGCCATCACGCCCAGCATAACCGCTACAACCGGTATAACCGCCCCGATCATGCCTTGGATGAAGGCGGCGCTGCTTAAATATTGCACAAAGCTTAGCAGCAAAATCATGGCCAGGCTGGAAGGCAGAATATGCGCGAGCACAGCGACGATGGCGCCAATTGTTCCTTTTTCCCGATAACCCAGGTAAGCGGCGATTTTGGTGGCGATCGGTCCCGGCAGCGCGTTGGCAAGCGCGAGAATTTCGCCAAACTCCTCATCCTCAATCCATTTATAGGCGACTACCGCTTCATACCTGATTAGGGGAATAACGGAGGGGCCTCCGCCAAAGCCGATAATGCCGGTCTTAATCATCGCCCAGGTAAGCTGCATATACTTGTTGGTCATACCTTCGTGCTTGAATACGCGGAAAATGTTCATCGTTTACAGCCTCATCCCCATCCGACTTTTGTAACGGTTAATCAGCACCTGGCAATCGACGCTCATAATGCCCGGCAGCGGGTACAGCTTCTCTTTGAGGAAATGCTCCATCTCCTGATTGTTGCGGAACAAGCCGTGCATGTGCAGCTTGCTCGGACCCGTCATATGATAAAGGCTGGTAACGTACGGCTCTGACGACAGTTGATCGGCCACCTCATGCAAATGCTTGGGTTCTACCTCGACGTTAAAAAAAGCGGACACCGAAATGCCTATTTTCTCCGGGTTAATGACAGCGGTAAACCGCTCGATAACGCCTGCTTCCATTAACGCATTAATACGCGCTTGCACCGCTACGCGAGAAATTCCGATTTCCTTGGCGAGGTCCGTGTAAGAAATTCTTCCGTTTGTATTCAGCCTGGCTATAATAAGGCGGTCGGTTTCGTCAATCTCCACAATGGAGTCGGAATCGTCCTGTTTAAATGACAATCCTCTCATCTCCCTTTCAAATGGTATGAAAATACCTATTTATACTTTCTATATGTTTAAATATTATCATGTATGAGTTCGATTTCAATAGTTTTTTCGTTTTTTTATTACATAATGATTGATTAACGGAACGGGAGGTGCTATTTTTATAGCAGGTAATATGTCAGGAAAACTATCATATGGATCGCGGGGCGTTAGGATGAATGATTCAGTAATCGGTTCGAAAGCAATGGTTGTCAGTCCGCATTATCTGGCGACGACTGCGGGCGCGAGCGTGATGGCGCAGGGCGGCAACGCCTACGATGCCGCTGTCGCGGTCAGCGCCTGTCTGGCGGTTGTCTATCCGCATATGACTAGTCTGGGCGGCGATTCCTTCTGGCTTGGCTTTCATCACCTCGAATGCAAGCCGCGAGGGTATAATGCCAGCGGTCGATCGGGGGCAAAGGCGGCGATTGGCGCCTACGAGGGGCTTGACGCTATCCCTAACCGCGGAGTCCGCAGCGTAGTTACCGTTCCGGGGATGGTCGACGGCTGGGCGGCGATACATGGGGAATACGGCCGGTTGCCTTGGGCGCAGGTGCTGGCTCCGGCCATCGGGTATGCGGAGAATGGCTTTCCGATGTCGAAGGATCAATACGAGCATACTGCTGCGCAGCGGCAGATGCTTGCCGGCACGCCTGAAACGGCTGCCATCTATCTGCCCGGGGGATCGCCTGTCAGCCCTGGGCGCCGATTCAAGCAGCCCGACATGGCCAGTACGTTGAAGCGCATTGCGGAGCGCGGCAGAGATGAGTTCTATAAAGGGGACACGGCGAGGGAAATAACCGATTATTTGCGTCAACAAGGCGGGCTGCTTGACGCCGACGATTTCGCCGCCCATTCAGGAGACTGGGTAACGCCGCTGACGGGCTCTTACCGGGATTACACGCTGCATCAGATGCCTCCCAACTCCCAAGGGTTTGCGGGCATGCTGGCGCTGCATATACTCGAAGCGAGCGGTCTTCATGGCGTGGAGCACGGCTCGCATGATTACTACCAGCTCTGCGTCGAGGCGCTCAAGCTTAGCTTCCGCGACCGCAATCGCTTTTTGACCGATCCGACGTTCGCCGAAGTGCCTTTAGAGCGTTTGCTGGACAAAGGCTATGCCGCTTCTCTCGCGGCAACAATCGATTTGCGAAAAGCCTCCCAAGAGGAGGAGGCGGCTGCGCTGGGCAGCGATACGGCATACGCCGCTGTAGTAGACGAGGATGGCAATGCGGTCTCATTCATTCAAAGCTTGTATTTTGAGTTTGGTTCAGGCGTCGTTGGGGGGAACACCGGCGTTCTTTTGCAAAATCGGGGCTCGTTTTTCTCCTTGGACCCCGGCCACGTCAACTGTCTGCAGCCGGGCAAACGCACCTTTCACACGCTGATGCCCGCGATGGCCTGCCGCGACGGGAAACCGTCGATTTTGTACGGAACGCAGGGAGGCGAGGGTCAGCCTCAGACGCAAACCGCCATTTTTACACGAATGGTCGATTACGGCATGCATCCGCAGCAAGCGATCAATGAGCCGAGGTGGGTGTGGGGCCGCACATGGGGCGAGCCTACCCGCGAGCTGAAAATAGAGGCAAGAGTGGACGACAGCGTACTGGCCTCCTTGGCGGGAGCCGGGCATTTGGTCCGCAAGGTGAAGGCCTTCGACGGCATTATGGGGCATGCTCATGCCATCCAGCGCGATGAGCACGGCTTCCTGCAAGGGGGCACGGACCCGCGCTGCGATGGAGCCGCGATTGGCTGGTAAGAGAGACAGGTCAAACATGAAAACGAACCGGCATATGCCGGCCAAAGGAAGGCGGCGGCTGACATGAAGCGTCAGGCAGGAAACGGAAATGCTTTTATAGACGAACGCGCAGTAGTAATGCCGAAAGGCGAGGGCCCCTTGAGCGGCTTGAGCTTTGCCGTCAAGGATGTGTTTGATATAGCGGGCAGAACGGCCTCGGCGGGCAACCCGGACTGGCTGCGGTCGCACGGGCCGGCGGTACGTCATGCCGCTGCAATCGATCGCTTGCTCGCCAGCGGCGCGAAGCTGCAGGGGCTTACGATTACCGATGAGCTGATGTACAGCATCCACGGCGAGAACTTTCATTACGGAACACCGGCCAATCCTGCGGCCCCCGGCCGTATCCCGGGCGGCTCCTCCAGCGGTTCGGCCTCCGCTGTTGCCGCAGGTGCTGCGGATTTTGCGATCGGGACCGACACAGGCGGCTCCGTGCGCGTGCCCGCCGCCTATTGCGGATTATATGGCATCAGGCCTACGCACGGGGCGGTGAATACAGCCGGGCTGATTCCGCTGGCTCCAAGCTTTGATACGGTAGGATGGTTTGCGAAAGATGCGCACACGCTGCTTAAAGTAGGTGAAGCGCTGATTCCTGAGCAGTCGAGGGCGAGCGGAGTGCCGTTCCGCACATTCGTGTATGCGCGCGATCTATGGGAGCTGGCGGACCAAGAAACGATCGAAGCGCTGACTCCCTGGGTACAATTGCTTTGCGAATCTGCAGATCAAGCGGAGCTGGAGGAGATAACGCTTGCGCCGGAGGGCCTGCAGTCGTGGATGCAAGCTTTCCGCCACCTTCAGGGCTTGGAAATTTGGCGCGAGCACGGCCGCTGGGTCCAGGATGTGCAGCCGCGGTTTGGATCCGGAATTGCGGAGCGTTTCGCTTGGGCGTCGACACTGGTTGCGGAGGAGCAGCGGGCTGCTTATGCGAAGCGCGAGGAAGTCCGTCAGCGGCTTAGCGGCATGCTGGCAGAGGGAGCGCTTATCTTAGCTCCGACCGTGCCGGGCATTGCCCCATTGATCGGGCTTTCCGGAGACGAGGTAGAGCTTGCCAGAGCGCGCACCTTGCAATTAAGCTGCCCTGCAGGCTTGGCGGGCCTGCCGCAGGTGACCATTCCCGTAATGAACAAATCGGAGCTGCCTGTCGGGCTTTCCCTAATTGCTGCGCATAACCGCGAGCTCGATCTTCTGCGCTGGCTTGTGGAGACGGTTGGCGCGAAGCTTCCAGTGTGACCGCTTGCCGTATCGGGAAATTCCTGCTATAAATAAGTAAGTAGATAAAAGCGAAATACAAGGGCATCGATTTGAATTGAAGTCGTGGATGCTTGTGACAAGCCAATTATGGACAATAGGCTGGAGGCGAAAGCAATGATTCAAGTATTACCTGCTGCGGAGCGGCATTTTGCCGATTTAGGGTGGCTGCGCAGTCAGCCGGTCTACTCCTTCGGAAGCTTTCATGATCCGAAGCGCACGGGCTTCGGCGCTATGCGCGTTTGCAATGACGATTACTTGGCGCCGGGACGGGGATTTGGCGCGCATCCGCATAGCGATATGGAAATTGTATCGATCGTATTGAACGGTCAAATCAGGCATGAGGACAACCTTGGGAACTCGGTTGTGTCCTCCTTTGGCGAGATTCAGCGCATGTCGGCCGGAACCGGTGTGATTCATACCGAATTCAACGCCTCGCAAGACGAAGAGCTAAGACTGCTGCAGCTGTGGTTTATGCCGCGGGAGCGCGGCGTTCAGCCTTCCTATGAGGCTACTAGCTATGACACCGGCAAGCTGCAGAATGCGCTGCTGCCGGTCGTATCCGCCGCAGGCTCCGAGAATGTAGCCTCGATCGGACAGGATATGACGATTTACTTGGGCAAGCTGGAGCCAGGCGTTTCATTGCCTCATACGGCGGACCCGGATCGCAAGCTTTTTGTGTATGTCATTGAAGGCGACCTATCGCTGCTCGGAGAGAAGCTTGGAGCGGGAGATATTGCGGAAATCGAGCAGGTGGAGCAGGTGGAGCTGGCAGCGGCATCAGCCGCCTTCATCATGCTTGTGGATATGCCATAGGCCGTTTGCGTTTGATAAACAGCCGGTTAGGGCTGCAAAGGAGAGCTACCCAATGAAAGAGACGTTTCTGGTCAAGCACGCCGTTGGCGGACGGGCATTCATCGATACGGGCAAGGAAGCGCTAAATTACACGGTTACGCCTGACGGGGATGGCTGGCTGTTCACGGCGGAGGTTGCGCAAGGAAAGGCCATTGAGGAACTGCTGGCGCATAAGAATGAGCTCAATGTATTTATTTTTAAGGAATACGAGGATCAGCCTACTCTCAAAACGTGGTATTACGTCAAGCAAGGCACTGTCGCTTATGATGCCGGGAAGGGTATTCTGACAATTGGCGCCCAGTCGAGCATCGAATATTACCCGCATGAGTATTCCGTATAGCGCGTGCAAGCAATAGAAGCGCAAGCAGAGGCCGGCAGGCCTCTTTAACGCTTAATCGTTTTGAAAGCGCTTGATTGTACGTGGACCGACGGCAGTGTATATCGTTTTTTTGGAGAGCATTCGTGTTTTTTGTGTAAAATGCACATTGCCTAAAACATGGACTATCCTTTAATATATGTAATATGCCGAAAGAACTACAAGCCATCATGTACAGCAGGCTCAATTTCCTAGATGTGTAAGGGAGGTTTTACATGTTGTACATGATATTATTGTTTATACATGTCCTTGTGGCGGTACTCAGCCTAGGCTATGCCTGCGCCTTTCCTATACTGATTCGGGTATCCCATACCTCGGCGCAAGCGGCCCATACCCTGCAGCTGATGGATCAGCTTAAGCTGATGCCCAAGCTTGCAAGTCTGGCGCTGCTGCTTACCGGCGTCGGGATGGCGCTGCTTGAGCCGGAAATGTACACCAAGGGCGGTTTTGCCGCATCCCTTATCGTGTATATGATCACACAATTGTTCGTCATGCGGTTTTTGCCGCAGATGTTGAAGAAGCAGGCACAACAGCCCTACGGCTATCAGGAAGATGAGCTCCCGCAGGAAGCGGCCGCGATTCCCCGCAAGACGATTAAGCTGGAAGCCATATTGCATTTAGGCGCGGTTGCGCTCCTTACGTTAATCGTATTTCAGCCCTTTTAGATTTCAAACATAAAATAACCGGTTTGTCCATATAATGAATAAAAGCGAATTTGCTTTCGCTGGATGATACATGATACAATGGCTTAAATTGTTAACAAGCCGCTCTGTCCATTTCACAACCCAAAAACATACATGAAGACTGCCCAGACTTGTTTCAAGGTTCGAGGCAGTTTTTCCTTTTGAAAAGGAGGCTAACCATGTACAATCGTAAAAAACCGCTTGAAGAAATTCCGGAAGAAAACACGAAGGTATGGACATGCGAAACAGAGGGCTGCAATAGCTGGATGAGGGATAATTTCGCTTTTGACCATACGCCGTCATGTCTGCTTTGCAACGCTCCCATGGTTAGCGGGATGAAGATGCTGCCGATGCTCGTCAATAACAGCGCTGCAGATAAGAAGTCTCAGAAGAAGGAAACGACAACGCTTATGTAAGATAGCAGGGGGAAGCCCGCATGCCATACGGCTCGATGCCGAAGGCGTGCGGGCTTTTTTTTGTCATGGCGGGGAGAGGTGAATGAGAGCGGTCGATAAACTGTTCGAGGCTCGGCGTCGGCACAGTCAAGGATAGGTGAAAGGGAACAGGCGGCCAGAAGAAAATTCGGCACCGGCGAACTCCTTCGCATACAGGAGGCGTCTTCTCCATACATTTAGATATAGCAGGCATGATGGGGGAGGAAGCGGATGTTGGCGCTCTGGATTGCGATGTTGGTGTGCGTGCTGGCAGGAATATGGCTGTATGCAGGACGTTCTGACCAAGCGGATCGTGCTTCACAAGCTGCCTCCGGCGGCAATCCGGCTGCGGATACGGCAAAGGCTCAGGAACTGGGGCCGTTTCTCGCCATCGGGGCTGCTCAGCATATCGGAGATCGGGAGGAGCAGCAGGACGCCTACGGTTTTTGCGCTGTAGCGTCGCGGCAGCAGGAGCATGCCGAGGCTGAGGTTCATACGGGCGGCGGCGTGCTGGCCGTGCTCGCAGACGGAATGGGCGGTTTTGCGATGGGCAAGGAGGCAGGGCTGCTCGCCGTTGAGAAGATGCTGTCGGGCTATGAGCATCCGAATGCGAACCAGCTCTGCCCGCAGGCGCTTGAGGCTGCGGTTCATCAAGCCGCAGAGGCGGTATGGGAGCTGTCGCGGGTTCATCAATTGGAATGGCACGTCGGTACAACGCTTGTCGCTGCGCTTGTGGAGGGACACGAGCTCTATTATATTTCCGCGGGAGACAGCCGCATATATTTGTTAAGGGACGGAGAGCTGCACCGGCTGACCCATGATCATATTTATGCCAATCGGCTGTTCGAGCGGGTGCAAGCCGGAGAGCTGGCGCTGGAAGAAGCCCTTTCCCATCCGGAACGGGATTTGTTGACCAGTTACTTGGGTCTGCCGGAGCTGGTTGAATATAATGCCAACCAAGAGCCTCTTCGCCTGCAGCCCGGAGATCGAGTACTGCTGTGCAGCGACGGGCTGTATGGTGAGCTGTCCGAGCCCTTGCTTGGGCAATCCGCCGGTCTGGATGCGCAGCAAATTGCCGATTACCTTGTCCGGCATGTTATTGGCCTGGGCAGGAAACATCAAGATAATGCGAGTGTCGTCGTAATCGCCTTTGATTGAATGGCGGGCGCTTCTTTCAGAGCGAAGAAGCGGCCGTTTGTTTTTGAGCGGTGATGGGTATTATACAATGGAAACGAAACACACTCGATAACCAAGGAGGCCGATAAGGATGACCAACCATTTCTCGAAGCATAAGCATACAGAACGCGGCTTGGCGACGGAGAAGGATATCGATCCGGCATTCGGTTTGTTTACGGAGGAAGCAGAGGACGAGGCGGTTCCTCATGCGGAGCAGCTTTTGGAGGAGCGGTATCCCGAGCAGGATGCGCTGTACACTTCCGTCAGCCAGATTGAATACGCGGATGTTCCTGATGCGGATGCCATAAGTCAAGATAGTGAAGTAGATCCGGCGGCGCCGGAAGAGGAGTTTCACGGAACGGATTTGCTTAACGGCGTTGGCCGCCATCCCGAGGAAGAAGATCGCGATTAATCAGGCTGGTTCGCTTAGCATCAGGAAGCAGGCTCCCCAGGTCCGGGATCGCGCGGGCTTGGCCATACGTGTCATGCCTTTATGAATATGCTACAATGGATGGAACAAATGTTCTTCCGGGGAGCGTAATTCACTTGGAAACCAAGCATGCAAATACGGTGACGATGTCGGTGAGACATCTGGTTGAATATGTTTTTGCCGGCGGCAGCATTGATGTTCGAATGAATGCGCTGGACGCCATGCAGGAAGGCGCCAGGGCGCATCAGCGCATTCAGCAAGCATATGGCGCGCAAGACAGCAAAGAATTGTTCGTAAAAGCAGACATCCGGCTGGATGAGCTGCTTTTTGTCGTGGACGGGAGATGCGACGGGCTGCTTGCCACCGAGCCTGCTCCTACCATAGACGAGATCAAATCGACGGGACAGCGGCTGGAGGAGCTGCCTGACGACGGCTATCCGGTGCACTGGGCGCAAGCGCTGTTCTATGCTTATATGTATGCCATAGAGCACGAATGTCCGGCCATGCGCATTCAGCTGACGTATGTACAAACGGAGACGCAGGAGGAGCGCAGGCTGGTCAGGCAGCACAGCGTCGAGGAGCTGGAGCAGTTCGTGCTTGAGGTGCTTGCCCGTTATGCGCCATTCGCCCGGCAGCGATTTCGGCATGCGGAAGCGCGTGATGCAAGCATCCGTGAGCTTGCTTTTCCATTCGACGCCTATCGGGCCGGGCAGAGAAAGCTGGCGGGGGCGGTCTATAAGTCGGTGGAGCAGGGGATCAAGCTGTTCGTAAGAGCGCCGACAGGAATCGGCAAGACGATTTCGACGACATATCCGGCGGTCAAGGCGATTGGGGCGGGTATGCTGCAGCGGTTTTACTATTTGACGGCCCGGACAACTACGCGCGCTGCCGCCGAGGACGCCTTGCTCCATATGCAGTCTCGGGGCCTGCGGGTGCATGCGGTGACCGTTACGGCAAAGGACAAAATCTGCTTTCAGGAGGAGGTTCGCTGCGAAAAGGAGCTCTGTCCCTATGCCGACGGCTATTATGACCGCATTAACGGCGCAGTGATGGATGTGCTTGAGCATGAGACCGTCATGACGCGTCCGGTGATCGAGGCGTATGCGCGCAAGCATCGTGTATGTCCGTTTGAGTTTTCCCTCGATATCGCGTATGCCGCAGATGCAGTGATTTGCGATTATAACTATATTTTTGATCCGCGAATTGCGTTTAAGCGGCAATACGCAGAGCAGAAAAAACAGACGGCGCTGCTTGTGGACGAGGCGCATAATCTGGTGGACCGTGCGCGGGAGATGTTCTCCGCTGAACTGTCCAAGACCCCTTTTCTAGCGCTCCAACGCGAGCTGAAGGGGGTAAATGAACAGGCCAGGGGAGCGGCCAAAGCGATAAACGATTATTTCATTGCGCTCCGCAAGCGATGCGGCGATCGGACGGAGCTCGCCGAGCGGGAGCTGCCAGAGCGGCTGGTCGAGCTGGCCGGGACATTCGTGGCGGCGGCGGAGCAAGCGCTGGGCTCAGTCGGCAGCCGCGAGTTGCTTGACGGCTATTTCTCCGCGCAGCAGTTTCTGCGTATCTCCAAGCTGTACGATGAGCGATACATGGTCTACACAGAGCTTGCCCGCGGCGAAGTGCGACAGAAGCTATTGTGTCTGGACCCTTCCCATCTGCTTAGGCAAGCGGGCAAAGGATACCGCTCCCATATTTATTTTTCCGCCACATTATCGCCCATTAATTACTTCATGGACATCCTCGGCGGAGGAGAGAAGGATTACACGCTTACGGTGCCGTCGCCGTTCTCGGCCAATCAGCTGGACGTACGGCTGCAGCCATTGTCTACGCGGTATCAGGATCGCGAAAGAACCCGTCTGCCGATTGCCCGGCTTATTCGTCGATTAGTTGAGGAGCGGACAGGCAATTATTTTGTGTTTTTCCCTTCTTATGCCTATATGCTGGCGGTGCATGAAGCCTATACGGAGTTGGCGAGCGAAATGAAGGAGCAAGGCAAGCAGGATCATGTCGGCGTTGCAAGCGCGGAGCCGGATGTACTACTGCAGCGGCAGGATATGAGCGAAGAGGAGCGGGCGCGGTATCTGGATGCCTTTCAGGCTGATAATTCGCGTTCTTTAATCGGGTTTGCCGTAATGGGCGGGGTTTTCTCGGAGGGGGTGGATTTGGTCGGAGACCGGCTTGTCGGCGTCATTATCGTCGGCGTGGGCTTGCCGCAGCTGGGGGCGGAGCGGAATATGCTGAAGGAGTATTTCAGCAGTCAAGGCAAGAATGGATACGATTACGCCTATGTGTATCCCGGAATCAACAAGGTGCTGCAGGCAGGCGGGCGGCTGATCCGCTCGGAGAGCGACAGCGGGCTGCTTATGCTGGTCGATGACCGTTACGCACAGCCGCAATACGAGCGGCTGCTTCCGGCGGAATGGCGTGAATCGCTCGGTTCAAAGCGCCCGGTCGGACTCGGCTTTGACGGTTCTTTTGAATAGAGGCAGAACGGCTCCGAATTTTTGCTCCAGGAATGCGGCGGCTGAGAGCGTCAGCAGCAGACCGAGCAAGGCGCCGCAGACGGATACCGGAATGATCCACAGCAGCGGAGGATGCGTGAAAAATGGAATCAGCGATACCGCAAGGATAGGCGGAGCATTCCATTTGAAGACATTAATCAGCCAGATGACGAGCAGCAAGGTGAGCAGCAAGGAAAGGACGCCGGAGCTGAAATAGACGAACAGGGAGCCGACTAAAGAGGCAACAACCGCTCCGAGAGCGATTTTGCCAAACTCGCGCTGTACATAGGGACGAGAAATGAATAGCAAGCTAAACGCTCCAAGCGTCGGGAAAAATAATGCATGCATATGCGGGATATGCGAGGAAATCCAGTAGACAAACACGATATAAAGGCAGATGGCATACGTTTTGAGGCTCATATTCAAGACGTCCTTCTTTCTGGGCAAGTTTCTGGGAATAGTCAGACCAGGACCTTACTGACCATGTAACATTTTACCCTTGCAAGGCTGCAACGTCAATATGGATAACAGAACCAAACAATCAGCGAGGAGGCTGCAAATGCTGCTGCATAAGGGGGAAGTGCTTTTTCATCAGGGAGATAGAGGGGAGCTGTTCCATGTAAGAAGCGGTCTCTTAAAAATTGTACGCGTACACGAGGACGGGCATCCCGTACTCGTCAATATTATTATACCGGACGAAACGATTCCTCATCATTCGCTGATTACGCCGATCCCCTACCATGGAACGGCCATTGCGCTGACAACCTGCGAAATTGAACGCCTATCGGCGGCAGACTGGTATGCCGAGCTCGAACGGAACCCGGCCAAATGTCTGGGCATCGCCCGGTTGCTGCAAGGAAAGCTGCGTCTGATGCAGCAGCGCATCGACCAATTAACGCAAGTAACGCCAGCCGCCAAGCTGGAAAAGCTGCAGCAATGGTTCGCCGCCTACATTGCCCCCGCCGCGCTGACCGATGTGCTTACACAGGATGAAATCGGGCAATTAATCGGCCTGCGGCGGGAGACGGTGAACCGGCTGCTGCGCGGACAGCAGAGCAAGGGAAAGCTGGTATAGCGTTTGCTTGCATATAATCGTATTTTCGTGATTTGCCAGAGACTAATCTAATAGTACGACCCCGTTTAGGGCTAATTGTTTTTTTTCTTGAAACATATAATACTCAAGCTTCGCGTTATCAAGCTGAAAGCGCATGAGATTTACGGCTAGATTGATGTCCTCCAGCTGCTTATGCGCTACTTGACCAGTCTCTGCAAGCCGTATACGGTCGCGTTGCAATTGCAAGTTCTCATTAAACTTTTTTTCCAAGTGCCCAATTTTTTGATGCAGACTTTGCTCTTCATACTCCATCTGTTTCATTGCGCGGTCAAGCTGCTTGCGCAGCAGCTCTTTTTCATCGTTTTTTCTGTACCAAGTGCTAAGATGAAAATCAGCCAGATAACGATCTTTTGTCAGTAGCTCGTCATAGCTTGCACGAGCGCTTCTTATTTCTTCATTTATTTTGCGCAAATCATAATTATCGTCTAAATGGATTGAAACGGTTGATCGATCATCCCTTGAGACATCAACCTCTAATAACTGAAATAGTAAGGTCTGGTCTTTGGAAATCCCAAGATTAGCTGTAAATGCATGAACAAGCGCGTTATACTGCGTTTTCATCTGCTCAAGCTCAGCCTGTTTGTCCTCCCGGCTACTTTGCGCCTCACTAAGCTCAGCTTGAGAAGCAAGTCCTAATTTGAGCAGATGGCGGGTATCTTCAACATTTTGTATCAAATGATCTGCTTCCAACTCCAAACTCGCAATATTATTTTTGGCACTTAGTATGCGAGTATACTGCTGGATTGCATAGTAACCGACCAGTTGCTTAGTTTTATCCAATTCCAGCTTCGCCAAATTGCTCTTCGATATAACGGATCTTACATTGTCATTTAAGGAAACAAGATTCAAGCTTTGCTCCCTTAGCAATGCCCGATATTGCTCAGAGTTTTGGGCGTTTATAAACTGGTTGAATGATTCGTTTATCATACCCTGAATCCGTATAGCCTGATCAATCTCAACCTTTTGTTCATCCGAGAGTTTATCATACTCGGGTATTTGCGCAAGAAACTCCTCAGCCGTCACTGGCAAGCGGCTTGCTGTAGGGCCCGTGATCGCTTTATTAGCTTCGTCCTGCTTAGAATAAACATAATTGAGTTCCGTCTGAGAAGCCTTTACATTTAACTGGGCGAGCTGTATATCCAAATAGTTTTTTAGGGCCAATTCCCGAATCGTCTCTCGATTTAAAATTACGGTTTGTCCCTCGCCGCCGTCAGCAGATGCTGTCCATGCCCCGCATAAAAAAAATAAGCATATGACTGGCAAATACGCTCTAAACATCTTCATTTCCAGCCGCCTCGCTATTCGCGCAAATTTATTTTCTCCAGCAAATAATGAATAATTTTTTTTGAATCGGTAATGACATACGCTTCTGCTGTCATGCCTACACGAATCTCCCCTTGTTCCCCTTTTCTATTCGTTAGTGGGGTATTGGGAACCGATGCCTCGACGACATAATAGCTTTTTCCGTCCTGCTGCACAATGGCATCAGTAGCAATGGATGTAATAACCCCCTGTAGAGACCCGAAGCTCTGTTTGGGAAAAGCTTGAAAGTTCAGCTCAACTTTATTTCCTATTTTAATTTTTCCAATTTCATGATTGGGTACAGCGATGTTCATTTTGTATTTGGTCTCATTAATAGGGATAATCGATAGTAACGTTTCGCCAGGCTGTATAATTCCGCCTGCGCTTATTTCCTTAACTACATTTACAGTGCCGGATATGGGCGCGGTTATGGTGTTTTTGTTAATAGCGGCTTCAAGCTGAGTCACTTTCTCCTGTATAAAAACTCTAGCCTGTTGTTTTTCCTCTATAACCGCTTGAATTTGAACTAATCGGTCAAGCTTGAACTTTTGCAGAGTTGCTTCTTCTGTCTGCCCCGTCAAGTCGGCTTTATCCGAAGTCTCATGTTGCTTATCTTCAAGCTGCTTTTGTTGAAGCAGAAGAGACTGTCGTTCTATTTCTGTAGAACTATTCGGTGCATCAAGCAGATTTAAACTATTGAGCCATTCATCAAGTTGCTTGTCCAGACTGTCAATATGGCTTGCCACACCGAGAATGGCCTCTTCTTTAAATTGCTCCAGTTGAAGCTTGGCTGTCTCGTATTGTGACCATTCCTTATCTATTTGGGTTTGTGCTACAAAACGATCTCCGAGTTCAATGGATCGATCATATACTGCCTTGCTGTCTGCAACCGTACGCTCTAACTGGCTGATGCGAATGGAATATTGCTTGAATTGGGAACTTCGTTTTTCATCCAGAGAGGTTAAGCTTCCGTCTGTGAGCTGCATGGCGGCCTGCAAGCTCTGCTCTTGTTCAAGCTCTTGTGTCGTTATCAAAATTTTGCGATTCAATTCCTGCTTATCATATTCAACCTTCTGTTTACTCGCGATGATATTTTGCTGTACAGATTCTTGAGCTTGGCTAAGTTCAGTTTTGACTGTATCTATTTGCAGGATTGCGGCTCTATAGTCCAGCTCCATTTTCACCAAATCCATTTGAAATTGCTCTACAAGATCGTAATAATATTTTTCCTCTTCATTCGCCTTGGAGAATAGATTGTTGTTTTCACTTATGCTTTGTTCGTAACGACTCCATAATTGGAGTTCTTTATCCAGCTTGTTCTTCTCAGCCCGACGATTATTGAGCTCCATCAGCAACTCGTCCTGCTTCAATGTAACCAGCTTGGTACCGTTGTTTACCTGTACTCCTTCTTTAACAAACACTTCATCTATCTGTCCTAGTGCGGATATCTGAACGGTGCTGATTTTTTCATTTGGACGCACAATGCCCGTAGCTTTGGCTATTTCATCAATTTCTCCCACAAATGACCAAGTTAATGCAGCTACAATAAGGGCAAGTACCACTGTAATAAACACGGTAATCGCAGGACTTGTGCGTGCCTCCATCATCTCTCGGCTATCTGACATTTCCGACATATTGCGTATGATCGCTCTCATCCGGCTAACCCCCAACTGCTCCAACGGCATACTGAAGCTGTCCAGTTGGAGGCGACTCCAGACCTGGCAACTGATCCTTCCATAGCTCGTAGTACTTCCCCTTTAACTCCAGCAGTTCATTGTGTGAGCCTTGTTCCGTAATAGTGCCTTTGTCCATCACGTAGATTCGATCACAACGCATAATTGTGCTGAGTCTGTGCGCAATTATGATCGTGGTTACATCATGAAATCCGTTAATCGTTTCTGAAACTGCTTTTTCAGTGGTTGAGTCCAGATTGCTTGTCGCCTCATCCATAATCAGTATATCTGGCTTCTTTAGAATTGCTCTGGCGATCGCCAAACGTTGCTTTTGTCCGCCGGAAATATTCGTGGCGTTTTCTTCAAGCAGTGTGTGATATCTTAGCGGTAATTGGTTGATAAATTCGTGAGCCTGAGCGGTTTGACAGGCTTCGGCGATACGTTCCAAGTCCTCTCCCTCATCGACACCCAAACATAAATTGTCTCTAATCGTACCGCTGAAGAAAAATGTATCCTGAGGAATATAAGCGATTCTTTCTCTCAAGTAGTCGAGATGAAGGTCCTTAATATTATGACCGTTCACAAAAATATCGCCTTTTTCATGTTGATAGAACTGCATGAGCAGTTTAATGAGTGTCGTCTTGCCCGAACCGCTTTCCCCAACGAAAGCAATTTTCTCGCCTTGCCTGATGGATAAATGAATGCTTTGAAGCGCCAGCGCTCTAGTGCCGTAACGGAAATCCACGTTGCTTAGAATAATGTCCCCTTTGAGGGAAGCAGGCTTAAGCTTCTTTTCTTCTTCAGCGGATTTCTCTGTCTCCAAATCTAGAATTTCTCCTAAGCGGTCTGCCGCAACTATCGCAGTTTGCAGGGTAGGCTGTAAATTAATTAAGTTCTGGATGGGATCAAGGAAATAAGCAAGGAGAGCATTGTATGTAATAAGCTGTCCCATTGTCATATTTCCCTTTATTACCTGAACAGCGCCTATCCAAAGGATGACTACACCGCCAACCATTTGCACCGTCCCTTTTAGCGATGACTGTACATTGTTTATAAACCCAAATTTAAATACCGACTTCAGGAAATCGACGAATTTCTTCTCCGTTTCAAAATTCGCTTTAGCTTCCGCATGATAAGCTTTTACGGTTTCTATTCCATCAATGGATTCGACTATGTAAGAGGTAAGCTGAGCGTTTTTCTCCATCTGTTCTCTGTTTAATTTGTCAAATGGTTTATGAAAGCCCCATACCAGCACCAAATAGAGCGGAATCAGAAGAACCGTTACGCCAAATAACATAGCGCTCTGCGAGTACAAAATAACGCCACCAGCAATGACCATAATAATATCAATCATAATGGTTAGCGTTGCACTGGATATTGCGTCTCTTACTTTGGAGGCGTCCATTAGTCTGGAAATAATCTCACCCGTTTTACGAGTTCCAAAAAAGTTCATAGGCAGCTTCAGCACGTGATGGTAGTAGCCGAGAATGAGTGAAATATCAAGCTTTTGGCTCATAAATAGAAGCAAGTGACTACGAAATGCATTCAGTAAAATTTGAAACAAATATAAAGCAATGACACCTACAGACATAATATGCAGAGTTTTTTCAAGGCTATAGGGCAAAATTTCATCCAATAAAAACTGGAAGTAGAAGGCTCCAAATATACCAAGCACCGTGTATAAAATAGATGCCATAAAAATCCCCAAAAGCATGCGCTTCTGTGGAATTAATAGGCTAAAGAAACGAGAAAACAAGCCTTTGGTTTGATCTCCCTTCTGGAATTGTGGAGTAGGAACCATTAAAATGAGGACTCCTGTCCATATTTCAAAAAACTCTTCAGGCGTATATTTAACAAGCCCTTTTGCCGGATCGGCAATCAGGACTTCTTTTTTCGATATTTTGTGAATGACAACATAATGGAGCAAAGACTGATCGATTACCACGTGGGCGATGGCCGGCAAGGGAAACTCACTAAAAAAAGCCTCTTGGTCGCCCTTAACCCCCTTAGCTGTAAAGCCCAGTTGTTCGGCAGCTTTAATTAAACCGTAAGCGTTGGTCCCTTGTTTGTCGGTTCCGGCTATCTCTCTAATTTTGCTAATGGGATATTTCAGATTATATTGTTTGCATATGGTAGAAATGCATGCTGCTCCGCAGTCTTTTATATCGTGTTGCTTAATTGAAAAATATTTTTTGTAAAGCATGATTATCTCCTGCTCAGGAATATAATTTTTACTTAATCCCGTTTGTATTTATATTCTGAATTAACTCAATGTACATTGTGGGTGAAATATTTATTGCTTTTGTACGAGTATAATTCCAATGTAAGTTAAGAATCTTGTTATCGCTCCTTGAATTAAATCGATTTATCTCCAAATAAACATATAGGCGAAAAGGGTAGGACAGTTACTATAAGCTTCTGTACAACGGAAATCCATTTTCGAGTAAAAATCGTTATTTATGTACATTTTATTTTTATTAGAAACACTGTTGACTGGGTCAGCGAAAATACTTGAGAGGAAGTAGTTAAAAGCCAAAATTAATCGAACAATTGAGCCTTGAAATTAACCGATATTATATTTGTTATATTTAAATTTTTGTATGAATATATTTTATTGATAAGTTTAAAGCATGAAACGGAGAATTTTTATAGTTATTGTTTTTTGTTTTTGTTTAAAAAATTATATATTACAACAACGGAAGAAGATAGAAAAAGTATTAAGTAAAAGTAAAATGACCCGTTTTTATCTTCCCAATAATTAAGTGTTTGAAAGAAAAAAGAAACTGTAAGCAAACAGCCGATAATAGTTAAAGTCATTTGTTGTCTCTTCATTGAATCACACCACCAATCTTTAGTATGAGGGATAGATGGGCAAACACACCTAAGGTGTGTTTGCCCATACATTATTTACCGTAAACTATTGCCCCAACTACACCGCCTATAATCGCTCCAGCAATGGCTCCACCAGGTCCCCCAGCAGAACCAATCCAAGAACCGAATCCTGCTCCTCCTAGAATTGAGGCAGTTAAACCACCCCAACCACCTCCATTTACTTCCAATAGGTCTATACTGGATAAGTTAGTAAACGCAGAACTTTGAATAGCTGTCATTAAAGTCAATCCTCCTCTCTTCTTACTCCTTTTTAGTTAATTACTTGCCCAGATTACTTCTTGTTATCGTAGTAGTCTGCAAGTGCGTAAAATGCATTACCTAAGACTGCACCAGCCACACCACCGACAACAGTACCTACTCCAGGAACAACGCTACCAATTGCTCCCCCGGTAGAAGCTCCGCCTGCGACAGATGTAAACCAGTCGCTCCAGCTCCAACCCCCATTCATAGCTAATAGTTCTTCGGATGTTAGTTCAACGAAATTAGACATTTAAATTCTCCCATCGATTTTAATTATATAAAGCAACCAATACGGCGCGATATACCTCTAGAGCGTTGAAGGATTAATCCCTACATATGTTTCAATTATTTGTTGCCCTTCAGTTTTAGTTTGATCTTCAATTGTACTAACATTATAAAATGAAGTAATTCTTAATAATTTATTTTTATTAATGTAATCTTCCAAAAATTGATAGCTTCTATTGAGGTCATTAGGGCTCCCTATATGTGTAATTTTTAATGCATTTACTAGGTGAAACTTTTGCTTGAACTCAAGTTTATCTTCGGATTCGAAACTCTTGTTCACAGAGAACAAAAACTCTATATCGGCAATTATGTTTTTATTTGAATCCTCTTCTAATCCATGGGTTGCGGTAATTACCTGCCCAATCCTCTCTATTCCTTTCATTTTTAAATTCTCCACAATTTTTCCGAAAATACTATTCGCCTCTTGCGGTTTAAATTTAGTACGGTATGAAGCAACTGAATGAAATAACAACTCTTTATTTTCTAATACCTCATACATAAGATCTTCACCTCTTAAACTGAATTCAGCCTTTTGACCAATAATAAAACACTCATAAAGCACAGTAATATTGTATTCTTAATTAACAAGAATTTGGTAGTACTAACTTTTTTGGTACTCTACTGTGATTTACTAGAGGTGAATGAGGTAGGTTGATTTTAGAATGTAGTTATTATTTTGGGCGATCGAGGTGGAATTTAGAATTAATTAGTGTAATTTAGTAATCATATTTTAAGCCGTTCTATCATATATAGTTGGTCTCAAAAAATGTCTTTTACAATTTCGTGACTCGTCTAAGAGAAAAAAGTATTTCTGGATGCTAGGAGAATATGATGTTCCCAAGGTTATTGCGTTGTGTGATTTCCTCCTGTTGATCGGTTTAAATCGGCTTGTAGCAGAAGAAATACTGATTTATTTTGCTGTTGCTATTAGGAAAAAGCTCTCCAGCAAGTTATCGATTCATGAGGCTGTTGTTTAGTACATTCCCCTGTTTACTAATAAGAACGCAAACCCTCTTTCGGAAAATACCAATTCAGTTTTCGTTGTTCATAGTATTATGGATCTTTATAATCATGGTTAGTAAGACTTTGGTACTACTACTATCTGTTTGTGAGGGAGTGTTGTCGTGACACCAATCAAGATTCTGATTGTACATAACAAATCACATCAGTCAGAAAGTATTTGTAATGTTTTTTCAGAAGAAGAGAACATGGAAGTAATAGGCTGCATGAAGTCTCAAAAAGTCGTATTACAGCTAAGAAAACAGGTTCATTTTATTATTGTTTATCATGAGCCTGTTACAACAGATTCTCAGAGTATTTTAAATCAGATTGCTAACCTCAACGAGAGACACAATTCCACAATCATACTAATGACGGATACGACTTGCAGGCAGACCTTACTCGAGTTCCATAACGCGGGAGCAATGATGTGTATACCGTTTGAAAATGCTGTAACCTTGCCGCATGTTATTAAATCACTATCTTCTAATCATTTTTTTATAGAAATATTAAAAACAGAATATGATCGTATTAGGCGTGAAAATATGCTGCTCAAGCTCTCGGTCTCGGAGAGAGAAGTTCTGGAGCTACTTGAGAATGGAATGAAGCAAACGGAAATCGCTCAAAAACTGTATAAATCCGAAAATACCATTAGAAATCAGATCAGCAGCATAATTCGTAAATTGGATGCACGGACATCCAGACAAGCTCTCCAGAAAATTCGGTGCGAGATTTGATAAGTTAGTGATTAAGTAACAGGTATTTATTCACGAACGTTGCAAAAAGAGAATCAAGAATGAATATAAACTGAATCGTACTGTCTAATTTAAAATATATAATATAGAATTATTATACATAAAATTTAAGTGATTTAAAGTTATAAAAACTATAATGTTCCAGTTGAACGTTGTCCGGAGAAGACTGCTGTAGCTTGAAGTTAGCTAAGAGAAAAAAGTTTATATTAATCTCAAACGCTCGAAAATATTAATGAAAATGACCTTAAATCGTCCCTATAATGAAGTGCTCCCTGTCAAGTAGACAGTGAAAAAAAATCGGATTGATCGTTCCCCCAGTTCAAAAGAACTGGAGGATTATTTTCATGAAGCAGCTCGCCGATACTCATGTGGAGACAAGCCGTTAAGTCGATCTGTATAGCGGTAGTTGTTATAGTAACGGATATAATTCCGCACATCTTCAAGAACTTCATCATAGGTATCGAAATTCTTCAAATAAAAGCTTTCTGCCTTGTATGTGCCGCAAAATCGCTCAATAGGCCGGTTATCCAAACATCGGCTCACACGAGACATGCTCGCTGTGAAACCGTACTTTTTCTTCAAGCGATTATAGTCATGCGAGGTGTACTGGAAACCTCGGTCACTATGCAGAAGGGGCGTTACCCCACGGTTCCCCCTATACGCCTTCTTCACCGTATCCATGACCAGTTTGTTGTTGTTGGAGTGGCTAAGCACCCACGATACGAGGGAGTTGCCATATACATCAATAATCGCGCTCAAATACGATTTTTGACCGTTCCCATACTTCAACTCGGTGATATCTGTGCACCACTTCTTATTCGGAGCAGCGGCCTACACGTATACTTGGAAATCCATCTTCTCAACACACGACTACTCGAAATCTAATCCTTCCAACCCTTCTGCTCTATACTTTCTTATCCAATCCCTAACTGTCATGTGAGCGACCCCTGGTTGCTTGGCTTCATAGTTAGGATTGGATTGATTTTGAATACATCGTTTTACGACATGCAATTTTACGTCTAATGAAATCTGATTTCTTTTCGACACCACAAAAACTCCCATCACGGTAGAAGTAGAATTTTTGTTTTTCTACTGTCTACTATGATGGGAGTATTTGCAAGCAGCCCCGATTAGGCAGCAAGGAAGAAGTCAAGCGGCCCCTGCTGCGCGATAACGGATTTTAATCGAGAAATATAGCCAAGCTATACGACCTCGGCTTCGGCGCTCAGGCTGGCGGCAGGTCCAAAAAATTCATAATGGATGTCGTCCTGCGGTACGCCGAGCTCCTGCAGAAGGCGATTGGCCGCCCGCATGAATGGAAGCGGGCCGCAGAAATAGTAGTCGGCGTTTTTGTCGGCGATGATCTGCCGCAGCCAAGCCAAGTCCAAGTAGCCTTCTTTGTCGAACAGCTGGCTTGCCCGGTCGCTCGGGGTAGGCTGCTGGTAGCAGAAATATGCCTTCACCTCGGGGTGACGCTCAGCAAGTGCCGTTACATGGTCGCGGAACGCATGCGTATCGCCATTGATTGCCGAGTGAATGAATGTCACGGAACGCTCGGGTTGGCGCTGGGCCGTCGTGTTCAGCATGCTAAGCATAGGCGTTATCCCGACCCCGCCGCTGAGCAGCACAAGTGGCCGCGTATCCGGCGTACGGAGCGTAAAGTCGCCTGCCGGCGCCGACAGCTCGACGATGCTTCCTTCTTCAAGTTCGTTATGCAGATACGTGGAGATAATTCCATCGGGCTTGGAGTCGCAGGCGTCCTCACGCTTGACGGAAATCCGGTAGTGCGGATGACCAGGAGCGTCGGATAGGCTATATTGGCGTATTTGCGTAAATGCCTGCCCTTCCGGCTGAAGCTTGAGGCTGATATATTGTCCCGGCTGAAAATCGGATATGGCGCCGCCGTCCTCAGGCGCGAAATAAAAGGAGGTGATGACCTCGCTCTCCTTGACCTTGCGAATAATCCGGAAGCGCCTGAAGCCGTCCCAGCCTCCGGTTGCCGATGCCGCCTCCTTGTACATATCGGCTTCGACGCCGATGAACGCATCCGCTATGACGCCGTATGCCTCGCCCCAGGCTCCGAGAATTTCATCGGTAGCCGCATCGCCGAGCACATCTTTGATGGCGCCAAGCAAATATTGGCCGACGATCGGATAATGCTCAGGGAGTATGCCCAGGCTGCGATGCTTGTGGGCGATTTGTTTGACGACGGGCAGAATAGCCGCAAGATTGTCGATGTGGACGGCCGCCGCGTATACAGCGTTGGCCAGCGCCGTTTGCTGCCTGCCCTGCTTCTGGTTGGCGTGATTAAAAATATTCAGCAGCTCAGGATGAGCAGCGAACATCGTCTCGTAGAAGCGTTTGGTAATCGTAACACCGTGAACCTCAAGCACGGGTACGGTTGATTTAATGATTTGAATGGTAGTTGCGCTTAACATAAAAATCCCCCTCCGAATGGTTGAAATGAGAATCGCTTCATTGCGGGCGAACATTAAACGGTTAGCGGGCCCGCTTCCTTCAGATAAACCAAGTATAAGGCTGCGAGTGCAGCTTTCATGTGATTTCAGTCACAACAAAGCGTAACATTGTGTGACCTGCAGTGCCTGCGCCGCTTGAAGAAACGAAAGCCTTTTCAATTTGGGATTGACAGTTTTTTCTTGAGGTGGTAAAGTGACAAGTAGAATTTTAACGAGAGGAGGGTTACGTTCCATGAGAAATACACATCGGTTTGATATGCATGTAGTGCCGTTTGTCCAATTGAACATGATTAACGTAATCCATCCGCGCGTCTTTTCCATTGATTAGAGGGATATTCCCCAGCATCCGGAGGCGTATGGTTACGATGTCGTAGCCATGCGCCTTTTTTAGCGTCTTGGAGCGTTATCCTGTGTGAAGGAGCGTTTTCAAGCGAAGGAGCGTGTCGCCTGCGGCGGTGCGCTTCTTTTTTTATGCCAAAAAGGGGACTGCGATGGGAGTCGGACGTCGGGATGGATAACGGAAGGTGGGATTGAATAAATGTTTGGGGTATTGATCAAGTTAAAATGGTTTTTTCGAATGAATGCCAAGCGGTATGCGGTTGCCGTTATTTTGCTCGTGATGTCGGGATTTATCGACGTTATCCCGCCTTGGCTGATAGGATACGCGATTGACGGTATACATCAGGGCTCGCTCGCCGAACCGAGGTTTTATCAGTTAATGGGCCTGTGGATCGGTTTGACGATCGTGGGCTACTTCATTATGTACGTATGGCATTATCAGCTGTTCGGCGGAGCATTCGTGCTGGAGAAGCTGCTGCGGTCAAGGCTGATGGGGCATTTTCTGCGGATGACGCCGACGTTCTATGAGCGCAATCGAACGGGCGACCTGATGGCGCGCTCGACCAACGATTTGGGCGCTGTGGCGCAGACGGCCGGCTTCGGTATTTTGACGCTGGTCGATTCTACGCTGTTTCTGATTACGATTCTAATCGTAATGGCTTCGCTGATCAGCGTAAAGCTGACGCTGGCGGCGCTGCTGCCACTGCCGCTAATGGCGTTAGCCATGTCTTATTTCGGCAAAAAAATTCATGAGCGCTTTACCGAATCGCAAAATGCCTTTGGCGAGCTCAATGACCAGGTGCTGGAGTCGGTGGCCGGCGTGCGGGTGGTGCGGGCGTACGTTCAGGAGGAGGCGAGCGAGGAGCGCTTTGCCAAAAAGACTGATGAGGTGCTCGGTAAAAATATTGCCGTAGCCCGAATAGACGCGTTATTCGAGCCGATTATGAAGGTGCTTGTCGGCACAAGCTACTTGATTGGTCTGTGCTACGGCGGCTATCTGGTATTTCACAATGAGATTACGCTCGGCGAGCTGGTTTCCTTTAACATTTTCCTAGGCATGCTCATTTGGCCGATGTTCGCGATCGGCGAGCTGATCAACATTATGCAGCGCGGCAACGCATCGCTCGACCGCGTTAACGAGACGCTTGGCTATAAGCAGGATGTTCCTGACGTTTTGCATAAAGCAGCTGCGGCTTTGCCTTCCACCATCGACTTTGAGGATGTAACGTTCCGCTATCCTTCCTCGCAAGTCGACAATTTATCCGGCGTCAGCTTCAGGCTGCAGCAAGGGGAAACGCTTGGCATCGTAGGACGTACGGGCAGCGGCAAGACAACACTGCTGAAGCAGCTGCTGCGCGAATATCCGCTTGGGCGCGGCGACATCCGTATCGCGGGAACGCCGCTAGGCAAGCTGGACACTCAGGAATGGCTCGGCTTTATCGGCTATGTGCCGCAGCAGCCGCTGCTTTTCTCGAAGTCGATTCGGGCCAATATTTTATTTGGCGGGCACAAGGCGAGCGACGCCGATTTGCAGCGTGCGCTTGAACGAGCTTCATTCGCGAAGGATATTGCCTTCCTGCCCGATGGACTTGAAACGCTTGTGGGCGAACGCGGCGTAGCGCTTTCCGGGGGCCAGAAGCAACGGGTAAGCATTGCGCGGGCGTTAATCGCAAACCCTGACATCCTGCTTATGGATGACGCGCTTTCGGCGGTGGACGGCAAGACGGAAGCGGAGATTATTGAAGGCATACGAACGGAACGGGCGGGCAAAACGACTTTGATCACGACACATCGGCTGTCGGCGGTACAGCATGCGGACCGAATTATCGTTCTGGAAGAGGGACGAATTGTACAGACCGGCACGCATGAGGAGCTGCTTGCACAGGGCGGCTGGTATCGCGAGCAATATGACCGTCAGCAGCTGGAAGCTGCAATCGAGTAAACAGGGGCGTGAACAACAATGGGTACAACGGGTAAGAGATTGTTTCAATACGCCATGCTTTATAAAAAAATGATTTTTGTCGCGCTGGCGCTGCTCATTCTTGCTGTATGCGCCGAGCTTGCGGGCCCGCTCATCGCCAAACGGATGATTGACCAGAACATTCTCGGCATCGAGAAGAAATGGCATCAGGTCGATGGGGAGCAGCCCTATGCGGTTTTTTATAAAGAGCAATGGTACAAACGCGAGGATCACTTCTCCTCGGATGAACAAAAAGGACCTGAGGTGCGCGTGCTTCAGATCGGCCGACAATTCGTTTTTCTGGCTGGCGCTCTTCAGGAGGAATCAGGCAAGCGCGAAATAACGGCTGACGGCACGATGACTGTCACAAGCAAGGATGGCGTCCACTCGGCGAGCTATCCGGTGACCAGGCTGACGAAGGAGGAACTTTACGCATTCTATAAGCCGGAGTTCCCCGCGTTGCTGACGCTGGCGGCGTTATATTTCGGCTTTCTGCTGCTCGTAGCCGTATTTACATACGGGCAGAGGCTGATGCTTCAGACTTCCGCGAACCGAATCGTTCGTCAAATGCGGATGGATGTATTCGCCCATACGCAGCGTCTTCCGGTGAATTATTACGATAATTTGTCGGCGGGTCAAGTCGTATCGCGGGTTACGAATGATACGGAGGCGATTCGCGAGCTGTATGTCGGGGTGCTGGCCAACTTTTTCACGGGCACCATCTATATTGCGGCGATTTTCGGCGCCCTGTTTCTGCTCGATTACAGGCTTGCGCTTATTGCCGCGCCGCTTGTGCCGATTCTGATTGTCTGGATTATCGTCTACCGGCGCTTCGCGGCTAAATATAACCGGGTCATACGCGCCAAGCTAAGTGAAATTAACGGCATTCTGAACGAGTCGATTCAAGGCATGACCATTATTCAGGCGTTTCGCCGCCAGAAACAGACGACAAAGGAGTTCGAGGAGCTCAATGAGCATTATTTCACCTATCAAAACAAGCTGCTGAGCCTCAACTCCCTGACGTCGCACAATCTGGTCAATTTCGTGCGCAACGTGCTGTTTATTATCGTTATTTTGCTGTTCTGGGGCGATGCGCTGCGGACAGTCATTTCGATCGGCGCGCTGTACGCCTTTGTCGATTACATGAACCGGATGTTTGCTCCGATCGTCGGCATTGTGAATCAGCTCTCCAATCTGGAGACGGCGAGAGTGTCTGCGGAACGGCTGTTCAAGCTGATGGATGAGGAAGGCCTTGACGTTGTTCCGGGCAGTATGGAGCGCTACAAGGGAGATGTGAAGTTCGAGGATGTGTCGTTTGCCTACAAAAAAGACGAGTACGTGCTCAAGCATATTTCCTTCCATGCCCGTCAAGGCGATACAGTGGCGCTTGTCGGGCATACCGGCTCCGGCAAAAGCTCGATTCTCAATCTGCTGTTCCGCTTCTATGATATAGAGGAGGGGAGCATCGCCGTAGACGGAGTCGACGTCCGAAAGCTGCCTAAACAGCATTTGCGTCAGCATATGGGCATTGTGCTGCAGGACCCGTTCCTGTTTACAGGCACGATCGCCTCAAACATCAGCTTGGATAACCCTGCCATAAGCAGGGAGCGGATTGAGCAAGCGCTGCGCGATGTAGGCGCCTATGATATGTTCAGCCAGCTTCCAGGCGGAATCGATGCGCCCGTAATTGAGAAGGGGAGCACCTTGTCCGCCGGTCAGCGTCAATTAATTTCGTTTGCGCGGGCTTTGGCGTACGATCCCGCTATCCTGATCCTCGATGAAGCGACAGCGAGCATTGATACGGAGACGGAAGCGATTATTCAAGCGGCGCTTGATGTTCTCAAGCAGGGACGGACAACATTTGTCATTGCCCACCGTCTGTCGACGATTCGCAACGCCGACCAAATTCTGGTGCTGGATCGCGGCGTCATCGTGGAACGCGGCAGTCATGACGAGCTGCTGGAGCAGCAGGGCAAATATTATGCAATGTATCAGCTTCAGCTTGGCGCGGCTCTGCCGGCCTGAGACAGTCTTGCAAAACAGAGGTCATTCCGCGTTTCGAAAAAATAGAGACCGCATTTCTCACTTATGAAGTGGGAATTGCGGTCTTTTCTTGTGTGAAGCTTGATGCCTCGCTGTTGTGAAGCTTTTTTTAGGCCAAGTCCCTTTTCTTGAAAGTATCCGATTCAGCGAGAGGCGGAAAGAATGGAAAAAGTATGTTGAGACCTCTCCTTCCTTCTCGGAAACGGGCAGCGGGTCTGTTACGCCTTGAAACGGCCCGTCGCTTCGGTCAAGCTGGCAGCCAGGCTGCGGAGCTGGTCCGCCGAGCTGGCCACCTCCTGCATCGAGGCCAGCTGCTGCTCGGAAGCGGCTGCGACCCGTTGCGAGTTGCCTGCATTGGCTGACGTAATGCCCTCCAGTTCATCAAGCGAAGCGGCGATTTGCTCGCTTCCCGCAGACATCTGCTCGGAAGCGGCCGAAACCTCCTGCACCTGCGTCGACACATCGCGGATAGATTCGACGATGGAGCGGAAGGAGATGCCGGCTTGTGAAGAAATATCCGAGCCGATTCGGGCGGCGGACATGGAGTGCTCCATCGAGCCGACTGCAGCCTCCGCATAAGTGCCGATCTTATGCAATATTGTGCCGATTTCATCGGAGGATTCCTTGGAGCGTTCCGCCAGCTTGCGGATTTCATGCGCAACTACGGCGAACCCTTTGCCATGCTCGCCTGCTCGCGCCGCTTCAATAGAAGCATTCAAGGCGAGCAGATTCGTCTGATTCGCGACATCTCCAATCATGGCGAGGATACCGCTAATGTTGTCGCTCTGATCCTTCAGCTCCCGCAGCGTAACAACGGTGTCCGACACATTGGATTCTATCGCTTTCATCTGCTCCAGGGTGCGGTTAATAACGGTTTCCCCTTCACTGGCAAGCACGTTCGTATCGGCAGCGAGCTCGGAGACGCTGGAAGCCGATTCGGCGATACGCTGAATGCCGATCGTCATTTCGTTCATGGCTCGCTGGCACTCCTGGAAGCTTTGCAATTGCGTTTCCGATCCGGAGGCCACCTCCTGAATGGCTGTCGTTACCTCCTCTGTCGCCCGTGAGGTTTGTTCTGCGCTTTGCTGCATATGGAAGGCAGAGCTTGCGACCTCATTGGAGGTTGTGCGAATGCTTCCGGTCAAACTGCGCAAGCTTACGATCATTTCATTAAAAGCAGTTGCTACCTGGGCGATTTCATTGTTGCCCGAGACCGGGACGGAGGAAGTCAAATCTCCTTGCGCCGCGGCCGCCGCGACCTCTGCCAGCCGCTTCAACGGCTTGATGGCCAGACGAATCAGCACGACAGCGATCAGGATAGCGATGGCGGAGAACAGAGCGGCAATGCTGACGCTCATCCACAGCAGCTGGCTTAGCCGCTCTTCGATAAGCGTATAGTCCACATCTACGCCAAATACGCCCAGCAGCTCGCCCTCCTGATTTCGAATGCTTGTCAGGTAAGACATCCATACACCATATTCATCCCGGACGACGGGGCTTGTCGCACTGCCGCTGTCGAGCGCTTCATGATAGGTTTTGGAGAATTCTTCCCCCATTTCATATTGGTCGCCGGGACCAAGGCCGGCTTGGGCCAGCGCATCGTTTGTCTGCATGGCTACAATGATTTCTTTGCCGTCCTCTTCCCGAATTTCCGGCATGTACACATAGGCGTTGGTTACAATTTTGTTTTTGACCATCTGATCAAGCTGAAGCTTCAAGAATTGCATCGTTTCATTGTTTTCGCCTTTTTCCCCTTTGGCTACAAGCTCGTGCGCGGCTATGAGCAATGGCTCGCCCGCTTCCATTTGGTAGGAAAGCGTTTTGCCGATCTGGCTGATCTCCGATATGGCTCCCTTTTTTAAAGAAGTGTAAGAAATCGTCTCGATAATGCCAATCACAATTACGAACAGAAGAGAAAGCACGATAGAGCTGGTCACGACAAGACTTTTGTTTTTTAACTTGAACATGAGGACATCACACCTTGTAGAAAGAGTTGTTTTGTAATTAAAATATCGTCGTCAATTGGATAAAAGTGTAGAGGATTTTTTTTACAGGAGTGGTTGCTTGTTCTCAGCAAACATTCAGCTTGCTTTAAACGCAGTTTAACGTTGGATGTGTAGCATAGAAGATGCAACAACCCAATCTGATTGAAAGGCGGAATCTGACTATGATAAAAGCTAAATCTATCGCAGCGGGAGCAATCGCGCTCACCGTTGCCCTTGGCGGGGGCGCGCTGTGGGCGGCTCCTCTTATTTATGCGGCTACCGATACACCTTCAAGCACTGCAGCGCCGAACGCTGCTGCCACACCTGCTCCTAAAGCGACGGACGGCACGCAGACAAAGCCGGAGGGACGGGCTCAAGGCGAACATGGCGGCAAGCGAGGAGGTTTTGGCTTTGGACGAGGTCAACTGCAACAGCAATTGGCGGCCTACCTTGGTTTGACAGAAGCAGAGCTGAGGACGCGGCTTGAGGCCGAGACGTTGGCGGAGGTCGCGGCAGCGCAAGGTAAAACGCGGGAGACGCTGAAGGCTCAGCTTATCGAATGGCTTGAAGCTTCCCAAGCGGAGAAAGACGCGAAGAGCGATGCATCCGCAACCGACTCAAGCAAAACGGAGCGTCCGGCATTTGACGCCGCAGCCGTTGCGGACAAGCTGCTGGATTCGCAGGGCCAGCAGGGCAAGCCTGCCGGTAAGGGCGGAAAGGGCGAGTGCAAACAAGGTCAAAGCGCAGGCGCCGCGGAAAGCGATCAACCGACTACGGCAACATAGGCCTGACAACCTGACATAAACGTGAAAAAGCGTCCCTGCGCTCTGGAAAGCCGAACGCAGGGACGCTTCATGCATAATGACGGGCGTTGTTTACGCGCTGGGAGCGGCGGCTTGGCAAAGCTTTAAGGCAAGCTCTCCCGCAGGCAGCGGCTTGCTGAACAGATAGCCTTGAAGCTCATCGCAGTGAAGCTCTTCGCAAAATTTTAATTCCTCTTCCGTTTCGACGCCTTCCGCAACGACCTTCATATTCATGCTGTGCACAAGCTCGATAATGGCCTTGACGATCGACGATTTTTTCGGGTCGGTCGTGATGCCTTGAATAAAGGAGCGATCCAGCTTCACATCGGAAATGGGCAGTCGCTGCAGCTGATTGAGCGAGGAGTATCCTGTGCCGAAATCGTCCACTGAAATTTGAATGCCGCGGCTGCGCAAGTGCTCGATATTTGCAATGACCTGCTCCATATTTTGCATAAATACGCCTTCTGTAATTTCCAGGCTTACATACTGCGGGTCCAGTCCGGTTTCCTGCAGCGCATCCTCGACCATATCCACGAGATTGCCTTGATAAAAATGGCGGGCGGAAACGTTGACCGAAACGCACACCGCCTTTAACCCCGCATCCTGCCATTCTTTGTTCTGGCGGCAGGCTTCATAGAACACCCATTTATCGATTTCCAGAATAAAGCCGGATTGCTCGGCAAGCGGAATAAACTTGTCGGGAGGAATCATGCCCAGCTCCGGATGCCGCCAACGGATCAAAGCTTCCAGCCCGCTTAGCTCGCCGGTGGCCGTCCTGATTTTCGGCTGATAGAAAAGCGAGAATTGCCTGTGCTTAAGCGCGCTATAGAGCTCATTCTCAAGCTGCATGCGCTCCGTCATGGCCGAAACCAGCTGCCTGTTGAAGAAACGGTAGCAGCCGTCGCCCTGCTCCTTGGCATTGTACATGGCAATATCGGCATGTCTTACGAGCGCATCCAGCTCGTCGCCGTCTGAAGGACAAACGCTAATTCCCAGACTGACCGTCATGAACAGCTTATGGCTGTCCAAATGGAAAGGCTCATGGAACGAGTCGATAATAGCTTGCGCCGCTTCCTCGAGCTCGGTATTCATGCCTTGCACGACAAAAACAAACTCATCGCCGCCGAGCCTGAACACCCTTCCGCGCCGCTCCATAACGGAAGCGAATCGGGTCGCCGCCTGCTGCAGCAGAACGTCTCCAATATCATGTCCAAGGGTGTCGTTAATCTGCTTGAAGCGGTTGATATCGGCAAACATAATGGCGATTGGCTTATCCTCCGGAGAGAAGCGAGACAGCAGCTCCAGCGCGAAATGATTGAACTGAAGCCGATTGGGCAACCCGGTGAGCACATCATAATAAGCGAGAAGGTTCAGCCGCTCTTCCGATTCGCCCAGCAAGCGAGCCTGCTCCATCAGTCTTTCGTTGTTTTTCTGCTCTGCCGCGAACATCTGGACAAGTCCTGTCGACATATGCTTGAAATTGGCGATAAGCAGTTCAATTTCCTGAATGTTGCTTGTCGGCCAATCAATAGCGACCCGTTGGGCCAGCTTATGCGGCAAATTGGTCGTAGCCCGGGCCAGTCGGGTCATGCTGCTGGCCATCCAGCGGTTAATCAACCAGGTCAGCAGCGCTGCAAGCGAGGCAAAGCCTGCCAGAGAGAGCAGATGAACGCTGTACTTGGAAAATAGATAGTTGGTATAGCCTGCTATCGGCAGATCCGCATACAGCTGATACGAACTGCCTGGAACCTGTTCCTTATAGATGAAAAAACCTTCATGCCAGGTTTCAATCGTTAACGTTTGCCAGCTTGTCCGAGGGGTCGCCAAAAATAAAGAGTTGGAAACCGGCCGCCATTGGTTGCCTTCCATATGCTGAAGCGGCTTTCCAAGCGCTTCCCGCTGTCCGGTCGTGGCGACGACGAACCCTGACGGATCAACAACATGCAGAACGAGACCGTTAAGCGGCTCCCTCTGCTGCGCCAGCTCCTTTTGAAGGAAAGCAAGCTGCTCAAGCGGCGACCTCTCCTCCGGTTTAAGCGGCGAGTTGTTCCATTGTGCGGTTATGCGGTGAATTTCTCTGGCGGAGGCTCCTGCCGCATACATGGCTGCCTCCTTGAAGGAGCTGATACTGTTCAGAAAAATATTCAGCAGAAAAGAGCATAAGACGATTCCGATAGACAAATGCAGCAGTACCGTATTAAAGGAGTGACGCGCACGCTCCGATTGATGGTTACGGAGACGCCGAAGCGGCAAATATTGATAAACCATTTGAGCTGCAAATGCGTTGAAAAAGCCGTTAAGCGCAACGATGCCCGCCATCAGGAGCTTGTCGGAAGCGGATAAATGGATATTCGAGTGGGCGAGCATAAATAGAAGCGGAATGCCGCCGATCAGCCAGAATAAGGCATCGCTGCTTAACAGCCCGGACTTTCGCCGCTTGATCAGCAAACCGACGACGGCCGTTTCAAGGAGAATAATATAATGAAACGCAGGGTGGTTCAGCCAAGTCCCCGCAGTTATAATGACAGCGGTCAACAATAAGGCTTGCCAGTAGCCGAGCAATCGGAGCGCGACCAGACTGGCCACGCCCGTGAAGCAGAAGGTGATCCCGTAGAGGAACTGAAAACTCGAAAGCTCCCCTGCGCATGCCAGAAGTATACAAAGGAGTAAGGCCAACGCATTCGAACGCTGCGTTAGTTGTCTAATAGAAGGGAAAAAGTTGCTCACGGGAAGCCTCCTGGAAGTGTGACATTCGGACTATTCGACAAAATTCTCCAAACTCCTCCTTTTTTGAGGAGAGGTTTTGCGCATGGAAAAGTTTTATTGCTTTTGTATTTGTGGTCTGATATAGTTTCACTATCGAACTATTTCACTGTAGAATCATTTAATGACAAACAAAGGGGTTGAGGGAATGGAACCAACGCTGCTGAAGCAGATCATTAACCGTTACGAAGCAGCGGATTTTATCGTACATCGCAGGCTGAATGCCATGATACGCGATTTGATGACCGATACGCTTACGGTTGATCAATTTTCCGCGCTGCGCTATTTGCGATTAAACGGCAAAACAAAATCGTCAGAGCTGGCGGACATCTTCTGTGTGGGCAAAAGCTCGATTACCGCTATTATGACACGCCTTTTTGACAAGGATCTGATCGAGCGATTCCCGGATGAACGCGATCGCCGCGTCATTTACATGGATCTGACGCCTGAGGGCGTTCGATTGTGCGAGCTGCTCGAAGAGAGAATACAGACGCTGCTGGCCAGTTACATTACGCAATTTGATGCACCGGAAGCGCTGCGCTTCATTGAAACGTACGAGAAGCTTGCGGGCAGAATGCTTGGGAATGGAGAATGGGGAGTGGAGAAGCAATGAAATCGATACTTAAACTAAGATGGCTGATGCTGGTGCTTTGGATTGCGGCTGCAGCCGGGTTGATGCTTGGAGCGCCGAATATGGAGGAGCTGGTTCGGACGAAAGGGCAGATTGACGTGCCGGACGGCTATTCCTCCACGATTGCCAGGGATTTGGAGAAAGCGATCGGCGGCGATTCCGGCGATGCGAAGGGCATGGCGACCGTGCTTGTCTTTCATAAGGATGGAGGCTTGTCGGATACCGATATGGCCGAGGTTCAAAAAGGGATAGAGAAGCTTAAAACCGCCGGCGACTCGATAGGGGTGTTGTCCGTAACCAGCCTTTTCGATAACGCCGAGCTGGAGAAGCAGATGCTATCCGAGGATAAAAGCACCGTGCTGACGCTGGTGAGCGTTGAAGCCGGAGATCGCGAGCTCTCTGAGCTTAGAGACGGGTTGTACGAAGAATTGGCGGATGTGCCGGTTGATCATTATTATACGGGCAACTGGGTCATTTCGGAGGATGTTGTGCAGAGCTCGCAGGAGGGTCTGAAAAAAACCGAATTTATTACGCTCGGATTTATTCTGATCATTCTGTTTGTCGTTTTCCGATCGGCGGTAGCTCCGCTGGTGCCGTTAGTTACCGTGGGCTTTACTTACCTGGTTACGCAATCCATCGTGGCCTATTTGGTGGATCATTTTAACTTCCCGTTATCCAACTTTACGCAAATCTTCCTGGTGGCCGTTCTCTTCGGAATCGGGACGGATTATTGCATCCTGCTGATCAGCCGTTTTAAAGAGGAGCTCTCCGCTCGCGGCGACAAGGCGGAAGCGATTATCGAGACCTATCGTACAGCAGGCAAAACCGTCCTGTTCTCAGGTCTGGCCGTTCTTGTCGGCTTTGCGTCGATCGGCTTCTCGACCTTTATGCTGTTTCGTTCGGCTGTAGCCGTAGCCGTAGGGGTAGCGGTGCTGCTGGTGGCGCTTTATACGATTGTGCCTTTCTTTATGATGGTTCTGGGCAAAGCGCTGTTCTGGCCTTCGAAGGGCTCGTTGGAGCATAAGCAGAGCAAGCTATGGGGAGCGGTTGGCCAGTTTTCGCTAAAACGTCCGGTTTGGGCTTTGATTGTGCTGGCGGTTCTCACCGTGCCATTCCTTGCCGCCTATAAAGGGACGATATCCTTTAACTCGCTCGACGAAATCGGGGACAAATACGATTCGGTTAAGGCATTCAATATTATTTCCGATAGCTTTGGACCGGGTGAATCGCTGCCGACAACGGTAGTGGTCAAGTCCGATAAACCGCTAGATACCCCGGACGGTCTAGCCGTTCTGGAGCAAGCAAGCCGCGAGCTGATGAAAACGGAAGGGGTCAAAACGGTACGCAGCGCCACCCGACCGACCGGCGACGTGATGGAGCAATTCCTTGTCTCGGATCAGGTCGTTACGTTGGAAGACGGACTGGGCCAAAGCGGAGATGGCTTAGGCAAAATCGGCGACGGCTTGTCGCAGGCAAGCAGCGAGCTTAGCAAAAATGCGCCAAAGCTGAATGAAGCGGCCGACGGGGCCGATCAATTGATCGCCGGCACGAAGGAGCTGAAGACCGGCATTCAGCAGCTTGCAACGGGCTTGAAGCAAATTCAAGCCGGACTAAACGACGGGTCGAGCGGCGCGGCGGAGCTTGCTGCCGCCCTCAAGCAGGCGCAGGGCAGCGCCGAGCAGCTTGCTGCTGCCAGCCGCGAGTTGCTTGATGGCTACGGCACGCTGGGAGGCGGCCTCGGCCAGCTGACCGATGGCTACAAGACGGTAGCCGCAGAGCAGGCAAAACTGGCTGAAGGATTGTCAGGCGTTGCGGCGGGGCTAAGCGGTCTGGAAGAAAAGTATCCGGAGCTGAAATCGGACAGCGGCTATCAGGAAGCGCTCGGCACATTGTCCGCGCTGCAGCAGGGCGCAGCAGCGCTCGGTGGCCAAATGGCGCAAATGAACGAACAGCTTGCCGGCATTTCGAGAGGCTTGACCAGCGCCAATGCGGGCTTCCTGCAGGCAAGCGAAGGCCAGTCTGCCCTTGCAGCCGGGCTCGACAAGCTTGCTGCCGGCATGGCAGAGCTTCAGAAAGGAATCGCTCAAGCGGCAGCGGGACAAGGACAAATTGTGACGCAGCTGCCTGGAGTAACAAACGGTCTGGATGAGCTGTCCAAGGGCCAAGAGCAATTAAAGACCGGCTTTTCATCGCTCAACGAGCAGCTTGGTCAGCTGACCAGCGGATTGGATGAAAGCGTGGACGGTCTGACGCAGGTCAGCGAGGGGCTGGCTTCTGCAGGTGGCTACTTGAATGGTCTGTCCGAATCGCCGGATAAACAGCTGACAGGCTGGTATATTCCGCAAGAAGCTATCGAGAATGCGGACTTCCAAGCCGCACTGGACGTGTACATGTCCGAAGATCGCCAAACGGCGAAGTTTGACGTCGTATTTGACACGAACCCTTACGATATGGACACGATGAATGAGGTGGAAGGGCTGGAGGCGGCGGCACTGCGCGCTGTCCAAGGAACGCCGTTCAGCGGCTCGCAGGTTGCGATCGGCGGAGTAACCAGCATGAACAAGGATCTGAACGATATTTCGAATGCCGATTATTCGCGTACGGTCGTTCTGATGCTGATTGGCATTACCATCATTCTGATTGTGCTGTTCCGTTCCATCGTCATGCCGATCTATTTGGTCGGTTCGCTGCTGCTGACGTACTATACGTCGCTAGCGATTGCGGAGCTTATTTTCGTAAGACTGCTTGGCCAGTCGGGCATAAGCTGGGCGGTTCCGTTCTTCGGTTTCGTTATGCTGGTTGCGCTCGGCATTGACTACAGCATCTTCCTGATGGACCGCTTTAAGGAGTATCGCCATCTGTCGCCGCAGCAGGCGATTCTGGAAGCGATGAGAAATATGGGAACCGTCATTATGTCGGCTGCCGTCATCCTTGGCGGTACCTTTGCGGCAATGCTGCCGTCAGGAGTAATGTCCCTGCTACAAATCGCTACGATCGTCCTTTGCGGATTGTTTATGTACGCCCTGCTTATGCTGCCGCTGTTCATTCCGGTCATGGTGCGCACCTTCGGCGAGGCGAATTGGTGGCCGTTTATGCGACGCAATGGCGAGAGTTCATTTGCGGCCGGCACGAAAGACAGTGGCCGCGCGCTGCACTAGCATCACAGCCAAAGACCTCTTCCTCCCTGAAAAATTCGGGAGGCGGAGGTCTTTTTAGACGCTAGCGGCTATACAAGGCAAACGGCGTTCCTTATGATGGAGAGTGTGGCAGCAGCTCGGCTGCAAGTCGTTCAGGAGCCTTGCTTCATGCTCTTATCGGATGAATAAGGCATTCATGGGCAAAATAAAATAGCTTATCGTCCTTATGGAAAGGAAGACATGCAGGTGAATTTGACAAGCAAAGCCAAAAGGCTGATCGTAATTTTTACAGGGGGGACAATCGGCAGCCGCAAGCAAAATTCGGCAATCGATGTGGATGCGGGCGGAACGTATGCTTTAATGGAGGCTTATCGCGAAAGCGGCTTTAATCGGGAGCAGGTCGAGCTTCAGTCGCTGCAGCCGCTTAACATGCTCAGCGAGAATATAACGCCGCAGGATTGGCATGAATTAGCGGCGAGCCTGGAACGTATCGATCAAACGCGATATGACGGCATAATCGTAACGCACGGCTCCGACACGCTTGCTTACAGCGCGGTTCTGCTCGGCTATTTATTTGCAGCGGCAACGATACCCATTGTATTGACGGCCAGCAATTATCCGTTAGAGGATGAACGGAGCAATGGACTGCGGAATTTTGCCAATGCGATCGATTTTGCGTCAGGTGAAGCGCTGCCGGGCGTATTTGTCGTATATGAAAATGAAGCGGGGCGTTCGATGGTCTATCTGTCTACGCGCTTGACTCAGGCAGAAGCCTTCACCGATCAGTTCGGCAGCCCTTATCATACTATATTCGGCGAAATGAAGGCAGGCCGCTTTGAGGCTATGAAATCCGCATACAACCCTTCCATTGCTTTAATGCGCAAGCCCGCTCAGGCCAGGTTGAGGTGGACGCCAGACACGTTGCGCCTTGAGGACCGCATTCTCTATATCAAGCCGTATCCGGGGCTTAATTACTCGCTTTACCGACTGGACGCAGGCGGCAAGCCGCGAGCCGTGCTGCACGATTTGCATCACTCCGGCACAGCCTGCGCGATCGCGGAAGGTCCTTACTCGCTTCCTGCATTTATTCGAGCGTGCAAGAAAGAGGGGATTCCGGTTTTTATCTGTCCCGTCAAAAGCAGCTCGGAGGCGCAGTATGCCTCCACTCGCAGCGTTCTTGAGGCTGGAGCCGTCCTGCTTGAAGGCATCTCGATGGAAGCGGCGTTAGTCAAGCTGATGCTGGCGTTTGGTGTCCATAATGACGCTGCTGCGGAGGCGCTAGCCACAGGTCCTTCTCTATTCTACGAGCGGATGGAAGCTTACCCGGATTAACGGGAAGCGGGGCGGCGCAGGCGTCCAAGGAACAGCGGTTAAACAAAGAAGCCTGACCCGCGACGGGTCAGGCTTCCGCTTTTATTGCTCCTCTTTCTTCCAGCTTGGAAGCTGGCTTACGTAGCTGTCTGACAGATTGAGCAGCTCCAGCGCCCGCTGGAACTCGTCCTCGGTCGCTTCCTGCTCCGTAACGCCGTCACCGGCGAGGGAATAATGCTTGCCGTCTTCAAAGCCGCTGCCCGACATAAACAGCTCCTTGCTGCTTAGGAATGAACCCTTCGGCAAATAATAACGCTGAGGCAGCACATTGTAATGATGATTGAAGATATCCTGTCCAAAGTGAATATGGTCATCCAGGGAGAAGCCGAACAGGTTGGCTACAGTCGGCAAAATATCGACCTGTCCGCCGATTTGATCGAACACCTCCGGCTTAGTCAAGCCTGTTGACGCAACGACAAGCGGAATGTTGATCATATCGGTGTAGCTATATTCGCGACCGTAAATTTCGGCCATCAATTCCTTGTCGTCCTTGTCGAGCGAGTAGATCGGCAAGCCGAGGTGGTCGCCGTACAGCACGATCAGGCTGTCGTCCCAAACGCCGCGCGCTTTCAGATCGTCGATGAATTGACCAAGCGCATAGTCGGCATAATTCTGGGCACGGATGTAATCGCCAACGAAGGTATTCTCATAACGCTCAGGCAGCGTCATTTTGTACTTGCGTTCCGGTATGGTATACGGGTGATGCGCGGTCATGGAGATGACCTGCGCATAAAACGGTTTGCCGGAGTTGTTCATGCGCTCAAGCTCAGGCGCGGTTTTTGCATACAATTGCTCATCGGACGCCCCGAAGAATACGGCATCCTCCGTTCCGAAAAACTTCTCGTCGTAGTAACGGTCGAAGCCCAGCGCCTTATACAGCTCGCCGCGGTTCCAGAACTCCACCACATTGGTATGGAACGTAGCGGTGTCATAGCCGTGCGATTGCATCAGCTTAGGCAAGCTCGGCAGCTCTTTGTCGGCGTAGGTCATCGTAGCCGCGCCGCGCGGCGGAATGTAGAAGGACGTATTGACGACGAATTCGGCGTCGGACGTGTTTCCTTGTCCCACCTGCTGATAAAAATGCTTGAAATAGTAATTTTCATTTACAAGCTTATTAATGTTGGGCGTAATCTCTTGCCCGTCTATTTTCAGATTGACAAGGAAATTTTGGAACGACTCCATTTGCAGAATGATCAGATTTTTGCCTGCGGCTGCGCCGGCCAGCTCAGGGGCAGCAGGCTCCTCGATCTTTTTGACGGCGTCGATTTTTTGCTGATTAATCTGATCAGGGTCGACATAGTCGATTTCTTTTTTGGAAAATATCATGTACGCTTCGTAATTAAGAATGCCCATTTGCTCCGCTTTGACGATCTCGTTCATGCTTGCGCGGTTTGGCAAAATGTTAAACAGGCAGATAGCCAGCGATACCGTGAACAAGGCGGTCACAATGCGTCTGCTTTCGCGCTTCGAGCTTTCCTTCTTCCAGCTGACGGCGCGTTTCGGGCGGAACAGCAGGTAGGCGATAATGAGAATGTCCGTGAAAATAAACAGGAAATAAGGGTCCATAAGCGAGAACACGCTGTTCTTGACGGCTGTTACCTGATTGACCTGCTCCAGCGCCATATAGGTGACTATAACACCGTAATACTTGTAGTACATAAGCACGGCGAATAAAATGAGCGTCATGAGCAAATTCGCGATGACATAGTAAAGCAGCTTCCGCTTGGAAGCGAACCACTCGATCAAGCAGAACACGATAAGAGCAGAAGGAACCTCTTTGAGAATGATCGTCCAAGAGGGGCCGTCGTTGAATACAACAAGCCAGGCAATCAAGCTTTTCAGCAGTATAATCAACGAAAAGAATAACATGGGACGTGTGCTTAATCTTCGGATGGGATTCATAGACATTATAGTTTCGCCTTCCTTTCATAACAAAAACAGGCTAACTCTCGTGGTTAGGCAGCCCGCTGATATCGAATGTTCTTGTATTCATATTGTAAATTCATATCCATTATGCTCCTAAATAAGGCTCAATGTCAAAGGCAATTGACACCTCTGCGTCCAGCCGTTTGCCATTCCTTCATGTATGCGCTTTCCTGGGAAATAACCGTGTCGTATGATAGTCATAACCCGATTTTAGCCGATTGAAACATTATCACGGATTTAGTAGTCTAGTAAATGAATGAACGGGCAACATAGGCGCGACAGGAGGATGATGGCGTGAAAAGAAAAAGAGGTCGTCTAGGGCTGGCTTCCATTGCCGTCGTGCTGGCGGCGGCGCTGCTGCTGATCTTCTATACGAAGGATACGGGCAAGCTTGGCGATATGATAAATGGCTGGCTGCCTTCCGGCCAAACGGAGGCAGGTCATGCAGGAGAAGCCGGGCAAGGCGGCGGAAATTCGACGGTTCAGCCCGGAGCCCCATCCGCACAACCGGACTCTAGCGCGATTCCGGAGCCTGCCGGCGATTCCGGAACGGGCCTCTCACCGTCAGACGGCGATCAGCCGGTCAGCTCCGATTCGGGCCAGGGAGCCGAACCAACCTCCAAGCCGTCGTCCGGCGCAGGACAAGCTGGAGGCAGCGAGA
This sequence comes from Paenibacillus sp. SY21-1, assembly GCF_005222705.1. Classification (GTDB taxonomy): domain Bacteria; phylum Bacillota; class Bacilli; order Paenibacillales; family Paenibacillaceae; genus Pristimantibacillus. Next base: position 218,568 of record NZ_STGF01000001.1, on the reverse strand, counting down.
ACGGAATGGCTGTTATTGCGCAGCCGGAGAGCATTGCGGCGCTCGTCAACAAGCAGAACAAGCTGCCGGAGGATTACAACCCCAACGATCTGGTCTATCCCGATGTGCGTTTTATCTTCACCGAAAAGGTGGACAAGCGCAAGCTGCGCAAGGAAGCGGCAGAGGCGCTGGAGCAGCTGTTTGCGGGCGCGGAGCAGGATGACATCTATTTGGCCGGCGTATCGGCGTATCGCTCCCACAGCACGCAAAAGGCGTTGTTTGAACGGTACGTAAAGCGCGACGGTCTTGAGAAGGCGCGTACGTATAGCGCTTATCCGGGTACGAGCGAGCATGAAACGGGCCTTGCGATCGACGTTGCCGGCAGCGACGGCAAATGCGCGGCGGCCGACTGCTTCGGCGGCACGAAGGAAGCGAAGTGGCTTGCCGGGCATGCCTTCGAATACGGCTTTATTATCCGTTATCCCAAGGGCAAAGAAGATATTACCGGCTATCAATACGAGCCGTGGCATTTACGTTATGTAGGCGCGGATATCGCTAAGGATATTCAGGAAAGCGGAGATACGCTGGAGGAATATTTTGATGCGGTGCAGGTTACAGGTTGAATAGCCTCGCGGTTACGGTGAACTCCAATACAAGACGAAATAGGAGGAAGTAAGAATTTTATGGCGAAAAAAGTATATTTTAATCACGATGCGGGTGTAGATGATCTTGTATCCCTGTTTCTCCTGCTGCAAATGGAGGATGTTGAGCTGATCGGCGTATCGGTCATTCCTGCCGACGGCTATCTGGAGCCCGGCGAGAAGGCGAGCCGCAAAATCGTCGACCGCTTTGGACATCCGTCCCGGGTGGGCGGCCTGCAGGTAGCCCGCTCCAATTCGCGCGGACGCAATCCTTTTCCGGCAGAGTGGCGCATGCACACCTTTTTTGTTGATGCGCTGCCGATCTTGAATGAGGCGGGCGCAATCCGCACGCCTGTAGCCGACTTGCCGGCCCATAAGCATATGATTGAGCAGCTTCGGGCATCGGAGGAGAAGGTCACGCTGCTGTTTACCGGCCCGCTTACCGATTTGGCGCGCGCGCTCGACGAGGCGCCGGAGGTGGAAGCAAAAATTGAACGGCTGGTCTGGATGGGCGGCACGTTCAGGGAAAATGGCAACGTGCAGGAGCCGGAGCATGACGGGACGGCGGAGTGGAATGTGTTCTGGGACCCGGAAGCGGCAGGACGCGTCTGGAACAGCGGCATACCGATTACCCTGGTCGCGCTCGAAAGCACCAACAAGGTTCCGTTGACTGTCGATGTGCGCAACCGCTGGGCTTCCCTTCGCAAGCATGAGGGGCTGGATTTTGTAGGCCAGTGCTATGCGGCATGTCCGCCCCTCGTTTATATGGAGACAAACTCCACTTACTACCTATGGGATGTGCTGACGACAGCTGTTCTGGGAAATCCGGGGCTGGCTTCGTTCGAGACGGTATATAGCAGCGTCATTGTGGACGGGCCAAGCCAAGGACGGACTATTGAAATCGAGGGCGGACGTCCGGTCAGTCTCGTTTACGATGTGAACCGCGACGCCTTTTTCGATTATATTACGAATCTTGCTGCGGGAGCGGTCAGCCGGCTAGGCTGATCCGCTTAATCCATTTCATAAATGGAGCCCGATTTGCTGGCGTACAGCTCGGCGTATACCTTCTCCGCGTAGGCGTCGGTCATGCCGGAGATGTAATCGGCGACGAAGCGCGGCCAGCTCCATTTGGCTTTGTGCTGCTCGTAGTTTTCTATCCAGTCCGGCGGTATAATAAGGCGCCCATGATCGGGCGTCTTAAAGCTGTCCCACAGCCTCCTGAGCATGATCTCGCTGCGCATTTGCAGCCGCAGCACGCGGAAGTCCTTGATCAGCGTTACCCATGCCAGTTTTTTCAAAATTTCCATGGTGCGCAGCATGTCGATATCCTGTTTGCCGTCCTCTACGAATGTGACCTTCTTCCAGCCGGTGACAGGATCATCGATAATGCCGACCTTGCCTGCAAAAATGCTGACCCACCGCGCCTTCATTTCCCGCCTCGTACGCGAGGATTCCCGCTCGCAGCCCGCATACAGCGCCTCCCATTGCTCCAAATACGAGGCCAGCACCCGCTTGACCATCGCCGGAATGTCCACCTCTCCCCAGCCGACCGCAGAGTTGCCCTTGTCATCGACGATTTCCTGCACAAGATGGTTGATTAACCGCGAATCCTCAAAGAAGGAACGATTCATCTGAATTTTACCCGCGCGAATGCCGTCTTCAATATCATGCGTCGAATAGGCAATGTCGTCGCATAAGTCCATCAGCTGCGCTTCCAGAGTGGAACAGCCTATAGGCATCTTCCATTGCCTGCGCAGATGCGAAATATCTCCCCACTCGGTCGTATACAAGCCCTTTAGCCGGGCCGGCTCATCCAGTCCGAACGGATATTTGTTCACGGCAAGCAGCACAGCCGCCGTTAAATCCAGGCCGCTCCCGCTCCCTGCCCGTTTCTCCAGAAACATGAGGATACGGAAGTTTTGCGCATTGCCCTCGTAAGGAATGCCGTGCTCCTTCATCAGGAGATCGTTCAGCACCTCTTCGCCTTTATGGCCGAAAGGGGGGTGGCCAAGATCATGCGCGAGCGCGGCGATTTCAACGACAGCGGGATCGAGCATGAGGCCGGGATGCTCCTTGCGTCCCAGGAACGGATATTGTTTGTTCAGCCTGCGTGCCACCTCGCGCGCGATTTGGGACACCTCAAGGGAATGCGTCAGCCTTGTCCGGTAATAATCGCCCGAGCCGGCGCCGAACACCTGCGACTTGCCCTGCAGGCGCCGAAAGGCGGGAGACTGAATAAGCCTGGCGTAATCCCGTTCATATTCATCCCGCTCCTCGCTGAAGGTGCCCTGTGTTTTCTCATCGAGTCTTTGCTTTCTTATGTCCATTCTTTTTCCTCCATTGCCGTTTGCCCTAAGTTTGTAAAAATCATAGCATACTTTCAAGCTTGAACATACCTCGTCCAATAGAGTATGATCGCATTAACTGAAGTAGAGACTGAGGTGTTATCGACGCATGGCGATTTTGCAAAATGTTTACGCCCTCATTACGCTTTTGAACATATTTCTGGCGATAGCCGTTATTTTTCTGGAACGCCGAAACGCCAGCACGACGTGGGCCTGGGTGATGGTGCTCTTTTTTATACCGGTTATCGGGTTTGTCCTTTATTTGATTCTTGGGCAGAAAATGCGCAAACGCAAGCTGTTCAAGCTGCTCGGTGACAGCCAGAAGCTTGTCGAGTATACGGTCGAGCGCCAGAAGCGGCAGCTGCTGGATGGCGAAATCGAGTTTAAGGATCGGGATATGGCGGGTTACTCGGATTTGATTTATATGAGCCTCAAAACAAGCTATGCGCTGTACACGGACAACAATGCCATCGACATATTTATAGAAGGAGACGATAAATTCGATGCGCTGCTGCGCGACATCGAGGCCGCAGAACATCATATTCATTTGGTCTATTACATCGTGCGCGACGACGAGCTTGGGCGCAGGCTGGTCAAGGCGCTTGCCGCCAAGGCTGCCGCGGGCGTGGAGGTCAAGTTTTTGTATGACCACATCGGCAGCCTTGCTCTGACGCGCAAGTTTTTCCAAGAGCTGCTGGATGCAGGCGGGCAGGAGGCGGCATTTTTCCCTTCGCGCATACCGTACCTGAATTTGAAGATTAATTACCGCAATCATCGCAAGCTTGTTATCGTTGACGGGAAAATCGGGTATATCGGCGGCTTCAACATCGGGGACGAGTACCTTGGGCTGAACGAGCATTTCGGAGAATGGCGAGATACGCATTTGCGGGTAAGAGGCAACGCCGTGCTGCAAATGCAGGCGCAGTTTATGATGGACTGGAATTTGGCGGTGGCGGGCAAAATACAGGTGAATGAACGTTACTTTCCGATTCTCAGCGAAGAGACGGGATCAATCGGCATGCAACTTGTGGCGAGCGGACCGGACTCCGAGTACCAGCAGATCAAAAACGGCTACATTAAAATGATTTATGCGGCGAAAAAGACGATCTGCATGCAAACCCCGTACTTCGTGCCGGATGAGAGCCTGATGACGGCGCTTAAAATCGCTGCGTTATCGGGGGTAGATGTACGGATAATGCTGCCCAGCAAGCCGGACCATTTTTTTGTCTATTGGGCGACTCATTCCTATCTGGGCGAGCTTTTGTCGAACGGCGTGAAATGCTACCTGTATGAAAAAGGCTTCCTGCATGCAAAAACACTGATCGTAGACGGCAAGGTGGCTTCCGTAGGAACGGCTAATCTGGATATTCGCAGCTTTAAGCTAAACTTTGAGATGAATGCTTTTATCTACGACACGCAGACGGCGGAAAGACTGCAGCGCATTTTCGAGGCGGATGCGGAGCACAGCAAGCTGCTGACCAGAGACCTGTATGAAGCAAGGCCGTTATGGAACCGATTCAAGGAATCCATTTCACGGCTGCTAAGTCCGATTCTATAAACACGCGAAACACACGTAAGAAGGGCTTCCGCTTATCGACGATAACCGGAAGCCCTTCACGTGCTTGGCTCACAACTATTCAATTTATTTAATCGCTCCATTTCTATTCATGCACTTCTGCAATCTGTAAGTAATCCGGTTTATCGGCCAATGCTGGCTGTAACCACTACGTTAACGACTGGATGACGGTTCGTTTGAGGTCCCACATGTCCGCTTCGCTTTAATAGGCTCTCCTTCCCGAGTTCCTTGGACATGCTTCGCTAACATTCTCCAATGGACTATCCCCTCTCGTTAGGTATGTGCCTAGTATACACCATTGTTTTAATTTTGTAAATATTCAGACTATTTAATTTCGACAAAAAATATTGTACTTGCAAAAATTGACCGCTACAGCCTGAAAACTTATACTTGTCTTAAAAGCAGATACCGATTAGAAGGATGATGTTGGGTGAGTAAGGAAACGAACTTGACGCCGCAGCTGCAGAGCATAACGGAGCCGCTTCAGGCGCGGCCGGAAGAGCGGGCTTCGTCTGGGGGCGAGCCTTTGCCAAACGGCATGTTATGCGCGCTCACGCAGCGTATCATGATTATCAGCCCACTGCCCGAGCGGGTTAAAAGCCTGCTTGTCGCCTTGTCGGCCCAATGCTACGACGTTTTCTCCTTGCATGACTACAATCCCGGCATGCTTCACAGCCTCCAGCCGGAGCTGCTGGTCTATGATGCTATTCCGGTCGTGCAAGAGCAGGAATCGGATGCCATACTGGCCGGCGCGGATGTGTTTGCTGCCGCCAAACGGCATGATGTCCCGCTATTGGTGCTGATGAACGTTCAATCGCAGCCAAGCTTTGAAGCGGCTGATTTGTCTCATGCCGAAGCGCTGCTATGGCCCGCGCACCCCGAGGAGGCGCTCGTCTTGATCAATCGAATGCTGGAAGGACGGCCGCCGGTGCAGGTGGAGCAGGCGGGGGATATTCGGCAATTCAAGGATATTCGGATTGACGTTCGCAAGATGACCGTAGATCAGGACGGGCGCCGGGCGGAGCTGACCAAAACCGAATATGAGCTGCTGCTTTATTTTATGGGCTCCGACGGCTCGGTGCTGTCGCGGGAAGCTCTGCTTCATGCCGTTTGGGGGCTGGATTTCTTCGGGGGCAGCAATTTGGTTGATGCACATATCAAGAGCCTGCGCAGGAAGCTCGGGGACAACGCTACGTCGCCGCGTTATATCGTCACTGTGCGAGGAGCGGGCTACCGGCTGGCGGATTAATTGAGGGAGGATGAGCAGTGCTGGCAACCAAAACGATTCAGGCGGCGGCGATTATCATGTCGCTGCTTGCATTCTCCGCTTTAATCTTTCTGCGGCTGCGGGCCGGGAAGCGCCCGACAAGCCTGCGCAAGCTGATCGCTCCGCCGCTCGGCATGGCGACGGGGTTTATCATGTTCGCCTTCCCTGCTGCCCATATTCCCTGGAGCTGGGGATTAAGCGCTCTAGGAACGGGCATGCTCGTATTTTCTTTTCCGCTTGTCGTAACGACAAGGCTTGAGAAGGTCAAAGAGGATATATATGTAAGGCAGTCGAAAGCGTTTATAGCCATTTTGGTCATTATGTTCTCGATCAGATTGTCGCTGCACACCGTTGTAGAGCAATATATGTCGATCGTTCAGACCGGGGCGATTTTCTATCTGGTTGCATTCGGCATGATTATCCCATGGCGGCTGGCAATGGTGAGCGATTACTTGAGACTGCAAAGGATGAACAATTAGCTTAGGGGGAAAGGCCATGGATGCCAAGTTGACCGAAAGAGTAAAGCTCACCCAGAATAAGCTTAGAAAGCGGACGTTATCCGCCATTTTTCAAGAATTTGACCAAAAGATCATGCTGCTCGACAATAGCAAGCGCGCCGAGAAATACGCGAAGATGGGAGCGACTCCGTTTTCGTTTTTTCGCGGCAGCGCTTATTTGTTTTATTTTGATATCGCCCGCGAGTGGTTTGCCTATCATACGCCCGAGGATCGACCGACATGGATTCAAGGAGATTTGCATTTCGAGAATTTTGGCGCTTTTCGCAATGAGCAAGGCGAGCTGGTGTATGACGTAAACGATTTTGACGAAGGCTATCTTGGCTCGTACCTCTACGATCTGCTGCGTATGTCCGTAAGTATTGCGCTTGTATGCAGACTCAAGGAGCTTCCTGTCAATCGTCAGGTGGAGGCGATTGAAGCCTATTTGCAGGCCTATTCCAAGCAGATCCGCCGCTTTGTGAAAGGAAAGGACGATCCGGGCACATATACGATGAATAGCGAGCAGGCGCGGGGGCCGGTGAAAAAGCTGCTCAAGAAGCTGCAGGCTCGCAAGGAACAGCATTTTTTGGAAAAAGTGACCTCGCTTGTGCAGGATCATCGCAAATTTGCCCACACAGATGAAATCGTTGAGCCGACCGAGGAGGAGAAGGAGGCGCTGCTGGCGGCTTGGCCGCAGTATTTGGCGTCTCTGGACCATCCGCACAAAGACGATCCTGCCTATTTCGCAATCAAGGATATAGCGGTCAAGCATGGCTCCGGAACGGCATCGATTGGACTTGACCGGTTCTATGTTCTCATAGAAGGTGGAGCGGAGCAGGAGAGCGAGGATGACATCGTTCTGGAGGTTAAGGAAGTGAGGGTTGCGGTTCCGGCCTACTTTATGCCTTACGATGACCGTTTTTGGGCCGAATACGAGCATCAAGGCAAGCGTGTTACGATGACGCAGCGAGCGATGCATCATGAAGCCGATCCGTATTTGGGCTGGCTGTCGTTTGGCGACCGGCATTTCTATGTGCGCGAACGCTCGCCATTCAAAAGCAGGCTCAAGCTTGAAAAGCTGACGACGATCGGCGACTTGCTGACCGTTACCGAAACCATGGGCCGCCTCTCCGCCAAGATGCATGCCCGCGCTGACGCCGATGTAGAGAATGGCATACTGGGCTATCATAGCGAAGTCGAGATCGCGAAGGCGATGGGAGATGACGAGGAATCGTTTAGCTCCTCCATTGCGCAGTGGGCCATATCTTATGCGGGGCAGGTAGAGCAGGATTATCTTTTGTTCGGAGAATGGCTGGAAGGAAGAAAGCAGAAATCGGAATAATGCATAACTATTATAAAAGAAAGCATTTCACATACAAACGATAGTCGGCTATCGTGAAAAAGAGTTTGATGTGATGGGCAGTACTTTGTTGCAGTTGCATCACATCATGCAGTCGGGCTCCTGAATTTGGCGGCACTCCGTTGATTGCGGCGTGAATAGGCTGATTTAGGGGCCCGCCAATCGTTATGCTCCCCCCTGTGCAATCACGAATTGACAAGGCAGACAGCACAATGGTAGAATAGCACTAAGTTAAGTTGTGTAAAATTAAATTTTTAAAAATTTAAATTCTGGGAGGAACGGAATATGAGCATTTATTCTTATGAAGCGGAGACAATTAGAGGAGAGCAGGTTAGCCTTGAGCAGTACAAAGGCAAAGTGTTGATTGTTGTAAATACAGCGAGCAAATGCGGTTTTACCCCTCAATATGAAGATTTGCAAAAGCTCTATCAGGAATATAAGGAGCAGGGACTTGAAATTCTGGGCTTCCCCAGCAATCAATTTGGCGAGCAGGAGCCTGGAACGAACTCGGATGTGCAATCCTTCTGCAAAATCAACTATGGAGTAACCTTCCCTCTATTCGCCAAAACGGATGTAAGGGATGAAACGGCTCACCCATTGTTTCAATACTTGACGGATGCAGCGCCGTTTCACGGGTTTGACACAAACGAGCCATCCGGTAAAATGCTAAACGCCTTCCTTTCGGAGAAGCTTCCTCATTATTTGGAGGGCAACTCGATCAAGTGGAATTTCACTAAATTTCTGGTTGACCGGGAAGGCAATGTTGTCAAACGGTTCGAGTCGACAGACGAGCCGCTCAGCATGAGAGAAGATATCGAACGTTTGTTCTAATCCTCCCTCTCTAAAAAATGAAATAGATGCGGGATTTCGGCGAAAAACGCCCCATATATTGGCTAATCCCGTCATTTTATCCGTCAATGCCCCGGTTTTTGCCGTCATCCGTTATCTACGGCCGCATAACTTGTCGCCAAGGGCCCGTCCGATCAGGACGGGCCCTTCCTTCATTGCGGGAAATAGAGAAAGGATCGTCTGGTCGTCTTTCCGTTGCATGAACCGCTGGCCTGCAAGCTGCAGGCGTTTCAAGCTTCTGAACCCTTGGGAGAGTTGAATGGGTTCGGCTCCTTTTGAAAGTTCTCCTCATACTTTGCTCCCCTCGTCCCCTTAAACCCACTTGCACTTGCGTAGCCCTGTAAAGCCGCCAGATCCCGCACAGCCAGCAATTCAACGCTCAACACACTATTATTGAAACAACGATTGTATTTGAACTTGAGATTTTGATGGCAGTGAAGAATGAAGCGATGTAACTCATTGCTTCCAACTTGCTACCCCCTACTCCCCCTTGCTTCCCGCCTTCCCAAGGCGTCCTGCCGTCACGTGCCTCACTAATTTTGCTGTCGAGAGCGCCAAAAATCGAGCTATAGTTACTTATTTCACTACCCTTGCTGTCGAGAACTCCAAAAGACGATCTATAGTCACTTATCTTACTAATATTGCTTTTATGGGCTTCAAAAGACGATCTACAGTCACTTATCTTACTAATATTGCTTTTATGGGCTTCAAAGGACGATCTACAGTCACTTATCTTACTAATATTGCTTTTACGGGCTTCAAAGGACGATCTACAGTCACTTATCTTACTAATATTGCTTTTATGGGCTTCAAAGGACGATCTACAGTCACTTATCTTACTAATATTGCTTTTACGGGCATCAAGAGACGATCTATAGTCACTTATCTTACTAATATTGCTTTTATGGGCTTCAAAAGACGATCTACAGTCACTTATCTTACTAATATTGCTTTTATGGGCTTCAAAGGACGATCTACAGTCACTTATCTTACTAATATTGCTTTTACGGGCTTCAAAGGACGATCTACAGTCACTTATCTTACTAATATTGCTTTTATGGGCTTCAAAAGACGATCTACAGTCACTTATCTTACTAATATTGCTTTTATGGGCTTCAAAAGACGATCTACAGTCACTTATCTTACTAATATTGCTTTTACGGGCTTCAAAGGACGATCTACAGTCACTTATCTTACTAATATTGCTTTTACGGACTCCAAAAGACGAGCCACAGTCGCTTATCTTACTAACCTTACTTTTTTAGCGCGAAGTCGTCTTACCCCAGTGTTTAGTTGATTTTAGTTATTCAAATCTGTAATTCAAGATAAAAAGGTTGTTAATATGAAATAGTTGATTGTGCAGAAATGGATTTTTGTTTCATCATTTAGTTTGAATAACCTAATAATATAAAGGTTTTTTCATCTATATTTCGTAGAAAGGCAAATGAATCTCCAAGTTAAATATAGTGTTGAAATATACAAAAATAAAATTATGAATCTCGTTCTGAATGAATGTGTGTAAATATGCAAAAATCAATACTCCCACCATGTCATGTTGACTTGTGTAGCCAATAAACCTAGCAGGGATAACGAGCCTTGTACGCTAGCCACAAAGGATTGTCCGGCTGGAATGAGGATGTCGCCGTTGTATATAAAACGAAAAGGAATCGGGAATATAGGAAACGACATAAAGGTGGTACCGCCGCTTATGGCGCTTACGGAGGAGGTTACGGTAGCAGCGCTTGTAACGCCGCTGTCAAGAAGGAGGCTGGGCGCCGGAGAGCTTGAAGGCGAGCTCAAGGTTCCTCCTCCATTTAACAGCACTTGTCCTGAAAAGCTGGACAACAGGCTAAGCGATACCGTTACAGTGCCGCCAATGCTGGAAATGCATAGAGTTGTGCCGCTTCCGGCAGGATTATCTAAACGAATCGAGCTAATGACGGTTCCGCCTAGCAAGCCCAGGTTAACGCTATTGGAAGCGCTGGTTGCAAAATGCCGGCCAATCAGTGTGGCCTTGCTATAGGCTGGTGCATCCGTAGCTGATTTGGTGTATGCATTAACGGCATTGCCATAAAGGACGGATTTGGAGGTGTTAAATGGATGGTAGTTCGGCATGTTAAACCTCCCACCACATTATGTTTGTAGCAGCGGTTAGAGCTCCGGGACCTAAGGCCAAGGTAATTACCGAGTTTGGTGGCACGATAATTCCGCCTGTAAAATCAAGCGCGAACATGCCTGCCGCCATAGGCATGGACATAATTGTTGTAGGAGAACCCGTAATGCTTCCCGATACGACACGGGCTGTCGCGACGCTGGCCGTTGCATTGCCCAACTGGCAGTTAAACGGAGTAGGGGTTGTGCCGCCGGTTACCGTACCGCCGGAATAAACAATAAGCGAGCCTGCCGCCGTCACACCGCCGGATATTTTGGATACGTATAGGGACTTGCCGCTTCCATTCGGATTGGTTAATTGCGTTAACTGGCTGGCTCCGCCTCCGACGGCCGCATTTCCGGTTGTCACCACATAAAGCTGTCCGGATAAGGCGGCGCTGGCATCGGGAGGGGCGACGGCGGCGGGAGCGCTGTACGTGTTATTGATGAGCATGTATAGCGGTTGTTTTTCGGTATTAAATACAGAATTGTTGGTCATAAGTCACCTCTCAGCTATATCGTGTCGAATGCATGCAATAGAATATGTCGTTACTCAAAGAATTGTATAGGGAGAAGGCTCTGCAATTGAAATTAGGCCAATGGCAAATAGCCAATCAGCCGTCTCCAACAGGCTGAGCGCCACATACATTATTTCAGCATCGACAAGAGAGGAAGAGAGGATATGCGCAAGTCGATAAAGCGATGTGCAAGGTCAAGCCCTGCCAAGTGCGCGGTCCGGCCTGTTCCGTCACGGTCAGAGAAGCCAAGGCGCAAGCCGGTATGCTGTCCTCGCAAACGAAAACCGGGTTGCCGGGTTTCGCGTTTTTGCGAGACGGTGTATCGGGATATCCATACGAGTGATCAATACCGCCCACTGCCTGCCCAAGACACGACCAACAAGGCAGTCTACTCTTATGCGATTGTTAATGAGGGAGAGAATCCCGCATCGGTTAGAGTGGAGATTGGACCTAACGGTAAAGATTACGCTGTTGATCAAGAGGATGTGGTGAGCGGCGGAATTACGCGCGTGGTAGTTCCGGCCAAGTTTATGCGTTTTACCCGGCTAATGGTGAAATCCCTTCAGAAGGGACAACCGACAAAGCTGCAAGTCTATTATCAAGCGCAAAAAACCAAGTAATCAGGCATGGAGAAAGTATCTACTTAATAGGAAAAAGGTGAGCGGAGGATGCCTAATTTTTCAACTTTTAACCCTAATCCCGATAACTTACGCACCTTAATATTCGGCCAAGATAATACGTTAACGGCAAGAGCGCTGGCTACAGACACCAGCGGAAACATTTTGAATATTATGTTAGACGGAACCATTAGCAATATAATGGGCGTCACCATTACGGCAGGAACGATTACGACTGTCGGCAGCGTTCTCGGAGCGACTATTACCGGAGGAACGCTAGGTACAGTAGGAAGCGTGCTTGGTGCGACGATTACGGGCGGAACGTTGGGTTCGGTAGGCTCGGTGCTTGGAGCTACCATTACCGGAGGTACACTCGGTACGGTGGGTGCTGTACTAGGAGCTACGATTACCGGCGGAACGTTGGGAACAGTGGGCAGCGTACTTGGCGCCACCATCACCGGAGGAACTCTGGGCACAGTAGGGTCAGTGCTTGGTGCCACAATTACTGGAGGAACGCTAAGTGCTGTAGGGGCTATTCTTGGCGCAACCATAACGGGCGGAACGTTAAGTGCGGTAGGCACAGTGGATAGCGTTCTAGGCGCAACGATTACCGGAGGGACGCTGGGAACGGTAGGAGCCGTGTTAGGAGCCACCATTACCGGAGGAACGTTGGGGACAGTAGGAAGCGTGCTCGGCGCAACGATAACGGGAGGAACCCTGGGAACGGTGGGGTCAGTGCTCGGAGCGACGATCACTGGTGGTACGTTAGGTACGGTAGGAGCCATATTGGGAGCCACCATTACGGGTGGAACATTGGGTACAGTAGGTTCAGTACTCGGCGCTACTATAACTGGCGGAACGCTAGGGACAGTAGGCAGTGTGCTTGGAGCTACGATTACCGGAGGCACGTTAAGTGCAGTAGGCACGGTGGATAGCTTGCTTGGAGCTACAATAACCGGAGGGACGCTGGGCGCGGTAGGGGCTGTTTTGGGAGCTACGATTACCGGCGGAACGTTGGGAACCGTTGGAAGTGTACTGGGAGCCACGATTACCGGTGGAACGCTAGGGACAGTAGGCAGTGTGCTTGGAGCTACGATTACCGGCGGAACGCTTGGAACGGTAGAAAGTGTGCTTGGGGCCACCATTACCGGAGGAACACTAAGTGCAGTAGGGGCTATTCTTGGCGCAACCATTACGGGAGGAACGTTGAGTTCGGTTGGCACGGTAGGAGCTGTATTAGGGGCCACGATTACCGGCGGAACGTTGGGAACAGTGGAAAGTGTGCTTGGAGCGACCATCACCGGAGGAACATTAGGAACAGTAGGAAGCGTGCTTGGAGCGACGATTACGGGCGGAACGCTAGGAACAGTAGGAAGCGTGCTTGGGGCAACCATTACGGGTGGAACACTAAACGCAGTAGGAGCTGTTCTTGGCGCAACGATCACCGGAGGAACGTTGGGAACGGTAGGCAGTGTGCTTGGGGCAACCATTACGGGCGGAACGCTAGGAACAGTAGGAAGCGTGCTTGGGGCAACCATTACGGGTGGAACACTAAGCGCAGTAGGAGCTATTCTTGGTGCAACGATCACCGGAGGAACGCTGGGAACGGTAGGCAGCGTGCTTGGAGCGACGATTACGGGCGGAACGCTAGGAACAGTAGGCAGTGTGCTTGGGGCTACCATAACAGGAGGGACACTAAGCGCAGTAGGGGCTATTCTTGGCGCAACGATCACCGGAGGAACGTTGGGAACGGTAGGCAGCGTGCTTGGAGCGACGATTACGGGCGGAACGCTAGGAACAGTAGGCAGTGTGCTTGGAGCGACGATTACGGGCGGAACGCTAGGAACAGTGGGAAGTGTGCTAGGAGCCACCATTACTGGAGGGACGTTAAACACTGTCAATGCGGTGTTAGGAGCGACGATTACGGGAGGCACGCTAAGCAGCGTTACCTCGATATCGCAAAAAAGCTTCCAGGAAACGAGCACCCTTAACCTGCCTACGGCGACGGCTTTTACCGCACTGCCGGCGGTTACGACCAGTGTATTTGGCACTTATTCCTTTTTTGTATACAACAGGGGACCCGGAGTCAACAGAGCCGATGCCCGCGTGGAGATTAGCGCAAACGGGCTGAACTGGTACACGGATGTGGATTCGGTAACGGGCATTGCGGTTGGTGGCGTCGATGTGCTGGTGCCGCAGCGTTTCCTTAAATATACTAGGCTGGCTTACCGCTCGAGCATTATTGGCCTGGGGACGACAGTTGATGTTTATTTTAACGGCCAAGGCACGTAAGCGTGTTTTGCCAATAAATCATGCAGGTTGTGGAGGGTCTGGCCATGCTGCTAGGAGTTCATATTATTGCGCGTAATGAGGCGGATGTTATTGGGCGTTGCCTGGACAGCGTAAAGGCGTTCGCAGACGAGATTCTAGTTGTCGATACCGGATCTGCCGACCAAACGGTCGACATTGCGCGCAAGTATGGGGCGAGAGTTATTCATGCGGCATGGGAGGACGATTTTGCTAAAGCGCGCAATATCGCTTTGGATCACGCGCGTACCATATGGGTGCTTGCGCTGGATGCCGACGAATGGCTGGTCGCCGCATCGGAGGCGGGCGGCAGGCTTCGGAACGAGCTTCGGGGAGCGGAATCACGCGCTATGCGTCTGAGAATGGAGCACGAGCTGGACGGCACCGGCTGGTACACCTTAGAAAGCGAAGCGGTAAGGCTATTCCGGGCCGATCGCGGCTACTTTTATACGGGAGCAATTCACGAGCAGCTCGTTTGGCGTAAACGGTCGGGCGAGCTGGCCGATATTGACGGACCGCCTAGCGCAAGCGGACTGCTCATTCGGCATGATGGCTACAGGCCCGCAGTTATGGACAAAAAAAACAAAGCTGCGCGAAACCTCAGGATCATAGAGGGACAACTTGCGAGTCGTCCCGATGATCCTTTTTGCCTGTACAATTTTGGAGTGTCGCTATGCCAACTGGGTCAAGTGGAGGCTGCGGTCAAAGCCTTTGGCAAATCGATTGATTTGACGGCCCTTCATGCGCCTTATCGTTCTACGCTTGTAAAGGATTATGCGCAGACGCTGCTGCAGCTGCAGCGTGCGGAGGAGGCTGCCAGCCTGCTGAGCCGCGAGTTGGAGCGCTACGGGGGCTACCCGGATTTGCATATGCTGTACGGTGATGCCATGAAGGCTCAAGGCATGTCCGTCAGGGCCATTTTCGCCTATGAGGAAGCAATCCGGGCAGGAGCAATTGCCCATGCCTTTATCGCGGAAGCGGGAGCGTCCAGCTGGCTGTCATGCTGCAAGGCTGCCGATACGCTGCTGTTACTGGAACAAATAGACGAGGCCAAGGCGGCATATGAACAGACATTAAGTCTGCGTCCTTGCTGGGAGGCTGCGCTGTGCGGTCTGGCCTGCACACTCCAGCTCCAAGGCATGACTGATGAACGCATCCAGGAGCGGCTTACAGAGCTGGCAGCCGAATCGCCGCAGCCGAATCGATTAGTGGCGCGCTGCCTGTTGCACATTGGAGCCGCCGAGGCTGCATTGCCGCTCTGGCGCAAGCTTCTGGAGGGGCGGCATGACGGCGACCGGGTTACGCTCCAAGAGGCTATAGCGGTGGCGCAGCTCATGGGCAGCTGCGGGCGATATGACGAAGCTGAAGCTTTATTATTAACCGTACTGGAACAGGGAGATCAAGAAGGCCATCAAGATGATTGGCTAAACATGTCCATATGCCTGACTCTCTATACCTGGCAGCGGGGCGGCTCTATAGCAGAAGCGGCTTGGCAGGCGAGGGCGGAGAAGAGATGGAGTCAGAGCGGAATGGCAACACCGGAAGAGGTGGAGGCGCTGTTCGCTTTGGCGGGCAAGGAACATTTTATGGATAAAAAGCTTTGGGCGGACAATCACTTCTTTGCTATGCACAAATGGCTGGAGAAGGCAGCGGGGCTTGGGTTAACGCAGCTGGCGAAAAGGCTCGCCGGAGGGCATGAGATGCTGGAGCTGTATGTTGAAGAGCTGCTGTACGATGAAGGCTATTGCAGCGCGGCTGCCGATCTGATGCTAAACCGTTACGCCAAGGATGGCGTTCTAAGCGCCGCGCATTCGCTGCGTCTTGGCGAGCTGCTGTACGACAAGGGGCTGTATGCGGAGGCGCTTGCCCTATATGAACAGGCGCTGGAGAGGGAATCGCGGGAAGGCGGCGAGCCGGGCAATGGTGGAGAGCAGCGGAACCGAAAGCCGGATATTGACCGTTTGCGCCTTGGCGCTGCAGCCGCTTGCCTCCAAGTGGCCCTACAGGGACTGAAGTCGGCACCGACGATCCGCGCGGCGAGTCCGAACTGGGATGGGGGCTGGGCCGAGCCTGACGCGAACCGATTAGAGAAGGCGCTTGTGGAGTTGAACGGGCTGGGGTGGAAGACGAGTTGGAACGGAACGCAAAGGAGGAGGAGAAATGGCGCAGGCGTCTAGGCTCGTTTCCTTGTGTATGATCGTTAAGGATGAGGAGGAGCAGCTGCCGCGCTGTCTCGCCAGTGCCCGGAACATAGCGGACGAAATAATTGTCGTGGATACAGGCTCCAGCGACAGGACGGCAGCCATTGCCAGGCAATTTGGAGCAAACGTCATTCATGCCGATTGGGAAGGGGATTTTGCCAAAGCGCGCAATATCGGGGTCGAGCAGGCGGTCGGCGATTGGATACTGTTTTTGGATGCGGATGAAGAGCTGGATTCGAGTGCGTGCGCCGGCTTGCGCCAAACGCTTCGGGGAACCGATGCGCAAGGTCTGTTTTTGCAAATATGGAATGTGCTTGGGGACGATATGCGCGGCGGTACGGTTCATCCGGTGCTGCGCCTGTTTCGACGTGATCCCGACATCCGCTTTGAGGGAAAAATACATGAGCAAATAGCGGCATCGGTGCTGCGCAAATGGCCTCATGCTATTTTTCGGCTGACCGAAGCTAAAATTATTCATTATGGCTACAAGCCAGATCAGGTGGCAAGCAAAAATAAGCTGGAACGCAATATGAAGCTGCTTGAGCAGGCTATTCGCGAGGAGCCGGAGGTTACCTTCCATCACTACAATATCGGAGTCGAGCATTTGCGCGTCGGTAATGCCAGGCAGGCTCTGGGAGCTTTTCGCACGGCGCGGAGGCAGGCGGATTTTGCGGAGCTAAGCTATGCCCATCTCATTGTAAAATACGAGGTGCGCTGCTTGCTGGTGCTCGGGCTTGCCGCTGAAGCTGTACAGGCAGCGGCTGAGGGCGCGGCGGCATACCCCGACTATTCGGACATGTGCCATTATGAAGCGGTTGCGCTTGCGGAAGCCGGTCGGCTGCATGCGGCGGCAAAGCGGGCTGAACGCACGCTGGAGCTGGGGGCTGCGCCGCCTCAATATCACACGGAGGATGGTATCGGAACCTATCGCACCGCTTACCTGCTTGGCCGAATCAAGGAAGCGCTGCTGGATGGGCAAGGGGTGGCTGACGCCTATGTGCTTGCGCTCCACCATTATTCGGGTTTTAACCCTCCCCTGTATCGATTATGTCACTACATGCGAAAAACCGGACAGCAGGCAGAACTGGCGCAGCTGTTGACGACCCGTCTGACATGTCCAGCAGTGGAGGCGGTCGAGAAGGTTGCGGTTATCCTGCTGGCGACGGAATGCGAGGACGCGGCTCTTCAATGGCTTCGGCAGCACAAGCGGCTTGGAGGAGAATTCGCGGCGCTGGTTGGCCGGTTTGAACGTCAGGGAGCTCAAACGACAAGGACAACAGACCGGAAGGAGCGCGCAGCCGAGTGGGAAGGGGAGCCAGCGGGCAATGGGAATGGAGCCACAGGCCAGATTGAGCGGGATGCCGGCATGGCTGGAGGAAGCGCAGGAGCAAAGGGGTTGCTGAGTGAAATGTGCGAACGGGCGGATCTACACTTGGAACGGCTCCAGTCCATGCTTGGGAAGTCCCGACGCGTCGGGAACGGCGTGTCAACGGCTGCCTTGGCAGCTCTGCGTTTGGCAATGCCCTGTAAGGAAGGCTGGGACGTACCGCAATAAGCACGGAGGAGACCATTTGACAGGCTGCATGATACTAAGCTGACGCTCCAGCCGCTTGTGGAACTGGCACGCCGTCTCCTTTTCTATGGGGGTAAGAGATGACCAAACCAATCAAGCCGCCCGTCACGCTATGCATGATTGTACGCAACGAGGAGAGGCGACTGGGGCGATGCTTAGCTTCGGCGTCTCCGTTCGTCTCGGAAATGGTCATAGTCGATACAGGCTCAAATGATCGTACAGCTGACGTTGCGGCCGAATACGGGGCAAGGCTGTATTCGATGGAGTGGCAAGACGATTTTGCCGCTGCGCGCAATAGAAGCCTAGAGCTGGCCGCTGAGCCATGGGTGCTCGTGCTGGATGCGGATGAAGCGCTGGCTGAGACAAGGCTTGACGTATGGGAGGAGCTGTTATCTTCCCCGGATTGTTACGGTTATTATGTGCAGCTATGCAGCTGGCTTAAAGACGAGGCTGCGGGCAAGCCGTCCGGAGGAACGGGCAGTGACGGCACCTTTGGCGAGCTTGCAGAGGGGCAAGGGAAAGACGGCGAGGGCGGCTACATTGCCGATGCGGTATGCCGGCTATTTCGCAATGACAGCCGTATCCGGTTCGCAGGTGCCATTCATGAGGAGGTCGCTACGGCTGTAGCGGCGTTCGGCGAAGCCGCGCTGCGTTATGCGCCGATAGTCATTTGGCATGAGGGTTATCGGCCGTCGGTTATGGCGGAGCGGCAAAAGGCCGAACGAAACGCGCGCATTCTTCGGGCGGCGCTCGAGCGGCAGCCGGACAACGCCGTGCTGCGCTATGCGGCGGGTACGGAGGCTTTTACGTATGGACGCTGGCATGAAGCGATACACTGGCTGGAGCCGCTTGCCGCCGGGGAGAACGGTCGTGAAGGCTACGAGTCGGATATGCTGTTAAAGCTGTCCCATGCCCATCGGCTGGCGGGGCTTCCGGAGCAGGCGGAGCGTTGGGCGGCGCTGGGCTTAGACGCTCGCGGTTACGGGGATTTTCCCGATTTGTATGACGCGCTGGCGGCAGCTTTGCTGGACCAGGACCGGGCGGCGGAAGCGGCAATTGTGCTGGAGAAGGCGCTGCGCGTGGGCCGGGCGCCTTTCTTTTATTCCTCGGCGCCGGGCTCGGGAAGCTGGCGAACGCAATGCGCCGCCGGTTATGCCTATGAGCGGACATACCGATGGGAGCTGGCGGCCGGCAGCTATGTCGCTGTGCTGGAGCGGCACCCGGCTTGCTGGCAGGCGTGGGAAAGGCTCATGCTGCTCGGCTCGGTGGACGGCCGATTTTTACAGGGGTTGCTTTCTTCGCTTGAAGCGCTGCTGCAGCCAGACAAGGAGGAGGAGCTTCGGCATCTGGCTCCCGACTTGCTGGAACGCCTTGCCGATATGGGGCTGGAGCGGCTTGATGCGGAGGAAGGAAAAAGCGATAGCGGGGAGCGTCTTGGTGTCCGTAAGAGGGGGAGAGCTGGCGAGGGGCAGGTAGACTTTTGCAGGGCAAAAGGGAAAGGCGATACGCGGCAAGAGGTGACAAAAGGGCTGGATGAAAAGCCTCGGTTGCCCGAGAGGCTGATTGCAGCCGCTTGTGCGGAGCCGGACGCCAGCTTTTGGCGCGGGCTGCTTTATGCGCAGCGCGGCGATACGGAAGCCGCGCGCATCTGCTGGCGGAGCGGGCATCCCCGCGCCGCCCTGTACCTGGCCGCGCTGGAGCGCCGCGCGGCCCCCTTGCCGCCGCTGCCGCATAGCGCGGCGGCAAGGGTCCTGCCACGAGTGCGCGCGTGGCAGGCCTTCTCGCTGCGCCCGCAGGGCGGCGCAGCGGAGGCGGCGGCTATGCCGCCGCTGCTGTGGTGCGCGCTGCTGCGCTGCGCACCGAATAGCCGCGCTGCGGCGCGCTATGGCGCGCACGCAAGCGGAGGGGCGCCCGCGGAGCTTGCCGCGGGCGTCCTTGCTGCCGCCGCTGCCGAATGGCGCGCTGCGGCGGAGCGGTTTGGCTGCGCGCTGGCGGAGCCGGCGCAGCCGTGGGTGTCGCGGGCCGCCGCAGCCGGGCTGGCGGCGGTTATGGCCGCGCGGGCGCGCAGCGCGGCAGGGGTGCGGCTGCCGGAGCTTGGCGCGGAGGCGGAAATGAAATTGCGCGCGGTATCGGCGCTTTTCCCGTTGTAAGCGAATGCCCGATAGATGAGGGAGCCGAATGCGAATCGATGGCCAATCGGGTCAACCGCCATGCAGCCGGTGCAGCTGCTCCTGGATAATGGAGGTCCAGCTTTGCCGCCATTTCCGTTCGTCAAAAGCGAGTGCCGTTTGCCTGGCTGCAGCGCCCAGCGTTTTCCTTAACGGCGCATCGCGTATCAGCCTGCGGACCGCTTGAAGCAGCGCCGTCGAACGGGGTGCGACGAGAAGGCCGTTCAAGCCGTCAATGACAATATCATTGAGCCCTCCGACATTGCTGGATACGACCGGCAAGCCGCAGCTCATGGCTTCAAGGCAGGCAAGAGACGTGCCCTCGGAGAAAATGGTTGGAATAACCGCCAAATCTGCCTGCAGGTAGGCATCGCGCATTTGTTCAAAGGAGTATGTTTTTTGTTCAATTCGGTCTTTATGGGGGTGGCTGTTCTGCCAGAGGCGGAAGGCCAGCGCCATCGTGGTATTGTCCACCAGCTCTCCTGCAAATTCGACTACGGCAGCAGGGAACTCTTGCAGAATGGCATCCGTCACCAGCATCATGGGCACAATGCCGCGCTCAAAGCTAAGCCGACGCGGAAAAAGAATACGGATCGCATCGGCCTGCGGCTGCTGGCTGTCGCACGAAGGCTCGGCCATGGCTGTCCGGTCCGGCTCAGGCGCAAACCATTGCGTATCAACGGAATTGGGAAGCAGCACAATACGCTCCGAGTCACCGTATTCGCAGACGGAGCGGCAATAGGTGAGAAACTGGGAATCGACCGAAACGAGCCGGTCAAGCAGACTGACCGCGGATTGAATGGTGGAAGCAATGGTTTGCTTGTCTTGCAGCGGCATATCGTGGCGATCCCAGCTAATGCCGTGACAGATGCCAATGCTGAGCGGGAGATAGCGGATGGGCTGCCAAATACAGCTGGCATAAATAATCAGGCCTTCCGCTTCTGCGGCCATTTCCTCGAAGGCAGGACCGATTTGATCAAAGGTATAGGTGAAGCCGCGCACCCTAACGCCTTCATGAATGGTGTCAAACGCGCCGTAATAGGAAAGCTGATAGACGACGGGACGCAAACCCATGGCCGATATGGTCTGGCATAAGGCGTGAATGTAACGCTCAAGTCCTCCCCCGAACGGACGGGTAATATTTTGCGTATAAGCGTCGAGATAGCTGTGAGTCAAAAGAGTTACCGTTCCGTCTCCGATGTTGTACGCTTCTCTCGCAGCCTTTTTGAACACGGGCGCCTCACTGGAGCGGTGCGAATCGATGTCGTTCAAGCGTCCTCCTCCTCTTCATCCTCTTGCCAGCGAATGAGGCGGGGCTGGGGATCGAGAATGGATGCGTAATGGCCCAGGCTGCCCCATTTACCCTCCGGATCGAACTGCATATAGCGCTCGTACTTGGCTCGGCGCGCCTCTTCGTCTCCGGCCCAGCCCAAATGCTTGACCCGAAGTTCCGTACATAAGCCCGGCAGCGCGGCGGCCGTAACGGGCAGGCGGGGAACGTGATGCGCCCAGCGCGGGTAACGATAAGGATAACCGGGCAAAAAGCGGACCAGCGTCATCGTATGCCGCTTATGCAAACTCCACCACTCGTCTTCGCGGTAGTGGGTCAGGGAATCCCAGAAATCAAACATTTTGACGGCAATCCAGTCGTATTCGTCCTGATTGATCAGTTCTCTGACTGTACGCTTGAAACGGCGCTCATAGATTTCATCCGCATCCACGGAGAGCAGCCAGTCGGGCTCCGAAGCGGCAGCCTCCTGCCACAGGCGCTCCCGCAGCCTCCACTCCTCGCCAAAAAGGGAGTCAGGCAATGTGACCAGCTGCACGATATTGCCGAATGAACGGCAAAGCTCTGCTGTTCCATCCGTGCTGGCATCGTCCACGATGACGATGTGATCGACATAGGTGCATAATTCTGCGAGTACCGCCTCTAAATATTTGTTTTGCTCATTGTGTACCTGCATGATGGCAGTCAGCTTGTTTCCCGTCCTTTTTCGACGCCATATTCGCCCGTTAACCATCCAGCTATCTGCCTCCCCCGCCATCTGCCTGAGCAAGCCGCTCAGCGGCCGTATCCAGCAGCGCCATTTCTACAATATTGTTAAGCGCCTCCTCACGCTCCTCCGCGGCTTCCAAAAAAGCGTGAATCGCTTCATGGCGTCTCCCCGCGAGCATAGCCGCTGTCCCGTCCAGCATCCTGTACTGGGATCGGTCTACATTTTGCAGAAGCGCGTGAGCCAGGCGGATATTTCCCCGCTCCGTTTCCAGCTCTACGGCCATACGGATCGCTTCCTCACCGGGCGGAAGCTGTGCGAGCTGGCGAAGGGAAAGCCGGTAGTCGTCGTTTAGCCGATAAAGCCAAGCGGCCGCGAGTCCGTCTCTGCCCTCCCCGAGCAGACGGTCCATCCGCTCAACAAAACCTTTTTCCTGCTCGGTGACCGCAGAAAAGCTGTAGGACTGGACCGCTTGTCTCGTCCAGCCGCGCTTCAGTTCAATGGCAGATAGAAAACGGTAGTAGAGAACAAGCGCGTCCTTGTTGCTTTCCAGCACGGCCTGTTCGAATGCGGCGAGCGTCTGGTCGGCAGCCGTATCAAGGTCTCCTATAAAATAACGGTAAACCGCATGGAAAAATAACCCTTGCAGCCGAAGCGCGTCCGAATCCTCCTGTTTTGACTGCAGCCGCTTGTTCCAGCCTTCCGCCAGGCAGCGATGCTGAAGCCTCTCCAGCGCCGCCGGATCAAAGCCTTCAAGCATCCAGCCAATCGCTTGCCGCACCAGCAGCTCATTAAGTTCATCGCGGTTATCCAGCAGAAATACCAGCTCGGAGCGAAAGGCCAGCTCCAAGTAGTAGGTTTCAATTCCTGTAACCATTATATCGGCATGCCCGCTTAACCAGGCGCGGCACTTGCCCCAGAGGGGCGGTTCATCCGCCTGTGGAGGGTCTAGCAGCGCAATAAGCTTCGAGGGGCCGGCTGCAAGAACCGTCTGCACCCAGCAAGGATGCAGCACTGCCGCCGCTGAACTGCTCCAGTCCAGCTCTTTCGCTTGCAGCAGCGAAATGACGGTTAACGCTGCCGGAGCGTCGGCCACTTGAACGTCCGAGACGAGAAACAGCTTATACTGCTGAGCGAACTGGCGGAATAGCCTATCATAGATTTCACTGAAGCTATTCCATCCGCCTGCCGGAAAAATGACAATG
This sequence comes from Paenibacillus sp. SY21-1, assembly GCF_005222705.1. GTDB lineage: Bacteria > Bacillota > Bacilli > Paenibacillales > Paenibacillaceae > Pristimantibacillus. The sequence goes on along the minus strand of NZ_STGF01000001.1, from coordinate 195,320 downwards.
GAAGCGGCCTTCGTCATCGGATCACCTTCCATTCCAATGCTATATAGGAAGCCTATGCGCAGTCCGCTTGTACTCATGCAACAAGAAAGCATCAGCTCCGCATGCCGCTTCATTGGCAAAAAGGGAGTTGATGCTTGAAAGCTGAAGGGTTTATGCTATTTTGGGTTGTTGAGCTACATTTATTTTTGAAAACGGTTGTCGCTTTTCATTTTGGCGATAGCTTCGGCCCTTGTGCGTACGCCCAGCTTACGGTAAATTTTCTTCAAATAGTTCTCAACCGAGCTTTCACTCATGTGAATAATACCTGCAATTTTGCTGTTGGTCTGCTTATCTGCAATCATCATGAGGATTTTCTGCTCTGTCGGCGACAAATCGGCTTCCCAGTAAAGCTTAACGTCATCCGGCCTTTGCAATTGAAGCTGGCGAAATAAGGGCAGGGGTACGATTGTGAAGCCGCGAACGACAGCTTGAATCATTTCGATGATTTCCTCCGGCATTGCGTTTTTATTCAGAATCCCGCTTACCCCGCTTTGTACCAGCTTGTTAAAGTAAGGCTCATAGTCATAGGCTGTATGGACAATGATATGTATGGCCGGATGATCTTCCTTAAGTATGGCCGCCAATTGGACGCCTGCCAAATCGGGTAAATTTAAGTCGAGTATGACGACGGTGGGCTGCTCTTTTTCGACTAGTTCAATTCCTTCTTGTCCCGAAGTGGCGACACCGACTGCTTCAATATGCGGTACCTGCTCTAAAATTCTGGAAATGCCGAGAGCCATTGCAGGATGGTCATCAATGACAATTACTTTAATAGACTTGCTCATATGAATAACCTGCCTTCTCCGGTAGTGATATTGTTAACCATACGCCTTGAAGAAGCGCGGTTTTTACTTGCATAGTGCCGTCCAGGCTATGGGTTCGATGCAAAATATTGCGAAGGCCTGCCCCGTCGTGCTCTAGATTCAAGTCAAAGCCAGCTCCGTCATCCCGGTAGTTCATCATAAAGTTGTGTTCATCTATGTACAAGTGAAGGCTTACTTGCTCGGCTCCGGCATGTTTGCGGGCGTTGGACAGCAGTTCTTGAATAATGCGGAACAAATGATGATGCGTATCGGAATCAAGTCGATCCCATTCGTTCTTCTGTTCAATTCGAAGCGTAAGCTGAAACGGGGCATGTACGCGTTCGTCCTCTATTAGGTTGGAGATTGTGGCGGTAAAGCCGACCTCCTTGAGCAGATGGGGGTAGAGCTGAAAATTGGCGTCGCGCAGACTGGAATTAATCACATCGAGGTATTCCGACAGTTCAACAAGCTGTTCGTCAGTTGGAGCGGGTAAGGTGGCGCTGTTGCGGATGGCGGAAATTCGTTGTCTGGCAAAATAAATATCTTGCATGACGGTATCATGAAGCTCTGAAGCAATTCTTCTGCGTTCCTTTTCCTGCATTTGATAGAGCGTTTTTCTAAACCAGAGCGCATGCTCTCCCTTTTGTTCGGAAGCAGCCGCCGTTTCGGTCATCAGATTCTCGACCTTTAGGGACAGTTTTTCGGACAGGTACATATTTTCCAGCGTGATGCTGAGCCATGCAATTAGCACATCAATACATTGCTGCTGTTCCTTGCCGATAGACTTGGCTGGGAGCTCGCGTTTAATGATTAAGTGGCTGGTTAAATCAAACTTGGATTGAATCGCGTAAATTTGGTACAAATGGTCCGGGCGGCGTTCCTTTGCAAAAGCTTTTACAAGCTCTTCTTCCTCCATTGGGCCATAGCGATAAAGTCTCACGTTTTCTTGATCCACAATGTGCAGTCCAATTGCCTGAAGCCTAAGTACCTTGCAAAATCGAGGAAACAGTTCCTTTTCCCATTCGTTAAGCGCATTCGTACGCCCGTATTCCGCCAGCAGCCGGTTGAACGACAGTACTTGATGATGGTGAGGGGAGAATAAGGATCTTATGTATGGAGTGTGCTCTACAAGCTTGTATTTGACAGCAAAATAGACAAAGCTGAGCGGAAAGAGCAAAATAAACCAAAATGCTCTGGAATACGAGACTAATGGGTAACCGATAATATCCGGCATGACAGCTAACAGCAAATAAGGAATAAAGGAAGATCCGAACGCCAGCAAAACAATTCTTACAATTAAGGCGGAAAATGAATATTCCAGTCTATTTTTCAAGTAAACGGCGAGCAAAAGATTCATGACCAGCAGACAACCTGCGGAAAATGATAGCAGGGTTACGGTCCGATCAATTACGTGATAGATATGCAACGGTAAATCAAAGAAATAAATGATTCGAATTACAGCCAGCGCAATCATTAACCATAGAAAAGCATTTACACGTTCATAAGAATATAGCTTGTACCCTTTTTGTGTTAAAAAATGATAGATAAATTTAGCAAATACAAAAGGGACGGCGGACATAAAGGAGTATACCAGAATTCTGGACGCAATGTCCTCTCTAGAGGATGCTTCAGCGCATAAAAAAACAATTCCCATGGTCAGGAAGGTGGCAATAAGCGAATTTCCTGTTTTTGAATGGATGACACGCTGAGCTGTAAACGCCGCTAATGAAAAAAACAATAAAGCGCTGGTAAGTACCATTGCATACCTAAAAGTCAACGAGCTAAACGAGTGTGCAAAATTAAAGTTATGTATAGTGTCGCCTCTGCTGATATCTACCGTATAGGCTTGCTCAATAGTGAAAAATTTAATAGCAGATGGGTGATTTTCGGGCTTCCGATCATTAATAGAAATAATAATATCGTTTAATTCCAATCCTGCATTCTCTGCAATACCGTCCTTATAAAATTCTGATATAAACCATTGATTTTGCTCGTTTTGGGAAAGTCCTATGCCAAGATAGGGATGTTTAAAGGTAATGTAGCTTGTCCATACCAACATCAACAAAAGCATTGTGTAAATGAGCGGTCTTATCTTGAAAATTTGCATTTACTATAACCCTCTCGACAAGTTTATAAAAAAAGAACCTGACTTGGAGTCAGGCTCTTTACATATCATGCTACCCCCAAAAATCTGCGGATGTTTTGCTAGTTGATGGAGCAGTATAAGCCACTTTAAGAGCGGCGCGTTGGTCAGAAGATAGTGCGGATTGCTTATGAATCAGGTTAGCTTGAGCGCTTGCTCCGTTGACTTTCGACAATTGCAGGGCCGTTTCCTTAAAATTCTTTGTCCACATTTTCTGAAGTCCCCCTTAACGTGTTTGAGAATAGTTCTATTATACCAAATTAACTCTAGTAATTTACCCCAAATATGATTGGGGTGTCCCTAATGTTTTTTGGGGTGGCATTGTATCCCTATTTCCCGGCGCACCCCAAAAAAGAACCGCCTCAACCCCTGGCTTGCAGGGGATTGGGCGGTTCTTTGTAGCGTTTATGGCCGCGCAGCGAAGCTGAATGGCCGGTGCCATTCTCGGTTATTTGTCGAATAGCTTGACGGCGTCAGCAAGCAGGGCATCGGCCGAGAAGATGGTGTACGACCACCATTTATCGTAAGGCACCTCGTATACTTGATTGTTCTTGACCGCTTTGAGATTTTTCCAGAGGCTTGTTTTTTGCATCGCCTTAAAGTTGTCAGCGGCTCCCGCTTGTACGTCCGAGATCATGACAATGATGCGGTCGGCATCGTAATCGGGCAGCGTCTCGAGGGAAAGCGGGTCGGTATAGACCAGGTCGCCATTGTTGCCGTCGATTTGCTTCTGAATCAGGGCAGACGGCTTGAGGCCAAGCAAATTGTACAGCACATGTCCAAGGTTTCGGTTGCCGACGACATGATAAGTATCCTCCATGATCCAGAGAATAGATACCGTTTCGTCTGCGCTTACGGAATCGGCAATCTGGGCCTTGGCTGCAACCGCGCGCTCCTGATGCTCTTTAATCCACTCAGCGGCTTCCTCTTGCTTGCCGACAATTTCGGCTACCTGAGTGAATTGGTCATATATATCCGTACCCATCCACTCAAAGGTTGCGGTTGGAGCTATTTTGGTCAGCTGCTCGTATACCTCCTGATCAATGTAGCCGGATGCCACGATAAGATCGGGCTGCAGCTCCAGAAGAGCTTCGTAATTGGGCGGGTAATCGCCGACAATGTTGACGGGAGTCGAATAGTTGCTTAAATAGTAGTCGGGGCCAACCTCGTATTGTGGGGCGCCCACAGGCTGTATGCCAAGCGCCAGCAGTGCGGAGGTTGCGCCGATCGAATAGATCTTCTGCGGATTTGCAGGTATATCCCTAGTTCCGAAGGCGTCTGTAAATGACCGGACAGTAGGCTTTTCTGCCTCGGCTGTCGGAGCCGGTGAAGGCGCCGGCGATGTGGCTGCTTCATTGCCGTTTGTATTGGCGCAACCTCCCAGCAGCACCGCGAAACACAAAAACATAATGGCGGCGATGGATGGTTTGGAACGAGTAAACATGCTGAATTCTCCCTTTCGACGATACATGGAATTATGTTGATAACCATTCTCAGTATAGCAGCGGGGAGAATCATCGCCAATGACATGATCGGCGTTTCTAGGTGACCATTTCGGAACTAATGGGTGCATCTGCTCCTCTCTAAACTGTGTAGGAGTCATCGAAAATTGTTTTTTGAATATGCGGCTTAATACGCGAGCATCGGAATAGCTTGTGTTCTCGGCAATTTGCTGCAAGGTCATATCGGTGCTGGCTAACAGATGCGCCACTTTGTCCATCCGAATTTTTGTCAAAACCCGAACGGGGCTTTCCCCCAGCGTCTCCGTAAACAGGCGGTTTAAATAACGGGTGCTGCAATGCAGCGTGTCGGCAATCGATTCAACGGTTATCGGCTGATTAAAATGATCATGCATATAAGCCAGCGCCTGGTCGAGCAGGCTTGGCTTTTTGCCAAGCAGCTGATCGCGTTGCATTTGCCAGTGAAGCTGATACACAAAATGATAAAAAAGCGATTTCGCCTGCAGCTTCTCCATTTGGGTCGCCCCGTTCCAGGCCCGAAACATGCGCTCCAACGTTTCTCTTAGCTCTGCCGGATATAGGGGAGAGAACGAGAATGGAACGCGGTCAGGAGCGCTTGTTGCATGCGTTGGCTGGGAGGACGTTTTGTCGTGCGCGGGGAGAACTGCCTTGTAGAAGAGGAGGATCATCTCCAGCGCTTCCTCCGTTTCTACAAGGAGGGACATCCCCTTGACGCCATGAAGCAGGCTATTGCCGTTCAGCCGGTATAGCCGATCATTTAAGAAGACGCGTGCGCGCCCCTTGAGCATATAGAGAAAGCAGTCGGCAGGAAGGCGATAATAGCTGGGGTCCGCATTGGCCGGAATGCGAATCAGGCGAATATCTCCAATAGCGACAGTCGCCTGATTCCAGAAAATTAAATCCTCGTGGATATTCATCATGTAAACTCCAGTTAAATATAGGTAATGGCTTTAAACTGATCAGCCCACGGCTGCTGCAGCTCCAAGCCTGACAAAATCTCATCCGCACGATTGACGTATAGCTGCTGGACAGCTGAAATGTAGGCGGTGACTCCGGATTGCTCGATAAAAGCGACGAGCAGCGGCTTCTGCTGTATCAAATCGTCCAGTCCGCATTCTCCGTCATAGTACTGCTTGAGAAGCGGGAAATCGACCGAGCAGAGATCCAGAAGGAACAAGGTAGCAAGCGTGCTCTTACGATTGACAAGATCATTCCTGCTTTTCAAGGTGGTTAACCCTTTTAAATCGTTCTGGAGCTGTGCGGCTATGCCGATGCAATTGGCGAACTCGTCAAGCTGCGCTTCAATGGAGGGGCTCCGACGCTCAAGAAGCTGATACCCCATTTGAATCGCCAGGTTGATTAGAGAGGAAGACTTGCCTGATACGATTTCCAAATAGCGCTCTTCATCCTTCGCCGCATCGGACAGATCCAGATGTTGCCCGTTATGGGCATTAACGAGCAGCTCGAATATTTTGGGGTGGGCAGGCTTGCCTGAAAGTCCGTATAAGCCGGCAAGCATCATGTTGGATGCGCAATTCATGGCCAGCGCGCTGTTATCCTTCATCCAAGGAGGCTCAAAATGGTCTTGGTCCTGCAGATCGTCCAATATATCCAGACTCAGGATCATAAGCTCCGTTTGTGCGGAAGCGGCGGCGATTTCAGACGATGTACCGCCCAGCATCAAATGGGTCAGCCTGGTAAGCTCCGGCCATACGGTCGTTTCCTGCTGCTTGTACGCCATGTAACGTTGAGCCATGCTTCTGAAGTCGGATTGCTTGAAATGAGTATCCAGCAGCTGCCGGATAGCCTCCATTCTGGGATTGACAGGCTCTGTCAGGTTGCTTGTTGGCATGGACGGAACGCTCCCCTTCTTTATAGTGAATCTGGAAGTAAGTTGCTATTTCCATATAGTATACCTAAGCTGTGGAGATAAAGCTATGAAATGGAGCTTGCTTGAAGTTGTTTGTTTTTCTCTCGTCTGACCGTTGCTGCTATGAAAACATGCGTACCGGGGCGCCCGCTTTTTTGTAGATAGACGCAATAAGCTCAGTGGCGGCAAGAGCTTGTGTGCCGTCGACATAAGGTCTACGATTCTGTTCAATGCTAAGCAGGAAATCGGTGCACAAGCGGAGGAAGAGCTCGCTTACATCATGGACTTCCTCTTCACGCTTCGCCGCAGGCTGCTCTGCCCCTGGCACATGCCAGGACTGGATGCCGCTGAAATCAAAAACGATGCTGCCCTTCGTCCCCGTCACCTCAATCCGGTCGCTTCCTGTACCGAGGCAGCCTGTGGAGGCTTCAATCAGACCGACAGCCCCGTTTTGATAGCGAATAACGGCATAGCCGTGATCCTCCGTTTCGATATCATGCGCAATTTGGAACAGATTGGCGGAAAGCACCTCTGCAAATCCGCCGCCGAGCCAGCCCGCCAAATCAATCATATGGCTGCCTTGCTGCATGAAAGGGCCGCCGCCGTCGATTTCCTTCGTGCCGTGCCAGGAATCGTAATAGGCTGCATCCCGGTAATGCTTAAGCGCCACATCGAGCACGGTGATTGGGCCGAGTCCGCCGGCTTCAATAAAGGATTTGATAAATTGTATATGCGGGGTAAACCGGCGCATGTAAGAGACGGCCAGCTTCAAGTCGCGCTGCTCGCATGCTTGCACCATCTCCCGCTGTTTATCCGGATCGATGTGGAGCGGTTTCTCGCAAAGCACATGCAATCCAGCCTTGGCAGCATCCATAACGCCTTTGTAATGAGCGGCATTAGGCGTGCATATGATCGCCGCTGTTGCGCTTGTACGGCGGGCTACGTCTGCAAGGTCAATGCCCCAGCTGCCGATCCCCACCGATTCGGCATAGGCGCGCGCACGTGCCTCGCTTCTTCCCACCACCCCGACAATTTGCGCCTGTTTAAGTCGGCTCAGCGCCTCTACATACTTTTGGCTAATGCTTCCATGACCGATCAATATAATTCTATGCTTGATCATTTGTGAGCTCCCTTCCAATATCCTTCTATATTTTCCACTATACCATTGGTGTCTGAAAGCGGCATCCGCAAAAAGGCGTTGTTTACGTAAAAAAGGTTCTACTATAATAGAAGCTGGGTATTCTGAACGATGGAATGAAACTGGCGGCTTGTTAGGGCCAAGCCCCGGAGAAAGGCAGGATGAAAGCGATGTTGAACAGGATCGAATATTTGAAGCTCTGGAACTGCGCATCCATACAAATATTGGATATAAGGAGAATGCTGCTGGAGGACGGGGAGGAGCTTCGCTCCTATCGTTTGCCTGCCAGCGCATTTATGCTGACGACGCGGGGGAAGGCAAAGCTGAGGCTGGATGGGACGGAAATGAAGGCAGACCGCTTCCACCTGCTGCATGGCGGCAAAGGCATGTGCCTGGACATCCTGCCCGAAACGTTTCTGGAGTATTATTTGATTCTGTACAAAGCGGCGCTTCCGCTGCCTGCGCGCAAGGAATGGGTCCAACTGCTTGAGCGGAACAATGCCTTTTCGTTGCAGTTCGGCTTTGTACCGACTTCTCCGGTGGAGCTGCTGGACAAGGTCCGGCAAATGTTTGGAAAATGGAGCATGGGCGATGCCTCGGAGCTTCTGCCTATTAAAGCATTGTTCTACCAATTTGTTCACGAGCTTGCTGAACAAGCAGCCTTGCAGACGGGAATGGCTCGCAAGGCGGATTTCGTGTCGCAGGCGATTCATTATATGCAGGAGCATTTTGAAGAACGTATAACTCTGCAAGACCTTAGCGAGCTGCTGGATTGCAGCGCCAGCTATTTGTCGAGAATGTTCAAGCGCGAGCTTGGACAAAGTCCGATTGATTATCTGATTTCCTTGCGAATTGCTCGTGCCAAGGAGCTGCTGCTGCTTACTGATGCCTCCATGCAGGAAATAGCCGAAAACGTCGGATTTGCGGATAGCGGTTATTTAAACCGTACTTTTCGCAAACATGTCGGCATGACGCCTAGCAAATTCAAAGCAAAGGTTCAATATAATCCCGATTTTGGTTCAACATATGCCCTTGTCGTAAACGGCTCTACACGTTATAGTGGTATTGGTTATGAAAATCATTCTCAATACCAGAAAGAGGGGCAATTAACTATGTACCGAGGTTCAAGATTTTCTATGGCGGCAGCTATGCTGATTTGTTTGACTTTGCTGTTGGCCGCTTGCGGTGGAGCAAATAACGCGAACAATGCCGCAACGAACGCGCCTACAAACAATGCGACGGCAACGGCGCCTGCGGCAACCGATACTCCGGCTGCCGACAACACAAGAGTTATCCAGCACGCCATGGGCGAGACTACATTGACAGGCACGCCTGAGCGTGTCGTTATTCTTACAAATGAAGGCACAGAGGCATTGCTGGCTGTAGGCGTTAAGCCGGTAGGCGCAGTCCATTCGTGGTCTGGCGAGCCTTGGTATGACCACATCAAGGACGAAATGCAGGATGTGACCGTGGTAGGGGACGAGCTTCAGCCGAATCTTGAGCTGATCGCCAGCCTTAAACCGGATCTGATTATCGGCAACAAGGTGAGACAGGAAAAAATCTACGAGCAGCTGAATCAAATTGCGCCTACGGTGTTTGCCGAGGACTTGATGGGCGATTGGAAAATCAATTTTAAGCTCTACACGCAAGCTCTTAACAAAGAGGCGGAAGGCGAGCAAGCGATGGCCGCTTTTGATCAGCGCGTAGCGGAGGTTAAAGCCAAAGTCGGCGACAAGGCGGCAACCAAGGTATCGGTAGTTCGTTTTACAGCAGCTCAAGTGCGGATTTACCAAAAGCAAACCTTCTCGGGCGTGCTGCTGGACCAGCTTGGCTTCGCAAGACCTGAATCGCAGGACAAGGATTCCTTTATTGAAGTTATGTCCAAGGAAACTATTCCGGCAATGGATGGCGATGTTATGTTCTACTTCGTATCGGAGGATGTTGGTTCGAACGAAGGAACGAAGGTGGCTGAGGAGTGGATGAACGATCCGCTGTTCAAAAACTTGAACGTAGCTAAAACGAATAAGGTCGTCAAGGTGGACGAGGCGATCTGGAACACGGCTGGAGGCTATAAGGCAGCCAACCTGTTGCTTGACGAAATCGTTGAGTATTTCGAAATAAAATAACAGGAAGTGCCGATAGCATTTGCTGACGCCAGCGTACATGGCGTCAGCTTCTTCTTATTTTGCCTATTACGTGAATAAGAGAGGGAGAAAGCGATGCGAGGATGGTTGCTAAGCCGCACCGGAAGGCTTGCCGGAATCGGCGCAGGTATTCTGCTGCTGCTTGGCTGTATGCTTGCAAGCGTGCTGTGGGGGCTTCAGCAGTTCGGCTTGCGCGATTTATGGCTTGCTTACACGGAATTTGACGGCTCTAATGAACATCTGATTCTAACTCATACCCGCGTGCCGCGTACGCTGATTGCGGCCGCCATCGGAGCCGGACTTGCCGTTGCGGGAGCTATTATGCAGGCGTTGACACGAAATCCGCTGGCTTCGCCGTCCGTTTTTGGCATCAATTCCGGTGCGGTTCTTTTTATTGTCGTTGGGTTGGTGTGGTTCGGTTCATCCCTTACGATGGACGGGATGATCGTGCTTGCATTAATTGGCGCAGCGGCAACGGCTTTGTTCGTATATGCGATTGGCATGCAAGGGAGGAGCCAGTCCGATCCTGTTCGGCTGACGCTTGCAGGAGCATGTGTAGCGGCGTTCGCATCTTCCGTAACGTCAGGCCTCATGCTCATTAATCAGTCCTCGCTGGAGTCCGCCTTGTTCTGGATGATCGGCTCCGTCTCGGGCCGAACGATGGACCATTTGCTGATCGTCCTCCCCTACTGGAGCGTTGGCTTAATTCTGTCCTTTTTGCTGTCGCGATCGTTGAACATTCTTACGCTTGGAGATGAGAGCGCCAAGGGACTGGGACAGCGCATTGTGCTGATCCGGCTAATTTGCACGGTTGCCGTCGTTCTGCTGGCGGGCAGCGCGGTTTCGGCAGCGGGACCGATCGCCTTTATCGGGCTTGTTATCCCTCATTTATGCCGCTATATCGTAGGGGGCGACCACCGCTGGCTGCTGCCTTATTGCGCAGTGTTCGGAGCTTTGCTGCTGGTAGCGGCAGATCTTCTGTCGCGGTTTGTGCTGATGCCTAAGGAAGTGCCGGTTGGGGTCGCGACTGCTTTAATCGGCGTACCGTTTCTTATCCATGTTGCGCGGAGGAAGAGCCATGGATAAAACAAACCGTACGTTCGTCAAAGGAGTTCTGCTGCTCGTTCTGCTCGCCGTCGCCACGCTCGCCACCGCGATCGTGAGCTTGTCGCTGGGAAGCATGGCTATCCCCGTCCGGGAGGTCGTTCTTTCCCTGCTCGGTCGGGGAGCGGAGACCAATGATATGATCATCATGCAATTCAGGCTGCCCCGGGTGACTGCCGCCTTGCTCGTCGGAGCTTCGATGGCTGTTGCGGGCTGCCTGCTGCAGGGAGTTATTCGCAATCCCTTGGCTTCGCCGGATTTACTCGGCGTCAGCGGAGGCGCTTCGGTGGCGGTTGTCGGCTTTATGACGCTGTTCACCGGCATCAGCATCCGCTGGGTGCCATTGATTGCGATTATCGGCGCTTTTGCCGCCGCTGCGCTCAACTACGTGCTTGCATGGAAAAGGGGCGTATCCACGATGCGTCTCGTCTTGATCGGCATTGGCGTTTCGACGGCGATGGGAGCCTTAACGATGTTTCTATTGATTAGCGGTCCCGCCTATTTGGCCGCGCAAGTGTTGAACTGGATGACGGGAAGCGTCTATGGAACCAACTGGTCTCATATTAAAGCGCTATGGCCGTGGGCTGCCATTTTTATTCCGCTGTCGCTTGCTTATGCGAAGGAGCTTAACGTTCAATCGCTTGGCGAGGAGGTTGCGCGCGGTCTTGGCAGCAGGCTGCAGCTAAGCCGTCTTGTGCTGCTGCTGTGCAGCGTCGCGCTCGCCGGTTCTGCGGTTGGCATCGCCGGCACCATTTCTTTTATCGGCTTGCTTGCCCCCCATATCGCGCGAAAGCTTGCGGGCCAATCGTACCTGATGATTATTCCGGTATCCGCATTTGCCGGGGCGATTATCCTGCTGCTAGCGGATTTGGCGGGCAGAATGGTCTTTCAGCCGCTGGATATTCCTGCCGGCGTGTTTACCGCAGGCATCGGGGCGCCGTTTTTTATGTATTTGCTGTTTAGAAGGAGAAAGGGCGCCTAGGCGCCTTTTTTCATTTAGAGATGAAGAAGGCTTGTCTTTCATTCAGTTGGTATTATATTTTTGAGGAATTTTGTGTATTATAATAGGATAAATATTTTTGCCAAGAAAGGATGGTCGCAGATGGAAAACGCCGTGGAGCCTAAGTCCTCGTCCTCTAATTTCATCAAAAACATCGTGAGTGAAGATTTGAAGAGCGGCCATGTGCAGGAGGTTGTCACCCGATTCCCCCCGGAGCCTAACGGCTATTTGCATATTGGCCATGCCAAATCGATTTGCCTGAACTTCGAATTGGCCGACGAGTTCAAGGGCAGAACGAATTTGCGCTTTGACGATACGAATCCGCTTAAAGAAGATACGGAATACGTGGATTCTATTAAAGAGGATGTGCGGTGGCTGGGTTTTGACTGGGATGATTTGCGTTTCGCCTCCGATTATTTCGAAGAGCTGTACGAGCGCGCGGTGCTGCTGATTAACAAGGGACTTGCCTATGTGTGCGATCTTACTGCCGAGCAAACGCGCGAATACCGCGGCACGCTAACCGAGCCGGGCAAGGAGAGTCCTTACCGCAGCCGCAGCGTGGAGGAGAATCTTGATTTGTTTGCACGTATGCGCGCAGGAGAGTTTCCAGACGGAGAACGCGTTCTGCGGGCCAAGATCGATATGGCGTCGCCAAACATTACGCTGCGCGATCCGGTGCTGTACCGCATTTCGCATACGCACCATCATCGCACAGGGGACGCTTGGTGCATTTACCCGATGTATGATTATGCGCATCCGCTCAGCGATGCCATTGAGGGCATTACGCACTCCATCTGCACGCTGGAATTCGAGGATCATCGTCCATTGTACGATTGGCTGATCGAGGCTGCGGAAATGGCGGCAACGCCTCGTCAATACGAGTTTGCCCGTCTGAACGTAACGAACACGATTATGAGCAAACGCTATCTGAAACAGCTCGTTGACGAGAAGGTCGTGTCAGGCTGGGATGATCCGCGCATGCCAACCATTAGCGGGCTGCGGCGCAAGGGCTATACCCCGGAGGCGCTGCGTGCGTTTTGCCGCGAAATCGGCGTATCCAAGAGCAACAGCCTTGTCGATGAGCGGAATCTTGAATTTTTTATACGCGAGGATCTGAAGCTAAAGGCCATGCGTACGATGGCGGTGCTGAGGCCGCTTAAAGTGGTCATTACCAATTATCCGGAGGGCCAAACGGAGCTGCTGGATGCCGAGAACAACGCGGAGAACGAAGAGATGGGCAGCCGCCAAATCCCGTTTTCGCGCGAGCTGTACATTGAACAAGACGACTTTATGGAGAATCCTCCGAGCAAGTATTTCCGTCTGTTTCCCGGCAACGAGGTTCGCTTGAAGCATGCCTACTTCATCACTTGCCAAGAGGTCATCAAGGATGCGGACGGAAATGCAGTCGAGCTTCGCTGTACCTACGATCCGGCAACGAAAAGCGGCTCGGGCTTTAATGCCCGCAAGGTGAAGGGCACGATCCATTGGGTGGAGGCCTCGCAGGCGGTAGCGGCCGATTTCCGCTTGTTCGAGCCCCTGCTGGTTAGCGGCGGAAGCGATGAGGATAAGCCGTTTTTGGAGCGGATCAACCCGCAATCGCTGGAGGTGCTGAGCGGCTTTGTCGAGCCTGGCATGAAGGAAGCGGCGGGCGGCGATAAATTTCAGTTTTTCCGCCACGGCTACTTTAATGTCGATCCCAAGGATACCGCCTCGGACAAATTGGCGTTTAACCGAATCGTCTCGCTTAAAAGCTCGTTTGATCCTTCCAAGGGGTAAATAACGATTGCTGTCGCTTAACGTTATGGAAGGCCTGCCGAGCTTATGCAAGCTGCGGCGGGCTTTCTTTAAAATATAAGGATTTATAAGTTTTGCGCTTATACTCGGCTTCTATTTCAATGCGGAACGTTAGCCTTTCCGTCAGAGGACGGCGTCAGCCGAAATTAAGGCCAAAAAAGCTGCGATGGAAAGCCCGGTTTTCCGCGCAAGGAGGTATGCGCGATGGATGAGATTGTCCAGGCCCTCATTCTGGCGGGCGGCCTGAGCTCGCGTATGGGCAGCGACAAGGCGCTGCTGCCCATTGACGGCAAGCCGCTAATCCGCCGGCTTGCCTCGGAGCTGGCGCCGCGATTTGCATCGCTTGCCGTAGCGATCGGCCCGCCGGAGCGCGAGGCCACATACCGGGCTGCGCTCGGAGAATGGGGCGGTTCCGCCCGCCTCATTCCCGACGCCTACCCCGGCTGCGGCCCGCTGGCGGGCCTGCATGCAGCGTTAGCCGAGGCTTCGCCCGGCTACGTTTTTGTCGTCGCTTGCGACATGCCGTCCTATTCGCAAGCGCTGTACGCGCGACTCGCCGCGTATGCCGGCAGCGGCGCGGACATCATTCATTGCGCGGGGCAGCCTTTCCACGCGCTCTATCACAGCCGGATAGCCCCGGCTGTGGAACAAGCTCTCCAGACGCGGAAGCTCCGCGTCATGGGGCTGCTCAGCGAGCTGAACTCGCTCGCTGTCGAGGCGGATGATGGCGAGCTGTCCGCCGCCTTTGTGAACCTGAACACGCCGGAAGACTTCGGCAGATATATCGCAAGCAAGTGAACGGCGGCGCTGGAGGCTGCACCGAAGCAGGCGGCAGCGCGGCTGAATGCAGGGTTTGATGCCGGCTTAAGCCGGTTAGCGCCATCATTTTCTCAAATGACGTTTCAAGAGGAGGGGAATATGAAGCGAACGTTAGTCATTAGCGACATTCACGGCTGTCACACTTCGTTTAACGATCTGTTGACGCTTATGAAGTATACGCCCGGCGAGGATCAGCTGCTGCTGCTGGGCGATTTTGTCGATCGCGGCCCGCACAGCCGGGACGTGGTTGAGCAAGTGATCCGCCTCGTGCGCAATGATGGGGCGATCGCGATACAAGGCAATCATGATGAACGGCTCGTAGATGTTGTGCTGGAGCGCAGCGAGCAATCGCTGATGAAATTTTCCGGCCACGGCGGCCGCCAGACGGCGGAGAGCTATACCGGCATCAGGCAAGGTCCGATGGATGCGATCATAGTCAAGATGCGGCAGACGATCAAGGAGCGCTATCCCCATCATCTCGAGTTTCTAAGCCGGCTGCCCTATTATCATGAGGATGATCATTTTATTTATGTCCATGCCGGTCTTAATCCAAGCTATATCAATTGGAAGGAGCAGCCCAAAAGAGATTTCCTGTACATTAAGGGTCCCTTTCTCAATCGTCCGACGTCTGTCTCCAAAACCGTCATTTTTGGCCATACCAAAACGATCGATATTCACGGCAAGCCGGATATTTGGTTCGGAAACGGCAAAATCGGCATTGACGGCGGCTGCGCCTCCGGCCATCAGCTGAACGGCCTGGAAATTACGGGGCCGGATCAACTGCGGACGTACTCGGTTCCGTGGAGACGGTAGCTGATGTTCGGAAAAGCCTACAGTCGAAGTGTACCGCTAAACCTGTTCATTGTGCTGGCCGCGCTCGTTTATTTGTTCATGATGTGCCTGCTGCTGTTTGTGCGGGACCGCGAAGCGGGGAGCGGCTATTCCTATAATCTGATTCCGTTTAAAACGATTAAAGCTTATATCATCTATCGCCATCATCTTCCTTTTAGCATCTGGTTTAAAAATTTATTCGGCAATATCGTGCTGTTTATGCCGATCGGCGTATTTCTTCCGCTCTTGAACCGGAGCTTTGCGGGTGCATTCCGGCTTGCCGCCGTCACGATTGCGATGATTGCCTGCGCGGAGCTGCTGCAATTGGCGCTGCGGGTCGGCAGCTTCGATATCGACGATATTATTTTGAATACGTTTGGCGCTTTGCTCGGTCTTGCCTGCATAAGACTCATGCTAAGCTTTCATCATCCACCGGGCGGCCGCCATACGCATTCAATAAAGAGGAGAGGAACCATGCAATGAGCAAATTCTGGAGTCCGCTAACGGCTTCGCTCGTCCCTTACGTCCCGGGCGAGCAGCCCAAGGACAAAACGTATATTAAGCTGAATACGAACGAAAATCCGTATCCCCCTTCGCCGAAGGCGATCGAGGCGATTCAGAAGGCTGCGGATGCCGATTTGCGCCTGTATCCCGATCCAACCTGCGAAACGCTTGTAGAGGCAGCAGCCGGCTATTACGGCTTGTCCGCATCGCAGGTTTTTGTTGGCAACGGGTCCGACGAAATATTGGCGTTCGCCTTCGCCGCATTTTTTAATCCCGAGAAAAAGCTGCTTTTCCCGGATATCACCTACAGCTTTTATAAGGTATATGCCAAGCTGTACGGCTTGCAGACGGAGCTTGTTCCGGTGAACGAGCAGTTTCAGATCGAAGTTGCTTCCTATACGGCGGATAACGGCGGCATCATTCTGCCGAATCCGAATGCGCCGACGGCTCAGCTCCTGCCCTTAGCGGACATTCGCAAGCTTCTTGATGCCAACACGGAGCAAGCGGTCGTCATTGATGAGGCCTACATTGATTTTGGCGGAGAATCGGCCGTTTCGCTTATCCAGGAGTATCCGAATCTTCTCGTCATCCAGACGTTGTCCAAGTCGCGTTCGCTCGCAGGCTTGCGCGTAGGCTTGGCGTTTGGCAGCGAGGAATTGATTGACGGGCTGAACCGGATCAAAAATTCCTTCAACTCCTATACGCTGGACCGTCTGGCGCTGGCCGGCGCGGTTGCGGCTCTCCAGGATGAGGCCTATTTCCGCGAGGCGACGGACCGTGTTATCGCAACGCGCGAGCGCGTCACGCATGAGGCGCAGAGGCTGGGCTTTAAGGCTACCGATTCCAAGGCCAATTTTATTTTCATTACGCATCCCGAAATTCCGGCCAAAAGCATTTTTCAGCAGCTTCGTGAAAAAGGCGTGCTCGTGCGGTATTTCGATCAGCCGCGCATTGACGAGTATTTGCGCGTCAGCATCGGGACGGACGAGGAAATGGATGCATTTGTCGCCGCGCTAGGCGATATTGTGGCCGGCTGATGCAGGATATAAGCGAGGACCAACGGCTTATCCGCCTCTCGATGAGGCGGGTTCTGCTGCTCAGCTTGGCTTATGCGCTTGCGGGCAATGCATTCATGTACGCGGCTTACTACAATAGAGGCATTATTGAATGGAATGTGCCAATCAGTCTATTGCTGATCGCCGCATTCGCCGCGCCGATCGTCCGCTGGTTTGGCAACCGGCATTGGTACTTCCCTGTGTTTATTTTTTTGTTCTGGATTCCGTTCAGCGTGCTGATCGGGTACGGGTTAAGCGTCGCGCTTCCTCTTCGGACCGATGCGCCTGACAGCTTCGACCTGCTGGTTGTCGTCTATCTGATGATCAATGTGGCTGTCGTGCTGCTGGGGCTTGCCGCCGGCATGCTCATTAACGGCATCCTTGCTTTCGTCAAGCGCAGGGAACGCTAACGCAAGGCTAAGAAAAGCTAGGCAAGGACCTCGGAAGCCGTGAAAATACGGCGCCTGAGGTCCTTGTTTTTTGGGAGATGCCGTCTCCCATAATGGAGTGCGCACAGCTGGCCATACGATCTTGACTTTACCGCCGCTTCGACATAGAATAGCTATATGCTAGCTGACTAACGTTCGTTAGGTTAATGCGAACAGGGAAGGTGACGACATATGAGTGCAGAGCCTGGCACCACCGCGGAGCGAATTCGGCAGGCGGCCGTTCACATGTTTGCGGAATCCGGCTATGAGGGCGCGTCTCTATCGGAGATTGCGAAGGCGGTCGGCATTAAGACCCCATCCATCTATGCGCATTATAAATCAAAGGAGCAGCTGTTCTGTCAGCTCATTCAGGATGTGATTGCCGAAGAGCGCCAGCAGTATGAGGAGCTGCTTCAGAGCTTCACGCAGCGGAATGTGGAAGGGCAACTGCAGCGGCTGTTTGATTTCTATACAGATTTGGACAACTTGACTTCAGGGCAGGCTTTTATTAAACGTACGATGCTCGTCCCGCCCCGGCATTTGCGCGATTGGCTGCGCCAAGTATTCAGCAGCTATGAGCTGGAATTAAACGAGGGTCTGCTGCGGGTGTGGAGGCAAGGGGTAGAGGAAGG
This sequence comes from Paenibacillus sp. SY21-1, assembly GCF_005222705.1. Taxonomy (GTDB): domain Bacteria; phylum Bacillota; class Bacilli; order Paenibacillales; family Paenibacillaceae; genus Pristimantibacillus. The sequence goes on along the minus strand of NZ_STGF01000001.1, from coordinate 177,535 downwards.
TTTATTTGCAAAGCAGGATGAGGCCAGAATGATTGCGATATTCTACGTGTGCGTGGATGGGCTGCTGGTGGAGCGTCAAATCTATAACGATGAGCTGTTTAATGAACGCAAGCGGCTCGTATGGGCTTCGCTGTGGGAGCTGCTGAAGATAACAGCAAGAGAGGACTGAATGGCATGCAGTGGTTGCTTTTGTTTTTTGCCGGATTATTGGAGATCGGCTGGACGTTTGGACTGAAATACTCGGAAGGCTTTACTAAGCTGCAGCCGAGCATCATTACGATCGTATTGCTGGTTGCAAGCTTTATGCTGTTTGCGCGGGCGATGCGAACGATCGAGATCGGCGTGGCTTACGCCATGTTTACCGGGATCGGAACGGTCGGTACGGTTATTGCCGGCATCATCGTATTGAATGAGCCCGCCGATTTCTGGAGGCTGTTTTTTATTGTCGTGCTGATTGGCGGGATCGTCGGATTAAAGCTTGTTTCCAAGGAGAAGAAAGCTGATGCCGGAAGCGCCGAGGCGGTAACGGAAAGGGCGGGTGGCTGACGATGGCTTGGATCTTTCTATTTATATCAGGGTTGGGCGAGGTAGGCGGCGTTACCTTTATGAAGCTGTCAGACGGCTTCAGGAAATGGAAATTTACGATGGGCGCCATCGCCTCCGGCTTTGTCAGCTTCTACTTTCTGTCGCGGGCTCTGCAGGATGTGCCGATCAGCACGGCGTACGGTATCTGGACGGGAATCGGGTCGATTGGCAGCGTGCTGCTGGGCATGATTTTTTTCAAGGAGTCCCGCGATTTCCGCAAGCTGCTGTTTTTAAGCATGATTGTAATCGGCGTTGTTGGCCTTAAGCTAGTGGGCGGACATTAACAGAGCTAATTTTTCCGAAGCGTGGCATTCCGCCGGATATGGACCTATCTTTCTTTTTGCCCCGACTGGTCTTACAATGGAGACAGAGGTTAAGTCGACGAGCAAGAGGAGGAAGGTGAGCCATCATGGAACAATCGGAACTGCAACGGCTCATTTCATATACGGAGCGGACGCTGCTCCAGACCGTAACGATACGCAGCATTTCGCACGGCGAGCCGGTCCGGGTAGAAGCGGAGCCGCAAGGCTGGAAGACGCTAGGCGCAGGCAATTACGCGGCTGTATTTGTAAGCGAGCAATACCCGGATATTGCGGTTAAGGTCTATGCAGAGGGCAGAGAAGGCTGGGAAAGCGAATGCGAGGTGTACCGGCTGATTGGCCGTCATCCGGCATATTCCGAATGCTATTACGCCGATCGCTGCAATGGGCATTCGTATTTGCTGCTCAAGCGTTTGACGGGAAAAACCTTGTATCAGTGCGTGCTTGAAGGGGAGATCATTCCCAAGCAGGTAATCGACGATATCGATGCCGCGCTCGATTATGCGAGATCGCAGGGGCTGCATCCCCACGATGTGCACGGCAAAAACGTCATGGTCAAGGACGGACGGGGATTGGTTGTCGATATATCGGATTTTCTAAAAACCGATCCATGCGCAATGTGGGATGATTTGAAGAAGGCTTATAATCGTATCTATATGCCGTTTCTATCCAAAAAGCCAGTGCCCGTTCCCGCGTGGGTAATGAATGGCGTTCGGAAGGGCTATCGCCTGATCAAGCACTCCTCCATTATAAACCGGTCATCATCGTAACGATACGCGAGCAGAAGCGTCATTGCTTCTCTGCATCGAAAAGGGCCGCTCCACCAGCATTTGCTGGCGGAGCGGCCCTTTCTATGGTTGCGCTCAGGCGCCCTGATAACGTGCTTTCGTTTGCGGCATCAGAACAAACGCTCGTTTTCCTTGTCGAAAGCTTCGAGCAGCGGCTTTGCCGCCTCTGCATCCTTCTTGAGCACATGAATTCTTTTTAGCGTGTTACCTTCGATGGTTACTTTGGTTTTTAGCCCATTCGACTTGAAATGAGCGTCCAGACGATCGATAAGCTCTGAACGGGCCCCTCCTTCCGTACGAACCGCCACCCAACGATTCCAGAACAGCGCCATAATGTTTCACCTCCTCCACAATACAGCTTCAGAGAGCATGTTCTATATGTATTCCGGTTAGGGGGCAAATCATGACAACTGTTTCTGCAGCCGCGGCGGGGTCTCGCAGCAAAAGGCTTGCGGGTCAAACATTCGGCTTGTGCCGGCCTGCAACAAATAGGCCAACCAGTAAAGCCTGGCTGACCTAATACTATGAAAAGAACCGGAGCCCGTGCTCCGGTTCTTCCTGCAACTATAAGGATTTATAAGTTTTACACTTATAATCGGCTTTTATTTGAAAACGAAACGTTAGCTTTGCCGTCAGAGGAAGGCATCAGCCGTTTCCGCTTTGCTTATTCATACACCTTGTTTGCGTAGAACTCCAAAACATCGCGGATGAGCATAAAGCCCTCGCCGTTGGTCACGGCTTCCGGATTATCGATGGCATCAAGCGTGTCCTGTGTAATCCAGCCGCGTTTCTTCATTTCATCAATCGTCAGCGTCTCGCCTTGTTCCGTATCGATGGCATAAGCGATAATTCGGATGGCCTGTTCGAGCGTAAGCTGTACCTCTGTCGGTTTGCTTACACCCTCAATCGCTTTTGCCGGATCGCCGGGAAAATCATTCGGCAATATTTTGCCGACATTGTTCAGCTTGTACACAAAACGCTGGTCATTCGAAACGCCGTCCAGATCAAAGTAGCTGTTATCGTAGCCGCCGCTTGTATTCATCATGCTGACAGCCGCGATTAGCGCCTTGTACGCTTTATGCTTCGTATAGGCCGGCGCTTCAAATTTATGCATCGACAGATCCATGCCCTGCTTCTCAAGCGCAGCGCGCAGCTCTCCGATAAGCTCAGTGGATTCCGACAGCTCGCGAACGGTGAGCTGATTGTCCATGGCAAGCTTGACGGCGGCGCCGGCAGCCTGCGCCGTTGCCATGCCGAGCGGGATTACGCGCGCGCTGCCGTGCGGCATGGAATCAAAGCTGGCCGCACGTCCGACAATTAACAGATTGTCTACCTCAAGCGGTACAAGCGTACGGAAAGGAACGCCGTATTGCTCGGGCGACATCATAATAATGCCTTGATCCAGGTAGTTTGTGCTTTGAATATCTACATCATAGGAGCCGTAGCCGACGGCGTCCCAGAAATCGCGGTTTTCCATAACATCGGCCATCGTGAGCCGATATTCGCCTTGGAAATGACGGGATTCGCGAATATAGAGCTCGTCAGCCGTGCCGGAAAATTCAAGATCCTTGAATTCCGTGAATGTTTCTTTTAAATATTCCACAATACGCGGCGCTTCCGCTTTGCCGTCCTTGAGAGCGGCCGCGACAGAAGCCGGGTCAAGCGGATCGACGTTGAAAATGTGCATGGCGTTGATAAGGATGGTATTGTCATTTTGTCTGCCGATATTTAAACCGCGCATTTTCACTCGCTCGGGATTGGAGGACACGTAGTCCTTGGCATCCGGGAAGCCCCAGCCGCTCATGGAATCGACTCCGGAATTTTTATGCTTGCCGAAGGATTCCCAGATTTCCTGCGTGACTCCGCTCAGCCCAAACACCAGCGTTACCGCCATCTGGGCTTCCGGGCGGTTCAGATCCTCGCGTCCGATTGTGAAGGGGGCCCCTGCAGCCGCGCCGATATCGCCGTCCTGCGTGGCGTCGATTACGACGTTCGCCTTCACGCTATGTACAGAGCCGTCTTCCCGCACAATGGTCAAGCCCTCGATTGCCCGATTGCCGTCTTTGCCTTGGCCCATAATCGGCTCCATGCTTTGCGCCTTCATCACGACGTCAATATTCGATTCGCCCGCAACCAGCTTGTTGAAAACATTGGCGGCCGTGTTGGTGTCGAAGGAGGTTCCTTCAATCTGATCGTACCATTCCTGAAAAATGCCTTTGTTCAAAAAATGATGCTTATCCGGCAGTCCGGAGTTTAACGGCGAGAAATTGTTGTCGAGCGTATTCAGACCGCCGACGGTCATCAGTCCGCCGAGGATGGCGCGGTTTTTGCCGTCAACCAGCAGCACCTTGAGCCCGTTGCGAGCAGCGGATACCGCTGCCGTTACGCCTTCCGGATCGGTTCCCGCGACGATCACGTCATAGCTTTCGCTAATGGTCGCTTCCGTTACCACTTCCTCCAACGGCTGTTTTTCATTTAAGTTTTTCGTTTCTCCCGACTTGTACCATAAGCCAATCAGCACAGCGGAAGCGATAAGCAGCACAGCGACGCTTGCAATGACTATCTGTTTTTTTGTGATGTTCAATTTGATTGTTTTCCCCCCAGGCACATTGCCAAAAATCATCCAAGAAAATGGTATAAATCTGCTTACGAATGCAACGACGATCCATGACGCAACGAGCATAAACAGCCAGCTACCCAAATATTTCAGATGGACCTGCCAAGCGACGCTAATTTGCGGCATATACCAGTCGTAGATATAAGTCAGGAAAAAGATATGAATCAAATAAATGCCGAACGATAGCTCGCCAAGTCTATATAACGGCTTAACGATAACGGAAGGAAAGCTTCGGTAAATAATAAAGGCGGCCTGTATGACGACAAGCGCCGTGAATATGCAATGCAGATTCCACAATCCTTCAAACAGCAGCGAATTGTATCTCGTGCCCAGCGCACGCGCATTGTAATAGACGGTTACGTGAGCAAGCGCCAGCGCCAGCCATGCGGCCCAGACGAAAATCCACGCGGAAACGCGCTTAGGCGTTGCGTTCTGCTTGTTGACGATAAGCCATTCCTTGATTTTGGGGTAATAAATGCCCAGCGCCGCTCCCAGGAAGAAGAAGGAAAAGTACGAAAGCGACCAGCTTCCCTTATTTTCAACGGTCCAGTAATATTTGTTCATGAGCACGAAGCCCCATTGTATCGCAAAGCCCAGCGGTATAAGCAGCCGAACGAGCCATTGCGACTTTTTGGTAAGCCACAGCAGGATCGGGAAGAGTAAATAAAACTGCACGCTAATGTAGACAAAATAAAGGTGGCTCTGCGCCTTGCCTGTCCTTAGTCTCTCGAAAAATGCGGTAAAAGAATCCGCGGTAAATAACGGAAGATTGGACAAATAGCGGGTGTAGTAGAAATAGCCTGCAGAAAACAAAATATAGGGCACAATAATATACAATAATCTTTTTTTATAAAAGCCGCTTATTAATTTTCCGGTTAACGGACGGGAATAGTAGCTGTAGAATAAAACGAAGCTGCTTAACAGGATGAAAGTAGGGGTCCCGTACTTCATAAAGATGTTGATGAAATTGTAGGCATAATAATAACCGGATTGCTTCATCGTATCAATCGCGGAGGCGCTGGCATGGACCGACAAAACGCCAAGAATAGCCAATGCCCGTACCAGCTGCAGCTCAGGGATACGCTCATTTTTTAAGGGTGGGGTTGTTGTCATCGTCAAACCTTTCTTAAAAACTCTTTTTTTGGCATACCATAATAGATGGTAGCATTATCAACCAGCGTTTGCAACTTTAAGTAGAGTCATAGATTTACATATTCAATTGATAAAGCGCGTGCTATCATCCATATTGTAGGAGGTGATGCCGTTGAAGCTGCAAATAGACATTAAAGACGAATATAATGAAACAACTGTGACGATTATGGCTAAAGCCTGGACCGAGGAGCTTGCGGCGCTCATCAAGCAAATCCAAAGTCCGATGACCAAACGGCTGGTAGCGGTGCAGGAGGATCGTTCCGTGCTGTTGGAGCCTGGCGATATCGATTTTATCTACGCCGAAAGCCGCAAAGTATTCGCTCCCATGAAGCGGCAGAGCGTCGAAATAAAAATGAAGGCTGTTCATTATTTGATCGGCATGTGGCTGCCGTATGTGGCAGTCGTTTGCCTGCAATCCGCCGTTTTGCTGTCGTTCGGCCATTTCGTGTACGGGCTGGAGCTCGGCAGCATCCCTGCAGTGGCACTCGTAGTAGCCGGGCTTGCGGTGTGCGCGACGGGACTGGGCCTACTGTTCTCTATGCTGGTGAGCAGCGCAAATATGGGCATTGCGCTCGTACAGGTTATTGCAATGGGCGGAGCCATTGCCGGAGGCTTGTGGTTCCCGTATGCGTTTCTGCCGAAGGCTGTGCAGATGATCGGAAAATTTACGCCGCAATATTGGGCGCAGCAGGGGATGCAGGAGGTCATGCTGCACGGAGCCGGCCTCGCTGATCTCGGTGCCGCAATGACGGTGCTTCTTGGCTTCGGGCTTGCTGCGCTGCTGCTGTCTGCCGTCGTTTTCCGCCGATTTGCCGGCGCAACCGTCTAGCCTTGGCCGCGGGTGAATAATCGGCGCCGGATGGCGGCATGTTATGAACAGCTAGGAGCTTGCGTCTGCCTGTTGACAAACACAACTGTAACTGATAAAATTACAGTACAAAGCAGGGAGGCCCAAAACAGTGAACAGCGAATTTACGATTGCCGTACACAGTCTTGTATACCTGGCTTATTTGCCGGAAAAAATGGCGAGCAGCGACCTGATAGCCGAGAACGTCGGAACGCATTCCGCAAGGGTGCGCAAAGTCATGAGCGGTCTGCGCAAGAGCGGGTACGTCGATACGCGCGAAGGCTCGGGCGGCGGCTACAGGCTGACGATTGATCCTAGCGTTGTAACGCTGGCCGATATTTATCGTGTCATGGCTCAGGGGTCTTTGATCCCAAGCTGGTGCTCAGGCGATCCGCAGATGGATTGCGTTGTCGGCTCGAATATGAACCAGGTGATGTTCGGTATTTTTTGTACGGCGGAGAAGCAGCTTGAGCAGCATTTCAGCGCTATAACCATTGAAGATGTGTTGAAGCAAATTCATGCGTGCAGCTAGCTGAGCTGATTCAATTCAGGATGAGACGGGTAATTCCCTTGATCATACATTATGATTGTGGAGAGGATGAGTGAAATGGCAGTAGCATTGACGAAAGAAAATTTCACACAAAGCATAGAGAGCGGAGTAGCGCTTGTAGACTTTTGGGCGCCATGGTGCGGACCTTGCAAAATGCAGCTTCCAATCGTTGAGGAGCTGTCCACAGAGCTGGAAGGTCAAGCGGTAATTGCAAAAATTAACGTTGACGATCAGCCTGAGCTTGCTTCCCAATTCGGCGTAATGAGCATCCCTACGCTGATTCTGTTCAAAGACGGTCAGCCAGTGGATAAAATGGTTGGCGTTCAAAGCAAAGACGCGCTGAAATCCAAAATTTCCGGTCAACTGTAAGCTATAGTGACCTGACTAAACGAATATCGTCCGTTTTCCGGCATTGCCGGGAAGCTGGCGATATTTTTTTTTGCCTGATGCGCAACTTCATCGTTGCTTTGACCGTCTAATTTATGAAAATAGTGGTAAATGACGAGGAGGGGTATTTACATTGAAGAAAAACAAACGAATCAAGCTTGCTGCAGTGCTTTCCGTCGCCTTGCTGGCAAGCGCGCTGCCGGCCACGGCGTTTGCTGAAAGCGCCGTCATGCCTGCAGTTGCCGAGGCGGGCAAACCTGCACCCAGCGGAACGGCAGCAAACGGCGTAGATGAAAGCGCCGCAAAGACAGCCATTGACAGGGCGAAGGCTGAAACGCTTGCCCGGCAATTTATCAGCATCCCGAAGGAATACACGCTGCAGTCGACCCGGCTCTCGAGCGACTGGAGAGTAAGCGGCAAGCACATGATGTGGGGACTGGAGTTTGTCAAAAGAACGAACGGCAAACACGTAGGCAGCATCAGCGTGAACATTCATGCGGACAGCGGGCAGCTCCTCGCCTTTTCTACATATGTGAACAATCCCGGAGCCAAGCCGTCTTACCCGCTGAAGGTCGATCGTGCCGCCGCCGGGCAAGTAGCCCTGTCCTTTATTGGCGAGGTTGCTGCGCCTTACAAGGATCAGATTGCGCTTAATGTCGATTACGGCGTGGAATTGCTGCCGCCTCTGACGGGGCAAGTCGTACACAATCTGCGATATGATCGGGTAGTTAATGGCATCCCTTATGTCGACAACTATATCGAGCTGTCCATCGATAGCGAAGGGCATGTGGTAAGCTATCATATCATGTGGGATGACGCGATCAAGTTCCCGGCCGCCGAATCCAGATTGTCCGCAGCACAGGCGGACGCCAAGCTGCGCGCTGAGGCTAAGCCGCAGCTGTCGTATATTCTTCCTTACAACACGCAAGAGAAAATCGAGCCTTTCCTGGCCTATACGCTGCAGCCGATCGCCGTTGACGCCCTTACGGGAGAACTAAAGGTAGGCAATGCCTATTCCCGGTACAACGACCCAGGCAATGTGTCCTCTACGCCGGTTACTGCGGCTCCGCTTGGCGAAAAGCCTAAAGCGGGAAATCGGGTGACGGAAGCACAGGCTTTGGCAGCGGCCAATGAAGCACTCAAGCTGCCTGCCGGCGCGGAATTGAACAGCTCCGATTATACGGAAAATTATAACGCGCCTGACGGTCAGTCGAGCTCTTCCTGGCATTTTAGCTGGAGCCTGAAGAAGGACGGCAAGGATAACGGCAGCGCTTATGCATCCGTTAATGCAAGCACGGGCTCCGTGCAAAGCTTCAATAAATACACTTATACCGAATCAAGCTCAAGCACGCCTGCCGTTTCATTGGATAAGGCGTCCGATCTGGCCGCAGATGTGGTCAAAGAGCAATTGCCTTGGCTGACGCACGAGCTTTATCTGGTAAAGCCCGATCCCGAGCAATTTAAAAACTACAATCCGGGCAACTATCACTTCACCTTTATTCATCGCGTACATGGAGCCAATGTGACCTATGATCAGGTTTATGTGGGCGTCAACACGCAGACCGGGGAAATAACCAGCTTTGATGCATCCATCTACCCGGCGGCTTATCCGGAGAAGGCGCCTGCCGTCATTTCTAAGGATAAAGCAATCGACAGCTGGCTGACCTATTACCGGACGCAGCTCACTTATCGTACCATCCAGACCTACACCTGGGAGGGCCAACCGATTCCGATTGAAAAATACGAGTTGATGGTCGCATCCGGAGAAATTCGGTTTGAAGATGTGAAATCGGAGGTTACCGCTGACCTTGTCTATCGACTGGTGCCAAGGCTAATCGACGAGAATGTAGGGCTGGATGCGCAATCGGGCGAGTGGAGAAACTTGGAGACGGGCGACTTCACTCAGCTGGAGAAGCCAAAAGCGACAGACATCGATGGCCATTGGGCGCAGCGTCAGCTTGAGCTGATGGTGGCTTACAAGGCGCTGGACGTCAAAGAAGGCAAGGTAAATCCAAATGCAACGATTACGCGCGGCGAGCTGATCAAGATGCTTGTATTGGCACGCAACAGCGGCCGCTTGTACGGCTATTCGACTATGGAAGCAGCCGGCATGCAAGCTTCCTTCAATGATGTAGCCGCAGATTCCAGTTACTTTCAATATGTAGAAAGCGCGCTGCAGGAGAATTTGATCGATCTGGGCGACGGCTCCTTCAATCCGGAGGGCAAGGTATCGCGCGACGACATGGCCGAACTGATCGTTCGGGCGCTTGGGTATAATGCGTTGGCGAACTACGATGGCATTTTTAATACCGCCTTCACCGATGCTGTCAAAGTGGAGAATAAAGGTCAAGCATCGATTGTCGTTGGTTTGAACATTATGAGCCTGTCCGGCGGCAAATTCAATCCGGCCAAAGAGGTTACGCGCGCGGAAGCGGCTTCTGCGTTTTTCCGTTACCTGCAAACGCGGGCGGAGCTGCAGGAAGCGCCAATTCGCATGTAGCTGGCTTAATTGTAATAAGTCGGGGGGGTGTCGCATTCATTCCAAGCATCCGACTTGCGATGTTCTAAACCCCATGCAGCATGCGAGTTATTCAAAAAGGGGCCTCGATCTCCGTTTTTCCTGCGGAGCCTGAGGTCCTTTCGCCTGCAAATGGGAACATCCGTGGCGGGAACCCATGCTTTTAAAACAGCCTCTTGAACGGTTGTGAAGAGCCCTGCCGTTTGGAATGATGATGAAGGCGGGAGTACAAGCGCGAAAAACTGTATATGTGGGCAAAATGTGCATAACGTTGTGGATAAGTTGGGACGTGTTTGGCGATGAGGGCAATTTCCTGCCCGCAGCTGCAGCGGCACTTTCCATGCAGGGGGGAGTGGGGTATAATAGCGGGAGCTTATTATTCTCGGAAATAGGGGTGTCTTGAAGCATGGCATTAAAAGCTGGTATCGTTGGTTTGCCGAATGTCGGCAAATCGACTTTGTTTAACGCAATCACACAGGCAGGGGCGGAGTCCGCCAACTACCCATTTTGTACGATAGATCCTAACGTTGGCGTCGTTGAGGTGCCGGATGATCGGCTGGACAAGCTGGTTGAGCTGGTCGTTCCTAAAAGCATTGTGCCTACGGCATTTGAATTCGTCGACATTGCGGGCCTCGTAGCGGGCGCGAGCAAAGGCGAAGGGCTGGGCAACAAATTTCTGGCGCATATCCGCGAGGTGGACGCAATTGTGCATGTCGTGCGCTGCTTCCAGGATGAGAACATTACGCACGTATCCGGCAAGGTAGATCCGATCAGCGATATTCAGACGATCAATCTGGAGCTGATTCTTGCCGACATCGATTCGGTCGATCGTAAAATCGAGCGCTCGCGCAAAAACCTGAAGGGCGGCGACAAAAAGATTGCTCAAGAGGTTGAAGTGCTTGAGAAAATCAAGGAGGCGCTGTACAACGACCAGCCGGCTCGTTCGCTTGAGCTGAGCGATGATGAGCGTCTGCTTGTGCGCGATCTTCATTTGCTGACGATGAAGCCGGTTCTGTACGCGGCCAATGTAAGCGAGGAAGAGGTTGCCGATACGGACGGCAACGAATACGTTCAAAAGGTACGCGAGTTCGCCGCTCAAGAAAATGCAGAGGTGGTGCCGATCAGCGCGAAGGTGGAATCGGAGATCGCCGAGCTGGAGGGCGAAGACAAGGAGATGTTCCTGCAGGAGCTGGGCATGTCCGAATCCGGTCTTAATCGTCTTATCCGCGCCGCTTACAAGCTGCTGGGGCTGTATACGTATTTTACGGCGGGCGTACAAGAGGTGCGTGCGTGGACGATTCGTCAAGGCACCAAGGCGCCGCAAGCTGCGGGCGTTATCCATACCGACTTCGAGCGCGGCTTTATCCGTGCCGAGGTTGTCGCTTACTCGGACCTGCTTGCCGCCGGTTCCATGGTAGCGGCGCGCGAGAAAGGTCAGGTTCGTCTGGAAGGCAAAGACTATGTCGTCCGCGATGGCGACGTCATCCACTTCCGCTTCAATGTATAAGCAAGACCGAGACTAGTGCCGATAAAGCTCTGCCGACGCCTCTGCGCAGCGGCGGGGCTTTATTGCGCGTTGCCGGAGCAAGGCTGGCGCAGGACCCGCGCGAATGCGTTCAGCGGGAATGCCGGCATATGCTGGCCTAATGCCGTCACAGTCATGAATCTTCAGGCATATGAGTAGGTGAAGGCCAACGATTGGTTATCGAAACGAAACGGGGAATATGGTATAATGGGCATTACCATATGGAAAAACAGAGGTGAATGATCGTGTTTGATCGATTAGAGGCACTCGCCGACCGCTATGAGAAGCTGAGCGAGCTGCTGTGCGATCCGGATGTATCCAGCGATCCAAAGCGGCTCAGAGAGCTGTCCAAGGAGCAGTCTGATTTACAAGAGGCGTATGACGCCTTTACGGAATATAAACAAGTGTCTTCCCAGCTTGATGATGCGAAGCTGATGCAAGGCGAGAAGCTTGACGACGAAATGCGCGAAATGGTCAAAATGGAAATCGACGAGCTGTCCGAGCGCAAAACGCAATTGGACGAGAGAATTCGCGTTTTGCTGCTGCCTAAGGACCCGAACGACGATAAAAACGTAATCGTGGAAATTCGCGGGGCGGCCGGCGGCGACGAGGCTGCATTATTCGCTTACGACTTGTACCGCATGTACACCAAATTCGCGGATTCGCAAGGCTGGCGCGTAGAGCTGATGGAATTTAGCGAGAATGACCTCGGCGGGTTTAAAGAGGTTATTTTTATGATTAACGGGAAGGGCGCCTACAGCAAGCTGAAGTTCGAGAGCGGCGCGCATCGCGTACAGCGTATTCCGGCAACGGAATCCGGCGGACGCATCCACACCTCGACTTCAACGGTAGCCGTTATGCCCGAGGTAGAAGACGTAGAGGTGGAAATTCTCGACAAGGACATACGGATCGACACGTTCTGCTCCAGCGGCGCAGGCGGGCAGTCCGTCAATACGACCAAATCCGCTGTGCGCGTGCTTCATGTGCCAACGGGGATTATGGCGACCTGTCAAGACGGCAAGTCTCAGAACGAGAACAAAGCGAAGGCGCTTCAGGTGCTGCGCGCCCGTATTTACGATATCCGCCGTCAGGAAGAAGAGGCGAAGTATGCGGGTGAACGCAAGAGCAAAGTGGGTACCGGCGACCGCAGCGAACGCATTCGGACGTACAATTACCCGCAAAGCCGCGTAACCGATCACCGTATCGGTCTGACGCTGCATAAGCTGGATTCTGTGATGAACGGCGATATGGAAGAGATTATTTCATCGCTGACCATCGCCGAGCAGGCTGAACTGCTGGAACAGGAAATGGTTCAGTAAGAACCAGTGCGCATCACCCGCCAAGCTTGCGGGATAATCCGCAATTTATTAAGAGAGCCGGGCTCCAGGCTGCCTGCAGATGCAAGAACTGCAAGCGGCGGCCCGGCTTTTATTGCAATATATGAGGTTCAACTTAAAATTGGCTTATATTTCAACGCGAAACGTTAGCTTTGCCGCCAGAGGACGGCGTCAGCCGTTTACGCTTGTTGATCGGGCAACTGGAGGCGGAAGGCGTGGACGAGAAGGCTGTTGGGAAGCGCACAGGTACAGATCAAGCGGCGGCATCGCCGTTGACGCTGCGCGAGGCGGGCAGAATAGCGACGGCAACACTGGCTGAGCATGGCGTAGAGGAGCCGAGGAACAACGCGGAGCTGCTGCTCATGCATATTCTGGGCATCGATCGGGCCATGCTGCTGCGCGACGGGGGAGCGCCGTTCCCGGCGGAGCGCATGGAGCGGTGGGAAGAGCTTATCCACCGCAAGGCGGCTGGCGAGCCGGTTCAGTATATGATCGGCGAGCAATGGTTCTATGGCCGGCCGTTCGCGGTAACTCCGGCCGTGCTTATTCCCCGCCCGGAGACGGAGCTGCTCGTCGAGGCGGTGCTTGAGGCGGGCGACCGCCTATGGCCGCAGGCGGCCGAGCCCATGGCTGCGCCCGCTGCGGAGCCGGGCGAGCGCGCAGGCGCCGCTGCCGTGCCGACGGTCGTCGACGTCGGCACGGGCAGCGGCGCCATCGCCGTGACGCTTGCTGCGCAGCGTCACGCTTGGCGCATCAGCGCGTCCGACCTGTCGGCGGACGCGCTTGCTGTCGCCCGCACGAACGCGGCCCGCCATGAGGCGGCGGGCCGGATTTCGTTCGTGCAGGGCGACCTGCTCGCGCCCTTCCTGGCGGGGCGCGAAGCCGGGCACATCGGGCGGAGCATCGATGTGCTTGTGTCCAATCCGCCGTACATACCGGCGGCGGATATGCCCGGGCTGCAGCGCGAGGTGCGCGATTTTGAGCCGCACCTTGCGCTGAACGGCGGCGAAGACGGGCTTGATCCCTATCGCCGCATGCTGGAGCAATTGCCGCTCCTGCCGCAGCTGCCGCGTATCGTGGCGTTTGAGCTTGGCATGAACCAGCCGCGTATCGTGGCCGAGCTGCTGCGGGACATGGGGCAGTGGGATGACATCCGCATCATTTCCGATTACGCCGGCATTGAGCGTCATGTCATCGCTATTCGGACAACGCCACTCTAGCAAAAGCCGCAGCCCGATGCCGCGCCCGCGTGCCGGCGATATTTCCGTTACACGGGCGTTTAAAGCTATGCTGCGCTATCATTCTTCGGGGCAAGTCGCCCCAATAGCCTCAACCAGGCTGCCGGCCGCTGTAGCGGAGCCGGTACCCTGGTTGAGGCTTTGTTCTTAGAATAGGGGTTCAACCCTGCCATAGGCTTATATTTTGACGCGAAACGTTAGCCTTGCCGCCGGAGTACGGCGTCAGTCGCTTACGCTTATTGCGGCATCATCCCGTTGCTGATTGCAATTCGGTTCCATGCGTTGATTGTGACGATGGCCATAATGAGCTCGCCCATTTGTTGCTTGTCGAAATGCTGAGCGGCTTCCTCGTAAACGGCATTCGGCACATGGTTTTGGCTAATGAGCGTAATGGATTCGGTGAGCGCTAATGCCGCTCGTTCGGCAGCAGTAAAGCAGTCCGTATCTTCCCAAGCGCTTAGCAGATAAATGCGTTTTTCTGTTTCGCCGAGCTCGCGGGCTTCTCTGGTATGCATCTCCAGACAGAAGGCGCAGCCGTTTATTTGCGACGCGCGTATTTTGACAAGCTCCTTCAACGTTTTGCTCAGACTCGATTCTGCAAGAAAGGTTTCCAGGCCCATCATGGCTTTATAGGCAGTTGGGTTGTCTTTAGCAATAAGCACTCTTTGTGTCATATCGGTAGGCTCCTCGTATGGGTCGGATGGCCAGCAGCGGCGCCTCTGCCCGGCTTCACCCTCTAAGACAACGAAGCGCTTCGGTTTGTGACACATTGCGCAAAAAACTTTTTTTGCGTGAAAAACCTCCAGCCCTCTCCGTTAGAATGATGCCTGCCCGGGGAGCTTGTCCGGATTCAGCATCACAAAAATACGCTCCAGCTGTTCTCCGCGTTCATCCAGTTGGAAGGTGATTGTTTTTTGGATACGACCGTTTTCCGTTACGACGAACCCGAGCTGTCCATTGATCCAAGCGGTCTGGCAGCCATCTCCCAGAAAGCCCTTCGGAATAACGCCCTGCAAAAAAGCGGAAACCCGCCTGCGCCCCCGAATCGGACGAATGGCCGCCCGGACTTTGCCTCCACCGTCGCTGACAAGCAGCGCATCCTCCGTCAGCAGCTGTGTTAAGCCCTCCAGCCGTCCGCTTTGCACGGCTTCGAGAAAGGCTGCCGCCAGCGGCTCTACCCTGCGGTCGTTAAGCGGCAGGACGTTCCTTTTCTCCTGCAGCTTTTCCTTGGCTCGACTCAAAATCTTACGGCAGTTGGCCGCTGTTTTTTGCAGGATGGCCGCAATTTCCTCATAGTCGTATTCCAGCGATTCCCGCAGCACAAAAACAGCCCGCTCGACTGGGGTTAATCGCTCCAGCATGACGAGCAGGGCATAAGAAAGCTCCTCCCGCCGTTCAAACTGCTCTGCGGGGTCTTCGCTGACGGAATCGAAGCTGACCTCGGGCTCGGGCAGCCAATTGCCGACGTATACCTCCCGCCTGACCCGTGCCGATTGCACGATATTGAGGCAGCGGTTCGTCAGCATTCGCGACAGATACGCCTTTTCATTCCGAATATCCTCGCCGTCCTTTTGCAGGCTATAGTCCGTCAGCACATCCTGAACGATTTCCTCCGCATCGCTTCGGGAGCCGAGCATCCGATATGCGATCGTATAGAGCAGAGGTTTGTAGGCGATGTAAGCCTGTTCCGCATTCATGCTTGCCACCTCCTTTTTGACGTAACATATCATTGTCCGGCAGCTTTCCGCAACCTTCACCATCTTGAAACCTTCATCGTCTACTCCATGGCTGCAAGTCAACTGCCGAGCACTCCGCTTTTATAAAAAGTCTGCGCAAAAACGGCTTCCGCTCCCCCTCTTGCTTCCTCCCAAATGCTGGCCAATGGAATGCTGGATGAGAAAAAGAAATTCGAAAATGATAGGTTTATAGATTGTCCGGAGCGGACATAATGACGGATAGATACGTTCCGGAACGCAAGCTGCGCGCCGACGGGTGCGACGAGAGGGGCTTGTGTCATATGCAAACCTATTATTCCCGATCCTACCGTTTCCCTTACCGTTCATCCTATGGTTTTATTGTTTTTGCACTTATTATGTTAATTATGAGCTGGGAAGTTCAGCAGACCGATGCGGCGATTACGGGAGGCAGCATTCCGCAGGAAGCGATCCGCTTGCGTATTTTGGCCAATTCCGACCGGCCCGCCGATCAGGCGGTGAAACGCGTCGTTCGCGATGAAATCGTAAAAGCGATGCAAGGCTGGGCTGCCGGCCCGCAGACGATTGAGGAGGCGCGCCGCACCATTGCAGCGCATATGCCGGAAATTGAACGTATTGCCGCAAGCGTGCTGAGCAGCCGGGGCTTTGCCTATGAATCATCGGCGGAGCTTGCCGTCGTGCCGTTCCCGACCAAAATGTACGGAAGCAAGGTGTATCCGGCCGGTGACTATGAAGCGGTCCGCATCACGCTGGGCGCAGGAGAAGGCGAGAACTGGTGGTGCGTGTTGTTTCCGCCATTGTGCTTTATCGACGGAGCAACGGGCGAAGCCTCCGCGGCGGAATTAACGGGAGACAAGTCGCCGCGTCAGATGTCCGCCGGAGCAGAACGGCAAACGGACAAAACGGAGGCTGCGGCGGCAGCGCCGGTGCAGCATGACTCAAGCAGCGCGGAAGGAGAAGCTCCTGTGGCGAAGTTTTTTATCTGGGAGCTGATCGAATCGATTATCGGCTTTTTTAAGTCATTGTTCGCCTAGTGCTTGCATGCCCATTGCAACCGCTGCGACTATGGCAACAAGGCTCCTTGGCGCCGTCAGGCCGCCCGAGGAGCCTTGTTTATTAGCAAACCAGACAGCGCTCAATTGTCCCCTGCTCCCACACTGTCGTACGATGGATGATGGGCGGGGGTATGTTATAATAGCGTATATACGCATTAATAAACCTAAGAAAGCAAGGATTGAATGCAGCTGATGATCAAAACACAACAATGGCTGGTTGACGGCAAAGAGGATGCGCAGCTTGCCGAGGCGTTGGAACAAGCTGGTGCCGCGCTGGCAGCGGGAGCGCTCGTCGCTTTCCCTACCGAAACCGTGTACGGGCTGGGTGCGGATGCCCGCAATTCGCAGGCGGTGGAGCGGATTTTTGCGGCGAAGGGCAGGCCTTCGGACAATCCGCTTATCGTTCATATTGCGGACCGTGAGCAGCTTGACGAAATGGTTCTGCCCTACCCGCAGCTGGCAAGCGAGCTGATGGACCATTTCTGGCCGGGGCCGCTTACGATCGTGCTGCCGGCGCGCGAAGGCGTTTTGTCGCCGCTCGTAACGGCCGGTCTTGCGACGGTCGGAGTTCGGATGCCGCGACACCGGGCGGCGCTGGCCTTGCTGCGTGAGGCCGGCTGTCCGGTCGCTGCGCCAAGCGCCAATCGCTCGGGCAGACCGAGCCCTACTCTGGCCTGGCATGTGCAAGAGGATTTGGAGGGCCGGATTGAAGGCATTGTCGATGATGGCCCCACTGGCGTAGGACTGGAATCGACTGTGGTAGAGCTGCCTGAGCCAGGGGTCATTCGGATACTGCGCCCCGGCGGCGTGACGCGCGAAGCGCTGGCGCACGCCTTCCCTGGCATATTCATAGACAGCGAAGCGACTGGCGAGGAAGATGTCTCCGCTCCGAGGTCTCCCGGGATGAAGTATACCCACTATGCTCCTCAGGGCGAGCTGCATATCGTGCTTGGCGATGATTCGGAAGCTGCGGCCTCCTACATTCGGGAGCAGCAGTCCTCTGCCCGGCGTCGCGGCGAAACGACGGGAATTCTGGCCTTTGCTGAGCGTTTGGCCGGGTACGAGGCCGACCAGGTGCTGTCGCTTGGCAGCGAGCATGAGCTGGAGAATGCCGCGCACCTGCTGTACGCCGCTTTGCGCCGGATGGACGCTTGCGGAGTGCAGCGTATATGGGCTGAGGGCTGCGTTACCGACGGAATTGGCGAAGCGTTGATGAATCGTATGGTCAAGGCTGCCGGAGGGCGGACGATTCGCTTGTAGCCGCTTGGACGCCCAGGCTTTTTTCTGCCCGTAGACAAGTAGTATGTTTGTCCTTGCCCGCGCATATGTTGGGTAGAGAAGACATGCGGACTTGGGGGAGATTAGCCGTGATGGATGCTCATATGCAGGCGGGGCAATTGCTTACGCTCCTTGTTATCGCGTTGGCGCTGGGGCTGGACGCTTTTTCGCTGGGGCTAGGAATCGGCCTTAAAGGAATACGGCTCCTTGATATTATGAAGCTGGGCGTGGTCATTGCGCTTTTCCACGTCTTGATGCCGCTGGCCGGGATGTATACGGGACAATACGTCAGCGGTCTGCTTGGCCATGTCGCGACCACGGTTGCCGGAGCCTTGCTGCTGCTGCTGGGAGCGCATATGATTTACAGCTCTTTGAAGGGCGAGGATGTCCAGTCGTTCGATCATCGCTCCCTATGGGGCTTGCTTGTGCTTGCTCTTAGCGTGAGCGTGGATTCGTTTTCGGTGGGCATTACGCTAGGCATGTTCTCTGCGAATTTGTGGATGACCGTGCTGCTGTTCGGCTTCTTCGGCGGGCTGATGTCCGTCCTCGGGCTGCTGCTCGGACGCAAGGTGAGCGGCAAGCTGGGAGAGTACGGGGAAGCGTGCGGAGGGGCGATCCTGGTCGTGTTTGGCATTTTATTTATTTTTTGAGATAAGCAAGGACAAGGCATCCGCGAAAATACGTAGGGTGTGCCTGCGCGAGACGCCTCTCTGCCGCAGCTCATGGCGGCAAAAGCCGTTTCGCATGAGCCGGTTGACTGCCAGCCGGCTACATTAGCGCAAGTGAAGGGGGCTATGCGTCGTGAAGCGTATTCTATTTATTTGTACAGGCAATACTTGCCGTTCTCCAATGGCCGAGGCGCTGCTCCGCCGCATGGCGCAGCAGCGCGGCTTGACGCTTGCGGTCCGCTCCGCGGGCGTATCGACGGTAGACGGTCTGCCGGTATCCGGCAATGCCCTGGAGACGCTGCGCCGCCGCGACATCGAGCATGCGGGCTCGTCGCGGGCGCTTACCGCCGAAGCGGTGAAGTGGGCGGACATTATTTTGACGATGACGGGCAGCCATAAACGTTCTTTGCTGCAATGGCATCCAGAGGCTGTGGACAAGTCCTTTACGCTCAAGGAGTTTGCCCATCAGGATGAACGCCTGCAGGCGGATATCGAGGAGCTTGAGGCGCTGTATACGGAGCTGCATATGAAGCAGGCGCTAGGACAGCGGCTGACTGCGGCGGAGCGCGAGCGGCTGCTGGAGCTGGAGCGTCGCATGCCAAGCTTCGACATCGCCGATCCGTTCGGAGGGCCGCTGTCGGTGTACGAGAAAAGCGCGGCGGAAATAGAGAGTGCGATATCCCTGTTGCTGGATAAGCTGGAAAAGCGCTAGAGCTATAAGCGCAACCGGGCGGCGGCGGATACGGATTGATTTTTTATGCGCTATCGGCTATGATTAGATCAACATATACGGTTTCCGATGTAACTGGCGACGAAAGTGGGTTAACCACGGTGGAGCATCGGAATATACGGCCGGTCGCCTGGGCAAAGAGCAGCATGCTGACAAGCATGTCATGCTCTTTTTTTCGTCTTTTTTCGCTAAAAAAGGTATACTAGCACTGTATGATCATTATTCGAAGGAGGTCTTTAACGTTGAAAATTGCAATCGGAGCCGATCATGGCGGCTACAGCCTGAAGGAAGTCATTGTACCGTATTTGTTGTCCCTTGGCCATGAAGTCGAGGATGTAGGCTGCAGCTGCGAGCAATCGGTCGACTATCCGGATTATGCGCTGCCTGTATGCGATCTGGTTACAAGCGGAAAGGCCGAGCGCGGCATTCTGATTTGCGGCACGGGCATCGGCATGTCCATTGCGGCCAACAAGGTGCGCGGCATCCGCTGTGCGCTGGTGCATGATCTGTTCACGGCGCAAGCGACCCGCGACCACAATGATACGAACGTGCTGGCTATGGGCGAACGAGTTATCGGCCCTGGCGTTGCGCAGGAAATTATTCGAGTCTGGCTTGAAACGCCATTCTCTGGCGGCGAGCGTCACGTTGGAAGGCTGAACAAGGTGAAGCAAATCGAAGACAAATACGCCGGTCAACCCTCCTAAGGAGCGCGCGATGACGGAAAATCATAATCAGGCGCTGGACGGAGCGGGGCGGGCGGTCACGACGATTATCCATGAGCTGGCTCAGGCAGGAAGCCTGAAGGCGGGTCAATTGCTGGTGATTGGGGTAAGTACAAGCGAGGTGCTCGGCAAGCATATCGGAACATCCGGTACGCTGGAGGCGGCGGCTGAAATTTATGCCGGCGTTGAAGCTGCCCGCGCGGAGCTTGGATTCGTGCCGGTGTATCAATGCTGCGAGCATTTGAATCGGGCGCTGGTCATAGAACGAAGTGCGGCGGAGCGTTACGGATTGGAGCTTGTATCGGCTGTTCCTGTCGCGAAGGCGGGCGGCTCGATGGCGGCATTCGCTTACCGCAGCCTGGAGGATGCCTGCCTTGTCGAGACCGTGCAGGCGCACGCAGGCATCGACATAGGCGACACGATGATCGGCATGCATCTGCGGCGGGTTGCCGTTCCTGTACGGCCGAGCATCCGCGAGATCGGGGCCGCCCATGTGACGATGGCATTTGCCAGACCCAAGCTGATCGGCGGGGCGCGCGCGGTGTACGAGCTGGAGCGGCATGCGCATGAGCCGTCCGGCATGTGCGATTAACGAGAGTATGATGTTTTACTTAAATAGATGAGCACGACCAACTAAGAGGAGGAGAATTTATTATGGAAAATTTGCGTAAACAAGATCCTGAAGTATTGAACGCTCTGGGCCTGGAGCTTACTCGCCAGCGTGACAATATCGAGCTGATCGCATCGGAGAATATCGTAAGCGAAGCGGTTCTGGAAGCAATGGGCAGCGTACTGACGAACAAATATGCGGAAGGCTACCCAAGCAAACGCTTCTACGGCGGCTGTGAGCATGTTGACATCGTGGAAGATATTGCGCGCAACCGTGCCAAAGAATTGTTCGGCGCAGAGCACGCAAACGTGCAGCCTCACTCCGGCGCGCAAGCGAACATGGCTGTATACCTGGCTGCATTGAAGCCTGGCGACACCGTTCTGGGCATGAACCTGGCTCACGGCGGACACTTGACGCACGGCAGCCCGGTTAACGCATCCGGCCTGCTCTACAACTTTGTAGCGTATGGCGTGCAAGAAGACTCCTTCACGATCGACTATGAAGAAGTTCGCAAGCTGGCCTTCAAGCACCGCCCGCGTCTGATCGTAGCCGGCGCCAGCGCGTACCCGCGCACAATCGATTTCGAAACGCTTGGTCAAATCGCGAAGGATGTAGGCGCGTTGTTCATGGTTGATATGGCGCATATCGCAGGTCTGGTTGCTGCCGGCTTGCACCCAAGCCCGGTTCCGCACGCTCATTTCGTAACGACAACTACGCATAAAACGCTTCGCGGTCCGCGCGGCGGCATGATTCTTTGCCACAAGTCATGGGCGGCGGCAATCGACAAGGCGGTTTTCCCTGGCTCCCAAGGCGGCCCGCTTATGCACATCATCGCAGCCAAAGCAGTAGCTTTTGGCGAAGCTTTGAAGCCGGAGTTCAAGGAATACCAGTCTCAAGTGGTCAAAAACGCCAAAGTATTGTCCGAAGCGCTTATCGCAGCCGACTTCAACATTGTTTCCGGCGGCACAGACAATCACTTGATGCTGCTTGACACGCGCAACCTGAACATTACGGGCAAAAAAGCCGAGCATGTGCTTGACGAAGTTGGCATCACGGTTAACAAAAACGCCATTCCTTTCGATCCGACAAGCCCGTTCGTTACATCCGGCATCCGTATCGGCACGCCTGCGGCGACTGCTCGCGGCATGAAGGAAGATGCGATGCAGGTCATTGCGGAAGTTATCGGTCTTGTGCTTAGAAATCCGGAGGATCAAGCGGTACTGGAAACAGCTCGCGGCAAAGTGCGCAACCTGACTGCCCAATACCCGTTGTATCCGGAAATGAAATATTAATCGACGCCCACGCCCTGGACCTATGTCCGGGGCTCTTTTGCATGCACGGAGCTGCTGTTTCTTCGCGCAAGGCGGCAAAAGCAAAGCCCTCATGGCAAGCGCGTTTTCACCGTTTCGTGCATTGTTCACCGGCCGGTCATGCGATACACTTAAAAGTAGCTTAGATCTATCGGTTTAAACGGCCAACGCATGGAGGGATTGGATATGGAGCATAGGCAACGATTGCCCAAGCATGTGTATGAGGAGCTTGCCGGTTTTCGATATCGTATACGAAAATTTATTCGCTTTAGCGAGCAAGCGGCTCGCAAGCATGGACTAACGCCGCAATATCACCAGCTTATGCTTTCCATTATGGGCTTTGCCGGCAGAGATTACGCTACGCCCAAAGAGCTGGCTGAACGACTGCAGATTACGAGCCATGCTTGCGTGGAGCTGATTAAACGTTGCGAGGAGTTAGGGCTGGTGCTGCGGATTCCGAATCCCGATGATCGGCGCAGCGTATTCATCAAATTAACGGATCATGGATTTGGCCTGCTGGAGGAGCTGTCGGAAATTCATCAAGCGGAGCTTATTCGCGCCGGCTTGCTGGCTTTCCATGAGCCTTCGCAGTCTTGAGTAGGGAGCGTTCGCGGCTCAAGGAGCGATGTGTACAAAAAAGGTTTTGCTGCATGCATGCGGCAAAACCTTTTTTTTGTACGGGAAACGCGATAAGCTCCCATTTGTTTAGGTGAGAATCTTGTCAACAAATATAACACGATTTAACTAAATATATTGAAATTTGTCGTACAACGATATATATTAAGATAAGTAAATATATTTAGATATAAATAGATATGTTTGATTTTGATTTACGTTTCGAGCAGCACCTGGCCTGTCAGCGTCAAATCGTAGCCTGCCAGCGCATGAAGCTCCTGCTTGAACGCCGGCGAGCGAACAATTTCTTTTAACGACTCAATCCAGGCGAGATTATCGGGTGTTTTCAGCATAACCAAATCGTATTGCTCCTGAATGAGCGGGATAAAATCGACACGTTCGACGAGTGCTGCCGCTTTTTCGGTCCCAATGCCGACATCGGCTTCACCGGAAGCGATTTTCGCAGCGATTGAGAGATGGTTGGTTTGCACATGTTGATAGCCTTTCACGTTTCCCGGCTTGATATGGTGCAGACGAAGCTGTTCATCCAGCAGTACGCGTGCGCCTGCGCCTTTTTCCCGGTTGACGAGACGGAGCCCGGGCTTGGCGAGATCGCTCCAGTGTTGCAGCTGGAGAGGGTTCCCGCTCTGTACAAAAAAGCCTGCGCTGCGCGTGAGCAAATTGACGACGAGATAGGAGGAGCCGACGAGCAGCTTGCGAATGTAAGGCAAGTTGTAGGCCCCTGTATCGCCGTCCAGCAGATGGGTGCTTGCGATGTCCGATTCGCCGCGATACAGCGAGATCAGACTGTCCATACTGCTAATGTAGGAACGGAGCGGCCTAATTCCCGGAGCCTGCTGCTCCATATGTCTGGCCAATATGTCCAGGCTGATGTCCTGTCCTGTAATAACGATGGAGCGGCTACCGCTTGGAAAGGATGCAGGGCTGAATGTCGGCGTCAGGTCGACGCTGGGCCTGTCTGCAGCTAGCGCTCCTTTCGCCCGTTGCTTGTAGGCTTCCAGGTCGGCTGCGTCAACGCGCATCTGCTTGCCTACCCGGTAGGAAGGCAGCTCGCCCTTTTTGATCAAATCGTAGACAGTAAGCTTGGATATTTTGAGCAGCTTGGATATTTCTTCGGTTGTATAGGATATATCGCTGGACAAGGGGGAATAGCCTCCTTTGTGATCGGATTGTCCGTTCGTCGAGGTGCCGGCTCGGAACTAACGTTAAGTTTACAATAAAATGAATCGCTGCACCTATGCAACCGATCATTTTATTTGCACATAAATCAAATAGAAATCCTTTGGAGGGGAAACCATGTTGAACAAATGGAAAAACACGGCTTGTCTATCGATCGTAATGCTTATGATGCTTGTCCTTGCGGCATGCGGCTCGGCGAATGGGAACCAGGAAACGCCTGCTGCCAGCCCGGCCCAGGAAACGGCGGCTCCGACGCAAGCTGCTTCCGAAGCTCCCGCCGAAACGGTAGAGCTAGTTATATCTGCCGCTGCCAGCCTGACCGAGGCGCTGGAGGAAATCAGCAAGCTGTATACGGAGCAGAATCCGGCTATTAAATTAAGCTTTAACTTTGCGGCCTCGGGCGCTCTGCAGCAGCAAATCGAGCAAGGCGCTCCTGCGGATTTATTTTTGTCTGCAGCCCCTAAAAACATGAGCGCACTTGTCGAAAAGGGACTGATTGAAGAAAGCAAGCAGGTCAATCTGCTTAACAACGAGCTAGTTGCGGTAGTCGCGGCTGATGGCGGAGCCGCGGTAACCGGCGTTGCCGATTTGTCGAAGGCCGAAGTAAAGAACATTGCAGTCGGCATACCGGAAAGCGTTCCTGCGGGCAAATATGCGCAGGAGGCATTGACCGCAGCGGGGCTGTGGGACTCGCTGCAGGATAAAACGGTGCAGGCCAAGGATGTAAAGCAAGTGCTTCAATACGTGGAAACCGGTAACTCCGATGTGGGCTTCGTCTATAAAACGGACGCTCTCTCCTCGGATAAGGCGGCAATCGCGTTTGAGGTTGATCCTGCGACGTATTCGCCGATACAATATCCGATCGGTATCGTAAAGGCGACCAAGCATAGCGCCGAGGCTGAGGCGCTGTACACTTATTTGCAGACGCAGGAAGCGTTGGACATTTTCGTGAAATACGGCTTTTCCATCCCGGGCTGAGCATGGGTCATATAAACTGGGCGGATTTCTGGCCGCCCGTTCATCTCTCGCTTCAGGTAGCGCTGCTCTCCAGCGTGCTGGTTCTTCTGCTTGGGATAGCCGTTTGCTGGTGGATGTCGAAACGGAAGTTTAGAGGCAAAGTGCTGCTGGAAACTTTTTTTATGCTGCCGCTGGTGCTGCCTCCGACGGTTGTTGGCTTTTTGCTGCTCGTGCTGCTTGGACGTCGCAGCTGGATCGGGCAGTGGATTGAGGGACTGTTTAACGCGCCGATCGTTTTTACATGGTGGGCGGCTGTTCTGGCGTCTATGGTCGTAGCATTCCCTCTCGTGTATCAGACGCTCAAGACGGGTTTTGCTTCGGTTGACGGGCATTTGCTGGATGCCGCCCGCTCTATCGGAGCAAGCGAGTGGCAGGTGTTTCGTCATGTGCTGCTGCCGCTCAGCGCACGCTCCCTGCTGTCGTCGTACATCCTTGGCTTTGCCAGGGCAATAGGCGAGTTTGGCGCGACGCTCATGATCGCGGGCAACATTCCGGGCAGGACTCAGACTTTGCCTACAGCGATCTATGTGGCGGTCGATTCGGGCAATTGGACGATGGCATGGGTGTGGACAACTGCGATTATCGTCATTTCATTCGCCATGCTGCTGTTTACCGGACGAATGAAGCCATAAGCGCAGAGGATAAGTTCAAGAATGAGGCAGTCTTTTTGAAATAGTCACACAATTATACACGGCCTGTGGATAACTATGTGGAAAACCTGTTCATTGTTTGTGAATTGTAAAAGAGGTTGTGGATAAACTGTCGCCCATGCTAAAATGTGGATATCCATTAAAGGCTGGGAGGATGACATGCTTCCAACATTGTTACTTTTTTTGTGCGCAATTTGCGTGGTCGTGTTTGTGATCCTTTATTTCGGCAGAAAAAGCGGGAAGAAACGTGCAGGCGCGCAGGAACGCAAAATCGGCAGAGTCCACAAGCTGGCCCCGTGGCCCGAGCTTACTATGCCGGCAGCGCTTGGCGTACCGGAGGGACATCCTGCGCGTACGGCTGCAGAAAGGCTGGAGCTTGCGCTTGACGGGCATTTCGAGAGCAGGGTCAAGGACCGCGTGCTTAGAGGAGAAACGCGTCTGGCTGCCCGGGAGTGGGAATGGACCTGGTTTGAATTAAAGCGTTACTTTTTGATGTGCGGCATCGTCAAGGGCGTTCCGATGTACAGCTCCCAAGCGGATGAGCTGTGGCATGAGATGCTGATGTTTACAAGAGAATACGAGCAATTCTGCGAGCGTTTTTGCGGGGCAATGATTCATCATGCCCCCCATACGGCGGACGGAAAGCCGAGCGCGGACGAGCGGGCGTGGTTTGACTGGATTTACGGAGAGCTGTTCCTCTCTTCACCGGTCAGCGGCCGAATATGGGGGCCATTCTACCGGACGCCGATGAGCGAGGCCAGGCTTGGAGAGCTCGCTTCCGCACGGAATGAGTCTGTGCCGGGCAAGTGGTTCAATGTCAAAGCGATGGAGAAATTTGGCGATCTGGCCGCTGTCGTGCATTATTTGATGGACAGGGCAAGGAGCCAGCTTGATGCGGCGAGGAGAAGGGAAAGGCCCGAATCGGCAGCAGGCGGCGGGTTTAATCCTGCGCTCAGCGGCGTGGGGATGCTCTCGGGCATGCTGATTTATCATTCTGTAGCCAGTCCGAATGCTTTCGCTTCGGAGATGGACCGTCTGCAAACCGAGGAGCAGCGCAAGGACAACGGCGGCGGCACGTCCGCTTCTAGTTGCAGCAGCTATGAGGATGATCGTTCCTCTGATCATGGGCATCATGGCGACAGCGGTAGCGACGGGGGCGGCGACAGCGGTGGCTCCTCGTGCGGGTCCTCCTGCGGCGGCGGATGCAGCAGCTAAGAGCTTATCGATGCACGGCTCGCGGATCGTTGATGGAGAGCGGCTAAGCCGTCATAAGCTCCAGAAAAATAACAAAGAAAGCGGTCAGCCTTGCGAAGCGGGGTTGGCCGCTTTTTAGGCTGCATAGGGAGGTGCGGACATTGAGCAGGATATGGCATATGCGCGAAGTTACGCCCCTTTCGTCAAATAAAGTTGTAAAATGCATGATTGTCGTGTGCAAGCGGCAATTCACAATGCTATAATATACGGGATTGTGTCTTCCTAAGGCACGGCAACACATTGAATCTGTGGGAGGAATACCGCTCCATGAGCAAATTGATCATTTGCGACCATCCGTTAATTCAGCACAAGCTGACGTTTATTCGGAATAAAGAAACGAATACTAAGGATTTTCGGGAACTGGTTGACGAAGTAGCAACAATGATGTCTTACGAAATTACAAGGAACCTGCCGCTCGATACGATTAAGGTGCAGACGCCTGTCGCCGAGATGGACTCCAAGGTGGTGGCTGGACGAATGATCGGCCTTGTTCCGATCCTGCGCGCCGGTCTGGGCATGGTCGACGGCATCCTCAAGATGAT
The DNA here is from genome assembly GCF_005222705.1 of Paenibacillus sp. SY21-1. Taxonomy (GTDB): domain Bacteria; phylum Bacillota; class Bacilli; order Paenibacillales; family Paenibacillaceae; genus Pristimantibacillus. Next base: position 150,305 of record NZ_STGF01000001.1, on the reverse strand, counting down.
TCCGTCCGCCAAGGTAGGCCATATCGGCCTCGCGCGCGACCATGATACGCTGCAGCCCAAAGAATATTACTTGAACCTGCCGACTGATGCGCCTAACCGGCTGCTGATTGTCATCGATCCGATGCTGGCAACAGGCGGCTCTGCCATTGCCGCGATTACTTCGCTGAAAAACCAGAAATGCGATCAAATCAAGCTGATGTGTCTGATCGCCGCTCCGGAAGGCGTACAAGCGGTACAAGCTGCGCACCCGGACGTTGACATATATATTGCCGCGCTCGATGAGAAGCTGAATGAGAAAGGGTACATTATCCCTGGACTCGGCGACGCCGGCGACAGAATGTTCGGCACTAATTAGGGCCGCAGCGAATTTATACTAGGAGTGAACGCTTTTGTCTAAACTTAAAGTGATGACGATATTCGGAACCCGACCGGAAGCGGTCAAGATGGCGCCGCTCGTATTGGAGCTTCAGAAGCGGGAGGATGAAATTGAGTCAATCGTCTGCGTTACGGCGCAGCATCGTCAGATGCTCGATCAGGTGCTCGATTTTTTTGAGATCCGTCCGAACTATGACCTGAACGTGATGAAGGACCGTCAGACGCTGACGGAGACGACGGTGCGCGTGCTGGAGGGGCTGGAGCCAGTGCTGGAGTCTGCTAAACCTGATATCGTGCTTGTGCACGGAGATACGCAGACGACATTTTTGGCGAGCTATGCCTCCTTTCTCAAGCAGATTCAGGTCGGTCACGTAGAGGCGGGCTTGCGTACCTGGAATAAAATGTCCCCGTATCCGGAAGAAATGAACCGCCAGCTTGCAGGCGTGTTGTCCGACGTGCATTTCGCTCCGACCGATTGGTCGGCGGGCAATCTGCGCAAAGAGAACAAGGCGGAACCTTCCATATATGTGACGGGGAATACCGCAACCGATGTGTTCCAGTATACAGTCGACGAATCGTTCTCCCATCCGGTGCTTGATTTCGCCAAGGGCAAACGCATGATTCTGATGACCGCGCATCGCCGCGAGTCGCTGGGCGAGCCGCATCGCAACATCTTCCGGGCGGTTAAGCGAATTGCCGACGAGCATGAGGATGTCGTAGTCGTCTATGCGGTACACCCGAATCCTGCGGTTCGCGAGCCTGCCCAGGAGATTCTTGGCGACCATCCGCGCGTTCGCCTGATCGATCCGCTGGACGTGTTCGAGTTCCACAACTTCTATCCTCACACGTACATGATTTTGACAGATTCCGGAGGCCTGCAGGAGGAAGCTCCTTCGTTCGGCGTGCCTACGCTTGTGCTGCGCGATACGACAGAGCGGCCGGAGGGAATAGAAGCCGGAACGCTAGAGCTTGTCGGGACGGATGAGGAGACGGTTTACAGCCGTGCCAAGGCGCTGCTGACAGACGCCGGATTGTACAACCGGATGAGCAAAGCGGCGAATCCGTACGGAGACGGACGCGCTTCCGAGCGAATCGTGGATGCGATTTTACATCATTTTGGCAGAGCGGAGAAGCGGCCGGAGTCGTTCACACAACGTTCATAGTTTCATGGCCGCTTGGGGTGCAGAGTCCGAATGTACAGCGTACAGTAGTACTGTACGGTTTTTGCCGCTTGAAAATCCTTATAAATCAAGGGTTTTCGGTGATATCTTCCTAATATTTTCGTAGGATTATCAATTGACAAACCTTGCGGTGCTTGGATAAAATAAATGAGGATTGACAGGGGTATGAGCCTATGAACAAAAAGAGCAGAAGAGACAACCCGCTGATTGCAGCCGCACTGGTTGGAGCACTCGGCATTCAAGTCGCAATTTGCATCTTTATAGGCTACTGGATCGGTTCCGCTCTGGATCGTCGCATAGGCAACGGTCACGGGTGTACGGTCGGCGGCATACTGGTCGGTCTGGCTGTCGGACTACTCTCAGCCATTCTGCTTGTGAAGAAGGTAATGGAGGACTCCGATGGATAAAATAATGAAGACAGCCAACCTTACGATGATTTACTTGATCTCGGCTTGTCTCATTTTATGGGCTGCACTTCCCAGGTGGCAGACTGTTACGCTTGGCCTTGTGGTCGGCTTGGCAGCGAGTGCCATGAATGCGTTTTTATTGAAACGCAGAGTGGACATGCTGGCACAGGCGGCGCTTGAGGAAGGCGCCAAGAGGCGCAGTTTAGGATTCGGCAGCCGCATAGCGACGGTTCTACTGGTAGCGATGTTAGCCTACCGCTATCCGGAGACTCTAAATATGCCTGCTGCTTTAGCGGGCAGCATGGTCATGCCGTTTGTAATTCTGGTTTCAGCCATTGTGTACAATGTGAAAGAAAATAATCGCGGAAAGGGGTGAATAAGTTATATGCATTTGTTTCCCATGTGGGAGCCTGTGGAGGGGCTAAAGTTTGACCTTGCCGCCATTATGGCGATCGTCGTATCCGTCATTATTACTTTCGTAGTGGCTAGATTGTGCGTTCGCAATTTGTCGGTTGAGAATCCTGGCAAAATGCAAAACTTTATGGAGTGGGTTGTGGAATTTATGCATTCCACCATCGCGAGCTCGATGCCTGTCCAGAGAGTTAGGGCATTTTTGTCACTGGGAATAACGTTGATTATGTTCATCTTTATTTCCAACCTGCTCGGTTTGCCGCTGCTCGTCATCACAGATGCGCACGAAGCTTTCCCGGCAATCGGTATTACGCAGGAATATCTCGATTCGCATGGTGGGAAGGCACATCTGGCTTGGTGGAAATCGCCAACAGCTGATTTGTCTGTCACGGCGGGTCTTGCGCTGGTCGTGTTCGTTCTCGTCCACTACCTGGGCATCAAGATGAACCGCAAGCATTATTTCAAACATTATCTTCATCCGTTTCCGGTATTCCTGCCTGTCAACCTGATTGAGACAGTGGCCAAGCCGGTTACGCTTGCCTTGCGTCTATATGCCAATATTTACGCAGGCGAGGTTCTGATCTCCACCATTCTGATGCTGAACTGGGTTGGTCTTCCGTTCATGGTCGCATGGCAGGGCTTCAGTATATTTGTAGGGGCAATTCAAGCATTTCTGTTCACGGTGCTTACGATGGTTTATATTTCACAAGCCACTGTACACGATGAGGACCATTAGTTTCACGCTTTAACTCCGGGAGGCCGCCTTGGTTGACGGGAGCTAGAACGAATAGATAACAAACAAAAATTGATAATATTCTGAGGAGGATTTTACAAATGGAAGTATTGGCAGCAGCAATTGCAGTAGGTCTGGGCGCGATTGGCGCAGGTATTGGTAACGGTATGATCGTAAGTAAAACAGTTGAAGGTATCGCTCGTCAGCCTGAACAGAAAGCAGCTCTTCAAACTACAATGTTTATCGGCGCTGGTATCGTCGAAGTTGTGCCTATCATCGGCGTAGTTATCGGCTTCCTGGCTTTCTTCAGCTAATAGGCGCTATAAGATTCTGGCGGGGAAGGCCTAGCCCTCTTCGCCTTTGTTTTGATTAAAAGCCATCATGCAGGTCAAGAAAGGAGTGGCAGCTTTGGAGTTTGTACCAACATCAACCATAATTACGATTGTAGCATTCGTAGTTTTGTACTTGGGTTTGAATAAATATGCCTTCGGACCATTGTTCGGCGTAATGGAAAAACGCAGACAATTGGTGCTTGAGCAAATGAACACGGCTGAAGCAAGCCGCAAGCAAGCAGAGCAAGCGATGTCTGAGCAGAAGGCTGCTCTTGACGAAGCACGTCAGGAAGCTTACGGCATTATTGAGCAAGCCAGAAAAACCAGCGTTAAACAAGCGGATGAAATCGTTCAGTCTGCCAAAAATGAAGCAGCACGTCTCAAGGACGACGCTGTCAAAGATATCGAGAGCGAGAAAAACAAAGCAATTGCGGCCCTTCGTTCGGAAGTTGGCGGCATTTCCGTGAAAATCGCTTCCAAAATTATCGAAAAGCAGGTTGACGAGAAATCACAGGAGCAATTGGTTAATCAATACCTGAAAGAAGTTGGCAGCAAATGAGCCGCGATACACTCGTAGCGAAGCGCTACGCCAAAGCTTTGTTCGAGCTGGCTGACAAAGAGAGCGTTGTCTCCGATGTAGAAGCGCAACTCAAGCTGATTTCCGAAGTGTTGGGGCAAAACGCCGACATCGGGAAATTTCTTTCCTTGCCGAGCGTAGCTCCTGAACAAAAAACATCGCTGCTTAAATCGGCATTTGGCGATCGCGTATCTGCTCTTGTTCTGAATATGCTTACATTGCTTATTACCCGCCGGCGTCAAGGGGTAATCACCGAGCTGTATGAGGCATATACGAAGATTGCAGGCGAAGCGCTTGGCCAAGCCCATGCAACGGTATATACCGCTCAAAAACTGTCCGAGCAGGAGCTTGCAGAGGTTGCTGCAACGTTCGGACAATTGGCGGGCAAGACCATTCTTGCCGAGCAGGTGGTGGACCCGTCTCTTCTCGGAGGCGTTCAGGTTCGTATCGGCGACAGACTGTACGATGGCAGTTTGTCCGGCAAGCTGGAGCGTTTGCAAAAATCCTTTAAAATCTAATGTAAGGTAGATAGGGGTGAACGAATTGAGTATCAGACCTGATGAAATCAGCACGCTGATTAAACAACAGATTGAACAATATAAATCCGACATTCAAGTCGTAGACGTCGGCACCGTTATCAACGTCGGTGACGGTATCGCTCGCGTACACGGCCTTGAGAATGCGATGCAAGGCGAATTGCTCGAATTCGCTAACGGTATTGTAGGCATGGCCCTCAACCTTGAGGAAAGCAATGTCGGTGTCGTTATCCTTGGACCATACACGGACATTCGTGAAGGCGACCAAGTGAAACGCACAGGCCGTATCATGGAGGTTCCGGTTGGCGAAGCGCTGCTTGGCCGCGTCGTGAACCCGCTCGGTCAGCCGCTTGACGGCAAAGGACCTATCAACACAACTGAAACACGCGCAATTGAATCCCCTGCGCCAGGCGTAATCGACCGTAAATCGGTTCATGAGCCTATGCAAACGGGCATCAAAGCGATTGACGCGATGGTACCGGTTGGCCGCGGACAACGTGAGCTTATCATCGGCGACCGTCAAACAGGTAAAACGGCGATCGCGATCGATGCGATCATCAACCAAAAAGGCAACGGCGTAAAATGTATCTATGTGGCTGTTGGCCAAAAGCAATCCACGGTTGCCAACGTTGTGGAAACGCTGCGCCGCCACGGTGCGCTTGACTACACAATCGTTGTAACAGCGGGCGCTTCCGATCCTGCACCGCTTCTGTTCCTTGCTCCATATGCAGGCTGCTCGATGGGCGAGTACTTCATGTACAAAGGCGAGCACGTACTCGTCGTTTATGATGACTTGTCGAAGCAAGCAGCAGCTTACCGTGAGCTTTCACTCTTGCTCCGTCGTCCTCCGGGCCGGGAAGCTTACCCAGGCGACGTATTCTACTTGCACTCCCGTTTGCTGGAGCGCGCTGCGAAGCTTAGCGACGCACGCGGCGGCGGTTCCTTGACTGCTTTGCCGTTCATTGAAACACAAGCATCCGACGTATCGGCTTACATTCCTACGAATGTTATCTCGATCACGGACGGTCAAATCTTCCTTGAGGCTGATCTGTTCTACTCGGGTCAACGTCCAGCGGTTAACGTTGGTATTTCCGTATCCCGTGTCGGCGGCTCCGCTCAAATCAAGGCGATGAAAAAGGTTGCCGGTACGCTCCGTCTTGACCTTGCGGCTTACCGCGAGCTTCAAGCGTTCTCGCAATTCGGTTCCGACCTTGATAAATCGACGCTTGCCCGCTTGAACCGCGGTGCGCGTACGATGGAAATTCTCAAGCAAGACGTTAACCAGCCGATGCCGGTTGAGAAGCAAGTTATCTCGATCTACTCTGCGGTTAAAGGTCACCTTGACGATATTGCCATTGCCGATATTCTTCGCTTCGAGAAAGAGTTCCTCGCGTTCCTGGATTCCAACCATCCGGAAATCGGCAACTCGATCCGCGACACCAAGGATCTTGTAGCCGATAATGAGAAAGCTCTTGTTGACGCGATCAACAAATTTAAGAAAAGCTTTGCTTAACGGTTTTCGCTGACGAAGACGAAGTCGAGTCAGAGAAAATCCGTAGCGGTTTTCGTTAACGATAGCAAGGCTAAGCTAGCGGAAATTTGCATAAGCAATCCGATATATAGCGACAGCCCGCGACATATGCTCCGGGCGTCGCGTCCTGCTCCTACCAACACCAGGCGTACACAGTGTCGTTCGGCTTCTTGAAGGGGCGGAATGGGCTTGACGCAACAAAGGCGGGTGAAACCAAGTGGCAAAAGGTATGCGTGAAATAAAGCGCGAAATTAAGAGTAAACAAAACACAAAGCAGATCACCAAGGCAATGGAGCTGGTATCCGCCTCCAAGCTAAGACGCGCTCAGGAAGCTGCAATTGCATCCCGTCCTTACGCTGACAAGCTGAAAGAGGTTGTTGCGAGCATCGCTGCCGGTACGAAGGATGTCAAGCATCCGATGCTGGAGAGCCGTCCGGTCAAAAGAACGGGTTATCTCGTTATTACATCGGATCGTGGTCTTGCGGGCGGTTACAACTCGAACATTTTGCGTAAAGTGACGCAAACAATTCGCGAAAAGCATAAATCGACAGACGAATATGCATTGTTCGTCATCGGACGCAAAGGCCGGGATTATTTCCGTCGTCGCAATATGCCAATCGTGGAGGAAGTGACCGGCTTGCCGGATGCTCCAACGTTTGCGGACATCAAGACAGTTGCCTATACAGCGGTCAAGAACTTTGCTGAAGGCGCTTATGATGAGCTTTACCTGTATTACAATCAATTCGTTAACGCGATTACGCAAGTTCCGACAGAAACTCGGCTGCTGCCGCTTGAATCGATTAACAGCGGAGCTTCCGTATCCAGCTACGAATATGAGCCATCGCCAGAGGGCGTGCTGGAGATGCTGCTGCCGAAATATGCGGAAACGCTTATTTACAGCGCAGTGCTTGACGGCAAAGCCAGTGAGTTCGGCGCGCGTATGACCGCAATGGGCAGCGCTACGAAAAATGCGACGAAAATGATCAACCAATTGACGTTGACTTACAACCGTGCGCGTCAAGCGGCGATTACCCAGGAAATATCCGAGATCGTCGCGGGAGCGAACGCTCAATCGTAATATTTTATCCTGCATGGGCCAGGCGCTTGCGATAAGCTGACCGGCGTGCAGTAACAAGAAGGAACCAGGAGGGTAAACCATGAAAAAAGGACATGTTGTATCCGTCATGGGTCCGGTCGTAGACTTGGAGTTCGAACGCGGCAATTTGCCGGAAATTCTGAACGCTGTCAAAATCGAGCAAAAAGGCGAAGCAGGCGGTCTTGATATTAATCTGACGCTTGAAGTAGCTGTTCATCTCGGTGACAACAAGGTACGTGCCGTAGCTATGAGTACGACTGACGGACTTGTACGCGGTATGGTAGCCGTAGATACGGGTGCGCCAATTACGATTCCGGTTGGAGCGCCAACGCTTGGCCGCGTATTTAACGTGCTTGGAGAGCCAATTGACGAAGCAGGCGATGCTACTTCGACAGTTAATCTTCCTATCCACCGTCCGGCTCCGGCATTCGACGAATTGTCGACACAGGCTGAGATTCTGGAAACGGGCATTAAAGTCATCGATTTGCTTGCACCATACGCAAAAGGCGGGAAAATCGGCCTGTTTGGCGGCGCGGGCGTAGGCAAAACGGTAACGATTCAAGAGCTTATCAACAACATCGCGCAAGAGCACGGCGGTATTTCCGTATTCGCCGGCGTCGGCGAGCGTACTCGTGAAGGTAATGACCTTTACCACGAGATGAAGGACTCCGGCGTTCTTAGCAAAACAGCGATGGTATTCGGTCAAATGAACGAGCCTCCAGGCGCGCGTCAGCGTGTAGCCCTGACTGGTCTGACAATGGCTGAATATTTCCGTGACGAAGAAGGCAAAGACGTTCTTCTGTTCGTCGACAACATCTTCCGTTTCACGCAAGCGGGCTCCGAGGTATCAGCCCTTCTTGGCCGTATGCCTTCCGCGGTAGGTTACCAGCCTACGCTGGCAACTGAAATGGGTCAACTGCAAGAGCGTATCACATCGACGAAAAAAGGTTCCGTAACCTCGATTCAAGCGATCTATGTTCCTGCCGATGACTACACGGACCCGGCTCCAGCGACAACGTTCGCTCACTTGGATGCGACGACAAACCTTGAGCGTAAAATTTCCGAGATGGGTATTTTCCCGGCGGTAGATCCACTTGCATCTTCTTCGCGTATCCTGGCACCAGGCGTTCTGGGCGAAGAGCACTACAATGTTGCTCAAGGCGTCAAGAAAATTCTTCAGCGCTATAAAGAGCTTCAAGATATTATCGCGATTCTTGGTATGGACGAGCTGAGCGAGGAAGACAAGCTGACAGTTGGACGCGCTCGCAGAATCCAATTGTTCCTGTCCCAGCCGTTCCACGTTGCCGAACCGTTTACAGGAACACCAGGCAAATACGTTCCTGTTAAAGAATCTGTTCGCAGCTTCAAGGAAATTCTCGAGGGCAAACATGACGACCTTCCGGAAGAAGCTTTCCGGTATGTAGGTGTGATTGAAGAAGCCGTGGAGAAAGCCAAAACGCTGTAATAGCGAAAGGCGGGAGGAATCCACATGAGTACGTTTTTGGTAGAAATCGTAACACCGGAACGCAAGGTTTACGAGGAAACGGCGAACATGGTTAGCGTAACCGGCGTGGAAGGCGAGCTTGGCATTTTGCCGAATCACATTCCGCTGGTTACTCCGCTGCGTATCGCTCCTGTTGTCATCAAGCGCAACGGCAAGGTTGATGTTGTGGCCGTTAACGGCGGTTTTGTCGAGGTTCGCAAGGACAAAGTGGTCATTCTCGCGGAGAGCGCAGAATTGTCAACCGACATTAACATTGACCGTGCAGAAGCCGCTAAACAGCGCGCACAGCAGCGTCTTGCGGCGAAACGCGATGAAGTCGATTATCGCCGTGCGGAGCTTGCTCTGCAGCGTGCGATGAACCGTATTAACATCAAGCAGCATAACAAATAAGCCATATACGAAGAACCTCTCTCGTCATTCCGACAAGAGAGGTTTTTTGTCATTATAAGATGGGTCTGTTACTTTGGTGAAGCAAGTCTGCTGATGCTTGCAGAATACTATAGCCATAAGAAGGAATGCTAATTTGCCGCCGGGCATCCTTGGACTGGAATTTTGCTTCGCCGTGAATTTGCCGCCAGTCAAGCTCAGGTAGATGTGAGGAGATTTCTAAATCTATTTTGCTGTTTTGATTATTCAGCATGATGATGAATCTCTCTGTATCATCCCATCGCTCATACACAAGCAGTTGCGGCTGCTCACGAAGCAAGATAAAGCGCAGACCGCTACCGCGAAGTGCGTTGAATTGTTTGCGCAAGCTTATCAATTCGCGGAAAAAATGAAGCAGCTCAGTGTTCTGCTTATCCGGGTCCCACTCCATGCACTTGCGGTTATACGGATCATGTTCGCCGTCCATGCCAATCTCATCGCCGTAATAAATACATGGAGCGCCCTGAAACGTTAATTGAAATAGCGTTGCAAGCTTCATCAGGGGGACATTGCCCTGGCATAATGTCAACAATCTTACTGTATCGTGACTGCCCAGCAGATTAAATGCGACTTCATTGATTTGCTGAGGGTAGCTGGCTAGCTGTGCGTTAATGGCCAGAGCGAATTGCTCAGCCGTCGTCAGCCTGCGTGCAAAGAAATTTAAGAGAATATTCGTAAAAGGATAGTTCATCACGGCATCGAATTGATCGCCCTGCAGCCAAGGCATGGAATCATGCATAATTTCGCCCAGCAGATAGGCGGATGGATTAACGCCTTTCACCTCGCGCCTAAACTCTCTCCAAAACTGATGATCGACCTCGTTAGCTACATCCAGCCGCCACCCGTCAACGCCAATCTCTTCGATCCAATACCGTCCCGCCTTTAATAAATAGGCCCGGACTTCTTCGTTGCCGGTATTGAGCTTGGGCATAAGGGGTTCGAATCCAAAAGTGTCATAGGAAGCAATGCCGTCAACAACATGCAACGGCCATTTTCTAATATGAAACCAGTTGGCATATTCGGAAGCTTCCCCTTTTTCAAGCACATCCGCAAAGGGAGGGAAAGTGCGGCCGCAATGGTTAAACACGCCATCAAGCAGCACTCGAATGCCTCTGGCATGACAGGCTTCGACAAGCTCCTTTAGCTTCTCTTCATTGCCGAAATGCGGGTCAATGCGCATATAGTCGCTTGTGTCGTATTTGTGATTAGTGGTAGCCAGGAATAGGGGGTTGAAATAAACGGCGTTGATACCAAGCTCGCTCAAATAATCAAGATGATCGATTACACCTTGTAGATCTCCACCGAAGAAATTATTCGGACTCGGTACACCTCCCCATTCACTTACATTCAAAGGGCTAATCGACGGATCGCCGTTGGCAAACCGTTCAGGGAAGATTTGATAGAAGATTGCCTCCTTGACCCATGAAGGCGGAGTATGGACATCTTCCGGATTCAGAAACGGGAAGTCAAACAATCCTTCGTATTTGATTGCAGGATGCTCGCTGTAAAAGCCCTTTTCCAAATAATAAATGATTTCATGATTTAGAGAATGCAGTTCAAAGTAATATACCAATCTGCGGAATGTAGGGTTAACCGATGCATGCCAGTAATCAAATAAGGTGTCGGATACTAAATGCTCCATCCAGATGGCTTCGTTATAGTTGTCCCAGTTGAACTTGTCTCCACAAAATAATTGAATTTGCGGAACGTTACCTTTCTTCGTACGGATACGGATGTGCAAGGTGGAATCGTTGTAGGCGTAGGACCAATTTTGCCCCGGGCGATGATATAAAGCTTCCAGCATAATTGTCATGTTTGACCTCCTTAAGGCTTAAGAACGCAAAAAGGGCCAACCTCAGTATGAAATGAGGTTGAACCCTTAGGTTACATTGCCTTTAAATTTTCTATATCTTACCATAGTTTGACTGCGTTTACAATTAGGTTTTTTTCTAGTCCCTCTTCACAATGGATGCAAGAGAGAGGGGCTGCAGCATCCATCATTGGGCGTATTCCTATTAGCTGATCTGTGGAAAGCAGCGGTAGGTCTCGAGAAACAGGCTGAGGCTATATTATTCGGTTTTAAGAGGGTAAAAGCAGTTATGTGTGTCAGGTTATCTCTATTTTTGTATAAATATCCGATATTAATGTAGGAATTTCTCTTTAATATATGTTAATATATTTAACATAAATAGACGTGTTGAAGTAGGGGGAGAGTCATATGTTCGATTGGCTTGGTACTAAAGTAGGATTTCCTCTGTGGGTTTCATGGCAGCTGAACAAAGATCTGAAGGAAGATGTGGCGCAGAGCTTTGAAGGCATAGCCGAGACACGAAAGGAATTGCTGCGCGGCTGGGCTTCAGATTACTGGAATCATCTCGACCGATTAAGCGAGCAAATGACCCCACTGCTTGCGCAGGAGCAAGACGCATCGTCAATCGGGCAGGCGGATCAGCTGCTTGAGCGGACCTATAAAAGGGCCATTGACTTTACGGAGCTGTTCTTGCTCGATGCCGAAAACAACGTTGTCAGTTCAACTTATGCGGCACATAAAGGGAAATCGTATGGGACGGACAGCACGCTGCAGGCCGGGCTTCGTTATGCAGCCGGCGCAGGCAAGCTTCAGAAATGCCTGTTCGGACCTTATCGTGATCCGATTACATTAAAGCTGGGCGCTCGATCTTCCTCTTTTCACGATCAAATGACATTGCTGTTTATCTTGCCGATAAGCGTTGATGGACGGCATGCGGCAACGTTGTGCGGACGAGTGCCGAACGATGTGCTCGGCGATCTCATTCAGCGCGAATCCGGCCATGTGTATCCCGACTCTGGCGACAATTACATTTTTATGGCTGAAGCGAGACTGAACCTCCATATTGCTCCGGGCACGGCCTTGTCGCGCAGCCGGTTCGAGGATCGCACGTTCACGCACGGCGAGAATCTCAAGGACGGCGTTTCGACGGACTGGGGCACGGTTTCCATTAAAGAGCATACCGAGCTTGAGATTATGTTCACGGACCCGGCTACAGGGCAGCTGCATCCTGGAGTAGCCAATACGATTCGCAAGGGCAGCAATTTATTTGTCGAGTTTCCGGGGTACTCGGACTACCGCCATATTTCGGTTATCGGCAAGGGCGTGACCTTCCAGCTTCCACATTGTCCTGATAAATGGGGCATGATGTGCGAAGGCGATTTGGAGGAGGTTTACCGGATACGCAGCATTGGCTGGAGACAGCGGAAGCTGCAGTTGGCCGGCGCGGTAGCCATGAGTTTATTGACGGCGCTGCTCGTGCTGTTGGTGGCGATGAATGCGCCGATCTGGCTTACGGCCGTCGCTGCCGGAGGCTTCAACCTGCTATTCGGCCTGCTCGTAAGCGGTGTGCTGCAAAAGAAGGAATCGCAGCGCGTCGTCAGCCATTTGCGGGAAATCAACAGCTTCATTCGCATGAATGCGGAAGGCAAGGGGGATTTGACCCAGAGGCTGTCACTAGCGAAATTCGATAATGACGAATCCAAAGAGCTGGCTAAATGGATTAACAATATGATTGATTCGCTCGAGGGCGTCATGCTGCAGGTGAAGCTGGCTTCGTCGGACGTATTGTCGAGCCAGCTTATGCTGAACGAGTCTGCCGCGGTAACAGCGGTATCGACGGAGCGCGCGAGCGGCAATGTCAATGATATGATCGGCAGCATCAGGCGGCAGCTGAAGGATATTGACATGGCCAAGGACGCTGCCGGAGACATGCGTTCTACGCTGCGGGTGATGGAGGAGCAGGCCGCCGAGCAGATCGCGGTAGCAAAAACAGAGGTTGATCGCATCGGTGACAAAATGCAGCATATATCCGTCAAGGTCGGCGAAACGAACGATACGATCCATCGCTTTATGAATACGGTGCAAGAGATTCAGGGCGTGCTGCATGTTATCGAGGAAATATCCGCGCAGACGAATCTGCTCGCACTGAACGCATCTATTGAAGCGGCGCGTGTTGGCGAGCAGGGCCGCGGCTTTGCCGTCGTAGCATCCGAAATCCGGAAGCTGGCGGAAATGACTAAACGCTCAACATCCGAGGTGCACGGGATTACCCAACACATTTATAACGAAGCCAAGCAAGCCTATGCCTCAATGGATGAAGGGAACCGTGTTGTGGAGGAGGGCAATCAGCTCGTCACTGCAGCGGCTAAAACCTTGGCGGCCGCACACGCGAAGGACCATCGCAAAACGCAGGTCGTTGATGAGGTCGTAGAGCTGATGGAGAAAATCGCGCTTGTCAGCCGCGCAAATCGCAAGGTTTCATCGGATGTCGAAAGCAAAATGCAGGAATTGATTTGTGAAATGACCAATGTCCGCCAAACGTCGCAAAGCGTGGAGTCGATTACAACCCTGCTGCAGCAGCTGGTCGGACAATTTAAGCTAACCGAATCGCGTATTCGCTAGCGCAAATAGCCCAACCACTTAGAAAAACCGCAGCGCCGATCTCAGAGGATCGGCGCTGCGGTTTTTCTATTGGCGCTATGTCGAGCTTGGCTGTGTCCTGCCTGCGAGAATCGACAACCGTTGCGCTTTGAGAGCACCAACCTGAAATCTGAATATGAATACATATTTTTTCCTTGGAACAGTTATCCTAAGCGGTAGCGATAACCGAAAGCGAGAGGGGTTGAGCAGAAAAATGGCAGGCGGCAGTCTAACAAAAAACGGCAAGGGAAAACGCCAGAAGCAGCTTGCCAAGGCGGCACAGCATGAGGATGAGCAGCTCGAAGCTTTTTCCGAACGGCCCTTGTCAGCTTCGCTGGAACGGAACATGGAGCTTATTCAGAATGAGCTGGGGGAGAGCAAGGATATTATCTTTCGCAGGCTGGGCTTATTCGGAAGAAACGAGCAAGAGGTTTTGCTGGTTTATGTGCAAGGCATGGTCGACGATGAACGGATGAATGAATTTGTTATTTCTCCGCTTCTAGGCGAGACCCGTCTGCCGGGAGGCTACGCGCAGTCCGCCAAGCTGGAGGATATGAAAAGAAACCTGCTCTCCGTCGGCATTGTCAACGATATTGCGGATTGGAAGCTGCTGTTCCAAAAGCTGTTTATGGGCTACGTCATCCTTTTGCTTGACGGAGCAGAGGGGGCGCTTGCCGCCAATATCGTAGGCGGGGAACGAAGGGGCATTGAGGAGCCAAAAACGGAAATGGCCATTCGCGGTCCACGCGAAGGCTTTACCGAGTCGATACGCGTCAATTCCTCGATGATTCGCCGCAAAATTCGCAGCCCCAAGCTTTGGCTGGAGCAATGGACGCTCGGCGATATTTCACAAACGCCGGTCAATATCATGTATGTCAAAGGGCTTGCCGACGAGAATGTGCTGGCCGATTTGCGCGAGCGTCTGGAAGCGATCAGCATCGACGGCGTGCTCGAGTCCGGTTACATCGAAGAGCTGATTACCGATCAAAGATGGTCGCCCTTCCCCACGGCGCTCAATATTGAACGGCCGGATGCGGTTGCAGGCAACCTGCTGGAGGGGCGTATAGCCATACTTGTCGACGGTACGCCGTTTGTTTTAATCGTACCGGCCATTCTGAATTTATTTTTTCAGGCATCAGAGGATTATTATCAGCGTTTCGACATAGCGACCTTTCTCCGGATGCTGCGTTTCGTATCTTTTCTGATTGCGCTGCTGATGCCATCCGTCTATGTGGCGATTGTCGGCTACCATCAGGAGATGATTCCGACCCAGCTATTGCTGAAGCTGGCTGCCCAGCGCGAGGGGGTTCCTTTCCCCGCTTATTTGGAAGCGTTCATTATGGAGTTTGTGTTTGAAATATTGCGCGAGGCGGTCGTACGCATGCCCAGCGCCGCGGGCAATACGATTTCCATTGTCGGCGGTCTCGTTATTGGGCAATCGGTAGTGGAGGCGGGCATTGTGTCGCCTGCGGTCGTCATTGTCGTCGCCTTTACAGCTATCTCAAGCTTTGTTTCACCTGCCTACAGCCTCGGTATTGCCGCCCGGCTGCTGCGTTTCTTCCTGCTGCTTGCCGCGTCCACGCTTGGCTTCTATGGCATTGCGCTTGTCGTCCTGCTGCTTTTGCTTCATTTGAGCAATATTCGTTCGTTCGGCATGCCGTATTTGAAGCCGTTTGGACCTTTGTTCGCCAAGGACTTAAAGGATACGCTCGTTCGGGCTCCGCTATGGATGATGAAGGAGCGGCCGCAACGGCTGGCTGACCATAACCCTGTTCGGCAGCAGATCGAGCACATTCCCCGCAAGGAGCCGGAGCAATGAATGGCGGGAGTGGGCGGTCAGGCTCTGTGGCGCTGAAGTCCGCCGGAAGGCTGCTGCTAATCGTTTGCCTGCTTGGGCTGACAACGCTGCTGTCCGGCTGCTGGGACCAGCGCTATCTGGACAAGCTTGGGGTAGTGCTGGCGCTTGGCATCGATGAAGCCCCTTCCGGCAAACAGGGGATGCAAGTTACCGTTCAAGTCGTGCTGCCGCAAAACGTCGCATCGGAGAGCAAGGGCACTGCCGGAGGGACGCCTGTCACCACCTTCACGGAAACGGGCGATACCTTGTTTGAAGCGATTCGCAAAATGTCGGCCAGAACGTCGCGCCGATTGTTTTTTTCCCATACCCAGCTGCTTGTCATCGGAGAGTCGATTGCCCGGAAGGGCATCTACCCGTTAGTGGATCTGATCGAACGCAATCCGGATATACGAACGGATATTTCAGTTGTATTGACCCGCAGCATAAAAGCCCAGCAGCTGCTTCAAATGACGACGCAAATGGAGAATATACCGACTAACCAGTTCCATGAAGCTCTGGACGTCAATGCCAATGCCTATGGCACCATATTTCCGGTATATGTGAAGGATATAACAAGGCTGCGGGGGACAGGACAAGAGCAAGCTGTGCTGCCTTCCATTCGTATTGACGGGAACCCCGCCGTTGGACGGACGTCGGATAATATCAATCAAATTCCGGCTGCCGAGGTTCCGGTGCTTTCTACAATGGCCGTTTTTAGGGAAGGCAAGCTGATCGGTTACTTAAAGCCGCGCGAGTCGAGAGGCCTGTCGTGGCTGGAGGGCAAGGTGAAAAGTTCGGTCGTCAAGCTGGCATGTCCGCAAGCGGAGGGCTTTTTGTCCGTGGAAGTTCAAAACAGTCACGTGAACTACAAGGTGAAGCATTCGAATGAAGGCGATCCAATCGTACATGCCGACTTACGTTTGGTGGGCAGCATCCAGGAAATTTTATGCCCGGGGCTTGATGTTCTGGACGAGAGCGTTCTGGACCATGTTGGCGAGCTTGCTTGCCAAGCGATAGAAATTGAAACAGGAGCGGCCATTAACCGGATTCAGCGCCAAATGAAATCGGATGCCCTCGGCTGGGGGAAGGAGATATATTTGCATGCCGGGCAGACGTGGAAACGGATGGAGCATGATTGGCCGAATCTATTTCCCAAAGTGAAAAGCGAGATCGCATGCACGACTAAAATTATGGGCTCAGGCGTAAGGAATGAATCCATTGTGAAATGAGTGTGGAACATGTTGCCGAACCTTCTGGTTGTCTTGGCGGCGGTGATTAGCGGAGTCGCAATCTGGGTGAGAAACGGCAACCGACAGCGGAACAGAGAGCGAGGATGGGCTTTGTTCATTCTTATGCTAGGTACGGCTTTCATTCTCGCTCTGCTGCTGAGATTGCCGCTGCCGAATCCGCTTGACGCCATCAGCGCCATATATAAACCGATTTACAAGCCGATTCAGGCCTGGATTGAGGAGGAGCCTTCTTCATGAGCAAATATGCGGGAATCAACAATACGCAGATAACCTCCGGTCAGATTTGCAAAATATTGTTTTTGTTCTCTCTTGGCTCGGCAGCGCTGCTGCTGCCGACTGCCGTTACCAGCATAGCCAAGCAAGACGCATGGATTTCCATGCTTCTGGCCGGTCCTTTTAATTATTTGGTGCTGGTTCCCTATTTGGCATTAATGGATCGATTCCCCAAGCTGTCGCTCGCCCAATATGCGGAAAAGCTGCTTGGAGCCTGGCTGGGCAAAGCGCTTGTGCTCGGCTACATCATCTTTTTGCTCATTTTAAGCTCGCTTGTGCTGAGGAACATTTCCGATTTCCTTGGCTTGTCCGTGCTTCCCATTACGCCTGAATGGTTCATTAATGTAAGCTTCATGGTTGTCGTTATTTACGGGGTGATGTTGGGTGTCGAGACTATTGCGCGCACAGGAGAAATTTTGTTCAGCTGGTCCATCCTCGTGATGATCCTGCTCGTGTGCGCATTGCTCAGCCAGTTTAGTGTGGAATATTTCGAGCCGCTTCTATACGACGGCATTATGCGGCCCATTAAAGGAGCATATCCGATTATCGGTTTTCCAATTGGAGAATTTGTGTTTATGACAATGGTGCTGCCGCAAGTGCGCGAGCAGGATCGCCCGAAGCTGCGCCGTCATCTGATGGGCACCGCCTTGATCATAACCGTGACCAGTACGCTGCTCGTCGTATGCCTCATCGGGGTTATGGGGGTGAACGAGACGTTGCGCAGCCCGTTTGCGATTTATGATATGGCCAAATACATCAATATCGAAGAAATTCTTGTCCGGGTAGAAATCATGGTGGCGGTTGTATGGATTGGAACCGTCTTTATGAAGCTTTCGATGTGCTTCTACACCCTAACGGTAATGACAGCGCAAATGCTGAAGCTGACCACTTACCGCCCGCTTGTCCTCCCCTATGCGTTTATTATTTTGCCGCTCGCTGTCATGACCTATCGAAACGCGGCCCATGCCAACGAATTTGCGATGGGGGTCTGGACCGTATACAGTGTCACCTTCGGTTTTCTGTTTCCTGTGCTGCTGCTGCTTGTAGCTATTCTCCGCAAAATGAGCGACGACAGTGACGGCAGCTTTCCGCCTCTAATCCCGATGACGAATCGTGCGCGGGCAAAGCAAAAAGGGGAAGGCGCCCCCGGAGAGAAGGAGAGCGGATCGGCGATGGCGTCCTCGCAGGGTGCCGAAGATGGCAAGGAGCAAGAAAGGGATGCGGCAAGCCAATCGCAGTCCGGCGAATCCGGCAATCCTGACAATGCGGAGGCCAGCGCCGCAACGAACCAGCCTGCACCCGTTGGCGACAGCGGCAGTCCGCAAGCTTGAGTGTTGCGGCGGGAGTCAATAATCATTTTCTGGACAATAGTGGAAAATAATAATCATCAGCTCGGCTAAAGGGGCGAGTGGTGCGCGCAATGCCCGAAAGCAGGCTTGCTGGGGCAAGGATTATATACGTAACGGGTATCCGCCTTATACACTGAAATGGCCCGGAGGTTGTGCAGCAAGAGTCTGAAAAATAATGAAAAAGGAGGTTTATCGATTCATTTGTAACCGCTTGCATTTTTCGAAAATTTGAAGCTCAAGGAGAGAGTGCAAATGACGTTTCAAACGGTAACGAAATCAAAATGGTTTATTTTGCTTATAGCGCTGGTTTTGTGTGCGACGGGTTGGGGAGGAGCGGCATACCCGCAGCCGGCGTACGCCGATACGGTCTCTGTTGTGGCCGATTCGTTCGACGGCTGGTCGCAATCGCAATTGGAGGCGGCTTATACGCTGTTTCCCAATCCTCAAACCGCGCAAAACCGCGTTGTCATAGCCCCCGCTCCGGGGCGCAGCGGAGATGCCATGTACCTGCATGACGCCGCTGCCTCGCAGCAAACGCAGGCAAGCAGAACGTTGGCCGAGCCGCTAAGAGGAACCGTCACCGTTGAACTGGATTGGTATCACGAAGGCTCGTCGAGAAGCAGCTCGCTGCGGCCGCTCAAGCTTTTCTCTTCCCCGCAGGAAAGCTCGGGAACGACCATCGCCGAAATTCAGACGCGTGACGGCGGCAATGACCTGGCATTGACTGTCGATGGAGCCCATTATGTATTGCTTGCCGATTATCCGCTGAACACCTGGCATCAACTCAAGCTGGTGCTGCATACCGCGACCAAAAAGGTAAGCGCTTACGTTAATGGAGTTCTAATTGCTCAACAAATCGATTTGCCTGCAAACGCATCAAATGGGCTGGTTCGTCTCAAAGCCTATTCGCAAAACTCGCCGACGATCGGGCAATATCTGGACAATTTGCTCGTTTACACAGGCGACGCCGGCCCGGCGCCAAGCCCGACGGCTGGACCTACGGGAACGCCTGCGCCGACAGGTAGCCCGGCACCAACCGCTACCGCGACTCCGACGCCGCCTGCAACGGCCAGCCCGAACCCGGCGGCGGGCGATCTGTTTGTCGCTCCCAACGGCAGCGCTGCCCAGCCTGGAACGCTGCAAAGCCCTACAACCTTAACGGAGGCGATTGCCCGCATTCAGCCTGGACGTACCATCTATATGCGAGGGGGCGTATACTCCTTTACCGAAACGGTGATGATCGCCCGCGGCAACAATGGAACGGCAGGCAGCCGCAAGCAGCTTTACGCTTATGGCAGCGAAAAGCCGGTGCTCGATTTTTACGGTCAAGCGTTTGACCCTGCCAATCGGGGGTTGACTGTAAACGGCCATTACTGGCATATCAAAGGGCTGGAAGTAAGAGGCGCAGGCGACAACGGCATTTTTATCGGCGGCAATTATAACCGGATCGAGAATGTGGAAACCCATCATAACAAAGACAGCGGCTTGCAGATCAGCAGGCATTCCGCCGGTGCTCCGAGAGCGGAGTGGCCAAGCTACAATGAAATTATCAACGTCTTTTCGCACAATAACTACGACCCGGATAACGGCGAGGATGCCGACGGATTTGCCGCCAAGCTGACGACGGGGCCGGGCAATGTGTTCACGGGATGCATAGCGGCCTATAATGTTGACGATGGCTGGGATCTTTATACGAAAGGGGATACGGGGCCGATCGATCCCGTTACGATTCGGGACAGCATCGCTTACCGTAACGGAGCCACCCAAGACGGAACGTCAACCAGCAACAGCGACGGCAACGGATTCAAGCTTGGCGGCTCGGGGATTCAGGTGAATCATATCATTGAAAACAATATTGCCTTCCAGAACAAGAAGCACGGCTTTACGTATAACAGCAATCCCGGCTCAATCGTAATGACGAACAACACCAGCTGGGACAACGGCAAACAGTCGGGCAGCAACTTTGCCTTTGATCAGGGCACTCATATTTTTAAAAACAACTTGTCTTATAAAGCTTCCTCCAGCGACAAGTATCCGAACGTAAACGATGTGGCGCAATCCAACGTGTGGTGGCACAACAGCAAAGGCAGCCTGAACGGAAAAGGTTTGCTTGCCAGCGATAGCGACTTTGTATCGTTAACGCCGACAGTGGGGCGCAATAGCGACGGCTCGCCAGCTATCGGCAATTTTCTCCGCCTTGCGGCAGGCAGCGATCTGATTGGCGCAGGCACACCGGCCGGCGTCAGCATCGGTGCGCTGGAGTCAACCGCAGGGGGCGCAGGAGGCGCTACGCCGGTTCCTCCGGCCTCCAGCGCTGCACCTGGACCGACAAGCGCACCCACTCCTGCGCTAACGGCCACGCCGGCTCCAAGCGCAGCGCCGACAGCTGCGTCTACAGCCGTGCCGGGCATCGGCTCTGTCCTGAATAGCGTATCCGGCTTTGCTGCTGCGGGGGGGACGACGGGCGGAGGAGTAATCAGCGAAAGCAGCCCTCTCTATCGGAAAGTAACGAACGCCACCGAGCTTGGACTCGCCTTAAAGCGGAATTCCGGCGTTAAGGTGGTCGAGATTATGAATGATTTAAGCCTGGGCTGGAATGAGATTGAAGCGGCCGCCCGCACAGCGCCGATTCGGGAGCATAATGCGGCAAGCACGCACCCGGTTCTGCTGCAGACGGGGGTTAGCAAAATAGAGATCGACGGCTTTAACGGTCTGACGATTTTCTCGCGGAACGGGGCAGCCGTCAAACATGCGGCTTTGGTCATAAAGCGCAGCTCGAACGTGGTCATTCGAAACCTGGAATTTGACGAGCTATGGGAATGGGATGAGCAATCGAAGGGCGATTACGACAAAAACGATTGGGACTATATTACGCTGGAAGAAACCCATAATGTCTGGATTGACCACAGTACGTTCCGAAAAGCCTATGACGGAGTTGTCGACGTCAAAAAAGGCAGCAGCGGCGTGACCGTTTCCTGGTCTCTGTTCACCGGTGACGACCTTGGCCCGAACAGCTGGCTCATGCGTCAGATGGATGCGCTGGAAGCAAACCGCAGCGCGTATCCGATGTACAATGAGCTTCGCAATCTCGGACTCAGCAAAGCGGATATTGCTGCCGTATCGGCTGGCCAGAAAAAAGGACATCTCATTGGCGCCAATGAATTAAGAGCGGAGAACAATGGCCATACCGTAACGCTGCATCACAACTATTACAAGGATATGATGGACCGCATGCCGCGGCTGCGCGGCGGCAATGTCCATGTGTACAACGTCGTCATGGACAGCGCTGACGCCAACGCGGCATCGCAGCGAATAAGCGCGGCTCAAAAAACGGCGATTGAGTCGAAAGGTTACAAATTTGGAGTCACGAGCAATGGCGCCATTTCCACGGAGAACGGTGCGGTATTGCTTGAAAACTCGCACATCATCGACGTCCTGTACCCGCTGAGGAACAATCAGAAAAATGCGTCTCAAGCAGCGTATACGGGAAAAATAAAGGCGTTGAACACCATTTACTCGATGAACGGCGTCGTGTTCAAGGGCGGCAGTGAAACTCCGGGCAGCCCGTTGTCACCGGTTCCGGCTGCCGCGCCGGCCTTCTCCTGGAACGGCTTCTCTGCGCTGCCGTACAGCTACTCGCCAGATGCGCCCGAGGCGCTCACAGGCAAGCTGCTGGCGGGCAACGGAGCAGGAGCCGGCAAGCTAAGCGGTACGGTTGCTCAATGGCTGAACACATAGACGCGCAGCGGGCCGGTCAGGATACGAGAGCGCGACAATCAGAGTCCGGCCAGGCAGCTTGATGGTTCAAACCTATTCTTTCATGCAGAGGACTTCAACTTCCGCTTATGGTGGAGGTTGGAGTCCTTTTGTCTATCAACCCAATAACAGGTTTTATCGGTTGCGGGAGTCGGCATTCCGGTTTCAAATATTGCGGGATTGGGTATATATGCCGGGGGGTGTGGGCCTTTTGACCTTTTATCGGAGCAAAACAAGGGGATTGGCTGTGCGGAGGCGAATATTTAAAGATGAAAACGAAACTGACTGTTCAATTTGTCCCAAAGCCATTCAGGAAAACCGAGCATGTCAACCCAATCAACAAGACCATCTTAATAGACGAAGGCAGACTGCTATGAATAGACCAAATTGCGAGGATACATATAGACACGCCCCTACAGGAACCGAAGAAGCCTCACGGCAGCTTCACAGCGGCTCCGACCATATAGCTAACCGAGCAGGAGGAAGTAAAACATTAAGCGGCGGCTATACGCGCGCCGCAATCAGACGAAGCTGCCGGAGCGCCATGCTGCTGCTGGCGCTCTCCGGCTTGCTGCTGGCGGGCGTAAGCCCCGCCAGCCATACGGCGGCGGCGATGCCTGCCGCCGCCGAACAGAGCGAGCAGCCGCAAAGCTGGCTGCTCAAATACAAGGGTCCCGCGCCCGCAGGGCTGCGCGGGACGGAGGTGCTCCACCGCCAGCCGGAGGCGGCGGTGGCCGTGGTACGTCCGGCCGAGCCCGGCGCGGACGTACAGCAATGGCTGGCCCGGCTGCAAAGCGAGCCGGGCGTTGAATATGTGCACCCGAACAGCGGGGTGCACATGCTGGCGATGCCTTCCGCAGAGGCGGAAGGCGAGCCTGGGGAGGCCGCGGCGGACGGAAGCGTCGCCGAGTCAGGAGCGCAGCCGCCTGCCGATGACACGACACGCCAGTCGGTCAAGTCTGGCGCTGCGAATGAGGCGGGCGACGCGGATTCGCGCCAGCAGGATGCGGCCGTCACGCCCTCGCCTGCGGACGATGAAGCGTTGGCAGGCGGAGGCGCCGCCGAGGAAGAGACGCAGCGTGTATCGGCTTTGGCGGCAGAGCCGACGAAGGCCGATGATCCCGAGCTGGGGAAGCAGACGTATTTGACGCAGATCGGCGCTCAGAAGGCTTGGGAAACGGTACGTTCCCAGACCGAACGCATCATTGCGATTGTGGATACGGGAATCGATTTGGATCATCCCGATTTAAAGGGGAATTTGGTGCCGGGTACCAACCTGGTCAAAAAAGGCGCGCCGCCGGATGACGATAATGGACACGGTACGAGCGTGGCGGGCGTAATCGGGGCCGCAGGCAACAACGGGCGCGGCGTGGCGGGCATTCTGTGGAACGCCAAGCTTATGCCAATTAAGGCGCTGGACGAAAATGGAGACGGCACCGAGCAGGAGCTGGGGGAAGCGATTCTGTATGCCGTCAAAAACGGCGCCAGCATCGTGGTTCTTTCTGTAGGCCTGCACCGATATTCTCCTTATATGCAGGACATTGTGCAATATGCGGAAAGCAAAGGGGTGCTGCTGGTTGCGGCAGCAGGCAATGACGGCGAGCGCTTTAAAGAAAAGGCTGCGGTGAAATATCCGGCTGCGTATCCGACCGTGCTGGCGGTAGGCGGCGTCAGGGCCAACGGCACGATGGACCCGCGCTCGAATCCGGGCAGCGAGCTGGACGTTGTTGCGCCGTGGAATGTGTTTACAACCGCCATGGGCGGTTTATATAAGAAGGAAGAAGGCACCTCCATGGCGGCCCCGCAGGCTGCTGCGGCTGCTGCCTTGGTATGGGCGCAAAATCCCGATTTTAAGCCTTACCAGATCAGGGAGCTGCTTCGGCAGACTGCCAAAGACATCGGTGCGCCTGGCGTAGACCCCAAGTCGGGTTACGGCGTGCTGCAAGTGGATAAGGCGATTGCTGCAAGTTTGAAGGCGGATGCTTTCGAGCCGAATGAAAGCATGAGAGCGGCGGCCGTATTTCCGCTGTTCACGCAGATTACCGCTGCGCTTGACGGGGCGAGCGATCAGGACTGGTACACAATCGAAGTGCCGTTTGATGGAACGCTGACTCTAAGCTACGAGGGGCTTGTATCAAGCGGAACCGTACCGCCGATCAGGACGTCGCATTATGCTGGCGGCAAGCTGCAAGCCTCTGTGGATACGAAGCTTGCCAGCGGCACGATCGATTTGAAGGTTAAGAAAGGCAAGCAAACGATTAAACTGGCGCTTGCCAACCAGACGGACAGCAGAATGCTGCCTTACAAGCTGACCTCAACCTTCGCGATGAACCCGGATGAATACGAGCGGAACGACAAAGCGTACGAAGCGTTCACGCTGCCGCCAAGAACGCAGAGCATCACCGGTTCATTTCATCAGAAGGGCGATCAGGACTGGTTCGTTGTAACCTTTCAGCAAGGCGGCAAGCTGAATTTGTCGGTCAGCGTCAGCACGGCGCGGATCGATCCGGCGCTGGCTGTGCAGAAAGCCGGACAATCGTTGCAGCTGTTCGATGAAGCCAGCGAGGGAGAGACGGAGCAATCGCCTGTCATAACCGTCACGCCGGGCAAATATTATATTCGTGTTCATAATGCCATCTCATCCGAAGCCAGTCCGACCATCGGCACGTATAAGCTGGATATCGACTATACGCCTGTCTACGAGGACCCGAACGAACCAAACGACAAATCGTACGAGGCGTTTATGGTAAAGCCGGGTACGGAGTATTTGGGCGTTGTGGACAGTTATAGCGATGTTGATTGGTTTCAGCATCGAGTCACGGGCGAAAGCCTGGTCAGCATCACAGTGACGGGCGTGCCTGCCAACCGGGATGTCAAGCTGATTGTCTATGACAAAAAAATGAAGCAGCTTGCATCGGCTTCCACCGGCAATAGCGGAAAGCTGCAGACCGCAGAGCTGTTGCTCAAGCCGGATATTTACTATGTGAAGCTTACGTCGAATGCGCCGTTTGACCAGCAGTATTACCGGCTTAGGATGAATGCCGATTTATTGATCGGCGGCTTCCGCGATTTGGCCGGCCATTGGGCGGCTGATCAGATAGTCGATTTGAACAAAAGGGGAATCGTAAATGGAACGGGCGGCTACCGCTTCGAGCCGAAGCGGGCGATTACAAGGGCTGAAGCGGTTGCCATGGTCGTCAAGGCTTACAATCCGATTGGCGGCCCGCTTGCCGCAACCAGCGGCTTCAAGGATTTGCCGACGGGCCATTGGGCGTCGAATGCAGTAAGAACAGCCGTTCAGCAAGGCTGGGTTAGCGGTTTCCCGGATGGAACGTTTAAGCCAAGCCAGCCTGTAACCCGCGAGGAGATGGCGATGATTATCGGCAAGGCGGAGGGCGTTCAACCGCGACTGCCGCTGCTTCCTCCGTTCGCCGATGTAGATCATTCCGACTGGTCGGCTCCCATGCTCTATGCCTTGAAGCTGCAAGGATTAATTGAAGGCATGGACGGCGGGGTGTATAAGCCGAAGCAATCCGCTAGCCGTGCCGATTTCAGCGCGCTGCTGCACAGGGTTTTAAAGTAGAAGCAATGAGGAGGAGCTATGAGCGTCGACGGGAATACAATCAGCGGATGGCAAGGCTCTAGCGGCATGATAGGGTTATTCTCAATCGTGGTCGTCATTTTATGCATCATTTTTGTGTGGGTCGTTCTGCAGGAGGTCAAGTGGGAGGCGCTGTTTCGCTATCCCAAAAGCACGAAGGCCAGAATGTTTCAAGTCATTGCGGCAATTATTATCGGACATTTGCTCGCTAAATTCATGCTTGAGTATTGGGGCTATACGGTGCTGCTTCGGGTTTTTGTCGAATAACAAACACGAAACATGTCAACAATGGGTAATACATGACGGACTCAAAATGCGACACCCCTGCGAATACTGTTTCATTAGGTCCGAAATTATGGAAAGCGGCTGAGGATACACTCGTAAAATGCTGTTTTTCTGAGAAAAATGAAGTTTTTGTCGATTAAAGCGATTGCAAGGCGTAGCAAATATTTAACGCTTGTCGATAGGTGCAATGGGTGTTAAGATGTAGCTTGGGTAAAGAAGGCAATTCCAATTTATTCACGAACAGGAAAAGAAAAATGCAGTTCGCGGAGGGAACCATAAGATGACCAAAATTATCGTCCGCGGAGGCCAGCGTCTACAGGGAACGGTCCGAGTTAGCGGAGCAAAAAATGCAGTTCTTCCTATATTAGCTGCCTCATTATTGGCGACAGAAGGAGACAGCGTCATCTATGACGTACCCCTCCTCGACGATGTTATGACGATCCAGAAGGTGCTCGCTTCTTTAGGAGCGCAATTAACTTATAATAATGAAACCATGCGCATTTCAGCGCCGGTTATCGCATCCCATGAAGCTCCTTATGAGCTGATTCGTAAAATGCGCGCTTCCTTCCTGGTCATGGGGCCATTGCTTGGCCGGATCGGCAAGGTTCGCATTTCGCTGCCTGGCGGCTGCGCTATCGGCACGCGCCCGATCGACCAGCATCTGAAGGGCTTCGAGGCGATGGGCGCCGAAATTACGCTCGGCCATGGCTTTATTGAGGCCAGCACGCCTACCCGCTTGAAGGGAGCCAAAATATATCTCGACGTCGCCAGCGTAGGCGCTACTGAGAACATTATGATGGCTGCCGCCTTGGCGGAAGGTACGACGATTCTCGAGAACGCGGCCAAAGAACCGGAAATCGTTGATTTGGCGAATTACATTAACGCGATGGGCGGCAAGGTCCGCGGAGCGGGAACGGGCGTGATCCGCATCGAGGGCGTCGACCGGATGCACGGCGCGGTCCATCACGTTATTCCGGACCGTGTCGAGGCTGGAACCTACATGATCGCAGCCGCTATTACCGGCGGAGACGTATTTGTGGAAAATGCGATTGCCGACCATCTGACTCCTGTTATTTCCAAGCTGGAAGAAATGGGCGTGGAAATTACCGAGAGCGACAGCGGCGTACGCGTTCGTTCCGGACTCAAGCTCAAGTCTGTCGATGTCAAAACACTGCCGCATCCCGGCTTCCCGACCGATATGCAGTCGCAGATGATGGCCCTGCTGCTTGTTTCCGAGGGAACCAGCGTTGTGACGGAAACCGTGTTCGAGAATCGTTTTATGCACGTAGACGAATTTCAGAAAATGAACGCCCAGATTAAGGTTGACGGACGCAGCGCAATCGTAAGCGGCGGCTTGCCGTTAACAGGCGCTAAAGTATGCGCGACAGATTTGCGTGCAGGCGCTGCGCTGATCTGTGCTGCGCTTCGAGCGGACGGCGAGACAGAGGTTACCGGGCTTCATCACATAGACCGTGGCTATGTCGATATAACGGGTAAGCTTGCAGCGCTTGGTGCAGACATTATCCGCACCGGCTCGGAAGCAGCCATGCCGCAAGCAACATCCGTTGCACAGCAAGCTGTTGAAGCGATTACTCGTATCAGCGCGGAAGAGGCTGTGCCGTCAGCATCGACTGCTGCTCCTGTGGCAGCTGCGTTGTCAGCATCAACAGCCGCTGGAGCGCTGTCGGCTGCTGCTGCCGCGGAAGGCAACGTGCCTGGCGCAGCAGCTTCTGCGAGAGCGCACGAGAGCGGTTCTGCCCTTGCAGTTGCCGCGTCCGTATCCGCGTCTGCGGCTCGCAGCGCTGCCCAGTCGGCAGCTGAAGGCGAAGCGACAGTGACATACAAGCGTGAGAAGGAAGTGCCTGTACTTAAAATTCAACCGACCTGGGCATAAGCCCGGTCAGACGTCAAAGGCTGCTTCGGGCGGAGTCGATTATGACCTGCTTGGGCAGCTTTTTTTTGATTCATTCAGCAGGCTGCTGTATGATGGTTTTAGCATTTTCAGCCTTTATATTTCGAGTATAGCTTTATGTAAAGGGGCGACCATGGCAACGATTCATGATGTGGCGAAGAAAGCCAAAGTTTCCGTAACGACTGTGTCACGCGTAATGAATAACCGAGGTTATATAAGCGAGGCAACAAGAACAAAAGTGTTCAAGGCAATGGAGCAGCTGAATTATCAGCCGAATGAGATAGCCCGTTCTTTGCTGCGCAAACAATCCAATGTCATTGGACTTATCGTGCCGAATGTGTCTCATCCGTTTTTTGGCGAATTGGCTTATGCCGTGGAGAACTACGCTTACGACAAAGGCTTTAAGCTGTTGCTGTGCAATTCCCAGCTCGATCCTGTCAAAGAAAGAGAATATGTAGACATGCTCAAGCGTAATCGGGTGGACGGCATAATAATGGGCAGCCACACGCTGCAGGTAGAGGAATATAAAAATTTAAGCTCTCCAATTGTCACTATCGATCGTCAGATTAGCAGCGAGATTCCGTATGTATCTTCCGATAACGCCGCTGGCGGCAAGCTGGCAGCCGAGCTGCTGTTAGCTAAGGGCTGCAGGAACATTGCGCACATTTGCGGCAACCTGGAGCTTGATTTGCTTGCCAACGCCAGAACGACCTCATTCCGTTCCGTGTTGCTTGAGCAAGGCATTGAGCCGATCATCGTTCAAACGGACAAGGATGTATTTCAGCAGTTGCAATACGAGCGAATCATTGCTCGCTTGCTTGACGAGCATCCTGAAATTGACGGTGTATTTGCAACCAGCGATATTATTGCCGCATTCCTGGTCAGGCAATGTGTCCTGAGAAACCGGAAGGTTCCCGAAGCTGTAAAAATCATCGGTTACGATGACATCAATGCAGCGAGCTGGTTGATGCCCCCGCTTACAACGATCAAGCAGCCGATTGAACTAATGGCTCATAGGGCGGTTGATCTTATCCTTATGCAGATGAACGAGGAGGAGTTTCATACCGAGAGCATTCTGCCTGTTGAACTGGTGGAACGTTATACGACGTAATGGACAACGGAATAACAGCTGGAACCCTTGATAGATAAGGGTTTTTTGTTTTTCAATTCGTATGTCAAACGTTTAATATGTCAAACGATTGACATATTGGTTTTGCGGGACTATAATACTTTTTGAAAGCGTTTATCAAAAAAAGAAACGGCTTACATTATGAAAATTTTTAGGGGGTCATAACGTGAAGAAGATGAAATGGACGCAAATGTTATTGCTGGGTATCTCCGTTGTTCTCGTTGCTGCAGGCTGCGGGGGCAAAGCGGAATCCGGAGACAACAGCTCGGAAGTGAAAATTTCCTTGTTGAATTCGAAAGGGGAAATTCAGTCCCAGCTCGAAGCCGCAGCCAAAGCGTTTAAGGAGGATAATCCTTCCATAACGTTGGAGATTATTCCTGTACCGGCGGGCCAGTCTCCGTTCGAGAAAGCGTCGGCGCTATACGCCTCCGGCAATCCGGCTACGATTACGATGCTGGATACGGGCGACGTAGAGAAGTTCAAGGATCGCATCCTCGACTTGAGCGGAGAGAAGTGGATGGCCGACGCGGTAGATAGAAGTACGGCACTGACCACATTCGACGGTAAAAACTATGCATTCCCGATGGCCATTGAGGGCTATGGCTTTATTTACAACAAGGCGGTTGTCGATCAGGCGGTAGGCGGTTCTTTTGATCCGTCAACTATTCATACGACTAAGGCGCTGGAGGAGCTGTTTCAGCAAATAGAGGCTTCCGGCAAAGCTCCGCTAATCGTATCTCCGATGGATTGGTCATTGGGCGCACATTACTTGCCGCTCGCCTACGCGGGTCAATCCGAAGATCCGGAAATAGTTGCGGGATTTGTAGATGATTTGAAGGCAGGCAAGGTTGATTTGTCCGGCAACAGTGTATTCAACGGGCTGATGGATACATTTGATCTGATGGCGAAGTACAACATCGACAAGGCTTCCCCATTGTCCGGAACGTACGAGAGAGGACCAGAGGTGCTGGGCAAAGGAGAGGTTGGCATTTGGTTCCAGGGGAACTGGGCTTGGCCACAGATCAGCAGCTTCGACACGGCAAGCGGGCAATACGGATTTCTGCCTGTTCCGACAAGCAACAACCCGGAGGATTTCGGCAACAGCGAAATATCTTCGGCAGTTTCTAAGCGACTGGTGCTTGATAAGGAGAATAATACGGCGGAACAGCAAGCGGCAGCAAAAACGTTCCTGGAGTGGATGGTATACAGCGAGAAGGGTCAGGATTTCCTCGTAAATCAAGCAAATATTATCCCCGCATTCAAGAATATTACGCTTGAAGCGAAGGACCCGTTGGCCAGATCCATTACGGAGTATATCGCAAGCGGCAATGTGCAGGAATCTATGAGTACGCTGCCTGCCGATCACTGGGCAAAGCTCGGGGCCTCGATGCAGAAATATTTGGCGGGAGCGGCGGACCGTGCAACGTTGGTTAAAGAAATTCAAGAATATTGGAAGTCGGTCAAATAGCGTTAGCTGCTCACCTTGCGCTTGCCCTGTCATTTGACATGGCAAGCGCAAGGCAATAAGCAAGGATTGCGAGGGAATACAGATGATGACGGAAAAAGGGCTGTGGAATCGGCTGCGACTGCGGCTGCTGTTTACCGGCCCGACCTTATTCGCTTTTTTGGCTGTTATGATCGTACCATTTTTGTATGGCATTTATTTGACCTTCACGGACTGGGATGGCATCTCTACGACTAGCAGCCTCGTTGGCTTTGCCAACTATGTGTCTGTTTTTCAGGATGTCGTTTTCTGGAAATCATTTCTTTTGACGCTTCAATATGTGTTTATTACAGTTGTGCTGATTAATGGAGTTGCCTTTCTGCTGGCTTACGTGCTTACGAGCGGACTTAAGGGTCAGAACGTGTTCCGGGCAGGCTTCTTTATCCCCAATCTCGTAGGCGGAATCGTATTGGGTTTTGTATGGCAGTTTATCTTTTCGAATGTGCTGGTCTTTATTGGCAAGGAACTTGGAATTCCGTTATTCGGCGCTTCCTGGTTGGCTGATCCGAATAAAGCGTTCTGGTCTCTGGTCATTGTGACGGTTTGGCAGTATGCCGGCTATATGATGGTTATTTATGTAGCGGGGCTAATGAGTGTTCCCAAAGATATTATGGAGGCTGCCAGCATTGACGGCGCGGGATTGTTCACCAAGCTGCGCAAAATGATTTTGCCGCTTATGGTTCCTTCCTTTATCGTCTGCATCTTCCTGTCGTTGCAACGGGGTTTTATGGTTTACGATTTGAACCTGTCGCTGACGAAGGGCGGGCCGTTCAAGAGCACGGAGATGGTGTCAATGCATGTGTATGAAAAAGCCTTCTTATCCAGAGATTATGGAGTCGGCCAAGCAGAAGCGTTCGTGCTGTTTTTGCTCGTTGCAATCATTACAATCGCACAGGTCTATTTCAGCAAGAAGCTGGAGGTGGAGGCATAGTGAAACGAGCTGGCTTGCTGCTGAACGGGTTCAAATCGGCCCTGTTGTTTGTGCTGCTTTTGCTATTTGTTTTTCCATTTCTACTGCTGCTAGTCAATTCATTTAAGGAAAACAAAGAGATAACGTCCAGTCCGCTGTCGCTTCCTTCGAGCGTGAGCTTTTTCAATTACAAGGCTGCGTTTACCAAAATGGACTATTTGTCCGCATTCTCCAATTCAGTCGTCATTACGGTGCTGAGCGTCCTGCTTATTTCCTTGCTGGCGGCGATGACCGCCCATTATTTCGTGCGGAATAACAGCAAGATGAATCAATATACGTTTTTCCTGATGGTGGCGGCGATGATTATTCCATTTCAGGCGATTATGATTCCACTTGTCAAAATATATGGAACCATCGGTTTTCTAAACAGCAAATGGGCGTTAATCTATATGTACATCGGGTTCGGCAGTCCACTTGCTGTATTTATTTATCATGGCTTTGTTAAAAATATTCCCGCAGAGCTTGAAGAAGCCGCTTTGATCGACGGATGCAACAAGACGCAAACCTTTTTTCGTATCGTTTTTCCGGTGCTTACGCCCACGACGGTGACAATCGCTATTCTGAATGTGCTGTGGATATGGAATGATTTCTTGCTGCCTTCGCTGGTATTGATTGCGCCTGCAGAGCGAACGCTGCCGCTGTCGACTTTTTATTTCTTTGGAACGTATTCGGTTGACTACGGTCCTTTAATGGGCGGACTTGTGCTGACGATTCTGCCCGTACTCATTGTTTATTTGTTTGCGCAGAAATATATCATTCAAGGAGTCATGCAAGGCTCCATTAAATAATTCGCAAAGGTAGGATGCTTTATCTTATACACATCTCGTAATGCCGACCAATTTATTGCCGAACGAAAATATTTGCTTAATCCAGTCTATCGTTTAAACTACCATTTAATGGGCGAATTTGGCTGGATGAACGATCCGAACGGATTTATCCATTATCAGGGTCAATACCATTTATTCTATCAGCATTATCCGTATCAGCCTGCATGGGGACCGATGCATTGGGGACATGCGGTGAGCGATGATTTGATGACCTGGAGCTATCTTCCAATCGCACTCGCTCCCGACCAGCCGTATGATCGGGACGGGTGTTTTTCCGGCAGCGCGATCGAGCATGAGGGGAATTTGTATCTTATGTATACCGGGCATCTGATACAGGGCCCGGATAAAGACAGGGATTATTCCCAAAATCAGAATTTGGCGGTGTCGAAGGACGGGATTGATTTTCAAAAGTATGCCGATAACCCGGTGCTTGGCCCCGAGCAAATTCCGGCAGGCGCAAGCCTCAAGGATTTTCGTGATCCCAAGCTGTTTGTGAGAGATGGTATTTATTATATGGTGCTTGGCTCCAATGATGGGGAAGGCAAGGGCATTATTCTAATGTACCGCTCGGATAACTTGGCAAGCTGGACATTTGCAGGGGAAATTGCCCGCAGCGATGGGGAGATGGGCGACAATTGGGAATGTCCCGACTTGTTCGAATTGGATGGATATGATGTACTCATGTTTTCCCCGCAACGGATGCCTGCGCAGGGGGATGATTATAATAATTTGCATTCCACTGCTTATATGATCGGCCAGCTTGATACCGTGCAGGGAAAGTTTGGATATGACAGCTACCACCAGGTGGATTTCGGCTTTGATTATTATGCGCCCCAGACGACACTTGACGATAAAGGCCGACGAATCGTCATCGCCTGGATGGAAACCTGGGAAACGGAAATTCCAACTCAACTCGGACATTACTGGGCAGGCGCCATGACGCTCCCGCGCGAAATTATAATGGATCGCGGAGCGCTGCGTTTTCAGCCGTTAGAGGAGACAAAAGCATATCGCCGTAATGAATTTGCGCTATCGGATATTTCGCTTGAAGGCGAGCTCAGCATTGGAGCTACGGGAAACTGTTATGAGCTTGAAGTAGTGTTTCGAGCCGACGAGGCTCAGTCTTTTGGCTTGAACCTTCGGGTAGGTGAAGGCGAAAGGACAACGCTTCGCTATTGCGCCGCTTCAGAGAAGCTCATTTTTAACAGGGAGCTGTCAGGAATAGGTCCGGGTGGCGAGCGTCGAGCGTCGATTAAGCTGCATGACGGACTGCTCAAGCTGCGTATTTTCGTCGATCTTTCTTCGATTGAAATCTTTGCCCAAGATGGGGAGAAGGTGATGACCGGACGTATTTATCCAAGCGAGCATTCGCTTGGCATTAGCGCATTTGCACAGGGCCGCTGCGATGTTGTATCGTTTAAGAAGTGGGATATACAGGTTTAAAAGAAGTAGGAGGAATAGCTTTGTCTACTGTATATACAATTGGAGAAGCGTTAATTGATTTTATACCGGATACTCGCGGTGTTGAGCTGAAACAGGTAAACTCGTTCCGGAAGGAGGCGGGCGGAGCGCCAGCAAATGTGGCTTGCGCCGTTGCCAAGCTCGGAGGTCAGAGCGCCTTTATTGGCAAGCTTGGCGCCGACGCTTTCGGCGATTTCCTTGTCGATACCCTTACGGCTGCACGTGTGAATACGAGTCGTGTCTTCCGCACGGCAGAGGCAAATACAGCGCTCGCTTTCGTAAGTCTCAAGGCGGACGGCGACCGGGATTTCTCCTTCTATCGCAACCCGAGCGCAGATATGCTGCTAACTGCCGATGAGGTTGGCGCCGTTCCCTTCAACTCCCAGGACATCCTCCACTTCGGCTCGGTTGATCTAATCGAAGCCCCTGTTAAATATGCGCATATTAAAGCGATTGAAGCAATAGGGCAGGCGGGCGGCATCGCAAGCTTCGACCCCAACGTAAGATTGCCGCTATGGCATGATCATGAGCAATGCCGGAACACCATCTTGCAGTTTATTCCGCTAAGCCATCTGGTCAAAATAAGCTCGGACGAGCTTGCTTTCATTACCGGAATTGATAATGAGCGTGCTGCGCTTGATTCTTTACTCGTAGGCGCCGTAGAGGCTGTTATCTATACTCGCGGTTCCGAAGGCGCGATGTGGCACACCCGCGAGTTTACCGTATCCTCCCCTGGCGAGCGCGTGCAGGTCGTTGATACAACAGGTGCCGGAGATGCCTTTATCGGAGCTGTCTTATATTTGCTACAGCAGAGCGGGACGGCTATCGGCAGCATAGATGCTGCTCAAGCTCAGCGTATTCTGCAATTTGCGAACCGGGCCGCTGCTCAGACGACGACACGAGCGGGCGCTATTTCTTCGCTACCGACCCTGTATGAGGTTGATCAACCTCGCTAAAACAAGATATATATTGATTGTTTAATAAATAGTGACTGGCAAGAGGAATAGGCTGCAGCTTATTCCTCTTTGGCGTGCTTCGCTCATCAAATTGATTATCCTGCACTATGCGAATGGAACGCTGGCTGCAAGCTGGCTATTTTGGCATCCGCTTGCAGGTCATGAGGCAGTGGAGGCTGGTGAAGGCAAATACCCATTAATATGTCAAACTTAACTTCTTCAGACTTGCTGGCATGATTATAGCGGAAACAGAACTCATCCAGGTAAGGCTGAGCAAATTTTGCGCTAATGCCGGAGTGGGCATGGCTTAACCAGGAGTAGGCTTCTTTCGTAATATCGAATAGCCCTTTCTCTATATTCCTAATGCCCGCAGCGCGTGGGGTTCTCCAATACTGTACGGATACGAGATCAACAGGAGTACAAAGGTGTTCTGAAATAAATGCATCTACAGCCTCCTTGCATAAGGGCTTGCGAGTCGATACTGGAATGTTGGGAAATTTGATTTTGATGTAGCGCTCCTGCCGATTGCTGGTTGCCGGTAAGGTTGAAGCAATAATGATAGCGTATTGCTTTTCTCGAAACTGCATGAAGGGATGTCTCAAATAGATATCCATCCCAAGCTCAACCTGGCCTACAAGGGGACGAATGTGATCAGCTTCAGAAATAGCATTGCGAATTTTTGCAAGTATTGACCAGGCTGTTTTATAAGTAACACTAATACGCTCAGCGAGTTGAACGGCGTTTATGCCTGTGGCTGAAGTGGCCACAGTGTAAATGGCATGCAGCCACTTGTGGAGAGGAGTGCGTGTTTTTTCAAACAAGGTCCCTGATGTAATGGAAGTTTGTTTGGCGCAATTGCGGCACTCATGAACAGGGAGTGTTTTTGAGGCGAGAACATAAGCAGTACGATTGCTGCAGTCAGGACAAATAAACCCCGTTGGCCACCGCATCTGATACAAAATTGCAACAGCATCTTGTTCAGATCTTATTGAAGAAAACATTGATAACCTCCTTGCTCAATCTGTACTCATTCTGCTATTCGTGCTTCTGTCATTGTTGCCGATCCTGTTCTGTCTAGTGGGAATATCATTCACTGAAGTGACCAATCTAATAAGAACAAATGTTCTTATTTATTGTAACGACCTTACCTTCTTTTTGCAAGCTATCTGCTTTCAATTTGTTCGGCTGTCTGAGCGGTTGCAAAGCAAGAGCAGGCAAAAGCAACTAAAAGCAACCAAGATGAACCAAGAGAAAGAAAGAGAAAGAAAGAGAAAGAAAGAGACAGAAAGCAAGAGAAAGCAAGAGCAAAGAGCCACCAAGAGCAGAATAGTTTGTGGAATGAGCATAAGAAGGAATGAGCATAGGAATTTGTGCTTTAGAGCGTTATCCCCTTAGCTCAGGAAGTGCCAAATAAATTAGAGTGATATGCAGTTGGGAATTTATTAACTCTTTGTTTATTTGTCTGAAACCCGAACGAAATTTGTTGATTAGCTTGGAATGTTCAATGGTTTTCCTGAGCTAAGGGGATAATGCTCAAAAGGGGATTAAACGACCAGAGGTTCTATCCTATCATTGAAATTCATAGAATGAGCTAAGAGTATCAGGTTTGAGAGATAAGGAGGCTAGCATGGCGCAAAGATGGAGTAGCGATGCGAAGCGTCGGGGCTGGGGAAAAACAGAGGCAGGTTGGACAAATAGAGCAATCAGTAGCAGTGAAACAGACGAGGTAGGAGAATTAGACCGAACCAGCAGGAAAGGAGAAACAGACGGAATAGGCAACATAAGCCAAGCTGAGAGAAAAGGTAGAACAAGCGGAATAGGCGTCATAAGTCGGGCTGGCAGAAAAGATAGAACAGATGGGATAAGCGACCAAAGCTGGACTGGCAGAGACGGTGGGACATACGGAAGAAGGGAGATAAAGCTGAGAATAAGTAGGGAAAAAGTATTGTTCAGGGTGGATGTGTCGCGCTGGTTTGCTTTATTTGGGATTGGTGTGCTGCTTGGCGCTGCGGCGCTTTTGACTCGATTGTCTATTACAGAAATATCTGAGGCCAGGATGCAGGCTGTCAGCGCTAACGACTTGAGTCAATATGCTAGCTACGGGGCCACTGAAGGAATAAGGACTGAAAATTCAAATGATTCGATGAACGAAGAGGCAAGCGGAAGTACAGAAGGCCGGCAAATTGGTGGAAAGAATGAGGAGAACAAGACGGAACAAGCATGTGTCCAGCCCTCTGCTCGAGAAGCAGGCACGAGCAGCAATCAAGAGGATGGGCTGCTTCAAACAGAATGCGTGCAAATGAGCGGCAATGGAAGCCGCCTGTTAGACGAGGGAAAGGCTGAGCGTAATAACGAGCTAAACGTAAGTGTGTATATGATGAAGGAGCGAAGGTTGGAGCGGGTTCCTCTGGAGACGTATGTACTGGGTGTTTTGGCTGGCGAGATGCCCGCCGAGTTTGAGCTTGAGGCGTTGAAGGCACAGGCGATCGCTGCACGAACGTACATAACCAGGCGGCTGCTGCTGTTGCGTGAGAATGAAGACGACAGTGTGCCTGAAGGAGCTGATGTAACCGATACGATTGCTCATCAGGTATATGTATCGAAGGAGCAGTTGGCAAGCAAATGGAAGGGCGAGGCTTCCGGGAAAGCCAATTTGGCAAAGTTGAAGCAGGCGGTGGAAGAAACCAAAGGCTTGATTATCACCTATGCGGGCGAGCCGATTGAAGCTTCTTTTTTTTCCACGAGCAACGGGTATACGGAAAATTCGGAGGATTACTGGGGGCAAGAGCTACCGTACTTGCGAAGCGTGGACAGCCCCTGGGACATCGGACTTTCTCCGCGTTACAAGGAGACCATCGTGCTGAAGCAAGAGGAGCTGTATGACAAGCTGGGGCTTACCGGCAAGCAAGCGGCGAAAAAACTGGCGATGAAGGTGCTGAAACGGACAGAGGGCAATCGAATTCAAACGATTCGAGTTAACGGGGTGGAATTCAGCGGTCGGGAGTTTAGAGAGCGGCTCGGACTGGCCTCCTCGCAATTCGACTGGAGCATAGACAAGCAGAAAATAGCGGTAACGACTTACGGCTACGGTCACGGCGTAGGCATGAGCCAGTGGGGAGCCAACGGAATGGCGCTGGAAGGGAGAAGCGCGATAGAGATTGTACGCTATTACTATACCGGGACAAGAGTCGAACAAGCTTCGAAGCTTCTAACCAAAAGCAAGTCTTGAAAAATATGAAACGCCTCACGTATAAACCTAGCGGAACTGGCAACAATGGCTAGTGAGGTGATAGCAAATGAATGATCAAAACAAACCGAAGCAAAGACCGGAAGAAGCTCCTAAAACTGTATCGGGAGCACCGTCTGCCGCACAAACCAGCAGTGGACTGAAGAACCTGTTCGCCAAGCGATGGGTATCTCCAGCAATCTTCTTGGCTGCGGCAGCAATTATCGTAACCTTAATGTGGATCTATCAGGGAGCGGATCAGACAAGTCCTACTACCGGCACACCCGACTCTACTGAAGTTTCGCAGGGGGAAGAAACAAAGCCGGCGGACAAAACCGAAGATACGATTGAAGTGTCGGTTGGGGGCGAATTGGCAGAATGGCCGATTGTGGACAGAGAAGCCATCTCGGTTATGACGCCATACTTCGATGAGGCTGCAACTCCTGCGGAGCAGGAAGCGGCGCTTGTACAAGTCGGCAATACGATCATGCCAAGCACAGGCATTGATTTCGCCGATCCGGAAGGCAAACCTTTTGATGTGTTGGCTGCATTGTCGGGCAAAGTGACCCACGTCTCGCAGCACGCAACAAACGGCAACGTGATTGAAATTACGCATGATGGCGGGCTCGTCACCGTTTACCAAAGCGTTGCGGACGTTCAAGTGGCTGTAGGCGATGAGGTTCGTCAAGGGACAAAAATAGCGGTAGCCGGACGAAATGATGTAGGACGCGATCTCGGCATCCACCTACATTTCGAAACGATTAAAGACGGAAAGCCGATCAATCCGACTTCGCTCATCAATGAGTGAACAGGGACTAAAGTCTTATGGGCGGGGGATATTCCCCTGCCTTTTTTTCATTTTTATGAAAAATTATTCACATTCCGGGCCATCGGGCTTGGCCATAACGAATATATACCCACTCCACTCATATAATGTACCAAACTATCTCGAGTAGGGAGGCGGGAACGTGCACGATTACATTAAGGAGCGAACCATAAAAATAGGCCGCTGCATCGTTGAAACGAAGCATACGGTGCGGACAATCGCCAAAGAGTTCGGCGTGTCCAAAAGTACGGTGCACAAGGATCTCACGGAACGGCTTCCTGAGATAAACCCCGATTTGGCCGATCAGGTCAAGCACATTTTGGAGTACCATAAATCGATCAGGCATCTAAGGGGAGGAGAGGCTACCAAAATCAAATATAAAAAAACGAGCTCAAAGCGGCGCGAAGTGCTTGCTGCTGGAAAAGCATGAAGTTTTTTCGCGGAATGTAGAGGATATTTGTCTTTTTTGGCGAATAATATACGTTGGCGGTTTTCCTGCGGGAGAACCATATGAACGTTATGTTAACATTATTCGTTGGGGGACTTTAGCCTTATGTTGAGCAAGGATATCGGAATTGATCTTGGAACGGCCAATGTGTCTATTCATGTGAAGGGAAGAGGCGTCGTACTGGATGAGCCTTCTGTTGTCGCCATTGAAAGCGATTCGAAGAAGGTGCTTGCTGTCGGTGAGGAAGCGCACCGGATGGTCGGGCGTACGCCAGGCAACATTATTGCCATCCGCCCGCTCAAGGATGGAGTAATAGCGGATTTTGAAATTACGGAAATTATGCTTAAAGCATTCATCGATCGTGTTGAGGGAAGAAAATTTTTCAGCCGTCCCCGTATTCTGATTTGCGCTCCAACGAATATTACCTCAGTTGAACAAAAGGCTATTCGCGAGGCCGCGGAGCGAAGCGGCGCGAAGGAAGTGTTCCTTGAGGATGAGCCCAAGGCTGCGGCAATTGGAGCGGGGATGGATATTTTTCAGCCGAGCGGAAACATGGTAGTGGATATCGGCGGGGGCACGACGGATGTAGCTGTACTTTCCATGGGCGACGTCGTGACCTCCTCCTCCATTAAGGTTGCAGGCAACAAGTTCGATGATGCGATCATGAAGTTTATTAAAAATAAATATAAGCTGTTGATCGGCGAAAGAACGAGCGAGGATATTAAAATCAAGATTGGCACGGTCATCGAAAGCGGACGCCAGGAGGAAATCGACATCCGCGGACGCGATATGGTATCGGGACTTCCGCTAACTATTACGGTTCGCTCGCAAGAGGTTCGCGAGGCGCTGTGGGATTCGGTAATGTCGATTGTGGCTGCCGCCAAATTTGTATTGGAGCAGACCCCGCCGGAGCTGTCGGCGGACATTATTGACCGCGGCGTCATACTCACGGGCGGCGGAGCGCTGCTCAGCGGCATGGACGCGCTGTTGGCCGAGGAACTGAAGGTTCCCGTGCTGATTGCTGAAGATCCAATGCATTGTGTCGTTAAAGGGACGGGCATTTTGCTGGACAATTTGGACAAGCTTAAGAAATAGAAGGCAATTGCAGGGTTGCCTGCGCGTTCGGGAGTCTGTGATGGGCGGCCGAGGGGCAAATGAGTCGCTAGTCGCATGGACAAGCTATTCAAGGAGCGGCGCAAGCAACCGATAATAGATAGAGCTAGGTATAAATGGAAGCTGATCAGGAGGTTACAACATGCTCAGAGGTTTATATACGGCAGCTTCAGGCATGATCGCGCAGCAGCGTCGTCATGACACGGTTACTAACAATATTTCCAACATCAATACGCCCGGCTATAAGCAGACGAATGCCGTCTCGCGTTCGTTTCCGGAAATGCTGTTGTCCTTGACCGGTGCAGGTCAGGAAAATGATGCACAGATCGGACGTCTGACTACAGGCGTATTCGCTGAAGAAGCGTTGTCCATTCATGTGCAAGGCGATCTGATGCAAACGAACAATTCTTCGGATTTTGCGCTTATTTCGAATATTGACGTTGATGGCATTGCTTTCGACGCCTCTGGAAAGTTTGTTAGTCCAGACGGCGAAGTGACGTATCAACCGCAGGCGTTTTTTACGTTGCAGGATAGTAACGGAGAAATTCGTTATACGCGCGGCGGAAAGTTTGCGTTAACGGAGCAGGGCTTTCTCATGTCAAGCGACGGTTCAAATGTACTGGGGACGGATGGGCAGCCGATTCAAATGCCAGCGGGCGTCGGATTGGATCGCCTGATGCTGACGCCAGACCAGCGCTTTGTGGACTCCGACGGCCAAGAGATCGGAGCGCAGCTTCTGATTACCCGGATAGACAATCCGAATGAACTGGTACGTGAGGGCAACGGCAATTTCCGTTTTGCTACGGATGACGGCGAGGGCGTTCCGGTAGCCGTAAACGATCGCGTTGAAGTGCGTCAGGGCTACGTCGAGCGCTCCAATGTAGATGCTGCGCAGTCGGCAGTCGATTTGATGGCGGCGCTTCGGGCTTATGAGGCGAACCAGAAGGTCATTCAGTTCTACGATAAAAGCTTGGAGAAGGCCGCTAATGAAATTGGCCGCGTATAATAACTTGCCTGTAGCGAAGGAGGCGAAGCGCCTGTCATGAACAGCTCAATGATCAATGCGATGGTGTCGATGAACGGGTTGCAGCAGAAGCTGGATGTTCTTGCCGATAACATTGCCAATGTCAACACAGTCGGCTATAAGCGGAAAGAAGCGACCTTCGAGGATTTGCTGAACAACGTAAGAACTCAGCCCGGAGAATTCAATCAGCCAGGCCGTCGCACGCCGCTCGATTTCATGCAGGGCTGGGGCGTCAAGATGACGATGGTACAGCCGAATCTGACGCAGGGACCGCTTCAGGGGACGGACAAGAAGACGGACATTGCCATTGAAGGCAACGCTTTGTTCGAAGTTCAGGTAGACGATGCCGGCAACCGGGCTT
Organism: Paenibacillus sp. SY21-1; assembly: GCF_005222705.1. Lineage (GTDB taxonomy): Bacteria > Bacillota > Bacilli > Paenibacillales > Paenibacillaceae > Pristimantibacillus. Next base: position 108,638 of record NZ_STGF01000001.1, on the reverse strand, counting down.
ACACGCGCAACGGAGCGTTCCAGTTGACGGTAGGGGCAAACGGTGATACCATACTGGCAACAGACGACGGATATCCGGTCGTAGCCAATGTGCGCGATCCGAACACCGGAAATGTGGTAGAGGGAAACATTGTTGTGCCTCAGGGATTCGATCTGCGGGTTGATTCAGATGGAACGGTGCTGGGCGTATCTTCGCTGGAAACAAGGGAGCTAGGCAGCATCAAGCTGCTTCAGGCATCGCGTCCTGCCGCTCTAACCGCGGTGGCCGACAACCTGTTCGTCGTTGCAGGCGGAATTAACGTAGGCGATGTCGTACAGGAAATCGTACCCGATTCTGAGAATATGATCTCATTGCGTCAAGGTTATTTGGAGCAGTCCAACGTTAGCCTTACCGACGAAATGACGGAGCTTATTAATGTGCAGCGTGCTTATCAGTTGGCAGCGAGAGCGTTATCCTCAAGCGACACGATGATGGGCCTGGCAAACGGATTGCGCGCGTAAAGATAGGATGATGAACATGAGTATGGCCGAAGAACGAATCGATTACCGCGAAAGCGTAATGGATAGTGAAGCTGAACAAAGCGATGCCGGCGGACAGGCGCAGGAAGAGCGCGCGAAAGCCAAAGGAAAGCAGACGGAGAAGCGACGGCCCATAGGGGTAAGGGTGCTGTTGTGGCTTTTGCGCAAAAGCATCGTACCGCTCATAATGCTGATTATGCTCGTCGCAGGTCTGTATGTCGGCTATGTCATCGTTGGCAAAGGACCTGAGGATGATGTGTTTCAATGGCAAACCTGGAGACATCTCTACGATCTGGTGTTTGCGGAATCTTGATGAATAGGCTAAGAAGGGCTGGTCTCGGTCATGTACATGACATCGAGGCCAGCCCTTTACGCATTAGAATGAAACGGCATTATTTAACGGTAATGCGAATTGTGACGGTTTTGCCGGAGAAGGTGGCCTTAATGGAGGCTGAGCCTTTGCCCACAGCGGTAATCTTGCCGTCCTTCACGGTTGCTACGCTTGCCTTGGACGTCGTCCATACGGCCGCTTCCGTGACGTTAACCGGAGTACCGGTCGTATAGTTGGCTTGAAGGGTAACGGCAAATGTGCCGCCGACCGCTAGCTTCGTCGATTTGCTCGAAAGCGCCAACGATTTCAGCTTGGGCACTACAGTTACGGGAACGGTTATGCTTTTGCCTTGATACGTCCCGGTTATTTTTGCCGTGCCGACCGCAATGGCTTTGACCGACGCTCCGCTGACGGTTGCCAACTTTTCATTATCGGATGACCAGTTCATTTTGGAGGCGACGGAGGCTTTGCCGCCGCTTTTGTAGTAAGCCGTTACTTTGACGGATTTGGAGCGCCCGGGATTTAGCTCGAGCTCTGTCGGCTCTACTTCAAATTTCATGACTTCTTCTTCTATTTTGACGCGCAGCGTCGCTGTCTTGTTCAAATACGTAGCCGTTAGAGTAAGAGAGGATACTTCTATCCCTTTCATGGCTTCCGGCTTCAGTACGATATTGTCGGAGGTTGTCGACCATTTCACACGGCTGGATACATCCTCCTCTTCCCCGTCTTCATTAATAACAGTGACGGCGGGATAGGCCGTGTCCTTGCCAAAAACGACGCTCAAATCCTTCACTTCGGTGTAAAGCTTAAGCGGCTTGACGTGAACGACCAGCTTTACCTTGGCTTGCTTGCCTTGAACGGACGCTGTCAGCTCGGATTCTCCCAGCGCTTTGGCCGACCATTGTCCGTCCTTGATGACGGCAATGTCCGTGCTGGCCGAGGTCCAGCTTGCAAGCTTGGTTACATCAACGGACGAACCGTCGAAGGTCGTTCCCATAACCTTAGGTAAATCGCCTGTGATGCCCTTGAAGCCGTCGATCGATTCTTCCTCGATGCTGATTTTTGTAACGCTTGGGTATACCGTGACATCGATGCTGCGGCTCACGCCCTTGTAACTTGCGGTTATCTTGGCGCTGCCAACCGCTTTAGGAGTAACGACGCCCTTGTCTACAACGGCTACAACGACGTTGGAGGAGCTCCAATCCGCATCGGAGGTTACCGTATTCGATATTCCGGTGTTGCTCATGACTTCCGCCGTAACGGCTAGAGGAGAGTCCTGCAGCTGCATATGGTATTCTTTCTCCGGCGACAGCTTGATCGACTGGTAAGCCGAGCGCACAACGACCTCAATGGAGGAGGAGACGCCCTTGTGAGTGACGGTAATCGTAGTTTTGCCAGTGCCAACGGGGGTTACTTCGCCCTTGCTGACCGTTGCAATCTTGGTGTTGGCGCTAGTCCAAGTCGCATTGTCGGCGATAGAGGAAGTTACGCCGGTCTTCAGCTCGGCAGTGGCGCTAAGCTTGGACGGGTCGCTGCCAAGGTCGATTTCCAGGAGCTTGTTGCTTGCAGTGCCGTTGCCGATCGTAATTGCCTTGTAGGGCGATGTGACCTTAAGCGTAATGGAATCGGATTTACCTTTCAGCTTGGCGGTTATTGTAGCGCTGCCTACGCCTAGAAGGGTAACGGTCCCGTCCTCGACGGTTGCGACAGCGGAATTGGATGTCGTCCAGGTAGCGTCATCGGTAACGATTTTGGTTTCGGTTCCCTTAGTGCCCTCCAGCTCGAAAACAAGCGGCTGGTCGATTTCAATATCCAGGCTGGCAGGCGCCACAGTAGTGCCCTGCATCAAGGTAACGGAATCATACACGTAGTCGGACGTTGCCTTAATGGATGCGCTGACGCCTTTGTAAGTGGCGGTGATCGTAGCGGTGCCCTTCCCTAAGCCGGTAAGAACGCCTTTTTCAACTTTAACGATAGCGGAGTTGGAGGTTTTCCAGGTGGCTTCGTTCGTAACATCCTGCTTGGAAGAGGAGCTAGACACCGAAGCCAGCACAGACAAATTCACTTTGTCATCCTCAATAAAAACTTGCAGGGAGGAAGTTCCGCTGTTATAGTCGCCTGCATAATAATCAAATTCGAGACCAGTGACCGTTTCATCCGCTGCATGAGCGACCCCCGACAACGCGCTCATAAGGAGCGCAACCATCAGCCAGATTGCTGTAAGCCGGCGCGCATGCCCCGCAGACATGACTCGCCGTAAACTGTTCTTCACTTCATCCCATTCCTTTCTCTTCTAGAAGCTTGTCTCTCTTCTTTATTAACGGCTTCCACAAGCAGGAAATGAATACAAACGAGCCTGTCGGCAGGTTTTATTTTTGGGGGAGGTAGTTGTATAATGGTTGGGAGCCAATTTGCGCAGAGCAACCCGCCTGCAAAACAACAAAGAGGCTGGCCGGGAACGCTTCGGGTTCCCAGTGCCAAGCCCCTTATCTTAACCTCCGAGAACTGCAGTTTCCAGAAGGATAGGTATAGTCTGGTACATAGCTTTACATTTTATACTATCGTATTCGAGAAAAGGAGTTTTATGACATGCTGGATATTAATCAAATTCAAGAAATCATTCCTCACCGTCCGCCCTTCCTGCTTATCGACCGGATAACGGAAGTGGAGCCGGGCGTGAAAGCCGTCGGACTTAAAAACGTGACGATGAACGAACCTTTTTTTGTAGGACACTTTCCGGGCTTCCCGGTCATGCCGGGCGTGCTTATCGTTGAGGCTTTGGCGCAGGTGGGCACCGTGGCCATGCTGATGGTGGAAGCGAACCGCGGCAAGCTTGGTTTTTTTGCGGGCATCGACGGCTTCCGCTTCCGCGGACAGGTAAAGCCCGGCGATACCTTGGTGCTTGAGGTGGAAATCACGAGATTGAAAGGCACGATCGGCAAAGGCAAGGCAACCGCGAAGGTGGATGGCCAGCTAGTCGCTGAGGGCGAGCTGATGTTTGCCCTGTCTGACCGCAATTAACCCCTTTTCAGCGCAACAGGCTGATATCGCACCAGGGCGATTCAAGCCTGCGTTTGGCGCAGAGATGTAAGTCGCGTATATCCGTATTCCTAATAAATATGATAACGAAAAGAGGCTGTGACTATGACTAACCCTGTAAACGATCAAGTTGAACAAAAGTATAAGGCTTGGCTGAACGATCCGTTGATCGATGAGGCGACCAAAGCGGAACTTCGCGGCCTTGAAGGCCAGGATAAGGAAATCGCCGACCGCTTCTACCGCGATCTTGAATTCGGCACCGGCGGGTTGCGCGGCGTAATGGGAGCGGGCACGAACCGTCTGAACGCTTACACGGTAGGCAAGGCTACCCAAGGGCTTGCTAACTGGTTGCTGTCCGGCGGCGGAGAAGCGGAGCGCTCCGTCGTTATAGCGCACGATTCCCGCAACAACTCTCCCGAATTTGCGCTCGACGCTGCGCAGGTGCTTGCGGCAAACGGCATCAGAACGTATTTATTTGCCTCCTTGCGCGCTACCCCTCAGCTGTCGTTTGCGGTTCGCGATTTGGGCGCCTCCAGCGGCATCGTCATTACGGCAAGCCATAACCCGCCGGAATACAACGGATACAAGGCTTATGGCTCGGATGGCTGCCAGCTGATTCCCGAGGATGCGGAGCAGGTTATTGCGGCAATCGGCAGAATTGGCGGATTTGACGAGGTGAAGCGGATCAGCCGCGCGGAAGCGGAGGAGCAGGGGCTGCTCGTATGGCTCGGCGAGGATGCGGATGAGCGTTATATCCAGACTGTGGTGGCGCAAAGCCTGAATGCCGACTTGATCAAGAGCGGAGTGGGCGAACAATTCGGCGTCGTGTTTACCCCGCTGCACGGAACAGGCAATGTGCCGGTGCGCGAGGTTTTGAAGCGAGTCGGTTTCAATCAAGTACATATTGTGAAGGAGCAGGAGCAGCCTGACGGTTATTTCAGCACAGTGAAGTCGCCGAACCCGGAGGAGCGCGAAGCGTTCACCCTGGGCATTGAGCTGGCCAAGCAAGTGGGCGCCGACCTCATTATCGGCACCGATCCCGATGCGGACCGGATGGGCGCGGTCGTCAAGAACAACGACGGCGAATACGCGGTGCTGACCGGCAATCAATCGGGTGCGATTATGGTTCATTACGTCCTTAGCCAGCTGAAGGAGCGCGGCCAGCTGCCGGCAAACGGCGTTGTCGTGAAAACGATCGTAACGAGCGAGCTTGGCGCGGTCATCGCCCGTTCTTACGGAGCGGCCGTCGAGAACACGCTGACAGGCTTCAAATATATCGGGGAGAAAATGACCGGTTATGAAAAAACCGGCGAGCGCACCTTCCTGTTCGGCTATGAGGAAAGCTACGGCTATTTGACCGGAACGTATGCAAGAGACAAGGACGCGATCGTTGCATCGCTGCTAATTGCAGAGGCGGCCGCCTATTACAGCACGCAAGGAAAGACGCTGTATGACGTCCTGCAGGAGCTGTATGCCGAGCATGGCTGCTATCTGGAGGGGCTAGAATCGCGTACGCTTAAGGGAATGGACGGCGTCCAGCAAATCGCGGGCATTATGAACGATTGGCGCACCAGCCCGCCAGCCGAAATTAACGGCATCGCCGTAGAGCAGGTGCTCGATTACTCGACCGGACAGGATGGACTTCGTCCAGAGAACGTGTTGAAGTACCTGCTTGCCGACGGCTCGTGGTTCTGCCTTCGCCCTTCCGGCACGGAGCCAAAAATCAAAGTCTATTTTGCAGTGAAGGGCGAGGGACGGGACGCCGCCGAGGCTGCTCTGCAATCGCTGAAATCGTCCGTTATGGAACGGGTGGATCGCACGGCTTAAGCTTCATCAACCTGGTTAGAACGGAGGATTTATGTGTTTGGACGTTGGATGCAGTGGAACAGACGGGCTAAGGCGGCGCTTTGGGTCATCGCCCTGTTAGGGGTTGCGGCGGCGCTGCCGCTTGGCGTCGTTCGGATGGACATGGAGCGCACCTCAAAGCATATTGAATATGTTTTTGATTACCGCGACATTATCGAGGTGGCGGAGCAGCAGCCCAAGCCGCAGGAGTTTCTTGACGAGCAGCTCGTCAAGATGAAGACGGCGGGCTTTACTACGATGGCCGTCTACGAGAGCACGCTCAAGGAGCTGTCCCAGGCGGGCAGATTGACCTATTACAGCTCGAAGGAGGCCGCTTTGCTGCAGGGGAAGCTGGAGCAGCCTGGGCAGAACTTCACCTATATTCTGTTTGCCGGAGCGGAAGAGGAGCAGAAGGTGGGAGACATCGTGCGCTCGGCGTTTGACCGGGAGGGCATCACCTACCGAAACTGGTCGTTCGACGGCCGCGAAGGCATGGTGGCAGAGCGCTCCACAACGGAAACGGGCATTATTACGATGGCCTTCGATCCGATGTCGCTGGAGAAAATCGAGGCGGCAGGCTTTGGCCTTCTTCCGCGCTTCTCGGACCGAATTCACCCGTTTGATTACGAGCAGGTTGATGCCGAGCTTGCGTCTTTGCAGAAGCTGGGCGTAAAGCGGGTTCTCTTTAACGGCGACAAGGTCAAAGGGGCCTCTGAGCCGGAAGATCTGAAGGCGTTTGGCGAGCTTTTGGACAAGCACGGAATCGGCATTGCGTCGATCGAGAATTTGAAAAAGCCGCAAAAAGGGATAAATAATTTGGCGTATTTGACAGATTATAATATCGTGCGGCTGTATTCGCTGTCGGAGGCGGACGGACTGGAAATGACCGCCGGCGGTATTACCGACCGCTTCCTATTGGCTGCGAAGGATCGCAACATCCGGATGTTCTTCGTGAACGGAGCAAGCAAGGTGGACCCGGACAAGGTCAAGCTCGTTCATTCGCTGGACAAGCTTGCCGAGACGATGCAAGGAGAGAACGGCGTGGTGCAGACGCTGGAGGCCGCAGGGTTTCCTTCCGGACCCGCCGAGCCGCTCAAGTTCGAGCAGCCTAGCTGGTCTAAGCCGCTGCGCGGCGTTGTCGCTCTTGGCGCCATTGCGCTAATCACGCTGCTGATCGGCGCCTTCGTGCCGGGAGTGAATATCCCGGTGTTCCTGATCGGAACTGCGGGCAGCGCCGGCTTGTATGTGCTCAACAGCTCGCTTATGGAGCAGGCGCTAGCGCTTGGCGCTGCCGTTGCCGCTCCGACGCTTGGACTTGTATGGGTCATGAACCGCATCTATTCGCGTACGATCGGCGATCGGCGCATCGTGGGCGGCGCCGATTGGAATGTCGGCCGCAGCCAGTCGTCGGTAGCTGCGGACGAGGGAGGCAAAGCGGGCGCGCAGACGGTATGGGTGTTCCCGGCCGTCCCGGTGGGCAAGCGCTTCGGCTCCGCTCTTATCTGGATTTTGGGCGCGTCGCTTATCTCGTTTACCGCCGTTCCGATTGTGTTCGGACTTTTGAGCAATATCACCTACAGCTACGTGCTGGAGCAATTCCGCGGCGTAAGCGTGCTGCATCTGGCTCCGATTGCGCTTGTCGCCATCTATGTGCTGCTGTACAGCAGCCCGCTGACCGGCCGTCGCGTCCGTGCAGTGCTGGATCAGCCAATTACGGTGCTGATGGTTATAGCGGCCATTGTGCTTGGCGTCGTGGGCTTCTATTATTTATCCCGCACCGGCAATGCCGGACAAGTATCATCGCTGGAGCTGGTTATTCGCCGCTTTCTGGAATCGACGTTCGGCGTTCGTCCGCGGTTCAAGGAATTTTTGCTGGCGCATCCGCTGCTTCTGCTTGGACTATTCTTATCGCTGCGCTATCGCGCCGCCTGGCTGCTTGTCATCGTAGGCTCTATTGGTCAGCTGTCGATGGTTGATACGTTTGCGCATCTGCATACGCCGTTATATATTTCCATGATTCGCGTAGTGCTTGGGCTGGGTACTGGTATTATAATTGGATGCCTGCTAATCGTTGCATGGCAAATCGCGGAAGGAGTCGTAAGGAAATGGGCACTACCGCTCAAACGCAAGTTTTCCGGCTCCTGATTTCCGGCTATTACGGCTTTCATAATAGCGGCGACGAGGCTGTGCTTCGCTCCATTCTCCTCGCTCTGGAGGAGCAGGGGAGGGAGCAGGGCGTGCAAATCCGGCCTGTCGTGCTGTCGGCTGATCCGGCCTGGACGACTCGCATGTATGGCGTAGAAGCTGTTCCGCGCATGAGCCCGGGCAGCTTGCTGCGTGCGATACGCGATTGCGACGGGCTGATCAGCGGCGGGGGGAGCTTGCTGCAAGATGCGACAGGCTCGTTGACAATTCCCTATTACACGGGCATCGTCAAGCTGGCGCAATGGCTGGGCAAGCCGACCTTTATTTATGCGCAAGGCATCGGGCCTGTCGGCAAACGTGCGATGTACCCGCTGATCCGCAGCGCAATGAAGCGCAGCGCTTATGTGTCGGTGCGCGATGCCGAGTCCGCCGCTTTGCTGGGGCGAATCGGCGTTCCGGCCGACCGGATCGAGATTGTGCCCGATCCGGTAATGGGCCTGCCGCTGCCTTCAGGCAGCGCAGCGGCGGCCCCGGCAGCGCTCCGCGCTGGAGAGCCGCCGCTGCTCGGCATCTCGCTCCGCCGCTGGCGCGGCGACGGCGCCGATCTTGCCCGCGCCGCCGATGCGCTGGTCGCGCTGTCGAAGCGCATGCCTGTGCGGCTGCGCTTTCTGCCGTTCCACACCCCGTCCGACGCTGAGACGTCGGGGGAGGTGCTGGAACGGCTGCGCGGCCGGCTCGGCGACGGTTCCACCGCCGAGCTGGCCGAAGGCATCGACGACCCCCAGCAAATGCTGCTGGAGGTCGGTCGCTGCGACGCTTTGTTCGGCATGCGCCTCCATGCGCTGATTTATGCGGCCAACCAGCAGGTGCCCATGATTGGCCTGTCCTACGACCCTAAGATCGATCAATTTCTCCTTAGGCTCGGCTTGAAGGCAATCGGCTCGACGGAGCGTCTCGACGCCGAAGCGTTTGCAGAAGCGGCAAGCTCGCTGCTGCGGCAACCCGCTGGCTGGCTGGCGGAGCATAAGCCGGCAATCGACCTTTTAAAACAACAATCGCAAAAACCGGCGCAACAAATCGTCCAGTTACTGCGTTATACTCTATCGAGGTGACTTCCTCATGTCGAAGCAAATACCAACCGTGCCGATTTATGGCATACCATTCTCGAAGCTGGGGCTGGACGATACGGCGCAGCACCTGATTGAACGAATCGAAAAGAAGCAATCGACTCATGTGATCACCGCGAATCCGATCATGGTTATGGCCGCGGTTGACGATGCGAAATACAGCGCAATGATGAAGCGCGCCGATTTGATCGTTCCCGACGGCGCAGGCGTCGTCTGGGCGGCGAAATACGCCGGTCAGCCGGTGACGGAGCGCGTGACGGGCATCGAGCTGATGCAGAAGCTGCTTCAAGCGGGCGAGAAGCGCCGCTGGAGGGTTTACCTGCTCGGCACGAGCCAGGAAATCATTGACGCCGCGGCCGAAAAGCTGCAGCTGCAGTACCCGCAGGTGAAAATCGCGGGCGTCCGGAACGGATTTTTTGGCCCGGAGCAGGACGAGGAGGTTGTGGAGGCGATCCGGCAGGCGGCGCCGGATATGCTGTTCGTTGCGCGCGGCGCAGAAACCCAGGAGCCGTGGATTGTCAAGTACAAGCAGAAGCTTAACGTGCCGCTCATCATGGGAGTTGGCGGCAGCTTCGATGTGATCTCCGGAAAGCTCAAGCGGGCGCCCGAGATCTGGCAGAAGCTTCGCGTGGAGTGGCTTTACAGGCTGCTTCAGGAGCCGAAACGCTTTAAAAGAATGCTCGTTTTGCCGAAATTCGTCGTGAAAGTGGTTCGCGACAAAGAAAACGTAACAAAACCTTGGACTACACCGTAAAAATCTCTGAAAAACCGTGAAAATCGGTTGAAAACGGGATTGGAGTTTCTTTTTCAATCGGAGTATAATTCACTTCGGTAGAAAGAAAAGGGGAGTTGCACACATGCCGGTAGGCTTGCTGTATTCAATCGGATTTATTATTGCCCTTATTGTTGCTTTAGTTATGACGCCGCTAGTCAAGAAGCTTGCTTTTAAGGTTGGCGCTATCGACAAACCCAATCACCGCAAAGTACATACGCGCATCATGCCTCGTATGGGCGGTCTCGCTATTTATATCGCTTTTGTGGGCGGCTATCTGCTGCTCTCGCCGTTTATACCGGAAGGGCTGCTGCGGCCGCGCGATGTCAATATGATCAACGCGCTGCTTGTCGGCGGAACCATCATCATTATTCTTGGCGCGCTGGATGACCGCTTCGAGCTGTCTGCGAAGGTCAAGCTGCTCGGCCAAATTGCGGCGGCGTGCGTTGTCGTATTCGGCTTTGGCGTCAAAATCGACTTGCTTAACATTCCGTTCGGCGAAGCGATGCAGCCGATTGCCGGCTGGATCAGCATTCCGCTTACGATTCTGTGGATCGTCGGCGTAACGAACGCAATCAACCTGATCGACGGTCTGGACGGCCTTGCGGCCGGCGTATCCGGCATCGCGATCGCAACCATCGTCGTAATGGCGTCGATTATGGGCTTCCAGCCCGTCATTCTGCTAAGCACTTTGCTGCTTGGCGGCATCGTTGGTTTTCTTGTGTTCAATTTCCATCCTGCGAAAATATTTATGGGCGACTCCGGCTCGCTGTTTCTCGGATTCAGCCTTGCGACGCTTTCCATGCTGGGCTTCAAGCAGGTTACGATCGTATCGTTCGTAACGCCGCTGCTTATTATCGGGGTGCCGTTGTCGGACACGTTCTTCGCCATCGTTCGCCGCTGGGTGAATAAACGTCCGATCTTCGCTCCCGATAAGGGTCACTTGCATCACCGCCTGCAGGATTTGGGCTTTAGCCATCGCCGCACGGTGCTGATCATTTGGGGCGTTGCCGCGATCTTTGGCGTGCTGGCCATCATCCAATCGGCTGTCGTTCAGTCGACTGCCGCCAACTGGATCACGTTTGCCGTTATCTGCATGCTGATGTTCTTCCTGCAGATTGGCGCGGAAATTACGGGCATCGTCGACAAGACGCGCAAGCCGCTTATCAACTTTATTAACCGGACCGTGCTTCGCCAGAAAGTAGACGCGCAGTCCCGATCCAAGTAGGTCATGAAGCAAGCCCTTCTCTTTGAGAAAAGAGAGGGGCTTTTTTTGCGTTTTCCCTTCATAATGAGGGACCCTTGTCCGATAACAAAAGTACAGGACTATTCTTAGGCCAGAATGCCAGGGAAGGTATTCGTCCATTAGGCCTAAGACGCAAGGGAGGACCGCATATTTGTCATTATGCCGCTCTGTCATCTATTGCCCCAATCAGGATTGCACATGCTCGTCAGATATATAAAGGAGGCACATTGATTTGAAAAAGTTTGTTTCAGTCGTTTTAACGCTAGCTTTGCTGATTACGCTGCTGCCGCCGTTCAGCTCCTCGCAAATCGCAACAGCGGCAACGGGAAGCTTTATTTTTCCAACGGAAACGGATCAATCGACGAAGGCAAGGATTACGACCGAGCCGCGACTTACGCTTACCGGCACACTAAACGGGGTAGATCCGTCTTCTGTCGCTTACAGTGTCTATCAGATTACGAACAACAAGGGAACGGATGACCCTCAGGATGATGTCATTGGTTCGCAGAAAGAGAACATTACCAGCAGTATTGTTGTTACCGGCTTCAATATTCAGGTGTTCAATCTGGAGTTGTTTCCAGGACTAAACCGTATTACGTTTCGTGGCGTTCAGGGCGGGGGCGAGGTAAGCAACTCTATTTACATCGAATATCATAACGGTCCGGTGTTCTACGACCTTGTGGCCCAGCTCGACGGACTTAAATATAACATCGAAGAGGCGGGAACTACGGTTGTTCATTCTCCTTCCTCTGCGGGAAGGGCATCAGCGGATATTAGCATTACAGGCTTTGCGCCAAATGCTCAGCAGGTTACGATTGAGGTGAACGGAAGCAGCAAGACATATCAGGTCAGCAGTTCTAACAACTACCAATTTGCAGCTTCGCCGATTACCCTTAACAAAGGTAAAAATCAGGTGACGCTTAAAGTGCAGAATGCCAACCAGACCGTTGAGAGCAAGCGGGAGCTGGCTTTCTACAACGGCGAGGTTACCTTCTATGATTTGAATCTGACAGGTGGTGTCGGCTCTGCAAGCGAAGCGCTTGAATATCAGCCAAACCTGCTTCTTGCAACCACCGCAGAGGCTAAGGTAGTAGGGAAAATCATCGTTCCCAACTACTTGAATGACGACAATAACGACGGCGTGCTTGATCCGCACCCTAACCCAAATGCTGCGGGTGGGATTCCTGTTACTTATCGGATTGATAGCAGTGTTGGAACGTTTACAACAACAGCAACGCCTGTTGGAACGTATACAGGTCAAGAATCCTATTTTATTTACGAGTTTACGGCTCCAATAGGATCTCATACCCTTGCGTTCGAGAAAAGGTACAATATTCAATTTACAGCCAAAAATGCAAGGAAGGTGGCTCAGGGTCAGCCAGGCGACGAAGGAACCGGCCAGTTGGGCTTCACTCTGCAGGATGTAAATAAGCAATTTATCGACAGAATAAACTATTTGAGCGGTTATCGTTCAGGAACAGGCGAATCGTTGACCGGCACGGCATTGGAAGGAGCCAGCATTTACGGTGTGCCTTTCGCTATGGAAGTGCTTGTTGGTAATGTGAATACTTCCCAAGTGGCTAATTTGCTCCAAGTTGCTGATATCAAAAACGTATCGGGTGCTTCAGCACCGGCCAGCTACGACAAAACGAATGTTGCAAATATTGAAAATGTATCTTCTTCATTGGTCAACAAATTTGTTACCGTTGACGGGAAGGTGTATAAGCGGGAAATACTGATCTTTAAAAGGCTGCCTTTCGAAGGTACTCAGACGGTAACCTTGCGAATCGGCGCAGAGGGAGAGAGCGGAGCGACCAAGCAAGTAAAGTTTACGATGTTATTTGGGCCGTATGTCAATTATACGAGCGCGTATGACAATATGCGTATTTATGATGATACGAACAAAACGCGCAGTGAACGAAGAGGGTCTACCATTGGCAGTGATTTGGGAAGATTCAGAGGAGTTCTGAACAATATAAACGATACTTCCGAAATCCGCTATGACTTCACAGCTGATGGAGCGCAAACGATCTTTTTCTATATCAATAACACGCCGGTAAGATTAAGGCAGCAAGCAAATGCTCCCGTGACTAATTTTGAACTGGCAACGGATGAGGATGAAAAGGCATTTAGTGCGTTGTTTAGTGGCGAGAATGAAATCAAGTTCATTTACCAGGGCAGCAAAAATTCCTACGAAAAGACAATAAAAATATACTTGATTCCAACCAATACGCCGGTTATTCCGGTTGAAGGGACAAAGATTTATCCTTATAGCAGTCAACTGGCCCAACCCCTTCCTAATGATCCCAAGTTTGTGGAACGCGGCGGGCTGTACACGACAACGGAATCCATAATGAATATCTATGGCACGTTCGACTTCTTGGATTTCCCAACGTTTGTTGGCAACGATGACAATATTGTAAATGGAATTATTGACACGATAAAAGGTATGCATGACTCTTCGGAGCTTACTAAACCTTCGCAATACATTCTAAAAATTGAGAGCTCCAACGGTCCAACCACTATGAAGTGGGATTTGACTCAGGACCTTATCATTATGGATGGTGACAGGGCACTACGACCGACTGGCGTTATGCAAGGAGCAACGCCGAATATCGGGCTAGGTGATTTGGCAGTGCGCTATGATATCAAAACCAAAACGTTCTCGTTTATTCTTCGTGAGCAGAACCTGAATCCGAACGGTAGCTCAAGTGTCTATTCGTTTACGGTATACAACAATGGAGAAACGGGTCCAAGGGCTACTTATAGACTTGAAGTTGACCCTACTGCAATGTCGTATAAAATCATTCGTCCGGAACTGCCGAAGCAGGCAATCGTAAACCAGAATTTTATTGAGGTCCTCATTGATTCGCCAGGCGCTCAATCCATTACGATTAATAAACAATCCGGCGAGAAAATCGATTATGTGCCTGCAAATCCGGCGATAACAGACAGCTATGACAATACATTTAGAGTTATCGTAAACAAGCTAAAGGTTGGCAAAAACAAAATCGATTTCACTATTCAGGGTGCGAATGACTCGACAACGGGAAGCTTTGAAGTAACCTATGCTCCAACCAACATACCGGGTGCACAGGTTATGGAGACGATGGCAAGCAATCACAAGGTGTTTGACAACGCCCTGAACCTGAAGTTTGAAAAGGGAACTACCCTAATTCGTTCAGATTACAACGTTCCTGAATTGCTGAAAAATCAGGTTTATACTGGTCACAATTTGCTTTTCGCTATAGCAAATCCCGAGGATGGCGTAGTCAACCGGTACTCTACCAGTGAGATGCCGCCTAACTTCAATATTACGCTGGAGAGCCTGGGGACAAGATTCAGACTATCTTATCCTTCAAGATTTACTAAAGCGAGCCCTGTGTACTGGATTGATGCGGGAATGGCCGATGATCCTGCCACCACCGCGAGCTATGATCCGCTTACCATGGGCGTAGACCCCTATCAGTTCCCTAACACGAAGGGGACTAATGGAACAGCGATACCTACTTATGACGATCGTCCGGATAACAGAGAGCTTGTAACCTCCAAGACAGGTACCCTGACTCTGGGTTTTGATCCGAACATGAAGGATAGCATAGGCACTGTAATTACGGTATACCGTTACGACGTAAAAACCAAATCCTGGGAAAATATCGGCGGTACGGTGGATGTTAAGAAGAATACAGTAACTGTTCCTTTCAACAAGTTCGGTTACTATGTAGTCGGCAAGATGGTCTATTCGTTCACCGATATGACCTCCCACCCTTATGCAAGGAACTTCCTAGAGGCTGTCTATGCGAAAGGGATTATGAACGCAGCCGGCTTTGACGACTTTGGCGCCAATATGTACGTATCCCGTGGCGAATTTGCCAGAATGCTTGTTAAAGCGCTGGATATGCCGCTCAATTATGAGCTGAGCAAGCTTCACTTTGACGATGTGCCGGCCATTGCAATCCCAGAGGCGCTATGGGACTACCGATACATCGAGACTGCTGCCCGTGAAGGGATAATAAGAGGAACAGGCTCCAGAACATTCGAACCGGCCAACAACCTGACCAGGCAGGAAGCGGCTGTCATTATTACCAGGGCGCTTGACTTGAAATTGGAGACAGATGCCGACAAGATAAACAACGATCTTGAGAAACAATTCAAAGACGCAGCAAACGTGAGTTATTACGCGAAAAACGCAGTGTTGGCTATTGCAAAGAAAAGTTATATTAAAGGCTCTCCGGTTGATTCCAACGATCCTAAAGCGGGTATGGTTTTTGAGCCTCAATCCAACCTGCTGAGATCGGATGCTGCCATTATCATTGCGCGCATTTTGACCGACATGAAGAAGCTGCCGGCTATCCGCTAAGGCTCGCAGACAGGTAACATTGCTAATTGGAGCTGATCTAAGCCGCGAGCAACCGCTCGCGGCTCTCCATTGCCCTTTATCGACAGGTAAAAAGAGGGCCGGAGAAACTTTATCCATGGAAAAAGTTACGCCTATACGTCATCTGTGGAAGCAAGCTATACTAACAACGTAGCAAGCGAAAAACCAGTCGTTAAGCGTGTTTGCGGGGTGATATGAAAAAGATTAAAAACTTTTTTTGAAACATCGCAACTTTTTCGAACCGTCTGCGTTTAAATACATGTGAACGTCGCGGTGAGGCGGACACGGGAAATAAAGCGTAGTTAAACGCTCGGGAATTTGGAATGAATTCACAACTTCCCTCTTTACGCTTGGGCGCACCCATTGTATAATGTTAAAGTGGTGTAGGCACTCTACTATTTTTCAACATTAGTTTACAAGTTTCTGCTTCATGATGTTACAAAGGGTTTATCATGATAGTAGACTCACTTATATGATTGTTCTGCTCAACTCTGGAAAGGGGGTGAATCGGCTATGAGGAATAAGAGCAATTTATACTTAACTAAAGAGAATAAACAAAACTCTCAACAACCGCAATTTAGAGGAGGAGTAACAAAGGTTATGAAGAAAAAATTAGCAGCATTCGTATTGTCATCTTCCATGGTTCTTTCACTCGCAGTTCCTGCTTTCGCAGCAGCAACTAGCACGGACCCAGCAACAAACCCTGGTAAATACCTGCAAGACATTAAAGTTGTTGTAGGTGACCAAAACGGCGATCTGTTGGAAGATTCCAACTGGAAACGTCAAGACGTAACAATTTTGCTTTCGAAATTGTTGGGTAAATTCGAAGAGGCTAAAGGCACTGCCGATACTCACGGATTTACAGACGTTCGTGGCGACTTCTACGACGGTTTTATTTCGTGGGCTAAAGCCAATGAATATATGGTTGGTGAAAGTGCAACAGCTTTCGGATTTGACTCCGAAATCACTGTACATCAGTTTGCTGCAGTTATCACACGCGCACTGGGATTGAACGTAGCATATGCTGACGTACCAGCAGCAGCGGTTGCAGCAAAAATCCTTCCAGAAGGTACTGATTTCACTGCAAAAGCAACGCGCGGCGAAACTTACAAAATCATTGTTGGCGCTTTGAACACTGTAATTCCTGGCACAAACCAAACTTTGGGCAACAAACTGGGCCTTCCTGGCTTTGAAGTAGTTATTGTTGATCCAGTGGTTACAAACGCCGCTCCACTTAACTTGAAAGAAATTCAAGTTAACTTCAACACTGAGCTTGACAAAACTTCTGCAGAAACAGTGGCTAACTACTCCGTTAGCGGCCAAACAGTTTCTAAAGCAGCATTGAGCGAAGATGGCAAGTCTGTTGTTCTTACTCTTGCTGGAAACTTTGCTCAACAAGCAAGCTATGAAATCATCGTTGAAGGTGTGAAGGATAAACTTCAAAAAACAGCTCCAAAAGCAGTTTTCACTGGAGTAGCTCTTGATAACACACTTCCTGTAGCTCAAAGCGTAGCCGTAGTTGGCCCTAATGCTCTTGAAGTTACTTTCTCTGAGCCTATTAGCGACACAGTTGGCAATGCAGGTACTTACAAACTTAACAATGGAACTTACTATGTTGGCGTAAACGGTGCAGTTAACGGCAACAAAGTAACACTTAACACTTCTGTTCTTCCAGAAGGAACTTACACTCTTAATGTTGCTGGAGCTAAGGACTATGCTGGTTTCCAATCGGCATCTACTGACCTTACTTTCAACTACGTTAAAGATGTAGTAGCTCCTGTAGCTACAGTGGATTCCATTTCGCAAACTAAAGTAGTTCTTAAATTCAACAAAGCAATCACTAACACTGGTAGCTTGTCTGTTTACCACAGCTACAAAGGTGTGGGTCAATACCTTGGCACATCTGCTTGGAGCGATGGCAACAAAACATTGACAGTAACTTTTGCAACACCAGTTCCTACAGGAAATGCAACAATTTTCATTGAGAATGCATCTTCCGGAGCTGCTGCTGACGCTTGGGGCAACGCAGTTGTGTCTACTTCGCTTACTGCAGCTGTTGCAGCTGACTTGACTCCTCCGACTGTTACTGGCGTTAATCAACATGATGCTAGAAACATCGATATTACTTTCAGTGAAGAAGTAACTGGAGCTAACCTTCCATACAACTACACTGTAAAAGACGCTAACGGAACTACAATTTCTGTTACTAGCGCGACAAAACAAGGTACTACTAATACGTACCGTCTGAACCTTGCATCGGCATTGAACGGCGGCAGCTACACAATTTCGATTCCGAAAGATGTAATTGCTGATACTTCCTACAATGCAAACAAATTGGCTGCTTACACTGCAACGCTTAGCGCAGTAGATAAAGTTGCTCCAACTGTAGACAACGCTAAGTTCTCCGCAGACAAGAAGAGCATTCGTGTAAGCTTCTCCGAAGCTATGGATGCTGGTGTATTGAACACTAGCAACTATCTGATTGCTTTGAACGGCTCTGCTACTGCATTGCCTTCGAACACAACAGTTACATGGGCTACTGACAATAAGTCGGTTCTTATCAAGTTCCAAACGGCACAAACTGATCTTACAGCAGGCGATAAGCTCTACGTATCGCAAGTTGCTGACTTGGCAGGTAACAAAACTGTTAACTTCCAAACAGAACTTACTCTGACTCAAGATAATGTTACTGATGCAGAAGTTGCAACAGATTCTGTTAAAGCTACATCTGCCAACACGATCGAGTTTACATTGAATACGCCACTTTCTGGTCTTGATGTTACTAAATTCACAGTAAATGGTGCTGCAGCTCAATCGGCAACTTACATCAACAGTGGCGGAAAAGCTATTGTTACTGTAAAATCAGCCGATTCGGCTAAATTCGGAACTGACCCTCAATTTGTAGGCGTAAATGCCGTAACAATTGCAGCTGACGGTCTTACATCCGCATTTGATGTTAAGAATACTGGAACGATTAATGTTCTAGCTAGCCTTGTTAAGGACTATGCAGCTCCTACAATTTCCAGCATTGTTACTAAAGACAATGACAACAACGGAAAAATTGATCGTATCGTAGTTACATTCTCTGAGGATCTGTACATTGCTTCTGTACAAGAATCTGATTTCTCGGTGACTGGCTACAACGTTAAAGGACTTGTTGTCACTGGCAATGTTGTTACTTTGACTGTTGAAGAGCAACCATTCCTTGATGTTGATGCTAAACCATCTGTAGCACTGGTTGGTGAAGTGAACGACAACTCGGCAAACCGTAACAAGCTTGCTTCTGTAGCTGCTGCTGCTGCTACTGATGGTGTAGGTCCTGTTCTTGCAGGCATTAACTACACTGGAACAGGAACTCAAGTTGTAGTTAACTTTGCTGGATCTGTAAAAGCTAGCACAATTGCTGCAGCTGACTTCACACTTGGTGGAACTGGTCTTGCTGGCAAAGGTATTACGATCACTGGTGTAACATACTCTTCCGGAGACACTGTTACAAGTGCTACTATTACTCTAAGCGCTGACCCTGCTCTTACTGCTGGTCAAACATTGACTGTACAACTTAGTGGCGCAGGCGTAATTAGCGATGCTGCAGATAACACTAATGCTTCTGTAGCAGCTGTTAGCTACACAAAATAATGATTTAATTAAAACAGCCCTACTAATGTAGGGCTGTTTTTTTTGAGCTGTGCTTGGCGCATTGAGAGCATGATGTTGAATTTGGTCAGTACATAATAGCCGATTATTCGAAAACACTATCAGTATTCGTTTTTTCTTGATTTGTAAGAACTCATATTTAACAAATTATTAGACAAGATAGAAACTTTCTTATGCTATTTTACGTCTAAATAAGAAACAATAGACAGGGGATGATGTGGGAGTGTATGCGTCACTAAGGAAGGCATCAAGAAAGGCGATAGCAGGTTTATTAGCGCTCACGTTAATATGTTCACTTGTAACAGTTTACAATGTGGAGAACGTAGATGCCGCTACAAAAACAAAATCAATGACACAATTATTGAATGTACAACCGATCAATTTAGGGAATAACAAAACTTTTCAATTGACTAATGTCAGTTTAGTTTCAACTGCTGGTGGAAATATCGTATCCTTTGAGATAAACGTGGCGAACAATGGTTCGACGTCGATTGATTTTCTTGATTATTGGTTTAGGGTATATAACAGCTCTGGACAATCATTTTCAGTAAAACCGCTAGGCGACACAAAAAATGTTAGGAAGGTGAATCCTAATTCTACGAAGCTGTTAACTTATTATGCGAATGTTGGAAATACACCTTTGAGATCGTTGGTCTTACATGCGGTGAAGTTTGATTTTAATAAACCAAGTACGAATTATGAGACGACTGTAGGGAAAATCTCTTTGGCGAAAGTTCCGCTTTCAGTTCCTAAAAATTCATACCAGATTATTAAATTGAATGGATCGGATGTTAATACAAAAATTTTAGCAAGTGAAGTTGTTTTAGACGAGAAAAACGTTAATTTAACAATTAAATTCAACTTCAATAATACTGGGAAAAAGCCAGTGACCATCCCTGTATATAAGTATTACTTGCTAACTAAAGATGGCTATTCTTTTGCAGTTGATAAAAATGAGGAGTCGCTGACGTTGTCTCCGAAGGTATATAATCATCTTACGTTAACAAGCCAGATACCTCTTTCATTTAGAAATAGTCAGTTTATGCTGGTTGTGGTAAGTGAGGATGGAACAGAAGGCTCTAAAGTTGAGGTTCCGGTTGGTGTTTTTGATTTGCCACAGTTAAAGACACAGCCATCTACTACGGGTAAAGAAGTCAAAACGTTTAATTTTAAATATAACGAACTTCCGTATAAACTTGACTTTAAATCCGCCCAAAGAGTCGCTTGGTTGAGCCAAGACGTTCTTTCATTGAAGTTTTTAGTTCAGAATGATGGTAAAGATACGGTAACTGTACCAAGTCTAACGGGTACTTTGCTGCTGGATGACCTCTACAAAGTTGAAACGAATGTTATTCAAAGTGATAAAACGATTACAATCGGATCGAAAAAATATAAAGAGTACACAGCGGTTGCGCAGATCCCATATAATTCAACGTTCGAGTGGTTATCTTTGCAGGTTGATTCTTTAAAAGATGAAAAGCCTGTTTCTTTGGGAAGGCTAAAGTTGAAAAAATCAGTTTTGACTGGACCAGCTACTATAACTGGAAGCAAGTTGACTTTGAATAATGATGGCAACAATACTAATTTAGTCTTGCGTAACTATAAGGTGTACAAGGCTCTAAATGAAAATCTTGTAACTATTGAAGGTGAACTAAGTAATGAAGAGTCAAGACTTTCAAGCTTAACGAAACCAGCAGCCATGTTGAAAACTCCAGATGGACAGTATTTCCCTGTAGAAATTGAACTGCAGAATCAGCCTTTAAATTCTAAAAATAAAGCAAAATTTACTATTAGCAGCAAATTGCCTAAAAATGTGGATACGGCTACGTTAAGTTTAATTGTCGGCCATGCAGTAAAAGATGGGAAGTTTGTTGTAAATAACGATGCTGGTGATTTTGTGCTGAATGCAACGGTAATGAAGTTACCTGTAGAGAATGGTTTAAAATCATCCTCATTGAACATCGATAGCTTCCCATATACACTTAGCATTTCAAAAGTTACTCCTTATGTCACACCATCTAATCTTAATGTGAAACTGGAGTATACTTTAAAACGCGATTTATCATTCGAGTCTTTTGCAAAGGATTCAAAATTGACAGTTGCGCTTGAATATGAAGATGGCGAAGGTTCATTCTCACAAGATATTTCTTTTGAGGCGGAGTCCGGATCAACATTCAAGGTAGGCGATAAGCTGAAATTGTCACTTGATCAAGCTATTTCCGATTTTGAAGGAGCTATAAAAAACAAGCCTTATTACATGGTCATATATGAGAACTATAAAGGCTTTAAAAGAGCTATTGTTAAAAAAGAAATTATCTGGTACGCAGATAATGAGGAGTAAAAAAGCAACTACCAATATTTCACTGAACCTGTCGTCTCCTTACTGGTATCTCTTAAGTAAATCTAGTATTCTATTTTAAGAGGATGTTGAATAGGAGGAACAATAAGGTGAAATCGCGACTAATTAAATTATTATTTGCTTGTATTTTAGTAGGAATTGGAGCTTCGGCTGGAGTATTTTTAAGCACTCCATTAGAAGCAGAAACTGCAAAACAGACCCCAGGCTCCATAGACGACCCTGTCGTTACGAAGAGCTACGTAGACGAGCAGTTGGCCAAGCTTGGAGCAGGTTCTTCAGGCGGATCGACAGGAGGCTCCACAGGGGGCGGAACGGGCGAATCGGCAGGAGGAACCTTCAAGGTTGTGACGGTTCCGGCAGGCAAACGACTGATAGCGGAGGAAGGAACTGAACTGATCCTTCGTTCAGGCTCCGCCGCAATCTACAGCGCCGATGCCAATGGTGTTGCCGATCTAACCGGCGGCGAAGATTTGCTGAACGGGGTTAGCGCCGAGAAAAACCATCATCTGCTTTTCCCGAGAGCTGGGCGGGGCATTTCGGCCTCCGGCGCTGGCAGCTTGATGGTTATGGTCAAAGGCGGCTACAGCATCCAGTAATTCGGCGGTTTACATCATTTTGCCCGCGCTGACAATAGGTTATACGCTTCAACTTGAACGTTAGGAAGCACAATAAAAGTGTTTCTTACTATTCAATAATGGAGGCGTATCAGAATGAGTCGTTCCAACAAAGTGGTTGTTTCTGCAAGCAAAGCCGCGCTTAATCAGCTCAAGTACGAGATTGCGGCAGAGTTTGGCCTGACGACAGGCAGCTATGGCGCCGGCGGGTATGATTCGGAATTCGCCGGGGAGCTGGGCGAGGCTGGCGCGGCAGGCGGAGGCCACAGCGTTCACTGGTCATCCTTGTCCACTCGCCAGGCCGGATCGGTTGGCGGCGAAATTACGAAGCGTCTGGTCGCGCAAGCGGAAAGCGTTCTGAATGGGCTTGGCTAGAGCCGGAAACGGTCCCGTCCATTGACACTTCGCTACATTTTCGGTATCATACGTCCTAGAAGAGTTGTTTAACAACCTTTTCCTACGGGGAAAGGTTGCTTTTTTGAAATTGACACCTTGTGCGTGTCCACACATAAACCCTTTTTAGTTCTGCACATCACGAGCTTTTGCCACTTTAGCGATGGCATTAGCCGTTTTTGCTTGAAATATAGGAAAGTATAGCCTATCGCTGCCCTTTCTCTATATTTCTCGAAATGAAACGCGCTGCGCTGCCTAGGGCGGGGCAGCCGTTTCACCTTGTGTAGAACGTTAGCACTTCTAACATACTAATGGTTGTAGGAGGTTGATACGGATGTCAGTAAAAGGACGCCACCTTTTTACTTCGGAATCGGTTACGGAAGGCCATCCCGATAAGATTTGCGACCAAATTTCCGATGCGGTGCTGGATGCATTTTTGGAAGCCGATCCTTACGCTCGTGTAGCTTGCGAAGTATCCGTTGCCACAGGTCTAGTATTGGTTATTGGCGAAATAAGCAGTCGTGCGGACTATGTGGATATTTCCGCTATTGCGCGCCGTACAATTAAGGAAATCGGCTATACGCGTGCCAAATACGGCTTTGATGCAAGCACATGCGCGGTTTTGACATCGCTTAACGAGCAGTCGGCTGACATTGCGCAAGGCGTAAACGCCGCTCTGGAAACGCGCGATGGAAAAGATATGAAGCAGGAGAATGAAGACATCGGCGCAGGCGACCAAGGCTTGATGTTTGGTTTTGCCACAAACGAAACGCCTGAGCTTATGCCTCTGCCTATCGCATTGTCCCACAGAATCGCGCGCCGCTTGTCCGAGGTTCGCAAGAATGGAACGCTTGCTTACCTTCGCCCGGACGGCAAAACGCAAGTTACGATTGAATATGTGGAGGGCAAGCCGAAGCGTGTAGATACGATTGTTGTATCGACTCAACACGCTGAAGAAATTACGCTGGAGCAAATCCAGTCCGACATTCTTGAGCATGTCATCAAACCGGTTGTTCCGGTTGAATGGCTCGATGCCGACACCAAATATTTCATCAATCCGACAGGCCGCTTCGTAATCGGCGGACCTCAAGGCGACGCAGGCTTGACCGGCCGCAAAATTATTGTAGATACTTACGGCGGTTATGCGCGTCACGGCGGCGGGGCATTCTCCGGCAAGGACCCTACAAAGGTAGACCGTTCTGCCGCTTATGCCGCTCGTTATGTCGCCAAGAATATCGTTGCTGCAGGCCTGGCTGATAAATGTGAAATTCAGCTTGCTTATGCCATCGGCGTAGCCAAGCCTGTTTCGATCAACGTGGATACGTACGGCACAGGCAACATTGCCGATGAGAAGCTTGTTGAGCTGATCACGAACAATTTTGATCTGCGTCCGGCCGGCATTATTAAGATGCTGGATCTGCGTCGTCCTATTTACGCTCAAACGGCTGCATACGGCCACTTTGGCCGCACAGACGTTGATCTTCCTTGGGAGCGCGTAGACAAGGCTGAGGCGCTTAAAGCGCAAGCCGGCGTTCAAAGCAGCGTATAATAATGGTGGAACCTTCGTATCCTTACCGTACGAAGGTTCTTTTTAATTGTGCCGAGCGGACTCCCCTTTCATTCGAAACGCGAGCATCGGTAGGCGGCAAAGTTAATCAGGCAGTGGAATATGCCATTCGTCTGTTTAATTGCGCCCAGCCAATCGGGTTAACGTTACAGGCCATTCGCAAGCCAGGCGAAGGGTCTTTTTTTATGTGAAATAATTCTGGGAAAAATAACCAAGACCTAAAATTTTAACGCAATAATGCCGACAAATAAGGTACATGTGCATTTTTTGAGGAGTGAATGGAATGAATCGATCGAGCAAGCTTGCTTTACTTATCGTTGTCATGCTGATGCTCCAGACGGGACTTGCAGGCTGGTCCGGAGGAGCGAAGCAGGCGAGTGCGGCTGCGGCAGGGCCCGTGCTGTTAAACCTGAGCCCCGCGGATGATTTGTTGAATGTGCCGATTAATACGGATTTGAAACTTACCTTTGATGAAGCGGTTAAAAAAGGCCCCGACTCGGCCGGAATATCTATCGTCGAAGCCGGAACGAATCGGGTGCTGGAGAAAATCAGCGTAGCCAACAGCCGAGTCGCACTGGAGGATGCGCAGCGAAGCGTTCGCGTTACGCTCGACAAATCGACTGCGGGCAGAAGGCTGGAGCTCAATACCAACTACTATGTCATCGTTGATGCGGGAGCCTTCGCCAACGTGTCCAACGGAGCGGCGTATACAGGCATTTCGAGCGCGAGCGCCTGGAATTTTCGGACGATCGCCGAGATTGACAACACGAGTCCCGAACATAGAAGCAGATTGCCTTTAGGCAATAACGCCGATATTACGGTACCGTTGACGATCACATTCGATGAGCCGGTTTTTGCAGCCAGCGGCAGCATTCTCATCAGCTCTACCGAAGACAATCGCTCGATTGCCGTCACCTCTTCGGAAGTCACTGGCAGCGGAACGTCGACGATTACGGTTAAGCCTTCTGCCGCATTGCAGCCGGATACGGCGTATACGGTAACGATTCCGGGCACAGCGTTTCAGGACGCTTCCGGAAACCTTTATCTGGGCTCAAGCTGGAGCTTCCGAACAGACGTAGCCCCGGTCAATGTTACAGCCCTGTCCCCTGCAGACAATGCAACGTCCGTATTGGTAGGCAGCGCGCTGACGATTACCTTCGACACGGATGTGCAAGCGCAAGCAGGCAAAAATATTGAAATACGGCGTGTCAGCAACAATACACGATTTCAGCTTATTGCGGCTAACTCGTCTCAAGTAAGAATAACGAACAATCAGGTTCGCATTACGCCAAGCGCCAATCTGGAGGCCAATACCGGCTATTATGTGCTGATAGACGCAGGAGCGTTTACGAAAACCAATCCCAATAGCGATCAATGGTATCATGGCATTTCCAGCGCGACCGTATGGAATTTCACGACCGATTACGGCAATGACACAAGCGCACCGGTGTTGACTGGCTCGACGCCGCTTGTACCTGCGAACAACACTTCGGTCAGCAGCACGAATACGGTGCTTCAAATGACCTTTAATGAGCCGGTGTTCCCGAGCGCCGGCACGATTGATATTCGCGAGTCTGCGACTGGCGCCTTGTTCCGATCGATTCCGCTAACTTCAGAGAGGGTAACCGGAGGCGGCACCTACCAGCTTACGATTGATCCTAATAAGGCTGTAACCGGCGAATCCGCCAAAGCATTTGTGAATAATACGAAATACTATGTCACGATCGGCAATCGGGCGATTCGCGACGCCGCAGGCAATTACTATACCGGCTTTACTTCGTCCGCCTCCTGGACGTTCACCGTCACGCAGGATACGATTCGTCCGACGCTCGTCCTGCTGCAGCCGTTAAACAACTCTACGCTGGTCGGCGTTAACAGCACGTTCTCGGCCACGTTCAGCGAGCCGGTTATGTCGGGAGGGGGAGAAATCTGGTTCCGGCCTGCTAATGGTTCCATTGCGGACAGTGTTAAAGGCGTCTTTACGGTGGATAACAGCAATAAATCAAAAATCAATATCATACCTGATCCTGATGGGGCCGCGCAGCTTCTTACGAATAGGTCCTACTATGTCTATATTGACGCAAGCGCCATTACGGATCTGGCGGGTAATTCGTTTGCTGGTATTCTAAATGAATATCAATGGACCTTTAGCACATTCGGCTCCGATACGACTCCGCCGGTGCTGAGCAAACTGCAATGGAGCGGCTCGACAATTACGCTTACGTATAATGAGACGCTGAACCCTGATTCCATTCCGTCTGCCGGAAGCTTCTACGCTACGGTTAGCGGAGCTCCTCGTGCAATCAGCAACGTGGAAATTCGTGGTGAGTCGGCTCTGCTTACGCTGACAAGCCCGATCGTCGCAGGGCAACAGGTTAGGCTTGCGTATACCAAGGCAATGCCTAAAGGACTGCTCCAGGATCTATCCTTGAATGAGGCCCCTGGATTCGCACTGCAGGATGTTGCTGCTTCGCAGGATACGACACTGCCCAGCCTAGTTAGCGGGACAGCGTCAGGCAGCGCTATTACCTTGGTCTTCAATAAAGACCTGGCTACTGTTAACAGCAATGCATTTATTCAATTTACGATAAGCGTAGGCGGGGTCAATTACAATCCGACTTCTATTTCAAATACAGGAAAAACCGTATTGCTCACAGTTGGAAGTCAGATTCAGAATTACCAGAATGTCAGGGTCTCCTATGCTCCTGGTGCCTATGCTTTGAGAGATGCAGCGGGCAATTATCTCAATGCAATCAGTAATTACGCACTGTACAGCACTCCGGACACTACAGCTCCGGTCCTGCAGTCTGTGACCGCAAGCGGTTCGATTGTAACACTGACTTACAATAAGACATTGAATACGGCTAATGTTCCTTCAAACAGTCAATATAGCGTGCTGGTGGATAATGTTACACGTTCTGTTGCGCAGGTCCAAGTTTCCGGTAATAGTGTGTTCCTGACGTTGTCTTCCGCCATTACAAGCGGTCAACTCGTCACTGTCTCCTATCTCGCTTCCATTACGTTGGTAAGCGATTTGGCCGGCAATCCGGCTGCCTCTTTCACGAATGTGTCGTCATCCGGCGCCAACTCGGGAAGCGGGTCTAACGGTAGCGGAAGCGGCTCGGGAAGCAGCGGCAGTATGTATGGGGCGATAGCTAAAGGAAAAACGGTAACCCTAAACTTTTCTGAACAGTTGAACAGCAGTTATGTTCCTGGCATTTCGCAATTTTATCTGAAATCAAA
The DNA here is from genome assembly GCF_005222705.1 of Paenibacillus sp. SY21-1. Lineage (GTDB taxonomy): Bacteria > Bacillota > Bacilli > Paenibacillales > Paenibacillaceae > Pristimantibacillus. Next base: position 81,407 of record NZ_STGF01000001.1, on the reverse strand, counting down.
CGAAGTTGCGAAGTCAATATCCAGTATAGTCGTGAACGGCAATACGGTAGTCCTGTCGCTCTCTACTCCTGTAGGAACCGGCGAGGCTGTATATGTCACCTATACTTCCTCAAGCACCGGGATCAGAACTGCAAGCGGTACTACGATTGCCAGTATGACGAATATAAGCGTAGCGAACCAGACAACGCTAATTGATAGCTTGACAGGCGATTATGAACCTGCTGAAGGTGGAGGTGTAGGTCTCAAAACGACTGCTGCATCTATTTCATCGGACACCTCGCCGGCGGGCGTACAGGCCAATCGCTACACCATCATTGGAGATCGTGTTACTACTGCTTATCAGACAGCGCGTAATGCGGGGTTAGTCAATCCGCGCGTGGTGTTCAAGGTGCCGACCACGGAGCGAGCTGCGATTGTGTCTGTGCCGCTTAGTGTGCTGGATGCTGCTTTCCGACTTAACGCAAATTCAATTTTTGGTGTGCAGTACGGCGATATCACGTACGAGTTGGATTTCAAATCGGGGGATTTTGCCCGTTTGAATACTTTGCTTGGCGGAGCCGCAGGCGGCCAGCTTCTGCTGCGCGTCGATCAAGGCGTGAATACGTTGACAACAAGTCTGAACAGCAAAATCAACAGCTCAAGCGCGCAGCTGCTGAGCGGTCCGTATCATTTTGATGTATCGGCCGTTAACGGCTCATTGCTCAAGGAATACAACGATTTTGAAACGTATGCGACGCGTACGATTCGCAATTATCAGACGGTAGATGCAAGCCAGTCGGCAGTCGTCTGGATGGACCCTGAAACGGGCGAATTGTCGTATGTTCCGACGGCGTTCTCTACGAGCGAAGGCAAGACGATGACGACCTTCCAGCGCAAAGGCAACAGCTCGTATGCTCTTATTCGCAATGCGGCCAGCTTCTCCGATGTGAGCAAGCACTGGGCGGAGACGACGATCCAGGCGATGTCCCGCAAATTTATCGTCAGCGGAAGAAGCGGAACGACATTTGAACCGGACAAGGTAATTTCGCGGGCCGAATTTGCCATGTTTATCGCCAAAGGACTCGGGCTGGAGGCCAACAAGGCGGAGACGGCGAAATTCAAGGATTTACCATCCAATTTGGCCGCAGCTCCTTATATCGGAGCGGCGTCTGCAGCCGGCATCGTATTCGGCAATCCGGACGGGACATTCAAGCCTTACAGCCCGATTACGCGTCAGGATATGGCGATCATGATGATCAGAGCGGCGAAGTTCGCCGGCTTGACAACGGACATCCCGCAAGCAGCGGCCAATTATTTGTCGCCTTTTACAGATAAGGCCAAGGTAAGCAGCTATGCTACAAATGATGTAGCGAGGTCTGTTCACCACGGAATCATATACGGCAAGTCGACGACGCTGCTCGCCCCGCTGTCCAACGCGACAAGAGCGGAAGCGACCGTCATGTTGAAACGATTGCTGGATAAGGCCGGATTTTTCAGCATGTGACGGCAAAGCCGTCCATAATCCCTGTTTGCTCTTTCTAGAGCGGACAGGGATTGTTTTTTTATAGGCTCACAGACTCATTACCGACCTATTAACTGGGAAAAATTAATCATAATCCGGTTTGAATCGTAACTTTTTGATCATTTTTGTAGTCTATAACTAATAGATTATAGGATGGGAGAGTTGCTAGACTAATGGGTAAGCTTCAAAGCGGCATCGGACGGCAGACGGGGAGAATGGGGAAAAGGGTCATCATTATTGCGCTTGGCGGCGCGCTGCTTGCGCAGCCGGCCATAGGATTGCTGCCAGGCGGCTGGCCAAGCGCGGCGATTGAATCGGCTGCAGCGGCTACAACAACTACTCTAAAGCTACAGAAGCAGTCCTACGTTACGGCGGGGGCCCAGCGACTGGATTATGTGTATAGCACGACGCGCAGCAATAAAAAGGTGCAAACGGATGTTCATGTCATTGAAGTGGATTTGAGCAATCCGTATGTCTCCCTTAACGTAATGAGCGGGAAAAACAACAGCATCGGACAAGTAAACAGCATACTGAATATGGCCAAGGAGAACGGCGCGGTAGCAGGCATTAATGCTGACGTATTTGTCATGAAAAATGAAGGCGCACCTTTGGGCGCGCAGGTATCCAAGGGCATCATTATGTCCGGCCCGGCGAGCCTTAAAGGCATGTACGCCTTCTCTGTAACGAAGGACCGCCAGCCGTCCATTGATTTGTATACATTTGATGGACTGGTGACAGCGGCAGACGGCGCGACTTTTCCAATCCAGAGCATTAACGAGTCCGCTTACAGCCCTGAGACATCCGAAACGATCTACAGCCATGTGGATAAAATGTTTATTTATACGAGCGCATGGGGAGGCGCGGAACGTCCTAAAAACTCAAGCACGAAGCCGACGGAGGTGCTTGTGCGCAATGGCGTAGTTGAAACGATATCCGTTGATGCGGCGATATCCGGAAAGGTGCCGGAGGACGGCTACATATTGCGCACGCACGGAACGGCTGCGAAATTTGTCAAGGAGCATTTAAAGGTAGGCGAACCCGTAACGGCCGATTACGCGCTTGTGTCGCAAACGACCAAGCAGAAGGTGGATGCGTCTACTTTAGAGATGCTTGTAGGCGGCCATACGCTGCTCGTGAATAACGGCGCGGCAAGCGCTTTTTCCCGCGATGTAGCGGGCGTCAGCGGCAGCTCCTATACGTCGCGTTCTGGCGTCGGCTACTCCAAGGACGGGAAGAAGGTTTATTTGATCACCGCAGAACGCTATGGCTCCAACACGGGCCTCAATCTGAAGGAGCTTCAGCAGATCATGGTGGAGCTTGGCGTGGACAAAGGGGTCAATTTGGACGGCGGCGGCTCCACGACGATGGTAGAGCGTCCTCTTGGCGTATCCTGGCTGCAATTGTCGCATTCGACGCAATACGGCACGACGCAGCGCAGCGTAGCCAACGGCATAGGGGTCTTCACCTCTGCCCCTAAAGGCGAAATCAAGGGAGTAACCATTACCGGATCCAAAACCGTGCCGATGGGCGTGCCGGTCTCCTTCAATCTGCGCGGCTACGATACCTATTACAACCCGATGGCGCTGGACAGCTCATCGATGGTATGGACAGCCGACAAGACGGCAGGCAGCTTCTCAGGCAATACCTTCACCCCTTCTAAAACGGGCAAAACGACCATTAAGGTGCAGGCAGGCGGCATTACGTCAGCCTATGATATCGAAGTAGTGGGCAAAAACCAGGTCTCCTCCCTATCCATCAGCACGCCTGGAGGATCGCTTGTTGCAGGGGCCTCCACATCGGTGCCGCTTACTCTGAAGCTGAAAAACGGCGAATCCTACAAGCTTGGAGCCGACTATGTGAAATGGCAGTATATCGGCTTCGAGGCTACGCGCTCCGGAGACACGATTACCGTGACAAGCGTGAAGCCGGATGTTACCGTCGGCTACGCTATCGCGCGTTACGACGGGTTTGCCGAGATGATTCCGTTCACGATTGGAGAGACCGAGAGCACATTTGCCGATTTCGAGACGTCGTCCTTTGCGATCACCTCGCAGGTCACGCCGGCGGAAACGACGGGACGAGTCAAGCTTGTGTCCGACCTGCCTGACCAGCCTTCGCCGAGGGTGCTGCAGCTCGATTACGATTTTGCCAATGCGACCGGCACCAAGGCGTCTTACGCTGTATTCGGCAGCTCGGGCGTAACGTTGTCCGGTTCCCCGATTTCCATGTCCATGGATGTGTACGGCGACAGCAGCGGCAATTGGGTGCGTGCCGAGCTTACGGATGCTGACGGAAAAACTCACTTGGTCGATATTGCGAAACAGATCGACTGGTCCGGCTGGAAAAACGTCAAGGCCAACCTGGCTGCGGCAGGGATGAAATACCCGGTGAAGCTGAAGCGGGTGTATGTCGTCTCGATCGAGGAAGGCCAGGAAAGCCGTACCTTGTCCGGTACGATTGCGCTTGACAACATGAAGCTGCAATACACGCCTGCGGCTGCCGTCATTGCCAAATCGTCTATTGAGATGCAGCTTAACAATGCCACGGCGAAGGTAGACGGGAAGGCCATCAAGCTGGACTCCGCCCCGTTGGAGAAATCCGGCGTCACCTATGTGCCGCTGCGGTTTGTTACCGATGCAATGGGCGGCAGGCTGCTGTACGACAGCAAGCTTGGGCGGGTTACATTGCTTAGAGGCACGACGCTGCTCGAGCTGACGCTCGGCAAAAACGAAATTAACGTCAACGGAGTGCTTCAATCCGCCAATGCGGCTCCAATGATCAAAAACAATCGTACGCTTGTTCCGATTCGGCTAATCTCCGAAAAGCTTGGCTTCAAGGTACAGTACGACAGCAAAACGAAAAAAATTACCATTGATTAACATTGTGCGAAAATATACAAAAAATATGGTATGATAAAATAGATAAACCTTTAAGAAGAAAGGTTGCCGATCTATTGTGGACCACCTTGCTGTAGATATAAATAGAGTGATAAAAAATGCCATATCCGTTATGGAGGATAGCAAATACCAGATTTTTGAAATTTGCGAGTCCGCAAGAATAGAGCTTGAAACGCTCGAGCAGGAACTGGAGAATATTCTTCAGGAAACGATGAAGACGATCGACAAGGTAGATTCGCTGGAGCAGGATTACCGCCGCGCACGTATCCGGCTGACTGAGGTCAGCCGGGATTTCGTGAGGTACAAGGAGGAGGACATCAAGAGCGCCTACGAGAAAGCGACACAGATTCAGCTTGATCTGATGGTGTATCGCGAGAAGGAATCTTACTTGAAGGCGAGACGGGACGACCTGCAGAAGCGTATTCGCAATGTCGAGAATTCGATCGAGCGGGCGGAGACGATTTCCTCGCAAATTAATGTCGTTCTCGAATATTTGTCGGGCGACTTGAACCAGGTGACAAGAATCGTTGAGTCTGCCAAAACAAGACAACTGCTCGGCCTAAAAATCATTCTGGCGCAGGAGGAAGAGCGTAAGCGTATTGCCAGAGAAATTCATGACGGCCCGGCGCAATCGCTAGCCAATATTGTTTTGCGGACAGAAATTGCAGAACGAATGCTAATCAAGCAGGAATTTATGATGGTGCAGGAAGAATTAATAGATTTAAAGGGACAGGTTCGTTCAGGACTGGAGGAGATCCGCAAAATCATTTTCAATCTGCGTCCGATGGCTCTTGATGATCTGGGACTCGTTCCGACTCTTCGCAAGTTCGCGCAGGATTTTGAGGAGAAAACAAAGATACATACCGTGTTTGAACTGTCGGGCAAGGAGCACCGTATGCCGTCGGCTATGGAAGCGGCAATCTACCGATTGGTACAGGAGGCCTTCACTAACGCTTACAAACATTCGAGCGCTTCCCACATGATTCTGGACATTAACTATCAGCCCATTCATATTGCATTAACCATACAAGACAACGGCGTTGGTTTTCACAGCGAGAAGATGGAGCAGGATGCTGGCAGAAACGGACATTTTGGACTTGTCGGGATGAGGGAACGGATAGAGCTGATTGAAGGAAGGATGGAAATAGACTCAAAACCCGGTCAAGGGACGAAGATTATGATGCATATTCCACTAACTACTGCCGAATCCAGAAAGGAGTAACATAATGATGATCCAGAAGCCGGCAAACAGCCCGCAGACGATAAAAATTTTACTTGCAGACGATCACCAGCTTTTCCGCGAAGGCTTGAAGCGTATTTTGAATATGGAAGATGATCTTGAGGTTATCGGGGAATGCGGCGACGGTATCCAGGTCATGGAGTTCTGCAACCACACCATTCCTGAAATTGTCCTGATGGATATTAATATGCCGATTGAGAATGGAGTCGTAACGACCGAGCGGCTTAAAAGCTTGTTCCCGGACGTTAAGGTTATTATCCTATCCATTCATGACGACGAGAGCTATGTGTTCGAAACGCTGCGCAAGGGCGCAACCGGCTACCTGCTGAAGGATATGGAAGCGGAAGCGCTCATTAATGCGATTCGCTCCGTCGTTCAAGGCCATGCCTACATCCATCCAAAAGTGACAGGCAAGCTGATCAACCAGCTGCGCCGAATGACTTATTTGGACGAAATGGGCATCGTCTCAGGCGCCGCAGCGGCACAGGAGCCGGGCGTCAAGTTTGTAGCGGGCGACGAAAGTCCGCTCACGCGTCGCGAAGCGGAGGTGCTTCGTTTAATGGCCGAGGGCAAAAGCAACAAGCTTATTGGCGAATACCTGTTCATCAGTGAAAAAACGGTCAAAAACCACGTCAGCAGCATTTTGCAGAAGATGGAGGTTGACGATCGCACGCAAGCGGTTATTCAATCGATCAAATACGGCTGGGTAACGCTCTAGTCGGTTACATACGTCAAACAGCGACTGCTGTCCAACATGCGTTGGCTTATTAGCGGAGTATCCAAATTTGCGCGCGAAAGCACCCCAGTTTCCACTTATAGTGGAGAATGGGGTGCTTTTTTTGAAAAATCCCGTTTAACGAGGGGCTTGAAAATTGGCAGACTGGCTGTTAAGACAGCTCCTCGCGGCTGGTTATGGACTGCTGCTGCGATTTTTTATGCTGTGTTTGGAACATAAGTAAAGCCCCGAATCGTGTTGATCCGGGGCTTTAGTTTTCAGCTTGCTAATTATGCTTTCTGGCGCTGCGATAACGGAAAGTCAACAGACCGGCCGTTATAACGAACGAACCGATAAGATAATATGGCATTTGGCTGGATGATCCCGTTTTGGGAAGCGTATTAACCGGAGCTGTTTTAGTCGCTCCATCTACAACTCCTCCATTTGGACCGCCACCATCATCGTCTCCGCCGCCTCTAGGTATTTCCTCATCATCCACTTCAATTATGGTAGTCGCTAGGGCCGAAGGTGACGCTCCCGTATCCGGCGTTGGCGTCAAAGTTGGCGTAATCGTTGGTGTCGATGTCGGCGGTAAAGTAGGCGTGCTCGTCGGTGTCGATGTCGGCGGTAAAGTAGGCGTGCTCGTCGGTGTCAATGTCGGCGGTGAAGTAGGCGTGCTCGTCGGTGTCGATGTCGGCGGTGAAGTAGGCGTGCTCGTCGGTGTCGATGTCGGCGGTGAAGTAGGCGTGCTCGTCGGTGTCGATGTCGGCGGTGAAGTAGGCGTGCTCGTCGGTGTCGATGTCGGCGGTGAAGTAGGCGTGCTCGTCGGTGTCGATGTCGGCGGTGAAGTAGGCGTGCTCGTCGGTGTCGATGTCGGCGGTGAAGTAGGCGTGCTCGTCGGTGTCGATGTCGGCGGTGAAGTAGGCGTATTCGTCGGTGTCGATGTTGGCGTTGAAGTAGGCGTGCTCGTCGGTGTAGGTGTAGGCGTGGCCGTCGGCGTCGGGGTTGGCGTTACGGTTGGTGTCGGCGTTGCGCAACCTGCGTTGTTGCCTGTTTTGTTCACGAGCGCAAATACATATTTTTCGGCATGTCCGCCTATGCCCAGCTTGGTAATCAGAGGTCCGCTGTAAATATCGAGCTGGAAGGGTGCGCATTTGGGAGTTGCAATCGTTACCTCATATAAGCCGGCTTTGTCGGCTTCAATGGTTTTTCCGGCAAAATGCGTCTGTGTTTCAAACGGCCTGCCAAAATCGTCCGGAATCGTACCGTCAGGATAGCTGTAGGATGAGAAGCTGACGCGGATGCAATCCTCGGTCGTTTTGAAGTGAGCGGTTGCCGTGCCGTCTTTGTTGTCGAAAATGCTGTAAATAGTGGAATGGTTGATTGTGAACGGCACCTTCTGAATATGATCGCGCGCGTCCGAATAAGACGAACATTTGGTCTCTGTTGCTGCTGCATTATTGCCTGGTTCACTCGACGGATTCGACTGGGCCATAACCAGTGAGCCAAGGGTGAACGATAACAGCAGAATCAACATAAGACTGATGGTTAACAACTTTCGGGTATACCTCATGTTTCACTCTCCTCATTGAAGTTAAGTATGTATGCTGGTACAAACAGACATAGATATGTAGTAAAAGGATAACATAAATTGTAAATCTCTCAAGGGTGTTTCTTTGTCGAAAGCTTAGCTGTTTTTCGCTCTATTATGGGCAAAAATGATGACACTGCACACATTTTGTCGTCTTGTCCACTCACGACGTCACCACTGGGCGTTTCGCGGCATATATTGTCGCATAGAGGAGGTGGCTGTCATGTGGAGTATTCTATTGCTGGTTGCTTGCTGTTACGCCGTGGCTGCGGCAGCGGTGCATCTGATACATCGGTCTAGAAAAGGGAAGCGGGAAACGGGCAAGCACTATGTGTGGGTGGCAGAGGGACGCCAACCTAATATGGAATGGTATGTTCGCTCCTTGTACGCCTATTCGCGAAGAACCGGCGAGGATGTGCGGCTGACCATCGTCGATTGCGGCATGGCCGAGGAAACCAGAATTATTGCAGAGCGCCTTGCCTTTGAGGGAAAGGCATTAACCTTTTGCGGGGAAAGCGTATCGAACCCTGCCGGCGTCGAGGCGAGTGGAGCAAGGGAGTCTATCCATTCGGCCAATAGAGAAACGCAGCTAGGGACACAATTGGAAACCAAGGATGCAGTCGAAGACCCAATCATGGAAAAGAAGCCTCAACCAGCTCGGGTCATAGGTGCACCTCATGGCTCTCCAGCTAATTCCCGACAAGTAAGCGGATCTCTGGAAGAAACGGAGCCGGAACAGCGGCAAAAAGGGAAACGCTTTCTTGAAGGTGATTCGGATACGCAGCTTCTTTGGCGGCTCCAGTCGGAAGGCATTATTACGCGCGCCGACCAGACGGTGCTGATTGATTTGCAGAACCCGGAAGATTTGTCGAAGCTGCCATTTTGATTTATACTGATAGACACGGCTCTCTTGAGCAAACAATCAAATTGGGGCTATGCCGCATAGACATGTGGCAGATGGCTGTAAAGTGAAGCACACTTTGGACGCAAGCGCGTCGCGAGGTGGGCTTTTTTGTCGTTGCCCGGCGGCGCGTTGGGAGGCGAGGAGAAAGAGGAAGCATGAGCGCAAAAGGAGTTGGTGGAGCTGGGGCTATGTATGCTGCGAATAATGAAAAGCGCGATGCAATGGGAAAGTGAGGATGGAAATAGGCGCAAAGGAGCCGGTTGAGCGAAAGGCTGTGTATAACGGCAAGGCTGCAGAATAAGAGAAAGAGGATGAAAATAGGTGCAAAGCCGCGGGTTTAGCGAAAGGCCATGGGTAACGAGAAATATGCGGCGGCGGATAAAGAACGAGGATGCTTACAGGGGAAAGGGAGCTGGTTGAATGATAGGTTACGTGTATATTGTAAATGACGGAAAGCAATGGCATGCGAGAATGAGCATTTGTCCGGAATTGGACAGCCTGTTTTGGATGACCGACGTTTTTGGCGGAGAGGCCGGAGCAAGCAGAGCAGCAGGGCGGAACGGCTGGCTGTGGAAAAATGCCCTGCCGCTCGGCGATGCTTGCCGGGCGGCAGAGCTGTGGGGGATGCAGCGAGCCGGAACGACTGCATCCTGGGGCGAAGAGGAGGTGCTTCGCACCCTTCGCGCTTGCGTCGAGCAAGCAATTGCGGAGGGCGAAGGAATAGCCGGACATTCCAGGCAGCCGCCGCACGAAGGAACGGCGGCTCTGGTGGAGAGGTGGGAGCCCGGCTCCCTGCAGCACAAAGACCTGTTGGGCTGGCAGGGCAAGGCGGAACGCCTCAAGGGGTTGGCGGAGGGAGCCGAGCGCGCCGCAGCCGCCTTGCAGGGACGTGCGCTGCTGCGCAGCGAAGCGCACGACCTGCTGGGCGCACTCGGCGGCCCGGAGCCGGAAGCAGGCTGGAGCGCTCTGCTCCAGCTTGCGGCGTTGCTCGGGCGCGTGCGCCTTGGCGGATCGGTCGCCGCCGCGGAGAGCGGGGGGCGGGCGGACGCCCATGGGCGCCGCAGGCGCGAGCGCAGCTGTCTGCGCTGCGGGAGCGGCGAGGCGCAGCTGGCCCGCAGCGCGTGTGCGGCATGCGGGCGTACGTGCGCCTATTGCACGGCGTGCATGGGGATGGGGCGAAGCAGGGAGTGTGAATTGCTGGTCAGGGCCCCGCTTATCGGAGCAAAAGAATCTCAAAGGGAGCTACTGCCTGTCATGGAGCGACTTGCCCGATGGGGGTTAAGCCCGGCGCAGACAGCAGCTGCGGGAGCGGCGCTTTCTTTTGTCGAGGAGGGAACCGGCAGTGAGAGGAGGCAGTTCGCTGCTTCGGAAGGAGGTATATCAAAGGGCGTTCGAAGGCTTTTGCGCCGTGCAGGGCATAAATCTGCAATAAGGCTTATACCTTCGTTTAGCGGCGTTTCCGCCCAGTGCGTCAATCCCATTGGGAGTCAGGCCAAGGACACTGCTAATTCGGGAGCGGGAGGGGCCGAAGCGTATGCAAAGGCTGTCGCTCGCCAGCCTTCTACAGTAAGACAAATTAGCAGTACGAATAGGGCGATCCGCAGCTTTCTTTTATGGGCGGTTACAGGCGCAGGCAAGACGGAAATGGTATTTCCGCTTATAGAATCAGCCTTGCTGCGAGGAGAAAGAGCGCTTATTGCCACGCCGCGCAGAGATGTTGTCATCGAGCTTGACCCGAGAATTCGCCGTGCTTTTCCGAAAGCTGAGGTCGTTACACTGTACGGAGGCAGTGAGCAGCGTTGGGAGCGGGGAGATATTACACTGGCCACTACCCACCAATTAATGCGATTTGAGGGTGGATTTGAGTTGGTTATCGTGGATGAAATCGATGCCTATCCTTACCATGGCGACCCGTTGCTGCATTATGCCGCCGACAAAAGCTGCGCGCCGGGAGCGGCCCGCATACTGTTGTCCGCTACACCGCCGGCCGAACTGCAGCGAGCGGCCCTTCGCGGATTGCTGCCTCATGCGCGCGTGCCTGTTCGCTATCACCGACACCCGCTGCCGCTTCCGGTTCTATTGCGCACGCCTAGCGTCCAGCAAATGCTGCAGCAGCGCAAGCTGCCGCGACCGCTGCTGGCGGCTCTGCAGCAATCTTGGGAGCGGGGCGCCCAGCTGTTTGTTTTTGTCCAGCGTATTGCCCAAACAGAGCCGATGGCGGAGTTGCTGCGCCATTTGCTGCGGCAGTCTGCGGTAGCTGCGACTTCCTCGCAGGATGAGGAGAGGGCGTCCAAAGTACAGCGGTTCCGTTCGCGTGAAGTGCGAGTGCTGGTAACGACGACGATACTCGAGCGCGGCGTGACGATTCCCCAAAGCGACGTGTACATTATGGACGCTGACGGCAAGCTGTTTGACGAGGCGTCCCTCGTCCAGATGGCGGGCCGCGCAGGCCGATCGGCCGACGATCCGTTTGGCCGTGTCTTTTTTTGCAGCCGCGAGCGCAATCAGGCGCAGACTGACGCAGTCAAGCATATCCGCACAATGAACAAAATTGCCCGGCAGCAAGGCTTTTTACTATAGCCCTTTGAGTGGTGCAGCTTAGTTTAGCTATATCATTGTACAGCTAGTCTAACTCGCTGCCGGAATGCGTTAACTTAAGTGAACTGACGAGTCCGGTCATTTTAAAAGCAGTACACGTATTTGATGAGCGGTCAGGAGTGCAGTTAATCCTTCAGATTCATTTAAAGTCAGAAGATTCGCAGAGTGTTGAAATTTGAGCCGCCATACCAATAAACCCGGTTATCTATTAACTTAAATGCAGAGGAGCAAGTAACGATGGAACTGCTTCTAGCTTATACAACCTATGTTTTTCTACAGTGGCACTCAATCCGTGCTGGGAGAGAACGCGATGAGTAGCCCTAGGGTTATCGCCTCCTTTCTTCGTCGCATTCGTGCCGCTTTATCCGGCGGAACCGACCTGCTCGCTCCGCGAGCCTCGACATGCTTGCTGTGCGGCAAGCAACGCCGTCGCGGCGGCATTGATACGAAGCTGCCCGATCCGCTTAGGCACAATTTGTGCGGGGTATGCCTCTCCGCCATTCCATGGATCGACCGCATCTGTTGTCGCAAATGCGGCCGGGGCATCCATTGCGGCGATTGCGTACGCCAGCCGCACGCTTCTTTCGTGTGCAACCGCAGCGCTGTGCACTACAACAAGGAGATGCGCGGATTGCTCGCGCAATACAAGTACCGGGGCAATGAACAGCTTGCCCCGGTGATCGCTTCCATGCTGCTGCCGGCCTATGAACGGCTTACCGCCGACCTGTTCAATCGCTTGGGAGCGAGCATGAAATCGGTCCACCGCAAACCTGCATTTTGGCATGCGGTAACTTATGTGCCGATCAGCCCGGAGCGGGCATGGGAACGCGGCTTTAATCAGGCCGAACAGCTTGCTTCATACGTGTCCCGCCACAGCGGGGTCCCTTTGATGAATCTGCTTCAGCGCTCGCGTCATACGGGAAAGCAAAGCTTTAAAAGCCGGGTAGAGCGGATACGCAATACGAGACAACTGTTTGAGGTTATCCCTATCGAGATGGACAGTCTTTGCCAAATTTGGAGCGAAAAATTTCCGGAAGGCGACAGTGATCGGTCACAGGCGGTTTTATCCCCTTTGCGAGTCCTGTTGATTGATGATATTTATACGACTGGCAGCACCGCCGAGGAATGCGCCAAAGCATTGCTGGCAAAAATGCCAAAAAACCTGGAAATATACGTGCTGACATGGGCAAGGTCTTAACATTCATTTAACTTTTGACGATACATAGGTAGAGGCGCAGGCCCGTCCAGGAGCGGTTTGGGTTTAATTGTAAGCGGATTAGAGCCGAACCTGGGAACAGCAAAGCGTAGCTCCCTATTAACTGAACCGCTGGATAAGGGATTGCCATATGCTCGAGCAGGCGGGAAGTAGAGGTAGTAGATTTCTTTGAAAAACCGATGTATATCCTTTAAACTACTATTATATATGCAAAGCTAGAGAGCGGATAAAGCAATGGATGGCTGAGTCATTATGATCTCGAGCGGTAACGCCAATTGTAGATTTTTTTAAAAAAGGGGGCTATGAGCCATGAATGTAGAGAACTGTCCTCGTTGTGGCAAGATATTCGCAAAAAACTTTAGAGATGTATGCCCGAACTGTATTCGGGAGATTGATAAAGAATATGAGACTTGTGCCAATTTTTTGCGAAAGAACAAAGGGGCGACGATTATTGAGTTGTCCGATGAGACCGGTGTATCCATCAAGCAAATTACCAAGTTTATTCGCGAGGGCCGGATTTCGATGATCAACGCCCCGAATTTATCTTACCCGTGCGAATCATGTGGTACGCTTATCCGCGACAGTCATATCTGTGATAGCTGCCGGTCCAGGCTAGATAAAGAAAAACGGAATATGCTGGAGGATATCGCCAACAAGGACGCCAGACTTCGCCAGGAAAAGAGTGACGCGGCTTATAAAAGCTTGAATAAGTATAAGGGTAAGTAGTCAGCCATACTCGCATGACGTTAAATTTTCCCTGTCTATAAATTTTCGCTTGACTAGAGCCGATAGTACTTGTAAAGGTAATCGGCTTTTTTAGTTCGGTGAATTCAAGAGGTGAACAAGATGAAGATTAATGAAACGAATCGGATCGGGGCAGCAAATCCATATCTTAAGCATAACGAAGCTCGTGTAGCGAGCACAGGCAAAGCACGTCCCAAGGACGAAGTTCAGATTTCTGCTGCGGCCAAAGAAATGCTGTCTAACAGTCAGACACATGGCGCTGAGCGGGCCAAGCAGTTGGAGCAGCTCAAGCAATCGGTTGCATCGGGCACATATCATGTAGAAGCAGGCAAGATTGCTGAGAAGCTGCTTCCTTACCTGAAGGAGTAAACCTCTATGAATGAGATCATCCAGCAAATTCTATCCATTCTTGACGAGTTGACAGCCGAACACCGCCAGTTGATTGAGTACGGCAAGGCCAAGACGACAGCCATTACGACCAATCAGATCGATACGCTCTCTTATATTGCAACCAAAGAGAAGAAAGCTCTGGAACGGATTTCACAGTTGGAGCAGCAGCGTTCGTTTCTTGTCGGGAAGTATATGCTGTCTCAGAAAATAAGCGGTCCCAACCGCTCGTTCAAGATGGAGAAGCTTGTGCAAGTTGTGTATCTCGCGGAGGAGAAGGTTCAGTTGCAGCGTGTCTGGAAGGAGCTGGACCGCGTCATTAAGGAGCTTCAGGAGTTAAACGAATTTAATCAACAACTGGTTAGAATGAATTTGGAGTACTTGCATTTCGCTCAGGATTTATTGCTTGGACCTGAAGAAGAAGAAGCGACTTATCATCGTGCAGTTCAAGGCATGGCGCAGCAACGCAACGGACGCCTTAATATGAAAATGTAAAGGAAAGGGCTGACAACATGGCTTCCACATTTCACGGATTGGAAACGGCACGGCGGAGTTTGTTCACCACACAATCTGCTCTTAATACGACAGGACATAATATCGCCAATGCCAACACGGCTGGTTACTCCAGGCAAATTGTGAATATGACTGCTTCACGTCCGATTGATGCCGTAGGTTACTCGAAATCCGTAGCGGCCGGCCAGCTTGGAACAGGTGTAGAAGCTAGCTCGATAACGCGAGTAAGAGAATTGTTTCTAGATAGTCAATTTCGAAATGAAAACAAGTCCGCAGGAGAATTCACAGTGAAATTGGACACCTTGTCCAAGCTCGAAGGTATTGTGAATGAACCGAGCGATACAGGTTTGAGAACAGTTATATCTAACTTTTGGAACGCATGGTCTGACATTAGTAAAAATCCTGAAAATGCCGATGGGCGTAAAGTTGTTCTTGAGCAAACAATGGCTATGGTTGATGCGTTCAATTACACTGCAAGACAGCTTGGAGATTTGAAAACGGATTTAACGGAAAATGTGGAAATTAACATTAAAACGGTCAATTCTATAACGACCAATATTGCACAACTTAATGCTGAGATTCGAAGGGTCGAAGGTCTTGGAGATAGTGCCAATGATCTTCGTGACCAACGAGATTTATTAACCGACCAGCTTTCGGGCTTAGTGAATATACGTGTAGAAGACCAGACCACTGGGTATCGGATTTTAATGGGGGACATTGAGCTTGTTCAGGGATCGGCTAATCAGGCTCTGTTTTCGGGAGAAGGAGCTGAACCAGCCGGAGGAGCAATTTCTGTTAAAGATGCTATTGCGGCAGGAAATTTATCAAGCGGTACAATTTTCGGCACAGTAGAGTCTCGAGATAAATATGTGGATAGCTATATTGCTGAACTTAACAGGCTCGTGCAAACGATGGCAAATGGAGAGTTTGAAATTACCTTGCCTAAGGGTTCCGTCCTACCGGAGGGTACTGTGCTTAACGGTGTTTCTTACACGGGTGTAGCTCGTACACTGACTGAGGATACAAAAGTTGTAGTAAATGGTCTTAATGGTTTACATCAATTAGGCTATAGCCTGGCAGGCAATGATCCGGGTCTTCCTTTCTTTACAATTAATTCGAGCAGTCAGGATACGACACTAACAGCAGGAAATCTTGTCGTAAATCCAGCTATTGTCGCAAATGCCAACCTAATTGCAACCTCGATGCGTGTTGCAATTAATGATGATGGAACTGATTCTGTAATGAGTGGAAATAACTCGCTTGCTGTGCTATTTTCACAAATGAGAGATGTAAGATTTGATTTTGATCCAGGTACTACTGAGAACAAAAACACACTGGATGCCTACTTCCGTTCCGTTGTGGGACAGATTGGAGTTCAGGCTGCCGAAGCGACAAGAATGCAAACCAATCAGCAAATAATTGTCGAGCAGGTTGAGGCTCGGAGGCAGTCGGTCAGTGGAGTTTCCCTAGATGAAGAAATGTCCAATATGATAAAGTTCCAACATGCGTATAACGCTGCTGCACGAAACATGACAATGATAGATGAAATACTGGATAAGGTAATCAATGGCATGGGGCGTGTAGGCCTTTAGTTATTAATAAATGAGGTGATGAATTTATGTCTCTACGCGTTACGCAATCTATGATGAATTCGCAGCTAATACGTAATTTATCAGCAAACATGGGAAGACTGAATAACTTACAGAATCAACTGTCCACAGGCAGATTAATCAATAAGCCGTCCGATAATCCAGTAGGGATTACTTTTTCACTGCGTTACCGTAGTGAACTTCAAACAAATGATCAATATATTGAAAACGTCGGCTCTGCGATTTCCATGCTTGAATATACGGATACCATTGTCGGGCAAGCTGGAGATATTATGCAACGGGCAAGGGAGCTGCTTGTACAAGCTTCCAATGGTACATTTGAGCAAACGAGCCTTACCTCGATCAAAACCGAGATCATACAGTTGTATAATCAAATGGTTGAGGTTGGAAACAGCCAATTTAATGGCAGGCAAGTATTTAATGGAGAATTGACCGAAGAGAAGCCTTATCCGACTATGGGAATGGAAGAAGCAGCTGACTTATCAGCCGATCCTCCCAAGCTTAAGGCTTATCATATAGCACCTGATACAGGAGCTATTAGATACGAGATGTCAGCAGGTATGACTCTTGGTGTTAATATGTCAGGAAACCAGGTGTTCGGGGAGGCTGTCCTTCCAACGGCTACCATAGAGGAGCAAAAAGCAAGTGATAATGTTTTTATGCTTCTTCAGCGAGCGCACGATATGCTGTCCGAAGGTGACCAAGAAGGTATATCTGCACTGCTAAGCCAATTTGATGTTCGCATGAATAAGATGTTAACCGCACGAGCCGAGGTTGGAGCCAGGATGAATCGTGTTGAGATTATTAAGAATCGACTTGACGACATTAATTTGAACATTCAAACTGTTCAAGCCAAAACTGAAGATGCCGACATGGCAGCTGTAATCACACAGATGAAGACAGAAGAAAATGTATATCAGGCTTCCTTGTCGGCCGGTGCCCAGCTCATCCGACCGAGTTTGGTAGATTTTCTTAGATAGCGGGGTGTAGCCATGCAAATTCCCACTATTCAAATTCGTCAAAGTCCTGGGAAAATAGCGATTGAAACTACTCCAGCTCAGCTGAATTTGCAGCAGCCTGGGCCAACTGTTGACATGAAACAGATAAAACCCGAGCAGCATTTCTCAACAACACCGGGAAATTTAGAGATTAATCAGGACAAGGCATGGGATGCGTTAGGGTTTGCGAATAATTTGGAGATGATGAGCCGAATTTATACTAAAGCATCAGATATTGCTTTGCAAGGAATAGCACGTATCGTAGAGAACGGAAACCGGATGGCTGCTATTCACCTAGGAGGTAATCCGATTGCGGATATGGCTTGGGAATGGAGGCATTCATTTCCTGAGATGGATGTGCAGGGTCCCTCTTCTTTCGATAACGTAGATTTATCATATACGCCTTCCAAAGTTAATATTGATACAACCCCTGGGCGTGTAGAGCTTAACGTACAAGTTAATCGCCCGGTTGCAGAATATCAACGAGGAAATGTTAATATTTATGTGAGCCAATTTCCTAATTTGGAAATTATCCCACCACAAATTGATCTCCGCTTATAATTTTATAGGGGGCAGGCATGATCTCCGCAGCATGAGTGCTGTAAGGAGATCATTTTTGTATAATTAATGAATACTAAGCTGTAGATGGTTTTAACATACTATTATGTATGACTGTCAGGGAGGTTTTAACGTGGAACAGGAAGTGGTATTTCATTTCGCCCAAGGTATACCTGGTTTTGAACATATTCACAAATTTGTGCTGGAAGAGATTGAACCGGAACTGCCAATGCGCTTGCTGAAGGCGACCGACGAGGAAGCAATTTCATTGCTGGTGGCGAGCCCGTTTATATTTTATTCAGCCTATGAATGGGAATTGAGCGCAACGGACAAAAATGAATTAAGAATACAGTCACAGGAAGATATTGAAGTATGGTCGATTATAACGGTTCCTTCCAATTCCAATGAAGCGACTATTAACTTGATGGCACCGATTGTATTGAATAAACAGCAAATGCTTGGCAAGCAACTGATTCTCCACGAAAGCGGGTATAGCCCTCGTGCCCCGCTCAATGCGGGATGACCATAGCTTTTCCGTGATGTGATCTTACCGAAAAGGAGGAATAGGCATGCTTGTATTATCGCGAAAGAGCAACGAATCCATTATGATCAACGGGAATATAGAAGTGATGGTCTTGGGTGTTGAGGGGGATATTGTAAAGCTTGGTATTCGGGCTCCAAAAGATGTGAATATATATCGCAAGGAGATTTATCTGCAAATCCAGCAGGAGAATGTGGCTGCTGCACAGCAAACAATTGGGATAGATGCTATGAAGGAGCTTTTAGGGAGAAAGGGTATTCTTCCGCATCAGTCAGATTAATTTAGAATTTGGTGCTCTTTTATGGAGGTATTATTTTCAATAAAGAAAGCTGTCATTTTTTAAAAATAGCTATAAACATTCTAAGAATGCTGTCGATATATATAGTAGCGTGGGAGGTTGGGCGGCCGACTGATCTCCTCAAGCTTCCGCAAGGATGCGGATACTCGAACTCATTTCAAGGAGGAAATATTTCATGATTATTAACCACAATATTGCAGCGCTTAACACGCACCGTCAATTGTCGGGTTCAACTTCCGCTCAATCCAAATCCATGGAGAAATTGGCTTCCGGTCTCCGGATCAACCGTGCTGGCGATGACGCAGCAGGCTTGGCCATTTCCGAGAAAATGCGCGGTCAAATCCGTGGTCTGGAGCAAGCATCCCGCAACTCACAGGACGGTATCTCGCTTATTCAAACGGCTGAGGGCGCGCTGAACGAGACTCACAGCATTCTGCAACGTATGAAAGAGCTTGCTACTCAAGCTTCCAACGGTACGTACACTGACTCTGACCGTTCCGCTATCCAATCCGAGATGAATGCAATGACTTCTGAAATTAACCGTATCGGTAATACAACAGAATTCAATACGCAGAACCTCCTTAAAGGTAAAACGGCAGCGGCAGTAACAACTGCAGCACCTTCCACTACAGTAACAGCAGGCGAGACAGGTATCGCAGCAGGCGTTGTATCTGACCTTGCAACGGACGCCAAGAGCGTTGTAGGCGTTAATTCCTCGGCTACTGTTCAAGCATCCAGCAGTAAAGCTACTGGTACAGTATCTGGTATCACAGTTAACACACCTAGCACAGCTGGTCAGAAAGCTTCGGTAACGGTAGCTAATGGTATTACCTTTGAAGCAACTGCAGTAGAAACTGCAAGTGGCGCTAGCCAACTTAATGGGAAAACAATTGAAATTGTACAAGGAGCTGCAGGTTCCTCTTCATCCGCTTCGCTGTCTGGAAACAAATACACTATTACAATTGGTGCTGATGCCAGCGGTAATTCGGTTGCCACTAACCGCGGTGAACTGTATAACGAAATTACAGCTAGCCTTAATACTGCAGGTATTACTGAATTTGCAGCAAAAGTTCCAACAAGCACTGGAACTGTCTTGTCCAGCATCGATACTTCTGGTGAGCTGACAGGTGGTAAAGTAGAAGTTGCAGGTGATTACTCCTTTGATATCACCAAAGCTTTCGAGGAAGCTGGCGACACCATTACAATTGGCGGCAAGACATTTACTGGCGTAATTGGAACGGCAGATGCTTCTAAAGGCGAGTTTGAAATTGCAGCGAATAACACAACTGCACCAACAGCAAATGCACAAGCAGCTTCCTTACTGGCAGCTATTCAAGCCGATGCAGACCTTAGCGCAAGATTTACAGCTACTAACCCAGGTGCGCCGAGCGCAACCATTAATCTAGTAGAAAGAACAGGTCAAGCAACAGGCGTTAACCTGACTGCTCCAGTTGCTGGTGGCAGCGGTACTGACGACAAGTTGACGATTACCAATACTGGTGGTCAAAACCTTAAAACAGTTACGATTGTACAGGGTGCTACAGCAACTGGTTCCGCAGCGGCTGCCACTGGTGCTGGCGCAACAGCTGGTCTGGTACTAACAGCAGCTAACAACAATGCTGAATTAAATGGTGTTAAAGTGACTTTAGACTTGTCGAATGACGCTTCGGCTACCGGAATAACATCTAAATGGGATGCAGACACTCAAACACTTACATTGTCTGGAAACCTTGATTCCACTGCTGCTGCTGGTGCTCAATCTACATCTATTGCAAGTGCTGTTAACTCTGGATTGACTGCCGCAGGCTTCAATTCAGGCGCGGTTACAGCTACTACGCCTCTTACTGCAGCAATAACTGGTGGAACGCAAATTAATAATACAATAACTTTTGGCGGCGGTGCAAAAGCCGTTACAGCAGGTACATTAGCAGTTGACAGTAACAATGGTAACTTGACCGTTTACTTGGCTGACGACAACGCATCAGAGAACACAGCTGCAAAAATCGAAGCAGCTATCAAAGCTCTTGGTAATGTTGGCGGCAACGACTTCTCGAAGTATACAGCAACAGGTTCCGGCAACTGGGATTCAGCAACTGTTGGCAACAACATTGTTAAAGGTACAAGCACATTAGTTGGCGGTACTGAAGAAGTTAAAGGCAAATACACGCTGGACATTACTAAAGCCTTCGAAGCTGGCGACAATGTTGTTATTAAAGGCCAAGTATTCAAAGCGGTTGAGAGCGGTGCTGATTCCACAAAAGGTGAGTTCAACGTGGGCGCTGGCAACACAACATCGCAAGCTTCAAGCCTGATTGATGCGATTAACTTGAACGACACTCTGAAAGACAGCTTCACAGCTTCCGCTACAGGTTCGTCGATTACTCTAACAGAGAACACAGCTACAGGCACTGACCTGAAAACAACTGATCTGAAAGTAAACGCTTCTGGCGTAAACGGACAATTCACAGTTGATACCAGCGAACTGTTGACTGATGGTGCATCTATCTCGATCGATGGTCAAAAAATCAGCGTTTCGGGTAAAGATTCCCATGTTGGCTACGACAATGGCACTGCTATTAAAGCTTCTGGCAGCGCTGCTGAGCAAACAAAAGCGATTTCGGATGCAATCAACAAAAATGCAAGCCTGAACCAATTGTACACAGCTTCCGTAACTGCGGACGGCAAACTGCAACTGGATCAAAAGGTTGGCAATACAGATGCACCGGTTGTTGAAACAACAACTTCCACAAAAGGCGACTACACGACTTCGTTCCAAGTGGGCGCGAACAGCGGACAACTAATCAACATCAACGTTGGCGACATGCGTTCCGAATCGCTTGGTATTTCCGGTGACGGCACTGCTTCCACTGTTAAAGCGAAGGACGGTTCTGTTGCTTCCTACGTAGCTACAGCGAACGTAACTGATGGAACTTCGACTAAAAACACTGAGTTTGCACTGGATATTTCGACTACTGAGAAAGCTACTGCTGCAATCAGCGTATTGAGCGATGCCATTGAAGCGGTATCTGCACAACGCTCGAAGCTGGGTGCTTTCCAGAACCGTCTGGAGCACACAATCAACAACTTGAACACATCCTCCGAGAACCTGACAGCTGCGGAATCCCGTATCCGTGACGTTGACATGGCTAAGGAAATGATGACTCAAACGAAGAACAGTATCCTTGCACAAGCCGCTCAAGCTATGCTTGCACAAGCGAACCAACAGCCACAAGGTGTTCTTCAATTGCTTCGTTAATAGACTGGTCTTACGTATGGGGGACTCTAGGCGTTCTAGAGTCCCTTTTTCTTATACCTTGAATTGAGGTGACAACATGGAGAAGCAAGCAGAGGTTATGACAAGGTCAATGGAGTTGACTGTGGCAAGCTTGGAAGCGCTGGAGCACATTTTGTTACGATTAAATGCAGGTGATTTCGAGGAAACCTTGTATTTAATGGATGATGTTGTGAGCGGCTTCTATCAAATGGAGCAATCCTTGCAAGTATTTATGGCTGGACTGCCAGACTCCCAGATTGAGGGCAGCCTGGGTCAAGTGCGGAATCGCATAGCATATGTAGTATCTGCATATGAACAAGGTATTCATGAGCAAGTCATCGACGGTATTAGCAATGGTCTGTTGCCAGATTTCAAACAGTTGAACATTGAACTGGAAGCAGCATTTAAACCTTACCTCGTTTCATAACGAATGAAAGAGCGGTGATGGTATATGGATATCGCAGCTTTATCAATGGCGATGAGTCAATCCAGCATTAGTCAGGAAGCGAGTTTAGCTACACTGAAGATGGCGATGGAATCTTCTGATACAACCGCGGCTAATATGACGCAGATGTTAGGTCAAGTGAAAGCTATGGAACAATCTGTCCAGCCTCACTTAGGCGGTTCAATCGATTTGAGAGTATAGTCATGTTATTCCCTGTAAACGGGAATATATCTTGGTATAAAGGACTTCTCTGCGGAGAGGTCCTTTATTTGTAGAAAAGCACGAGAAACCGATGGGAAGGTATCTCTTTTACGGTGTCCTCTAACATATTGATATAAAAGTTCCGATAAATACAATAGTACATGAATGTGGGGGCGATTACATTGAGTAGCCTTGACTCGATTAGCGGAATGGGAGGCATGTCCGATCGACTTGCTTCCAGCGGAAGTTCTTACGAACCTCCTGCAACGAAGAGCGGCGCAGATCTGTCCGCAATCACAAATTTAAGTGATTTGAGACATGAGGAAATGCGCGGCGAGAGAATTACAGTCAGTGACGAACAGGTTGTTAAAGCGCTTGAGCGCGCAATTAAAGCGGTGGAAGGCAAGTCGACATCTCTGGAATTCACTGTGCATGAGAAAACCAAGATGATTGCCGTTAAAGTACTGGATAAAAGCTCAGGTGAAGTGATACGAGAAATTCCTCCCGAGAAGACGCTAGACTTCGTGGCGAAGCTGTGGGAGATGGCAGGTATATTGATAGATCAGAAAGTATAACGCTTGAAGAGGAGTGATTACAGACTATGGTAATGCGTGTAAGCGGCCTCGCTTCCGGCATGAATACAGATGACATTGTTAAACAACTGATGAGTGCGCATCGGGTTCCGATGGATAAGCTTTCCCAGAAGAAGCAGCTGATTGAATGGCAGCGGGATGATTACCGTGCAATGAATAATAAAATATTGGATTTTCGGAATGCAGCCTTTGATATGAAGCTGCAATCCAGTTATTTAACGAAGAAGGTAGCCGTCTCTCAAGAAAGTGCTCTTACTGTGAGAGCTACAGCAGATGCTAATGATGGCCAATATGCAGTTAAGATCGACCGTCTTGCGAAAAGCGCCTCCTTTAACACAGGCGATCTTAATGGCGCGCCCGGCGATTCGAAAACAATGGCAACATTGGGGCTCTCTGCTGATAGTACACAACTGAAAATTGGCGGAGACAAAGGATCTGCTACGATTGATGTGAAGAAGGATATGACGGTTGCCCAGCTTGTTACTGCCGTTAACAAGGAAACGGGGACTACAGGTATCAAGGTAAGCTATGATTCGACTATGGATCGTCTTTTTTTCACTTCCTCTAAGACAGGGGCAGCTGCTAACATTAAGATGGAGTTGGCGAATGGTGAGAACCTGAATGCGATTTTCAAGACAGGGGATTTGTCTGGCACTGCTGCAGGCTTCACTGCTGATTCTTTGGTTGGCGGAACAGGGACGTTTGAAGTTGAGATGAATGGCACGAAATACAACTTTGCGATAACAAGCACGACGAAGATGGGTCAGTTGGTAAATGAAATGAATGACAAGCTGAATGATGTAGGTGTTAGAGCCTATTTGAATGCAGAAGGGAAACTGTCGTTTTTCAACAATGACTCTGCGAAGCCGCTGTCTTTCTCCGGCACGAATAATTTAACGACTACGCTTGGTTTGGACTCGCCAACAAGCAGTTCAAAGATTGATGTCAAAGGCGTTAATGCGAAAGTTCAAATTAACGGTGTAGAAGCAAGCTATGAATCGAATACCTTTACCTTTGGAGGTATGACGTTCACAGCAGTGCAGGCTAGCACTACGCCAATAAATGTGTCCGTATCGGCAGATATAGATAAAGCTGTAGAGAATATTAAGAAGTTTGTTGAGAAATACAACTCTTTGATTACGGATATTAATAAAGAAGTGTTGGAGAAGAAGGAACGAAGCTTCCAGCCGCTTACCGATGCTCAACGTGAGTCAATGAGTGAGGATCAGATTAAGAAATGGGAAGAACGTGCTAAAAACGGATTGCTGGCTAATGACAGCATGTTGAGTGGCGGCTTGAGCTCACTACGGTCCATTTTTGTTCAGGCGGTTAAGCTTCCTGGCGGTCAAGAAAAGAATTTGGCGAGTATCGGCATCTCTACTTTTCAAATCGCAGGCGGCGAAGTAACAGGCTCCTATTTAGAGCGCGGTAAATTGTACATTGATGAAACAAAGCTTAAACAGGCATTAACGGACAATCCGAACGATGTAGCCGCTATGTTTACTACAGACGGTGCGACTGCCGCACAAGATGGCATTGCAACCCGGATATATGATCAAGTATCTGATTTATTCAAGAAGATCACCGAAAAAGCAGGCGTAGCGGATTCGGTTGAAACAACTTTTCTACTAGGGAAAGAAAGCAGAACCATAACGCAACAGATAAATAATATGACTAAGCGTTTGCAAAGTATAGAGGATCGTTACTATAAGCAATTTACCGCAATGGAAAAACAACTGACTCAATTGAATTCTCAGAGTGCTTGGTTAACCCAGCAATTCAGTACAGGAGGTTAAAACATGCAACGGTCACAAACAAATAAGTATCTTCAGAATACTATTCAAACTGTTTCTCCGGCTCAACTTCTTATAATGTTGGTTGATGGAGGCATTCGCTTTTTGCGCCAGGGAGTGGAGGCCATAAAAGAAAAAAAATATTCTGATGCAAATACTTATTTGTTGAAAACTCAGGATATTGTTAGTGAATTTATTATTACACTGGATCGCAAATCGCCACTGGCAGAAAATTTGCTGCGTTTGTACGAATATTTTAATTCCAGATTAATGGAAGCAAACTTGAAGAAAGATGTTGCTCCGGCTGAAGAAGTACTCAGTTATTTAATAGATTTAAAAGAGACCTGGATTCAAGCTGCCAAGCAGTCCAATCAACAAGCAGGAAATGTAAATGGAAGCAATAATAGAGTCACTCAACCAACTGTCGTCTAGTATTGTTGACCAGATTAATAGCTGCGATGTCGAATTGTTGGAAGCGTACATGGATCAGAGAAATTTGCTTTTTGATGAGCTAAAGGCATGTTCTTGGTCACCGGAGCAAGTCGAAGCTGTGCGTCCACAAATAGAGAATATCCGACAATTGGATAAGGTCATTATTGGCAGAATGACGCAGCTTCTTGAGGAAGCCGATCATGAGTTGAAAAAGTTTAATAAAGCGAAGCTTTCAAAAGTAGCGTATGAATCTGGAGGCTATGGCGAAGATAGCCTGTTTTTTGATACGAAGAGATAAGCAAAACTTATTTGGCCGCCAATGGCGGCTTTTCCTATTTTAAGGAGCAGTTATAGCTTATTTTGGTTTAAGATGCTTGGAGTTTTAAAGGGAATTACCGAGTAGATTACAGGATTTTAATAAAACATGCCGTTGGGGGATAGCGAGCTTTGTAGATTAAAATCTTCAAATTACAACCTGTAGAGTCGAAGCAGAAAACGCTATCTTCTTTAAATGTATCCGTTTACAACAAATTGTTTGACAATTCCGTTAATCCGGTGGTATAGTCAATTTGTGGGTTATACGTTGAGTTGCCTCACAGTATTTGAAGATGAAGGGAATGTTTGCAGATGCAAGGTAAAGTTAAATGGTTTAACGCAGAGAAAGGTTATGGATTTATCGAGACTGAGCAAGGCGGCGACGTATTTGTTCACTTCTCCGCAATCCAAACTGAAGGTTTCAAGACCCTCGAAGAAGGCCAATCGGTTGAATTCGATATCGTTGAAGGCGCTCGTGGCCCACAAGCAGCTAACGTAGTTAAACTGTAATCATTGGCATTAGCCAACTTATAGCGAATAACTCGCAGAGAGACTTGCACAAGCTTCGGGAAACCCCCGGAGCTTTTTTCTGGTTATACACGAAAGCTCCTCCTGAAAGCTTTAACATAATGTTCACTTTATTTGTCTGATAATTTAGAAAAATCAAATATTAATTTGCCCAATGAGAGGCTGATGTGATATAATAAGACCATGTAAAGGAGGAGTTCTACATGAATTACAACATTCGAGGTCAACGCTTTCAAGTCACTGATGCTTTGAGAGAGTACACCGAAAAGAAACTCAGCCGGTTGGACAGATACTTCGAAGATCCAATCGCCTCCGAAAGCAATGTAACCCTCTCCGTAACGAAAGGGAAGCATACAGTAGAAGTAACGATTCCGCTTAAGGGCGTTATGCTTAGAGCCGAAGAGAAGAGCGAGGATATGTACGCATCGATTGATCTTGTTGTGGACAAACTCGAACGGCAAATTCGCAAGCATAAGACGAGAGTGAATCGCAAATTCCGTCAAGGCAGCGGTGTTCGCGCTTTGTTTAAGGAAGAAGGCTCAGCAGTCGGCGTATTAGAGGAGGAGGACGACCTCGAATTGGTCAGGACCAAACGCTTCGACTTTAAGCCAATGGATGTAGAGGAAGCTATCTTGCAAATGAACATGGTCGGACATAACTTTTTCGTCTTTTCCAATGTGGACAGCAAAGAGGTTAACGTTGTCTACAAGCGTACAGACGGGAAGTACGGGTTAATCGAGCAGGGCTGACCGCACTTTTACTTATTTTACAATCAGGAGCCTTTTCTTCCTCCGGGAAGAGGAGGCTTTTTCAATAGTAGTTGTCAATGAAGGTTGCTCTGCAATAGGCTCCTTCCATGTAGTATAATATTTTAATAACTGTAACGATCTTACTAGGCTGGAGAAAATGCCGCAGGAGCTGTTCTCGCTGTTCAAGAGTTGGATGAAAATTATTACACATCGTAGTTTAGAGCCTGAACAGCATACGAGGATTAGCCGTATCATTGATGAATATTCGGAGCCGGAGGATGTAAAAGGCATGATTTCCAACGTGGAGAAGATTTTTTGTTGATTATATGACGCAAGGCAGACAAGAAGGCAGGTAGGAAGGGTTTTTAGAGGGGAAGTTGGAAGTGGCCAAGCGGCTGCTTGAAAAAGAGCTTCCTGTTGATCTAATAGTAGAGGCAACCGGCTTGTCTGAGCAGCAGATTGAAGGCTTGAAGAAGTGATTGCTTTCATGCTGGCGGAGAGCTGTGGGAGAACTGGAAATCAGACTTATTGAGTAAAGAGCGCTTAGGCTGATTCAGCTGGATGCTGCCTTTTCTCCTCTATAGGAGAGGGGCTTTTTCTTTTCCAGCAACCCTCGTTGCGACGAGGTCGACAAACTGATACAATTTAAGGCAATGAGGCGCTACATGAAAGGGGAAACTTATGCTCGGATTAGTGAGGAAAATTTTTGGTGACCAAAACGAGCGTGAAGTGAAACGGCTCCAGCGGACGGTAGATGAGATTAATGCAATGGAATCCCAGTTTACAGGTCTGTCGGACGACGCGCTTCGCGCCAAGACGGAAGAGTTCAAAACACGTATTGAAAAAGGCGAGACGCTGGACAAGCTGCTCCCGGAAGCTTTTGCGACTGTAAGGGAAGCTTCCAAGCGGACGCTTGGCATGCGTCATTTCGACGTGCAATTGATGGGCGGCGCGGTGCTGCACGAAGGCAAAATCGCCGAGATGAGAACGGGTGAAGGTAAAACGCTAGTTGCGACGCTTCCGACCTATCTTAATGCCCTTGCCGGCAAAGGCGTACACGTAGTCACGGTCAACGGATACCTGGCGCAGCGCGATAGTGAAATCATGCGCAAGCTGTACGAATTTTTGGGCATGACGGTTGGCTGCAACCTGCACGGATTGTCCCACGAGGAGAAGCAAGCGGCCTATGCTTGCGATATCACTTACGGAACGAACAACGAGTTTGGCTTTGACTATTTGCGCGACAACATGGTGCTGTACAAAGAGCAAATGGTTCAACGTCCTCTTTATTATTCCATTATTGACGAAGTTGACTCCATTCTTGTCGATGAAGCGCGTACCCCGCTTATTATTTCCGGACAGGCAGCAAAGTCGACGGAGCTTTATTTTGCAGCGGATCGTTTTGTTCAGCGTTTGAAGGACGAGGAAGACTACACGATCGACATTAAGCTGCGCAGCGTAATGCTGACGGAATCCGGCGTCGAGAAGGCTGAACAGGCGTTCCATATCGAGAATCTGTTCGACCACGCGAACGTGCTGCTTAACCACCACATTCAGCAAGCGATGAAAGCCAACTTCATTATGAGACGCGATGTGGACTACGTCGTGCAAGAAGATGAGGTTGTCATCGTCGATGAGTTTACCGGCCGTTTGATGTCGGGACGCCGCTACAGCGACGGCTTGCACCAGGCGATTGAAGCGAAGGAGCAAATCAAGGTTCAGAACGAGAGCATGACGCTCGCTACGATCACGTTCCAGAACTATTTCCGTATGTACCGCAAGCTGTCCGGCATGACCGGTACGGCGAAAACCGAGGAAGAAGAGTTCAAGCGGATTTACGGCCTCGACGTTATTCAGGTGCCGACTAACCGTGCGATGATTCGTAAGGATATTGCCGATGTTGTCTATAAGACGGAGAATGGCAAGTTTAAGGCGGTCGTCGAGGAGATTGTTGCTCGTCATGCGAACAAGCAGCCGGTCCTTGTCGGCACGATTTCCATTGAAAACTCGGAAAAGCTTTCTGACATGCTCAAGCGCAGAGGCATCGCCCACAAAGTGTTGAACGCCAAGTTCCACTCGGAGGAAGCGGAAATCATCTCGCGTGCAGGTCAATCGGGAGCCGTTACAATTGCAACGAACATGGCTGGCCGCGGTACGGATATCATGCTGGGCGAAACGGTAGCCGAGCTTGGCGGCCTGCATATTATCGGTACGGAGCGTCATGAAAGCCGCCGGATCGACAACCAGCTTCGTGGACGTGCCGGTCGTCAAGGCGATCCGGGCTCCTCGCAGTTCTATCTATCGCTGCAGGATGAGCTGATGCGCCGTTTCGGCTCAGAGAACATCATGGGCATGATGGACCGGCTTGGCCTGGACGAAGATCAGCCGATCGAAAGCCGCATGATCTCTAGGGCGATTGAATCCGCGCAAAAACGCGTCGAAGGCAACAACTTCGATATTCGTAAGGTTGTCTTGCAATATGATGATGTGATGAATCAGCAGCGTGAAGTCATTTACAAGCAGCGCCGCGAAATTCTTGGTTCGGCCGATATCCGTCAAGAAGTAATGGATATGATCAAGCCGGTTATCGAGCGCATCGTCCAAGCGCATACCTCGGAGGATATTCCGGAGGAATGGGATCTTCAGGCGATCGTCGATTATGCGCATGCGAACTTCCTTGAGGAAAATGCGCTGTCGAAGGACGAGCTATGGGGCAAAGAGCAAGAAGAGATTATTCAATATATCTATGATGAAGTGTCGGCATGCTACGATGAGCGTGAGGAGATTCTCGGCGCAGAAACGATGCGCGAATTCGAGAAGGTTGTTGTGCTTCGCGCGGTAGACAGCAAATGGATGGACCATATCGACGCGATGGATCAGCTTCGCCAAGGCATCCACCTGCGGGCATACGGCGGCACCGATCCGCTTCGCGAATATCAGTTCGAAGGCTTCGAGATGTTCAAGGAAATGATTGAGAGCATTCAAGAAGAGGTCGCCAAGTATATTATGAAGGCACGCGTAGAAAGCAACCTGGAGCGCCAGGAGGTTGCCAAAGGCCAGACGCTGACGACAAGCGGCGGTGGGGAAGCTTCCGAGAAGCGCCCGACGAAACGCAAGGAGACGGTTGGACGCAACGATGCGTGTCCATGCGGCAGCGGCAAGAAGTACAAGCAATGCCATGGGGCATCCTAACGGCATAGAGGCTGCTGAGCGCTCATAAGGTAGAAGATCATGAAGATGTTGAGGTGAGGCTTGCGCTATGATAGATATAACGGTAAAACAGGATTTGCGCGAAGTAGCGAAGCGTCTCCAAGAGCTCAGGGGGTCTCTTTGACTTAGATCTCAAGCAAGAGATCATTGCCAACTTTGAAGAGAAGATGACGATGCCGGACTTCTGGGACGACAACGAAAAAGCGCAGGGCGTCATTGCAGAGCTGAATGCAGTGAAATCGGTTGTTGAGCAGTATGATAAGCTGAATGCCGACCTGGAGGATGCCCAGATGACGCTTGAGCTGGCCGAGGAAGAGAACGATGAGTCGTTTGCGGAAGGGCTGGCGGATAGCGTACGCGAGTTGACCGGCAAAGTCGGAGATTTCGAGCTTCAATTGCTGCTGAATCAGCCGTATGACAAACTGAACGCCATTCTGGAGCTGCATCCAGGAGCGGGCGGCACAGAGTCCCAGGACTGGGGGCTGATGCTGTACCGGATGTACACGCGCTGGGCCGAGAAGCGCGGCTTCAAGGTTGAGGTGCTGGATTTCCTTCCAGGAGACGAGGCGGGCATCAAAAGCGTCACATTGTCCATCAAAGGCTATAATGCCTACGGTTATCTGAAAGCGGAGAAGGGGGTGCACCGCTTGGTGCGCATTTCTCCGTTCGATTCCGCAGGGCGCCGTCACACCTCCTTCGCATCATGCGATGTTGTGCCGGAAATTGATGACAGTATCGAAATCGAGATTCGCAGCGAGGATTTGAAGGTGGATACGTACCGCGCGAGCGGCGCAGGCGGACAACACGTCAACAAAACGGAGTCCGCAATCCGGATTACGCATATCCCGACGGGCATTGTCGTGGCCTGTCAGCAGGAACGTTCCCAGATTCAGAACCGCGAGCGCGCCATGAACATGCTTCGCTCCAAGCTGTACGAACGGCGTATTGAGGAGCAGATGAAGGAATTGGCGGAAATTCGCGGCGAACAATCCGATATCGCTTGGGGCAGCCAAATCCGCTCTTACGTGTTCCATCCGTACAGCATGGTGAAGGATCACCGGACGAGTGTGGAGACAGGCAACGTGGGCGCTGTCATGGACGGCGATCTGGACGCATTTATTGACGGCTATCTGCGAGGCCAGATCAGGCAGGAGTAGCTTCCGGTTGGTCGGAATTGCTGCAGCCTTGCCGCAATTGATTGATTCAGTCGATCAGGCGTCGATGAGGCAAGGCTGATGAATAGGTTTAAAGAAGAGTTCCGACACTGATAAGGTGTGGAGCTTTTCTTTTTTTATTGGTGCTGAACAAGGGGGCAATGCGATGACAAGCGGTCCGGTTAAAAAAAGAAAGGACAAACGCCCGCTGGGCACGAGAGCGCAAGCGTCATGGAATATTCTTCAGCTGCTGCTCGGTACGGCGATTGTTGCCGTCAGCTTCAACATGTTTCTGCTGCCGAACGGCATCGCCTCCGGCGGCGTTTCGGGTGTGTCCATTTTGGTCGAAAGGCTGCTTGGCACCGCACCGGCGATTACGCAATGGGCGCTGAACATTCCGTTGTTTCTGGCAGGAGTTTGGCTGCTTGGTCGACGCTTCGCCGCCAAAACGGCGCTAGGCTCGGTCGCTCTGCCGTTATTTGTTCTGCTGTCGGCGCATATGGCAACGCCGACGCACAATTCGCTGCTGGCCGCCATTTACGGCGGCATAGGCGTCGGTCTTGGTCTTGGCCTGGTGTTTCGCAGCGGCGGCTCGACTGGGGGACTCGGCTTGGCGGCGCAAATTTTACATAAGTATACCGGATTGCCGTTGAGCCTTGCCGTTGCTTGCTTCGATGGCCTGGTCATTGCCGCTTCGGGGTTTGTCGTGTCGCCAGAGGTGGCGCTTTATGCCCTGATTGGGTTGTATGTTACGAGCAAAACGATCGATTTTGTGCAAAATGGCCTGCAGCTATCCAAAGTTGCTTTTATTATCAGCGACCGCTCCGCAGAGGTGGCCGAGGCGATTCTCCATGACCTGGACCGCGGATTGACGCGACTGGACGGACACGGCGGTTATACGGGGGCGGGAAGAACGGTGCTTATGGTCGTCGTCGGCCAGAATGAAGTGCCTAGGCTTAAGCAGCTTGTGCGGTCTATCGATACGGGAGCTTTTGTAATCATTTCGAACACGGCGGAGGTGCTTGGTCAGGGCTTTAAGCTGGAAAATTGATCGGGTAGAAAACAAGATCGGGCATTCGGAAAAGGGCTGCGTTCGGCAGCGGAAAAGCCGGAAAAAACGCAGCGTTTTTCCTTCAAATGTTCATTGTATTTTTATTAATTGGAATGTATAATAATACGAAATCATATCGATATTTCCATCAACTGCCGAATGATGTACAATGGATGGGTTGATGTAATAGACGATCTTTTCGCAAGGCGATAAGAGAAATAGATGAAGCTGCGGACGTGCCGCCCGGGAGGCGGAAATACGGCTGCGGCATTCTGTGTTTGGGGAGAGATAAACATGACGACAAAGGTGAAAATTGCAATTATCGGTTCCACCGGCTATGGCGGCGTAGAGCTGATCCGTTTGCTGGCTTCCCACCCGCTGGCTGAAATAACTTCCGTTATTTCCTCCTCCAGCGCAGGCACGCCGATTACTGAAGGATATCCGCATCTGACGGCTATCCGCGAAGAACTGCTTGACGATGTAGTTCCAGCCGACATCAAGGCAAAAGCGGACGTTGTATTTCTGGCGACTCCTGCGGGCGTAGCCGGCAAGCTGGTTCCGCAGCTGCTTGAGGTTGGTCTTAAAATAATCGACTTATCCGGAGATTTCAGGCTGAAATCTCCGGGACTTTACGAGCAGTGGTATAAGAAGCCTGCTGCCGAGCCTGTTTATTTGGAGCAAGCGGTATTTGGGCTGTCCGAGATCTACGGCGAGAAGGTAGCGGATCAGGGCTTCATTTCCAACCCTGGCTGTTACCCTACGGCGACGCTGCTGGGCCTGGCTCCGGCTGTAAAGGCCGGCTGGATTGATCCGGCGACGATCATTATTGACGCGAAATCCGGCGTATCCGGCGCGGGACGCGGCGCATCGCTCGGTACGCATTACTCGGAGCTGAACGAGAACTTTAAAGCGTACAAGCTGAATCAGCATCAGCATATTCCTGAAATCGAGATGGTGCTGTCCGATTTGGCGAGCGAGCCGGTTGTGGTGACGTTCTCGACGCATTTGGTGCCGATGACCCGGGGCATCATGTCGACAATGTACGCCAAGATTAACGGCGAACGCAGCCTGGAGGAATTTGTGGAGCTGTACCGTTCTTTCTACGAAGGGCGCTCCTTTGTGCGCGTCCGTCCGGGAGGACAGCTTCCTGCAACCAAAGAGGTGTGGGGCTCCAATTATTGCGATATCGGCTTTGCCGTCGACAAGCGGACGGGTCGCATAACGATCGTGTCGGTTATCGATAATCTTGTGAAGGGCGCGGCGGGCCAAGCGATTCAGAACCTTAACCTGATGATGGGCTGGGATGAGACGCTAGGGCTGCAATTCGTGCCGGCTTATCCGTAACCGTTAAACTTTTGAGCCGTGCTCTGCCTTTACCGGCTGCGGCTCGATCGCCATAGAAGCTCATTAGAGCGTAAGCTTAGTAATTATGCGGACTATTATTTCCTATTGATGAAGGAGATGCGATTGCAAGATGGGACAGGACATTTCTTCAGCAGCTTTCAAGGTCGTGGAGGACGGCTCCATTACGACGCCGCAGGGCTTTATCGCAGGCGGGCTGCATTGCGGTTTGAAAAAATCGACACGCCATGATCTGGGCGCCATTGTCTGCGAGGTTCCGGCGGCGGCGGCGGGCGTATACACGACGAATGTATTTCAGGCGGCTCCGCTGCAGGTGACTCGCGATAGTATAGGAGCGGGCGGGACGCTGCGCGCCGTGCTTGTGAACAGCGGCAACGCGAATGCTTGCACAGGCAAGCAAGGCGAGGCGGATGCCTATGAGATGCGCTCCCGCTTTGCGGAAGCGATCGGCACATCGTCGGAGGAAGTGGCGGTAGCATCTACCGGCGTTATCGGCGAGCTGCTCAAGATGGACAAGGTGCGCAGCGGCATCGACGGGCTGCCGGGGCGGCTTGCCGGCGATCGCAGCGGCGCGGACGATTTTTGCCAGGCGATTCTAACGACCGACCTTGTGCAAAAGATGATTTGCGTTGAACTGGAGCTGGACGGCAAAAAGGTATCCGTTGCGGGCGCTGCCAAAGGCTCGGGCATGATCCATCCAAACATGGCCACGATGCTGGGCTTTGTCACAACGGACGCCGCAATCGGCGGAGCGGCGCTGCAGCAGGCGCTGCGTGAGGCGACGAACCTTACCTTCAACATGATTACGGTTGACGGCGACACGAGCACGAACGATATGCTGGTCGCGATGGCGAGCGGGCTCGCCGGCAACAGCGAATTGACGCCGCAGCACGAGGGCTGGGCGGCGTTCTCCGCCGCGCTGCGCCACGTATGCGAGGTGCTGGCGAAGGCGATTGCGCGCGACGGCGAAGGCGCGACGAAGCTTGTTGAGGTGCAGGTAAGCGGAGCGGTTAGCGACGAGTCCGCGCAAGCGATAGCGAAGACCGTAATCGGGTCGTCGCTCGTGAAATCGGCCGTGTTCGGCGCAGACGCGAACTGGGGCCGTATTATTGCGGCGGTCGGCCGCGCCGGTCAGCCGGTTAATCCGGAGACGGTGGACATTCGATTAGGGGATATTTTGACGCTGGAGCAGTCCCGTCCGGTTGTCTTCGATGAGGAGATTGCGCTGGAATACTTGAAGGGCGATACGGTTGTCATTCGAGTAGACCTTCATAACGGCGAAGGCGCGGCAACGGCTTGGGGCTGCGATTTAACATACGACTACGTCCGCATTAATGCGGCTTACCGGACGTAACGCGGGAGGGCATGGAACGTTGACACAAGAGCGATTTGTAATGAAATGCGGGGGCAGTACGCTCGCGGCGCTGCCGGACAGCTTTTTTGCGGAGCTTAGGGAGCTGCAGCTGGCAGGCGTCAAGCCGGTTATCGTGCATGGCGGAGGTCCTGCCATTTCC
Organism: Paenibacillus sp. SY21-1; assembly: GCF_005222705.1. GTDB lineage: Bacteria > Bacillota > Bacilli > Paenibacillales > Paenibacillaceae > Pristimantibacillus. Next base: position 46,475 of record NZ_STGF01000001.1, on the reverse strand, counting down.
GAGACGCTGGGCAAGCTGGGCATTGAGACCGGCTTTGTGAATGGGCTGCGGGTAACGAGCGACGAGGTGCTTGACGTCGTGGAGATGGTGCTTGCAGGACGAATCAACAAGGAAATCGTCCGCAAAATTCAGCTGAACGGAGCCAAGGCGTTAGGGCTGTCCGGCGTCGACGGCATGCTGATTCAAGCGAAGCCGGTAGCCAATGCTGACGAGATCGGCTTCGTCGGCGATGTGACCGATGTCAATGCGGACATTATCGAGGGCGTAATGAATATGGGCTACATACCGGTTGTCGCGCCTATCGGGATCGATGCGGCCGGTCAGCGCTACAACATTAACGCAGATACGGCTGCCGGCGCTGCCGCTTCGCATTTGGGCGTAGAACGGATGATCGTTGTAACGGATGTTCCAGGCATCATGAAGACGGTGGACGGAGAAAAACGGGTGCTGCCGGTTGTAACCGTTGCTGAAATCGACGAGATGATCGCCAGCGGCGAAATATATGGCGGCATGATTCCGAAGGTGCGCGCGGCGGTTCAATGCATTCAAGGTCGCGTGCGCGAGGTAGTAATCGTAAGCGGCGAGGTGCAGGGCGTGCTGACGCGCGCGGTTCGCGAAGGCGGAGTAGGCACCCGCATTGTACAAACGACGGAAGGGCAGGTGTAGCGCATGAGCAAGGAGGCGCTTAATGAAGCAGCGGCGCCGGCCGCAGCTGCGGGACAGTCGCTGTTCCCTACTTACGCGAGATATCCGCTTGCGCTCGTAAAAGGCGAGGGAAGCTGGCTATGGGACGACAAGGGCAACAAATATCTGGATTTTATGAGCGGCATTGCCGTTACCAATCTGGGACACGCTCCCAAGCAAGTGAAAGAAGCGCTGGTCAAGCAGCTTGACGAGCTATGGCATGTATCGAACCTGTTCCAAATACCGAACCAGGCGGACGCAGCCAAGCTGATTACCGACAACAGCTGCGCGGATGCTGTTTTTTTCTGCAATTCGGGGGCCGAAGCGAACGAAGCGGCTATTAAGCTGGCTCGGCGCTATAACCAGAAGGTGCTTAACAACGGGCGTTATGAAGTGATTACCTTCCAGCAATCGTTCCATGGCAGAACGCTGGCGACGCTTACGGCTACAGGCCAGGATAAGGTCAAAGAAGGCTTTGCTCCGCTTCCGGAGGGCTTCGTCACGATTCCGTTTAACGATCTTGCTGCGTTGAAAGCGACGATTTCCGAGCGGACGGCTGCGGTTATGCTGGAAATGGTTCAGGCTGAAGGCGGCATCCACCCGGTCGAGGCTTCCTTTATTGCGGGCGTAGCCGCGCTTTGCGAAGAACAGGGCGTGCTGCTGATCGTTGATGAAATTCAGACGGGCATCGGCCGGACGGGCAAGCTGTTCGCCTACGAGCATTTCGGCATTGAGCCGGATATTTTCACCATGGCCAAGGGACTTGGCAGCGGCTTCCCGGTGGGCGCGATGGCGGCCAAGGAAAAGCTGCGCGAGGGCTTTACAGCCGGCAGCCACGGCTCCACATTCGGAGGAACGCCGATCGCTACGGCTGCCGTGAAAGCGACGCTTGAGACGATTGTCGGAGAGCGTCTGTCGGAGCGCGCGGCCAAGCAAGGACAATACCTGATCGCTGAGCTGCGCGAGAAGCTGGCTGGCAATGACTTCGTTCTCGATGTGCGGGGACTCGGACTTATTGTGGGAATCGAGTGCGCGGAGCCGATTGCCGATATTCTGAACGAAGCGCAGGAGCGCGGACTGATCGCCCTGTCGGCAGGGCCGAACGTCATTCGCTTGCTTCCGAATCTGCTGGTTACAGATGAAGAGATCGACCAGGCGGTAGCCATTTTAACGGAGCTGCTGGCCGCGAAGCGCCAATAAGAGCGGAAGGCATGCGCGAAGCAGGTTATGGTTGATGAATATAGATAAATGCGCAACAACAAGGAGGGCTTAACGGTGCAAGGAACATTGAACGAGGAAATGGCGCTGAGCTTAAAAGGGCGCGATTTCCTGATGCTGGTCGATTTCACTCCTGCGGAAATCCGCTATTTGATCGACTTGGCGATTGATTTGAAAAAGAAGCAGAAGGCTGGCGAAGCCCATCAGCTGCTCAAAAACAAAACGCTTGGCATGATTTTTGAAAAATCCTCGACCCGCACCCGCGTTTCATTCGAGGTAGGCATCTACCAGCTCGGCGGACAAGGCTTGTTCCTAAGCGGAAATGACCTGCAAATCGGCCGCGGCGAGCCGATTTGGGATACGGCACAGGTGCTGTCGCGTTATCTGGACGGCATTATGATCCGTACGTTCGAGCACCGCAAAGTAGTGGAGCTGGCGCGCGGAGCGACAATCCCGGTTATTAACGGTTTGACCGACTTGTCCCACCCTTGCCAGGCGCTTGCCGATTATCAAACGGTGCTTGAGCATAAGGGACGTCTTGAAGGGCTGAAGATCGCTTACATCGGCGATGGAAACAATGTGGTTCATTCGCTTCTGATGGGTGCGGCCAAGCTTGGCATGCACATCTCGGTTGCGACGCCGGAGGGCTATGAGCCGGACCCTGACATCGTTAAGCAAACGATCGACAATGCAAAAGAGACAGGCTCCCGCATTCAAATCTGCCGCGACCCTAAGGAAGCGATCGATGGAGCCGACGTCGTGTATACGGACGTATGGGCCAGCATGGGGCAAGAGTCCGAGCAGAAGGAGCGCGAGCAGGCGTTTGCCGCCTATCAGGTGAACGAGGCGCTTATCAAATACGCGAACAAAGACTACCTCTTTATGCACTGCCTGCCGGCGCATCGCGGCGAGGAAGTCAGCGAAGGCATTATTGACGGCGCGCAGTCGATTATTTTTGACCAGGCCGAGAACCGTCTGCATGCGCAAAAAGCGATTATGGCGGCGATTATGTCCTAATTAGCCGTTTTGGCTATAGCACGTTGCTGTGAACCGGAGAGGGAGCGCGAGTGAGGCGCTTCTCCCTTCGGAGGCGGCCGGCCGCATAAGAAGCGGCAGCAGCCGGGCGCTGCGGCGATGAACCGCGGCGTCAGCTTATATATTCAGAAAAGGGAGACACATTCAACCATGGCAAAAGAAAAAATCGTACTCGCCTATTCCGGCGGATTGGATACATCGGTTATCCTGAAATGGCTTAAAGAAACCTATGATGCGGAAATCATCGCTTTTACGGCTGATATCGGCCAGAAGGACGAGCTTGACGGCCTTGAAGCAAAAGCGCTGGCAACCGGCGCATCCAAAGTATACATCGACGATCTTCGCGACGAGTTCGCCAAAGATTTTATTTACCCGATGTTCCAGGCGGGAACGCTGTATGAAGGTCAATATCTGCTGGGCACGTCGATCGCTCGCCCGTTGATTGCGAAGCGCATGGTCGATATCGCCCGTGCGGAAGGCGCGACGGCAATCGCCCACGGCGCTACCGGCAAAGGCAACGATCAGGTCCGGTTCGAGCTCACGGCTGCGGCGCTTGCGCCTGAGATTGGCGTGATCGCGCCATGGCGTCTGGAAGCGTTCCGAGAGCAATTCCCTGGACGCGCAGAGATGATCGCTTATGCCGAGAAGCATGGCATTCCGGTTACGGCCTCCGCTGCAAAGCCTTATTCCACGGACCGCAACCTGCTGCACATCAGCTTCGAGAGCGGCATGCTGGAGGACCCTTGGTTCGATCCAAGCTCCGAGGAGAACGAAGACATGTACGTGCTGAGCGTATCGCCGGAGCGCGCGCCGGATAAGGCGGAATATGTCGAGCTTACGTTCGAGCAAGGCAACTGTACGGCGATCAACGGCAAGGAGCTTAGCCCGCTTGAAGTGATGGAGACGCTCAACGAGCTTGGCGGCAAGCACGGCATCGGCCGCGTCGACATGGTGGAGAACCGTTTTGTCGGCATGAAGAGCCGCGGCGTATATGAGACGCCGGGCGGAACAATTCTGTTCACCGCTCATCGCAAAATGGAGTCGCTGACGATGGACCGCGAGGTTATGCACCTCCGCGATTCGCTGATCGCGAAATACGCGCAGCTTGTTTACAACGGCTTCTGGTTTGCGCCTGAACGCCTTGCGCTGCAAGCGCTCGTCGATGAGTCGCAGAAAAACGTAAGCGGCGTCGTACGCCTCAAGCTGTACAAAGGCAACGTAATCGGAGCGGGCGTGAAAAGCCCTGTCAGCTTGTACAACCCGGACATCGCAACGATGGAAGCCGATCCGTCGCAGGCCTATGATCAAGGCGATGCAACCGGCTTTATCCGCTTGAACGCATTGCGCTTGAAAGTGTCGTCGGCCGTAACGAACAAGTAAGCTGGACAAGGGAGTGTAACGAACTAGTGAGTAAATTATGGGGCGGTCGGTTTACGAAAAAAACGGACCAATTGGTTGAGGAATATACGGCGTCGATTATGTTCGACAAGGAGCTGGCCGAGGAGGATATCGAGGGCAGCTTGGCACATGTAACCATGCTGGGCAAGCAGGGCATCCTGCCTGCCGACGATGTAGAGAAAATCAAGGACGGCCTGCACCGCGTGCTGCAGCGCATCAAGCGAGGCGACATCGAATTCTCGATCAGCGACGAGGATATTCATATGAATATCGAAAAAACGCTGATCGACGATGTAGGCTCCGTAGGCGGCAAGCTGCACACCGGGCGCAGCCGGAACGATCAGGTCGCGACGGATATGCATTTGTGGCTGCGCAAACGCGTTGTCGAATTTGTCGACATGCTGCACAAGCTGCAATTGGCGCTAATTGAACAAGCCAAAGCGAATACAGATACGATTATTCCGGGCTATACGCATTTGCAGCGGGCTCAGCCGATTCTGTTCGCCCATCATCTGATGGCTTACGTGTCGATGTTCGGTCGCGATATCGAGCGTCTCCAGGACAGCTACAAGCGCATTAACGTGCTGCCGCTTGGCGCTGGAGCGCTGGCGGGCACGACGTTCCCGATCGATCGTCATTTTGTGGCGAGCCAATTGAAATTCGATCGCGTGTACGAGAACAGTCTGGATGCGGTCAGCGACCGCGATTTCATTCTGGAGTTCCTTGCCGACGCTTCGATTATTATGATGCATCTGTCGCGTCTTAGCGAAGAGCTGATTATGTGGTCGAGCACGGAGTTCCATTTTGTGGAGCTGGACGATGCCTTCTGCACAGGCAGCAGCATTATGCCGCAGAAAAAAAATCCGGACGTTCCCGAGCTTGTACGCGGAAAAACAGGGCGTGTCTATGGAAATCTTGTTGGTTTGCTGACTGTGCTTAAATCGTTGCCGCTGGCCTACAACAAGGATATGCAGGAGGACAAGGAGGGCATGTTCGATACCGTGAAGACGCTGCAAGGCGCGCTTCAGCTGTTCGCTCCGATGATCGCGACGATGAAGGTCAACAAAGACCGGATGCGTCAAGCGGTCAATCAGGATTTCTCGAACGCAACGGATATCGCCGACTTCTTGGTCAACAAAGGACTGCCGTTCCGTCAGGCGCATGAGGTTATCGGCAAAACGGTCCTTTACTGCATCGAGCAGAACAAATATTTGCTTGATCTGACGCTCGACGAGTTCAAGCAATTCTCGACGCTGTTCGATGACCGCATTTATGCGGTGCTGCAGCCGGAGCAGGTCGTTAACGCCCGCAACGTATACGGCGGTACGGCCAAAATCCAGGTCGTAGGCGCGATTGAACGCGCCGACGCGCAGCTGGCAGAGACGGCTGCATGGATTGAGGAATACGTATCGCGCAGCCGTTAAACGGAGCTTGGGACGCTTAGGCTGTCATAGGCTTGCATAAAGAATCGGAATAAGGGACCTTATCCTCCGCGCACATGCGGTCGATAAGGTCTTTTGCTGTTTGTACAGCCAGACGTTAGGCGTCCTTCATGTCCAAGCCTATCCATGAGCGGCAATCGTCTCATATCAGCTCCACTGTAGGCGGCTCGTCTATCCAAGCGCGGCCACACTCAATCAGCGGCAGACAAGCTGAAGCATGCCGTATAGGATTCTGCAATATCTTCCTCAAGCTCGCCTTCCTCCAGTACCGCCCACTTCTGCACAGACCGTTCGAGCGTTTCGATGTCTAGCTCTGTTTGGCAGTCATAAACCTGTTTGTCGCTTGTCGCTCCGGTTGCCTTCGTTTCTTCATGGCCTTTCGGTTCGGCCACAGCTTCCTGTAGAAGCGACTCCACATGCTCGTGTATGCTTGCGATAAACCGTTCCCGGTCCCAGCCTTGGACAAGAGGGTAGGCGGTTTGCAGATCTCTTCGGTAGGCGGCGCGCTCCCATAGCCCTCCCTCCCGCAGCTTCGCGAGCGCTTCCCGCGCTCCGGCGAATTCCGCCGTATAGCCAAGCTCCTGAACCGTCCAGCTGCGGCTGTCTCCCGCCTCGTTGAAGCGGATGTCTACCGTACGGGACAGAAGCGCTCGCTCCAGGTTGTCCAGCCATGCAACGGCTTCGGCAATATTCATCCCGGAGAGTGAAAGTCCGCCGGCCTGGACCCTTGGAGGAACGGTGCGCTGCTCGGCATAATGCCAGAGCATTCCCCAGGCCAGGGAAAAAAGAAGGAGCAGGGAGGAGACGGCGATGACAGCCATATGAATTTTTTTGAGCATGTACAGTCACTCCTTTCAGGTCGCTTCGCAGGGACTATTCTAAAAGTGTATGCTGCCGTTTCGGAAAATTTGTCTTTTGCGCGCTGCGTTTTGCCGCCGATGCAGACAGAGCGCCAGGAATCGCGCGCGCCGCCTAATCGTTCGACAGCCTCGCCCATTATGAGATTTGTGAAAAATGAAGAATGCGAGTCTCTGATGAAGGAATTCAGCACAACCTGTCGAAATAGTAATACTGACTATTAACAGGATGTGATCATGTGATTGAAATGCAAGACATTTGGAAGACCTACATAGACGGCACGCATGCGCTTCGCGGCGTAACCGTTCGGATAGACCGCAATGAGTTCGTATATCTGGTAGGACCGTCCGGGGCGGGCAAATCAACATTCATGAAATTAATTTATCGCGAGGAAGTGCCTACCAAAGGGCAGCTATCGGTGAACGGCTTTAATATCGGCAAGCTGAAGCCTCGCAAAATTCCCTTTGTCCGTCGAAATATCGGTGTCATCTTTCAGGATTTTAGACTGCTGCCGAAACTGACCGTATATGAAAATGTCGCATTTGCCATGGAAGTTATCGAAGCGCCTCGGCGCGTCATTAAGAAAAGGACGATGGAGGTGCTCGACCTCGTCGGACTGAAGCACAAGCATTCAAGTCTGCCGGCCCAGCTCTCTGGCGGAGAACAGCAGAGGGTGTCGATTGCCCGGGCAATTGTCAACAATCCGGCGGTTATTGTCGCCGACGAGCCGACAGGCAACCTGGACCCTGAGACTTCAATGGGCATTATGAATTTGCTGGAAGAAATCAACTTTCGCGGCTCGACCATCGTCATGGCTACTCACAACAAGGATATTGTCAACTCGATGCGCAAGCGCGTAATCGCAATTGAAGACGGAAATATCGTTCGTGACGAGGCTAGAGGGGAGTACGGCTATGAAGCTTAGTACGATTCTCCGGCATATCCGGGAGGGCGCGCTAAATATCATTCGCAATGGCTGGATGTCTTTTGCTTCGATGAGCTCGATTTTTATATCGCTGTTTGTACTGGGCACGTTCCTGCTGCTGGCTATGAACGTGAATGCCATGACAGAACAAATTGAAAGCAAGGTTCAAATCCGCGTATTTCTGGAGCTTAATGTCGATCAGGCCAAGATAACGGAGCTGCAGAACAAGATTGGCAATTTGACAGAGGTTAGCAAGGTAACGTTTGTTTCAAAGGCGGAGGGACTGGAACTGCTGCGCCAAAACCTTGGCGAGGAGAATGCGGATTTACTGGCCGGGTACGAGAATGAGAAAAATCCGTTGCCGGACTCTTTTACCGTGGACGTATATGTTCCCCAATCGGTTGAGACTGCCGCCGCAGCTATTGGCGCAATCAACGATACGGATGAGATGAAGCCGATCGCAACGATTAAATATGGACAAGGCACAGTCGAGACGCTGTTTAAAATTACCAATGCGTTGCGTTACGTCGGACTCATTATCGTAATCGGTCTCGGCGTTACGGCGATGTTCCTCATTTCGAACACGATCAAAATGACGATTATCGCCAGACGGCGCGAGATTGGCATTATGAAGCTGGTGGGCGCGACCAATGCGTTTATCCGTTGGCCATTTTTTATTGAAGGCGCGATGATCGGCATTATCAGCTCGGTCCTGACAACGGCAATCGTCCTGGTGGGCTACTCGCAGCTGGTTGATTTTACGCAGATGGAGCTTTCGCTCATGCTGATCAAGCTTGTGCCGCTGAAGGATGCGGGCATGCAGACCGGCGCACTGATCATTGGCCTCGGCACCCTTATCGGCATTTGGGGCAGCACCATTTCTATACGAAAATATTTGAAAGTGTAGGTGGGCATTAGCGTGCGGAAAAGCAAATGGACCTTGTTGCTCGTAGTGGCTGTCATGCTTGCGGCTGTTGTCAATCCGGGAGACGGAGAAGCGGCTTCGTTGTCCTCCATCAAGAAGCAGCTCGAGGCGGCCAAGCAGGAGATTCGCGCTGCCGAGCAGCGTGCGGCGAATGCCGAGCGGCAGGCTAGCGCTGCCAAAGCGCAGTCGGCGAATGCGGCACAGGAGAAAGAGGGCCTGGAGGCGCAAATAACGCAGGAAAAGGCTGCGATTGATGAGCTGATGGCGGAAATCGACAATACGGTGCTGCAAAAAAACAAAACGCAAGCGGAGCTCGACCAGAAGGAAGAGGAGCTGCTGCAAACGGCGAAGGAGCTTGATGAGGCCGAAGCGCGCGTTCAGGCGCGTGATGAGCTGCTGCAATCCAGAATGCGGCTGATGTATACGAACGGCTTTGTATCCTATATGGATGTGCTGCTGAGTGCGACAAGCTTCTCCGATTTTGTCGAAAGATTTGATGCGCTGCAATCGATTTTGTCCCAGGATCGCGATATTCTGGAGCAGCAGAAAGCGGAGAAAGAGCTTGTCATTATCAAGAAGGCGGAGAAGGAAGAGCAGCTTACCGTCGTCCAGGCCGAGTATAAGAAGCTGGAGCAGTATCAGGCGCACCTGGTCAAGAAAGAGCAGGAGAAGGAAGTTGCGATTGCCAGCCTGAACAACAATGTGAAGCAACTAAATGTGAAAATTCAAAAGCTGGATGCGACGGCTGAGCAGTTTGAATCCATCAACGAGGATCAGGAGAAGCTGCTTATCGAGCTGGCATCCAAGGTTTCGAAGCTGGTAGCGGAAGAAAACCGGATTAAGAATCCGTATACCGGCGGCAAGCTGGGCATGCCGATTCAAGGGAATTACCGGATCAGCTCCAACTTCGGGACACGCGTTCATCCGATAACCGGCAAGCGGCATACGCATACGGGCATGGACTTTGCGGCTCCGCAGGGGACGAGCATCTATGCGGCTGAATCGGGCGTCGTAACCGTCGCGCGCGCGATGAGCGGCTACGGCAACGCCGTCATTATCGATCACGGCAACGGCCTATGGACGGTATATGCGCACATCCGCAATGGCGGCATCAAGGTGAGCGAGGGCGATTCGGTTAAAAAAGGCCAAAAAATAGCCGAAGTCGGCAGCACGGGCAATTCCACCGGCCCGCATTTGCATTTTGAAGTGCGGAAGAATCAAGTGCCGGTCAATCCGAGCGGCTATCTTAAATAATAGCGCAAGATTTGAGGGCAGCCCGCAGGGGCTGCCCTCTTTGAACTAAAGGAAAGCTTTCTCCATATTTCTCGGACTGAAACGAGCTGCAACGCCGAAGGACGGCGACAGCCGTTTCACCTTCGCCGCGCTCCAAAAAGGCGGCTGCTAATAATTGGCGGGAAATTGACATATACTAGGCTGGTCTTATCGGAAAAAGGGCAAGTGCAGCATACAAAGGTGGTGTGGACAGGTGCAATTTAAAGGTCGGACGGTACTGGCGTTCGTTATGCTGACGATGCTCGCGTCGGTGCTCGCGACGCTTGCGCTGGCGGACGGGCCGCTGCAATCGGACAAGTCCTCGATACCGACGCTTTCCGCGTCGGAAGGGGATGGAGAGCGCTACGGGCTGCAAAAAAACGAGCTGACGAAGCTGAACGCAGTGCTGGAGCTAATAGAAACAAAATATTTTCGCGAGGTAGATCGCGATGAGGTGGTCGACGGCGCCATCGGCGGCATGATGGCTTCTTTGGAGGACCCGTATTCCGTCTATATGGAAAAAGATGCGGCGACCCACTTCTCCGAAGCGGTAGAGGGCTCTTTTACCGGCATTGGCGCCGAGGTGACGATGGAGAAGGGCAAAATAGTCGTTGTATCGCCGATTAAGGGCTCGCCCGCCGAGCGTTCGGGTTTGCTGGCGAAGGATGTGCTGCTGTCCGTGGACGGGATGAAGCTGGATGGGCTTAATCTGCAGGAGGCTGTTGCCAAAATTCGCGGACCTAAAGGCACGAAGGCCAAGCTGTCGGTGCAGCGCGCCGGTTACCCGGAGCCGATCCAGGTTGTGCTGACCAGGGAAGATATCGATGTCGAAACGGTATATGCCAGCATGCAAACAGACGGAGTCGGCCTTATCGAGGTGCGTCAGTTTTCGCTGCATACGGCGGAGCGCTTCAAGCAGGAGCTTGAGCGCCTGGAGCGGCAGGGCATGACGGGGCTTGTCATCGATGTACGCAACAATCCGGGCGGCGTTTTGCCCGTGGTGGTCAAAATCGCGGAAACCTTTTTGCCGGAAGGCGCAACGGTCGTACAGGTCGAGAACCGCGATGGAAAGAGGGAGAAAACCGTATCCGAAGGGAAGGGCAAGGCGTACCCGGTTACGGTGCTGATGAACGGGGGCAGCGCCAGCGCTTCCGAGATTTTGGCGGGGGCGCTGCAGGAGAGCGCAGGAGCGAAGCTTGTGGGCGAAACGACCTTTGGCAAAGGGACCGTGCAGGTTAGCTACAACAAGGCGCTGGGTGACGGCAGTCTGGTCAAAATGACGATTGCAAAATGGCTGACGCCAAAGGGCAATTGGATTCACGAGAGCGGCATCAAGCCTGACATCGAGGTCCAGCCGCCTGAGCTGTACAAGGCCGCCAGACTGGCGCTTGCGGAGACCTTGAAGCAGGATATGCTCGGCGATCAAGTCAAAAGCATGCAAATGATGCTGCATGGACTTGGCTATGCGGTGAATCGCGAGGACGGGTATTTTGATGCAAAAACCGCTGAGGCTGTCCGTAAATTTCAAACGGAGCACAACCTGCCGGTAACCGGACAAGTCGATAAAGCAACCGGAGAAGCTTTAGAGCGGGCGGCCGTCGCCTGGATTCAGGACAAGCATCACGATACACAGCTGCTTGAAGCAATTAAGGCCGCGGGCAGGAAATAAAGCGGAAGCGTCGAATGAATAAAAGGCTGGCTTCGCGTCATGCGGCCAGCCTTTTGCGTTTGTTTGTAAACGTATAACATTGACCGGTGAAGTCTAAAACTGCCATTGGATGAAAGGGTGCATGCTTTGGAAACGACAATGGAAGTGCTGAAGGAGCTTGGACGAGCGGCTGTTCAATTATTTTCACAGCCATTTTACTATATTTCGGTCTTATTTATTATTTTGCAGTACATGAGGCAAATCCGTGTAGAGCGTCAACTGTTCGCGGTCAAGCTGCATAACTGGCTGGGGCTGGTTGGACGGGCCATGCTGTGGGGAGCCGCGATTGGAGCCGCCGTATCGATTGTGGGCGCTTTTATCGGGGTTTCGTTGACGACGGATGCGGTGTTGTGGCTATGGGCCATTGCCGCGCTGCTTATGATTGCGCGCATTCGGTACTTGTGCTTCGCCTACAGCGCGGGTGTAATCGCGCTGCTGCAATGGGCGACCGGCTGGGCGGTCTGGGATAGCAGCTCCGGCTTCGTAGGGGCGCTGGGCGCATCGCTGGCCGAAATCGACGCGGCAGGGCTGCTTGTGCTCGTCGCGCTGCTGCACCTGGCTGAAGCCGTGCTCGTTCGCTGGCAGGGTCACCGGCTGGCTACGCCGCTATTTCTGGAGAGCAAGCGAGGGAAGCTGCTTGGCGGCTATTTGCTGCAAGGCTTCTGGCCCGTTCCGCTGCTCATGCTGGTGCCTGCCGCAGGAAGCGGGGCATCGACGACCGCGCTGCCATGGACGCCGCTGCTGGGCGCCGATTTATCGCAGGGCTGGACGATTGTTGCGCTGCCGATGATTATTGGCTTTACGGAGATGACGCGCTCTATGCTTCCTGAGCAAAAGGCCCGTTACGCAGCTTCCGGCCTGCTGGCCTATAGCGTTGTTTTGGCCGCCGCCGCTGTGCTTGCCTGGTGGCTGCCCGCGCTGCTGCCGCTGGCGGCGCTTGTCGCGCTTGTGCTGCACGAAGCGCTGATCTGGCGCAGCCGCCGTCAAGAGGAGGCGGCGCTGCCTCTTTTCGTACACGATTCGCGCGGACTTCGCATTCTGGGCATTGTGCCCGGCACCCCCGCTGCCGATATGGGGCTTGCCGCAGGCGAGGTTGTGCATAAGGTGAACGGGATACGCGTTCGCACCAAGGAAGAGCTGTATGATGCGCTTGTGCAGAATCCCGCCTTTTGCAAGCTGGAGGTATTCAACTTTGCGGGCGAAATTAAATTTGCCCAGCGGGCCAGATTTGCCGGTGAGCATCATCAGCTTGGGGTCATTCTGGCGCCTGACGATCAAGCCAATTTCTACACGGAAGCTGGACCGACCTCTTTGCTGCAGCTGCTTCGCGGCTCGCGGGCGAGCAATCGCAGAGGCACGGATACCGCCGCCAGATAGTCAGCCGAGCTTTCTTCTGCGGGCGGCTGGCAGCGCAAAAAAAAACAAACCTCCAAGCCGGCTCAGGGAATTGCTCCTAATCGGGTCTGGAGGTTTGTTTTTTGCATTCAGGAAAGAAACAGGCTCAGGCTTTTACGGCGCGGTGCGCTGTACGGTGCTGACTTTGCGCGCCGCGCCTGTTCATTAGAGCTTTCTGCTTCTTTTGCGAAGAGTCATGCCAACGATGAATAAGCATAGACCGATCAATTGAGACATCAGATAGCTTTCTTGTCCCGTTTTTGGAAGGGTATTGACATCCGGGGATAAGCCGACGCCGCCAAGCGGAAGCTCGACATCAACCTCAATCCAGATTTCTTCCTCGTTGCCTTCTTCATCCGTTACGATAATCGAAAACTTATCTTTGCCTATGAAGCCCGCATCAGGCGTGTATACCCATTTGCCGTCTGGCGTAATGGATACCTTGCCGTTCTGCGGCGGTTGGCCAATGGACGGCTTGCCGTTGTCAGGCACATCTACCGTACCGCCAACAGGCGTGTTCTGCCGGGTTTCTTCCTGCTGTGCAGGAGGAGCGCTGGAGCCCGGCGTCGTTGGCGTTGGTGTCGGCGCCGGACTTGCCGGCGTTGTGCTTGCTCCCGGAGCTGCCGTTCCGCCAGGAATAATCGGCGTTGGCGTTGGACTTGCTGCCGGCCCAGTAGGCGTTGGTGTTGGAGCTGGCGTCGGCAAATAGGTCACAGGGGCGTAGACCAGGCCGATATCAATCGTCAGATCCTTCCACCCGGATGGCGCCGTTTCTCCAATCGTGATTTTTTCGGTATAGCCGCCGTTCAGCTTATTCGAATCCTCATCCGGATTAACGCCGCTCGCTTCAGGACGAGTGAGCAGAAATGCGCCAGGCACAATGAATTGAACATAATAGTCGCCTGCCGTCAAATGCTCGAACAAATAATACCCCGGCTTGCCGTCCTTGTCGTCGGCAGTAAAGGTCTCGCTCAACAGCAGCAGATCCTTGTCGTACAGCTTGACGAGGAAGCCGTTACGGCCAAAGTGCTCCTCTTCGTCCTGCTTTCCGTTCCCGTTGAAATCGAACCACACATAATTGCCGATAGAGCCCTTGCCGACGAGGCCAAGATCAATGGTGTGATTAACCCATCCCGGATCAGGCTCGGGTTCGCTCCAGCCAGCGGTTGGCCCGATCACAATTTTGTCCGTAAATCCGCTGCTATTCGTTTTGTTGGAATCTTTGGCCGGATCGGTACCCTCTTCCTCGCCGGTTTTCGTATAATCGTCAGGTACAACAAATTGCACGTAATAATCGCCTGCGATCAGGTCGTCAAACAGATAATAGCCAGGTTTGCCGCTCGCATCGTTAGCGGTCGTCGTAGTTTCGACGAGCTCGCCGGTCGGGCTGTTTTTATACAGACGCACCGTAATGCCGTTAAGGCCGTCCTTATCCTGTTCGTTCTGAATACCGTCGCGGTTGCGGTCCAGCCATACATAGTTGCCAATCTCGCCGCGCGGAATCAAGCCCAGGTCGATTGTCGGGTCGTCCCATACTTCGCCCGCGTTAGGGCCAATTTCGATCAGGTCGGTAATGCCTTCGCTGTCCGTCGCGTTGGAATCCTCATGCTTCGCAGCCCCGGCCGATTCAGGCAAGGTTACGCTGTAATCCGCCGGTACGACAAACTGCACATAATAGTCGGCTTCAGGCAGGCCCTGGAATAGATAGTAGCCTTGTTTGCCTGCTTCTGTTCTTGTTCTGGTCTCGGTGATAACCTCTTTGTTCGAGTTCAGCAGCTTAACCGTAATGCCGTTAATGCCGGCCTCGCTATCGTCTTGAACGCCATCCTCATTCCGATCCATCCACACATAGTCGCCGATGGAGCCGCGAGGAGCGGTAATGACCGGCAGCTCGTGGGTAGTCGATACCGGAGGTATTTCAGCCGGATCGGCGCTGGCCGTATTTCGAACATTTGCTCCGCCGGTGTCGGAAGCGGTCAGCTGGTAAGCGTATGAGATTGGCCTGGATTCCCCTGCTTTCAGCGATGGAATAGCCGGAATGCCGGAAACCTTGCTGTCGGCCATCGCTATGTTCGTTAAATCATAGCTTCCCGTGTTCGTAACCGTGACGACATAGTCAATCCATTTGCCGGCTGCCGTATCTTGAACCGAAAGCGCGCTGCTCGTTTTCTTGATCGCGATGCCTGCTGTCGGGATGGATGTGTCATCGGTTAATGGTTCCGCTCCCGGCAATTCGTTGTAATAGGCTGTCACGACGTTGTCGAGATCGGTTCCGTCAATATCGGCCGCCGTCAGGCTGTATTGGCCTTCAAGCAGGATTATTTTGCCCGGAGCCAGACTTCTGATCGTTATGCCCGGCTGCTCAAGCGATCCCGTATTGTTCAATGAAGACACGATGTCGGGCCGGCCGTGCGTATTGCCGCTAAGCGCAATGTCTTCGCCATCATAGACTAATTTGGTGAAAGCGAAGCCGTTTTGTCCGCGGTCGAGCTTGTCCGCCAGTCTGATGTTGTGCAAGGTGACGGAGGATTTATTCTCAAACGTTATGGTGTAGTGAACCTGATTGCCTGAGATGACATAATCGCTTGAAGCGGCCTGTGCAGCGGCTCCTTGCGTCACAGAGGTAATCTGCTTCGTCAGCTCGGCGTTTGGACGCTCCTCGTTGCCCGGCGGGTTCGCCTCGATCAAACCGAAGTCGATCGTATGATCCTTCAAATGGCCCGCGCTTATCGTGATTTTGTCCGTGCGATAAGGGGTGTAGCCTTCGCTATCCTTGGCAAGGGCGGTCGTCGGGTTAGAGTCGATCGCTCCTGTGCCAATGCCTGCAATGGTAGGCAGGTAGTGCTCGGGCACAACGAACTCGACATAATAATCGTCAAGCTCAAGTCCTTGGAACAAATAGTAGCCAGGGCGTCCTTCGTAATCGTAGCCGGTTTTACTCGATTTGTAAGGCGTTGTCAGATTTCCGCCTTTATACAAATTAACCGTAATGCCGTTAATGCCGGCTCCTTGCCCGCTGTCTCCCGGATACTCCTCGTTCTGAGTGCCGTCCTTGTCGCTGTCGAACCAGACGAAGTTGCCGATTTCGCCAAGAGGCACATGCTTGTCGTCCGGATCGATAACAAAGCCTACCTTGTTAGGGGCCGTCGGAAGCATTTTGCTGCCCTCGGCGCTGCCGTTGGTCCCTTGCTCGGTCGCTTGAATCGAGAAGGAATTCCAAGCGATTTTGTTCGTCGGCGTACCTACCGGAGCGTTCATTTTCCAGTCGAGCACGATATAGTCGCCCGGAGCAAGACCGTCGCTGCCGTCGCTGCCTTTAATGTTCGTAATTTCAAAATACAAGGACTTGATATCGGTCAAATCATCCTTGTCATATGAGCTTTGGGCAACCCAGCCCAGCTTCGCCGCTCCGGTTGCATTGTCGAAATTGACGACAGTGTCCTGGTTGAATGATTTGCTGTAGTAGGCGTTCAAATGATAGTCGACCTTTTTGCTGCCCGCGCTGGCGGACGAGGTGAACGTTTTGTTTCCTGACTCCAGCACCTCGGCCAGATTCGGCTGCCACTCGGAGCCCCGCGCCTCGAACGACGCGCCTGAGGTCACGCGCAAGGCATCGTCCCCGATATGAGGCAAAATGTCGAGCAAATCGATTTTACCGAGCCGGGTGTTGCCCGTATTCCGAATAGCGAGGCGGTAATCGGCGGTTCCGCCTTCATACGTTACGCTGTAATAAGGGAATTCCGTATAAGGAATATCGCCTGCGGAATCAAACGGCTGTACGGGCAGCGCAGGCGTGCCGTCATAATCTTCTCCCGCCGTTGTTCTGAATATAGGAGCGAGCTCGCCCTGATTCCATTTGGTGGACTGCACCTGCGACGATTTGCGGACGATTACGTCTGCCGAGGCTTTGACGAAAAATTCGTCGACTCCCGGCGTCGGATTAAACAAAAGCGTCGTATCTTTAATTGGCGTATTGCGAAGCTGCCAGGCCGGCAGGCTCTCCGGATTATCCTGACCGTTATCTCCGTCATGCCAGAATTCCTTCGCAGCGTCGGCGAGCGTGACGAACATTTCGTTGCGATAATTGCTGCCTTGCGGAGTGCCCGCATCCACCTGGCCTCGATAGGTAATTTGGAAGCTTGTATTTGGCGCGAATTGCACCGGAGCATCCCAATACCATTTCACAAGGGTTCTGCCCGTACCGTTAAAATTAGTGCTTACAATAGCTGCCGAAGGCTTGGCGACTCCGGAAGGAGCATTCTCCAGCTTGTAGGAGTCCAGCAGCGCGGCAGCCGGATCGACGATTTTCGGATTGGTATAATAGCTGAAACTAGCCGGAAGCAAATCATAAATAACCGGATTAATCAATGGACCGGTCGCTTTTATGTCATTTCTGACCGTAAGCGTGAACGGCACGGTGCTCATCGGGCGGAAATTGCCGCTGCCGACAGCCTTGCTTGTCGTAATCCATGGCTTCTCATTGTTAATGTTAAAGCTTGCCGACGCCGTCTTTGGCGTTTGCGTATCCCACTGGCCCGGAATCGTTGCGTTTAACGCTTCGTAAGCGAGGGATACATGGTTCGTTACGATATCCCCGTGGACAATATCGGCATCGGTGCCGTTGGCTTTCGCCCGCACCGTGCCTTTGACCACAATGCCGCCGATAGAGCCTCCCACCGGAAGCGTTTGGAAGGTCCACTCCAGCGCTTTCAGATATTCGCCTGAGCCAAGCACGATATCGCGAGCGGGGTTTGAAGAGCCGCTTGCGCCGACGCTGATCGTTTCGTCTTTCAGCGCAGCGCCGGAATAGGTGCGCCATACGGAGGTTGCTCCATCGCTTACCTCGTAGCGGAATTGTTGCCAGGCGCGGTTCGGCAGCTTAATGGACGTGTAGTTCATTTCGGACGGCAGCGTATCCGTCAGCACAAGATTGCGCAGCGGGGCGTTTACGTTGCTGCCGTTGTTGGAAATGCCGCCGATATTAAAGGTTTGCTCCTGACCGTGCCAACGGTATTGAAACTCTCTCGATTTGGTCAAACCGGGATTGCCCGAGACCGGCTTGCCGAATTTGGTCGTTGCGTCGGCTTCGTCTTTCGTGACGCTGCCTCCGCCCGTGAGGTCGAAGTTGGTGATATCAACGATATTTTTCTGCTCGCGCGGAGCGCTGGCATCGAAGCCGTAACCGTAATCGTCCGGATAGCTGACCTTAACCTGCGCCTCGAAAGATTGACCGGAGTCTAGCTTGTCAATGTGCCAGGTGATTTTGCCGCCTGCATGCGTACCGTTCTGAGTAGCGCTGACGAAGGTGGCGCCTGAAGGAAGCGTATCCTCGAATACGATGTTTTCGAGACTGCCTCTGTCGGTGTTGCCGGCTGTGCCTGCGATGCCCACCGTGTAGGTAACCTCGCCTCCGATAATCGGAACGCTGCCGAGGCCGGTGTTTTGATTTTTATAAGCCTCCCATTTATCATAGGTAGGAGCAGGCGTGGAAGAAGGGCCAGGAGTCGCGCTTGGCGAAGGAGCCGGCGTCGCAGACGTATCGGCATTAATCGTCACCTCTGCCGAAGCCTCGGCTACTTCATTGGTGCCTTCGACTGTAAGAGCAACCTTGTTGGTCGTGGACACCGGCGCGTTTATTCCCGTGGCCTTCGCTTTGACGGGCACCTTTAGAATGACTGAGGTGCCGGCAGTCAGCTTTACAGTATTAATCGTCAAGGTCTGGCCGTTTTTATTATCCCAGCCTCCATCGACCCAGCCATCCAGAATTTCGAATTGGGACGGCACCGTGTCGGATATGGATATATCCGATCCAACTTTTGTAGCCCCATCGGCCTGGTACATGATGGTGTATTCAAATGTCTCGCCTATATCTACGGTAGTCTTACTGGCTGTTTTGGTTAGGCTGATGCCCGGAACCGTTGCATCCGCTGCATGGACGGCAGGGGCGGCAAGCGGCTGCACGAACAGCTGCAGCAGCAATCCCCAAATCAATACCAAGGATAGCTTGCTTGTTTTTTTGCTTTTTCTTTTTGCGCGCATATTGCGTTTTCCTCTCTTCCTCTGAGCTAAGCGTGCATCGGCTGTTTCGACGGCATTTGCCAAGTCCGCTTGCATAAAACGACAACGTTTATATCTGATTAAGTATAATAGGTCGTTCTGATCATTTTCTGAACGGTATTTGGCTGGGAGTATTCAGCAAAGTCAGCACAGTGCCGATATGGTAATGTAGATGAGTTTTCGGGAGTGAACCGAATGAGGCTTTTTTTGGTGGACGATGAGAGACTGGCGCTGCTGCAGCTGGAACGAATGGTGCGGCAGATCGATGAGTCATTTACGATAGAGCTTTATCAGAATCCGGCGGATGCCGTTGAGCAGGCCAAGCTCAAGCAGCCGGATGTTGTTTTTCTGGACATCCATATGCCCGAAATATCGGGACTTCAAGCGGCAGAGCTCATCCAGTCCGACTGTCCGGATACGGATGTTGTGTTCGTGACCGCCTATGATGAATATGCGCTTCAGGCTTTCGAGCTGAATGCCGTCGATTATGTGCTGAAGCCGCTGCAGACGGCTCGCGTGCAGAAAACGATCGAACGGCTGGTCAAGCTGCGCCGAAGCCGCGCCGACATGGACGTCCGGGCCGTTTCGAGCGCCGCCGTTCAGCTTATCCAATGCTTCAAGACGCTCAAGCTGGCTCCAAACGGAGAACAGCCGGAGGTGCCGAAGTGGCGAACGGCGAAGGCGCAGGAGCTGTTTGCTTATTTGCTCCATCACCGTGGTCAGATTGTGCACAAGCTTACGCTGCTGGAGCTTTTTTTCCCCGATAGCAATGTCAAAAAAGCGATGACGCAGCTGTACACGGCCATATATCAAATACGGCAATGCCTGCAGAAGATGGGAATGGGCATCAGCTTGCTTAATTCGAGCATTCAGGAGGGATATGTGCTGGATATCGGCACAGTGGAGCTGGATGTGGTGAGTTGGGAGCGAGAGCTGGAGCAAATCGGATCTTCGGTTGAGGTTCATCACGAGCGGTTGCTGCAGCTGCTTAATGAATATGAGGGCGATTATTTACAGGATTACGGCTATGTGTGGGCGGAGCCGGAAAGCGAGCGTCTGCGGCAGCTTTGGCTGCATAACGCGCGGCTGCTCGCCGGTTACTATATGTCGACGGAGGATCGGACAGCAGCCGTTATCCAGCTGTATGAGCTTATCCAAGCCAAGGAGCCTTATAATGAAGACGAAGCGCTGGGCCTGTTCCGTTTGTACGAGAAGATCGGGCAGCGCGACAAGGCGGCGGCCCATTATCGCTGGCTGGAGTCGGAGCTGGAGCGGGAGTACGAGGTAGCGATGCCGGAGCGGCTGCAGCAGTGGTACGCAGGACTAAGGACGATAAAATCGGGAAAATCGTAAAGCAACCGGCGATTCTCCGCAGCAAAAAAGGCATCTTCCCTCGTATTCGACGGCAGAAGCCTTTTTTCGATTCGACTGGACGGCTTGCTTATTTTTATAAGAATAATCAGGAGTTTTTCCCCGCGATTGGCATTGCTTAACGAGGGGGTTAGCGCTATAATAAACGGGAACAAATATTCTTATTTTTATAATTGGCTGTATACGCTTGAAGTGATAGATTTGGGTATATATTGACTATACTAGTGAAATAGAAGAAAGGTTGCGGAGGTGCGAAGCAAGTATGAGCGTGCTTGATCCAAGCGGCAAAGGGTTCGAATTAATGTCCGATTATACGCCGCAAGGCGACCAGCCGAGAGCGATCGACGAACTGGTGGCAGGGGTGCTGGAAGGCAAGCGGCATCAGACGCTGCTGGGGGCGACAGGTACAGGCAAGACGTATACGATTGCGAACGCGGTCGCTCGGCTGAACAGACCGACGCTGGTCATTGCCCATAACAAGACGCTTGCGGCCCAGCTTTGCAGCGAGTTCAAATCCTTTTTTCCGAACAACGCGGTTGAATATTTCGTGAGCTACTACGACTACTATCAGCCGGAGGCCTACATTCCTTCTACAGACACGTTTATCGAGAAGGATTCAAGCATCAACGACGAAATCGACAAGCTGCGCCACTCGGCTACCAGCGCTTTGTTCGAGAGGCGCGATGTTATTATCGTGGCCAGCGTCTCTTGTATTTACGGCTTGGGTTCTCCTACCGAATACGGCAGCCTCGTATTGTCGCTTCGGGTCGGGATGGAGAAATCGCGCGACGCGATTCTGCACAAGCTGGTCGATATCCAGTATCAGCGCAACGATATCGCCTTTACGCGCGGGACGTTTCGCGTGCGCGGCGACGTGCTGGAAATTTTTCCGGTTGCGAACAATGAGCGGGCTGTCCGGGTGGAGCTGTTCGGCGATGAAATCGAGCGGATTACCGAAATTGACGTGTTGACGGGAGAGATCGTCGGAGAGCGCGATCATATCGCGATTTTTCCGGCCTCCCACTTCGTGACGCACGAGGACACCATGAAGCTTGCGCTTGTCAACATCGAGCGCGAGCTTGAGGAGCGTCTGGCCGAGCTGCGGGCGGACGGCAAGCTGCTGGAGGCGCAGAGGCTTGAACAGCGCACTCGCTACGATTTGGAGATGATGGCCGAGATGGGCTTTTGCTCCGGTATCGAGAACTACTCCGGGCCGCTTACGTTCCGCGAACGAGGCTCCACCCCGTACACGCTGCTGGACTTTTTCCCTGACGACATGCTGGTTGTCATTGACGAATCGCACGTATCGCTGCCTCAAATCCGCGCCATGTTCAACGGTGACCGGGCGCGCAAGGAGATGCTGGTCAATCACGGCTTCCGGCTCCCGTCGGCGATGGACAACCGGCCGCTGCGCTTCGAAGAATTCGAGGAGAAGACCAAGCAGCTGATTTACGTGTCGGCAACGCCGGGACCTTATGAGCTGGAGCACAGTCCGGAGATGACCGAGCAGATCATTCGGCCGACGGGCCTGTTGGACCCGATTATTGAAGTGCGTCCGACAAAGGGACAGATCGATAACCTGCTGGAGGAAATCCGCGATCGGATTGCGAAGGACGAGCGCGTGCTCGTTACGACGCTGACGAAGAAGATGTCCGAGGATTTGACCGATTACATGAAGGAAATCGGCATTAAGGTCCGATATCTGCATTCGGATATCAAGACGCTGGAGCGCTTGGCGATTTTGCGCGATTTGCGAGTCGGCGTTTTCCATGTGCTAATTGGCATCAACCTGCTGCGGGAGGGTCTGGACCTGCCGGAGGTGTCCCTTGTAGCCATTCTGGACGCCGATAAGGAAGGTTTTCTGCGCTCCGACCGGTCGCTTATTCAGACGATTGGCCGGGCTGCCCGCAACAGCGACGGGCGCGTTATTATGTATGGCGACAAAATAACGGATTCCATGGACCGGGCCATCAAGGAGACGGAGCGCCGCCGCGAGCTGCAGGTGGCCCATAACGAGAAGAACGGCATTACCCCGCAGACGATACGGAAGAAAGTGCATGACGTTATCGAAGCGACCAAGGTGGCAGAGGCGAAGGCCGACTATTTGACCGGCGCTGACGGCGGCAAGATGACGAAGAAGGAACGTCTGGCGATGGTCGACAGGCTGGAGGCCGAAATGAAGGATGCGGCGAGAAATTTGCAGTTTGAACGGGCGGCGGAGTTGCGCGATGCGTTGCTTGAGCTTCGCGCGGAGCTGGGATAAGGCTAGGAGGAGAGACGATTGGCAAGCGATAAAATCGTAATCAAGGGCGCTCGCGCCCATAATCTTAAGAACATCGATGTCACCATACCCCGCGACAAATTTGTCGTGCTGACGGGACTAAGCGGCTCAGGAAAGTCGTCGCTGGCATTCGATACGATTTATGCGGAAGGTCAGCGGCGTTATGTCGAATCGCTATCGGCGTATGCAAGACAATTTCTAGGCCAAATGGAGAAGCCGGACGTCGATTCCATCGACGGCCTATCTCCCGCCATTTCCATTGACCAGAAGACGACGAGCCGCAACCCGCGTTCAACCGTTGGCACGGTAACCGAGATCTACGATTACTTGCGCTTGTTGTTTGCGCGGATCGGCAAGCCGCATTGTCCGGAGCACGGCACGCAAATTTCATCGCAGACGGTGGAGCAGATGGTCGATCGCATTATGGAATATCCGGAGCGTACGAAGCTGCAAATTTTGGCTCCGCTTATTTCCGGCCGCAAGGGGGAGCATGCAAAGCTGCTCGCGGACATTCAGAAGCAAGGCTTTGTGCGGGTTCGCGTTAACGGTGAGCTGCGGGAACTGAGCGAGAAGATTGAGCTGGAGAAAAACAAGAAGCACAGCATCGAGGTTGTCGTTGACCGTATCGTGGTAAAAAGCGATGTCCACAGCCGTCTGGCCGATTCTCTGGAAACGGCGCTGAAGCTGGGAGACGGGCGGGTGCTCGTCGATATTATCGATCAGGAGGAGCTGTTGTTCAGCTCGAATCTGGCTTGTCCCGAATGCGGGTTCAGCATTGAAGACCTGGAGCCGCGCATGTTTTCCTTCAACAGCCCGTATGGCGCTTGTCCGGATTGCGATGGGCTCGGGATGAAAATGATCGTAGATCCGGATCTGCTTGTGCCCGATGCGGATAAATCGATTGAAGATGGCGCGTTTCTGGCTTGGGCGGGCAGCACCTCCAACTACTACCCGCAGTTTCTGGCTTCGGTATGCGAGCACTACGGCATTCCTAAACATGTCCCTGTATCCGAGCTGTCGAATGAGCAAATGAAAAAGCTGCTGTACGGAACGGGCGGCGAAAAGGTCAGATTTGTATACGAAAACGATTTTGGCCATCGCAAGGAGGCCTATGTGCCGTTTGAAGGCATTGTGAACAATCTCGAGCGTCGCTACAGGGACACTGCGTCGGACATGATGCGTGAGCATATCGAGAATTATATGAGCGCGAAGCCGTGCTCCGGCTGCAAGGGCCAACGTCTGAAGAAGGAAACCTTGGCGGTAACGATTGGCGAGCAGAATATTGCCAAGGTAACGGCATTCTCTATCGGCGAGGCGAGCCGCTATTTTGATTCGCTGGAGCTAAGCGAGAAGGAAATGACCATCGCCAGCCTGATTTTGAAGGAAATCAACAGCAGGCTGGGGTTCCTTGTCAATGTAGGACTGGAATACCTATCGTTAAGCCGCGCAGCGGGCACATTGTCCGGCGGCGAAGCGCAGAGGATTCGCCTGGCTACGCAAATAGGCTCCAGCCTGATGGGCGTGCTCTATATTCTGGACGAGCCGAGCATCGGTCTGCATCAACGCGACAATGACCGCTTGATTCAGACGTTGGAGCATATGCGCAATTTGGGCAACACGTTGATCGTCGTCGAGCACGACGAGGATACGATGCTTGCTGCCGATTATATTATTGATATCGGGCCTGGAGCGGGCATTCACGGAGGCACCGTCATCTCGCAAGGAACGCCGAAGCAGGTAATGGACGATGAAAGCTCCTTAACCGGCCAATATTTGAGCGGCCGGAAGTTTATCGAGGTGCCGCTTGAGCGCCGCCAAACGAACGAGAAGTGGCTGGAGGTTCGCGGTGCCAAAGAAAACAATCTGCGCAACGTAAACGTAAAAATTCCGCTTGGCGTATTTACGGCTGTAACCGGCGTATCGGGCTCCGGCAAATCGACATTCGTGAATGAAATTCTCTATAAAACGCTGGCGAGAGATTTGAACAAAGCGAAGACTCGGCCAGGCGAGTACAAGGAGCTTCGCGGTCTGGAGCATCTGGAGAAGGTCATCGACATCGACCAGTCTCCAATCGGAAGGACGCCGCGCTCGAATCCTGCCACCTATACCGGTGTATTCGACGATATTCGCGATCTTTATTCCAATACGAACGAAGCCAAGGTTCGTGGCTATAAAAAAGGACGCTTCAGCTTTAACGTAAAGGGCGGGCGCTGCGAAGCTTGCCGCGGCGACGGCATTATCAAGATTGAAATGCATTTTCTGCCGGACGTATATGTGCCTTGCGAAATTTGCAAGGGCAAACGCTATAATCGCGAGACGCTTGAAGTGAAATACAAGGGCAAAAACATTGCCGAGGTGCTGGAAATGACGATTGAGGACGGCTGCGTCTTCTTCGAGAACATTCCAC
Organism: Paenibacillus sp. SY21-1; assembly: GCF_005222705.1. GTDB lineage: Bacteria > Bacillota > Bacilli > Paenibacillales > Paenibacillaceae > Pristimantibacillus. The sequence goes on along the minus strand of NZ_STGF01000001.1, from coordinate 21,499 downwards.
GCATTCACCGTAAAGTACAGACGCTGCTGGATGTCGGTCTTGGCTACATGAAGCTGGGACAGCCGGCTACGACGCTATCCGGGGGCGAAGCGCAGCGCGTGAAGCTGGCTGCGGAGCTGTATCGCCGTTCGACGGGCAAGACATTATACATTCTCGACGAGCCGACGACAGGTCTCCATGTGCATGATATCGATCGGCTGCTGAATGTGCTGCATCGTCTGGTAGACTCCGGGGAGTCGGTGCTTGTCATTGAGCATAATCTCGATGTTATTAAGACGGCCGATTATTTAATCGATCTTGGCCCTGAGGGCGGCAATGGCGGTGGCACGATTGTTGCGACCGGCGTACCGGAGCAGGTCATCAAGGTGGAGCAGTCCTACACGGGCAAATATTTGAAGCCGATTCTCGAGCGCGACCGGTCGCGTACGCTTGCCAGACAGCAGGAGGCATTAAAAGCGGAGGCCGTTAGGCAATAGCCGAAACGAAAGCAGACGACGTCCAACCCGATAGGAGGGTTAGACGTCGTCTTTATGCGAGCGAGTAAGGCAGCGTCAGCTAGCCTTGTTGCGCCTGACCGTCCGACCGCGGCTCAAGAGTTGACAGGCGGTTATAGTTTCTGGCAGTTGTGGGCAATTTATTTAGAGCAGGCTGGAAGGCCCGTCTGCGGAGTGTGACAAAGTTGTTACGAAACCAAATTCTTGCTTGCATCCTAGGCGACTTAAAGTTACCATAGAGTAATATAGGTTACGTGCGAACTAAAGGAGGTCACTTCATGTTTTGGGCAGCAGAAGAAGCAGCTACAGAAGCGAGTAAAATTGCTCCATTCGATTGGTTTATGCTGGCGTTTACCGTTTTGATCGCCATCGGTTTCGTGCGCCTGCTTGGCGCTCGTCCTAAGAAAAACATTTTTGCAATCGGTTTTACGGGAGTTTCGCTCGCACTGTTTTTGCTGATCGATTTTATTATGATCACACAGGTATGGTTTGCTTAACGGATTGAGTTAAGATATTCATGCCAATAGCTAATACACTCTAGGGTGGGGTTGTAGTAGCCAATACAAAAGGTCTGACGGATGATTCCGTCAGACCTTTTGTATTGCGGCTAATTAAACCCACCACATCTCTCCGAGCGGCTCGCGAATAAGGATTTGCTGAAGATTTTGTACGGCTTTGGTGAAGCCTTCGTCAACGGACATCAGGCCGTCTTCATGCTCGATGCTTACGACATAATCGTAGCCTACTAGGCGAAGAGCGCTAAGAATATCCGCCCACGTCTTCATATCATGTCCGTAGCCGACGGTGCGGAACTGCCAAGCGCGGTCAAGCATGAGCGCGTAGGATTGCATGTCGGTTACGCCGTGATGGTTGACGTTAATCGGATCGATGGTTGTATCCTTGGCATGGAAATGATGGATCGCGCCGGCACGTCCCAGAATATGAACCGCTTGAACCGGATCAATGCCCTGCCACCACATGTGACTCGGGTCGAGGTTGGCGCCGATTGCGCTGCCAGCCGCTTCGCGAAGACGAAGCATGGTGGACGGGCTGTGGACGGAGAAGCCGCCATGCAGCTCAAGACCGATTTTCACGCCGCTTGCTTCAGCAAGCTTGCCGATCTCAGACCAATATGGAATAACTTTTTTCTCCCACTGCCAAGTCAAAATTTCCTGATAATCATTTGGCCAAGGCGCTACCGGCCAGTTTGGATATTTGGCATCCTCATGGTCGCCGGGACAGCCGGAGAACGTATTCACGACAGCTACTTCCAGTCGGTTGGCAAGCTCAATCGTTTTGCGGATCGTCTCATCATGCTCGGTGGAAATTGCCTTCTGCGGGTGAAGCGGATTGGCGTGGCAGCTAAGGGCGCTAATCATAAGTCCGCGTGATTCTACCGCATGCTTAAACGCTTTCAGCTTGCCTTCGTCAGCGAGCAGTCCGTCGAGATCGCAGTGTGCGTTGCCGGGATAGCCGCCGGTGCCGATTTCAATGGCTTCGAGTCCTTTGGAGGCGATATAGTCGAGTGTTTCCTCGAACGGCTTTTGCGCAAAAAGAACGCTGAATACTCCTAATTTCATATCTCCTGTTACCTCCCGCATCCACTTGTATGGATAATTTAGCATTCTGCCCTAGTATACCACTATTAGAAATGGAACACATAGCGGATTTCACTTTTGACAAAATTGCATAATAACTCAACAAAACGGGAAACACGCGCGCCATGGCGTTTTCACATCTGCAACAAAAGTCCTATAAATCTAGTAAATTTTCATTGTTTTATTATGGAAATTTATGCTATATTATATTTCGGTTCTTGTTATTTACATAACGGATGGAGGAATGACATATATGAAACGCAGTATGCTTCGCATCAGCGGCTTGATTGTTCTTGGAGCCATATTGGCCGCAGGCTCCGCATGGGCAGCGGGCGCCGGGAACGGGGCAGGAATTGCGTTAAATGCCAAAAAAATCGATGGCGAGATTTACATTAAGGCCAGTTCTCTGACATCCGCATTAGGCGGCAGCGGCAGCTATGACGCTGAGACAAGCACGTATACGTACCAACCGGCCGACATTCCTTCTGTTATCAAAAAAGTGTCGCCATCCGTAGTGGCGATCATCGGAAAACCTACGGATATCGGATCGGCCGACCCTCGTTACGCCCTGGCGCACGGCACGGGGGCCATTATCCGTCAGGATGGCTGGATTATAACGAATGCGCATGTAGTAGACGGAATGACGAATTTGGTCGTGGTAACGGCCGACGGCAAGAAATATGATGCTGAGCGCACGCATAGCGACCCGACTAGCGACTTGGCATTGGTCAAGATCAAGGCTACCAAGCTCCCGGTCATCAAGCTGGCTGCAAGCCCGCTTAAAGTAGAGGCCGGAGAGACGGTTATTGCGATTGGGACACCTGTTTCATTCTCGCTGCGCAATACGGCGACGAGCGGGATATTAAGCGGGATGAATCGCAGCGTATCATCGGCCTACAATTTGCTGCAGACAGACGCAGCGATTAATCCGGGAAACAGCGGCGGTCCGCTGATGAATATGAAAGGCGAGGTCATCGGCATTAATTCGTTGAAGTTTGTCGATGTCGATGTAGACAACCTCGGATTTTCTATTCCGGCTGATACGGTTTCGTATGTTATCAATCATTTTTTTAAGTACGGCTACGTGAAACGGGCTTCCCTCGGTCTGGAGCTGGAGGAAAGCTGGTCTGCCCTGATTGGCATTCCTTCCACCGACCCGCTCACCGTAAAAAGCGTCAACTCGGAAGCGGCCCGCAAAGCCGGCATTCAGAGCGGAGATTTACTGTACAAAGTGGCAGGCAAGCAAGTAAACACAATTGTAGAGCTTAACGAGCTGTTGAAGGGTTACTTGCCTGGTCAACAAATAGAAATCATGCTCCAAAGCGATGGCGATCTGATTACACGCAAGCTTGCGCTGACGGCCGGTTAACGGTAATTGTGCAGCGTCCGGCGATTTCTCGCCAGCGATAGGGCGAGTAAGCCTATTTTTACAATCGAACGTCATCCCCCACCTTAAAGGAGCAATGATATGAATCGCGTTTTTGGATTGAAAAAAGTAATTGCCTTTATTTTGCCTATGCTGCTTGTGCTGGCCATGCTTCCTTCGGCGATCTTTGCCGACGAGGCGGTAGAGCGGGTTGAAGTGCGCTTGAAGGCAGGAAGCAATACGGTGAAAATTAACGGAGCGGCTACTACGGTAGAGGCGCCATTCATCAAAAGCGGCACGACCATGGTGCCTTTGCGCATCATTACGAACGCTTTTGGAGCAGGTCTGAAGCTGGAGAACGGCAGCGTGATTACGCTGACTTACAACGACCGTAAGGTCGTGCTGACCTTCGGCAGCAAAACAGTGACAGTCAACGGCAAAAAACAAACGGTAGCCATTGCGCCAGTCGTTATTAAAAACTCGACCATGGTTCCTCTGCGCATCATTGTCGAAGCTTTTGGCGCTAAAATTACGACAGACGCCGCCACGAAAGAAACGGTTATTGTCGGTCAGCGCGCCGCTTCGTCAGGCGGAGAGACGTCTATTGATTCGGACAGCGGCAAAACAAAGGTAGGCGACAGCTATGGCAACTGGAGCATGAATTATCCGGTAGGGCTGATTCAGGTTGAACAAAGCGACAGCGGCAATTTTGTGCGCTGGGCCGATGCCAAGGAAGACGCGCAAGTGCTCGTCATTACTGAAGTGGTAGAGGATGGCGATCTGTCTACCGACGAGCTGCGCGAGAAAATCAAAAGCTATTTCGACGAAAGCGAGTTTGTGACGGACCAACGCACCGTTACCGTCGGCGGCTTGAAATTCGAGAAGATCGTAAGCAATCTAAAAGCTGATAAAACGTACTATGAATACCGCGGCATTCAGCAGGGAGAAACGTTCTATCTCGTTGCTGTCGGAATTACCGGCAATGATAAAAGCGTGTTGAACGGCTATCAGGCGCTGCTCGACAGCTTCAAGCCTTCTTACAGCAAAACGGACAAAACGATCAAAGACATTACGAAGGTTAAAAATGGCGTTATTACTTTTGTGGACAAAGAGTACGGCTTAACGCTGCAATTGCCTGTGGGCTGGTACAACGTTCCGGATAGCGCGGAGCCATTGTACGTAAGCAAGGAGGGCATCATCAGCCTCGACATCTCCTCGGTAAAAGAAGGAGATACGCTGGCGGCTTGGGCGGCGCGCAGAGAAAAGAACTTGCGCGATTCGCTGGTAAGCTCGTATATTCGCAACGTTTCGACCGCTCCGCTGAAAATGAAGGACGGCGATGCGCTGGTGCTTAGCTATCAGCATAGCGGCGATCAGAAAAGCTGGTTTACGACGAAAGAGGTTATGCTCGTTTCCGGCGATTACCGTTATGAGATCGACTTCATCTCCAAGGCGGCCAATGAAACCAAGTTCCAGCAAACCTTCAGCAACGCCATTGCGTCGCTTGATATCGATACCGACTTTATTGCGAAGCAATTTGGTTTGATCGAGAGCGATTGGGATAACGACAACCGCACGAAGCGGCTAACAAAGCGCAGCTCGACTTACGGCTATTCCATCGATATTTTTGCATCCTGGACTGGCGAGAAAACAAACTTTAACGACGATGAGGTGCTGTACTTTATTGATGGGGGCTATATGAACATCTATGAAGCCCAAAGCAGCGCCGGGCAAATTTCCAGCAACATCGCCAGCTACGCAAGCAGCAGCGACGGCGTGCGGGAGGGCTTGACGATCAAGGAATCGACTACCCTGTCCATCGGCGGGAAAACGGGCACCAAAACCGTCGTTCATGTGGCCAAACCGATCAATACCAATTCATATACCCAATATGTCTACGCGTTTGATTGGAACGGAGCATCGCTTATCTTTGAGTTTATTATTGAGGATGCCTATGCAACAGAGCGCAACCTCAAGATGATGAATGACGTTGTACAATCGATTCGCTTCAACTAGGGATCTTCGGAGGGGCTGGCCCACATGGGATTTGAGCATGCTCAGCCCGGTTTGCATCATATGATAGCTTGATAAAGAAGGAACCTTCATTTCCACTTGCCGTGGTTTGGAGGTTCCTTTGCGCATGCAGGGGGCCTGCCACTTCAAGAGGATCGGTTGTGAGCCGATATTTAACGATATAAGAGCAGGAGGGGTGCATGTGAACGGTTTAATCGGCTTTTCCATGAACAGGGTGGCGGCGATGATGATCCTGATCGCTATGCTGGTAGGCGGCGGTCTGTATGCGGGATCTACGCTTAAAATCGAAAGCATACCCGATATTTCGTTTCCCGTCATTATGATTGCAACAGCGTATCCCGCTCCGCCGCAGGACGTAATGGAGGAAGTGACCAAGCCGATCGAGGACAAGCTTGCGAATCTCAAAGATTTGGATTCGCTTACCTCCACCTCAAGCGACAACGCGTCAAGCGTTGTCGTTCAGTTCAAGCAAGGAGTCGATATCGACGAAAAGAAGCGCGAGCTGGAGAGCCTGATGCAAGAGGTGTCGCTGCCAAGCGGCGCGGATTCCCCGAGAGTGCTCACGTTCGGATTTTCTTCGAGCCCGGCCTTCTATCTTACACTGTACGCGGAGGAGGGGATGCAGCAGAGCGAGCTTGACAAGCTGTATGAGGATCAAATCAAGCCGAGCCTGGAGGCTGTGGACGGAATAGACCACATGGACTCGATTGGGGTCAGCGGAACAACGCTGGATATCGTCCTGAAGGCCGATGCGCTGGCCGTGTTCGGGTTGACCGGAATGGAGGTAACGGGTGCGATCCAATCCGCCTTGACCAATGGCGCGGTCGGCACGGTCGAGCTGGACGGGAGAAAGCAAATGGCTCGCGTGCAGGGGGATCTGGACAGCTTGTACGGACTGCAAAATCTGGAGTTGTCGGCTAGCTCGGGCCAGACGGTGCTGCTCAAGGATTTGGCGAGCATTGAGGCGGCGAGCGATTCCCCTTTTATTGCGCGCTTTAACGGAAAGCCTGCGCTAGGAATCCGTCTATACAAAACGAGCGATGCGAATGCCGTCGAATTTTCCGATGCCGTCAGCGGCGTTATCGCGGATTGGGAACAGCGGCAGCCGGATATTACGTTTAAAAAAATTTATGACAGCGCGGACGAGGTGCGAAAGTCGATCGGCAGCATCTTGAAGGAAGGCTTCATCGGTATCGCGCTGGCCTCGCTGATGATTCTTCTGTTTCTGCGCAATGCGAGAATGACGGCAATCGTTCTGGTATCGATCCCGCTATCTGTGCTCATCACGCTGATCATGATGTCGAGCCTCGACATCACCTTGAACATTATGACGCTCGGCGGCATGTTTATCGCAATCGGGCGCATTGTAGACGATAGCATCGTCGTCATTGAGAATATTTTCAGCAACCTGGAAAAAGCGCAGCAGCGCAATCAATCGGTAGTGCTGATGGCAACGAAGCAGGTGTCGATGGCGATTACCTCCTCCACATTGGTTACGGCAGGCGTCTTTTTGCCGCTCGCCTTTGTGTCGGGCATTGTCGGAGAGATGTTCCGGCCGTTTGCGCTTACGGTATCGTGCGCTCTGCTTGCCTCCCTGCTTGTTGCCCTGACGGTGATTCCGATGATGACCAAGCTGCTTGTGCTTGGCAGCCGCAAGCCGATTCAGATGAAGGAACACGGACATAACGGGAAAATCAGCTTATTTTATAAACGCATACTGCTTCTTAGCTTGACGCATAAGGTCAAAACGCTGCTGCTGTCGCTTGTACTTCTGATTGCGACGATGGTGGGCACGATTCCTCAGCTGGCTATTAACTTTTTGCCGTCAGGAGGACTTGAGCAATTGGTGTTCATCCAGGTTAAGCTGCCTTATGAAACATCGCTTGCAGGCAATGATCTGCACATGCGCGAAATAGAGAAGCTGCTGCTGGAGGCGGAGGATGAGAACGGACAAAAGCTGTTTACCTTTGTGGAATCGCTTGTCGGCTACAATGAAGACGAGGAGCAAATTCCGTATTTGACGAATCTTACGGCTGAAGTGAATGCTACGGCGGATGTAGACCGCGTATTGGAGCAGTATAAGGCCCTTATCGAGGAGCAGCTTCCGCAGGGCTCGGAGGTGCTCACCCAGACGGCAAGCGGCGATAGCGGCGGCGTCGGTTCTTCCGATTTTTCCTATTTGCTCAAGGGAGAGGATCAGCTGCTGCTGGAGCAGGGCGCGGCTCTCGTCAAAGAGAAGCTGAAACAGGTTCCCGGCCTGGTTAACGTGAAGGACAGCCTTAGCGATGCCAAACAGGAAATTAGCATTACCGTGTCCCAGATGAAAGCAAAAAGGTTAGGATTGACGCCGGATCAGGTAAGAGATGCCGTACGGATGTGGATTGCGGAGCAGCCGCTGGGAGATATTCGCTTCGATAACCGCATGTATCAAACCGTGGTCAAGCTGTCGGCCGAGGACAAAAACTCGCTTGAAAAGCTGGGGAGAATGCCGATTTCTTCGCCTGGCTCGGGCATTGTTTATTTGCAGGAGGTGGCGAAGCTGGAGGAGGTTCAGGCTCCGGTAGCGCTAAGCCGCAACGCCCGCTCCCAGGTTGTAACGGTATCGGCTGCCATCGATGCGCCGAATCAGGCTGCCGTAAGCGCGGCGGCTTCTGCGGCGCTGGCGGAGGTCGAGCTTCCGTCCGGCGTATCGACAGAGGTGCAGGGCGTATCCGAGGATATTGCCGAAAGCTTCCGGCAATTGTTCGTGGCGATGGGCATTGCGGTCGCAATCGTCTATTTCATTCTGGTGTTGTGCTTTGGAAATGCGTCTACCCCGTTTGCGATTTTATTCTCGCTGCCGCTTGCTATCATCGGCGGATTGCTTGGCCTGCTGGTCGGCGGTGAGTCGATAAACGTGACATCGTTGATCGGGTTCATGATGCTGATCGGCATCGTCGTAACGAACGCGATCGTCTTGCTTGACCGCGCGCAGCAGCTTCGCGCAGCAGGGCTGGACGTGCGGGAAGCGCTGATTGAGGCCGGTCTGGTTAGGCTGCGTCCCATCATTATGACGGCTGTCGCAACGATTGCGGCGATGCTGCCCCTTGCTCTAGGGGCCGGCGAAAGCGTTCTGATTTCCAAAGGGCTGGCGATTGTCGTCATCGGCGGTCTAATCACCTCGACGCTGCTTACCCTTGTCGTTGTGCCCGTTGTGTATGAGATATTGGAGAAGCTGAAGCAGCGCTTTTCCCGCAAAAGCGATTCGGGCGGCAAAAGCGCGGCGGCGGACGGCATGAACCCGGCCAACCATAAAGCGCCTGAAGGACTGGGCTTATAACGATGGCTAATAAACAAACAAGAAAGGAATTGAAGCCATGCTGCAACTAATCAAAAAACGACAGGGTCTGAGGACCGCAGCTGTATGGGGTTTGCTGTTAACGCTGCTGGGGGGCTGCTCCGCCACCGCGTCCGAGACCGGAACGAACGACGTGAGCGTTCCCGAGACGGTTATTCGGACGGAGGCGGTGCAGCGGGTGAGCATGGGGGCTCCTCGCGAGCAAGTGGCCGAGGTCAGCGCTTCGGTCAAGCTGGAGGTAACGGCTCTGACTGGCGGAAAAGTGACCGAGGTGCTTAAAGCGAACGGCGACACGGTTAAGGAGGGCGATGTGATCGCCCGGTTCGATGCGCGCGGCGCCGAGCTGCAGCGCAAGCAGGCGGCAGACGCCGTTGACAATGCGGTAAAGGCATGGAATAAGGCGCAGCTGGAGCTTGAAACCAGCAGGTCCGCGTTGGAAAATACGCTTGAGGCGGCGAAGGAGGCGTTTATTGCGGCAAATGCGGGCGATGACCAGCTTGCGATACAGGCGGCGAGGCGCAATGTCGAGGCGGCGCAGCGGCAGCTGGCAGCGCTGGATTCGGGCGCGCTTGCCGCGTACGAGGGGCAGGTGGAATTGTCCCGAGCACAGCTGGAGCAGGCAGAGCTTGCGATGGAAGGCTATAGCCTAACAGCTCCGGCAGCCGGTGTGCTCACCGATTTGGCGCTGGCAGCCGGAATGAGCGTCGGCGCGGGAACGAATGTCGCGATCGTTCAGAATGTGGAGCAGCTAACGATCCGCACCGAGCTGAGCGAGCCGGCGGCGGAGCTGGCCAGAGGAAAGCGGGAGCTGGTGTACTACGCTGCCGACAAACCGTCCGAGCTTCGCAAAGCGGCAGTCGTCTACTTGGCGGATATTCCGTCGGCGGCAACGCGCATGTATGAGCTGAAGCTGCTGGCCGTCGGGACGGACGGGGAGCTGAATCCGGGCCAGCGCGTTCAGGTTCAGCTTACGACTGAAGCGGAGGAATTGGTTGTGGCGGTTCCGTCTCTGAGCGTTGTGCGCGAGGGCAGCGAGACGTTCGTCTATGCGGATCAGTCGGGCGTTGCGAAGAAGCGTCCGGTCCAGCTGGGCCGGGTCAACGGCATCTATCAGGAAATCCTCTCCGGCTTGAAGGAAGGGGAGCTGCTGGTCGTCTCCGGTCAGCATACGCTGAAGGACGGGCAGCCCATCCATAACGGCTGATGACGTGAATTTTTTATTGTGAAATGCAGAGCATCCGTAACGTGCCAGCATTCCGCAGTGGTATAGACGTCGGCGGTTTGTTAGAATAGAGGGAGCAGATCGTCAGAAGATGCGGATTTCACAAGCGTGGCAGAGCCGCACAGCCGGAGTCGGCGGTGTTGCTATGCCTGCATGAGAGGAATTGAGATAGAGTGACTACAACATTGATCAGGTCGGATATTGAGCTGTTAGCCCCGGCAGGGGATTGGGATTGCATGCGCGCGGCAGTAGCGAACGGAGCGGATGCGATATTTTTTGGCGTGGAAAAGTTCAATGCGCGCGCACGCGCGAACAATTTCCGCAGCGAGGAATTGCCGGAAATTATGGCCTTTCTTCATACGTACGGAGTAAAAGGGTTTCTTACCTTTAATATTCTGGTGTTCGAGGATGAGCTGCGCGACGCTCAGAAGCTGATTGAGATGTGCATAGACGCCGGCGTGGATGCGGTAATCGTACAGGATTTGGGATTGGTCAAGCTCATTCGCGAGCTATCGCCGGATTTCCCGATTCACGGCTCCACGCAGATGACGATTACATCGCCTGAGGCGGTCGAATTTACGAAGCCGTTTGGTCTGGAGCGGGTCGTGCTGGGCCGTGAAAACAATCTTAAGCAAATTCGCAAAATTGGCGAGCAGGCAAAGCTGCCGATGGAGGTGTTCGTCCATGGAGCGTTATGCGTATCCTACTCCGGTCAGTGTCTGACCTCGGAAATGTGGGGCGGGCGCTCGGCGAACCGCGGCGAATGCGCGCAAGCGTGCCGATTGCCGTATGACCTGATGGTGGACGGTGAAGTTCAGCCGATGGGCGATATCGCCTATCTGCTGTCCCCGAAGGATTTGGCGGCGATTGATATCGTGCCAGAACTGATTGAAGCGGGCGTGACGTCCTTCAAAATCGAGGGCAGGCTCAAAAGCCCGGAATATGTAGCCAATGTAGTGAGCAAATATCGCAAGGCGATAGATAAATATTTTGACGGAGACCTGTCGAAGCCGTCTGTCAGCGAGGTGCGCGAGCTTCAGCAGAGCTTCTCGCGCGGTTTTACGCACGGCTTCCTGCAAGGAACCAACAACAAGCAGCTGGTGGAGGGGACGTTCCCGAAAAGCCGCGGCGTATACTTGGGCCGTGTCGAGCGCATCATGCGCGATGCTGTCACGCTAAGGTTGGATGCGCCGGTCAAGCGCGGCGACGGCATCGTATTTGATGCAGGCGATCCGACGAAAAAAGAAGAAGGCGGCCGCGTATACGATCTTCGCCGCCAAGGCGTAAAGCTGGAGGGCGAGGCTCAGGAGGGTACGCTGATCGAGCTTGTAGCGGGACGCAACGATGTTGATTTGCGCAAGGTTCATGTCGGCGATCGCGTCTGGAAAACGAGCGATCCGGCCCTGGACAAACGGCTCAGAGCTACGTTCGAAACGGAAAAGCCCTATCGCGTGTTTCCGCTTCATGTGCGCGTAACCGGCGCGCTGGGCGGGCCGCTGCGCACCTGGTGGACGGATGTGCAGAAAGGAACCATCGTCGAGGTGGACTCGGAGCTGATGCTGGAGCAGGCGCAGAAGCGCCCGATGGACGCCGCTCTGCTGGAGGATCAGCTTGGACGGCTTGGCGGCACGGTCTATCAGCTGGACAAGCTGGAGGTTGAGCTGCAAGGCGACTTGATCGTCCCTATCAGGGAGTTGAACCGCATACGGCGCGAAGCGGTGGATCAGCTTGCAGGCGAACGGCCCAAGCCTCCGGTCTATGTGAAGCGTCAAGTCAACGCTTCTGCCGACGCATTTGCGGGCGGAGCCGGCATCGTGGCGCCGCGCAGCGGCAAGGATGCGAAGCTGACGGCACTTTGCCGCAGCCTGGAGCAGGTGCAGGCCGCCGTGAAAACCGATGTGTCGTACATTTATGCGGATTTTGAATTTATTAAGCAGTTCCCTGCCGCGATTGCGGTTGCTCGCGAGGCGGGCAAGCCGATCGCGCTGGCAACCCCGCGCATCCATATGCCGGGAGAGAACGGCTATCATGCGAACATTCTGAAGCTGCAGCCAGATGCTGTGCTTGTGCGGAACACAGGCGCGCTGTATTATTACTTGCGCGCCCGGGCGCTCAATCCCGATCAGCCGTTTCCTAAGCTGATCGGCGATTTTTCGCTGAATGTGGCGAACCACAAGGCGGTTAATCTTTTTGCGGAAGCTGGGCTGGATCTGGTTACCCCATCGTATGATTTGAATATTCAACAGATGGTGGATATGCTGGAGAATTCGGATACGTCGAAGCTTGAGGTTGTTATCCATCAGCATTTGCCGATGTTCCACACGGAGCACTGCGTGTACTGCACGTTTATGAGCGAGGGGACGGATTTCACCAACTGCGGGCGACCTTGCGAGGAGAAGCGGGCGTCGCTGCAGGATCGCATCGGCATGGCTCATCCGGTTCGCGTAGACGAGGGCTGCAGGAATACGGTATACAACGCTATCGAGCAGTCCGGCGCAGAATACATCCGCAACTTTGTTGGGCTTGGCGTGGAAAACTTCCGGGTCGAGTTTCTGGAGGAAACGGGAGATAAGGTGCTGGAGGTGCTTGAGCTCTATCGGGATGCGCTGGACGGACGCATTAGCGGGACTCAAGTGTGGCGCAGCCTGAAGGCGATTAATCAGCTTGGCGTAACACGCGGACAGCTGGTGAAGTAGAGCCTGGCGGCTCCTGCCAAGGAACTCATGCTCCCGGCGGGGTCCCCGGTTGCCCGGAATAAGAAACTTGCAAGGCTCCTGTTGCTGTGCCGGTTGAACGGTGCGGTTCGGGGGTTGAAAAAATAGGATGGCGGGAGCGTGCCTGGCAAAGGCCGTTTGGCGCCGGAACAAGCGAGGCGCTTAGCTACATGGTTGAAAATTGGTACGAGGGCTGGCGGCATGTGTTCAAGCTGGACCCGGAGCGGGAAATTTCGGATGGGACGCTGGACGCGATTTGCATGTCGGGAACGGATGCGATTATTGTCGGCGGCTCGACAGGCGTTACTTTTGAGAATACGGTGGATCTAATGTCGCGCATACGCCGCTATTCGGTGGACTGCGCGCTGGAAGTATCCACGCTCGACGGAGCCGTTCCCGGCTTCGACGGTTATTTTGTGCCGATTGTGCTCAACACGGACCGGGCCGAGTGGATAAACGGAAGGCAGACGGCAGGCCTTCAGGAGTACGGCTCTTTCGTGCCCTGGGAATGTACGGCGGCGCAAGGATATATTATTCTGAATGCGGATGCCGCGGCAGCGCGGATTACTTCCGCACAGACCGAGCTGGGCGAGGAAGAAGTGATCGCTCATGTCCGCATGGCCGACCGCTTGATGCGTCTCCCCGTCGTCTATTTGGAATATAGCGGCCGTTTCGGGGATATGGAGCTGTTAAAGCGGGCACGCGCGACGATTGACGGAGCGAGGCTGTTCTACGGCGGCGGGATTGACGATGCGGAGAAAGCGAGACAAGCGGCCGCATCTGCGCATACCGTAGTCGTCGGCAATATCATCTATTCGGATTTGGCGGCAGCTTTATCGACGGTAGCGGCGGTCAAGCCTGAAATGGCCGAACAGGCGGCGGCAGAATAGACTGGCGCTGCTGGCGGCATGGCCGGCAGCTGGAATAGGCGGTCACAAACCGAGGCAGGCTGTTGTCTCTCTGTGCAGGCTGTCATTGTCGGGGATATTGGCGAACGGTATAATTGGCATACAGGGCGGAGACGCTGCGCATCAGGAATGAGACGGACAGCCTGATCATGATGCGCGGCGTCTTTTTTATTTTACGGTTTGCATGAATCAGGATTTCGCGGAAAAGACGGCTGTCACGCGCCAAAGAGCGACTGTACTGACTTTGATAGCCGGTTATAGGGAGCCGCGGCAGCGTTGGATTTGGTATTGGGAATTGAAATAGGCAAGGCTGTTAGCTATACTGAAAAAAGGCGAACAAATGCGAACAAAGGAGTTACAAAATGTTCAATTACATCGGAATCGAGCAAGCTGTGCAGAAGCTGAACCCGCCGCAGCGGGACGCGGTTCTTGCGACGGAGGGACCTTTGCTCATTATGGCCGGGGCCGGCAGCGGCAAGACGCGCGTGCTTACGCACCGGATTGCTTATCTCATCGAAAAGAAACGTGTGGCGCCATGGAGCATTCTGGCGATAACCTTTACAAATAAAGCGTCAAGAGAAATGCAGGAGCGGGTAAGCGCGCTGATCGGGCCGTCGGGCCGCGATATTTGGGTATCAACCTTCCACTCGATGTGCGTCCGTATTTTGCGGAGGGACATTCACCATATCGGGTTTACATCCAATTTCTCTATTCTGGATTCCTCCGATCAGCTGTCCGTCATTCGCGGCTGCATGAAGGATATGAACCTGGATACGAAAAAGTTTGAGCCGAAAGCTGTACAGGCTGCGATCAGCGCCGCAAAGAACGAGCTGGTGACGCCGGAGCAGTATAACCAAAAGGCGGGCGATTTTTTTGAAGGCATTGTGGCCGATGTGTTCGAGAAATATCAAAAGCGGCTGCGCAGCAACAACTCTTGCGATTTCGACGATCTGATCATGCTGACGATTCAGCTGTTCAAGGATATGCCGGAGGTGCTGGAGTTTTATCAAAACAAGTTCCGCTATATTCATGTGGACGAGTATCAGGATACGAACAGGGCACAGTATATGCTAACGCGCATGCTGGCCGACAAGCATCATAACATCTGTGTCGTAGGCGACAGCGATCAGTCGATCTATCGTTGGCGCGGAGCGGACATTACCAACATTCTTAATTTTGAAGGCGACTATCCCGAAGCGCGCACGATTCTTTTGGAGCAGAATTATCGGTCCACCTCGAACATTCTGGATGCCGCCAACGCCGTTATCAAGCTCAATAGCGGGCGCAAGCCCAAGAAGCTCTGGACCGATCAGGGAGCGGGAGACAAGATCAAGCTGTACCAGGCGGACAGCGAGCATGAGGAAGGTTATTTTGTTACAGGAGAAATTCGCCGGAACGTGAGCGGCAAGGACACGCGCTACAAGTTTTCCGATCATGCGATTCTGTACCGCACCAATGCGCAATCGCGGGTCATTGAGGAAATTCTGATCAAGTCGGACATCCCTTATCAGATTGTCGGCGGCATCAAGTTCTACGACCGCAAGGAGATCAAGGACCTGCTGGCCTATTTGCGCCTTGTGTCCAATCCTGACGACGACATCAGCCTGCAGCGAATCATCAATGTGCCTAAACGGGGCATCGGCGATACGACGGTCGGCAAGCTCGCCGATGAGGCGGCGCGGCGCGGGACGTCGATTTATCGCGTGCTGGGGCAGCTGGGCGAGGTGGATGTCAATGGACGCACCCGGACGCTGCTTCGCGAGTTTTATGAGATTATCGATCATTTGACGCGTATGGTCGATTATTTGTCGGTAACGGAGCTGACGGAGAAGGTGCTGGAGCTGTCGCAATACCGGCTTGAGCTCCATCTGGAGAATACGCTGGAATCGAAGGCGCGGCTTGAGAATATCGAGGAGTTTTTGTCCGTAACGATGGATTTCGAGAACCGCAACGAGGATCGGACGCTTGTCTCCTTCCTTACGGATCTGGCTCTCATTGCCGACATCGATTCCATGAACAATGATGAGGAAGACAAGGAGAAGAACAAGGATGCGGTCGTGCTGATGACGATGCACAGCGCCAAGGGACTGGAGTTCCCGGTCGTGTTTATTATCGGCATGGAGGAGAGCATCTTCCCGCACAGCCGCGCGCTGACGGACAACGAGGAGCTTGAGGAAGAGCGGCGGCTCGCTTACGTCGGCATCACGCGCGCGGAGAAGCGCCTGTACTTGACCTGCGCGCGGATGCGGACCCTGTTCGGCCGCACCGCGAGCAACTCGCCCTCGCGCTTCCTCCAGGAAATACCGGAGGAAGTGCGCGAGGGCACCTCGGCCGGCGGAGCAGGCGCGATGCGCGCCGGCCGGATTGGCGGCGGCGCTGCTGCTGCGTCAGGCGCAGCCGGCCGCTATGGCGCGGCCCGGGGCGGCGGAGCGCCGTCCGCGGGAGCGCCGGGCTTCCGTTCCCCGGGCGGAGCCGGGGGAACGAGCGCCGCGTCGGGCGGCAGAGGCGGCGGCGTGCGGGTAAGCACGCCGCTGCAGGACGCCGCCCGGGCGGCCGGAAACGGCGCGGCGGCTGGCGCTGGCGCAGCCGCCGACCGCAACTTCGTTGCCGGCGACCGGGTGTCGCACGGCAAGTGGGGCATCGGCACGGTCGTCGCCGTCAAGGGGACGGGCAACGACCGGCAGGTGAATGTTGCGTTTAATGCGCCGATCGGACTGAAGCAGCTTATGGCTGAGTTTGCCCCGATTACAAAAGTAGAATAGAGGAGGAGCCGCCTGTGGACGCCAAATTGGAGAGAATGCAGCAGCTAGCTGCCATCATTACGGAGCACAATTATCGTTACTACACCTTGGATCAGCCGACCATCGACGATGCGGATTATGACAAATTGTATGACGAGCTTGTCGCTCTGGAGACGGAGACAGGCCAAGTGCTGCCGGATTCGCCAACGCAGCGGGTTGGAGGCGAGCTGCTGGCCGGCTTTGAGCCTTATAAGCACCGCGCGCGTTTGTGGAGCTTGGACAAGGCGCAGAATGCCGAGGATTTGCTGACCTGGAATACGCGTCTGCTTAAAGCGATCGCCGATTACAACACGAAGCATGCGGAAGAAGAACCGCTTCCTCAGCCCTCTTATGTTGTGGAACTTAAATTCGACGGCTTAACGCTGAATCTGACCTACGAGGATGGCCAGCTTGTTCAGGCGGCCACGCGCGGCAACGGTACGGTTGGTGAAGGCATTTTGCAGCAAGTGCGCACGATCCGCTCTGTTCCGCTCTCCATTCCGTTTACGAACGGCATTATTGAAGTGCAAGGTGAAGGCATCATGCAGCTGTCCGTTCTTGCGAAGTATAATGAAACGGCTGTCGAGCCGCTCAAAAATGCCCGCAACGCAGCGGCCGGGGCGCTCCGCAATCTGAATCCCAAGACGACAGCGGAGCGGAGGCTGAACGCCTTTTTCTACAATATTGGTTATGCGGACGGCGTTACGTTCGAGAACCATCGCGAAATGCAGCAATTTTTGTTGGAAAATCGCTTTAAGGTCAACCCTTATGTGACTTATATGGAGCAAATTGAGGATGTGGTGACCGAGCTTGAGAAAATAACCGAGCAGCGCGCGCAGCTTGATTATCTCATTGACGGCGCCGTCGTAAAGGTTGTCGATATGCGCACGCGCGAGGCGCTGGGCTATACGGATAAATTCCCCCGCTGGGCGGTAGCGTTCAAATTCGAAGCCGAAGAGACGACGACGGTGCTTGAATCGGTATCGTGGGAAGTGGGACGCACCGGCAAAATTACTCCGGTGGCTAGAGTGGAAGCTGTGGAATTGGCCGGTGTTACCGTTCAGAACTGCACGCTGAACAATATTGGCGATATCGAGCGTAAAAACTTGAAATTCGCTTTAGGCACGCCTGTTACGATTCGACGCTCCAACGACGTGATTCCCGAAATATTGGGTAAAGCCGATGAGGAGGAGGGGGCGGAAATTGTCTATCCGGCGATGTGTCCTTCCTGCGGAACAGAGCTGGAGCAGCGCGGCGCGCATTTGTTCTGCAACAACAAGCTGGCCTGCCAGCCGCAAATTATCGGCCGCATCACGCACTTTGCATCGCGGGATGCGATGGATATTGATACGTTTAGCGTAATGACCGCCGAGCAGTTGTACAAAGATTGCTTCGTGCGCGACCCTGCCGATTTGTACGCGCTGACGTTTGACGATTTGATTCGTCTGGAGCGTTTCGGCGAGCGGAAGGCCAACAAGCTGCTTGAAGCTTTTGAGAAATCCAAAAGCCGCGAGCTATCCGCTTTTTTGTATGCGCTGGGCATTCCGAACACGGGCAAATCCACAACACGCATGCTGGCCGATCATTATGGCAGTCTGGATGCGTTAATGGGGGCAACGGCGGAGGAGCTTATCTCATTGCCTGATGTTGGAGGTATCGTAGCCGATAGCATCGTTACCTTCTTTAACGATCCGATCGCGTTAACCAGCATCGAGCGGATGCGCGCTCTTGGCGTAAAGGCAGAAGCGGAGCAGAAGCTGGTAGTGCGTGAGGACAGTGTCTTCAGCGGCAAAACGGTTGTGCTGACCGGCACGCTGCCGACGCTGTCCCGCGACGAGGCGGCGGCAAAGCTGGAGGCGTGCGGGGCCAAAATATCGGGCAGCGTCTCCAAGAAGACCGATTTTGTCATTGCCGGCGATAAAGCGGGGAGCAAGCTGACCAAGGCGCGTGAACTGGGCATTACGGTGATCGAGGATGAGGAAGAACTGCTGCGGCTGCTGGGTGAAGTTTCTGGCTGATCGCCTCAGGAAGGCGGATAATGAACCATCTGGTCGGTTTACTGGATCAATACCAAAAAGCTGTGACCCTGCATGGGCTCACAGCTTTTTTGACATGCAGCAGATATCGGTTTTAGATCGACTCATGCTCGGCTTGAAGCGTCCAAGCCTTGGCATCCGGCGCCGCCATAGGTCTTGCCATATAATAGCCTTGCAGCCTGTCGCATCCGAATTCAGCCAGTTTGTCTACCTGCCAGCGATGCTCGACCCCTTCAGCAAGCACAGTCAGCTTGAGACTGTGGGCTAAGTCAATGATGGAACGAACAATGGAGGCTCCGGCCGCTTCGCTTTCCATATTGCGTATAAACGATTTATCGATTTTTAACGTGTCGAGAGGCAGCTTCTGCAAATAATGAAGGGAGCTGTAGCCCGTTCCGAAATCATCAATGGCTATGCGAACGCCCAAGGACTTCAGCTTGTTCAGCTTGTCGATCACCCGATCAGCCCCCTGCAGGCCGATGCTCTCCGTAATTTCAAGCTCAAGATACGACGCTGGCAAGCGAGCCTCGGCGAGGGCCTGGGCAATCGTAGCGTAGAGCTCCTCATCCTGGAATTGCTTCATGGAAATATTGACGGCTATCGTAAAGGGAGGGAATCCGCAGTCTAGCCACGCTCTTGCTTGCCGGCAAGCTTCACGCAGCACCCATCCTCCCAAAGCGGTGATCAGACCCGATTCCTCCGCAATCGGAATAAATTCCAGCGGCGAAATAATGCCCCGCTCCGAGTGCTGCCATCGTACAAGCGCTTCAAAACCAAGGAGCCTACCGTTTGCGGCATCGGTTTGAGGCTGGTAATGAAGCACTAGCCGCTCGTTGTCGAGGGCCGATCTGAGCTCTGCCTCCAATTGCGTGCGCCTCAAAATAGCCTCATTCATTTCCTGATCAAAAAACATCACGCCGTTTTTCCCTTGCTCTTTCACCCGATACATGGCTATGTCCGCGAATTGAAGGAGCTGCTCAGGATCGGCGCTATGCTCGGGAAACAGGCTGATACCGATGCTCGCGGTCGTTTGCAGCGGGTAATTATCGTATAGAACCGGCACGGCCAGCGCCTCATTAATGGCAGCCGCTATGTCCAGGCAATCCGTTTTTGACAATTCATACAGCAAAACGACAAACTCATCGCCGCTTAACCGGGCAACGATGCCTGATTGTCCGACGCAGCGCTTCATTCGGAGCGCCGATTCCTGCAATAAAGCGTCCCCTGCGCGATGGCCAAGCGAATCGTTAATCATTTTGAAACGATCAAGATCAACAAATAATATGGCGGCCCGTGCAGGGGGCGGGGAGCTCTGATCGTTGGCTGGCAGGAGCGCTTCATTCCAATGCTCATAAAAATGATGACGGTTCGGAAGTCCGGTCAGCGAGTCGAAATACGCAATGCTGCGGATCGTTTCCAACGCCTCCCGTTTGGCCGTAATGTCCTGTGCGATTAAATAGATGCCGACAAGCTGGCTGTTAACGGTGATGGGAATAACGGTAGCCTGCATATACAATTCATGTCCATCCTTATGGGCAAACCTCGTCTCGAACTGCTCTAGCTGTCCGCTTTGCACCTTTTGTAGAAGCGAGTCCGCTGTCGGCCCTACCTGTCGATTGATTAGCGAGCCGAGCGTGATTCCTTCCAGTTCCTTTTTGGAGTAGCCTGTCAGTCGCTGAAGCGCCGGATTGACCGATAGAAGCCTGCCCTCCAGATCAAACCAGAAAACGCAATCTGGATTATGCTCAAAAAGCGACTTAAAGCGCTGCTCGCTCACTTCCAATCGTTTCTCCGCCCATTTGGTCGTGGTAATGTCATGAATTTCAAGCATGAGGGCTGCTTTATGGCGGGCGCCAGCTTCAATTCGTTTGGCGCTAATGCGTACGATGCTGCCCGGCTTGCCTTCCTCCGGCATGATCCACAGCTCTTGCTCGAAGCGGCTGTTCCCCGCCAGCAAACGCGAAAGGGGTTGCTCCACAAAGGGCAGCGGCGTAACCCCATCTAGATAATAGAAGAAAGGTCCTTTGGCAGAGGACGGTTCTCTTTGTAAGGAAAAACCGTATTTTTTTGCCGTCTGATTAGCTTTAATCAGATTCCCGTTTTCGTCGAAAATAACGACGCCTCCCGTTATATGCTGTAGAGCCAGGCTGCTTAACGGCTGGTGACTCCTGCACTTCCTGCGCCAATAGAATGACGAGACGGCCATTCCGCTTACCCATATCCCTGCTCCGGTTAAGATGATCACGATGCTGCTCGTGATGGTTTGGAGGCTCATAGTCAACGTTACAAACTCCCTCCATATAGTCCAGCTCAACTGGATAGCTTTACAAGTATGTTAGAATCATTGAGAATGATTGTCAATAAAACAAATAAACAGCCCAAAGCCAATATTCGAATGTAATTATAAAAAAACGAAAATAAGTGCTTGCAATGTTTGTGGGATAATGATATATTATTTCTTGTCGCTTCTGAGGCGAAGGAAAACAACGAGAAACAATGGAAATTAAGCATTGAAAAAAGTTGTTGACATCGCATAGGCGATCTGGTAATATGATTTCTTGTCACGACAAAGTGTGACAGCAAGTTCTTTGAAAACTGAACAAATGGATCACGTCAAAATCCAAACAAGTTTTACAATAGCTAGTTAAGTAATGAGCTACAAACAAACCTGGATCTTTTCTCTCCGACCTCGGTCGAAGCGAAAAATCCTTTATGGAGAGTTTGATCCTGGCTCAGGACGAACGCTGGCGGCGTGCCTAATACATGCAAGTCGAGCGGAGTTATTCCTTCGGGGATAACTTAGCGGCGGACGGGTGAGTAACACGTAGGTAACCTGCCTGCAAGACCGGGATAACATTCGGAAACGAATGCTAATACCGGATAATCGACTCTCTCGCATGAGAGAGCCGGGAAAGACGGAGCAATCTGTCACTTGCAGATGGACCTGCGGCGCATTAGCTAGTTGGTGAGGTAACGGCTCACCAAGGCGACGATGCGTAGCCGACCTGAG